>NZ_LT594323.1:2703400-4055100 GCF_900089595.1 Micromonospora auratinigra | reverse complement strand
TCCTGCGCGCGGTGGTCACCACGCACGGCGAGCGGGCGCACGCGGCGCGCTCCTGGCACGGGGTGAACGCCATCCACGGCGCCGGTGAGGTGCTGCGCCGGCTGGGCGCGTACGAGGCCCGCCGGGTGACCATCGACGGCTGCGACTACCGGGAGGGCCTGAACGCGGTCCGGATCACCGGCGGCGTGGCCGGCAACGTCGTCCCGGACCGCTGCGAGATCGAGGTCAACTACCGGTACGCCCCGGACCGCGACCCGGCGGCCGCGGAGGCCCACCTGCGCGAGGTCTTCGCCGGGTTCGACCTGGCGGTCACCGACTCGGCGGCCGGCGCGGCGCCGGGGCTGGACAACCCGGCGGCGCAGGAGTTCCTGGCGGCGGTGGGCGCGGCGCCGATCGGCAAGCTCGGTTGGACCGACGTGGCGCGGTTCGCGGCGATGGGGATCCCGGCGCTGAACTTCGGCCCGGGCGACCCGAACCTGGCGCACCACAAGGACGAGCACGTCGAGTTGACGAAGATCCGCGACGGCGCGGCGACCCTGCACCGCTGGCTGGCCCCCGCCTGACCGGGGAACACGATCGGGGAGCCCACGTCAGGTGACGCGGGCTCCCCGAGGCCGTGCCGGTCGACCGTCAGACGGTCGTGGTCAGCGAGGTCCCGGACTCGGTGGGCTCGCCGGTGAGGTCGTGGGCTTCCATCATCCGGGCGCGGCGGCGCTCGGCCACCACGTCCCGGATCCGCCGCTGCATCTGCCGGCGGATCCGGACCATCTCGGTGTTACTGATCAACGCTTGCTCCTCCCCCGAAGGCAACGCGCCGGGGCATACCCCGTATGTGAATAGTAAGACGTACGAGCGACCGAATTAGTTGCCCAAGATCGCGAGAAATTTCGCCGGCCGCCCGGCCTGCGCGCCCGGCCGGCCCGGCTCCACTACGGTGGCTGCATGAGCCAGAGCGACGGTCGTCCCCCCGCTCGGGGCCCGGGCGGGGAGCGGCACCGGGGTGCCGTCACGCTGCGCAACCGGGCCATCCCGACCAGCACCGCCGACCAGCGGCTGCTGGACTCCCGGGGTCGGGGGGACTGGAAGACCAAGGACGCCTGGCGGGCGCTGCGCATCCTCTCCGAGTTCGTCGAGGGCTTCGACACCCTGGCCGACCTGCCGCCCGCGGTCAGCGTCTTCGGTTCGGCCCGCAGCAAGCCGGACAGCCCCGAGTGCCGGATGGCCGAGGAGTTGGGCGCCGCGCTGGCCCGCGCCGGCTACGCGGTGATCACCGGGGGCGGCCCGGGCGTGATGGAGGCGGCCAACCGGGGCGCCGGCGAGGCCGGCGGGCTCTCCGTCGGGCTCGGCATCGAGCTGCCGTTCGAGCAGGGCCTCAACGACTGGGTCGACCTGGCCATCGACTTCCGCTACTTCTTCGCCCGCAAGACGATGTTCGTGAAGTACGCCCAGGCGTTCGTGGTGCTGCCCGGCGGCTTCGGCACCATGGACGAGCTCTTCGAGGCGCTCACCCTGGTGCAGACCGGCAAGGTGACCCGCTTCCCGGTGGTGCTGATGGGCACCCGCTACTGGGGTGGCCTGCTCGACTGGCTGCGCGACACGATGGCCGTCGAGGGCAAGATCGGCCCGACCGACCTGGAGCTGATCTGCCTCACCGACGACGTCGACCAGGCGGTCCGGCACATCGTGGAGGCGGAGGCGGTGCTCTCCGCCGAGCAGGAGGCGATCCGCGAGGAGGCGGTCGCCCGGGTCGCCGCCGACCAGCAGGCCGCCGCCGACGCCGCCCCCGAGGGCCCGGGCGCGCGGCGGGTCGGGGAGCGCTGAGCGTGGCCGCGATCTGCGTGTTCTGCGCCTCGTCCCGGACCCTCGACGCCCGCTGGCTGGAGCTGGCCACCGAGACCGGCGCGGAACTGGCCCGGCGTGGGCACACGCTGGTCAGCGGCGGCGGCTGCGTCGGGATGATGGGCGCGCTGGCCGACGGGGCGCGGGCGGGCGGCGGCCGTACCCTCGGGGTGATCCCGCAGTCCCTGGTCGACCTGGAGGTCGCCGACCTGGCCGCCGACGAGCTACTGGTCACCGACACCATGGCGAGCCGCAAGACCCTGATGATCGACAAATCGGACGCGTTCCTCACCCTGCCCGGCGGTCTCGGCACCCTGGACGAGCTCTTCGAGGTGTGGACCACCGCCACGCTCGCCCTGCACGACAAGCCGATGGTGCTCGTCGACGCCGACGGCTTCTACCGCCCGCTGCTCGACTGGCTGCACACCCTGGCCGACCAGCACTTCCTCAAGCCCGCCGGCCGAGACCTCCTGATGGTGGCCCCCACGGTCGGCGAAGCCCTCGACCTCCTGGACACCCGCCTCACCTGACCCACCGGGCTGCCCCCACCGGGCTGCCCCCACCGGGTCGATCATGAAGTTGACGGCGAAGTCAATCTCCGTTGGTGCCGTCAACCTCATGATCGACGTGAGCTGGGGCGCGTCGGCGGCGGTGGGAGGTTTCGGGTGTCGTAGGGGCGTGGTGGGATGTCGGTGGTGCAGGCGTATCGGTTGGTGCGTCGGCCCGGCGCGGTGGGGACGGGGGTCGCCCACGACGCCGGGGCGGGGCAGGGGGGTGGTCGGTCCGACGGGCCGGCCCATGCGGAGCCGCGGGCTGGGGGGTCGGCGGGCGATGCCGCGCACCCGCAGCCGGGCGGCGGCACGGCAGCGGGCGATGCCGGGCACCCACGACCCGGCAGCACCCCGGACCGGTGGCGGCCGGACCCGGTGCAGGCCGAGGTCGTCGCGCACACCGACGGGCCGATGCTGGTCCTCGGCGGCCCGGGCACCGGCAAGACGAGCACCCTGGTCGAGGCGGTCACCGCCCGGGTGGCCGAGGGCGTCGACCCCGAGCACGTCCTGGTGCTCACCTTCGGCCGGCGGGGCGCCACCGACCTGCGCCACCGGATCGAGGCGCGGATCGCCGGCGAGCCACCGGCGGTGGGCGGCACGGCACCGCCTGCCCCGGCCGCCCGGGTGGTCCGCGAACCGCTGGTGCGCACCTTCCCGGCGTACGCGTTCGGCCTGCTCCGCCGGGCCGCCGCCGAGCGGGGCGAGCCCTCGCCCCGGCTGCTCACCGGCCCCGAACAGGACCTGATCATCCGCGAGCTGCTGGACGTGGTGGGCGAGGAGCCCGACGCCGACCCGGTCGGCTGGCCGGAGGACATGCGCCCCGCGCTCCGCACGCGCGCCTTCGCCCAACAGCTCCGCGACCTGCTGATGCGCGCCGCCGAGCGGGGCGTCGGTCCGATCGAGCTGGCCCGCCTCGGCGAGAAGTTGGGCCGCGCCGACTGGCCGGCCGCCGCCCGCTTCCTCCGCGAGTACGTCGCCGTCCTCGCGCTGCGCGACGTCGGCAACCGGGGTTCGATCGCGTACGACCCGGCGGAACTCGTCCGGGCCGCCACCGGGATGCTGCGCGACGACCCGGAGCTGCTGGCGGCCGAGCGCCGCCGGCTGGCCCACGTCTACGTCGACGAGCTGGCCGATACCGACCCGGCCCAGCTCGAACTGCTGCACGTCCTCGCCGGGGGCGGCAAGTCCCTGGTCGCCTTCGCCGACCCGGACTCCTCCACGTACGCCTTCCGCGGCGCCGATCCGGCCGGGGTGACCGCCTTCCCGCACCGGTTCCGCACCGCCTCCGGGGCACCCGCCGCCCAGGTCCTGCTGACCACCTCCTACCGGGCCGGCCCGGAGCTGCTGGCGGCGACCGCCCGGCTGGCCCGCCGGCTGCGCGGCCCGGCGGCGCACCGGCGGCTGCGCCCGCTGCCCGACGCCCGGCCCGGCGCCGTCGAGGTGCGCACCTTCCGCTCGGCCACCAGCGAATCCGCCTGGCTGGCCCACGCCCTGCGCGAGGCCCACCTGCTCGACGGGGTGCCCTGGTCGCGGATGGCGGTGCTGGTCCGCTCCACCGGGCGGCAGCTGCCGTCGCTGCGCCGGGCCCTGCACACCGCCGGGGTGCCCACCGTGGTGCACGGCGAGGACCTGCCGCTGCACCTCCAGCCGGCGGTGGCGCCGCTGCTGCTCCTGCTCCGCTGCGCCCTCGAACCCGACCGGCTCGACGAGGAGTCGGCCGTCGCGCTGCTGCACTCGCCGCTCGGCGGCGCCGACCCGCTCGCCGAGCGGCGGCTGCGCCAGGGGCTGCGCGCGCTCGCGCTGGCCGCCGGGGACCGTCGCCCCTCCGGCGAGCTGATCGTGGAGGCGCTGCGCGACCCGGCCGAGCTGGCCGCCGTGGAGCGGCGCTGGGCCGCGCCCGCGCAGGCCGTGGCGCAGTTGCTGGAGACCGCCCGGCAGGCCGCCGCCGCCCCGGGCGGCACCGTCGAGGACGTGCTCTGGGCGGTGTGGCGGGACAGCGGCCTGGCCGAGCGCTGGGCCGGGGCGATCACCCGGGGCCGGACGGCCACCGGCGAGCACGAGACCGCGCAGCGCTGGCGGGCCGAGGCCGCCGACCGCGACCTCGACGCCGTACTGGTGCTCTTCGACGCGGCGGCCCGGTTCACCGACCGGTTGCCCGGTGCCCGGACCGAGGTCTTCCTCGACCACGTGCTCGGCCAGGACCTGCCGGCCGACACCCTCGCCGCCAGCGCCGACCGGGGCGAGGCGGTCCGCCTGCTCACCGCGCACGCCGCCAAGGGCCTGGAGTGGGACCTGGTCGCGATCGCCGGGGTGCAGGAGGGCGTCTGGCCGGACCTGCGGCTGCGCGGCAGCCTGCTCGGCTCGGAGCGGCTGGTCGACGTGCTCGCCGGGCGTGCCGACGGGGCCGGGGTACGGGCCAGCCTGGTCGGGCAGACCTCGGCGCTGCTGGACGAGGAGCGCCGGCTCTTCCACGTCGCGGTCAGCCGCGCCCGGCACCGGCTGCTGGTCAGCGCGGTCGCTTCCGCCGCGGTCGGCGGCGACGACCACGAGGAGCAGCCGAGCCGCTTCCTGCACGAGCTGGCCGCCGGTGAACCGCCCGCCATCGGCGGGGGCGGCAGCGCCCCGGCCGGCCCGGACGGGTCCGGCCCGGACCGGAGCGGACCGGACCGGAGTGGGCCGGACCGGAGCGGACCGGACCGGAGTGGGCCGGACCGGAGCGGCCCGGACCGGAGTGGGCCGGACCGGAGTGGCCCGGACCGGAGTCGGCCGGACGGGCCGGTGCCGGTCCGGGACGAGCACGGGCAGGACCCGACGCCGACCGTGCTGCCGGTCACCCTGCCGCCGCGCGGGCTCACCCTCTCCGCGCTGGTCGCGGAGCTGCGTACCGCCGTGGTCGACCCGGCCGCACCGGTCACCCGGCGGCGCGCGGCGGCCGCCGAGCTGGCCCGCCTGGCCGCCGCCGGGGTGGCCGGCGCGCACCCGGACGACTGGTGGGGGCTGCGCGGCCTCTCCGACGACCGGCCCCTGGTCGACCCCGGCGAGCCGGTCCGGGTCACCCCGTCGGCGATGGAGAGCGCGCTCCGGTGCAGCCTGCGGTGGCTGCTGGAGCGGCACGGCGGTAGCCCGCCGGCCAGCGCGGCGCAGGGCGTGGGCAACCTGGTGCACGCGGCCGCGATGCTGGCCGAGGACGCCACCGTCGACCGGACCACCCTGCTGGAGTACGTGGCCGCCCGGTTCGACGCGATCGAACTGGCCGCCCGCTGGATGGTCGGCCCGGAACGGCAGCGCGCCGAGGCGATGGTGGACAAGCTGCTGCGCTGGCTGGCCGGGAACCCCCGCCGGCTGCTCGCCATCGAGCACGAGTTCGCGGTCCGGCTCGACGACCCGGCCCGGCCGGTCGAGCTGACCGGCCGGGTGGACCGGCTGGAGGTCGACGCGGACGGCCGGCTCGTGGTGATCGACCTGAAGACCGGCAAGTCGACCGCCGTCACCGAGCGGGAGGTCGCCGAGCACCCGCAGCTCGGCGCGTACCAGGCGGCGGTGGAGGCGGGCGCGTTCGGCGAGTTCGGCGACGAGCCCGGCGGCGCCGCGCTGGTGCAGCTCGGCACCGGGGCCAGGGACGCCAAGGAACAGAGCCAGGCGGCGGCCGGGGAGGGACCGGAGGCCGGCTGGGCCACCGCGCTGGTCCGGCGGACCGCCGACACCATGGCCGCCGCCACCTTCGCCGCGGTCGCCAACTCGAAGTGCCGGGTCTGCCCGGTCCGCAGCAGCTGCCCGGTCTCCGGGCAGGGCCGCCAGGTCGTCGAACCCCCGCCGGAGCAGCCGTGAGCCAGCCCACCCTGTTCGGCGCCGCCACCACCCCCGCGCCGCGCGCCGCCGACGCCGGCCCCCGGTACACGCCGGTCGAGCTGGCGAAACTGCTGCGGCTGCCGGCCCCCACCCGGGAGCAGGCGGCGATCATCGCGGCCCCGGTCGAGCCGCTGCTGGTGGTCGCGGGCGCCGGCTCGGGCAAGACCGAGACGATGGCCGCCCGGGTGGTCTGGCTGGTGGCCAACCAGTACGTCCGCCCCGAGCAGATACTCGGCCTCACCTTCACCCGCAAGGCCGCCGGTGAGCTGGCCCACCGGGTCCGGACCCGGCTGGACCAGCTCGTCCGGCGACTCGGCCGGCAGGCCCGCGACCGGCAGGACGATCCGCTGGCCGGCGAGCCGACCGTCTCCACCTACCACTCGTACGCCGGGCGGATCGTCACCGAGCACGGGCTGCGCGCCGGGTACGAGCCGACCACCCGGCTGCTCACCGAGGCGTCCCGCTGGCAGCTCGTGGACCTGCTGGTGCGCAACTACGACGGGGACATGTCCGAGGTGGACCGGATGCCCAGCACCGTCACCGACGCGGTGCTGGCGCTCGCCGGGGAGCTGGACGAGCACCTCGTCGACCCGGACGAGCTGGCCGCCTGGACCGGCCGGTTCTTCGCCGATGTGCAGTCCCGCCCCGGCCGGGTCTACGCGGACGTGAAGAAGGCACTCCAGCTCCAGCGGACCCGGCTGAAGCTGCTGCCGCTGGTCCGCGCGTACGCCCGGCGCAAGGACGACTTCGAGGCGATGGACTTCGCCGACCAGCTCGCCCGGGCCGCCCGGGTGGCCCGGGACCACCCGGGCGTCGGCGTGATCGAGCGGGACCGCTTCCGGGTGGTGCTGCTCGACGAGTACCAGGACACCAGCCACGCCCAGGTGGTGCTGCTCAACGCGCTGTTCGGCGGCGGGCACCCGGTCACCGCGGTGGGGGACCCCTGCCAGTCCATCTACGGCTGGCGGGGGGCCAGCGCCGGCACGCTGGACCGGTTCCCCACCGAGTTCGCGCACGCCGACGGCACCCCCGCCGAGGTGCTGAGTCTGACCACCAGCTGGCGTAACCGGCCGGAGATCCTCGGGGTCGCCAACGCGCTCTCGGTGCCGCTGCGCGCGGCCGGCGCCCGGGTGCCCGAGCTGCACGCCGCGCTCAGCGTCCGGGAGCCGATCCCGCACCGCAGCCCGCACGGCCGGGCCGCCGGCACCGTGCACTGCGCTCTGCTGGAGACGTACGCCGACGAGGCCGAGTGGATCGCCGACAGCGTGCTGGCGGCCTGGCGGGGCGCGGCGGGCCTGCCCGGCGCGCTGCCCGAGCACATCCCGGTGCCGCGCCGCCCCACCACCGCCGTGCTGGTCCGGCTGCGCAGCCAGATCCCGGCGATCGAGTCGGCGCTGCGGGCCCGTGGCCTGCCGGTCGAGGTGGTCGGGCTGGGCGGCCTGCTGGACACCCCCGAGGTCCGCGACGTGGTCTGCACCCTGCGGGTGCTCGCCGACCCGACCGACGGGGCGGCGCTGCTGCGGCTGCTCACCGGGGCCCGCTGGCGGATCGGGCCGCGCGACCTGGTGGCCCTGCACCGGCGGGCCCGGGCCATCGCGCGGTCCCGCCGCGAGCTGACCGGCGACGAGGGGCCGGAGATCATTGTGGACGCCCTCGACGAGGCGACGCTGGTCGAGGCGCTGGCCGACCTGGGGCCCGCGCAGGCGTACTCGGCGGAGGGATACGTGCGGTTGCGCGCGTACGGGATGGAGCTGGCGCTGCTGCGCTACCGGCTCGACCAGTCCCTGCCGGAGTTGATCGCGGACATCGAGCGCACCACCGGCCTGGACGTCGAGGTGGCGGTACGGGCCGGCCGGGACGGCACCGGTGACGCCGGGCTGGCCCGGGGGCACCTAGACGCGCTCGGCGACGTCGCGGCCCGGTTCAGCGGCGAGACGCCCGGGGCCACGCTGGCCGGTTTCCTCGCCTACCTGGCCGCCGCCGAGGACGAGGAGCGCGGTCTCACCCCCGGCGAGGTCGAGGTGGTGGAGGGAGCGGTGCAGATCCTCACCGCGCACGCGGCCAAGGGCCTGGAGTGGGACGTGGTGGCGGTGGCCGGGCTGACCCGGGGGGTGTGGCCGGGCCCGGTGCGCAACTCCGACCACTGGCTGGGTGGGCTCGGCGTGCTGCCGTTCCCGCTGCGCGGCGACGTCGACGGGCTGCCCGAGCTCGGCCTGGCCGACGCGGCGGACCAGCGCGCGGTGGCCCGGGCGGTGGAGGACTTCACCGACGCCTGGCGGGCCCACGACGAGCGGGAGGAGCGCCGGCTCGCGTACGTGGCGGTGACCCGGCCGCGCCGGCTGCTGCTCTGCTCCGGCTACTGGTGGGGCGAGGGGACGAAGCGGTTCCGGGGTCCCTCGGTCTTCCTGCGCGAGGTGCACGACGCCTGCCTCGACGGGGTGGCCGGGCACCTGGTCGACGAGTGGGCACCGGAGCCGGCCGGCGACGCGGTCAACCCGACCACCGAGCAGGTGCTCCGGGCCGAGTGGCCGGCCGACCCGCTGGGCGCGCGCCGGCCGGCGCTGGCGGAGGCCGCCGGCCTGGTCCGCCGGTACCTGGCCGACCCCGAGGCGGCCCGCCGCGAGGCGGCCCTCCTCGCCGCCGCCCGGAACGGTGGCCCCGGCCCGGCGGGGGAGACCGGCCCCGGCCCGGCCCGGGAGACCGGCCCCGGCCCGGCCCGGGAGACCGGCCCCGGCCCGGCCCGGGACGCCGGTCCCGGATCCGTGCCGGCGGAGGTGGCGGCGGTCCCGGACGCCGATCCCGAGGTGGCCCGGTGGCGGCGGGAGGCCGACCTGCTCCTCGCCGAACGTGCCGAGCTGCTGCGCGGGGCGGAGGCGGTCGACGTGGAGCTGCCCGGGCACCTGTCGGTGACCCAGCTGGTGGCGCTGCGCCGCGACCCGGAGGCGCTGGCCCGGCAGCTGCGCCGCCCGATGCCCACCGAGCCCAGCCCGTACGCGCGGCGGGGCACCGCCTTCCACGCCTGGCTGGAGCAGCGCTTCGGCGCCGACCGGCTGCTCGACGTGGACGAGCTGCCCGGCGCCGCCGACGAGGACGCCGCGCCGGACGAGGCGCTCACCGAGCTCCAGGAGCGCTTCCTGGCCAGCGAGTGGGCCGAGCGGGTGCCGGTGGAGGTCGAGGTGCCCTTCGCCACGGTGCTCGCCGGCGTGGTGGTCCGCGGCCGGATGGACGCCGTCTTCGCCCGCCCCGGGGGGCGCTACGACGTGGTCGACTGGAAGACCGGCCGCCGCCCCGCCGGCCGGGAGGCCGACGCCGCCGCCGTGCAGCTCGCCGTCTACCGGCTGGCCTGGGCCGAGCTGGCCGGGGTGCCGGTGGAGCGGGTCGGGGCGGCGTTCCACTACGTCCGCGACGGGGTGACCGTCCGGCCGGCGGACCTGCTCGACGCCGCCGGGCTGGTCGAGTTGGTGGCCGGCGTACCGGAAATCACCCGGGGGGAGACCGGACGGGCGCATCCGTGATACGTTGACTTCGTTGCAGTTTTGGTTTCCAGAGACTCTGTGTGCGCCTGGCGGATTGTGGCCCCAGGCGCTCTTTGTTGTGTCCGGAGTTCTCCGGGCGGGGCGACCAGCAGCGACAGGTGTGCCGTGCACTGCGGCACGCTCCCTTCGGGCCCGCAACAGGTGCGGGTTCGACGTTCCGTCAAGGAGACGAAACAAATGGCTATTGGCACCGTCAAGTGGTTCAACGCGGACAAGGGCTTCGGCTTCATCACCCCGGACGGCGGCGGCGCTGACGTCTTCGCCCACTTCTCCGCGATCCAGACCTCCGGCTACCGGAGCCTGGACGAGAACCAGCGGGTCGAGTTCGAGGTGACCCAGGGCCAGAAGGGCCCGCAGGCGGAGAACATCCGTCCGCTCTGATCTTCGGATCTCCCGGTAACACCCTCCGCGCCCTCCGGGCGCGGTGACGGGACCGGTCCGCCGCGCCGCCCCCCGCTCCGGCGGGACGTGGCGTGCTGCGGCGGACCGGCCTGTACCCCATCGGTTCGTGCTTGTGAGTCCCGGCGGACGAGTCCCCCGGTGACAGCGCCTCTCGGCGCCCTCCCTCGACACGTGCCGCGTCGAGGAAGGCCATTCCGCATGACCATGACCATTCCCAGCTTCGCCGCCACCGGCCTGGCTCCGGCGCTGGTCGCCGAGCTGACCGCGCAGGGCATCACCGAGCCGTTCCCGATCCAGGCGGCCACCCTGCCCGACTCGCTGGCCGGCCGGGACGTGCTCGGCCGGGGTCGCACCGGCTCCGGCAAGACCCTCGCCTTCGGGCTCCCCCTGCTCTCCCGCACCGCCGGTCGGCGGGCCCGCCCCGGCCGGCCGCTCGCGCTGGTGCTGGTGCCGACCCGGGAACTGGCGCAGCAGGTGACCACCGCGCTGGCCCCGTACGCGAAGGCCCTCGGGCTGCGCTGCGCCACCGTGGTCGGCGGCCTCTCGCTCCAGCGGCAGGCGGACGCGCTGCGGGCCGGCGCCGAGGTGGTCGTGGCCACCCCCGGACGCCTGCACGACCTGATCAACCGCGGTGACGCCCGGCTCGGCGAGGTCGCCGTCACCGTCCTGGACGAGGCCGACCAGATGGCCGACATGGGCTTCCTGCCGCAGGTCACCAAACTGCTGGAGCAGGTCGCCCCGGACGGGCAGCGGATGCTCTTCTCCGCCACCCTGGACGGCGGCGTGGACCGGCTGGTCCGCCGCTTCCTGACCGACCCGGTCTCGCACTCGGTGGACCCGGGCACCGCCACGGTGACCGCGATGACCCACCACGTGCTGCACGTCGAGGCGGCCGACAAGCCCACCGCGCTGACCCGGATCGCCGCCCGCGAGGGCCGCACCATCCTGTTCATGGGCACCAAGCACCGCGCCGACCGGCTGGCCCGGCAACTGCTCGCCAAGGGGGTACGCGCCGCGGCGCTGCACGGCGGGAAGTCGCAGCCGCAGCGCACCCGCATCCTGGAGCAGTTCCGCACCGGCCAGGTGACCGCGCTGGTCGCCACCGACGTGGCGGCGCGCGGCATCCACGTGGACGGGCTCGACATGGTGGTCAACGTCGACCCGCCGACCGAGGCCAAGGACTACCTGCACCGGGGCGGCCGGACCGCCCGGGCCGGGGAGTCGGGCACCGTGGTCACGCTGGTCCTGCCCGAGCAGCGACGGGACGTCAGCCGGCTGATGAGTGTGGCCGGCATCCGGCCGCAGTCGACCCAGGTGCGGCTCGGCGACGAGGCGCTGGCCCGGGTGACCGGTGCCCGGGAGCCGTCCGGGGTGCCGGTGACCATCGTCGCCCCGCAGCCGGCGCAGCCCGCCCGTACCCGCAGCGGTGGCGGCGCGGCCGGTGGTGAGGGTGGCCGCTCGGCGCACCGCACCTCGGGTCGCTCCCGCCGCCCGCGTCGCCCGCGCACCGCCTGACGCGAAAGGAGGGGCCCCCTGTCAACGCCTCGCGTCGTACAGGGGGCCCCTCCTCACGCATGCGGCCTCGACTCGCCACCGGGGGTGACCGTGACGCGGGTCGAGTCGGGTTGCCGGCTGCGATGCGTCCGATCGGCGACTGCCTCCCGTCCCCGCCTGCTCGACGCTGTCCTCGGGGGGAAGAACCCGGCCCGGTGGGGCCGGGCACGGGAGGGGTGACCATGGCGGGCGATGCCGGCTCGGGGGCGCTGCGCGAGCTGCTCGTGGTATTCGCGGTGGCGGTCGCCGGGCTCCTGCTCGCCATGGTCGCGGCCTTCGCGCCGTGGCACCCCGCACCCGGCGCGGCGGTCCCCGCCGAGCTGGTCGGCCTGCACGCGCCGACCGGTCCGGGCGACCCGGCCGGCGACGGCCCGGGCTGACGGCGCCTCCGCGCGACCGTTGGTTCCGCGCGGCACCGATGACCCGGAGCCCGGGGCGGGTCGTGGCCGAGGGCCGCGGCGGTCAGCCGGTGGGCGCGCCGCTCTCCTGGGTCAGCAGGTCGGCCAGCGTGGTCCGGTCGACCACCAGGGCGATCGCCCCGTCGACCGCGAGCCAGACGTCGCGCAGCCCGGTGGCCACCCCGTGATAACCGATGCCCTGGGCGGGCAGTCCCCGGACGCTGGTCAGCGCCCCACCGACGGCCCGCAGGACGTCCCCGACGGAGATCTCCGTCGCCGGGCGGGTGAGGGCGTAGCCGCCGTCGGCGCCGCGGTGGCTGTGCAGCAGCCCGGCACGACGCAGGTCGAGCAGGATGCCCTGGAGGAAGCTGAGTGGGATGTCCTGGTTCTCGGCGAGCGCCGCCGCCTTGACCAGCTCGCCGCCGCCGGGGGACCCGGCCGCGGCGACGGCGAGCATGGCGCGGAGCGCGTAGTCGGCGCGTGCGGAGACGTACACGGGGTCAGTTGCCGGCCTGGTCCAGCACGCCCCAGCGGCGCCGGATCGCCTTGTCGGCCGCGCCGAACGCGGCGTCCACGACCAGGCCGACCACCAGAATGACGATCATGATGGACATCAGCCGGGGCGCGTCGGAGAAGTCCCGGGCATAGGTGAGCTGCGCGCCGATCGAGGTGCGCTCGGCGATGACCACCAGCAGCTCGCCGGCCATCAGACTGCGCCAGGCGAAGGCCCAGCCCTGCTTGAGGCCGGCCACGATGGCCGGTAGTGCGGCCGGCGCGATGACGTACCGGTAGAGGTTGAGGCCGCGGGCGCCCAGGTTGCGGCCGGCGCGGACCAGCAGCGGCGGCACGTAGTCGACGCCGTGGATGACGCCGTTGGCGACCGACGGGGCCGCGCCGAGCACCACCACGAAGAAGATGGCCTGCTCGCTGAGCTGGAACAGCAGGATGGCCAGCGGGAACCAGGCGATCGACGGCATCGTCTGCAACGCCGTGATCATCGAGCCGAGGGCGGCGCGGAGCACCTTCACCCGGGCCACCCCGAGGCCGAGCAGCAAGCCGACCGCGACGGCGGCGGCGAAACCGACCAGCGCCCGTCGCCCGGTGGTGGCCAGGCCCTCCCAGAGCGCGGAGCTGACCAGATACCGGCCGAGGTCCGCGAAGACCACGCCCGGCCCGGGCAGCGCCCAGGGGTCCTTCCAGCCGCTCCAGACCACGGCCTGCCAGATGGCGATCGCCAGCGCCAGCGCGGCGAACTTCGGCCAGGTGGCCGCCCAGACCCGGACCGCCCGCGACGGGGGCTTCTCGCGGCCGGCGATCTCCAGCCGGTCGAGACCGGAGATCTCGGCGTCGGTCCGCGTCGAACCGGCGAGGGTGTCACTGGCCATGCCGGCCCACCTCCTTGCGCAGCCGGTCGGTGATGTCGGCGGCGATCGCCGAGACCTCCGGCGAGTCGATCCGCCGGGGTCGCGGCACGTCCACCTCGGTGGCGTAGATGATCCGGCCGGGGCGGCTGGAGAGCAGGATGATCCGGTCGGCGAGCCGGGCCGCCTCCCGCACGTTGTGGGTCACGAAGAGCACGCTGAGCTTCCGCTCGGACCAGATCCGCTCCAGCTCGTCGTGCAGGATGTCGCGGGTCATCGCGTCGAGCGCGCCGAACGGCTCGTCCATCAGCAGCACCGGGGTGTCCAGGGCGAGGGTGCGGGCCAGCGCGACCCGTTGCCGCATGCCGCCGGAGAGCTGGTGCGGGCGCTTGCGGCCGAAGTCGGCCAGGTGGACCGTACGCAACAGCTCCGCGACCCGGGCCCGGCGCTCGGCCCGGGGCAGCCCGCGCAGCTTGAGCGGCACCTCGACGTTGCCCTCGACGGTGAGCCAGGGGAACAGGGCGGGTTCCTGGAACATCAGCCCGGGGTCGGCGCCCTCGCCCAGCTCGATCTGGCCGCCGCTGGCCCGGTCCAGCCCGGCGACCAGGTTGAGCAGCGTGCTCTTGCCGCAGCCGGACGCGCCGACGAGGCAGACGAACTCGCCCGGGGCGACGTCCAGCGACACCCCGTCCAGCGCCAGGACGGCCTGTTCGCCCTGGCCGTACACCTTGGTCACGCCGCGCAGCGCGACCGTGCCGGTCGCGCTGCGCGGGGTGGTCGTCGTGGCCGACGTCACGGCTGGCTGACCTCGGGCTTGCCCTGGGCCTTGAGCACCTCGTTGAGGTACTTCAGGTCGTAGAGGCCGTTCAGGTCGACCGGCTGGGTCAGTCCGACGGCGACCGCGTGGTCCAGGCCGGCCTTCAGCGAGGAGGCGATCGGGTCGTTGGTGAACTCCAGCGTCGGCCAGGCCTGCTTGATCAGCTTGACGTCCAGCGGCTTGCCGGTGATCTTGCTGATGTGGTCGGAGATGGCCTGCTGGGCCTCGTCCGGCTTGGTGTTCACGAACTCGTTCGCCGCGACCTGTCCCTCGACCAGCTTCTTCACCACGTCGGGGTGGGCCTTGAGGAACTTCGTGCTGACCAGCAGGTTGGTGATCACGAACTTCCGGTCCGGCCAGAGGTCCCGCTCGTCGACCAGAACCTTGCCGCCGGCGTTGACCAGGCGGGAGACGAACGGCTCGGGCACCCAGGCGCCGTCGATCGCGCCGCTGGTGAAGGTCTCCACCGTCTGCGGGTTCTCCTGCGGGACGACCTTCACGTCGCCGCCGCCCTCCTTGGTGGTCTGCAGGCCCTTCTCCTTGAGCCAGTAGCGCAGCGCCACGTCCTGGGTGTTGCCGAGCTGCGGGGTGGCGATCTTCTTGCCGCGCAGCTGCTCGGCCGAGGTGATGCCGGGCTTGACCACCAGGGCGACGCCGCCGGACGCCGCGCCGGAGACCACCCGGACCGCCTCCCCCTTGGACTTGGAGAAGGCGTTCACGGTCGGGTTCGGGCCGATGTACGTGGCGTCGAGCGCGCCGGAGAAGACCGCCTCGATGGCGGCCGGGCCGGCGTTGAAGGTCTTCGTCTCCAGCTTGACGCCGCTGCCGAGCTTCTCTTCGAAGATCTTCTTCTCCACGCCGACGACGGCCGGCGCGTGGGTGATGTTCGGGAAGTAGCCCAGCCGCAGGGTCACCGGACCGGTCGCGTCGGCCTTGTCGGTGTCGTCACCGCAGGCGGCCGTGGTGCCCAGGGTGGCCGCGCCGACCACGGCGAGGGTGGCGAGGGAGACCAACCGACGGAAGGGGAGCCGTCTCATCAGAAGTCCAATCCACAGTATTCCTACTTAGTTGGTAGGAAGACTGGAGTAGGTGGCGAGCCGCGTCAAGGGTCATCCACGATCCGGGACGACCGACCTCGGGGTTCACGGCAATTCCCACCTGTTCGGTGGAGTTAGGCCCGCCGCGCGGCCGACCACCTGATCGGCCGCCGGACGTGCCGGGCCACAGCGCGGGTGCGGGCGGTGCCGACGCGTTAGGGTCGATCACGTGCCGACGCGGAGAGCGAAGATTCCAGCGACGAAGTACCCCGTCGAGCGGTTCACGCTCGACAACGGCCTGCGGGTGGTGCTCACCGCCGACCGCAGCGCCCCGGTGATCGGGGTGGCGGTGGTCTACGACGTCGGCATCCGGTCCGAACCCGAGGGCCGTACCGGTTTCGCCCACCTCTTCGAGCACCTGATGTTCCAGGGCTCCGAGAACCTGGAGAAGCTGGCCCACTTCCGGCACGTCCAGGGCGCCGGCGGCACCTTCAACGGCTCCACCCACCTCGACTACACCGACTACTTCGAGACGCTGCCCAGCAACGCCCTGGAACGGGCGCTGTTCCTGGAGGCCGACCGGATGCGCGGCCCCCGGCTGACCGAGGAGAACCTGCGCAACCAGGTCGACGTGGTCAAGGAGGAGATCCGGGTCAACGTGCTCAACCGGCCGTACGGCGGGTTCCCCTGGCTCACCCTGCCGCCGGTCATGTTCGACACCTTCCCCAACGCGCACGACGGCTACGGCTCCTTCGACGACCTGGAGTCGGCCACCGTGGCCGACGCCGCCGACTTCTTCCGCCGCTACTACGCCAGCGGCAACGCGGTCCTCGCGGTCAGCGGCGACATCGACGTGGCCGAGGCGACCACGCTGATCGAGCGGCACTTCGGGGACGTGCCGGCCCGCCCCGCCCCGGACCGGCCCGACTTCACCGAGCCCGACCTGACCGCCGAGCGGCGCACCTCGTACACCGACAAGCTGGCCCCGCTGCCGGCGGTGGCCAGCGCCTGGCGGGTGCCCGACCCGGTGACCGACTTCACCGGCTACCTGCCGTACGTGGTGCTCGCCGAGGTGCTCACCGACGGCGACGCGTCCCGGCTCGTCGAGCGGCTGGTCCAGCGCGACCGCACGGTCACCAGCGTCGGCGGCTACCTGGGCTTCATGGGCGATCCGTTCGACGTCCGCGACCCCACCGCGCTGCTGCTCCAGTCCCACCTGCCGCCCGGCGGCGACGTGGACAAGGTGCTGCGCACCGTCGACGAGGAACTGGACCGGCTCGCCACCGACGGGCTGACCGAGGGGGAGCTGGCCCGTACCCAGGCCCGGATGGCGACCCACCTGCTCCGGGACACCGACGCGGCGCTCGGCCGGGCGCTGCGGATGGCCGTGCTCGAACAGCAACGCGGCGAGCCCGGCCTGCTCAACGAGCTGCCCCGGCTGGTCGGCGAGGTGACCGAGGACGAGGTCCGCGCCGCCGCCGCCACCCTGCGGCCGGAGCGCCGCGCGTCCATCGAGGTCATCGCGGGAGGCATCCGATGAGCACGGCGACCGTGGCGACCGCCCCCCGGGCCCTGCCGCCGCTCGGCCCCAACCGGCGGCTCAAGCTGCCCAAGCAGGCCGAACGCACGCTCGGCAACGGGCTCACCGTGATCGCGGTACGCCGACCCGCCGTGCCGCTGGTCGAGCTGCGGCTCTGGATGCCGTTCGGGCGGACCCACCTGGCCCGGGGGGCGATGCTGGCGCAGACCATGCTCTCCGGCACGGCCACCCACACCGCCAACCAGATCGCCGCCGAGTTGCAGAAGGTCGGGGGCGGGCTCTCCGCCGGCGTCGACCCGGACCGGCTGATGCTCTCCGGCGCCGGCCTGGTCACCGGCCTGGACCGGATGCTGGAGCTGCTCGCCGACGTGCTGACCGGGGCCACCTACCCGGCCGACTGGGTCCAGACCGAACGGGACCGGCTGGTCGACCGGATCCAGGTCGCCCAGAGCCAGCCCGCCCACCTGGCCCGCACCGCGCTGCTCAAGCGGATCTACGGCCGGCACCCGTACGCGACGCAGACCCCCGACCCGGAGCAGGTCCGCGCCGTCCGGCCGCCCGCGCTGCGCAAGCTGCACGCCGAGCGGGTGCACCCGGCCGGCGCGGTGCTGGTGGTCGTCGGCGACGTGCAGCCCGACCGGGCCCTGGACGCGGCGGAGCGGGCGCTCGCCGGCTGGACCGGGGACGGCCACCCCGCCGAGCTGCCGCCCGCGCCACCGCTGGAGCCCGGCCCGCTGCTGCTGGTCGACCGGCCCGGCGCGGTGCAGTCCTCGCTGCGCCTCGCGCTGCCCGCGGTGCCCCGCACCCACCCCGACCACGCCGCGCTGCAACTGGCCAACCTGATCTTCGGCGGCTACTTCTCCTCCCGCTGGACGGAGAACATCCGGGAGGACAAGGGCTACACGTACGGGCCGCACTCGCTGGTCGAGCACTCGGTCGCCGGCTCGGTGCTGGTCGCCGCCGCCGAGGTGGCCACCGAGGTGACCGCCCCGGCGCTGCTGGAGACGGTCTACGAGCTGGGCCGGCTGGCCACCCTCGCACCCAAGCCGGAGGAGCTGGAGCAGGCCCGCCAGTACGCCCTCGGCACGCTCCAGCTCGGCATGTCCACCCAGGCCGGGCTCGCCTCGCTGACCAGCGCGTACGCCGGCAACGGGCTGCGCCTGGACTTCCTCGCCGAGCACGCCGCCCGGCTGGCGAAGGCGACCGTGGACGACGTGGCCGAGGCGGGGGCGCGCTACCTGGCCCCGGCGCGGGCGGTCACCGTGGTGCTCGGCGACGCCGAACGGATCGCCGGCCCGCTCGCCGCGGTGACCCCGGTACGGACGGAGTCGGCGTGAACGAGCGGACCGGTCGGCCCGGCACCGGGGCACGTCGCGCCGCCGGCCGGCGGGACGGGGCGTCGGCGTGACCGGCGAGACCGCGCCGCCGCTGGCCCGGGCCACGCTGGACCGGGCCGCGCACCGGCGGACCGACCCGGACTGGCTCGCCGAGGCGTGGGAGCGGGCCCGGGTGCTGGTGCTGGACTCGACCGACGACGGCCGGGCCCTGGTACGCGGCGCCACCGCCCCGCCGGAACTCGTGCTGATCGGCTCCGGCGAGCTGCCCGAGGTGCCCCGCTCGGTGCCGATGTTCCTCGGCGTGGAGCCGGACGGCGTACCGGTCTTCGCGGTGGACGCGGCCCTGCCCGAGCTGCCCGACGCCCGGCCGGTGAACCTGCGGGAGGTGGGCCACCTGCTCACCGACCGCGACGCCGGGCTCTTCACCACCGGGCTGGCCCTGCTCAACTGGCACCTGCGGCACCGGTACTCGGCGGCGAGCGGGCACTCCACCCAGGTCGACGAGGCCGGCTGGTCCCGGGTCGACGCCATGGGCCAGCGGATGTGGCCGCGCACCGACCCGGCGATGATCGTGCTGATCCACGACGGGGTGGACGGCCCGGACGGGCGCTGCCTGCTCGGCAACAACGCCACCTGGGCCCGCAGTCCGGGGCACCGGCGCTACTCCTGCCTCGCCGGCTACGTCGAGCCCGGGGAGTCGGCCGAGGCCGCGGTGCTCCGCGAGGTCCGCGAGGAGGTCGGCGTCGGGGTCGAGGAGATCGTGTACGCGGGCAGCCAGTCCTGGCCGTTCCCGGGCTCGCTGATGCTCGGCTTCCTGGCCCGGGCGGACGTCGACGAGCCGATCCGGGTCGACCCGGCGGAGATCGCGCACGCCCGCTGGTTCACCCGCCGCGAGATCGGCACCGCGCTGGCCGGCGAACCCGTCCTGGTGGACGGCGACGACCGGCTGGTCCTCCCGCCGCCCTCCTCGATCGCCCTCTTCCTGGTCCACCGCTGGCTCGACGGCCACTGCTGACCCACCCCACCCACCCCACCACCTCGCTAATTCACGGAAAGAGTTCTTATCCGCCCCGCCATAGCCACTCTTTCCGTGAATTAGCGTCCCTGGCGGGCGCGGGCGCGGGCGCGGGCGCGGGCGCGGGGCGGGTTGAGCAGGCCCCGGCCCGTGGCCGTCGTTGCCGCGACGGTCACGGGCCGGGGACAGGGGGCCGCCGTGGTCGGGTGAGGCGAGGAACGCGGCGGGGGAGCCGGTCCGACCACGGCGGACGTCAGGTGGGGATCAACTGCCGTCCCAGCGGTAGGGGTGCACCGGTTCCGGGTCCTCGATCGGCACCACCTTGACCCGGTGCCGCCCGGCGCGGACCGCCCCGACCGTGGCCAGTGCCCGGGCCAGCAGCAGCGCGGCTTCCCGGTCCTCGGCGTGGACGACCTGGCGGCGTGGCTCCGGCGCGGTGGTTTCGTCGCGCAGTCGACCACCGCCCGCCCAGACGGCGGCGAGGTCAGTCGCGGCGACGGCACGGATCTCGGTGCGGACGATCAGGAACCGCATGAGTGTCCTCCGGTACGGATGGACGGATACGCGCTGGAACTTCCACGTCACTCTTTCGACATGTTACGCCGCGTGGTCGTCCCAGCAAGTGAAACGCGATGATCGGTTCCGGCCGTCGTCCGATCGGGGGACCTCGGTTCGGCGGGGCTGTCGGGGGTGGACGAACGAAGGGGCCGCCGGCGTGCTGCCGACGGCCCCCGGGTGTGGCCGGATCAGTTCAGGTCGAACTGGCCGTTCTTCGCGCCGGCGATGAAGCCGAGCCAGCCGGCCCGGTTGAACAGCAGCACCGGCCCGCTCTGGTCCTTGCTGTCCCGCAGGGCCACGACCGCCGGCCCGGTACGCAGCGGCGCGACCTCCACGCAGTTCGAGGTCTGGCTCCGGGTGCTCTTGTGCCAGGCGGCACCGGCGAGCTGCTGCGCGAGGTCGGACGAGCTGTTGCGGATCTCGTTCATGGTTCTGCTCCTGGTGTGGAGTGCTCCGATGGGGACGAGTGACGCCGCACGCGGGACCGGAGCCCTGGCTGGGTCACCGGTCCGTGGTCAGCCGCCCCGAGTCCCGGCGGCGCTGGGCCGGCGCGGCTGCCGGCCCGAACGCCACTGTGGACTCGACTGCCGTGTCGGGCCGTCCCGTCGCCTGGAAGAGCCAGGAGAGGGTGTCCTCCGCGGAGAGCGCTGCCGAGCGTAGCCACTCGAACACCACTTTATAGCGATTTAGGGTGTTTACCTCGGTCGACATGACGTCGGTGAACCCACCTTCGATGGCCAGCGTCTCCGGATCGAGCGGATCGGCGAACCGGTAGACCGAGAAGGCGGTCGGCGGGAGGTACCAGTCCCCGACCGGGGTGTCGCGCAACAGCAGGTGCAGGGTGACGTTGGGCAGCATGGCCAGCTCGCAGAGGTGGACCAGCTGCGCGTGCAGCACGTCGGGCGGACCGGCCCGCCGGCCCAGCGCGGCCTCCTCCAGCACCGCCGTGTAGCGGGGCGCGTCCTGGCGGGTCAGCAGCTGCTGCTGGCGGGCCTGGCGGGCGCGTACCTCGGTCTCCGGGTCCTCGCCGCCCTCGGGGTCGCCGGCCTGCTCGGCGACCCGGGCCGCGGAGATGATCCGGTGCCGGGCGTAGCCGGCGGTCTGCAGCACTCCCGGGACCAGGACCGGGTTGTACTCGGAGATCTCCGAGCAGCCCGCCTCCAGCTCGGCGAAGCCGCGCTGCTGCTCGGTCATCACCGGGAAGTTCCGGAGCCAGCCGCGCATGTCGCCGGCCTCGTTGGTGATCGCCAGCAGCTCGGCGCACTGCTCCTCAGTCGCCTGGTAGAGGGCGAGCAGGACGGCGACGTCGTCCGGGTCGGGGCGGCTGCGGCCGTTCTCCAGTCGGGACAACTTGGACGCGGAGGCCCAGCCGATCCGCTCGATCACCTGATCGCCGGTCAGGCCGGCCTGCTCGCGCAGCTTGCGCAGCTCGGTGCCGAGCCTGCGGCGGCGCAGGATCGGGCCTGGTGCGGCAGGAGGCACGGTGTCCTCTTCTCCGTCGACCGCCGCGCGAGACGCGACGGTAACTGTATGAAATTCGCCCCCCACGGTCAGTATGGACGGCGCGACCGGCGTCGGAGGGACCGACGAGGGCGTGTCTTACGACAAAAAGAGGACTGTGGAGGGGTGCCCGACGTCCCGCACGAGGGGGTGCGGGCCCGGCGCCCCACCCCCACGCGCCCGCCTGCGGGCGTACCCCCGCCGGAGGAAACCCGATGCGCACCGTCCTGCGCCGCCCCGACTTCCGCCTGCTCTTCGTCGCCGTGCTGGCCAGCATGGCGGCCGAGTCCGTCCTGCTGCTGGCCCTCGCCGTCTGGGTGAAGGACCTGACCGGCTCGGACGGCCTGGCCGGCGCGACCATCTTCGCGATCATCGCGCCGATGACGCTGGCGCCGCTGGTCGGCTGGCTGGTCGACCGGTACCCCCGGCGGCCGTTCTTCGTGGCCGCCAACCTGGCCACCGCCGTGCTGCTCAGCCCGCTCTTCCTCGTCCGCGACCGGGCCGACGTCCGGATCGTCTACGTGGTGGCCGCGCTGTACGGCCTGTCGTACATCATGTTGAGCGCGGTGCTCAGCGGCCTGATCCGGCAGCTCGTGCCCAGCGAACTGCTGCCCGACGCGAACGGCGTGCTGCAGACCGTCCGGCAGGGGCTGCGGCTGGTCGGCCCGCTCGCCGGCGCCGCGCTCTACGCGGCCGTCGGTGGCTGGCTGCTGGTGGCGCTCGCGATGACCGGCTTCCTCACCGCCGCGGCGGTGGTCGGCCCACTCCGGGTCGCCGAGACCGGCGTACCGGCCGCCGATCCGCGCCGGCCCGGCGAGCTGGCGGCCGGGCTGCGGCACCTGGCCGGCGAGGCCGCGCTGCGTCGGGCGCTGCTCGGCTACGGGCTGGGCTCGCTGGTGATGGGCTTCACCGAGTCGCTGATCTTCGCGTACGTCGACCAGGGGCTGCACCGCGACGTCGCCTTCGTGGGCGTGCTGGTCACCGTGCAGGGGATCGGCGGGCTGGTCGGTGGGCTGCTCTCCGCGACCGTGGTCCGCCGGGTCGGCGAGGTGGGCGCGCTCGCGGCCGGGGTGACGCTGTTCGGGCCGGCCGCGCTGGCACTGGCGTACCCCCGGCTCTGGCTCGGGGTGCTGGCGCTGCTGCTGGCCGGGCTCTCCCTGCCGTTGACCATGGTCGGGCTGCACACGCTGATCCAGCGGCGTACCCCGTCCGGCCTGCTCGGCCGGGTCTCCGCCGCCTCGGACGCGCTGGTCAGCGGGCCGCAGGCGGTCTCCATCGGCACCGGCGCGCTACTCGTCGGGGTGCTCGACTACCGGCTGCTCTTCGTGCTGGTGGGGCTGGTCACCACCGCGGCCGGCGGCTACCTGTGGCACGGCCGCCGGCTCAGCCCGCCCACCCCGCCCACCCCGCCGGTCCGCCTCCCGCGCCCGCGCCGCGCCCCGACCGCCGCGCCGCCGGCCGCCGTCGAGCCCGAGGTGGTCGGCGCGCCCCCGCCGCCGGGGCCGGTGCCCTCCTGACCGACGCACGACAGCGGCCGGCCCCGACGTGGGGTCGGCCGCTCCCGAGGGGTACGCGGTGGCTCAGCCGAGGCTGGCGAGGTGCTGCTTGACCTGCGTGATCGACGGGTTGGTCAGGGCGCTGCCGTCGGTGAAGCGCAGCGTCGGGACGGTCTGGTTGCCCCCGTTGACGCTCATCACGAAGTCCGCGGCCTTCGGGTCCTGCTCGATGTCGACCACCTCGTAGGCGATGCCCTCCCGGTCGAGCTGCGACTTCAGCCGGTGGCAGTAGCCGCACCACGGGGTGGAATACATGGTCAACATGTGAAGATCCTCCAACGATCCTGTCCGGCGGCTCACGATCAAGCCAGGCTATCGGTGCAACGTCGGGGGAAGCTGGGATGATTCCTGGCTGTGGTGGTTCACTCAGCGGCGGAACGGGTGCTGGCCGGGCTGGATCCGGAGCAGCGGTCCGCGGTGACCGCACCGGCCGGCCCGGTCTGCATCCTGGCCGGCGCCGGCACCGGCAAGACCCGCGCGGTGACCTCGCGGATCGCGCACCGCGCGCTCGGCGGTGACATCTCGGCCCGGCACGTGCTGGCGGTCACCTTCACCGCCCGCGCCGCCGCCGAGATGAGGGCCCGGCTCACCGCGCTGGGCGTCGCCGGCGTGCAGGCGCGGACATTCCACGCGGCGGCGCTGCGGCAGGTCCGCTACTTCGCGCCCCGGCTGCTGGAGGGGCGGGCGATGCCGGAGCTGCTGGACAGCAAGGTCCGGGTGGTCACGCTGGCCGCCGCCAAGGTCGGCCTGCGGGCCGACCGCGCCGCCGCCCGGGACCTGGCCGGCGAGATCGAGTGGGCCAAGTCCTCGCTGGTCGAGCCGGGGGAGTACGTGGTGGCCGCGGCCAAGGCGCTGCGCGACACCCCGTACGAACCGGCGCGGGTGGCCGAGGTCTTCGCCGCGTACGAGAAGCTCAAGCGCGGCAACGGCGTGATCGACTTCGAGGACATGCTGCGCGCCGCGGTCTGGGGGATCGAGGAGCACGCCGACGTCGCCGAGCAGGTGCGCGGCCAGTACCGGCACTTCGTCGTCGACGAGTACCAGGACGTCAACCCGCTCCAGCAGCGGCTGCTGGAGGCGTGGCTGGGCGGCCGGGACGATCTCACCGTGGTCGGTGACGCCAGCCAGACGATCTACTCGTTCACCGGGGCGACCTCGTCGTACCTGGTCGACTTCCCGCGCCGGTACCGGGGCGCCACCGTGGTCCGGCTGGTCCGCGACTACCGCTCCACGCCCCAGGTGGTCGGGCTGGCCAACGCGGTGATCTCGCAGGCCCGGGGCGCCGAGGCGCGGCTGCGGCTGGAACTGCACGGGCAGCGCCCGCCCGGCCCGGAACCGGAGCTGCGGATCTTCACCGACGAGCCGGCCGAGGCGACCGCGGTGGCGGCCCGCTGCCGGGCGCTGGTCGGCGGCGGCACCCCGGCCCGGGAGATCGCGGTGCTGTTCCGCACCAACGCGCAGTCCGAGGCGTACGAGAAGGCGCTCACCGAGGCCGAGGTGCCGTACGTGGTGCAGGGGGCGGAGCGCTTCTTCGAGCGGCCCGAGGTGCGCCAGGCGATGATCGCGCTGCGCGCCGCCACCCGGTCCATCCCGGGGGAGACCCCGCTGCCGGCCGCCGTGGTGGAAGGGCTCGCCGCGGTCGGCTGGACGCCGGACGCGCCCCCGGCCGGCGGCGCGGCCCGGGAACGCTGGGAGGCGCTCGCCGCGCTGGTCCAGCTCGCCGAGGAGTACGCCGCCACCCCCGAGGTGGTGCCGATCGGCGAGGCGGCCGCGATCGAGCGGCCGGTGACCCTGGGCGACTTCAACGACGAGCTGGCCCGGCGGGCCGCCCAGCAGCACGTACCGACCGTGGAGGGGGTGACCCTGGCCTCGCTGCACTCCGCGAAGGGCCTGGAGTGGGACGCGGTCTTCCTGGTCGGGCTGGCCGAGGGCACCCTGCCCACCACGTACGCGAAGACCCCCGAGCAGGTCGAGGAGGAGCGGCGGCTGCTCTACGTGGGGATCACGCGGGCCCGGGAGTGGCTCTGGCTGTCGTACGCGGCGGCCCGCTCGCCCGGTGGTCGGGCCCGGCGGCCCTCGCGCTTCCTGCCGCAGCTCGACCGCTCTGGCGGCACCGAGCGGGCCGGCGCGGGCCCGGCCCGGCGCGGCCCCGAGCAGCGGCGGCGGACCCAGGTGGTGTCCTGCCGGATCTGCGGGGCCACCCTGCTCGCCGGCGCGGACCGGAAGCTGGGGCGCTGCCCGACCTGCCCCTCCGACCTCGACGAGGGGCTGTTCGCCCGGCTGCACGAGTGGCGGCAGCGGGTGGCGGGGGCGCAGAAGGTGCCGGCGTACGTGGTGTTCACCGACGCCACGCTCACCGCGCTGGCCGAGCGGCGGCCCGGCCGCACCGAGGAGCTGATCGCGATCGCCGGGATCGGTCCCCGCAAACTGGGACTTTACGGGGATACCGTGCTGGCCCTGGTGGCCGGCGCGGAGGTGGACGAGGTCTGCCCGCAGAAAAGTTTCGAAATCTAGCCGTAAATCGTTTGCCCTCGTCCGGCGGCGAGGAATAGCCTCAGGACACACCTCGCGAGCGGCGCCATTCTGGCTGCTCACGGGGGACGAGTCCATGGTCGGCACGAGGAAAGTCAGGGAGGTGGCATCAATGGAGACCTACATCTACGAGCGTCCGGCGGCGATGCCAGCTGCCTGCGCTCCGCTGTCGGCTGTTCGGGTGGCCCTGGCCGCTCGACCGTCGGCTCCGCAGGTGCACCAGGTCCGGATTCAGGCCGAGCTGAACCTGACCGTTGCGCCGCTCACCGGAGTCGAGGGGACCAGTGGCTTCACGGGCATGGGCATCGATGGCGCCAAGAAGCGCACGGATGTCCGCGGCGTTCCACCTCGAGGTAGACCGGTCTGACAACAGACCACCGGCTCACCTCGAGGCCGCGGAACCCGTACACCGGGATCCGCGGCCTTAGTTTTTTGCACCGCACGTAGTGCCGAGTACGTCGGAATGCGATCCACGAGATCGAAGTGAGAGAGAGGTGACCGGGAGATGAGTCTGGCGTTGGCCCCGCTCGACGTGAGCGTCGAGGTGGAGGCGAACCTGCCCTGCCGGAAGTTCGACCCCGACCTGTGGTTCTCCGACTCGCCCACCGAGCTCGAGCTGGCCAAGTCGCTCTGCGGGGACTGCCCGCTGCGCGTCGAGTGCCTGGCCGGGGCGGTGGAGCGGGCCGAGCCCTGGGGCGTCTGGGGCGGCGAGATCTTCGAGCGTGGCGCGGTCGTCCCGCGCAAGCGGCCCCGGGGCCGTCCGCGCAAGGAGGACCTCGCCCGCGACGCCCAGCTCCGGGTCGAGGCCGAGGCGCGACTGGCGGCCAGTGGGCTGTCCGAGTCGCGCAGCGCGGTCCGGCTGGCAGCCTGACAACCCCCGTTCCAACCCGACCGTCCGTGCCGGTGTCCCTCCACCGGCCGCCAGAGAAGAGAAGTCACATGCTGTACCTGCCGAACGGAACCGAGATGCAACTACTCCACGAAGCGTTGTCCCGGGCGCGAATGCGCCGGCCTCAGGCCGGCACCACCACGCGCACTGAGGCAACCCGTTCCGCCCGTACCGTCGCCATGACCAGCCGGAGCCAGTCGGCGCGCGACCTGGGCGTTCTCTAGATCCCTACCCAGTACGACGGGGGCGGCGGCCGGATGGCCGCCGCCCCCGCGGCATGTCGTGTCCCGGCGCTCAGCCCACCGGGGCGAAGCCGGGCAGCCAGCGCTCCAGGATCGCCCGGTACGGCGCCTTCGCCTCCAACTGGCAGAGCACCCCGATCGAACCCAGCGTCACCCGGTGGATCATCAGGTACGACGGGGGCAGGTTGAGCTGGCGGCTGAGCTGGAAGGCGGGCGACCGGGGGCTGGCCAGCCGGGCCGCCTCCCCGCGCAGCCAGGCGCGGGTGAACCGGAACTCCTCCTCGGCCACCGGGGTCAGCATCGGCTGGAGATAGTCCAGCAGGGCCTGCGCGTCGATCGTCTCGTTCCGGCCGACGAAGCCCTCCTCGCGCAGCCCTTCGACCACCCCGTCCGCGTCGCCGCGGATCGCCAGCCCGGCGATCCGGCCGATCGGCTCCGGGGTGCCCTCCGGCATCCGCGCCACCGCGCCGAAGTCGATCACGCCGAGTCGCCCGTCGGGCAGCAGCCGGAAGTTGCCCGGGTGCGGGTCGGCGTGCAGCAGCCCGGCCCGCATCGGCGCGGAGAGGTGCAGCTCCGCCATCAGCCGCCCGGCCTCGTCACGCTGCTCCTCGGTGCCCTCCCGGATGATCTCCGACAGCGGCGTCCCCTCGATCCATTCGGTGATCAGCACCCGCGGCGAGGCGTCCAGCACCTCCGGGATGTAGATGTCCGGGTCGTCGACGTACGCGGCGGCGAAGGCGCGCTGCGACTCGGCCTCCAGCTCGTAGTCCAGCTCCTCGGTGATCCGTTCGCGCAGCTCCACCAGGAGGGGCTTCACGTCCAGGCCCGGCTGGATGGCGCGGAACATCCCACCGAGTCGGGAGAGCTGCTTCAGGTCGGCGAGCAGGGCGTCCCCGGCGCCCGGGTACTGGATCTTCACGGCCACGTCCCGGTGGAGCGGGCCGCCGTTCGGGCCGTACCCGGGGTCGCGCCAGACCGCGCGGTGCACCTGACCGATGCTGGCGGCGGCGGCCGGGGTGTCGTCGAACTCGACGAACCGGTCCCGCCAGTCCGGCCCGAGCTGCTCGGCGAGCACCTTGTGCACGGTCGCCGCCGGCAGCGGCGGGGCCGCCTCCTGGAGCTTGGTGAGCGCCTGCCGGTAGGGGGCGGCGATCTCGTCCGGCAGCGCCGCCTCGAAGACCGACAGTGCCTGGCCGAACTTCATCGCCCCGCCCTTGAGCTGCCCGAGCACGCTGAACAGCTGCTCGGCGGTGCGCTGCTGGATCTCGGCGGAGATGACGTCGGACGCGAGGCCGGTGACCCGCTTGCCCATGCCGAGAACGGTCCGACCGGCGAAGCCGAGCGGCAGAGCGGCGAGCTTGGCGGTCCGGGACACGGCCCGGCGCGGGATGTCGGTCACTCGGCCATTGTTACCGACTCGGGGCCCCCGCTGCTGCGGTCGAGCCGGAGCGGGTGCGGCGACCGGCGGATCGGGCGACGCCCGGAGCACCCGCAGGACGGATGCGGGGCCCAGGGGCGACGGCGGAACCGACCCGCCCGGGTGACCTCCACCGCGCAGCCGAGGGTCTCCGGGGTGCCGCCGTCGAGGTGGGCGAGCACCTCGGCCACCGCGTACGCCGCCGCCGCGAGCCGGGTGGTGGCGGCGCAGGCCCGCTCGGCGTGGTCGACCGCGAGCTGGGCGGCGAGCCGGGGCCAGTCCGGGTCCCGGTCGACCCGGTGCAGGTCGAGGCAGTTCAGGCAGGGGCCGACCGGGGGCCGGACCAGCGGGCCGACCACCGGCACCCCGCCGCGCAGGTCGACCAGGAGGTGCGGTTG
The DNA here is from genome assembly GCF_900089595.1 of Micromonospora auratinigra. GTDB lineage: Bacteria > Actinomycetota > Actinomycetes > Mycobacteriales > Micromonosporaceae > Micromonospora > Micromonospora auratinigra. Next base: position 4,026,772 of record NZ_LT594323.1, on the reverse strand, counting down.
GCGGCGCTGGGCGTACCCGGCGGCCAGCAGCGCGGCGGGCCGGTCCGACCCGAGCTGGACCACCAGCTCGATCCGGCCCCGCCGGGGCGGCGCGGTGGCGGTGTCCGGTGCGCACCGGCGCAGCGCGTCCCGGACCGCGACGGCCCGTGGCCGGCCCACGTCGGCGGCGGTCAGGCCGGTGCCGACCAGGTCGGCCGGACGCACCGGGCCGGCCAGGTCGGGGAGGACGTGCCCGACGCCGGCCTGGGCCAGCCCGACCGCGATCGTCGCGCCGAGCGGCCCGGCGCCGGTGACCCGGATCCGGGCGGCGCGGCGGCGGCGGACGACCTGCGCGGGTGTCGCGGGAGGCGCGGGCACGGCCAGGGCGAGCGCGTCGGCCTCATCGGCGAGCCGGGCCCGGGCCGGACCGACCAGGTCGCGGGGGAGCAGGCTGTGCGCGGGTACGACGAGACCGGCGGCCCGGAGCGTGTCGAGCAGCGCGCGGGCCTCGTCGGGGGCCACCCGGTCGGTGGCCGCGTGGGCGAGGACGGCCCGTTCGCTGCGGGTGCCGTCGAGCAGGTCGAGCAGCCGGGTGGCCCGGGGGTTGGCGACCTCCAGCAGGACCGCGCGGCCGGGCGCCAGGCCGAGTTGCAGGGTGTGCCGGTCCCGCCAGAGGCGGGTCAGGCCGGGCAGCAGGGTGGGGCGGGGGAGCGGCGTCGGGTGGCTCATGCCACGAATCGTGACCGTGTCCCCGCTCTGCGTGGATCGTTGTCCACAGGTGCGCCCGCCCCTGTCCAGGGTTGTCCACAGGACGGAGCGGGGTTGTCCACAACCGGTCGGTAACCGGAGTCGTGCAGCCGACAGTCGGCTGCCGGCGCGCCGCGGGGAGCGGGGCGGCCGGTGGCCGCCCCGCTCCCCGCCGGACCCGTACGGGTCAGACCTTGGCCTTGCCGAGAATGCGGTTCACTGTTGTGCCGCAGACCGGGCACTTGCCCTTGGCCATGTTCATGCCGGTCTTCGAGACCTCCACGTGCCCCTCGAAGTCCCGCTTCTCCTTGCACTTGACGCAGTAACCGTTGTAGGTCTGGGCCTGGTCGGCCACGGTAGCCCTCCTCGTCTCGTCCACCGGACATGTCGTCCCGGCGGTTTCCCTGCGGCGGGCCGTGCGGGGCACCGGCGCCGGGGGGTTGTCGGCGGCCACGCGTGTGACCGCTGGTTGGCGGACCCTACCCAGGTCTGGGCGGTTCCATGTCAGCTGTGCGTCGACTCTGTGAGCTAGTCGACGTCGAGAGTGTGCATGCCGAGTTAGGTCGGATAAGTCAGTTTGGCGGGGACACGCCGGGTGAATGCGCTCAGATACCCCTTCGGGTGCCCCCCGCGGCACCGGCCATCCGTAGATCACTTAACGTGTGCGGGGGCCGCCAGGTGACGGCCCCGGGCCCTCACCAGGTCCACCGCAAAGAAATTTTTCAGGACTCCTGACGACCAACCACCATTTTCCGGGCGCGTGTCGTCGTGTTGACTCTTGCGGACCCCTGGTCAGTACGCATTAGCTTTCCCTCGTGACAGTCATCCGAGGCTGCGCGGACCAGTGATGGCCGCGACGCGGAAGCCGGTCGTCGAGGTACGGCGCAGCCAGCGCCGGCGACGCACGGTGTCCGCGTACCGCGACGGTGAGCGGGTCGTGGTGCTCATCCCGGACCAGTTCTCCCGCGCCGAGGAGAGCGAGTGGGTCGACCGGATGCTGGCCCGGCTGGCCGCCCGGGAGGGCCGGCTCGCCCGCTCCGACGCGGAGCTGCTCGCCCGGGCCACCCGGCTGATCAACCTCTACCTGCCCGAGCACGGCACCGTGGCCGCCCCGGCCAGCGTCCGCTGGGTGACCAACCAGAACGGCCGCTGGGGCTCCTGCACCCCGGCCGACCGGACCATCCGGATCTCGCACCGGATCCAGGACATGCCCGAGTGGGTGGTCGACTACGTGCTCCTGCACGAGCTGGCCCACCTCATCGTGCCCAGCCACAACGCCTCGTTCTGGGCCCTGGTCGGGCGCTACCCGAAGACCGAGCGGGCCCGCGGCTACCTGGAGGGGGTCGCCGCCGCCTCCGGCGTACCGCTGACCGACTGAGTCGCGCCGTCCGGGACCCGTTCTCCCGGAACTGCCGCCCTGCCGCGTCCCGAGAGGACACCTGCGGGGATCTTGGGGGCGGGTCGACCGGCGGTGCGGGTTAGGGTCGGGCATGGCCCGACGTGTGGTGGTGGCGTTGCTCGGACCGGTGGCCTGGACCCCGCCGGGAGTCGACCCGACCCGGTGGCGCTCCGCGCTCGCCGAGGACGTCGTCGACCTGCTGGCCACGCTCCAGGAGACGGAGACCGCGGTGGCGGTGACCCCCGCCGACCGCTGGCTCGCCGACGCCGTGGTCTGGCCCGGCACCACCGTGCTGGAGGTGCCCGAACCGACCGTCGACGCCGTCTTCGCCGCCCTCACGCTCCCCACGCCCGGTCCCGTCGGTCAGGACGGGTCGGTGGTCGGTCCCGGGTCGGGTGGGTACGACCAGGCGGCAGTGCTGGTCGCCGACGCGCCGGACCTGCCCGGGATGATCATCGGCAAGCTGCTCCGGCCGTTGACCAGCCGGCCCGTGGCCCTCGCCCCGGTGGAGGGCGCCGGCGCCGGCCTGCTCGGCGTGGCCGCGCGGCTGCCCGTACCGGAGTGGCTGCCGGCGCTGGACCTGGACACGGCTGCGGCGGCCGACGTCCGGCGGGCCGCTCCCGAGCCGGGGGACGTGGCGGTCACCGCCGGCTGGCGCCGGCTGCGCGGCCCGGCGGACCTGAGCACCCTCGACCCGGCCGTCGAGGGCTGGGAGGCCACCCGCGCCCTGCTCTCCGCCCACCCCCACTGACCCCACCCCACGCGCCCGCGCGCCCCGCCACACGGCAAGATCCGCACAACTTCCGCGAAACTGTGGCCTCCGGGTGGGTGGGAGGCCACAGTTTCCGTGCAGTTGCGCGGATCTCGGCGGAGGACAGCGCGGGTCAGGACCTCTTGTCGTCGTCCTCGCCCGGGGTCGGCTCCTCCGGGGCGCCGGGGGCGGTGAAGTCGAAGGTGGCCAGCTCGTCGTCGAGGTCGCTGCCGGTGGCGGCGAACGCCTCCGGATGGGCGAAGTCGTCGTCCGAGGGGAGCAGGTCGGGGTGGCCCCAGACCGCGTCCCGGCCGGCGATCCCGCGCTGCTCGGTCAGCGCCGCCCAGAGCACGGTCGCCTCGCGCAGCCGCCGGGGTCGCAGCTCCAGGCCGACCAGGGCGGCGAAGGTCTGCTCGGCCGGCCCACCGGCGGCCCGACGGCGGCGGAACGCCTCGCTGAGGCGTACCACGTTGGGCAGGCGGTCCGCCGCGGTCTCGTCGACCACGTGGCACACCCAGCCCTCGACCAGGGCGAGCACCGTCTCCAGCCGGGCCAGCGAGGCCTTCTGCGCCGGGGTGTCCTCCGGGGTGAAGATGCCCTCCAGCGCGATCGCCTGCATCGACTCCGGGTCGGTCGGGTCGACCCGCCCCATCGCCTCCTCAATCGCCTCCCGGTTGACCCGGATGCCCGCCGCGTAGTTCTCCACCGCGGTGAGCACGTGCCCGCGCAGCCACGGCACGTGCTGGAAGAGCCGCTGGTGGGCGGCCTCGCGCAGGGCCACGTAGAGGCGGACCTCGTCCTCGGGCAGCTCCAGGCCCTCGCCGTACACCTTGATGTTGGCCGGGACGAGCGCGGCGGTGCCGGCCGGGCCGAGCGGCAGGCCGATGTCACCGGCGGAGAGCACCTCGGCGGCGAGCGAGCCGAGCGCCTGGCCGAGCTGGCCGCCGAAGAGCGCCCCGCCCAGCGTGGCGACCATCGACTGCATCGGGCCGAGCTGGGCCCGGGCCTCCGGCGGCACCAGGTCGCCCATCGCGCCCACCATCCGGCTGGCCACCGGGTCGCAGAGCTTGCGCCAGACGTCGAGGGTCTTGTAGATCCACTCGTTGCGATTCCAGGCGACCGACGTCCGGATCCCGGAGGGCCACGAGGTGGCCGGCTCCAGCCAGAGGTCGGCGATGCGCAGCGCCTCCTCCACCGTGTTGCGGTCGAAGGGCGAGACCGCCGGGTCGCCGTTGGCGGCCAGCTGGCTCGCGGCCACCTGCCGGGCGAGGTCCCAGTTGACCGGTCCGCTGCCCGGCGCCGAGAGCAGGTGCTGCAGCTGCGACATGAACTGCTGCATCTGCGCGGGATCGTTGGGGTCTGGTGGTTGCCCACCCGGGAGCGCGAAGCCGAACGGAATATCAGGCACGACGTCTACGGTACGCGCGCCCCGCCGCAGGTAGCGCCCACCGGCGTTGCGCTGAGGGCGAAGTCCGGCGGTCACCGCGCCGGACCGGCGCGCCCGGATCGGTACGCTCTGGCGCATGAGACGTCGCGGCGTGACCGTACTCCTGGGCGCAGTGCTCACCGCGCTGCTCAGCGTCGGGGTGCTGAGCGTGCCCCTCCCGTACGTGGTGCTCGGTCCCGGTCCGACGGTGAACACCCTGGGCTCCGCCGACGGCAAGGAGATCATCCAGGTCAGCGGGCGGGCGACGTCCACCTCCGCCGGCCAGCTGCGGCTCACCACGGTCGGCGTGCAGCCCACCGTGCGGCTGCGTTCGGCGCTGGCCGGCTGGTTCTCCCGGGACGAGGCGGTGGTGCCGCGCGAGCTGGTCTACCCGCCGGGCGAGTCGCAGGAGGAGGTCGAGCAGCGCAACGCCGAGGACTTCCAGAACTCGCAGACCAGCGCCGAGACCGCCGCCCTGCGCGAGCTGGGCTACCCGATCCAGGTGCTGGTGAAGGCGGTCACCGCGGGCGGGCCGTCGGCCGCGGCGCTCAAGCCGAACGACGTGCTCACCTCGGTCGACGGCACCCCGGTGACCAGCGCGTCCAAGCTCACCGAGCTGATCCGGGCCAAGCCGGCGGGCACCGCGTTGACGATCGGGTACACCCGGAACGGCACCCCGGCCACGACCACGGTGACCAGCCGTGAGCAGGACGGCCGGCCGCGCATCGGCATCGAGATCGACCAGCAGCAGCCGCACCCGTTCACCCTGAAGATCGACCTCGGGGACATCGGCGGGCCGAGCGCCGGCCTGATGTTCGCCCTCGGCATCGTGGACAAGCTGGAGCTGGCCGACCTGACCGGCGGCAAGGTGGTCGCGGGCACCGGCACGATCGACGACGAGGGCCGGGTCGGCCCGATCGGCGGCATCGCGCAGAAGCTGGTCGGCGCGAAGGAGGCCGGCGCGAAGGTCTTCCTGGTGCCCGCCGACAACTGCGCCGAGGCGGTCGCCAACCCGCAGCCCGGCCTGCCGTTGCTGAAGGTCGGGTCGCTGGACGACGCGCTGAAGGCGCTGGAGACGCTGCGCGCGGGCGGGCAGCCGACCCGCTGCTGACGCACGCCTCGGCCGTGGCGGCCGGCGGGCACGATCGTGACGTGACCTTGACCCGACGTGTTCAGGAAGACCCCGTACTCTGGGTCCCTGATCGGAGCCGATCACATCGAGCGTGCGGAGCCAACAGTGGTCATGCGTAGCAGCCCCCTGCCGAGGATGAGCCGGCGCGGACGCGTCACCATCGGGGTCCTGATCGGGGTGTTCGTGCTCTTCACCCTGCTCGGGTGGGGGGTCAACGCGTGGACCGACTGGCTCTGGTTCGACGAGGTCCGCTACACCGAGGTCTTCACCGGCGTGCTCACCACCCGCCTGCTGCTCTTCCTCCTGGTCGGCCTCGGCATGGCGGCGATCGTCGGGGTCAACCTCTGGCTGGCGTACCGGCTGCGGCCCCGGTTGCGGCCGCACTCCCCGGAGCAGGCCACCCTGGAGCGCTACCGGATGCTGCTGACCCCGCGGCTCGGCACCTGGATCGCCCTGGCGGCGACCCTCGTCGGGCTGTTCGCCGGGCTCTCCGCGCAGGGCCGGTGGAGCCAGTGGCTGCTGTTCCGCAACGGCGGCAGCTTCGGCGTCAAGGACCCCGAGTTCGGGGTCGACGTCGGGTTCTACGTGTTCCAGCTGCCGTTCTGGCGCTACCTGCTCGGGGTCGGCTTCACCGCGGTGGTGCTCGCGCTGCTCGGCGCGCTCGCCGTGCACTACATCTACGGCGGGGTGCGGCTGCAGGGCGTCGGTGACCGGATGAGCAACGCCGCCCGCGCCCACCTGAGCAGCCTCGTCGCCGTCTTCGTCCTGCTCAAGGCCATCGCGTACGTGCTCGACCGGCGGGCCATGCTGCTGGAGTACAACGAGGGCGCGAAGCTCTACGGGGCCGGGTACGCCGACGTCAACGCGCTGCTGCCGGCCAAGGAGATCCTGGCGTACATCTCGGTGGTGGTCGCGATCGCGATCATCGTCTTCTCCAACGCGGTGATGCGGAACCTGGTCTGGCCGGGCATCTCGCTGGCGCTGCTCGGCGTCTCGGCGGTGGCCATCGGCGGCATCTACCCGTGGGCGGTGCAGACCTTCGAGGTCAAGCCGAGCGCCCGGGACAAGGAGGCGCCGTACATCGAGCGGAGCATCGAGGCGACCCGTGCCGCGTTCGGGCTCGGCGGGACGAAGACCGCCGGCTATCCGGCGAGCAACCTCACCCCACCGGCGTCGCTGGCCACCGACACCTCGGTGGTGCAGAACGTCCGGCTGCTCGACCCGCAACTGGTCTCCGAGACGTACACCCAGCTCCAGCAGGTGCGCGGCTTCTACGACTTCGGTCCGAAGCTGGACATCGACCGGTACACCGTGGGCGGCAAGACCGGCGACTACGTGGTCGGGGCGCGCGAGATCAACTACGGCGAGCTGCCGAACAACAACTGGATCAACCGGCACACCGTCTACACCCACGGGTACGGCCTGGTCGCGGCCCCGGCCAACCAGGTCTGCAACGGCCTGCCGTACTTCGTCTCGGGCTTCCTCGGCGACGCCGGCAAGGAGGCGCAGGGCTGCGCCTCGCCGACCGACCAGATCCCGGCCCAGCAGCCCCGGATCTACTACGGCGAGCGGATGGAGGCCGACGACTACGCGATCGTCGGGCAGCGCGGCGACCGCAACGTGGAGTTCGACCGGCCCACCTCGACCGGCGGCGAGCAGTACTACACCTACACCGGCGAGGGTGGCGTCAAGATCGGTTCGTTCGGCCGGCGGCTGCTCTACGCGCTCAAGGAGCAGGAGTCGAACTTCCTGCTCTCCGAGGCGGTGAACGACAACTCGAAGCTGCTCTACGTCCGCAACCCGCGGGACCGGGTGGAGAAGGTCGCGCCGTTCCTCACCGTCGACGGCGACCCGTACCCGGCCATGGTCAACGGCCGGATCCAGTGGATCATCGACGGCTACACCACGGCGGCGACCTATCCGTACGCCGAGCGGGTCAACCTCCAGGCCGAGACGGCCGACGAGCTGACCGGTCGGGGCACCTTCCAGCTCGCCCGGGAGAACGTCAACTACATCCGCAACTCGGTGAAGGCGACCGTCGACGCGTACGACGGCACGGTCCGGCTCTACGCGTTCGACGAGACCGACCCGGTGCTCAAGGCGTGGAACAAGGCGTTCGGCGGTGACCTGGTGCAGCCGAAGGCGGACATCCCGCCGGAGCTGGCCGCGCACTTCCGCTACCCGGCCGACCTGTTCAAGGTGCAGCGCAACCTGCTCACCCGGTTCCACGTGACCGATCCCGGCGACTTCTACTCCGGGCAGGACTTCTGGCAGGTGCCCAACGTGCCGGACGCGCCGGACAGCGGGACCAAGCAGCCGCCGTACTACCTCTACACGCAGTTCCCCGGGCAGACCGAGGGACCGCGTTTCCAGCTCACCGCGGCGGTCACCCCGAACGGCCGGCAGAACCTGGCCGCGCTGATCTCCGGCTCGTACGTGGCCGGGCAGCCCCGGCTGGAGGTGCTGGAGCTGCCGGACCAGACCCGGACCGCCGGCCCGGTGCAGGTGCACCAGCAGATGACCAACACCAATTCGGACATCCGGCAGCAGCTGAACCTGCTCTCCTCCGGCAACCAGGCCCAGGTGCAGTACGGCAACCTGCTCTCCCTGCCGTTCGGCGACGGGATGCTCTACGTCGAACCGGTCTACGTGAAGAGCAACACCGAGAAGGCGTTCCCGCAGCTGCAGAAGGTGCTGCTCTCGTACGGCGACGGCGGCTCGTACGTGGTGCTGGCCGACAACCTGGCCGCCGGCATCAAGCAGCTGGTCGAGCAGGGCAAGCGGGCCGGCAGCGGCACCGGCGCCCCGCCCCCGTCCGGTGGCACCAACCCGCCGCCGCCGAGTGGTGGCACCACGCCGCCGGTGCTCACCGGCGAGCTGGCCCAGGCCGCCGACCGGGTGCAGGCCGCGATCGAAGAGGTCAAGGCCGCGCAGGTGTCCGGCGACTTCGAGCGGTACGGGCGGGCGTTGAAGGCGCTGAACGAGGCGATGACGGCGTTCCAGGAGGCCCAGGCGGCGGCCCGGCCCTCGGCGGCCCCGTCGCCCACCGGCAGCCCCACCGCGTCGCCGCCGGTCTCGCCGTCGCCCTCCCCGAACGGCTGACCCCGACCCCGAACACACCGGCCGTGGCCCGGAACCCGTAGCGGTTCCGGGCCACGGCCGTTCCGTGGGCCTGCTCGACGGGACCGCACCCGGGGCGGGCCACGGCCGTTCCGTGGGCGGGACCGCGCCTGCCCCCGGGTGCCGGATCGGGCGGGTGGCGGGCGGTGAAAGCGCCGATGGTGGGCCGTTTTGCGCCGCCCGGGGTCCGTAGGCTACGGTTAACGAGCCGACGCGGGGTGGAGCAGCTCGGTAGCTCGCTGGGCTCATAACCCAGAGGTCGCAGGTTCAAATCCTGTCCCCGCTACTCATGAGGAAAGGCCCCGGAGTTCACTCCGGGGCCTTTCTCGTACCCCGCCGCGCCGTGCCCGGCCTCCACCGCCGCGATCTTGCACTTGTTGCCCCGGCGAAACGGGCATGACGGGCGTCGAGCGGGCAGTAACTGCAAGATCGCGGGGCGCGACGGGCGTGTCGCGGTCCACGGGTGCGGACTCGGGTTGGGGACCCGGCTGATCTCCACCGCGGGGATGCGATAGGCTGTAGAAGCCGACGCGGGGTGGAGCAGCTCGGTAGCTCGCTGGGCTCATAACCCAGAGGTCGCAGGTTCAAATCCTGTCCCCGCTACTCGTCACGAAAGGCCCCGGAGTTCACTCCGGGGCCTTTCGCCTTTCCGGCCCCACCGGCGACTGTGCGGAAGGGCTGCGCGGCCCCGCCGGGCCCCGGTGCGCAGACAGGTCGACGGCTGCGGCCGGCTCCGCCGAGAAGGGCTGGCCCAGGCGGTCCCGGACACCCGTCGGGTCGTCGTCCTGCCGTTGTTGCGCGTCTCGGCGAGGATGGGGTCATGTCTGCTTCGAACAGGTGGTGGGGCCGGCTCGGCGCGGTCCTCGGTGCGGTGGTGCTCTCGGTGTTCGTACCGGTCGCGGCGTGGGCCTCCACGGGCACCGGCGAGCTGGTGGTGGAGGCCGCCCGGCGGCGGTCCCGGGGCGGCGGCGGATTCCTCGGGCTGCTCTGCTGCCTCGTGGTGGTCGTGGTGATCGTGCTGCTCGTCCTGCGGCTGATGCGCAACCGGCGCGGCGGCCCGCCGCGCTGACCCGGCGGTCGTCGGCGGCGCGCCACCGACGGGACGTCACGGATGTCACCGGCACGCGCGGGCATCCGTGACGTTCCCCCGTCCGGCCACGCCGAGATGGAGCCTGCGGCCGGGCGTCCGGTCAGGCGGCCAGGGCGGCGTTCGCCTGGGCCATGAACTTCGACGTCGCGGACCGGGCGCCGGCCTGCTTCGACCGGATGCTCTCGGCGGCGGCGATCAACAGGGCGCGTACCCGGGCGTGGCCCCTGGGCGGGGGAGCGGGTGCCGGCCCCATCAGGTCGGCGAGGCCGGCGCCGAGTGCGACGAGCTCCTTCCCGGGCCGGTCGGTGACGGCGTCGGTGACGAACCGGCGGACCGACAGGCTGGGGTTCAGCCCGCGCTCGATGCCGAGGATCCGGCCGGCCGCCACGTTGTTGGTCAGAAAGTTGATCACTTCGGCGACCAGGGCGGGCCGGCGGGTGCCCCGGAAGCCGGCCCAGTACATCGACGCCCGGGGCCACTGGGCGGCGGGCGTGCCCGGCAGGGCGATCATGGCCAGTTCCTCGTCGGTTTCGCGCTGGAGCTCCGCGAACTGGTGCGACCAGGCGAAGGAGGCGGCGGTGTGCCCGGTGACCACCAGCTGGCGGGCCGGCTCGCCGGTGTCCGCCAGTTCGATCAGGCTGGCGCTCGGGGTGGCCCCGTCGAACCGGGCCACTTCCCAGAACTCGAACCAGTCGAGCAGTTCGGCGGAGCTGAAACCGAGCTGCCGGCCCTGGTAGAACTCGCTGCCCTGGGCGCGCAGCCAGAGCCACAGCGCCCGGTAGTCGCCGGACGGGTCCATGGTGCCGGCGACCCGCCGGCCGGAGGCCCGGGTCACCCGGACGGCCCACCGCGTGTAGTCCCGCCACGACATGCCGGCCTGCGGCTCCGGTACGCGCAGGCGGCGCAGCAGGTCCCGGTTGTAGACCAGCGCGACGTTGGTCTGCGCCGCCGGGACCGCCACGGTCCGCTCGTCGACCTGCCCGTACCGGGCCAGGGGCTGCGGCAGGCCGCGCAGGTCCAGCCGGTTGTCGGTGACGTACGGGCTGAGGTCGAGCAGGATCTCGCGCTGGGCGTACTCGGTGAGCAGGGTGTCGTCGATCTGGAACAGGTCGGGCACGTTGCCGCCGGTGGCCTGGGTCGCCAGCCGGTCGTAGTAGCCGCCGAGGCTCTGCCAGGTGACCTTGAAGCGCACCCGGGGGTTCTGCTGGGAGTAGAGGCGCAGCGCCTTCTCGGTGGCGTCGGCGCGCCGGTTGCCGCCCCACCAGAAGACCGACAGGTCGAGCGGCTCGTCTGGCGTCCGGATCTCCTCCTCCGGCCCGCAGCCGGCCAGCCCGCCGCCGAGCAGCGGCAGCCCGGTCAGTGCCCCGAGCAGCCGCCGCCGGTCGACGCCGGGGCGGGGGGCGGGCTGCGGTGCGCGCACGGGCGGTCTCCTGGGGACGCGGGCGGCTGCGGCGGACGGACCATTTACACAGGCGGTGGGGCGGGGTGTCAACGCCGGCGCCGTCCGGGCGACCCGGGTACCGGTTGGGAAGATCAGGTGCTGCGGCGCGTACCCGGCCGGACACGGGCCGGAACGCACCGTCGGCCGGGCCCGTTCGCGCGGAGTGGGACGTCCGGTGGCCGTCCCGGAAGGCCCGCCGGCGCGTGGTGTACTAGGCGCCGTGGAACTTCTGCACTCGGGCAAGGTCCGGGACGTCTATGCCGACGGTGACGACCTGATCCTGGTCGCGTCGGACCGGATCTCGATCTACGACGTGGCGCTGCCCACCCCGATCCCGGACAAGGGCCGACTGCTCACCGCGCTGTCGCTGTGGTGGTTCGAGCAGCTCGCCGACCTGGTGCCGAACCACGTCATCTCGGCCACCGACGTCCCGGCCGAGTTCGCCGGCCGGGCGATCCGCTGCCGCCGGCTGGACATGGTGCCGGTGGAGTGCGTGGCCCGCGGCTACCTGACCGGCGGCGGCCTCACCGAGTACCGGCGCACCGGTGCTGTCTCCGGCGTGGAGCTGCCCCGGGGCCTGGTCGAGGCGTCGATCCTGCCCGAGCCGATCTTCACCCCGTCCACCAAGGCGCCCAAGGGCGAGCACGACGAGCCCATCACGTACGCGCAGGTCGTCGACAAGGTCGGCGCGGAGACCGCCGAGCGGCTCCGGCAGATCACCATCGACGTCTACCGGCGCGGCGCGGAGATCGCCGCCGACCGGGGCATCCTGGTCGCCGACACGAAGATCGAGCTGGGCTGGGCGCCGGACGGCACCCTGGTCCTCGCCGACGAGGTGCTCACCTCCGACTCGTCCCGGTTCTGGCCGGCCGAGTCGTACCAGCCGGGTCGGGCGCAGTTCTCCTACGACAAGCAGTACGTGCGGGACTGGGCCACCGGCAGCGGCTGGGACAAGCAGCCGCCCGCCCCGGAGGTGCCGGCCGAGGTGGTCGAGGCGACCCGCGCCCGGTACGTCGAGGTCTACGAGAAGCTCACCGGCAACCGCTGGGACTGACCCGCCGGGGCGTGCAGCGGATCGACCCACCCGTGGACTTTGGACGGGTGGAGGTGCCATGCAGCCGACGTTCGAGGAGTTCGTGACCGCCCGTGGGGGAACCCTGCTGCGGTTCGCGTTGATGCTCACCGGTGACCGGCACCAGGCCGAGGATCTCGTCCAGTCCGTGCTGGCCAAGGCGTACGTCCGCTGGGCGCGGGTGGCCGCGATGGCCCAGCCCGAGGCGTACCTCAAGCAGGTGCTGGTCAACGAGAACCTGCGCTGGTGGCGGCGGCGCTCGTCGCGCGAGACGCCGGTCGCCGAGCCGGCCGACGGCCCGGCCGGGTCGGACGGCCCGGGGGCGTACGCGGCACGTGAGGCGGCCTGGGCCCTGCTGGGCCGGCTGCCCCGCCGACAGCGGGCGGTGCTGGTCCTGCGCTACTACGAGGACCTGGCGGACACGCAGATCGCCGAGATCCTCGGCTGCACCCCGGGCACCGTGCGTTCGCAGGCGGCCCGGGCCCTCGCCACGCTCCGGGCCGTGGTGCCCACGATGGATCGGGAGGCGCTGCCGTGAGCCGCTACGACGTGGAGGATCTGGTCCGGGACGCGTTCCAGGGCCACGGGTCCGAGATGGACGCCAGCCAGCGCGGGCTGGTCGACGCGGTCTGGACCCGGGTGCGGCGGCGACGCCGCCAGGCCCGCACGGTGGCCCTCGGGGCGACCGCCACCGCCGTGCTCACCGCCGCCGGGCTGGTGCCGGTGCTCACCCGGGACCACCCGCCCGGCCCGGCGCAGGTCGCCGAGCGCCGGGCGGCCGAGGACCGGGCGGCGACCGCCGACTGGCGCTGGGAGAGCGCGCTGGGCGCGGAGATCCGGGTGCCGGACTCGTGGGGGGTCAACGACTACGGCTGCCTGATGACCGACAAGCCGAGCGTGGTGCGGGCCGGCGGCGGTTCGCGCTTCGCGTGTCTGACGCCGGAGGCTGCCACCAAGGAGGTGGCCTTCCTGAGCACCCGTGCCGAACACCACCAACTCCCGGTCGCGCTGCCCGGTCGCCCGGTGACCGTGGACGGCGAACCGGCCGTCCGGACCGAGGGGCGGCTGCCGGACGGCCGCTGGGCGGGTTCCGTGGCGGTGGACTCCCGGCAGGTGGCGCTGACCGTCCGCACGCTCGACCGGGACACCACGAGGCGGATCCTGGACAGCTTCCGGCTGGTCGAGATCGACCACGCCGGCTGTGCCACCCGCCGCCCGACGCTCGGGCCGGTGTCGGAGACCGAGCGGGCTCCGGCCGCTCGTGGTTCCTTCGTCTCGGCCGCTCCCACCTCGATCGGCATCTGCCGGTATCCGCAGTGGGAGCACACCGTTCCGGGCGAGGACCGGCTACTGGGCGGGGTGCGGCTGACCGGTGTCGAGGCGACGGGGCTCGCGGCCGCGCTCAACGCGGCGCGGCCGGGCGGGAACGTCACCCACCGGGGGGTCAGTTGTGTCCGGCCGGACCCGGGGCAGTACGACGCGCTGCTGCTCGTCACCGGCCCGGACGGCAAGGTGACCCGGGTGCGGTTGCGGTCCAGCGGCTGCGCCGAGATCGGGCTCGACGACGGGGCACGTCGGGTGCAGCTCACCATCACGCTGCTCAACCAGATCATGCGGCCCTTGCACGACGGTTACGGCGTCAGCACCGACGTCGACATACCGCGCTAGAGACGCGAGTGCCGCCGTGCGGTCGGGCGGGACTGTGGCCCCCCGCGGCCGTTCGCGACCGGGAGCCACGCCGAGATGCAACCAAAGGTTGCGTGTGACCACCTGGGCCGGGTAGCGTGATGCGCAACCGATGGTTGCGAAAGGTGGACGTGATGGAGTACGGCACGATCGAACGCGAGATCCACATCGATGCGACACCCGAGGTGGTCTTCGACGTGGTGAGCAGCCCGGAGCACCTGCGCGAGTGGTGGCCGGACGAAGCGGAGTACCCGGCCGTGCCCGGTGGCGCGGGACGGATCTGCTTCGGGGACTGCGCACAGGGCGGCACCTGGGTCCAGTTCCAGGTCGTCGACGCCGTGCCGGGGCGGCTCTTCTCCTTCCGGTGGACCCACGCCGAGGGGGAGGTCGCCGCCCCGGGCAACTCGTTCCTGGTCGTCTTCGAGCTGGAGCCGACCGGTGGCGGCACCCTGCTGCGGATGACCGAGAGCGGGTTCCGCGAGCGCGGCTGGGACGAGGCCAAGGTCGCCGCCGAGTACGCCGACCACGTCAACGGCTGGGACCACTTCCTGCCGCAACTGCCGGCGTACGCGGCGAAGGTCGGAGCGGCCGCGTGAGCGTGCCGGTGGACGACGACCTCTGGTCGGCGGTGGGCGACCCCACCCGACGCCGGATGCTCGACCTGCTGCTCAGCGCCGGCAGCGGGACGGCGACCAGCCTGAGCGAGCGGCTGCCGGTGACCCGCCAGGCGGTGGCGAAGCACCTTCTCGTCCTCGACCGGGCCGGGCTGGTACGGGCCACCGCCGCCGGGCGGGAGAAGCAGTTCCTGGTGGACGAGGAACAGCTCGCCCGCGCCGTCGCCCAGTTGGCCGAGGTGGGCGCCGCCTGGGACTCCCGGCTGCGGCGCATCAAGCGGATCGCGGAGACGATCCAGCGGGGCAGGGACACCGGCGTCGACGACAGCGGACAGCAGCGGTAGCGGGGCTCGGACACCGGCACCGAGCGCGGCGGGTGGGGGCCTCCGGCCGAAGGGGGCCCCTACTCCTCCACCCAGTCGAGGGTGCGCTGCACCGCCTTGCGCCAGTGGCGCAGCTCCCGGTCCCGTACCGCCGGGTCCATGGTGGGCTCCCACTGGGCGTCGGAGCGCCACTGCTCGCGCAGGGTGGCCAGATCCGGCCAGAAACCGACCGCCAGGCCGGCCGCGTAGGCGGCCCCGAGGCAGGTGGTCTCGGTGATGTGGGAGCGGACCACCGGCACGTCGAGGACGTCGGCGAGGAACTGCATCAGCAGCCCGTTGCCGGTCATCCCGCCGTCGACCCGCAGCCGGCGCAGCGCCACGTCCGAGTCGGCGTTCATCGCGTCGACCACCTCACGGGTCTGCCACGCCGACGCCTCCAGCACCGCCCGGGCCAGGTGCCCCTTGGTGATGTAGCCGGTCAGCCCGGCGATCACGCCCCGGGCGTCGCTGCGCCAGTGCGGGGCGAACAGCCCGGAGAAGGCCGGCACCACGTAGCAGCCGCCGTTGTCGTCGACGGTGCGGGCCAGCTCCTCGACCTGCGGGGCGGTGGAGATCAGGCCGAGGTTGTCGCGCAGCCACTGCACCAGCGAGCCGGTGACCGCGATGGCGCCCTCCAGCGCGTACACGGCGGGCTGCCCGTCGATCCGGTACGCGACGGTGGTGAGCAGGCCGTGCCCGGAGACGACCGGACTGGCGCCGGTGTTCAGCAGCAGGAAGCTGCCGGTGCCGTAGGTGCACTTGGCCTCACCCGGCTGGAAACAGGTCTGTCCGAAGAGGGCCGCCTGCTGGTCGCCGAGCGCGCTGGCCACCGGCACCCCGGCGAGCAGCCCGTCGGCGGTGCCGTAGACCTCGGCCGAGGAGCGGATCTCCGGCAGCATCGCGGCCGGGACGCGCAGCGCGTCGAGCAGCTCCGGGGACCAGTCCAGGGTCGCCAGGTCCATCAGCATGGTGCGGCTGGCGTTGGTCACGTCGGTGACGTGCCGGCCGGTCAGCTTCCAGATCAGCCAGCTGTCCATGGTGCCGAAGAGGACCTCGCCCCGCTCGGCCCGCTCGCGGAGCCCGTCGACGTGGTCGAGCAGCCAGCGCAGCTTCGGCCCGGCGAAGTAGGTGGCCAGGGTCAGGCCGGTGCGGGCCCGCAGCCGCTCCTCGCCGTACGCCTCGGCCAGCTCACGCAGCAGCGGGCCGGTGCGGGTGTCCTGCCAGACGATGGCGGGGGCGACCGGCCGGCCGGTCGCCCGGTCCCAGACCACGGTGGTCTCCCGCTGGTTGGTGATGCCGACCGCGGCCAACCCGTCCGGTCCGGTGCCGGCGGCGGCGAGCGCCTCCAGCACCACCTGCTGCACGTTCGCCCAGATCTCCTCGGCGTCGTGCTCCACCCAGCCGGGCTGCGGGAAGATCTGCCGGTGTTCGCGCTGGGCGACGGAGACGATCTCCCCGGCCCGGTCGAAGACGATGCACCGCGACGAGGTGGTGCCCTGATCGATGGCGGCGACGAACTCTCCGGTCACGGCTGCACCGTACCGTCCGGGAGCGTCCAGCGCCTCCCCCCGCCGTGGCCCCGTACGATCACCAGACGTGCGTGACATTGCCGTGTTCAGCGGAACCGCCCATCCCGAACTCGCCGCCGAGATCTGCGCCCACCTCGACGTGCCGCTGCACCCCGTGCGGGTGTCCCGGTTCGCCAACGACTGCCTGGAGGTGCAGTTGCAGGCGAACTGCCGGGAGCGCGACGTCTTCCTGATCCAGCCGCTGGTGCCGCCGGTGCAGGAGCACCTGGTCGAGCTGCTGCTCATGATCGACGCGGCCCGGGGCGCGTCGGCCGGCCGGATCACCGTGGTGCTGCCGCACTACGCGTACGCCCGGTCGGACAAGAAGGACGCGCCGCGCATCTCGATCGGCGGCCGGCTGGTAGCGGACCTGCTCACCTCGGCGGGCGTGCACCGGGTGCTCGCGATGACTCTGCACTCGCCGCAGGTGCACGGTTTCTTCAGCGTGCCGGTGGACCACCTGCACGCGCTGCGCGAGCTGGCCGCCCACTTCAAGGGGTACGACCTGAGCGAGACCGTGGTGGTCTCGCCGGACCTGGGCAACGCCAAGGAGGCGGCGGCGTTCGCCCGGATGCTCGGCACCCCGGTGGCGGCGGGCGCGAAGCAGCGGTTCAGCGACGACCGGGTCAAGATCAGCACGGTGATCGGTGACGTGGCCGACCGGGACGTGATCGTGCTGGACGACGAGATCGCCAAGGGCAGCACGGTCATCGAGCTGATCGCCCACCTGCGCGAGCGGAAGGTCCGCTCGATCCGGCTGGCCTGCACGCACGGCCTCTTCTCCAGCGGCGCGCTGGAGCGGCTGAGCGACCAGGAGGGCGTACTGGAGATCGTCTGCACCAACACGGTGCCGATCCCGGCCGAGAAGCGGGTGCCCAAGCTGGAGGTGCTCTCGGTGGCCCCGGCGCTGGCCGAGGCGATGCGCCGGATCCACAACGGCGAGTCGGTGAGCGCCCTCTTCGGCTGAACCGCCGGCCGGACCGGCCACCGCCCGGTGCCGCCCGCGCCGGCCGCCGGTGTCGGGTCAGCCGTCGTGGCGGGTGACGTGCGGGCGGGCGGCCAGCGCGGCGGTGATCCGTACCCGGGTGCCGGCCTCGCCGCTCTCCACGGCCATCGTGTCGCTCAGCTCCCGGGCCAGCCAGAGGCCCCAGCCGCCGGCCGTGTCGGGGGCGGGCCGGTTCCGGTCGCTGAGCCGCTGCGCGCTGATCCCCTGGCCGTGGTCGGCCACCTCGCAGACCAGCTCGCCGCTGTCGCGCCAGAGCCGCAGCCAACCCTGGCCGCCGCCGTGCCGGACGGCGTTGGTGATCAGCTCGTTGACGGCCAGGACGAAGTCGTCCAGCCGCTGGCCGCTGAGCCCCGAGGCGTGCGCGCAGGAGGTGACCGAGTGCCGGAGCTCGGTCACCTGGGCCTGGTCGAAGGCCTCGGCGATGAGAAGGGAAGGTTCGATGGGCACAACCGTACGCGGTGCGGGGGGTTCTGCGTTCGTCATGGCCCCGTCCCGGCGATTGGTCTCGACGATTTTCGCGGCATTTCCACCGTACGTCAGGGTTTCCCGCGCCGCACCCACCGCCCCCGCCGGCTCGGGCTGTGGCAGGGTGTCGCGCATGCCGTCGTCCCCGGGTGGCCTCGAGATCCCACTGTGGCGATCCATCGCGGTGTTCCGCTTCGCCTCGCTCGGGTACGTCGGCGTGCTCGTGCTGCGCGACGGCGGCGAGTACGCGCACCCGGTGGCCGCCGGCGCCGTACTGCTGGGCATGCTGGCCTGGAGCGGCGTGACGGCGGCCGGCTACCGCCGCCCGGCGGGGCGGCGCTGGCCGCTGCTCCTGGCCGACCTCGGCGTGGTGCTGGCGATCATCCTCGCCACGCCGTGGGTGGTCGGCCGTCCGGCGCTCGCCGCCGGCGTGCCGGTCCTGACCTCGGCCTGGCTGGCCGGGCCGGTACTGGCCTGGGCGGTCTCCGGCGGCCGGCGGCGCGGCACGGTGGCCGCGCTGGTGCTCGGCGGCGCCGACCTGGCCACCCGGGACCCGATCAAACCGTCGGCGTTCACCGGCGCGATCCTGCTGCTGCTCGCCGGGGTGGTGGTCGGGCACGTGGCCCGGCTGGCGGTGACCGCCGAGGCCCGGCTGCAACGGGCGGTGGAGCTGGAGGCGGCCACCCGGGAGCGGGAACGGCTGGCCCGGGACATCCACGACTCGGTGCTCCAGGTGCTGGCCCTGGTGCAGCGGCGCGGCGCGCGGCTGGGCGGCGAGGCGGGCGAGCTGGCCCGGCTGGCGGGCGAGCAGGAGGTCGCCCTGCGCGCCCTGATCGGCCGGGCCGGGGGTCCGCCGGCCGACGACGGCGACGCCCGGGACCTGCGGGACCTGATCGACCGGTACGCCTCGGCGGCGGTCGAGGTGGCCGCGCCGGCCACTCCGGTGCCGCTGCCCCGCCGGGTGGCCGGTGAGCTGGCCGCGGCGGTGGGGGCGGCCCTGGACAACGTGGCCCGGCACGCCGGCGGGCGGGCCTGGGTGCTGATCGAGGACGAGGAGGAGACGGTGACCGTGTCGGTACGCGACGAGGGGCCGGGCATCGCGGAGGGTCGGCTGGCGGAGGCCGCGGCGCAGGGCCGGCTCGGGGTGGCGCAGTCGATCCGGGGCCGGGTGGCCGACCTGGGCGGCGAGGTGCGGATCGTCTCCACCCCCGGGGCCGGCACGGAGATCGAGCTGAGCGTGCCGAGGAGCGGTCGATGAGTCTGCGGGTGATGGTGGTCGACGACCACCCGATGTGGCGCGAGGGGGTCGCCCGCGACCTCACCGAGGCCGGCTACCAGGTGGTGGCGACCAGCGGGGAGGGGCGACAGGCGGTCCGGGTCGCCCCGGCGGCCCGGCCCGACGTGGTGGTGCTGGACCTGCAACTGCCGGACGTCTCCGGGGTGGAGGTGGTCCGCGGGCTGCGCGCCGCGCTGCCGGAGGTCCGGGTGCTGATGCTCTCGGCCAGCGGCGAGCCGCAGAGCGTGCTGGACGCGGTGAAGGCGGGGGCCACCGGCTACCTGGTCAAGTCGGCCGGCCCGGCGGAGTTCCTGGACGCGGTGCGCCGCACGGCCGCCGGGGAGCCGGTCTTCACGCCCGGGCTGGCCGGGCTGGTGCTGGGGGAGTACCGCCGCCTCGCCGCCGGGCCGGTCACCGCGCACGACGAAGCACCCCGGCTCACCGATCGGGAGACCGAGGTGCTGCGTCTGGTGGCCAAGGGCCTGTCGTACCGGCAGATCGCCGAGCGGCTGGGGCTCTCGCACCGGACGGTGCAGAACCACGTGCAGAACACGCTCGGCAAGCTCCAGCTGCACAACCGGGTCGAGCTGACCCGCTACGCCATCGAGCAGGGCCTGGACGACTAGGTCAGTGCGACGCCGGCGGGCGGGTCTCGTGGATCGCCAGCTCCTCGGCGGTCGCCCCGCCGCCGGCCGAGCCGGCGTCGTACGCCACGTTGTCGGTCTCCAGGTCGGTGTGCGCGCCCTCGTCCGGTTCGACCAGCCGGCCCACCTGGTGGTCGGCGACGCCGCCGAGCTGACCGTGGTCGTAGAGGGACACCGGCGAGTGCGGGTCGGAGGTCGGGCCCGGGTCGAGCACGTCGGCGTCGAGCTGGGCCTGCGCGGCCGCTTCCTCGCTGTCGGCCTCGGCGGCGATGTCCGGGTCGACCGGGCCGGCGAGCGGGTCGTCGGCGGGCCGCTCGTACTGCTCGCGCTCCAGCTTGTAGTCCAGCGACTCGCCGTCGAGCTGCTCCTCGGCCGTCGTGCCGAACCGGTCGACGGCCACCGGGGTGCGGTCGCCGGGCAGCTGGGCCGGCTCGGGCCCGTCCGCCTCGCGCCCGGTCAGCACGTCGTCGTTGGCGGTGGAGTCGTCGTCGGCGGTGTCCGGCAGACCCTCCGCCTCGGGATCGGACACGGGGGTGGGGTACTCGTCGTCGCGCATGCTCGGGAACTACCCACTGGGCTCGGCGCACTAACCGCAACCGGCCGGGTCAATCGGGAGGAACAGGGACAGAACGGCCGGTCAGCCGCGGAACGCCGCCTCGTCCTCGGCCAGCAGCAGGCACCAGACCACCTTGCCGTCCGGCAGCGCGGTGGCGCCCCAGCGCCGGGCCACCGTGTCGATCAGCAGCAGCCCCCGCCCCCCGGCGGAGTCCAGCGGCGCCAGGCCGGCGTACGCGGGCACCCGGCCCGACCGGTCGCGGACCGCGAGGTGCAGGCCGTCGGCGCGGGGGGCCACCCGGACCGTCATCGGCGTCCCGGCGTGCGCCACCACGTTGTTGACCATCTCGGTGACCGCGATGCACGCCGGCTCGGCCAGCTCCGGCAGACCCCACCGGGTGCAGCCCTCGTTCACCAGGGCCCGCGCCTCCCGGGCCGCCGCCACCACCGGCGGCAGATCGGCGTCGAGCACCGCCGGCAGCGGGGTGGCGGCCAGCGCGGCCAACGCCTCCTCGCGGGACCGGTGCACCGGCACGTCGTCCCCGGCGGTCGCGGCCGGGTCCAGCACCAGCAGCGCGGTGGCGGGCCAGTCCAGCACCGTCCGGCGTACCTCGTCGAGGACGCCACGGGCGGCCGGCTCGATCCGGACGCCGGTCAGGTCGACGATCACCGGCCCGGGCCGCCGCCACAGCCCGGCCAGCAGCGCGTCGCGGACGGCGGTCGTGCCGGTCGGGTCGAGCACGCCGGTCAGCCGGACGATCGCGGACGATTCGTCCGTCTCGACCAGGCAGCGCACGTCCGTCGGCATGATCGTCCCATTGTGCATGTCGGACCGGGGTCGCGCATCCGGCCGCCCGACCGGGTTCATGGCCGGTCCGCCCGGGTCCGTCGGCTCATCGCGGCCACCGTGCCCACCGCGGTGCCCGCCGCGGCCAGCCCGAACGCCGCCGTCAGCCGGACCAGCTGCCGGCGACGGCCGTGCCAGCCGCCGAGCCGGTCGGCCTCGGCGGCGGGCCGGAACAGGGCGCCGGCGTCGTCCGGCGCCGGTCCGGGGCCGAACTGGGTACGGGCGGTGTACCAGCCGAGCACCCGCTCGGCCAGCGCCGGGGCGAGCCGCCACTGCAGGCCGAGCAGCCGGGCCGCGCCCCCGGCGTACGCCTCCCGGCGGGGACGGCGCAGCAGCCGGACGATCGTGTCGGCGACCAGTTCCGGTGGGTAGACCGGGGGTGGCGGGGTCAGCTGGTGACCGCTGTGGTTGGCGGCGTGCCGGAAGAACGGCGTGTCGATGGTGGCCGGCAGCACCGTGCAGACCGAGATGTGGCCGCGCCCGGTGACCCGCAGCTCCTGCCGGACCGTGTCGGCCAGGCCCCGGATGCCGTGCTTGGTCGCGTTGTACGCCGACTGGTAGGGCATGGCCACCTCGGCCAGCACGGACGCGTTGTTGACCAGCACCCCGCCGCCGGCCGCGTCCAGCCAGGGCAGCGCCGCCTTCGTGCCGTACACGGTGCCGAGCAGGTTCACCGCCACCACCCGGCGGAACTCCTCGACCGGGATCTCGTCGAAGAGCCCGACCGTGCCGACCGCCGCGTTGTTGATCCAGGCGTCGATCCGGCCGAACTCCGCCACGGCCGCCGCGGCCAGCGCCCGGACCGCCTCCGGGTCGGTCACGTCGGTGGGGACGACCAGGGCCCGCCCGCCCAGCTCCCGGCAGCGCGCGGCGACCCGGTGCAACGCCTCCGCGGTGCGGGCCGCCAGGACCACGCCGGCACCGTGGCGGGCCAGCGCGTACGCGGTCGCCGCACCGATCCCGCTGGAGGCACCGGTGATCACGACGGCGGCGTCGTCGAGGGGGCGAGTCAGAGGCATTCCAGGCCGGTACCCCCGGTCCGGGGTGGTCATGCCGCCCCGGTAGCCCGGATCACGGTTGGCCGGCGACGGAAACGGGCAGGTGTCATGAAGCCGACGAAAAGCCGAGGTACGCCCCCCGGTCGAGCCGCCGGTCCGCTCCCGATCTGCCAGGTTTCGGCGCACCGGGGGCAGGTTAATGGGACCCTCTGACCGGAGGACCCACCGCTCGATAGAACGCATGGAGGTGCACCATGCGCGTCGGCCTTGTGTGCGCGCACGCCGGCCCGTCCGTCGACGGTCCCGCTGTGGGCACCCACGAGCACATCGCGCGGGTCGCGGCCGAACTCGCCGGACGGGGCCACGACGTCCGCGTCTACGAGCGCCGCGACGAGCCGGAGCAGCCCGATTCCGCCGTGGTGGACGGCTACCGCCTGGAGCGGGTGCCGGTCGGCCCGGCCGCCGCGCTGCCCACCGCCGAGCTGGTGCCGTACGTCGCCGGGTTCGGCGGCTGGCTGGCCGACCGCTGGTCCGGCGACTGGACGCCCGAGGTGGTGCACGGGCACTACTGGCTCGGTGGCCTCGCCGCCGCGCACGCCGTCCGCGAGACCGACATCCCGGTCGTGCAGACCTTCCACTCCCTCGGCGTCGAGCAGCTGCGCCACCTCGGCCGGGGCTACCACGGGCCGGGCGAGCGGATCCCGCTGGAACGGGCGCTGACCCGGGCGGTGGACATCGCGGTCGCGCAGAGCAACGACGAGGTCGACGAGCTGACCCGGATGGGGCTGCAACGCACCTCGGTGACGCTGGTGCCGACCGGCGTGGACACCGCGCAGTTCCACCCCGACGGCGAGGCGGCCCCCCGCGACCAGCGGGCCCGGATCCTCTCCGTCGGCGGCCTCACGCCCGGGCACGGCCAGGAGGACCTGATCCGGGCGATGCGCCTGGTGGGCGACGCCGAGCTGGTCATCGCCGGTGGTCCGCCCGCCGAGCAGCTCGCCGACCACGCCGAGGCCCGCCGGCTGCGCGAGCTGGCCGAACGGGCCGGGGTGGCCGAGCAGGTGAAGCTGGTCGGCGCGGTGCCGCACGACCAGATGGCCACCTGGTACCGCTCCGCCGACGTGGTGGCCTGCACCCCGCACTACTCCTCGGCCGGGCGGGTGTCGCTGGAGGCGATGGCCTGCGGCGTACCGGTGGTCGGTTACGCGATGGGCGGCATCGCGGACGCGGTGGTCGACGAGGTGACCGGGAAGCTGGTGCCACCCGGCGACGTACGCACCCTCGGGGTCACCCTGCGCCGGCTGCTCGCCGACAACGCGGGGCGGTTCGCGTACGGGCACGCCGCGGTCGACCGGGTCCGGTGCAGCTACACCTGGGAACGGACCGCCGGGGCGCTGGAGCGGCTCTACGAGCGGGTGATCGGTCGTCGCCGGCCGGCCGAGCCGGCCGTGGTCACGCCGCCTGTCGAGGTCACCGCCGAGCAGGCCGGACCGCTGGAAGTGGCCTGACGGGCCATCCGACGGAGGTGGCCCGACGGCTCAGCGGCGGGGGCGGGCGGCGGGGGCGCCGGCGCCGATCATGGGACGCTCCCGCTCCCGGGCCACCGCGTGGTGGTGCTGCGGCTCGGCGTACCGGGTGAGGCCGACCACCGAGACCAGGGTGGCCAGGAAGCCGACGGCGGCCAGCCACTCCCGCCCGGGCCAGATCCGGTCGTTGAGCAGCAGCAGGCCGACGATCGCCGCGGGCAGCGCCCCGGCGGCGTCCATCGCCGCCACCGCCGCCGTGGTGGAGCCGCGCTGCATCGCCAGGCCGAGCAGGAGCTGCCCGACCACCGAGTGCACGACGAGCAGGTAGAGCAGCGGGTCCCGGACGAACGCCTCCGCCGAGTCGGCCGAGGCGAGCGGACGGGCCGCCACCGCCGCGGCGGAGAAGGCCATCCCGGCCAGCGAGCCGAGCGCCACCGAGCCGGGCGCGCCGCGTAGCCGGACCGCGAAGAACCCGAGGACCGAGATCACCACGAGCGCGCCGACCAGGCCGATCAGGCCGGCGGTGCCGAGCTGCCGGGAGGGTGCGGGCTGGGCGGCCAGCACCAGCGCCGTGAT
The DNA here is from genome assembly GCF_900089595.1 of Micromonospora auratinigra. GTDB lineage: Bacteria > Actinomycetota > Actinomycetes > Mycobacteriales > Micromonosporaceae > Micromonospora > Micromonospora auratinigra. Next base: position 4,002,492 of record NZ_LT594323.1, on the reverse strand, counting down.
GCCGCCGAAGAGGAGCACCAGCAGGGCGATCTCGGCGGCCGGGAGCCGCCACTTGAGCACCAGCACCCCGAGCAGGGCGGTCACCCCCAGCCCGGCCGCCACGCTGGCCTGGACCAGGAACAGCGGCAGGTCCCGGCGGGCCAGGAAGGCCAGCACGAAGCCGATCACCTGGCAGAACAGCCCGACCAGGTAGGTCCGGTGGCTGGCCAGCCGGATCAGCAGGCCCGGGTCGAAGGAGTGGTGGACGGTGGTGCGCGCGGCCGCGACCGACTGGAGGAGGTTGGCGAAGCCGTACGCGACGATCATCGCCGCCAGGAAGCACCAGCCGGAGGACACCACCTGGCGAGGATAGAGGTTCCCGGGGGGTCAGCGCTCGGCCGGCCGGCCGAGGCGGGCCAGGATGTCGCCGTGCAGCGGCCCGTTGGTGGCGATCGCGCTGATCTCGTCCGGGCCCGACCCGGCGGGAGCCGGCCGGCCGGCCAGGTCGGTGAAGGTGCCGCCGGCCTCGGTGACGATCGGCACCAGGGCGGCGATGTCCCAGAGTGACAGCTCCGGCTCCACCATCACGTCCAGGGCCCCCTCGGCCAGCAGCATGTAGCCGTAGAAGTCGCCGTACGCGCGGCTGCGCCAGCTGTCCCGCATGATCTGGAGCACCGCGTCCAGCCGGCCCGCCTGCTCCCACCCGGTCAGCGACGAGTAGCAGAAGCTCGCGTCGGCCAGGTCGGTCACCCCGGAGACCCGGATCGGCGTGCCGGCGGCCAGGTCGGGACCGGCGTACGCGCCCGCGCCGAGCGCCGCCCACCAGCGCCGGCCCAGCGCCGGGGCGGAGACCAGGCCGAGCACCGGGCGGTCGCCCTCGAACAGGGCGATCAGGGTCGCCCAGACCGGCACCCCCCGGACGAAGTTCTTCGTGCCGTCGATCGGGTCGACCACCCAGCGCCGGCCGCCCGGGGCCGCCGGGGGCTGCTCGCCGTACTCCTCGCCGAGCAGGCCGTCCCCGGGGCGGTGGGTGGCCAGCAGGGCGCGGATCTCCCGCTCCACCGCGGTGTCCGCGTCGGAGACCGGGGTGAGGTCCGGCTTCGACTCGACCCGCAGGTCGAGGGCCCGGAACCGGGCCGTGGAGACGGCGTCGGCCGCGTCGGCGAGCCGGTGGGCGAGGGCGAGGTCGTCGGCGTACCCGGTCATGCCCGAGACGCTAGTGGGACGGCTGCCGGGCCCCGGTCGCGGGTCCCCGCCCGTCCGCCCCTCCGGACCCCCGCGGTTGGCCACACTTTCACGGAAAGAGTGGCCATCTCGCGCTCGATGACCACTCTTTCCGTGAATGAGTGACCTGGGTGGCGGGTGGCGGGTGGCGGGTGGCGGTCAGGAGCCGGCGAGGGGGTCGCCGGGGTTGCGTTCGGGCTCGCGGGGGTCGCCCTCGCCGCTGCGCGAGGCGAGCAGGCGACGGTACGAGGCCAGCCGGCGCGCGTCGGCCTTGCCGGCGGCCACCCAGGCGTCCAGCGCGCAGTCCGCCTCCTCGGTGGTGTGCTGGCAGTTCGCCGGGCAGTCGACCGTCCCCTCCACCAGGTCGGGGAAGCCGTGCAGCAGGCTCTCGGCGGAGACGTGCGCAAGCCCGAAGCTGCGTACGCCCGGGGTGTCGATGATCCAGCCGGGGTCGGTCGTGGCCCCGTCGGGCACCGCGGGCAGCCGCAGCGCCACCGCGCTGGTCGAGGTGTGCCGGCCCCGGCCGATCGCGCTGACCGTGCCGACCGCCCGGTCCGCCGCCGGGACCAACCGGTTGACCAGCGTCGACTTGCCCACCCCGGAGTGGCCCACCAGGACCGAGATCCGGCCGGTGAGCAGGGCGCGCAGCGCGGCGAGGTCCGAGTCCGGCCGGACCAGCACGTACGGCAGCTCCAGCTCGGTGTAGTAGTCGACGACCGCCTCCGGGCCGGCCAGGTCGGCCTTGGTCAGGCAGAGCAGCGGCTCGATGTCGGCGTCGTACGCGGCGACCAGGCAGCGGTCGACGAACCCGGTGCGCGGCGGCGGGTCGGCCAGCGCGCTCACGATCACCAACTGGTCGGCGTTGGCCACCACGACCCGTTCCAGCCGCCCCTCGGCGGTGCTCTCGTCGTCGTCGGCGGTGCGCCGCAGCACGGAGCTGCGCTCGGCGATCCGGACGATCCGGGCCAGCGCGCCGGCCGCGCCCGAGGTGTCGCCGACCAGGCCGACCCGGTCGCCCACCACCACCGACTTGCGGCCCAGCTCGCGGGCGCGCATCGCGGTCACCACCGGGTCGTCCGGCCCGGCGTCGGGGAGCACGCAGGTGTACCGGCCCCGGTCGACGGCGATCACGAACCCGTCGACGGCGTCCTCGTGCCGGGGCCGGGTACGCGTACGCGGTCGCGACGACTTGCCGGGCCGCACCCGTACGTCGTCCTCGTCGTACTCCCGCCGCCTGGTCGCCAGGACGTCCCCCCGTCGCTCAGTTCTTACCGGTCACCATCCTCGACCATAGTGCCGGGAACTCCGGCATGGTCTTCGAGGTGCACGCCACGTCGTCCACCTCGATGCCGGGCACGGCCAGCCCGGCCACCGCCGCCGCGTGCGCCATCCGGTGGTCGGCGTACGTCCGGAAGGTCCCGCCGCGCAGCGGCCGGGGGCGGATCTCCAGCCCGTCGGGCGACTCGACGACGTCGGCGCCGAGCGCGGCGAACTCCTTCGCCAGCGCGGTGATCCGGTCGGTCTCGTGCCCCCGGATGTGCCCGACCCCGGTGAACCGGGACGGCGAGTCGGCCAGCATCGCCAGCGCGGTCAGCACCGGGGTCAGCTCGCCCACGTCGGAGAGGTCGGCGTCCAGCCCGTGCACCGTGCCGGTGCCGCGCACGGTCAGGCCGTCGGTGCCGAGGGTCACCTCGCCGCCCATCCGGTGCAGCAGCGCGCGCAGCTGCTCGACCGGCTGCATGCTGCTGCGCGGCCAGCCCTGGAGGGTGACCTCACCGCCGGTGACCAGGGCGGCGGCGAAGAACGGTGCCGCCCCGGAGAGGTCCGGCTCGATCTCCCAGCCGCGCCCGGTGAGCGGCCCGGGCTCGACCGTCCAGACGTCGGGGACGGTGTCGTCGACCGCGGCCCCGGCGGCCCGCAGCATCTGCACGGTCATCCGCAGGTGCGGGGCGGACGGGACCGGTGGCCCCTCGTGCCGGACCACCACCCCGCGGTCGAAGCGCGGCGCGGCGAGCAGCAGCCCGGAGACGAGCTGGCTGGAGGCGGAGGCGTCGATCACCACCTCGCCGCCGGTGACCCGGCCGGCGCCGAGGACCGCCAGCGGCAGGCTGCCGGTGGCCGGCGTGTCGATCCGGACCCCGAGGGAGCGCAGCGCCCCGATCAGCGGGCCGAGCGGGCGAATCCGGGCCTCCGGGTCGCCGTCGAAGTCGACCCGCCCCTCGGCCAGCCCGGCGACCGGGGGCAGGAAGCGCATCACCGTGCCGGCCAGGCCGACGTCGATGTGGGCGGGGCCGGTGAGCTGGTACGGCCGGACCAGCCAGCGCTCCTCGTCGGCGGTCGACACGTGCGCGCCCAGCTCGCGCAGCGCGCCGGCCATCAGCTCGGTGTCGCGGGCCCGCAGCGGCCGGTCGAGGGTCGACGGCCCGCCGGCGAGCGCGCTGAGCACCAGGGCCCGGGCGGTCATCGACTTGGACCCCGGCAGGCGCAGCGTGGTGGCCACCGGGTCGGTCGCGGTCGGCGCGGTCCAGGATTGCGGCGGACGCGTCGCGGTCTGATTCCCCACGGTCACATTGTGCCAATTCGTGCGGCCGGTGGAACCGCCCGTCGGCGCTGCTCCCGGTTGGCGGGACAGCCGGAGCGCGGGCGGCGGGTTAGCGTGAGCGCCATGTGCGGTAGGTACGCGACGAGCCGGAGCGCCGGTGACCTGAGCGCGCTGTTCGAGTCGTCCGACGAGACCGACGGCGGGGTCGGTCCGGACTTCAACGTCGCCCCGACCGATCCGGTGCCGTTCGTCCGGTTGTCGACCGAGGGGCACCGGGCGCTCGCCGTCGGGCGGTGGGGGCTGGTGCCGCACTGGTCGCGCAGCCCGGCCGGGGCGGCCCGCATGATCAACGCGCGGGCCGAGACCGTGGCCACCAGCCGGGCGTACGCCCCGTCCTTCGCCCGCCGGCGCTGCCTGGTCCCGGCCGACGGCTGGTACGAGTGGGTCCGCGAGCCGGGTGGGCGGCGGCAGCCCTACTTCATGACCCCGCGGGACGGCTCGGTGCTCGCCCTCGCCGGCATCTGGTCGGCGTGGGAGTCCGGCGACACCGCCCTGCTCACCTTCAGCGTGCTGACCACGGCGGCGGTGGGGGAGCTGGCCGAGGTGCACGACCGGATGCCGCTGCTGCTGCCCCGGGAGCGGTGGGCGTCGTGGCTGGACGCGGCGGCCGCACCGGCCGCGCTGCTCGTGCCGCCGCCGACGGAGTGGCTCGCCGGGCTGGAGATCCGCCCGGTCTCCCCGGCCGTCGGCGACGTCCGCAACGACGGTCCGGAACTCACCGCCCGGGTGACAACGACGCAACGGGAGGCCGGCTCGGACATGACATTGTTCTGATCGCGACAGCACATTGTCGGGTGCTGATTTGCCGGGGTTGCGCCTGAATAGTCGCCCGGCCGTTCAGCCATGTTTGCGGCAGACCCTTGTCCCCGTGTCCGCAAATGCGATACAACACAGCGCCGGCGTTGGGCGTCTGTTCGCACGGGGCGGATGACACCCATCGATCTTCGTGATCAGAGCCGGTCCCACGGGGGAGGTGGGTGTATTGACACGGGCACGCATGCCCCGCCCGCACGAGGTGGCCGCCGCACGACGAGACCCGCGACTGCTGCGGGCCTTGCGCGAGCGACGCCACGACGATGCGTGGCGGACCAGAGGAACCTGTCAGAGTGTGGATCCGGAGACGTTCTTTCCGGCGCCCAACGAACCGGCCGACGCGGCCGTCGCGCTCTGCCGCAGCTGTGACGTCCAAGGGTCCTGTCTGGCCTGGGCGTTGGAGGTGGGCGACTGCCACGGCGTCTGGGGCGGCACCACGCCGCGCGAGCGGCGGGCCATGCTCGTCGCCTGGCGCAGCGAGGTGCAACCGGATCCGGACGCCCTCGACGACGCCGGGCCGCCGGTCCGCGACCGGCTGCTGACCCTGGTTCCGTCGAGCTGAGCTCCGAGCCGTCGCCCGCGTCCCGTTCCGGGGCGCGGGCGACGCCTTTTCCACCTTGTTCGGCGCCGCCGCGACGGACCCGGCACTGGTTCCGCCGCGCGGGCGACACCCTTTCCGCCCTGGTCGGCGTCGGCGACCGGACCCGGCACAGAATGGGTCGGTGCGCCACACCGAGGAGATCAGCACCCCGCGCGGCCCGGCCCGGGTCGACACCGACCTGCCCGCCGCCGGGTACGCCACCCTGCTCGTCCTCGGGCACGGCGCGGGCGGGGACGTGGACGCCCCGGACCTGCTCGCCGTCCGGGACGCGGTGCTGCCGGCCGGGGTGGCGGTGGCCCGGGTGACCCAGCCGTACCGGGTCGCCGGGCGGCGCGCGCCCGCCCCCGCCGGGCACCTCGACGAGGCGTGGACGGCCGTGCTGGCCGTGCTGCGGGAGGCGCACCCGCAGGCCCGCCACTGGGTGGTCGGTGGCCGGTCCAGCGGGGCCCGGGTGGCCTGCCGCACCGCCGGCGCGGTCGGCGCGGCGGGCATCGTCGCGCTCGCGTTCCCGCTGCACCCGCCCGGCCGGCCGGAGCGCTCCCGCGCCGGTGAGCTGCGGACCGGCCTGCCGACCCTGGTGGTGAACGGCGACCGGGACCCGTTCGGGGTGCCCGAGGTGGCCCCCGGCGTCGAGGTGGTGGTCCGCCCCGGCGAGCGGCACGACCTGCGGTCCGACCCGGCCGGCACCGCCGCCGTGGTGCGCGACTGGCTGCACGCCCGGGGCTGGACGGCCGCCTGACGCCGCCCCTGCGCCCACGGCCGGGACGAAATGGGCGTGACCGTCGGCGGCGGCGGGTCGTTGCATCGGATGGTGCCGGCCGCCCGGTTCGGGCGTCCGGGACCGTCCTCCCAGGCCCTTCCTGGTCCCAGCGTCGGTCGCGGCCGAGGCCGGGGCCAGGAACGGGGCCGGGGGTGGAATGCCCCGGCCCACGGCGCGCGTTACTACCCCCGGACGACTTTTCCAGCCGAGGGGGGTGACCGGTGCCGACCGAGACACGGAGCCGGGAACGGGACGAACGGGACGCGCGGCAGCTCAGGGAGTTGCTCGACGCGCCGGAGTGGCCCGCGGCGGCGTCGGGCGTGAGCACCGGCACACAGTCCGGAAGTGAATCTGCCGTCAGCTGGGTACGCGTATCCTCGGCGAGAAAGCATCCGACGCGAGGGGATGTGCGGTTGACCACCGAGAAGACGGACGAGCGCAGGGCCCGCTTCGAGCGGGACGCGATGCCCTTCGTCGATCAGCTCTACGCTGCCGGGCTGCGCATGACGCGCAACCCGGCGGATGCCGAGGACCTGGTCCAGGAGACGTACCTGAAGGCGTACGCGGCCTTCCACCAGTTCGAGCAGGGCACGAACCTGAAGGCCTGGCTCTACCGGATCCTGACCAACACCTACATCAACTCCTACCGCAAGCGGCAGCGGCAGCCGATCCAGGCGCCCACCGACGAGATCACCGACTGGCAGCTCGCCGAGGCCGAGTCGCACACCTCCAGCGGGTTGCGCTCGGCCGAGACCGAGGCGCTGGACCGGCTGCCGGACAGCGACGTCAAGGAGGCCCTCCAGCAACTGCCGGAGGAGTTCCGCCTGGCGGTCTACCTGACCGACGTCGAGGGCTTCTCCTACAAGGAGGTCGCCGACATCATGGGTACGCCGATCGGCACCGTGATGTCCCGGCTGCACCGCGGCCGGCGGAACCTGCGCAAGCTGCTCGAGCAGTACGCGGCGGAGCGGGGCTTCAGCTCCGCGCCGTCGAAGGGTTCGACCGCCGCCGCCGGCCGGGAGGTGTGACCAGATGAGCTGTGGAGAGCCGCACGAGACGGACTGCCGCGAGGTGCTCGCCGAGGTCTATCTCTACCTCGACCTGGAATGCGGTGAGGAGCGTCGCACCCTGATCCGGCACCACTTGGAGGAGTGCGGGCCCTGCCTGCAGGAGTACGGCATCGAGCAGGAGGTGAAGGCGCTGGTCGCCCGCTGCTGCGGCAACGAGACCGCGCCGGAGAAGCTGCGCGAGCGGCTGCGCCTGCGCCTGACCGAGCTGGTGGTCTTCGAGACCACCGAGTCCCGCGAACTCGCCGACTGAGCGACCGCGACACACTGCACGACGCCGATGGCCCGGGTCCCCGCGCGGACCCGGGCCATCGACGTCTGTCCGTGATCCGCAGGTCGGTCGGTGCGCGGGTCGCGCCGATCGACGGAAGGCGCCGACCGGCGCGGGGAGGCCGGGACACGGCGGTGGCCCGGGGCGTGTTGCCCCGGGCCACCGGTGTCCGTGCCGAACGGCGGCACGCCGTTGATCGTCCTCGGCGGGTACGCCCGCCGCCGATCAGGAGTTGGGGCGCTTGCCGTGGTTCGCGCCGCTCTTCTTCCGGGCCTTCTTCTTCCGGGCCTTCTTCGCCATGCTCTGCCTCCTTGTGCTGGTCACGGTCCGGCCGCGGCGAGCGCGGCGGAGGTCGCGTACCGGTCCGTCCGCGGTGCGGGGACCGACCCGCTGATGCTAGTGCCGGTGCCCTGCGCCGGGGCCCGCCGGGGGCGAAGACAGGGGTTCGGACGTGACCCGCGCCATGATTGGATACCGTTCGCAGGCACACCGGTGGAGAGGGAGGGCCAAAGATGGCCGAGGAGATCCGCGCCGAGATGGTGGCGAACGTCTGGAAGGTCGTCGCGTCGGCCGGGGACACCGTGTCCGAAGGGGACACCCTGGTGATCCTGGAGTCGATGAAGATGGAGATCCCGGTGATCGCCGAGTCCGACGGTGTGGTCGAGCAGATCGCCGTCAACGAGGGCGACGTGGTGCAGGACGGCGACCTGATCGCCGTGATCGGTTGACCGGCCCGGTCGTCCGCCGGGCGGAACCGGCGGACTTTCCGGCCGTCGCCCGGCTGACCGTGGCGGCCTACGAGGCGGACGGCCAGCTCAAGGACGAGCCCGGCTACGCCGTCACGCTGGCCGACGTGGCCGCTCGGGCCGGGGCCGGCGAGGTGCTGGTCGCGGTGGACGGGGCCGACGGCGCGGTGCTGGGCGCGGTGACGCTGGTGCTGGCCGGCAGCCCGTACGCCGATCTCTGCGGGCCCGGCGAGGCCGAGTTCCGGATGCTCGCGGTGGACCCGGCCGCGCAGGGGCGCGGCGCCGGGGCGGCCCTGGTCCGCGCCTGCGTGGCGCGCGCCGCCGAGCTGGGCTGCTCGGCCCTGGTGATCTGCGTACGCGCCGGGATGGCCGCGTCCGCGCACCGGCTCTACGAACGGCTCGGCTTCGTCCGGGTGCCCGGAAAGGACTGGACCCCGGTGCCCGGCGTGGACCTGCTCGGCCTGCGGCTGGAGCTGCCCGCGTCGCGGTGACCCGCCGCCGGGGCCGGCCGGCGTCGAGCCCACCCACGGCTGGTCGACCGGCGTCGAGCTGACGCCCGACCGGTCAGCCCGCGTCGGCGATCTTCGCGAGCAGTTCGTCGGCGACGTCCAGGGCGATCTTCTTGCGCTCGTCGTCGGTGATGTGCGGGGCGCGGATCGCGAACCAGCTGCTGTGCACGGCGAAGAGGGTGAGCGCGGCGCGGAGCTGGGCCTCGGGTGACTCGTCGCCCCGGCACAGCTCGTTGGCCAGCCGCATCATCCGGTCGCGCATCTGCATGCCGGCGCTCAGGCTCTTCAGCACCGTCTGGTTCTGCTCGAAGAAGCGCATCACGGAGGGCAGCTCGCCGGCGAACATGGCGTCGGCGTACCGGCTGATCAGGGCGCGCCGGGTGGCCAGGGTGCCGGGCTGGGTGCCGGCCCACTCGATCAGCTCGTCCATCCGGCGCAGCCGGTCCTCGACGAAGCTGTTGACGATCTCGTCCTTGCTCTTGAAGTGGTAGTAGAGGGCGGCCTTGGTCACCCCGAGCCGCTCGGCGATCTCCCGGAGCGAGGTCTTCTCGTACCCCTGCTCGGTGAAGAGCTCCAGCGCGACGGCCTGGATGCGTTCCCGCGTGCCGCCTGTGCTCTCCCTCACTCGCACCACCTATCTCGCTTGACCGGCTTCTGCTGTCCAACTTACCGTGCGGCTAGTAAGGTAACTAGCCGGGCGGCAAGTAAGTCGGTCACAGATCTTCGGGGGAGCTTACCCATGACTCAACAAGCCGAGGCGGCAGTGCGACCCAACGTCCGGGTCGTCCTGTTCGGCCTGATGATCGCGATGATGCTCGCGATGCTCGACAACATGATCGTCAGTACCGCGCTGCCGCGGATCGTCGGCGAGTTCGGCGGCGTCGACCACTTCACCTGGGTGGTCACGGCGTACGTCCTGGGCACCACCGTCTCCACCCCGATCTGGGGCAAGCTCGGCGACCTCTACGGGCGCAAGGCGGTCTTCCTCACCTCGGTGGTGGTCTTCCTGGTCGGCTCCGCGCTCTGCGGCATGTCCGGCTCCAGCGTCTTCGGCGGGGTCGAGGACGGCATGATCGAGCTGATCGCGTTCCGGGCCGTCCAGGGTCTCGGCGCGGGCGGCCTGATGGTCGGCGTGATGGCGATCATCGGTGACCTGGTGCCGCCCCGCGAGCGGGGTCGCTACCAGGGAATGATCGCAGGCATCATGGCCATCGCCATGGTCGCCGGCCCGCTGGTCGGCGGCTTCATCACCGACCACCTCTCCTGGCGCTGGGCGTTCTACGTCAACCTGCCGCTCGGCGGCCTGGCCCTGCTGGTCCTGGCCACCACCATGCACCTGCCGAAGTACCGGACCGAGCACAAGATCGACTGGCTGGGCGCCGGGTTGCTCTCGATCGGGATCACCGCGATCGTGCTGATCACCACCTGGGGCGGCAACGAGTACGACTGGGTGTCGCCGCAGATCCTCGGCCTGGCCGCGCTCGCCCTGGTCGCCCTGGTGGCCTTCGGGTTCGTGGAGCGGCGGGCCGCCGAGCCGATCCTGCCCCTCGGGCTCTTCGCCAACCGCAACTTCGCCCTGATCTCGGTGATCGGCTTCCTGCTCGGCTTCGCCATGTTCGGCGCGATGAACTTCCTGCCGATGTTCCAGCAGACCGTGCAGGGCGCCTCGGCCACCAACAGCGGCCTGCTGCTGCTCCCGCTGATGTTCGGCATGCTGGTGGTCTCGCTGGTGGTCGGCCGGGCCATCACGAAGACCGGCCGCTACCGGGCCTTCCCGATCATCGGTGGCGTGGTGATGACCGTCGGCCTGGGCCTGCTCGCCCGGCTGGACGTCGACACCAGCAAGACCGAGTCCTCGCTCTACATGATCGTCCTCGGCGTCGGCATGGGCTTCCTCATGCAGACCTCGATGCTGATCGCGCAGAACAGCGTGGAGCAGAAGGACCTCGGCGCGGCGAGCGGCGCGGCCACCTTCTTCCGGTCCATCGGCGGCTCGTTCGGCATCTCGCTCTTCGGCGCGATCTTCGCCAACCGGCTCGCCGACTCGGCCGCCGGAGCCGCGTTCAGCGGTGGCGGCGGCGAGGGCCGCGGCATGGACCTGGAGAAGCTCAAGGACCTGACCGGGCCGATGCGCCAGGTCGTCCTCGGTGCGCTGGCCGACGGCATCTCCCACGTCTTCCTCTGGGCGGTCTTCTTCACCGCCGCGGTGCCGGTGCTCGCCTGGTTCATCAAGGAGGTCCCGCTCCGCACGGCCAACGAGCCCGCGCCCACCGCCACCCCGGAGGACGAGGCGGAAGTCGCCCTCGGCAAGGCCCCGGTCGCCTGACCCACCCGCTCTCCCACCCTCGCGGCCACGCCCCCTCCTTCGGGGCGTGGCCGCCCCCTTTCCCGGCGCGCTGATTCACGGAAAGAGTGGCTGTGGCGGCCCGCAGAACGCCTCTTTCCGTGAATCAGCGCGCACGTAGGGGGGTGGGGAGGAGGGTGCGGAGGCGGTGCCAGAGGCGGCGGAGGGGGCCCGGGGGGCGAGTGGTCGTGGGGGTGGCGATCAGGGTGTCGGCGAGGGCTCGGGTCTGCGGGTCGAGGTCGGGGGTGGCCAGCGCCAGGTGGGCCAGGGAGACCGCGATCGGCACCCGGCGCTCGCGGGCCACGGCCGCCACGTCGGCCAGCCGCTCGGCCACCACCCGGGCCACGTCGGGGCGTACGGAGGGGTCGACCCAGGCGGCGGTGACCAGGGCGAACAGGGCTGCCTCGGTGGTCCAGTCCTCCACCCCCCAGACGAGTTCCAGCAGCACCCGGCGGCGGGTGGAGCCGTCCCACGGCTCGTCGGTGCGGTGGTGCAGCAGGCCGAGGCAGGCCCAGACCTGCACGCAGCGGACCCAGAGCGACGGGTCCTGGCCGCCGAGCACCCGCCCCAGCGCGGTGGGCGGGGCCTCGGGCGGGTGCACCAGCAGGCCGAGCAGGTCGGGCAGCTCCAGGGTGGCCAGTCCCACCGCGGCGTCGTACGCGGCCGGCGGGTGGGGCCAGGCCGGGTGGGCGAGCTGCCGGATCCGCTGCGCCGCCTCGGCCGAGGGGGTGGGCAGGGTGGGCGCGGCGGTGGTGCCGTCGTAGCGCCAGAGCTGGCAGGTGGTGGCCCGCCGGGGTTCGCGCGGGTCGGGGTCGGCCACCTCGGCCACCTCGACGGCCAGCCCCGGCACGGCCGCCGCGGCGGTGCGCATGGCGCTGGGCGGTTCGAGCGCCTCCAGGCGTACGGCGACCGGCGTGGCCGCGCCGCCGAGGGCCTCGCGCAGCGCGTCCAGCACCGGGCCACCGGCCGGGGTCACCTGACCCAGCCAGGGCCGGCTGCGGCAGCACTCGGCGAGGTCGTGGTGCTCATGGCTGTCGTCGGGGTGGTCCCGGACGAAGTCGGCCAGCGCCACCAGGTGGGCGACGTCCCCGTCGCGCTGGAAGCGCAGCCGGTGCGCGGTGTGCACCGCGCAGTCGAAGGTGGGGTCCCGGGCGAGCGCCCGGTCGATCCAGTCGAGGGCCTCGTCGAGCCGGCCGTTGTCGGCCAGCGTGCCGGCGATGTCGGCGTAGACGGCCAGGTCGTCGGGGTCCAGCGCGACGGCCCGACCGAGCGCGGCGAGCGCGTCGCGGGTCCGGCCGGCGCTGCGGTACGCGTACCCGAGCCACACCTCACCGAGCTTGGTGGGCTGTGCGCGTACCCCCCGGGACGCCCAGGTGACGGCGAGGGTGACCTCGCCGAGGCGCCGGGCCAGCGCGGACGCCGCGCCGAGCAGCAGCGGGTGGCCGGGGTGCACGGTGACCGCGTTGCGGGCCAGCGTGAGGTAGGGCCGCAGCGGCTCGCGCAGCCGGCGGGGGACCGGGTCGGGGACGGCCGCGCAGATCTGCATCAGGATCCGGGCGGTGCGCTCGGGGTCGAGCCGTTCGGGCAGCTCGGGGGCGGTCACCCAGGGCACGCCGGCCCAGTCGGTGCCGGGTGCGTAGCCGCTGGCGGCGGCGAGCAGGTCGAGCCCTTCGGCGGGGCGGCCGGCGGCGGCGAGCAGGTGGGCCCGGGCCACCACCGCGCCCACGTACGCGTGGTGGCCGAGCGGGAAGAGTTCGAGGTCGCCGCCGCTGGCGGCGTGCACGCGGGCGAGCGTCTCGTGCACCTCGGGCAGCGTCGGTTCCTGGACCAGCGCGGCGGCGACGTGGCCGGCGGCGTGCGCCAGGTCCCCCTCCTCCAGCGCGAGCCGTGCCAGCGCCAGCTCCTCGGTCGCGGAGAGGGTGGGGTCGTCCTCGGGCACGTCGTCCTCTCTCCGGTGATCGTCGGTCGGCCGGGGCAAGCGGTCGGCCGGGCAAGCCTAGGGGATCACGGATCCGGATGGTGATCAACTGCGCACTACTGCTCGTTCGATTGCTCATCACGGCCGAATGATGCAAGACTGAGCACCGAACGCGCGGGAACCGCGCAGAAGGGGGTACGCAGTGACGCGTCCAGGGGCCGGCATGGCCGCCGACATCGACGAGCAGCCGGCCGGTTACGAGCGGCTGCTCTCCGCCGAGCACGCCGGGGCGATCGCCCGGGTGGCGGCGGTGATCGCCGAGCGTCGCCCCCGACACGTGGTGTTCACCGCCCGGGGCACCTCCGACCACGCGGCCCTCTACGCGGCGTACCTGACCGAGATCCGGCTCGGCCTGCCCGCCGGCCTCGCCTCGCCCAGCGCGGTCACCGTCTACGGCGCCCGCCCCGACCTCTCCGACGCGCTCGTCGTCGGGGTCAGCCAGAGCGGCGGCTCACCCGACCTGACCGAGGTGCTGCGGGTCGCCCGGGAATCCGGCGCGCTCACCCTCGCGGTCACCAACAACCCCGACTCGTCGCTGGTCGCCACCGCCGAGCTGAGCGTCGACATCGCCGCCGGGCACGAGCGGGCCGTAGCCGCCACCAAGACGTACACCGCCGAGCTGCTCGCGCTGCTCATGCTCGTCGAGGGGGTACGCGCCGGCGACGGAGTGCTCCCCGCCGAGGAGCGCGACGCCCTCGCCCGGCTGCCCGAGCTGGCCGCCCGCACCCTCGCCGACGACACTCCGGCCCGGCTCGCCCCGCGCTACCGCTTCGCCGCCCAGCTCGTCACCACCGGCCGCGGGTACGCGTACCCGACCGCCCGGGAGGCGGCGCTGAAGCTGATGGAGACCTCGTACCTGCCGGCGCTCGCCTTCTCCGGCGCCGACCTGCTGCACGGCCCGCTCGCGATGACCGACCCGGACGTGCCGGTGCTGGCCGTGGTCGGCGACGGCCCCGGCGGCCGGTCCATGCGTGAGGTGCTGCCCCGGCTCGGCGAGCGCCGTGCCGACGTGGTGGTGGTCGGCTCCGCCGAGGTCGAGGCGAGCGCCCGGATGGCCGTCCCCGAGGTCGACGAGCGGTACGCCCCGCTGCTCGACATCCTGCCGTTGCAGCGGCTCGCCCTGGCGCTGGCCCTGGCCCGCGGCGAGGACCCGGACGCCCCGCGCGGGTTGAAGAAGGTCACGGCGACGATGTGAGGTCCGGCGTGGCACGCTGTGGGGCGTGTCCACGCTCCGTGACCTCGCCGAGGAGCACACCCAGCTCCGCCCGGCCGACATCGACCACCTGCACCGGATCGCCGGCGACTGGCAGCTCCTGTCCGACCTGTCCTTCGCCGACCTGCTGCTCTGGGTGCCGGTGGACGGCGAAGGCACCTTCCTCTGTGTGGCCCAGGTCCGCCCGACGACCGCGCCGACCGCGTACCTGGACGACCAGGTCGGCCGGATCGTCGGCGGGCCCGAGGTGGCGCACCTGGAGGTCGCCCACCGGCAGGGCCGGATCTGGCGGGAGGGCGACCCGGTCTGGTACGGCGACGTGCCGGCCCGGCACGAGGCGATCCCGGTCCGGCTGCGCACCGCCGACGGGGAGGCCGGCGAGGTGATCGCCGTGGTCGGCCGGGACACCAACCTCTCCACCGCCCGGACGCCCAGCCAGCTCGAACTGAACTACCTGACCACCGCCGACGACCTGGCCCAGATGATCGCCGACGGCACCTTCCCGCCGCCCCGGCACCCGGGCGAGACCACCTCCGCGCCCCGGGTCGGCGACGGCCTGGTCCGGCTCGACGCCAACGGCAAGGTCACCTACGCCAGCCCGAACGCGCAGTCCGCGTACCGCCGGTTGGGCTACGCCTCCCACCTGGTGGGCGAGGACCTGGCGAAGCTGCACCGCCGGCTGGCGACCGATCCGCTGGAGGGCACCGACGCGGCGAACGCGGTGCTGGCCGCGCTGCGCGGCGACGCCCCGCCCCGGCGGGAGATCGACGCCCGGGGCGCCACCATGCTGACCCGGGCGCTGCCGCTGATGCCGGCCGGCGTGCCGATCGGCGCGCTGGTGCTGGTCCGCGACATCACCGAGGTACGCCGCCGGGACCGCGCCCTGATCACCAAGGACGCCACGATCCGGGAGATCCACCACCGGGTGAAGAACAACCTGCAGACCGTCGCCGCGCTGCTGCGCCTCCAGGCCCGCCGGGTGTCCATGCCCGAGGCCCGGGTCGCCCTGGAGGAGTCGGTACGCCGGGTCGCCTCCATCGCCCTGGTCCACGAGACCCTCTCGATGTCCAGCGACGAGGCGGTCGAGTTCGACGGCATCGTGGACCGGGTGGCCAGCGCGGCCACCGAGGTCGCGGCCACCGAGGTGAGCGTCGGCATGCGCCGGCGGGGCAGCTTCGGCGTACTGCCCGCCGAGATCGCCACCTCGCTGGTGATGGTCCTCAACGAGCTGCTGCTCAACGCCGTCGAGCACGGCTTCCCGGCCGCCGGGGACGAGGGCGCCGGGCCGGTCGGCGACGGCCAGCGCCCCGAGGTGGTGGTCTCCGCGCAGCGGCACCGCAAGCAGCTCCAGGTCTCCGTCGCCGACAACGGGCGCGGCCTGCCCGAACAGTTCGACGCCGAGCGGGGCGGCAACCTCGGCCTGCAGATCGTCCGGGCCCTGGTCACCGGCGAGCTGCGCGGCACCATCGAACTCCGCAACGCCCCCACCGGCGGCACCGAGGCCCTCCTCACCGTCCCCCTCGCCCGCACCCCCACCTGACCCCCGCCACCCCTCCCTCCACCCCTCCCTCCGCGCTAATTCACGGAAAGAGTGGCTTTCCGGCTCGTCATGAGCCCTCTTTCCGTGAATTAGCGCGGCGGTGCGAGGGCGACGCGGGTGGGTCAGCGGGGGGTGAGGAGGGCGAGGGTGAGGCCGGGGCGGGGCCAGGTCTCGTCGACGGTGTAGGTGGCGCGGAGGGCGGTGCCCTTGGCGCCGGGCACGGCCGTCAGGGGGTCGGCGTGCCGGCCGGCCACGACCAGCCACACCCGTCGCGCGCCGGCCAGGCACTGCGCCGGCCGGTCGCACTCGCTCGCCCAGAGGTCCGCGCGCTGCCGCTGGTCGCGGGCCAGCAGCACGTCGCGCGGCCGGTCCGACCCCAGGTGGTACGCCATGCCGAGGTCGAGGAAGAGCCAACTGTCCCGGGGTGAGTAGACGATCGCGTCGCCCGGTTGCCGGTGGGCGGCGATGATCCGGGCCACGCCCGCGTAGTCGACCGGGGCGCTGCGGGGCCACTCGTGGGTGCGGCGCAGCGCGGTCTGGTCGGGCAGGCCGAGCAGGCCGGCGAGGGTCAGCACGGCGAGCGCCGGCACGAGGCGTACCGCCGCGAGGGCGGCACCGGCCAGCAGGCAGGCGAACGGGACGGTGAAGACCAGGTAGCGGTTCACCCAGAGCGGCACCCGGGTGGCGGTGACGAAGAGCAGCAGCACCGGGAGCAGCACGCAGGCGCCCGGCAGCAGCGCGCGACGGCCGAGCCGGGCCGCCCCCAGCGCGGCGAGTCCGACCAGGAACCCGCCGACCACCCCGCTCTGCGCCGCCCCGCCGGGCAGCGCGGCCAGGTCGGGCAGCCGGGCCGGGTCCACCCAGTCGAGTTGCCGGGAGCGCTGTCCCCGGGCGACCAGCACCAGCGGGGTGACCAGCAGCACGGCCGGCAGCAACGCGACCAGCCACCGCCCCGGCAACCGTCCGGCCCGCCCGGCTGGCGGGCCGGGCGGTGCGGAATCGTGAGGTGCCGCGTGCAGCCCCGTCGCGTCGGGCGGCACCGGTCCGGGCGGTGCCGGGTCGGGCGGTGTCGGGTCGGGCTCCGCCGGGTCGGGCAGAGCCCGGCGGCTCGGGGCCGGGCCGCTGCCCGTCGCGGCAGAGGGTGGCGGGTCGTCGAGACCGACCGGGATCGGGCCGCGTCGGGTGGTGAGCAGCACCACCAGCCCGTGGGCGGCGAGCAGGGTCAGGGCGATCAGGTGGGTCAGCCCGAGCGCGGCTACGGTCAGGGCGTACCCGGTCCAGCGCGGCCACGACGGCCGGCGCAGCGCCTCGACCAGCAGCAGCGTGGCGAGCACCGCGAGGAGGGTGGCGAGGGCGTACGGCCGGGCCTCCTGGCCGTACCGGGAGGTGCTGGGAACCACGGCGAGCAGCAGGCCGGCGAGCAGCCCGGCGCGCGGGCCGGCCAGCCGCTCGCCGAGCCGGGCGGTCAGCGCGGCCGCTGCGGTCACGGCCAGCGCGGAGGGCAGCCGCAGCGCGGTCGGGGAGGTGCCGAAGACGGCCGTCCACCCGTGCACGAACAGGTAGTAGGGGCCGGTGGCGGCGTCGATGGTGCCGGCGAGGCGGACCAGGTCACCCACCGGACGGGTGGCGGCGCTCCAGGTCGCCAGCTCGTCCCGCCAGAGCTGGGCGTGCCCGATCCCGGCCAGGGTGGCCACCAGCGTGAGCAGGGCCGGCGGCAGCCACACGGGCCAGTCCCGGCCGCCGGCCCGCAGCCCGGAATGCGACGGTTCGCTCACCTTTCGCAGCGTCACACACCGACCTCGCCCGCCGGGCCGGTCCGCCGATACCCGCCGCTCCGGTGCGGAGGGCGCACGGCAGGCGCCGGCTCGTGGAGGAGGTCCATCCCCGCCGCTTCGCCCACCGTCCCGGAGGGTGGCGGCCGACCCCGCCGCTCCGGTCCCGCCCGTGATGTGGGATCACACTTCGCGCACGTTGGTCGGCACCTGCGCGATGTGGGAGCATGGCAACCATGACCGCCGCTGTCGTCCGACTCTTCGTGGCCCGCCGCCACGTCGACTACGGCCGCGTGCGCAGCGCGATCTGTCCGGCCCACTGACGACGCCCGACCCATCCGTCTCGGGCGCGCTCTCGCGCCGGCCGTCTCCGACACTGCCGTCCACGGCCCTCCACCAGGGGCCCGCCGCCGCGTCCGCGCTCCCAGGCACAGCAGACAACGGAGGACGCCGCGATGGCGGTCAGCAGCACCACCACCCGCTCCGACACGCCGCCCGCCCGAGCCCCCCGCCGGCCCCGCGGTGAGGGGCAGTGGGCCCTCGGGCACCGCGAGCCGCTCAACCCGAACGAGCGGATCAAGAAGGACGACGACCCGCTGAACGTGCGGGCCCGGATCGAGAACATCTACGCCCGGCAGGGCTTCGCCTCCATCGACCCGCAGGACCTGCGCGGCCGGTTCCGCTGGTGGGGTCTCTACACCCAGCGCAAGGCGGGCATCGACGGCGGCCGGACCGCCGTGCTGGAGCCGCACGAGCTGGAGGACGAGTTCTTCATGCTGCGGGTCCGGGTGGACGGCGGTGAGCTCACCCTCGCCCAGCTCCGGGTGATCGCGGACATCTCCCGGGAGTTCGCCCGGGACACCGCCGACATCACCGACCGGCAGAACATCCAGTTCCACTGGATCCGGGTCGAGGACATGCCGGAGATCTGGCGCCGGCTGGAGGAGGTCGGCCTGCAGACCACCGAGGCGTGCGGTGACTGCCCCCGGGTGGTGCTGGGCAGCCCGGTCGCCGGGGTGGCCCGCGACGAGCTGGTCGACCCGACCCCGGCCGTCGACGAGATCGTCCGTCGGTACGTCGGCGACAAGGCGTACTCCAACCTGCCGCGCAAGTTCAAGACCTCGATCTCCTGGCTGGTCGACACCCCGTACGAGGCGAACGACATCGCCTTCCTCGGCGTCGAGCACCCCGAGCACGGGCCCGGCTTCGACGTCTGGGTGGGCGGCGGCCTCTCCACCAACCCGATGCTGGCCAAGCGGCTCGGCGTCTGGGTGCCGCTGGCCGAGGTGCCGGACGTCTGGGCGGGGGTGGTCGGCATCTTCCGCGACTACGGCTACCGCCGGCTGCGCAACCGGGCCCGGCTGAAGTTCCTGGTCGCCGACTGGGGCGTGGCGAAGTTCCGCGAGGTGCTGGAGAAGGAGTACCTGGGCCGGACGCTGCTGGACGGGCCGGCCCCGCAGCTGCCGGAGCGGCCGGTGGACCACATCGGCGTGCACCAGCAGCGGGACGGCCGGCACTACGTCGGGGCCGCTCCGGTGGTGGGGCGGGTCTCCGGCCCGCAGCTCACCCGGCTGGCCGACGTGGTGGAGGCGCACGGCAGCGGCCGGGTGCGGCTCACCCCGTACCAGAAGCTGCTCGTGCTGGACGTGGCGCCGGAGCGGACCGACTCGCTGGTGGCGGAGCTGCGGGGGATCGGTCTGGAGGCCCGGCCGTCGGCCTGGCGGCGCGGCACCATGGCCTGCACCGGCATCGAGTTCTGCAAGCTCGCCATCGTGGAGACCAAGCGGCGCGGCGAGGAACTGGTGGCCCGGTTGGAGGAGCGGCTGCGTGACTTCGACGCGGACATCTCCATCCACCTGAACGGCTGCCCGAACGCCTGCGCCCGGACCCAGGTGGCCGACATCGGCCTGAAGGGCCAGCTGGTGGTGGGGCCGGACGGCAACCAGGTGGAGGGCTTCCAGGTGCACCTCGGCGGCGGCCTCGGCATGGCCCAGGGGCAGACCGCCGGGTTCGGCCGCAAGCTGCGCGGCCTGAAGACGACCGCCGACGAGCTGCCGGCGTACGTGGAACGACTGGCCCGCCGCTACCTGGCCGGCCGGAGCGAGGGCGAGACGTTCGCCAACTGGGTTGTCCGGGTCGACGAGGAGGAACTCCGATGAGTGAAACCCGTTCCGTGCCGCTGTACTGCCCGTACTGCGGCGAGGAGGACCTGCGGCCGAGCGAGGCCGGGCACGGCGCCTGGGAGTGCCACGCCTGCGCGCGGGTCTTCAGCGTGAAGTTCACCGGCCTGCTGAGCCGGGGGGTGGCCCGGTGAACCTGGTCTCCGCCGCGAACCTGAACCTGGTCGGGCCGGCCGCCCCGACCGCCACCGATCCGGCCCGCCGGGATCCCGAGGAGCTGCGCGCGCTGGCCGAGCGGGCCGGCCGGGAGCTGGAGGGCGCGCCGGCGCTGGAGATCGCCCGCTGGGCCGCCGAGACCTTCGGCGACCGGTTCTGCGTGACCAGCTCGATGGCCGACGGCGTGCTGGCACACCTGGTCTCCCGGGTCGCGCCCGGCGTCGACGTGGTGTTCCTGGACACCGGGCTGCACTTCCCGGAGACGCTGCGGGTACGCGACGAGGTGGCCCGGCGGCTGCCGGTCACCGTGCGCTCGATCCGGCCCCGGATGACCGTCGGCCAGCAGGACGGCCAGTACGGTCCCCGGCTGTTCAACCGCGCCCCGGACGACTGCTGCCAGCTGCGCAAGGTGGAACCGCTGGAGCGGGCGCTGACCGGGTACGACGCCTGGGCCGCCGGGCTGCGCCGGGACGAGTCGCCGACCCGGGCCAACACGCCGGTGGTGGCCTTCGACGCCCGCCGTGGCCGGGTCAAGGTGAACCCGATCGCCGCCTGGACGCAGCGGGACGTGGACGCCTACGTGGCCCGGTACGACATCCCGGTCAACGAGCTGTTCGCCCGCGGGTACGGCTCGATCGGCTGCTGGCCCTGCACCCGCCGGACGAAGGCGGGGGAGGACCCACGGGCCGGCCGGTGGGCCATGTTCGAGAAGACCGAGTGCGGCCTGCACACCTGAGCGCCGCCCCGCCGGTGGTGCTGGTGGCGCACGGCAGCCGGGACGTGCGGGCGGCCGAGGCGACCCGGGCGCTGGCCCGTGCCGTGGCGGCCGCCCGGCCCGGTACGACGGTGCTGCCGAGCTGGCTGGACCACACCGAGCCGGGGCCGGCTGCCGTGCTGGGGCAGCTGGTCGACGCCGGGCACGACCGGGCGGTGGTGGTGCCGTTGCTGCTGACCGCCGCGTACCACCGGAAGGTGGACATCCCGGCGGCGGTGGCGGCGGCACCGATCGAGGTGCGGGTCACCGACGTGCTGGGGCCGGCCGACGGGGTGGTGGACGCGGCACTGCTGGCCGCGCTGCGCCGGCGGCTGGCCGAGGCGGAACCGGGCGGGTACGACGCCCTGGTGCTGGCGGCGGCGGGCACCCGGGACGCCCGGGCGCGCGGCTCGGTGGGTCGGGTGGCCGCGGCGCTCGCCGCCGAGCTGGGGATCCGCTGCCGGGTGTCGTACGCCTCGGCGGCGCCCCCGGCGGCCGGGGTGGCGGTGGCGAAGCTGCGGGCGGGCGGGGCCCGGCGGGTCGCCGTGTCGGCCTACTTCCTGGCGCCCGGCCTGTTCCACGACGGCGTGGTGGCGGCGGCCGGCGGGGCCGGCGCGGTGGCGGTCACCGCCCCGCTGACCGACCTGCCGGAGCTGGTCGACCTGGTGCTGCGGCGGGTCGACGCGGTGACGGCCGGGTGGTCCGGCGCGGTGTGACGCGGGTCGCGGGCCCGGTGGTCCGGCGCGGTGTGACGCGGGTCGCGGGCCCGAAGATGATCAAGATGCGGGCCGGGCGGGTACGACGGGGGGATGGGTCGCGGACAGCAGAACGCCCCGACCGGTGACCCGGCCGGGGCGGACAGCTGTGTGCGATCAGGCGGAGTGAGCGCGCAGCACCCGGAGCCCGCCGCGGCGCTTGACCGCGCGGCGCTCCTCCTCGCTCATCCCACCCCAGACGCCGGCGTCCTGACCGGACTCCAGCGCCCACTGCAGGCAGTGGTCGGTCACCGGGCAACGCCGGCAGACGGCCTTGGCCTGCTCCACCTGCAAGAGGGCCGGACCGGACGTCCCGATCGGGAAGAACAGCTCCGGGTCCTCGTCGCGGCAGACGGCATCGTGGCGCCAGTCCATGGCGGCAACACTCCTCATTCTGGATGGGTGGCAGATAACGCTTCGTTGCTATTCCTATATGCATCCGCATTGCCGATCAGTGACGGTCAGCATCCGTCAATTCGGCGCTGCGTGAGCAGGCTGCGGGGCTCCGGGACCTGCCGGAACAGCTCAACCTGACGAGCATATCCAGGCAATGTCCCGGTAACACAAGTTCGCTTGTGAATACTTTCACGAACTGTCGCGATGTCAAGGGTGACGCTCGGAAAAACTCCGAACAGTGAGCGGGCTCACCACCCTTTTGTCCGGGTTTCAGAGCGCTCTGGTTACCCGGCGTACCACAGTCGAGGATCAATATAGTAGAGTCTGCGTGACATTGCTGACATTTCCGGCACCTGCCCTTCGGTGTGGCGCGCCACCGCATGGCGTGCGGTGGGTCACCGCGTCAACCGACGGCAGTACCCGAGACCTAGCAGATTACTCTCAGTGCGGCCGGAACGGATGTGAATCTGACTTTCTCCCGCTCGCCGAGATAGTCGCCGTCCAGCTGGAACGCCTGCGGACGGGCCGAGAGCAGCGTGAACTCCGCCAGATCGTGCAGCCGGAGCACCTGCTTGCCGTGCGGATCCGGCTCCCGGGAGAAGAACTGGGTCACCGTACGTGTCGTGCTCGCCACCTTGAGCTGACGCATCGCGAGGACGTCCAGCCCGAGGTCGAAGGAGGCCTCCGGGTTCGGGTTGATCTCCCGGTCGCCCAGGTACGTCCACGGTGCCGTGTTCTGGATGATCACCGTGGCCAGTTCGGCCTCCGCGGTCTCGCCCGGCTGTTCCAGCGTGATGGTGGGGTGCCGCCGGCCGCCGCCCAGGAAGTACTGCGCCGCGGTGGACCGGAAGTAGAGCGCGGGGGTGGAGACCCGGCCACGCTTGCGGGCCTGCTCCACCCGGCGGATCACCGCCGCGTCCAGACCGAACCCGGCGCAGAAGGTGAAGTAGCGGTCGTCCGCCCGGCCCAGCCCGATGGTCCGCGACCGACCCAGCCGCAGCCCCTCCAGGATCATGCTGGTCCCGTCCGGCCACTCCCGGGGCAGGCCGAGCGCCCGGGCGAAGACGTTCGTCGAGCCGCCCGGCACGGTGGCCAGCGCCGGCAGTCGCTCCGCCGGGGTCGGCCCGGTGCGGAAGGTCGGCGGCTCGGCCGTCATCAGGCCGTTCACCACCTCGTTGACGGTGCCGTCGCCGCCCAGCGACACCACCAGGTCGACGCCCTCCTCCGCGGCCTCCCGCGCGAGGTCCGTGGCATGGCCCCGCCGGCGGGTGTACCGCACCGACAGGTCGACTTCGCTGCGCAACGCCCGGACCAGGACGTCCCGGCTGCGCTCGCTGGTGGTGGTGGCCTTCGGATTGACCACCAGGACGGCCCGCATGGGCGGCACTGTACCGCGACTACCCACGGGTATCGTGGCGCCCGTGACGATCGACTCCGACCCGCTGCCGGGCACGCTCCGCGCGGCCGTGGGTCTGCTGCGCGCCGAGGCGGTGGCGGTCGGCCTGGTCGCGGCCTGGCTGGTCTGGTCCGACCTGACCGCGCCCCGGGTGGACCTGGCCACGGCGGTGCTGCTGACCGCGTTCGCGATCGGCGGCGCGGCGGCGCTCTGGGCGCTCGGTGGTGGGCTGGCCCGCCGCCGGGCGGGTGCCCGCGCGCCGGCCATCGTGCTCCAGCTCATGCTGCTGCCGATCGGCTGGTACATGCTCCAGGGCGGCCTGAAGGCGATCGGGGTGCTGCTGATGCTGCTCGGCGTGGGCGTGATCGCCCTGCTGGTCAGCCCGCCGACCAACCGCGCCCTCGGCTTCGGCGCGCCGGAGGCGGGTCAGTAGCCGGAGGCGCGGCGGGTGAGCAGCGAGATGGTGGCCCGGCCGTCGGTGGCCCGGGCGGCCGCCGAGGTGGTCAACGCGGTCAGCACCTTCCAGGCGAAGGACGACTCGGAGGGCAACGAAGCGCCCCGGACCGTCGGCACCGTCACCTCGACGGTGAGCGCGTCCTCGGTGACCGCGAACCGGCACTCCAGCTCGGCGTTGCGGGTGGCGATGGCGAGCAGCATCGCGCAGGCCTCGTCGACCGCGATGCGCAGGTCCTCGATCTCGTCGAGGGCGAACTGGAGCCGGGCCGCGAGCCCGGCCGTGGCGGTGCGCAGCACGCCGAGGTAACCGCCGTCGGCGGGCACGGTGAGGTGCACCACGTCGTCGTCGGTGGTCGGCTGGCCGGTCAGTTGAGTCACGCCTCATCCCCCCGGTGCGGGACTCTACCCGCTCAGGCGGACGGGTGCGCGGGCGCGGCCGTCGCCTGCGCCGCGAGGTCGTGCAGCGCCGGCCCGGTCAGCCGGTACGACACCCACTCCTCCAGCTGGCCCGCCCCGATGGCGGCGTAGAACCGGGCGGCCGGGTTCCAGGCGAGCATCGACCAGTCCAGCCGCCGGTAGCCGCGCTCGACGCAGATCGCGGCGAGGGTGGCGAGCAGCGCCCGGCCCGCGCCGGTGCCCCGGGCCGCCGGCCGGACGTACAGGTCCTCCAGGTAGATGCCGTGCACGCCGGCCCAGGTGGAGAAGTTGAGGAACCAGAGGGCGAACCCGACCGGGGTGCCGGCCGGGTCCACGGCGACGTGCCCGTACAGCGCGGGGGAGGGGCCGAAGAGGGCGGCGTCGAGCTGCTCCTCGGTGAGGTGGCACTGCTCGGGGGCGCGTTCGTAGGCGGCCAGCTCGTGCACCATCGCGACGACGGCCGGCACGTCCTCGGGACGTGCCGGCCGGATCGTCGGTGCCGGGGAGGGCAGGCTCACGCCTGCTTGGTCTCCCAGAAGATCTTCGAGATCTCGTCGATCTTGGAGAGCAGCTCGTCGGCCTTGGACGGGTCGGTCCCGCCCTTGGCGCCGGCCGCGCCGGCCAGCTTGGTGGCCTCGTTGAAGAGCTGGTGCAGGTGCGGGTACTTCTCGAAGTGCGCCGGCTTGAAGTAGTCGGTCCAGAGCACCCAGAGGTGGTGCTTGACCAGCTCGGCCCGCTGCTCCTTGATCAGGATCGCCCGGGTGCGGAACTCCGGGTCGGTGTTGGACTGGTACTTCTCGCAGATCGCCTTGACCGACTCGGCCTCGATCCGGGCCTGCGCCGGGTCGTACACGCCGCACGGAAGGTCGCAGTGGGCGCTGGCGGTCACACGGGGCGTGAGGATGCGGGGAAGGCGCATCAGGGTCCTCCATGGGATGTTTGCGATGATCAGAGACGACATTACTCCTGGACATGCTCCCCGGCGGGCGAGAGGTGAAACACCGGTGCGTGCCGCGAACGAGCCCACCGCGCCCGTCCTGCGCGGACCACTGGCGGCCGTCCTGGTCAACGGCCCGTCGATGGCGCCGACGCTGCGGCACGGCGACGCGCTGCTGGTCCGCGTCGGTGGCCGGCCGGTCCGCCCGGGGGACGTGGTGCTGGCCGTCTTCCGCAGCCGCCCCGAGCTGCTGGTGGTCAAGCGCGCGGTCCGCGCGCAGGACGGCGGCTGGTGGGTACGCGGCGACAACGACCTGGTCACCGACGACTCCCGGGCGTACGGGGTGGCCGACGTCCGGGGTCGGGTGGTGGCCCGGTACTGGCCCCGTCCAGGGCGGGTCAGGGGTGGACAGGGGTAGCGGTGGATATGACCCCGATCACATCCTGGTCACCGGTGCGTGACTATGCTCGGAAAGTGCCCGGGTGACCCCCCGCACCGCCGCCCCGCTGGTCGCAGACCCATCGCGCGCCGAGCCGGCCGGTCCGTCTGTTCGACAGATCCTGGAGTCACCATGCCTTCGTCCACCCCGGACCCCGCTGATCCCGTCTTCCGACTGCACGTCGGCGGCAAGATGGCGGTCACCTCGACCGTCCCGCTGACCAGCCGGGAGGACCTCTCCCTCGCGTACACCCCCGGGGTCGCCCGGGTCTGCGAGGCCATCGCCGCCGACCCCGCCCTCGCCGACGACTACACCTGGGTGTCGCACACCGTCGCGGTGGTCACCGACGGCTCGGCCGTACTCGGCCTCGGCAACATCGGCCCGCGCGCGGCACTGCCCGTCATGGAGGGCAAGGCGGTGCTGTTCAAGCAGTTCGCCGGAGTGGACGCGGTACCGATCTGCCTGGACACCCAGGACGTGGACGAGATCGTGGCGACGGTGACGGCGCTCGCCCCCTCGTTCGGCGGGATCAACCTGGAGGACATCAGCGCCCCTCGCTGCTTCGAGGTGGAGCGCCGGCTGGACGAGGCGCTGCCCATCCCGGTCTTCCACGACGACCAGCACGGCACCGCGATCGTGGTGCTGGCCGCGCTGCGCAACGCGGCCACCCTGCTCAACCGCAAGCTCGGCGACCTGCGGGTGACGGTGAGCGGGGCCGGCGCGGCCGGCGTCGCGGTCACTCACATGCTCGTCGCCGGTGGAGTCAACCCCGACCAGGTGGTGGTCTGCGACTCCCAGGGCATCATCGGCCGGCACCGGCCCGACCTGACCGAGACCAAGGCGCACCTGGCCGAGACCACCAACGCCGAGGGGCGCGCGGGGGACATCACCGAGGCGCTGCGCGGCGCGGACGTGCTGGTCGGCGTCTCCGGCGGCCAGATCCCCGAGGCGGCGATCGCCGGGATGGCGTCGGGTGGCATCGTCTTCGCCCTGGCCAACCCCAACCCGGAGGTCCACCCCGAGGTGGCCGCCCGGCACGTCGCGGTGGTCGCCACCGGCCGCAGCGACTACCCCAACCAGATCAACAACGTGCTCGCCTTCCCGGGCGTGTTCCGGGGTGCGCTGGACGCCCGCGCCACCCGGATCACCGACGGGATGAAGGTGGCCGCCGCGGACGCCATCGCCAACGTGGTGGCCGAGTCGCTGACCGCCGACGCGATCGTGCCCTCCCCGCTGGACCCGCGGGTCGCCCCCGCGGTGGCCGAGGCCGTCGCCGAGGCCGCCCGTCGGGACGGCGTCGCCCGCCGCTGACCGCGAGGAAGGGCCCTTCTTGTTGCGCTTTGCACTCAGAAGGGCCCTTCTTAACGGGCGCTCAGCTTGTTACCGTGCCGATCATGCGTGCCGCCTACGCCTCGGCCTTCGACGCCGACAACCCGCTCGCCGCGCTCACCGTCGGCGACCGCCCCGAGCCGACCCACCCGCAGGACGACTGGGTCACCGTGCAGGTCCGGGCCAGCTCGCTCAACCACCACGACCTCTGGTCGCTGCGCGGGGTGGGCCTCGCCGCCGACCAGCTCCCGATGATCCTCGGCTGCGACGCGGTCGGCACCGACCCGGACGGCAACCAGGTGGTCATCTACCCGGTGGTGCCCACCCCCGGTGACCCGCGCGGAGTCTCCATCCTCTCCGAGCACTTCCCCGGCACCTTCGCCGAGCGGGTGGCCGTACCCCGGATGAACCTGCTGCCCCTGCCGGACGGCCTCGCCGCCACCGACGCGGCCTGCCTGCCCACGGCCTGGCTCACCGCGTGGCGGATGCTCACCACCAAGGGCCGGGTCGACGAGGGCGAGTCGGTGCTGGTCCAGGGGGCCGGCGGGGGCGTGGCCACCGCCGCCGTGGCGCTCGGCGTCGCGCTCGGCAAGCGGGTGTACGCGACCAGCCGCGACGCCGCCAAGCGGGAGCGGATCACGGCGCTGGGCGCGACCGCGCTGGAGCCCGGCGCCCGGCTGCCCGAGCGGGTGGACGTGGTGATCGAGACGGTCGGCGCGGCCACCTTCGACCACTCGCTGAAGTCCGCCGCGCCGATGGCCCGGATCGTGGTCTCCGGCGCCACCGCCGGGCACGAGCCCAAGGTCAACCTGCGCCGGGTCTTCGCCATGCAGCTGGAGATCCTGGGCACCTCGATGGGCACCCCGCAGGAGCTCGCCGAGCTGCTCGCGTTCTGCGCCGAGCACGAGGTACGCCCGGTGGTCGACCGGGTGGTGCCGTTCAGCCGAATCGAGGAGGCGTTCGCCCGGCTGCACTCCGGCGAGGTCTTCGGCAAGGTGGTCGTCGACCACACCGCCTGAGGTGTGGGATCCGCCCCGGACGGCCGCCGTCAGAGGTGGTCGTCCAGGGTGGCCAGGTTGCCGCGCGCGGCGTCGGTGGGCAGCCGCCGCTTCGCGGCCGCGTCGCCGTAGAGCGTCCAGCGCAGGAACTCGACCGTCGTGTCGGCCACCACCCGCAGCGCCCGCCCGTCGCCGAGCAGCGCCCGACCGTGGTCGCCCTTCGGCAGGCTGAGCATCGCCTTCGGCCAGGGCACCGCGTCGTAGACCGCCCTGCCGGACGCGTAGCTCACCACCTCGTCGGCCTCCCCGTGCACGAAGAGCTGCGGGGCGGCCGCCCCCGCGAACCCGGTGCCGACGCCGAGGGCCGTACCGGCGAAGACGATGCCGGCGTCCAGCCGCTCGTCCCGCCCGGCGGTGAAGAGCCCGATCGTGGTCACCCCGCCGGCGCTGTGCCCGGCCGCCGCCACCCGCTCGGCGTCCAGCCGGCCGCGCAGCGGGTCGCCGGCCTTCGTGTCCAGGGCCAGCACCCGGGTCAGCGCGTACGACACGTCGGCCGGCTGGTTGAGCACGTCGAGCGGGTTGCCGTCGCCGCCCGCGCCGGTGTGCGGGAACCTCGGCGCGGCCACCACGAATCCGGCCGCCGCCCAGCGGCTCAGCAGCAGCTGGTAGTCCTCCGGCCGGCCGCCGAGCCCGTGACTGAACATCACCACCGGGAACCGACCGGTGGCGGCCGGCGCGGACCGCTGCGGCGTCCCACCGGCCGCGCCCCGGGCCGGGTACCAGATCGTCACCGGCAGCGGGCGGTCGCCGTCGCGGTTCAGGTCGAGCCGGCGTACGCCGACCGCGAAGCTCTCCGTGGGCGCGTGTCCGGCGGGCACCCGCGGCGCGGGTGTGCTCGGCTGCGGCGACAGACCCGGCACGGCCCGCCCGGCCGGGGCGGCCCCGCCGGAGCACCCGGCCAGTCCGGCGGTGAGCAGGGCGGCGGTGACCAGAGCGGCGGGGCGACGGCGCATGACGTCAATAGTGCCTCGCGGCGCGGTCCCTGCCGGCCCGGATCGGCGAGGCGGGTGCCGGTCCCGGCCGGCGCCGGTCAGCGCGGCCGGTGGCCGTCCCGGCTGTCCCGGAGTCGGGCCAGGTCACCGGCGTCCTTCGGGCGGCGGGGGCGCTGCGGCATCCAGACCGGGTACATCTCCTTGAACTCGATCTGCGCGGCGACGCTGATCACCGGCGCGGTGAGCGGGCCGATCCGCCCCGGCGGGGCGGCCAGCATCCCGTCCGGCAACGGCGTGCCGGCCCACGGTCCGCCGCCCACCACCAGCCGGCCCCGGTCGTCCCGGTCCAGGTACGCGAAGCTCAGCTCGACGTCGTCGCGGAGCAGGTCGGGCTGCGTGTCGGCCGGCACCCGGGGATCGGGCCGCCAGCCGTGGCCGCCGAGTCGGGCCGCGAGGGTCGTCGCGTCGGGCCGCCAGCAGTACCAGTCGACGTCCACGTGCGGCCGGGTCACCTCGCCGAGGTGGAAGTCCATCGCCCAGCCGCCGCGCAGCCACACCGCGACCCCGGCCGCCCCGGCCACCTCCAGCACCTGCCGGATCGCGTCCAGTTGCCGCCCCGCCAGCCCGTCCACGCCGCGACGCTACCCGCCGACCCCGTCCCGGCGTCGCCCCGCCAGGTCGGTCAGGTGGGGAGCCGACGGGTGGCGAAGGTGGTGACGCCGGGGAGGGTGGCGTCGGTGCGGAGGCGGCGCAGGGCCGCCCGGTCGTCGTAGAGGGTGCCGCGGAGGAAGTCGGTGGTGGTGACGAGGACCTGGGCGAAGCCGGGCCGGCCCGGGGTGAGGTACTCGCCATGACCCTGGCCGGGCAGGCCGAGGAAGGCCGCCGGTCCGAGGGTGCGGGCGTACCCGGCCCGGCCGACGGACTCCGGCACGATCGGGTCGGCGCCGCCGTGCACGAACAGCAGCGGCGCGGCCGGCCCGGCGAAGCTGCCGGCCAGGCCACCGCCGGCGATCACGATGCCGGCCCGCAGCCGCGCCGAGTGCCCCGCGACGAACATGCCGGCCGTGGTGAAGCCTCCGGCCGAGTGACCGGCCGCGGCGAACCGGGCCACGTCCAGGTGCCCGACGAGCGGGTCGCCACGTCCGGCGTCGAGGCGGACCAGGTGGCGGATCAGTCGCCACCCGTCGGCCGGCTGGTGCCGGATGTCTCCCCGGGTGAAGTTCCGCGACCGCAGGTTCGTCCGGGGGAACGTCGGCGCGGCCACCACGAAACCGGCGGCGGCCCAGCGGGTGGTCAGCGGTGCGTGCAGTTCGGGCAGGCTGAGCAGCCCGTGGGCGTAGACCACCACCGGGAACCGGCCGGCGGCCACGGGCGCGTCGGGGCGTACCGGCGGTGCGCCCGACGACCCGGCGGGGTCGTCGGCGGCCCGGCCGGTCGGGTACCAGACGGTGACCGGCAGCGGCCGGGGTCCGCCCGGGTCGACGACGAACTGCCGCACCCCGACCGGGTACGTCCCCGATGGCGCGTGCCGGGCGGCCGGGGCCGGCTCACCGGTCGCGGAGGTGGCCGGACCGCAGCCGGCCAGCAGCGCCGTCACCAGCACGGCGACCAGCCGCTGCGCACCCATGCCCGCACGGTAGGCGGCCGGGTGGGCCGCCGGGCCCGCCGTCCGGACCGCTCCGCGTCACCACTCGGCCGGTGTTCCGTGAGCACCGGCCCGGCGGGACCTTCCGGCCGGCCGAGCTTCGCTATGGTCACGCGCATGGCTGAGAACCACACCGACCCCAGCGGCAACACCGCGCAGTTCCGCGCCTTCGTCGACGCGCCGGACACGGCCGCGGCGGCCCCGACTCCGTCCCGGCTGCCGCTGATCGCCGGCATCGGCGCGGCGGTCGTGGTCGTCGCCCTGGTCGCCTGGCTCGCGCTCGCCTGAGCGCGCCGGGGGAACCTGCCCCACCGGCTGCGCCCCTGCTGCTCCCCCTGACCCAGGACCGGGCTCAGCGGCCCAGTACGTCCCGGGTCTCCCGAGCGATCTCCCGTTCCTCGTCGGTGCCGATCACGCAGACCGTGACCTCCGCCCCGGCGGGTGAGATCACCCGGTCGCCGTCGGCGGCGTTGCGGGCCGGGTCGACGGCGACGCCGAGCCGGTCCAGGCCGGCCAGCGCGGCCTCGCGTACCGGCGCGGCGTGCTCGCCGAC
Organism: Micromonospora auratinigra; assembly: GCF_900089595.1. GTDB lineage: Bacteria > Actinomycetota > Actinomycetes > Mycobacteriales > Micromonosporaceae > Micromonospora > Micromonospora auratinigra. Next base: position 3,971,670 of record NZ_LT594323.1, on the reverse strand, counting down.
CCCGGCGGTGAAGGCGATCGCGTCCACCCGGCCGAGCAGGGCGTAGTACGCGCCCACGTAGCCGGTGATCCGGCGGCAGTAGACGTCGAAGGCGAGCGCGGCGGCCGGGTCGCCGGCGTCCCGGCGGGCCAGCACCTCGCGCATGTCGTTGACGCCGGTCAGGCCGAGCAGGCCGCTGCGGTGGTTGAGCAGGTCGTCGATCTCGTCCACCCCCAGGCCGCCCTCGCGGCGCAGGTGGAACACGATCGTCGGGTCGATGTCGCCGCTGCGGGTGCCCATCACCAGGCCCTCCAGCGGCGACATGCCCATCGAGGTGGCCACGCTCCGGCCGCCCTCGACCGCGCAGGCGCTCGCCCCGTTGCCCAGGTGCAGGGTGATGGTGTTCAGCTCGGCGTACGGCCGGTCGAGCAGCTCCGCCACCCGGCGCGAGACGTACGCGTGCGACGTGCCGTGGAAGCCGTACCGGCGGATGTCGTGGCGCTCGGCGGTCTCCCGGTCGATCGCGTAGGTGGCCGCGGCCTCGGGGAGCGTGTGGTGGAACGCGGTGTCGAAGACGGCCACCTGTCCGACGTCCGGCAACGCCTCCCGGGCCACCCGGATGCCGGCCAGGTTCGCCGGGTTGTGCAGCGGGGCGAGCGGCACCAGTTCCTCGATCGCGGCGATCACCGCGTCGTCGATCAGCACCGGCGCGCTGAACCGCCGGCCGCCGTGCACCACCCGGTGCCCGACCCCGGTCAGCCCGTCGAGGTCCAGCCGGTCGATGATCCCGCGGACCGCGCTCTCGTGGTCGGCGGGCCCGCCACCGGGCTCGCCGACCCGTTCCACGGTGCCCTTGTCGAGGACCCGCTCGCCGTCGTACAGCCGGTACTTGACCGACGAGGAGCCGCAGTTGAGGACCAGGATGCGGTCGGTCACGCGAGCTCCTCCGAGAGTGCGGCGGCCTGGATGGCGGTGATCGCCACGGTGTTCACGATGTCCGGCACGGTGGCGCCCCGGGAGAGGTCGTTGACCGGTCGCCGCAGGCCCTGCATGACCGGGCCGACCGCCACCGCGCCGGCCGAGCGCTGCACCGCCTTGTACGTGTTGTTGCCGGTGTTCAGGTCCGGGAAGATGAAGACCGTGGCCCGTCCCGCCACCGGGCTGTCCGGCAGCTTGGTGGCCGCGACCTGCGGGTCGATCGCCGCGTCGTACTGGATCGGCCCCTCCACCAGCAGCTCCGGCCGGCGTTCCCGGACCAGCCGGGTGGCCGCCGCGACCTTCTCCACGTCCGCGCCGGAGCCGGAGTCGCCGGTCGAGTACGACAGCATCGCCACCCGTGGCTCGATGCCGAACCGGGCCGCGGTGTCGGCCGAGGAGAGGGCGATGTCGGCGAGCTGGGCGGCGTCCGGGTCCGGGTTGACCGCGCAGTCGCCGTAGACCAGCACCCGGTCGGCGAGCAGCATGAAGAAGACGCTGGAGGCCACCGAGACGCCGGGCACGGTCCGGATGATCTCGAACGCCGGCCGGATGGTGGCCGCCGTGGTGTGGGTGGCCCCGGAGACCATCCCGTCGGCCCGCCCGGCCTGCACCATCATGGTGCCGAAGTAGTTGGGCTGGGCCACGATGTCGTGCGCCAGCTCCACCGTCACGCCCCGGTGGGCGCGCAGCTTCGCGTACGCCTCGGCGAACTCGTCGCGCCACTCGCTGGTCCGCGGGTCGACCACCTGCGCGTCCCCGAGGTCGATGCCCAGCTCCCGGGTGCGCCGGGCGACCTCGTCGGGGCGGCCCAGCAGGGTCAGGTCGGCCACGCCCCGGCGGAGCAGGATCTCGGTGGCGCGCAGGATCCGTTCCTCGGTGCCCTCCGGCAGCACCAGCCGGCGGCGGCGGGCCCGGGCCCGGTCGATCAGGTCGTTCTCGAACATCAGCGGGGTGACCCGTTCGGACCTGCTGACCCGCAGCCGGCGGGCCAGGTCGACGGTGTCCACGCAGCGTTCGAAGGCACCGAGCGCGGCCTCCACCTTGCGCGGGTTGTCCACGCTGGGTCGGCCCTCGATCCGGCTGGACGCGGCGACCGTGTCGTAGCTGTCGCTGGTCACCGAGAGCACGGCGAGCCCGGTGCCCAGCCGGTCCAGCAGCCGCATCGCCCGCGGGTCGGGCTGTTCGCCGAGGGTGAGCACCAGCCCGGCCAGCGAGACCTGCCCGGCCACGTGCGCCGCGCCGGCCGCCACCAGCAGGTCGGCCCGGTCGCCCGGGGTGATCACCAGGGCCCCGTCGGTGAAGTGGTCGAGCAGCGTCGGCACGTGCGCCGCGCCCACCACGAAGTCGAGCACGTCGCGGTCGAGCGCGGCCTGGTCGCCGGCGAGCAGAGTGGCGCCGAGCGCCGCCGCCACCTCGGCCACCGTCGGCGCCGACACGGCCGCGACCTCCGGGATCGCGTACGCGGGGACGGGCAGCTCCGGCAGCGTCATCGGCTCGGGCACCCGGTTGGCCACCACGGCCACCACGGTCGCGCCCAGGTCCGCCAGGTCGTGGTACGCCCCGCGCACCGCCGCGGCGATCGCCTCGGGCGGCTGCCCGTACCCGTCGACCACCGGCACCACGACGCTGCCGAACTCGGTCGCCAGCCGGGCGTTGAAGGCCAGCTCGCGGGGGCCGGCGCCGTCCCCGTCGGCGAAGTCGCTGCCGACCACCACCACGGCCGGGCAGCGCCGCTCGACCACCCGGTAGCGGGCCACGATGCGGGAGATCAGCTCCTCCCGCCGGCCGTCCGCGACCAGGGCGGTCGCCTCGGCCCAGGTGCAGCCGTACAGCTCGTCGACGGGGATGTCGACCCGGTAGCGCTCGGTGAGCAGGGCGAGGATCTGGTCCGGCCCGCGCCCGGGGACCAGCGGCCGGAACGCGCCGATCCGCTCGACCTGGCGGGAGAGCAGCTCGGCCAGCCCGAGGGCGACCGTCGACTTGCCCCCGCCCGAGCCCACGCTGGTCAGGTACACGCTGCGCGCCACGACCCCACGCTACAAGATCGCGCCCTACCTCGCCCGGGTCCTTGGGCCCGGGCCCGCTCACCCCGGAACGCGCCCGGTCAGGGTCGGGCCGGTGCGGGGGCGGGCCGCTCGACGCCGGTCTCGTCGGTGGGCGTGGCGGCCCGCAGCAGGGCGTCGCTCTTGGCCAGCCAGGCGGCGGCGAAGGCGAACACGGCGACCGTCTCGCACCACAGCACCGGCTTGAGTTCCTGCCGGACGTCGGCGGGCAGCAGCGCGCCGGCCAGGGCGCCCCCGATGGCGAGCAGGATGAGCGCGCCGCAACTCCGGTAGAAGCGGACGGCCGCCGGGCGGGGCGGCACGCCGACCCGGTCCGGGCGGGTGAAGAGGAAGAGGCAGAAGACCGCGAGCAGGACGAAGAGCGTCGCGGCGGCCACCTGGTGCACCACGCCGACGAGCCGGTCGCCCTGGCCGGTGCTGCCGGCCGGCGCGCCCATCGTGGTCGGGCAGAGCGCCACCACCACGGCGAGCACCCCGGCGACCGTGCCCAGCAGGTCGTCGGGGCGGCGGTAGCGGTAGCTGATCAGGAACACCCCGATGGCGCACAGCGCGCCGACGAAGACGTCCCGCACCTCGGTGTAGTAGTAGCCGCTGAGCGAGTCGACGAGCGTGAGCCGCCCGACGGCGACCATGTGCCCGACGATCAGCACCAGCGGCAGGGCGATGCCCACCACGCCGACGCCCAGCCGGAGCTGGCGTACGGTCAGCGCGTCCTGCGGTGGCCTGCGGGTTCCGGTGTCCATCTGCGTCCCCCTCCGTCGCGCCGGGGTGCGGCCGGGATGCACCCGCCGCTTCCCTCAAGTGGACGCGACGAAGGGGACGGCGTCAATCGGTCACCGGTCGGTCACTCGTCGTCCTCGTCGTCCAGCCGGGCCAGCCAGGTGGCGAAGCGCTCGATCGGCGTCTCGAACTCCGGGTTCAGGTCGACGAAGTCGCGCAGCCGCTCGCCCAGCCACTCCAGGCTGACCTGCTCGTCGCCCCGGCGCTCGACCAGCTCCTCGATGCCACGGTCGGTGAAGTACACGATTCGTCCTCTCGTCGTACGGCAGCGGCCCGCCCCGGTACCGGGGCGGGCCGCTGCCGATCAGGTCACGGGCGGGGGAGCGCCGCCTCGATCAGCGCGTTCTGCTCGACCTCGTGCATCTTCGCCGAGCCGACCGCCGGGGCGGCGGCGGCCGGGCGGGAGATGCGCCGCAGCCGGACGTCGCTCAGGTGCTCCAGCAGGTTGAGCGCCACGAACGACCAGGCACCCTGGTTGGCCGGCTCCTCCTGGACCCAGGCGAAGTCCTCGGCGTTCGGGTACTGGGCCAGGGCGGCCCGGATCTCCTCGACGGGCAGCGGGTAGAGCTGCTCCATCCGCAGGATCGCGGTGTCCGTGACGCCCCGCTCCTGCCGGGCCTGGAACAGGTCGTAGTAGACCTTGCCCGAGCAGAGCAGCACCCGCTTCACCTGCTCCGGGGCCGGGGCGGCGGTGTCGCCCAGCACCGGCTGGAAGGTGCCCGAGGTGAAGTCCTCCACCGGCGAGACGCAGAGCTTGTGCCGCAGCAGCGACTTCGGCGTGAACACCACCAGCGGCTTGCGCTTCGGCGACAGGGCCTGGCGGCGCAGCAGGTGGAAGTAGCTCGCCGGGGTGGTCGGGATCGCCACCCGCATGTTGTCCTCGGCGCAGAGCTGGAGGAACCGCTCCGGGCGGCCGGAGGTGTGGTCCGGGCCCTGGCCCTCGTGCCCGTGCGGCAGCAGCAGGGTGACCGCGGAGCGCTGGCCCCACTTCACCTCGCCGGACGAGATGAACTCGTCGATCACCGACTGGGCGCCGTTGACGAAGTCGCCGAACTGGGCCTCCCAGGCCACCAGCGCGTTGACGTTCTCGACCGAGTAGCCGTACTCGAAGCCCATCGCGGCGTACTCGGAGAGCAGCGAGTCGTGCACGAAGAAGCGGGACCGCTCGCCGTCGCCGGTGAGCGACTTCAGCGGCAGGTAGTCGTCACCGGTGTTCGAGTCGACGATCGAGGCGTGCCGCTGGACGAAGGTGCCCCGGCGGGAGTCCTGCCCGGCGAGCCGGACGGTGACCCCGTCGTGCAGCAGCGAGCCGAAGGCGATGATCTCGCCGAAGCCCCAGTCGATGCCGCCCTCGACGGACATCTTGCGCCGCCGCTCCAGCAGCTGCTGGATCCGCTTGTGCGGGGTGAAGCCCTCCGGCAGGTTGACGTGCGCCTCGCCGATCGCCTTGACCACGCTGGCGTCGGTCGCGGTGTCGACCTGCGGCTCCGGCTCCTCCTCGCGCTTCGGGCGGCTGAGCTGGCGCGGCGTGGTGGCCGCGTCCCGGGTGGCCTTGAAGACCCGCTCCAGCTGGCCCTGGTAGTCGCGCAGCAGCTCCTCCGCGTCCTCCACGGTGATGTCGCCCCGCCCGATCAGCTCCTCGGTGTAGAGCTTCCGGACCGACCGCTTCGAGTCGATGATCTTGTACATCTCCGGGTTGGACATCGAGGGGTCGTCGCCCTCGTTGTGCCCGCGCCGGCGGTAGCAGACCATGTCGATGACGACGTCCTTGTTGAACGCCTGCCGGTACTCGAAGGCGAGCCGGGCCACCCGGACGACGGCCTCGGGGTCGTCGCCGTTCACGTGGAAGATCGGCGCCTGGATCATCCGGGCCACGTCGGTGCTGTAGAGGCTGGAGCGGCTGTACTCCGGCGCGGTGGTGAAGCCGACCTGGTTGTTGACCACCACGTGCACGGTGCCGCCGGTGCGGTACCCGCGCAGCTGGGACAGGTTGAGCGTCTCGGCGACCACGCCCTGACCGGCGAACGCGGCGTCGCCGTGCACCGCCAGCGGCAGCACGGTGTAGCCCTCGAGCTTGAGGTCGATCCGGTCCTGCTTGGCCCGGACGATGCCCTCCAGCACCGGGTCCACGGCCTCCAGGTGCGACGGGTTGGCCACCACCGACACCTTGACCGCGTGCTCGCCGTCCGGGGTGGTGAACTTGCCGTTCTGGCCGAGGTGGTACTTCACGTCGCCCGAGCCCTGGGTGGAGCGCGGGTCGAGGTGCCCCTCGAACTCGGAGAAGATCTTCTCGTACGGCTTGCCGACGATGTTGGCCAGCACGTTGAGTCGGCCCCGGTGGGCCATGCCGATGACGACCTCGTCGAGCCCGGCCTCGGCGGAGGACTCCAGCACCTCGCCGAGCAGCGGGATCAGCGACTCGCCGCCCTCCAGCGAGAAGCGCTTCTGGCCGACGTACTTGGTCTGCAGGAAGGTCTCGAACGCCTCGGCGGCGTTGAGCCGGTTGAGCACGTGCTTCTGCTCGTCGCGGCTGGGCTTCTCGTACTTGCGCTCGATCCGCTCCTGGATCCAGCGCCGCTCCTCCGGGTCCTGGATGTGCATGTACTCGATGCCGACCCGGCGGCAGTACGAGTCGCGCAGCACGCCGAGGATCTCGCGCAGCTTCATCCGCTGCTTGCCGGCGAAACCGTTGACCGGGAAGACCCGGTCCAGGTCCCACAGGGTCAGCCCGTGCTGGAGGACGTCCAGGTCGGGGTGCTTGCGGATCTTGAACTCGAGCGGGTCGGTGTCGGCCATCAGGTGCCCGCGCACCCGGTACGCGTGGATCAGCTCGTGCACCCGCGCGGTCTTGTTGATCTGGCCCTCGGAGTTGACGGCCACGTCCTGCACCCAGCGCACCGGCTCGTACGGGATGCGCAGCGAGGTGAAGATCTGGTCGTAGAAGCCGCGCTCGCCGAGCAGCAGCTCGTGCATCACCTTGAGGAACTCGCCGGACTGGGCGCCCTGGATGATCCGGTGGTCGTAGGTGCTGGTCAGTGTGATGATCTTGCTGACCGCCAGCTCGGCCAGGGTCGCCTCGCTCATGCCCTGGTACGGCGCCGGGTACTCCATCGCGCCGACGCCGATGATGGCGCTCTGCCCCTGCATCAGGCGCGGGATCGAGTGCACCGTGCCGATGCCGCCCGGGTTGGTCAGCGAGATCGTGGTGCCGCCGTAGTCCTCCATGGTCAGCTCGTTGCGGCGGGCGCGCCGGACCACGTCCTCGTACGCCTGCCAGAACTGCCGGAAGTCCATCTGCTCGCAGGCCTTGATGGAGGGCACCACCAGGTTGCGGGAGCCGTCCGGCTTGGCCAGGTCGATGGCGATGCCCAGGTTGACGTGCTCCGGGCGGACCATCGCCGGCTTGCCGTCGACCTCGGCGAAGGAGTTGTTCATCTCCGGGTGCTCGACGAGCGCCCGGACCATCGCGTACCCGACCAGGTGGGTGAAGCTGACCTTGCCACCACGGCCACGGGCCAGGTGGTTGTTGATCACGATGCGGTTGTCCACCAGCAGCTTCGCCGGGACCGCGCGGACGCTGGTCGCGGTCGGCACGGCGAGCGAGGCGTCCATGTTCTGGACGATCTTCGCGGCGACACCGCGCAGCGGGGTGGTGCCGGCGGCGCTGGCGGTCGGCGCCTTGGCGGCCGGCCTGGCCGGGGCGGCCTTCTTCGCCGGGGCCGAGGCGGCCGGCTTGGCGGCCTGCTCGGCCGGCTTGGCGGCGGGCTTCGCCGGGGCGGCGGCCGGCTTGGCGGCCGGCTTCTGCGTGACCTGGGCGACCGCTTCCTGCTGCTCGGCCGGCTCCGGCTCGGCGGCCGGCGCGGGCCGCGCCTCGGGGCGCGGCGTGGCCGCGCCGGGGGAGGGTCGGTAGTCGGCGAAGAAGTCGTGCCAGGCCGAGTCGACGCTCGAGGGGTCGGCGAGATAGCGCTGGTACATCTCCTCGACGATCCACTCGTTCGGGCCGAAACCCGCCAGTGGGTTCTCCTGCGAAGTCTGCTGGGTCGACACGGCCGCTAATCGCCTCTTTCACGCGGGTTCGGTATGTCACGCGGTGTCATCCGCCGCCGATTCCGGGCACACGGGACGGGTCCCAGGCTACGCCGTGGAAAAGGCGCAGGCATTCTCGCCTCCGGCTGGTGGTCCGTTTCACAGAAGATGCCAGAAGTTCGGCAAACGCTGCGTGTCCCGTCGACTCCTGCTAGAGCACGGACGGCCCCGGTCGGTGACGGGTGGTCACCGGCCGGGGCCGCCTCGCCGGTCGACTCAGGAGATGTCGCGCCGGCGGATGGTCATGATGCCGATCGCGCCGGTCACGACGGCGTAGCCGATCAGCACCGCCGCCCCCGCCCAGCGCGGCGGGTTCCCGGGGATCTCGGCGCCGGTGACCATCAGGCTGGAGGCCAGCGACGGCACGAGCAACTGGAGCTTGTTGATCCAGTCACCGAACTTCTGGGCCAGCAGGCCGATCGCGATGGCGGCGCCGATGGTGCCGCCGAGGTAGAGCAGGATGCCGGTCACCGTCGCGCCGATCTGGCTGCGGATCAGCACGCCCAGCCCGACGCCGAGCACCGACCAGAGCAGGAAGGCCAGCCCGTTGAGGGCCACCGCCCGCCAGACGGCCCCGCTGCCCAGGTGCGCGCCGACGTCCACCGAGTGCAGGACCAGCGGACCGAAGATCAGGTTGAGCACCGTGGTGCCCAGCCAGAACACCAGCGCGAGGACGCCCGCGGCGACCAGCTTGGCCACCATCACGGCGCTGCGGTGCGGCGCGGTGAGGAACGTGGTGGTCACCGTCTGGTGGAAGAACTCGCTGGTCACCACCACGATCCCGAGCAGCATCACGATGAGCAGCCCGAAGAACTGGCCGTTGGTGTAGAAGTTGGCGGCCAGGCTGTCCGCGCTGGCGGCGGCCTGGATCTGGTCGGCCTGCTCGGCCGGCGCGTCGCTCATGTTGGTCAGCGTCTCGGCCTGGAGCCAGTTGAACAGCAGGCTGAGGCCCCAGAGCGGGAGGGTGATCAGGGCGAAGATCCACCAGGTGTTGGTGGTACGGATCTTGAGCAGCTCGGAGCGGACCAGGTTCATCGGATCTCCGCCTTTCCGGCCGTCAGTTCGAGGAAGACCCCTTCCAGGTCGGGACGCTCGGTGGCCAGCTCGTGCAGCTCCACCTTCGCGGCCAGGGCGACCCGGCCGACGGTCGGGGCGTCCACCCCGGTCACCAGCAGCGCGCCGTGCGCGTCGGTGTCCACCGTCGCCGACTGCTCGCGCAGCGCGGCGGTCAGCTCCTCGGCCTGCGGGGTGCGCACCCGCACCCGCCCGCCGTGCGCCATCGAGCCGATCACCTGGTCCACCGGACCCTGCCGGACCAGCTTGCCGGCCGCGATGATCACCACGTCGTCGGCGAGCAGCTGCATCTCGGAGAGCAGGTGGCTGGAGACCAGCACCGTGCGCCCCTCGGCGGCCAGCCCCTTGAGGAAGCCGCGCATCCAGCGGATCCCCTCCGGGTCCAGGCCGTTGGCCGGCTCGTCGAGGATCAGCACCTGCGGGTTGCCCAGCATCGCGGCGGCGATCCCGAGCCGCTGCTTCATGCCCAGCGAGTAGCCCTTGAACTTGCGCTTCGCCGCCGGGGTCAGCCCGACCAGCGCCAGCGCCTCGTCGGCCCGCTGCGCGGGCAGCCCGGCCGCCGCGCAGATCACCCGCAGGTGGTTGATCCCGGTGCGGCCCTTGTGCGCGCTGGACGCCTCCAGCACCGCGCCGACCGAACGCAGCGGATCGGCCAGGTCGGCGTACCGGTGCCCGGCGATGGTGGCCGTACCGGCCGTCGGCGTGACCAGGTTGAGCAGCATGCGCAGGGTGGTCGTCTTACCGGCGCCGTTCGGGCCGAGGAAGCCGGTCACCCGACCCGGTTCGACGGTGAAGGACAGATCGTCCACCGCCCGGACGTTCTTGTACTGCTTGGTCAGTCCGGACACCACGATCTGGCCGGTCCCGGCGCTGGGGCTCCACTGCCCGTCGGACATCGTTCTCCTCTCCTGCCGCGGCGCGCGGGGCACGCCGCTGGGACGCCGTTGCGGAAGGCGCCGTGGCACAGCCTGGCAACCCCGCGCAACCTGGTCAATCAGGCGAGGTACCTACGTTCTCCTCCCGCCGGGGAAGGAGGGCGTCATCCTCAGGGAGGAGAGATCAGGCCGGCGGGAGCGCGATCCAGGTGGCCCGGGCGTACCCGAGGAGGTCGCCGTCCGGGCCGTACAGGCTGGAGTGGACCTCGGCCTTGCGGCCCGCGCCGCCGACCTCGACCCCGGTCACCACGCACGCGTCGCCGGGGCGCGGCAGCGCCCGCACCACCGCGGCGATCCGGCCCAGCACGTACGGGCGGCCGGGGGCGATCACCGCCCAGCCGCCGGGACAGTCCAGCGCGGCCCAGACCGTCGCCGGCACCACCTGCTCCGGCGCGCGGAACGGCGCGGCGGTCCGCCCGTCCGGCAGCCGGCCGGGGAAGATCCGCAGCCCGTCCGGGCGCTGCGGACCGCAGACGTAGCAGCCCGGGAAGGGGTGTTCGACCAGTCCCGGGTACGCCGCGGCGGCGGCCTCGGCGGTGGCCCGGTCGACCGGCGGGACCACGGCGGTGAACTCCTCGACCCGGCGTACCTGGGCGACGACCTGGCCGTCCGGGTCGCGGACGTCGTCGCCGTCCACGGTCAGCGGGGTGTCCAGCGGCGGCGGCCGGCGCAGCGTGACCTCCACCGGCCCCCGGTCGTCGACGACCGCCGCGAAGACGCCGGCGCTCCAGCCGCCGTTGCCCGATCCGGCCGGCCCGTGGAACCGGGATTCGATGATCATGCTCGTCCTCCGCCGTCACTCCCGGGCCCGGCCGCGTCGCCGGCCCGCCCGCAGCCTCGCACGGACCGCCCCACCGGCGTGTCGGCGGCCGTTCACCGGATCGACGCGCCCGGTCACCGACGGCGGCAACCCGGGGCACCTACACAGGGGACATGGCCGTTCTGCACGCCGCTGGCGCACCCCTGACGACCAGCGGATACACCCTGCTGATCGCCGACGACCCGACCCTGGTCGCGGCCGCGCAACGCCTGCGTCACGAGGTGTTCGCCACCGAACTCGGCGCCGTCCTGCCCCCGGACGCCGCCGGCCTGGACACCGACGAGTTCGACGCCCACTGCGACCACCTGGTGGTGCTGCGGGAGGGGACCGGCGAGGTGGTCGGCACCTACCGGCTGCTCCCGCCCGGACGCACCGACCGTCGGTACGCCGACACCGAGTTCGACCTGACCGCGCTCGCCCCGCTCCGCGACCACCTGGTCGAGGCGGGGCGCTCCTGTGTGCACCCGGACCACCGGTCCGGTGCCGTGATCAACCTGATGTGGGCCGGGATCACCCGCTACCTGCACCTGCGCGGCTCGCGCTGGCTCGGCGGCTGCGCCTCGGTGCCGGTGGCCGACGGCGGGACCGCCGCCGCCGAGGTCTGGGCGCAGGCCACCGCGCGGCACCTCGCGCCGCCGCCGCTGCGGGTCGCCCCCCGGCGGCCCTGGTTCGCCGAGGCGCCGGCCGTCGCCCCGGGCCCGGTCGACCCGGCGGCGCGCCGGGCGCTCGTCCCGCCGCTGCTCCGCGGCTACCTGCGGCTCGGCGCGTGGATCGGCGGGGAGCCGGCGTACGACCCGGACTTCGGCTGCGCCGACTTCTACGTGCTCTTCTCGCTGGACCGGATGAACCCGCGCTACCTGCGGCACTTCCTGGGCGGGGAGCCGTCGTGACCGGCGGGACGCTGTGGCGGCCGGTCTCCGGCTGCGGCCCGGACTGCCTGCCGGGCACCGGCGGCCCGACCGTGCCGTCCACCGTCCGGGCCGCCCGGCTGCTCGGCGTGCTCGGGATGCTGCTGGTCGGCGCGGCGCTGGCCGTGCTGCTGCCGGTGCTCCCGGCGCCGGAGCGGCGGGCGGCGCTGGGCGGCTGGGCCCGGGGCACCTTGCGGGTCCTGGGCGTACGCCTCTCGGTCCGGGGCCGGTTGCCGCGCCGCCGGGCGCTGCTGGTCGCCAACCACGTCTCGTGGCTTGACGTGCTGGCGGTGCTGGCGGTCGCGCCGGCCCGGCTGCTGGCCAAGCGCGAGGTGCGGGACTGGCCGGTGGTGGGCCTGCTCGCCAGGGCGGCCGGCACCGTCTTCGTGGACCGGTCCCGCCCGCGTGAGCTGCCGGCCACGGTGGCCCGGGTGGCGGCCACGCTGCGGGCCGGCCACCCGGTGGCCGTGTTCCCGGAGGGCACCACCTGGTGCGGGGCGGCGAGCGGTTGCCGGCCGGCCCGGGGGTTCCGGCCGGCGGTGTTCCAGGCGGCGGTGGACGCCGGTGCCCCGGTCGTCCCGCTCCGCCTCGGCTACCGGTGTGCCGGGGCCGGGCCGGTGGCCGCCTTCCTGGGTGAGGAGACGCTCTGGACGTCGCTGCGCCGGGTGCTCGCCGCCCCGGAGTTGACGGTGACGGTGGCGGTGGGCGCGGCGCTGCACCCGGACCGGGACGCGGACCGCCGGGTGCTGGCCCGCGCCGCCGAGTCGGCGGTGCACCTGACCCCGGTCCGGTTGCGCGCCGTGGAGCTGGATCTCGCCGCCTGACCAGTACGCGACATATCGCGTAACAGTCTTGTTCAGTCGCGATGTATCGCGTTACTCTTCGGGTGTTGCTCGACGTGCCGACGGCGCGTCACCGAGGGGAGGACACCCATGGCCAGCTGGACGGTCGACAGCCCGCAGCGGATCACCCTGGACGAACCGGTCACCCGGCTGGACGTCCGCCTCATCACCGGCCGGCTCAACGTGGTCGGCACCGACGGCCCGGCCCGGGTCGACGTCACCCGGGTGAGCAGCCGTCCGGTCATCGTCGAGGTGCGCGACGGCCGGCTGAGCGTCCGCCACCCCCGCCCGCCGCGCTGGCCGGGGCTGCTCTGGTGGCTGGGGCAGCTCGGCCGCCGGTTCCGCGCCGAGGTCTCCGTCGCCGTCCCCGCCGACGTGCTCGCCGACCTGCAACTGGTCGACGGCGCGCTGGTCGCCTCCGGCCTGCGCCGGGACACCACCGTCGACGTCACCTCCGGGCAGGTCACCCTGATGGGGCTGCGCGGGCGCACCGTCGCCAAGCTGGTCTCCGGGCCGGTGGAGGCGCTCGGTGTCGGCGGCGACCTGACCCTGGACACCGTCTCCGGCGAGCTGATCCTCGCCGACAGCGCCCCCGAGCGGGTCCGGGCCACCACCGTCTCCGGGGCGATCACCTGCGACCTGGACAACCCCCGGGGCAGCGACATCCGGCTGACCACCATCTCCGGCGGCATCACCGTGCGGGTCCGCGAGGACAGCGACCTCACCGTGCACCTGAACACCACCTCCGGCCGGATCACCAGCGGCTTCCCGCAGGTCACCACGAAGTCGGGGTTCGGCCCGATGAAGGACAGCCACGGCGTGCTCGGTGGCGGCGCGGGTAAGCTCTCGGTCTCCGCCACCTCGGGCAGCATCGCGCTGCTGGCCCGGCCCGTCGCGGACGACGCCGACCTGGAGGAGCAGCCGTGACCGCCGTGTTCAGCCACGGGCGGCTCCGGCTCTACCTGCTCAAGCTCCTCGACGACGGTCCCAAGCACGGCTACGAGCTGATCCGGCTGCTGGAGGAGCGCTTCCTCGGCCTGTACGCGCCGAGCGCCGGCACCATCTACCCCCGGCTCCAGCGCCTGGAGACCGAAGGGCTGGTCACCCACACCGCCGCCGGTGGCCGCAAGGTCTACGACATCACCGACGGGGGCCGCGCCGAGCTGCGGCAGCGCGCCGGCGAGCTGGCCACCCTGGAGTCCGACATCAGTGCCTCCGTGGAGGACCTCGCCGCCCTCGCCGGGGAGATCCAGACCGAGGTACGCGGCTCCGTGCGCGACCTCAAGCGGGAGCTGCGCGAGGCGGCCCGGCAGACCCGACGGGAGCCGCCGCCGGTGCGTACCGCCGGGCCGGCCGTCCGGCCGGCGGCCGGTGAGTCGCCGCTGCTCGCCGAGTTCGACCAGCGGCTCGCCGCGTTCACCGTCGAGGTCGGCGCGCTGGTCCGCGCCGGCCGCCTCACCGACGTGCAGCTGCGCACCGCGATCCGGGTGCTCGACGGCGCGCTGGACGGCCTGCGCCGCCTGCTCCGCTGACCCCGCCCGGCGGCGCGGCTCACAGGTTGTTTCCAGGAAGCACCCAGCGCGACCGCAGGGTGAGCGCGGATGATGGGCCCCATGGTGGCTACCCAGACCGAGGCCCGACTGCTCGTCGTCGAGGACGACCCGAACATCCTCGAGCTGCTCTCCGCGAGCCTGCGCTTCGCGGGCTTCGACGTGGCCACCGCGACCAGCGGCAGCGCGGCGCTGAACGCCGCCAAGGACCACCGGCCCGACCTGGTCGTCCTCGACGTGATGCTGCCCGACCTCGACGGCTTCGAGGTCATCCGGATGCTCCGCGAGGGCGGTACGCGTACCCCGGTGGTCTTCCTGACCGCCCGGGACGCCACCGACGACAAGATCCGGGGGCTGACCCTGGGCGGCGACGACTACGTCACCAAGCCGTTCAGCCTGGAGGAGCTGACCGCCCGGATCCGCGCCGTGCTGCGGCGTACCGCCACCGGCGAACACGCGCCCTCCCGGCTCACCTTCGCCGACCTGGAGCTGGACGAGGAGACGCACGAGGTGCACCGGGCCGGCCAGCGGGTCCAGCTCTCGCCGACCGAGTTCAAGCTGCTGCGCTACCTGATGCTCAACGCCAACCGGGTGCTGTCGAAGGCGCAGATCCTCGACCACGTCTGGAACTACGACTTCCGGGGCGACGACAACATCGTCGAGTCCTACATCTCCTACCTGCGGCGCAAGGTCGACAACAGCCAGCCCCGGCTGATCCACACCCTGCGCGGGGTCGGGTACGTGCTGCGCAAGCCGGCGGCGTGAACCTCGTCGAGGAGGGCAAGGGACGGCTGCGGAGCATCCCGCTGCGGGTCAAGCTGGTCGCGGCGGTGCTCGCCCTGGTCGCCGTCGCCCTGGTCGTGATCAGCGGGCTGACCGCGTTCCTGCTCCGCAACTACCTCATCGGTCAGGTCGACGACCAGCTCCGCGGCGGCGTGACCAACACGGCCCGGCTGCTCAACGAGGCTGGCGGCAGTCCGGTGAAGGTGACCATTCCCTCGGACTTCGTCGCCGCCCAGGCCACTCCGGGTGAGGGCGTGGACGCCCCCACCCGCTACACCGGGCTCCGGGACGAGGAACTGCCGCCGTTCCCCACCGACTACGCCGGCTACCAGGCGCAGGAGGGCGACCCCTTCACCGTCCGCTCGGTGGACGGGCGGACCCGGTGGCGGATGTACTACGCGTCGCTGCCCGACGGTCGCGTCATCGCGTTCGGACAGCACCTCATCGCCGTCGACCAGTCCGTCCGGCAGTTGGTCTGGATCGACCTGCTGGTGGGCGGGGCGGTGCTGATCATCCTGGCCTCGGTGGGCGCGGGCATCGTACGGACCAGCCTCAAGCCGCTGGTCGAGATAGAGCGCACCGCGGCCGCCATCGCCGGTGGCGACCTCACCCGCCGGGTGCCCGACCCCGAACACGGGCGGGACTGCCCCACCTCCGAGCTGGGCCGGCTGTCCCGGGCGTTGAACGCGATGCTGGCCCAGATCGAGGCGGCCTTCACCGCCCGGGCGGCGTCCGAGGCGGCGGCGCGTACCGCCGAGGTGGGGGCGCGGGACGCCGCCGCGGCGGCGCAGGCCTCCGAGGCCCGTGCCCGCCGCTCCGAGGAGCGGATGCGGCAGTTCATCGCGGACGCCTCGCACGAGCTGCGTACCCCGCTGACCACCATCCGGGGCTTCGCGGAGCTGTACCGGCAGGGTGCGGCCCGGCAGCCCGAGCAGACCGCCGGCCTGCTGCGCCGGATCGAGGACGAGGCGGCCCGGATGGGGCTGCTGGTCGAGGACCTGCTGCTGCTGGCCCGGATGGACCGGGAACGGCCGATCTCGCTGGCCCCGGTGGAGCTGCCGGTGCTCGCCTCCGACGCGGTCCAGGCGGCCCGGGTGGTCGACCCGGAGCGCCGGATCGAGCTGGAGATCGAGCCGGGCGTGGGGCCGCTGGTGGTGCTGGGCGACGACGCCCGGCTGCGTCAGGTGATCGGCAACCTGATGACCAACGCGCTCACCCACACCCCGCCGGACGCCGCGGTGACCCTGCGGCTGCGGGCCGAGCCCGGCAACCTGGCCGTGGTGGAGGTCGCCGACACCGGTTCCGGGCTCACCCCCGAGCAGGCCGAACGGGTCTTCGAACGGTTCTACCGGGTGGACGCCGCCCGGACCCGGCGGGCCGGCGGCCCGACCAGCACCGGGCTCGGCCTGGCCATCGTCGCCGCGCTGGTCGCGGCGCACCACGGCACCGTCGAGGCGGTCGAGACGCCGGGCGGCGGGGCGACCTTCCGGGTCAAGCTGCCGCTGCTGCCGGAGACGCCCGAGACCGGCGAGTGACTCCCAGAAAACTTTCAGGCGGGTTCCAGGGTGGTCGCAGAGCGAGCGGGCAAGGTGGAGCCATGACCGAGCACGAGACCGACCCGCAGCGGACGCCGGCTCCCGCCGACGCCGAGCCGTCGCACCCCACCGCCGAGCTGCCCCGCACCGGAACCGGGCAGTCGGACTCGACCACCGAGCTGCGCGCCCAGGGCGGGCAGCCCGACACGGGCTCCGCCTCCCCGGCCGCCGCGCCGGTTCCGGCCGACTCCCCGGCCGCCGGAACCGCTGCCGGCGCCACCCCCGCCCACCCGGCCGCCGAGGCCGGCCCGAGCCACAGCGGCTCGCCGTACGCGCCGCCGCCGGTGACCCCGTCCGCACCGCCGTACCAGGGGCAGCAGCCGTGGTACGGGGGGCAGCAGCAGAACGCCTGGGCGCAGCAGGGCGGGTACCCGCAGTCCGGTGGCTACCAGCCGCACGCCGGCCCGGTGCCGCCGTACCAGTCGTCGCAGCCGTACGGGCAGCCCCACCAGCCCCACCAGGCCGGCCAGCCGTGGGGGCCGCAGCAGCCGGCCCGGCCGAGTCGGGCCGGGAAGTTCGTCGGCGCGGGCGCGCTGGTGCTGGCCCTGATGCTCGGCTCCGGCGTGGCCGGCGGCGCGCTGGCGCTCGCCGTGGACGGTGGCGGCGGCACGATCACCCGCACCTACTCGGCCGCCCCGGTGATCAACAGTGCCGACCTGCCGAAGATCGCCGCCTCCGTCCAGGACAGCATCGTCACGATCATGACCGGCAGCGGTGAGGGCTCCGGGGTGATCCTCACCGCCGACGGGTACGTGCTGACCAACAACCACGTGGTCGCCTCCGCCGACGGCGACACCGTGAAGGTCGTCTTCGCCGACGGCAAGAGCGCCCAGGCGAAGATCGTCGGGACCGACCCGAAGACCGACCTCGCGGTGGTCAAGGCCACCGGGGTGAACGGCCTCAAGGCGGCCAAGTTCGGCGACAGCGACGGCATGCAGGTCGGTGACCAGGTGCTCGCCCTGGGCAGCCCGCTCGGCCTGCAGGGCTCGGTGACCGCCGGCATCCTCAGCGCCCGGGACCGCACCATCTCCGCCGGTGAGGGCGGCCAGCAGCAGAACCCGCAGCAGGGCGCCAGCTCGATCTCCGGCCTGCTGCAGACCGACGCCCCGATCAACCCGGGCAACTCCGGTGGCGCGCTGGTCAACACCCGCGGCGAGGTGATCGGCATCAACACCGCCATCGCCACCGCCGGGCAGGGCAGCAACGGCAACATCGGCGTCGGCTTCGCCATCCCGAGCAACAAGGCCAAGGACGTGGCCGAGAAGCTCCAGCGCGGCGAGAAGGTCAGCCACCCGTCGCTCGGCGTCAGCGTGAACGCCGCCGAGGACGGCGGGGCGCTGGTCGCCGCCGTCACCCCGGGCAGCGCCGCCGACAAGGCCGGCCTCCAGCGCGGCGACGTGATCACCAAGTTCGGCGACCAGCCGATCAACGACTCCAACGACCTGGTCGGCGCGGTCCAGGCCGGCAAGGTCGGCGACAAGGTACAGGTGGAATTCAAGCGGAACGGTTCCGCCCAGACGGCAACCGTGACGCTCGCCGAGACGTCATAACGACACAGACCTTCCCTCCTGAAGGGGCGGCGGGTGGCGGAGCCAAGGGGGTTGGCTCCGCCACCCGCCGCCCCGCTCCTCGTTCGCGGGGGTTCACCCCGGGCGGGTGAGCCCGGCTCACCCCGTCGGGCGGGAGGGTCGGGGCATGACGACCAGCGCCACCCTGCGTACCGATCCGGAGATCCAGCGGGACGTGCTCGCCGAACTCGACTGGGACGCGCAGACCCGGCCGACCGAGATCGGGGTGACCGTCGCCGACGGCGTGGTGACGTTGACCGGGCAGGTCGACAGCTACGCCCGGCGCTGGGCCGCCGAGCGCTGCGCCCACCGGGTGGCCGGGGTCCGCGCCGTCGCCAGCGACCTCGAGGTACGCCTGCCGGCGGCCGAGCTGCGCACCGACGCCGACATCGCGATCGCCGCCGGCCGGGCGCTGGAATGGGACAGCTTCGTGCCCGCCGAGCGGCTCGACGTGACGGTGGCCGACGGCTGGGTGATGCTCCGCGGCGAGGTGGAGTACGGATTCCAGCGGCGTACCGCCGAACGGGAGCTGCGCCGGTTGCGCGGCGTACGCGGCGTCACCAACCTGGTGGAGGTCCGCCCGCCCGCGCCACCGAGCGACGAGCAGAACCGGCGCGACCTGCGACGGGTGCTGTTCCGGCGGACCGGCACCGAGCGGATCGAGGTGCGGGTCAGCGGCGACACCGTGTGGCTCGACGGGGTGGTCCGCTCCTGGTGGCAGCGGGAGGAGGCGGACCGGGCGGCCTGGGCCACGCCGGGCGTCCGCGAGGTGCACGACGCGATCGTGGTGACCGGCTGACCCCACCGTTTACCGACGGTCGCGTCGGGAAAGCGCCGCCGATCCGGCACGCCGGGACCATCGGGGAGGACTCGTGGCCGTGAACCACCTGCCGTCGGAGGGCGCCCGGCCGTTGCGGATCGCGATGGTGGTGCCGCCCTGGCTGTCGGTGCCACCGCCCGGCTACGGCGGCCTGGAGCAGGTGGTGGCCGGTCTGGTGGACGCGCTGATCGACCACGGCCACGCGGTGACCGTGTTCGGCGCGGGCCAGGCCCACGGCACCGCCGCCGACTTCGTCTCCACCTGCCCGGAACTCCAGTACGACCGGCTCGGCGAGTCACTGCCGGAACTGGCCCACCTGGCCCACGTCAACCGGCTCATCGACGCCGCCGACTTCGACGTGGTGCACGACCACACCACCATCGGCCCGCTGGTCGCCGGCCGCCGGGCCGTGCCCACCGTGGCGACCGTGCACGGCAACCCGGTGGGCGAGTACGGCACCGTGCTCGGCGACACCGACCACGGGGTGGGGCTGATCGCCATCTCACACGCGCAGCGCCGGGCCAACCCGGACCTGCCGTGGGTCGGCACGGTGCACAACGCGATGCCGCTGCACGACTTCCCCCACAAGCGCGCCCCCGGCCGGGGGTCGGTGCTCTGGCTCGCCCGGTTCAGCCCCGACAAGGGCCCCGACCTGGCCATCCGCGCGTGCCGGGCGGCCGGCCTGCCGCTCACCCTGGCGGGCAAGTGCAACGAGCCGGCGGAACGCCGCTACTTCACCGAGGTCGTCGAGCCGATGCTGGACGAGGACGTGACCCTGGTGCTCAACGCCGACCGGGCGGCCACCCTGCGGCTGCTGCTCGACGCCCGCTGCCTGATCATGCCGATCCAGTGGGAGGAGCCGTTCGGCATGGTCATGGTGGAGGCGATGGCGACCGGGACGCCGGTGGTGGCGCTGCGCCGGGGTGCCGTGCCCGAACTGGTCCGGCCCGGGGTGACCGGGCTGGTCTGCGACCGGCCCGACGAACTCCCGGCGGCGCTGCGCGAGTCCTGCCACCTCGACCCGGCCGACTCCGTGGCGCACGTGGCGGAGAACTTCTCGGTGGAGCGGATGGCGCTCGGCTACGAGTCGGTGTACCGGACCTTCCTGGCCACCCGGACGGCGTACCCGGACCGGCGGCAGCCGATGTCCGTGGTGGCCCGCTGACCGCCGCTCAGGTCCGGGCCGCCGCCAGCGCGACGGCCGCGTCGTCGAGCTGGCGGGCGTACGCCGGACTGATGCTGCCCTCCCGCTGCCGCTCGGCGATCTTGCCGCGGAGCCGGTCCACGGCGGTGGCCTGGTCGGGTGTGCCGGCGGCAGCGGTGGCGTTGCGCACCAGGTTGCGCAGGTCGACGCCGACGTCGCTGCGGATCTGCCCGCTCGCCAGGCCGGACTCGATCAGGCCGTCGAGCCGGTTGGCCGCCTCCACCACGGAGACCGCGGCCGGTGCCGTCGTCGTCGGCGCGACGGACCGGGCCGGTCGGGTCGGCCGGGGCGACGGGGTCACCGGGCCGGTCGGGTCCACGCTCGACGGTGTCGTGCCGGGCACGAGCACCGGCCCGGCGGGCGGCAGCCCTCGGGCCGGTGGCTGCCGGTCCGGGATCAGGGCGGGGACCAGCAGCGCCGCCCCGGCGACCAGCACCACGCCGGCCCCGGCCACCAGCAGCGGCCGGCGGCGGCGGTCGGCCGGCCCGGTGGCGGCCGGCGGGGTGGGCACCGTCGGCGCCGGGCCGGGCTGCGAACGCTGCTCCCGGGGCAGCGCCGGCAACGTCATCGTCGGGGCGAGCATGGTGGCCGCCTGCGGGTCGGCGGGGAGCAACTGGTCCCGCAGCGCCGCCGCCACCTGGTGCGCCGTCGGCCGCTGCCGGGGCTCCCGGGCCAGGCAGCGCAGGCAGATCTGCGCGACCGGCGCGGGCAGGCCGGGTACGCCGTCGAGCGTGGGCGTTCCGCCCTCGGCCAGCGCCGCGCTGAGCTGCTCCCAGGTGTCCGCCGGGTACGGGACCTGGCCGGTCAGCGTCTCGAAGAGCAGCACGCCCAGCGAGTAGACGTCGGTGGCCGGCTGGGCCGGGGCCCCGTCCAGCCGCTCCGGCGCCACGTACGCCGGGGTGCCGAAGGTGCCGCCGTCCTCGTCCTCGTCCGGCGCGCCGACCCGGGTGGCGATGCCGAAGTCGAGCACCTTGGCGCCGACCCGGGTCATCATCACGTTCGCCGGGGTGATGTCCCGGTGCACGATGCCGAGGCGGTGCGCGGCGGCCAGCGCCTCGGCCACCTGCGCGCCGGTCTCCACCGCCTGCGGCCAGGGCAGCGGCCCCTCGGTGAGCCGGTGCTCCAGCTCCTCGCCGGCGAGCAGTTCCATCACCACGAAGGAGGTGATGCTGCCGTCCGGCGCGACCGTCTCGCCGTAGTCGTGCACGGCGGTGACGTGCGGATGGACCAGCTGGGCGGCGGAGCGGGCCTCCTCGCGCACCATGTCCCGGAACCGCGCGTCGGCGGCGAGCGAGGGCGCGAGCACCTTCACCGCGACGACCCGGTCGAGCACCTCGTCGCGGGACCGCCAGATCACCGACATGCCGCCGGCCCCGATCTGGTCGATGAGCCGGTACCTGCGGGCCAGCAGCCTGCCGGCGTGCAGTGACGCCTTCACATCGCACCTGCCTGGGCTTGGGAGCGGTATCAGGTTGCGCGAATGTGTCCGGCCTGTCAACGGCCGTCCCGTCCGGGCCGGGCCGGACCCTCCGGTCGCCGTCGCGGCCGGTGACGGCCTGCTCACCGGGGCCGGCTCGGCCGGGCCGACCGGCGGCGGCGTGCCAGGATGAACGACATGGCAGGTGGTCCGGTGGCGTTCGTGCTCGGTGGCGGCGGGGTGCTCGGCGCGGTCGAGGTGGGCATGCTGCGTGCCCTGTTCCGGGCCCGGATCCGGCCCGACATGGTGCTCGGCACCTCGATCGGCGCGGTCAACGGCGCCCTGGTGGCCGCCGACCCCACCGAGGCGGTCACCGACCGGCTGGTCCGGCTCTGGGCGTCGCCCGAGGCGAGCGAGGTGTACGGCGACTCCGTCGCCCGGCAGCTGCGCCGCTTCGCCGCCCGGACCCACCTGCACTCGCCCCGGCCGCTGCGCCGGCTGCTGGAGAACGAGCTGGGCGAACAGACCACCTTCGCCGACCTCAAGGTGCCGTTCCGCTGCTGCGCGGCGAACATCGAGCGGGCCGCCGAGCACTGGTTCCACAGCGGACCGCTGGTGCCGGCGGTGCTCGCCTCGGCCTCCGTACCCGGGCTGCTGCCGCCCACCGAGATCGACGGCCGGCACTACATCGACGGCGGGGTGGTCAACTCGATCCCGGTCGGCGAGGCGGTCGCGGCCGGCGCGACCCAGGTCTTCGTCCTCCAGGTCGGCCGGATCGACCGGGAGCTGACCCCGCCCCGCCGGCCCTGGGAGATCGCCCAGGTGGCCTTCGAGATCGCCCGGCGGCACCGGTTCGCCCGGGAGATGGCCGCCGTGCCCGACGGGGTCGAGGTGCACGTGCTGCCCACCGGCGGGCTGGAGCCGCGCGACGACAGTCCGTGGGCGTACCGCGACATGGCGGCGGTGGGGCGGCGGATCAGCCGTGCGTACACCGCCTCCCGCCGTTACCTGGACTCCCTGGCCCGCTGATGCCGCTGCCACCCCGCTGGGTACGCCGGCTGCTGCTCGCGCCCGGCGCGGTGCTGCTGGCGGTCGCGGTGCTGGTCACCCTGCCCGGCTGGGCCCTGCTGGCGCTGGCCGCGTCGCCGCTGGTGCCGGGCCGGCTGCGCCCGCTGCGGCTGCTCTGGATCGGCACCGTCTACCTGGTCTGGGACGCGGCGGCGCTGCTCGCCCTCTTCGGGCTCTGGCTGGCCTCGGGCTTCGGGGCGTACAAGCGCTCGCCGTTCTTCCAGCGGGCCCACTACGTGCTCGCCGGGCGCTTCCTCCAGGTGCTGTTCTGGCAGGCCCGCTGGACGCTGCGGTTGAGCATCGACGTGGTCGGCACCGACCCGGACACCGCGCTGCCCGGCCGGCCCGAGCTGGTGCTCTGCCGGCACGCCGGGCCCGGCGACTCGTTCATCCTGATCCACGCGCTGGTGAACTGGTTCCACCGCGAACCCCGGATCGTGCTGAAGGAGAGCCTCCAGTGGGACCCGGCGGTCGACGTGCTGCTCAACCGGCTGCCCAACCGGTTCATCGCGCCCGGTCCGGACGGCCGTGACTCGGTGGTCCGGCAGATCGGTCACCTGGCCACCGGACTGGACGACGACGACGCGTTCGTGATCTTCCCGGAGGGCGGCAACTTCACCCCCGGCCGGCGGCTGCGGGCCATCGCCCGGCTGCGCTCGCTCGGCCTGGAGCGGATGGCCCTGCGGGCGGAGCGCATGCAGCACGTGCTGGCCCCGCAGCCGGGTGGACTGCTGGCCGCCCTGGACGCCGCCCCGGACGCCGGGGTGATCTTCGTGGCGCACACCGGGCTGGACCGGATGCTCACCGTCACCGACGTGTGGCGGGAACTGCCGATGGACAAGCGGATCGTGATGCGCTTCTGGTCGGTGCCCCCGGAGGAGGTGCCCGCCGGCAGGCAGGAGCGCATCGACTGGCTCTTCGACTGGTGGGCCCGGATCGACCGGTGGATCGCCGCGAACCGGGACGGGGCGGCCGCGGACCGCACCGTGCCCGACGGCGACGCCGCGTAGGGTGCGCTGGTGGAGCAGATCTGCGTGGTGACGACGGTGGTGGACGCCCGCCAGGTGGCGGACGTGCTGGCCGCGGCGGCCGTCGCCGCCCGACTGGCGGCGTGCGCCCAGGTCGGCGGGCGGGTGGACAGCACCTACTGGTGGCGGTCCGCGATCGAGACCACCACCGAGTGGTCGGTGCAGTTCAAGACCGCCCCGGACCGGGTCGAGGCCTTGGTCGACCAGGTCCGCGCCAGCCACCCGTACGAGGTGCCGGAGGTGCTGGTGACCCGGGTGGAGAGCGGGAACCCGGACTACGCGGCCTGGGTGCACGAGCAGACCCGGCCCTAGGTACCCCTACTCTGTTCCGCCGCGCCGCCGCTGCCCATGCTGGTCCGGTGGAGAACACCCCCTATCCCTGTCCCGCCTGCGGCGGCCCCGCCGATCTCGTCGCCGGCTGCCGCCGGTGCGGCCGGCCGCCGTACCCGCCGGCCGCCGAGGTGATCCGGCTGGACCGGGAGATCGCCGTGCTGGTGCCCCGGGTGGAGGCGGCCCGGGTGGCGTACCAGGAATTGGCGGGGCGGCTGGGCGCGACCCGGCAGCGCCGGGCGGAGCTGAGCGCCCGGATCCGGCTGGAGATCCCGCCGCCGGTTCCGACCGTCGTGCCGACCGCGCCGACCGCGCCGACCGCGCCGGCCGTCGCGGTCACCGGGCCGGCGGGCGTCGTGCCGGGCCGTCCGGTCCCGGCCGGGCGGCCGGGTGCGGCGGAGACCTCCACCCGGGCGGTGCAGGGCCTGCTCTTCGTCCTCGGTGGACTGCTGCTCGGCACCGCCGCGGTGGTCTTCACCGCGGTCGCCTGGGCCGCGTTCGGAGTGGCCGGCCGGGCGCTGATCCTGCTCGCCCTCACCGCGCTGGCCCTGGCCGGGCCGCTGGTGGCCCGGCGGCGCGGGTTGCGCGGCACCGCCGAGACGTTCGCCGCGGTGGGGCTGCTGCTGGTGCTCCTCGACGGGTACGCGGCCTGGTCGGTGGACCTGTTCGGGGTGGCCGGCTGGCCGGCCAGCCGGTACGCGGCGCTGGTCGGGGGGGTCGGCGCGGCGGTCGCGGCCGGGTACGCGCGGCTGAGCCGGCTCACCGTGCCGTGGTTCGCGGCGTTGCTGACCGCACAGCCGGTGCTGCCGCTGGCCGCGGCGGCGGCGAAGCCCTCGCCGGCCGGGTGGGCGCTGGTCCTCGCCGCAGTGGCGTTGGGCGACCTCGTGGTGGTGGTCGCCCTGCGGTCCCGGGCCGTACCGGCGGGGGTGGCCGTCGCCGTCCCCGCCGGCGGCCCGGGGTGGGGTCAGCCGGCCGGCGGGGGACCGGCCGGGGGGCAGGTGGCCGGCGGGGGGCCGGTCCACCTGGCCGGCGGGGTGGCCGGCGGGGGGCCGGTCCACCCCGCCCCGGCTCCACGGACGGCGGGGGCGGCGGTCGTCGCCGGCCGGGTGCTCGGCATGGTCGGGCACGGTGCCGCCCTCGCCGTCGCGGCCGGCTGCGCGCTGCCGGCGCTGATCCTGGGCCGGGCGGCCGGTACGCCGCTGCTGGCCGGCGCGCCGCTGCTGGTGGTGGCGCTGGTCCTGGTCGTGGGCGCACTGGCGGCGGGGGACCGGACGTATCGCACGATCACCGCCGGGCTGCTGGTGCCGGTGCTCGCCTCCGCGCTCATCCGGCCGGTGGCCGCGCTGCGGCCGGGCCTGCTGCTGGTGGCGGCCGGGCTGGTGGTGCTCGCCCTGGCCGGGCTGGTCCGGGCGGTGCCGCGGCGGCTGCGTACCGGCCCCCGGGTGGGCGCGTTCGTGGTCGCGGCGGGGCTGGGTCAGGTCGGCACGGTGCTCGCCCTGGTGGTCGGCGGGTCCACCGCGCTCGCCGCGTTCCCGGCCTGGCACGGTGCCGAACCGGTGCCGGCCCCGTCCTGGGGCTGGCAGCTCCCGGTGGCGCTGCTGCTCACCACGGGGGCGGTGGCGCTGCACCTGCCCCGGGCCGCCCGGCCGGTGGCCGGGGTGGTCGGTGCCGCGCTGGCCGTCCTCGCCGTGCCGGCGGTCACCGCCGTCCCGTGGCCGCTGGTGTTGACCGTCGACCTGGTGGCGGCCACCGGGCTGCTGCTGGGCGCGGTGCTGCGCCCCCGCCGGGGACACCCGACGGTGCTGTTCCCCGCGCTCGCGGCGGCGGTCCTGGCCGGGCACGCCGTGCTGGTCGGCTGCGCCGCGCCGCTGGGCGAGGGCGTCGTGCTGGCGGTGCTCGCCGGCACCGGCCTGCTCGCCGCCGCGCGGGGCCGCCGGGGTGCCGGGGCCCAGCCGGTGGTCGCCGGTGTGGCGCTGGCGGTCGCGCTGCTCGCGGTACCGGCGGGGGCGGCGGTCGCGCTGGTCGCGGCGGGCGCGCCGGCCTGGTGGCAGCTGCGGGGCGCGTCCGCCGCCGTCGCGCTGCTGATCGTCGCCACCGCCGCGGTCCGCCGCCACTGGACCGAGCTGCACGGGTACGCGGCCACCGGCTTCGCCGTCGCGCTCGGCGCGGTGGGGATCGCCCCGCTGGTCGTACCGGGTGCCGAACCGGTGGCGCTGTACGCGGCGGCGGGGACCCTGCTGGCGCTGGCCGGGACCGTCGGTCCCCGGCCGACCGTCGCGCCCCGGGCGGTCGGTGCCGCGCTGGCCGGGCTGGCGCTGGTCGCCACCGCCCCGGCCACCCTGCGGGTGCTCGCCGGCACGCCGGTGCGCCCCTGGTCCGGGGTGCCGCCGGTCCGCCCGGTGCCGGGCGCGTTCGCCGCCGGGCTGGCCCTGCTGCTGCTCGGGCTGGCCGCCGCCGGGTACGCCCGACTCCGTGGGGGCGGCCGGCGGGAGCCGGTGACCGTCGCGCTGCCGTTCGCCGCGCTGGCCCTACCGGTGCTGCTCGCCGCGGTCGGCGCGCCCTGGCCGGTACGGCCCGCCGTGCTGTTCGGCACCGGAGTGGCCGCGCTGCTGGTGGCGGCGCTCGCCGGACCGCGCCGGTGGCTGCTCGCGGTGACCGTGCCGCTCGGGGTGGTCCTGCTCCCGCTCGGACTGGGTGGCCTCCTCGCCACCCGGGCCGCCACGCTGGCCGGTCTCGGCGCGCTGGTCGTCGCGGCGGCCGTCATCGGCGCGGCCGGCCGGCACCCCGCGACCCGGCTCGCCGGCTGGCTGGTGACCGTGGCGGCGGCCACCGGCTTCGCGGTGACCGCGCCGCTGGCCGCCGGGCAGCCGCTGCGGACCGCCGCGTTCACCGTGCTCGCCGTCGCGGCGCTGGTCCTGCACGCCGTACCGCTGCTGCGCCGCCGAGCGACGCCCGACGCGGCCCCTGCCGGTCCGGCTGCGGCCCCGGCCGGGCCCGGCGTGCTGCCGGCCGGGCCCGGCGTGGTGCCGGCCGAGGTCGGCGCGGTGCCGGCCGGTGCCGGCGGAATGACCGCCGGTCCGGGCGCGATGTGGGCCGGCCCCGGCGTGCTGCCGGCGGGTGCGACGCCGGCAGCTGCCGGCGCGGGACGGGTCGGCGCGGTGGCGCTGGAGGCGGCGGCGCAGGCGGTGGCCGGGCTGGCACTGCTGCTCACCGCGGGCTCGCTGCGGCACGCGGCGGCGGTCTGCGTGCTGTGGGGCGTGGCGGTGGCGGTCCGGGTGCTCCGGCGCGGGGAGTCGCCGGCCGGCCGGCGGGTGCTCGCCGGGGTGGCGGGCGGCAGCGAACTGGTCGGCGGCTGGCTGCTGCTGGCGGCCGGCGGGGTGGCGGTGCTGGAGGCGTACACCGCCCCGGCGGCGGCGCTCGCCCTCGGCGCGGGCCTGCTGGCGCTGCGTACCCGGCCCGGGTTGACCAGCTGGCTGGCGCTCGGCCCGGGGCTCGCGGCGGCGCTGCTGCCCAGCCTGGTCTCGGTGCTGGTGGCCGCGGAGCCGCAGCCGTGGCGCCGGCTGGCGCTCGGCGTGGTCGCCCTCGCGGCGGTGCTCGGCGGCGCGGTCCGGCGGTGGCAGGCCCCGGTGCTGCTGGGGACGGCCGCGCTGGTGCCGCTGGCGCTGCACGAGCTGGCCCGGGGCTGGGACCTGCTGCCCCGCTGGATCTTCCTGGCGCTGGGCGGGCTGGCGCTGATCGCGCTCGCCGCCACCTACGAGCGCCGGCGGCGCGACCTGGCCCGGCTGCGCTCCCTGGTCGGGCGGATGTCGTAGGGGTCCGGGTAGGGAGAACCCCACCCGAAGACGGGGGATTCCCGGGTTACCGAACGCGATCGCCCGCACCAGACTCGGTCACGACCGGCCGCGCACCGCCGACGCGGCCCATGAGCGAGGAGCGGGGAGCGATGACCTCATCGACGTCGACGGCGCCACCGGCGCAGCGGGGCAGTGACTACGCCCGGCTGTCCCGCCGGGTCGCCGAGGCCGGCCTGTTCCGGCGTCGGCCGGGCTGGTACGCGGTCTCGATCGCGCTGACCTTCGGCGCCTTCCTCGCCGGGTGGGCGCTGGTGGTCGCGGTGGGCGACTCCTGGTGGCAGGCGCTCACGGCGGTGGGCATGGCGGTGGCGACCACCCAGGTGGCGTTCCTCGGCCACGACGCCGGGCACCGGCAGATGTTCCGCCGCCGGGGCGCCAGCGAGCTGGCCGGGCTGGTCGCCGGCAACCTGGCCGTCGGGCTCAGCTACGGCTGGTGGGTGGACAAGCACAACCGGCACCACGCCAACCCGAACCACGCCGACGAGGACCCGGACGTGGGGGCCGGCGTGCTGGTCTGGACCGACGAGCAGGTGGCGGCCACCCGGGGCGCGGCCCGGTGGCGGGCCCGCCGGCAGGCCTGGCTCTTCTTCCCGCTGCTCCTGCTGGAGGGCCTGGCGCTGCACGTGGCGAGCGTGCGCGCGGTGACCGGACGCGAGGACGGCCGCTGGCGTACCCCGGTGCGGCACCGGCTGGTCGAGGGGCTGCTGCTGGTCGCGCACGCCGTCGGCTACCTCGGCCTGGTGTTCGCGGTGATGTCCCCGGGCAGGGCGCTGGTCTTCGTCGCCGTGCACCAGGGGCTGTGGGGGCTCTACATGGGGTGCGCGTTCGCCCCCAACCACAAGGGCATGCCGATGCCGGGCCCCGACGACGAGTGGGACTACCTGCGCAAGCAGGTGCTCACCTCGCGCAACGTGCGGGGCGGCCGGCTGGTGGACGTGGCGCTGGGGGCGCTGAACTACCAGATCGAGCACCACCTGTTCCCGAGCATGCCCCGGGCCAACCTGCGCCGGGCCCGGCCGATCGTCCGGGCGTACTGCGCCGAGCAGGCCATCCCGTACGCCGAGACCGGGCTGTTCGCCTCGTACCGGCAGGCGCTGGCGCACCTGCACGAGGTCGGCCGTCCGGCCCGCGCCGACCGGCCCGGAGCTGCCTGAGCAGGCCCGCGGTGGGGCCGCCCGGTAGGGTCGTCGCCATGGCAGACGTGCTCACCGCCGCGGCGGTGCGGGACGAGCCGGCCGGGTCGACCCCGGCCCGGCGGATCGACGACACCGTCCGGAGCGCCCCATGAGATTCGAGATCAGCAAGGTGCTGGACGCCATCGAGGGACGGGTCTGCACCGATCCGTCGCTGGCCCGGGCCGTGGTCGACCTGGCCGAGGTGATCCGCTGGCAGGACCTGGACGGCGGTCGGCCGGCCAGCCTGCTGCGGCTCGGCATGGTCATCGACGCCCTCGCCCGCGAGCTGGGCGAGGACAGCGTGCCGGTCTACGCGATCGTGCACCGGGCCCTGCTCTCCGACGCGGACCTGACCTCCAACGAGCGGATGGTGGTCCGGCGCTGGGCCGACGACGGCCTGGTCGAGGTGCTGGACCACCCGGGCGACCGGATGCTGGAGGTGGCCGACCTGCTCGGGCTGCCGGTGCTCAGCCGGGTCCGGTTCGACGGGATGGGCGGCCGCTATCCCTGGCTGGCCCAGGCGGGCCGGGTGCTCGCCCCGGTGCCGGGCGCCGGTGGTCCGGTCTTCATCGCGCACGTCGGCGGTGGGCAGGCCCCCACCTCGGGCGACCGGTCCCCGGTCGGCGCGAAGCTGCTCGCCCGGCAGTGGCGCTGCCCCGAGCCGGGCTGCGCGCTCTTCGGCGGCGGTGGGGGCGGCGGCGCCTTCGCCGACCTGGCCCGGGTGGACCGGGCGCCGGCCGGCCAGCCCCCGCCCACGCTGCGTCAGGGGGTGCCGACCTGCCCCCGGCACGGCGTGCGGCTCGGTGATGCCGGGCCGCGCCCGCGTACCGAGGTGCTGGCGGTGCGGATCGGCGGCCTGGTGCGCCGCCGCTTCGCGCTCACCGAGGAGCAGCCCGTGCTGGTCGGCCGGGCCCCGGACGGCTCCGGCGCGGTGGTGCTCGGCCAGTGGCTCAACGACGAGGCGCGGCGCTGGATCAGCCGCAGCCACGTCCGGTTCGAACTCAGGGTGGGCGAGGTGATCGTGACCGACACCAGCACCAACGGTTCGGGCATCCGGCCGCGCGGTTCGCTGGCCGAGCCGGACCGCATCGCGCTGGCCCCGCAGCAGTCCCGGGTGCTGGGCGAGGGGGACATCGTCGAGCTGTACCCGGGTGTGCAGATCGGCCGCGCCGACGAGCTGCCCAGCGACGCGAAGTTCAGCCCCACCTCGGTGATGGCCGAGGCGCCCACGATGGCGATGCGGCTGCCCCGGGTCTGAGGCCACCGACGACGAAGGGCGCCGGGACCGTCGTGGTCCCGGCGCCCTTCTGCGCGTACGGGGTCAGCCCGCCAGCACGGCGGCGAGCTGCGCGATCGCGTGGTCGATCTCGTCGGCGGTGATCACCAGCGGCGGCGCGAGCCGGATGGTGGAGCCGTGGGTGTCCTTGGCCAGGACGCCGCGCTCCATCAGCCGCTCACAGGCCTGCCGGCCGGTCATCAGCGCCGGGTCGATGTCGACGCCCGCCCACAGGCCCCGGACCCGGACGGCGACGACGCCCTTGCCGAGCAGTGCCTCCAGGCCCGCCTTCAGCCGCTCGCCCAGCTCGGCCGAGCGGCGCTGGAAGTCGCCGGTGGCCAGCAGCCGGACCACCTCGGTGGCGACGGCGCAGGCCAGCGGGTTGCCGCCGAAGGTCGAGCCGTGCTGGCCCGGCTTCAGCACGCCGAGCACGTCGCTGTTCGCGGCGACCGCGGAGACCGGCACGATGCCGCCGCCGAGCGCCTTGCCGAGCAGGTACATGTCCGGCACGACGCCTTCGAGGTCACAGGCGAACGTGGCGCCGGTGCGGCCCAGGCCGGACTGGATCTCGTCGGCGATGAAGAGCACGTTGCGCTCGGTGCAGACCTCGCGGACGCCCGGCAGGTAGCCCTCCGGCGGGATCACCACGCCCTGCTCGCCCTGGATCGGCTCGAGCAGCACGGCGACGGTGTTCTCGTCGATCGCGGCGGTCAGCGCCGCCAGGTCGCCGTAGGGCACGACCGTGAAGCCCGGGGTGTACGGGCCGAAGTCGGCGCGGGCGTCCTCGTCGGTGGAGAAGCTGACGATGGTGGTGGTGCGGCCGTGGAAGTTGCCCTCGGCGACCACGATGTTGGCCTGGCCGGGGGCGACCCCCTTGACCTGGTAGCCCCACTTGCGGGCGACCTTGATGCCGGTCTCCACCGCCTCGGCGCCGGTGTTCATCGGCAGCACGAGGTCCTTGCCGCACAGCTCGGCCAGCTCCCGGCAGAAGTCGGCGAACTGGTCGTGGATGAAGGCGCGGCTGGTCAGGGTGAGCCGGTCGAGCTGCGCGTGCGCGGCCTCGATCAGCTGGGGGTGCCGGTGGCCGAAGTTCAGCGCCGAGTAGCCGGCCAGGCAGTCCAGGTAGCGGCGGCCGTCCACGTCGGTCAGCCAGGCGCCCTCGGCGGAGGAGACCACCACCGGCAGCGGGTGGTAGTTGTGCGCCGTGTGGCGCTCCGCCTCACGTACCGCGGACGGAGTCCGCAGCATGTCGTCGACGATCACTTGGATGCCTTTCCCTGACGGAGTCGCAACGTGCAGCACTTCGGTCCGCCGCCGGCCTTGCGCAGCTCGGACAGGTCGATACCGATGGTCTCGTAACCCCGGTCGCGCAGCTTGGCGGCCAGGTCGGTGGCCTGCGCCGGGAGCACCACGTGCCGCCCGTCGCTGACCGCGTTCAGCCCCAGCACCTCGGCGTCGGCCATGGTGGCGTGGATCGCGTCCGGGAAGAGCCGGCGCAGCACCGCGCGGCTGCCCGGCGAGAACGCCTCCGGCAGGTACGCCACGGTCCGCTCGTCGAGCACGGTGAGGGCGGTGTCCAGGTGGTAGAAGCGGGCGTCGACCAGCTGCATGGTGACCACCGGGTAGCCGAAGACCTCCTGCAGCTGGGCGTGCGAGGCGTGCGCGGTGCGGAACCCGGTGCCGGCGAGCAGGTGGTCGCCGACCAGCAGGACGTCGCCCTCGCCCTCGTTGACGTGCTTCGGGTCGTACATCTCGAAGCCGGCGGCCTCGAACCAGGCCCGGTACGCGGGGGCCTCGTCGGCGCGCTGCGGGTCGCGGAACTGGACCGCCATCGCCTTGCCGTCGATCACGGTGCCGCCGTTGGCGGCGAAGACCATGTCCGGCAGGCCGACGACCGGGTCGATCAGCTCGACCTCGTGGCCCAGGTCGACGTACGTCTGGCGGAGCTGCTCCCACTGCCGGATCGCCAGGTCGGCGTCGACCGGGGCGGTGGGGTCCATCCACGGGTTGATCGCGTAGTCGACGGCGAAGTACGTCGGCCGGCACATCAGGAAGCGCTGGCGGGTGGCGTCCATCGTCATGTCGTGCTCCCAAAGATTCGGGCGCGCCCGGCCACCGTCGGCCCACGGGCTGGCGCCGTGGTCCAACGGTATGTGGCCCGGGCCGGCGACATCCACCGCGAGAAGTTGCGTACGCCGACTGATCGTTGCGTGTAAGGCCTTTCCTCCGACGGATCGTTGCGTTCACGCGGGGATCCGACAATCGGCGGGTCTTCCGCCCCGGTGCCGGCCCGCACACACTGGGGGCGACCGGAGCGGGGGAGTGCTGGACAGGAGGGGGATGGCGATGGCAACCGAGGTGACGGGCTTCGTCGACGCCTACGACGCGTTGCCCCCGCAGAAGCGGGGCGAGGCCCTGCGCAAGGTGGTCTCCCGGGCGACCCCGGAGGAGAAGGAGGAGGCCGCGTCGGTCCTCGGCCGGCCCTCGTCGCGGGCCCGGGACGTGCTCTGGTTCGTGGTCTTCGGCATCCTCGCCGCGGTGATCATCGGCGGTGGCCTGCTCGGCGTGCGGGCCGACGGCTCGGACGAGACGGCGCTCTACGGCTTCGTCGGGATCGCGCTGGGCGCGGTCGTCGGGCTGCTGGCGCCCAGTCCGGGCGGGCGGTCCGGCGGCTGACGCCGGGGGCGGACACACTTCGGGGGCGGCGAACCGCCGCCCCCGAAAGAGGTGTTGCCCGGCTGGTGAACCACCAGAGCTGATCGAGCTGCCGGAACTGTGCCGGCGAAGCGAAATGTGCCCGTCAGAACCAGTTGGCAAACTGTGAGTCGAGCCACTCGCGGAACCGGCCCACCCACGCGCCGTCCGTCGTCGGCCAGTCGAACTGGCCGGTCATCGCCACCACGCCGAGCACCACGGCGGCCAGGCCGACCGCGATGCCGATCAGCGCGTCGGTCTTGCCGGCCACGTGCCGACGCCGGGTCGCGACCAGGCCGAACACGGCGAGCACCGCGCCGACCGCGCCCAGCCCGATGCCGTACCCGGCGAGCGTGCCGGAGAGCACGAAGAGCGCGCCGACCACCGAGACGATCAGGCCGAGCGTGGCCAGCAGGCTGGCCCGCGGCTTGGGTCCGGCGACCACCGGCGCGGTCCGCGGGTCGGCGTCCGGCCGGCCGTCCCGGTCGAGGTCGGTGGCCACCGGGGTGTCCGGCCGGCCGTCGTGGTCCAGGTCGGTCGTCGTCGGGCGGTCCGGGCGGCCGTCCCGGTCGAGGTCGGTCGCCGGCGGGCGGTCGGGCCGGCCGTCGTGGTCCAGGTCCGTGGCCACCGGCCGGTCGGACCGGTGCAGGTCGGCCGTGCGCTCCATGGGCTGCTCCGGCTCGGCGCGCCGGGCGCCGGCGACCGCCGCCCGCGCCGTGGCGGCCCGGTCCGCCGCCCGCCGCTCCGCGTCGCCGGCCCGCTCCTCGACGGTGGCGGTCGCGCCGCTGCGGTACGTGGTCCGCTCCGCGTCCCGGTCGGTGACGACCGGCTGGCCGTCCCCGCGGCCCGCGAGCGTGCTCTCGTCGCGGGCGTCGACGACACCGTCGCCGTTGCTGTCCGCATCGCGCGCCGGACCGTTCCGGCGGGACAAGATCTTCACATCGACACCTCCTGATCAGGGCGCGGAGGCCGCGCGTCACAGGGAGGACGTACCCCGGTCGATGGCCGCCGACACCCGTCGACGGTTTTCCGCCCGGACGCGGCCGGCGCGGCGGGCCGGGATGGGCCGGGACGGACCTGCTGGCGTACCGCACCGGCGCATGGTGGACTACCGGGTGGGAGCCGGTCGGTCCGTGGCGGTCCGCGCGGTCCGGCAGGCGGGGACGGAGGGACGACGTGCCGGACGACGTGCTGCGGCTCGCCGCCGCCGATCCGCTCGCGGTCGCGGTGACCGGGGCGATCCGGCAGGGCGACCTCGTCGCGCTGCGGGAACTGCTCGCCGCGCATCCCGGGCTGGCCGTCGCCCGCATCATCGACAGCGGCGGCATGTCCCGCACGCTGCTGCACGTGGCGACCGACTGGCCGGGACACCTCCCCGACGGGGTCGCCACCGTGGCGACCCTGATCGCCGCCGGGGCCGACGTCGACGCCCGCTGCACGGGCCCGCACCGGGAGACGCCGCTGCACTGGGCGGCCAGTTGCGACGACGTCGACGTGCTCGACGCGCTGCTGGACGCGGGCGCCGACATCGAGGCGCCGGGCGGGGTGATCGCCGGCGGCACTCCGCTCGCCGACGCCCGGGCCTTCGCGCAGTGGCGGGCCGCCCACCGCCTCGTCGCCCGAGGAGCCCGCACCACCCTCGTCGACGCGGCCACGCTCGGCCTGCTCGATCGGGTGCGGCAGGCCTTCACGGCCACCGGGGCGCCACCGTCGGACGAGATCGACGCCGCGTTCTGGGGCGCCTGCCACGGCGGCCAGCAGGCCTGCGCGGCGTACCTGGCGGACCGGGGCGCGCAAGTCAACTGGGTGCCCCCGTGGGAGAACCTGACCGGCCTGGACGCCGCTGCCCGGCGCGGCGCCACCGCGCTGGTCGCCTGGCTGCGCGAACGCGGCGGGGTCAGCGCCGCCGAACTCCCCGATCCGTTCCGGCCGGAGGCGGGCTAGCCGTGGCCGCCTCTCCCGACACCCTGCCGAAGATCGGTGCCCCCGCGACCCGGGCCCTGCGGGACGCCGGCTACACCGCGCTGCGGGAGCTGGCCGGGGTGCCGCGCGCCGAGCTGGCCGCGCTGCACGGCGTCGGGCCGAAGGCGCTCGACATCATCCAGCGCGCGCTCGCCGAGCACGGCTGGAGTCTGGGCTAGCCGTCCCGTGCCACCGACGGCAGCCGGCCGTCCCGGGGCAGCTCAGATGGCAACCGGAAGGACACCTGGCTACCCTTGGCACCCGTGCCAGAGGGACACACCATCCACCGCCTGGCGGCCCGGCACGCCGAACTCTTCGCCGGGGACAAGGTGCACGCCGCCAGCCCGCAGGGCCGCTTCGCCGAGGGCGCGGCCCGGCTCACCGGCACCGTCCTGAACGGCACCGAGGCGTACGGGAAGCACCTGCTGCACCACTACGCCGGCGAGCTGACCCTGCACGTGCACCTCGGGCTCTACGGCAAGGTCACCGACGGCCCCGGCGAACCGCCGCCCCCGGTCGGTCAGATCCGGCTACGACTCTTCACGGACCGGCACTGGCTGGACCTGCGCGGGCCGACCGCCTGCGAACTGCTCACCCCGCCCGAGGTGGCCGCGCTGCGCGACCGGCTCGGCCCGGACCCGCTGCGCCCCGACGCCGACCCCGACCGGGCGTACGCGCGGATCCGGCGCAGCGGCACCCCGCTGGCCGCGCTGCTGCTCGACCAGTCGGTGGTGGCCGGCACCGGGCTGATCTTCGTCACCGAGGCGCTGTTCCGGGCCGGGCTGCCGCCGCTGCTGCCCGGTCGCGAGCTGACCCCGGCCGGCTGGCGGGAACTCTGGGCCGACCTGGTCGACCTGATGACCGTCGCGGTCGAGCGGGGCCGGATCGACACCGTCCGGGAGATCCACCTGCCGGAGGCGATGGGCCGCGCGCCCCGGGTCGACCGGCACGGCGGCGAGGTGTACGTCTACCGCCGGCCCGGCGCGCCCTGCCACGTCTGCGGCACCGAGGTCAGCCGGGGCGAGCTGGCCGGCCGCAACCTCTACTGGTGCGCCACCTGCCAGGCCGGCTGACGTCACTCCTCGCCGAGCAGCCAGCGCACCACCTCGACGTGGTTCGGGAAGATCTCCCCCTCGCCGACGCTCCACGCCACGCAGTGCACGATCGTCCAGCCCCTGGCCCGCTCCCGGTCCAGACCCAGCTCGGCGGTGAGCCGGTCCAGCCGGTGGCGGACCGCCTGCGGTGAGTGCCCCAGCTCCGGCCCGCGTACCAGCGGCACGACGCCGAACTCCCGCTCGCCGACCAGCGGCTTCGGGTCGATGACCAGCCACGGCTCCCGGGTCGCCCGCAGGATGTTGCCCGTGTGCAGGTCCTGGTTGACCAGCACCTGCTCACCCTGGCCCGGCACCAGGTCGGCCAGCAGCCCCAGGGCGGTGTCCAGCAGCCGCCGCTCGTACGGCCGGTTGGCCCGGTCCCACTCGCCCGGCAGTCGCTCCGTCCAACCTGCGGCCTCCTCGGCCAGCGGGGTGAACGGCGGCCCGGCCGGCACCGCGAGCCGGGGGAGCAGTTCGACGGCCGCGTCCAGCGCCGCGTCGAGCGGCTGCTCGTACAGCGGGGTGCCGGGCGCGCAGCGCTCGACCAGCAGCGCCCGCCGCTGCGGGTCGTGGGCGAGCAGCCGCGCCGCGCCCCGTCCCGCCCAGTGCGCCAGGGCGGCCGCCTCCTGCCGGCTGTCGTCGTCCGGGAACTGGAGCTTCAGCACCGCCCGGGTGCCGTCCGGCAGCTCGGCCGGCAGCGCCAGCGAGGCGAACGCGCCGCCGTAGGGGCGGCCCACCCGCAGCCGCCACTGCGCGACGCACTCGGCCAGCCGGTCCGGCAGCACCGCGCGCCAGGCCCGGCCGGCGGGGAACCGCTCCGTCCAGCGCAGACTCTCCGGGAACTCCATCGGGCCATCCTCACGGCTGCGCCCGGATCACGTACAACCGTTTCCGGTCGGGTGTCGTCTGGAAGAGCGGACCCCACGGAGGTGGCCGGATGCCGGATGCATCAGACCAGGAATACGTCGAATACGTCAGCGCGCGGCTGCCCGCGCTGCGCCGGCTGGCGTACGCGCTCAGCGGCGACGCCGACCAGGCGGACGATCTGGTGCAGGAGGCCGCGACGCGGCTCTACCTGCGCTGGTCGCGGATCGGGGAGGTCGACCGGCTGGACGCGTACGTGCGCACCGTGCTGGTCCGGCTCTTCCTGGACAGCCGGCGGCGCGGCTGGTGGCGGGTGCACCTGTTCGGTGGCCCGCCCGACGTCCGCGCCACCGAGGACCGGGGCGTGGAGGACCGCACCGTGCTGCGCGCCGCGCTGGCCCAGGTGCCGCCCCGGCAGCGGGCCGTGTTGGTGCTGCGCTTCCTGCACGACCTGCCGGTCGACGAGGTGGCCCGGACGCTCGGCTGCTCGGCCGGCACGGTGAAGAGCCAGACCTCGCACGGGCTGGCCACGATGCGACGACTGCTCGGGGACCGGGAGTTCGCCGGTCGGGCCGGAGAGGAGCGGGGACGATGAGGACCGATGACGAGCAGGTCGCCGACCGGCTGCGGTGGCTGGACGACGAGCCCGCCGGGCCGCCCCGGATCGACCTGCCGGGGGCGATCCGGGAGGCGCGCCGGCGACGACGTAACCGACGGGTGGCGGTGGCCGGTGCGGCCGCGCTGGCGGTGCTGGCGGTGGCCGCGCTGCCGGTGGCGCTGGGTGGGGACGGGCGGGCGGCGCCCGCGCCGGCGGCGAGCCCGTCGCCGCCCCCGCCGCCGACCGGTCCGTGGCGGGGCGTCTGCACGGCCACCCTGCTGCCGTTGCCGGGGGATCCACAGGGCGCGGTCACCGGCGGCGACCCGGACGGCCGGTGGCTGGTCGGCCGGCGGGCCCCGCAGGGCAAGTACCGGCTGAACTTCGGTCTGCTGGTCTGGGAGGGCGACCGGGTCCGGGAGGTCGAGCTGCCCGGCTCGGCGCAGGCGTTGACGGATGTGAACCGGGCCGGCCTGGCGGTGGGCTCGTCGCTGACCACCGTCGACGAGTGGCAGGCGTGGGCGGTACGCGACGGCGAGGTCATCCGTCTGCCCGGGGGTTCCTCCCAGCGCGCGATCGCGATCAACGACGCCGGCCGGATCGTCGGGTACCGCAGCGTGGGGCACGTCGGGCAACCGGGGTACCGGAACCTGCCGGTGGTCTGGGACTCGTACCGGAGCCAGCCGGTCGACCTGCCGCTGCCCGGCCCGCGGTGGGAGGGCGTGGCCGTCGCGGTCGACGAGGACGGCACCGTGCTGGCCGTGATGTCCGAGGGACACCCCGACGACGTCAGCCGAGCGGTGGTGTGGCGTCCCGGTGCCGCCCGGCCGGAGGTGCTGCCGCTGCCACGGGTGCCGGGCGGGACGGCGACCCGGTTCGTGCCCCAGTCGGTGGCCGGTGGCTGGGTGACCGGCGCCGCCGAACGCGAGACCGCCGTGGTCCCCCGGAGCGGCATTCCCCGGTACCCGGTGCGGATCGACCTACGGACCGGGCGGGCGGAGGTGCTCAAGGGTGTCCTCTACGACGGAACCGGCAACAGTCGGGGCTGGCTGGCCGGGACGGTCTCCGGCGACGTCCCCGGCGTGTTCACCGACACGGAGGCGGTGAAGCTGCCCGTGCCGGACGGCTGGCGCGGCGGGCGACGTGGTGGCGTGAAGAGTTTCAGCGACGACGGCCGGGTGCTCGGCGGGAAGCTCGAGCGCGACGACCGGGACGTCCGGCCGGTGCGCTGGGACTGTCGCTGAACCGGTGCGCCGGGCGGTCGGAGCCCCGCCCGGCGCACCGGGGCCCTCAGCGCAGCCGGCGGATGTCGCCGTACGCGCGGTAGAAGCCGCCCCGGCCGGCCTCCCGGACCTCGGTGACCAGGTAGCGTGCCCCCGGCTCGCGGATGCCCTTGGGGAACTGCACCGACCAGTCCCGGCGGTAGCCGTCGGAGAGGACGTGGATGCGCAGCTGACCGCCCCGCTCGACGCACTGCACCACCACGCCGTCGCGGTCGTCGGTGGTCACCTCCACCGAGCTCCAGGCGGCCTGCTCGGGCAGCCGGGCCGGGGCCTTCACGTCCACCACCTCGGGCACGTCGCCCGCCTCGGCGGCCCGGATCGCCGGCTCGCTGGCGTCGATGCAGGCCAGGTGGCCGCTGGTGGTCACCACGTAGAGCCGGTCCTGGTGGTACTGCATCGAGTACGCCGAGCCGCAGCCGGTGCCGAGCTTCCACAGCCGGTTGCCGGCCGCGTCGAAGCAGTAGATCGAGGAGGCGCTGTCCCCGGCGAAGACGTACCGGCCGTTCTCGGCGGTGGCACAGGAGAAGACGGCGGCGTCGCAGCGGTACGTCTGCTCGGCCCGGCCGTCCTTGCTCAACCGCACCACCTCACGGGTGCCGGTACCGGCGAACACGCTGTCGCGCTCCTGCCAGCCGAAGAGGACCGATCCGGTGCGGGTGTGCCACAACTCCCGCCCGGTCCGCCAGTCGTAACCGGTGACCCCGGCGGAGTGGCCGTGGTAGAGCGCGTCGTCGTCGCAGCGCACCATCCAGGCGGACCGGCCCCGGCCGGCGCGCCGCCAGAGGAACTCGTCCTCGTGGTCGATCGCGGCGATGCCGCCGTCGCGGTCGGAGACGCCGAGCACCCCGTCGTGGATGTCCAGCCAGTAGATGTCGATGTCGGGGGCGATCGCGTACGCCGCCCGGGGCACCTTGCCGGAGAGGTCGTAGACGTTGCCGTCGTCGCAGCCCGCGTAGATCCAGGCGTCGTCGGCGACGATGCACTTCACCCCGTCCGGGAGCCGGACCTGGTGGAGCACCCTCGCGTCGTGGTCGAGCGTGGTGATCACCCCGTGCTCGTTGCCGACCATGCAGGTGCGGTCGTCGACGAAGATGCCGAACGCCGGGGCGCAGGAGTCGTACCGCCAGAGGACCGGGGCGGTGCGGGCGGTGGAGCGGGTGCTGACGATCTGCCGCCGCGACACCGAGCGCTTCTGGCGTACGCCGGGCACCGCCGGGGCGTACCCCTTGCGGATCTTCTCGCCGATCTTCTTCGCGGCGGCGGCCCGCGCCCGGGTGTTGTCCGGGTAGCTGCTGGTCTTCACCTGGCCCTGGTCGCCGATCCGGCCGTAGCGCACGGTCATCGCGGTGTCGTCCACCACCACCTCGTAGAACTTGTGCGCTCCACCGTCCACTTCGGACAGTTCGAGGTAGGTCGTCTCCTGCGACATGGTGATGCCTCCGAGGGGGGAAGTGCGCCGAACCGGCTACACCCAGAACCTAACCCCGCCCCCCGACAAGATCCGGGTGTCAGGAAGGGACCCTTGTCATGCCCGGGGCGTCAAGAAGGTGCCCTTCCTCACCGGCCGGCGGCGGCGAGGGCGTCGACGGCCTTGCGGGCCGCGATCAGCACCGGATCCCAGACCGGGGCGTACGGCGGGGCGTAGCCGAGGTCGAGCGCGGTCATCTCGTCCACCGTCATGCCGTTCCACAGCGCCACGGCCAGGGTGTCGATCCGCTTGGCCGCCTCGGACCGGCCGACGATCTGCGCGCCGAGCAGCCGGCCGCTGGGTCGCTCGGCGATCAGCTTCACGGTCATCGGCTGCGCGCCCGGGTAGTAGCCGGCCCGGTTGGTCGACTCGGTCAGCACCGAGACGAACTCGAAGCCCGCCGCGCCGGCGTCCCGCTCGCGCAGGCCGGTACGCCCCACCTCCAGGTCGCAGACCTTGGTGACGGCGGTGCCGATCACGCCGGGGAAGGTGGCGTACCCGCCGCCGATGTTGATCCCGGCGACCCGGCCCTGCTTGTTGGCGTGGGTGCCGAGCGGGATGTGCACCGGCATCCCGCTGACCCGGTGCAGGGTCTCCACGCAGTCACCGGCCGCCCAGACGCCGGGCACTCCGGGCACCCGCATCCGCCGGTCGCAGCGGATCCCACCACTCGGGCCGATCGGCAGGCCGGCGGCCTCCGCGAGCGCGGTGTTCGGGCGTACGCCCAGGCCCAGGACCACGACGTCGGCCGGGACCGGCCCCTCGTCGGTGACCACCGCGGCGATCCGGCCGTCCCGTTCCGTCAGGCCGGTGACGGTCCGGCCGGTACGGATGCCGATGCCGATGCCGCGCATGGCGTCGGCGACCAGCTCGGCCATGTCCGGGTCCACCGTGGACATCGGCTGGTCGGCCTGCTCGACCAGGTCGACGGTGAGCCCACGTTGGATCAGCGCCTCGGCCATCTCCACACCGATGTAGCCGCCGCCGACCACCACCGCGTGCCGGGGCCGGGGGTCGCGCTCCAGCCACTGCCGCAGCGCCGTGCCGTCGTCGAGGGTCTGCACCCCGAACACGCCGTCGATCCCGCCGCGCGCCCAGTCCGGCTGCAGCGGGACCGCGCCGGTGGCGTACACCAGGGTGTCGAAGCCGGCCCGGACCTCGCCGCCGCCGTCGAGGTCGCGGGCGAGCACCTCGCGGCGGTCGAGGTCGATGGCGGTGACCTCGTGCCGCAGCCGCACGTCGATGTCGAACTTCTCCCGGAACGTGGCCGGGTCGCGGGCGACGAGCTGGTCCCGCTCGGGCACCAGCCCGCTGATCCAGTACGGGATGCCGCACGCCGAGTACGAGGTGAAGTGCCCCCGCTCGAAGGCGACGATCTCCAGGTCGGCGCGGTCGCGGCGACGCCGGGCCTGGGAGGCCGCCGCCATTCCGGCCGCGTCCCCGCCGATCACGACCATGCGTTCCGCCACGAGGCCCATCCTGTCACGCGTCGCACCGGTCGGGGGCGCGCTCAGCCCCGGGTCTGCCGGGCCACGTCGGTCACCACGTCCACCAGCTCGCCGGTGCGGGCGAACACGGCCCGCTGCCGCGCCGCGCCGCTGCCGTGCCGGCGCAGCCCGCCCAGCAGGTCGGTCACCTGGTCGAGGTCGCCGTGCCGGACCAGCTCGGGGCGGACCCGGTCGACGAGCCGGTCCAGCAGCTCCCAGGTCGGGCGCAGCTCGCCGTCGGTCACGTCGACGCCCTCGCCCTCCAGCCCGTCGTGCGCCGCCCGCCAGTGCGCGGCGACCAGCAGGTGGTGGTCGGTGTCGATCGCCGGCCGCCCGGCGGCGATGTCCGTGATCGCGGTCGCCACCAGCGCCCGGACCAGGGCCGCCACCAGTACGGCGTCGTCCACCGACGGGCAGACGTCACCGATCCGGATCTCCACCGTCGGGTACTTCGCGGAGAGCCGGGCGTACCAGTAGAGCATCCCCTCGTCGAGCATCACGCCGCTGGCGATGAGCTGGCGGATCAGCCGTTCGTAGTGCTCGTGCGAGTCCAGCCGGGGGGTCGGCGCCACCGACGGCCAGCGCTCCCACTCGATCGAGCGCCAGCTCGCGTAGCCGGTGTCCTCGCCCCGGGCGAACGGGGAGTTGGCGGTGACCGCCTGCAGGATCGGCAGCCAGGGGCGTACGTGGTTGAGCACCCGCACGCCCATCTCCGGATCGGGGATGCCCACGTGCACGTGCATGCCGTTG
This sequence comes from Micromonospora auratinigra, assembly GCF_900089595.1. Lineage (GTDB taxonomy): Bacteria > Actinomycetota > Actinomycetes > Mycobacteriales > Micromonosporaceae > Micromonospora > Micromonospora auratinigra. Next base: position 3,929,340 of record NZ_LT594323.1, on the reverse strand, counting down.
TTGCCCGGCCCCGGCACCAGCAGCCGGAACCGCTCGATCATCCGGTCGAAGCGGGGCTTGTCCACCACCGGCGGCACCGGCCCGTCCACCGGCCCGGTGCCGATCGCGAGCAGCCGTACGCCGGCCCGCTCGGCGGCGGCGGCGAGTTCGGCGCGGAGCACGCCCAGCGAGTGCCGGATCGAGGTCAGCTCCAGCCCGGGCGGGCTGCCGATCTCGATCTGGCTGGTCTGGAACTCGCGCTCCACCTGGCCGCGCAGCTCGGCGGGTACCTGCTCCATGACCAGGTCCACCGCGGGCACGGCGGCCCCGGTGTGCGGGTCGACCAGCAGGAACTCCTCCTCGACGCCGACCGTGAGGAGGTCGGTGCCGCTCGCCGCGGCGTCCCGTTCCCGCTCGGCCACTGCATCGCTCATCGCCATCACCGTCCGCTTCGTACCGTCGCGGCACCGTGCCGTGCCGTCGAGGCCGTGTTACCCACCGTGTCGATGCGGGGAAACGCGCGTCCGCGTGTCCCACCCGGCCGGGGGACAGCTTTCTCTCAGCCAACTCACGGACGCGAGGGAGCGTCCGACGCCGACGGCGTGATTACGATGAGCCCCGGTCGACGCCCGACGCGTCAGCACCGGCAGCGAGGGAGGCGGCGGTGGCCGCGAACAACGCGTCACGCAAGGTGAACGGCACCCCGGGGGCCGGCGGGCAGTGGCGACGGCAGGTGCCCCGCGCCTTCGCCACCCTGCTCTGGGTGGTCGCCGCGGTCTGCGCGCTCGCCGCGGTGAGCAGCGCCGCCCGGCTGGAGTTCCAGCCGGTCCGCACCGCGATCGACGCGCTGCTGGTGCCGGCGCCGGCCAACCTGGCGTACGCGGTCTTCCTGGGCGCGCTCGCCGCCGCGGTGCTGCGCCGCAAGCGACTGGCCTGGTGGGTCCTGGTCGGGTACTTCAGCCTCACCCTGCTGGTCGGCGTGTGGGCCGGGGCGCTGCTGCTGACGGTCGGCGTCAACCGGCTCAACCACGCCGCCGGGCAGCGCCTCTTCGGCACCCTGGAGACGGTCGGGGTGTGGGTGGGCATCGCCTTCGCCGCCGCGGCGCTGGCCCTGCTGGTCGCCGCCCGGCGACAGTTCTACGCCCGGGTCCGGCCCGGCAGCGGCTGGCAGGCCCTCGGCGTCTTCCTCGGCCTGGCCGCCGTCTCGGTCGGCCTCGGCTACCTGCTGCTCCTCGCCGAGCCGGGCAGCCTGCACACCTGGTCGGACCGGCTCGGGTACGCGGTCGAGAAGGTCTTCGGTGGCGCGATCACGCTGGACCTGACCCGGCGCGGCCAGGCCCCCGGCTGGGTCAACCTGCTGCTCGGCGGGCTCGGCGCGGTCGCCTTCGTGGCCGGCCTGTTCACCCTGGTCCGCTCGCAGCGGGCGAACGCGGTGCTGCACCCCGAGGAGGAGGAGCGGATCCGCGAGCTGCTCGCCCGGTACGGCGACCGGGACTCGCTCGGCTACTTCGCCACCCGCCGGGACAAGGCGGCCGTCTTCTCGCCCAGCGGCAAGGCGGTGATCACCTACCGGGTGGTCAACGGGGTGAGCCTGGCCAGCGGCGACCCGGTCGGCGACCCCGAGGCGTGGGGCCCGGCGATCGAGGCGTGGCTCGGCCACGCCCGGGCGTACGCCTGGATCCCGGCGGTGCTCGGGGCCAGCGAGGCGGGGGCCCGGGCGTACCACCGGCACGGGCTCAAGGTGCTCCAGCTCGGTGACGAGGCGATCCTGTCCACCCGCGAGTTCGACCTGGACGGCCGGGACATGCGCCCGGTCCGGCAGGCGGTGCACCGGGTCGAGCGGGCCGGCTACACCGCCCGGGTCCGCCGGCACGCGGAGATCCCGCCCGAGGAGCTGGCCCGGCTGGCCGAGCTGGCCACCGGCTGGCGGGACACCGAGCACGAGCGGGGCTTCTCGATGGCCCTGGGCCGGCTCGGCGACCCGGCCGACGGCGACTGCGTGCTGGTCGAGGCGCAGGACGGCGAGGGCCGGGTGCGGGGGCTGCTGTCGTTCAGCCCGTGGGGCGCGCACGGGGTGTCGCTGGACCTGATGCGCCGGGACCGGGGCGCGGAGAACGGGATCACCGAGTTCATGGTGGCCGCGCTGCTGGCGGCCGGTCCCCGGCTGGGCGTGGAGCGGGTGTCGCTGAACTTCGCGGCGTTCCGCGCGGTGTTCGAGCAGGGCGCGCGGATCGGGGCCGGCCCGGTGATCCGGCTGTGGCGGCACACCCTGCTCTTCTTCTCCCGCTGGTGGCAGTTGGAGTCGCTGTACCTCTCCAACGCGAAGTACCAGCCGCACTGGACGCCCCGCTACCTCTGCTTCGCCGAGCGCCGGGAGTTGGCCCGGGTGGGCATCGCGGCGGCCGCCGCCGAGGGCTTCCTGGCGCTGCCCGGTGGGCGGCCCACGCCGCTGCACGGGGTGCCGCCGGCCGGCGGCGGCGTCGAGTTCGTGCCGCCGACCGCCGCGACGGTCCGGGCCGCCACGGCGGAACCGGCCGAGACGCCCCGACCGGAGCAGGTCCGGGTACGGCTGGCGAAGCTGGACCGGCTGCGCGCCGACGGGGTCGACCCGTACCCGGTGGGCTATCCGCGGACCGCCACCTGCGCGCAGGTGCGGCAGCGGCACGCCGGCCTCGCCCCGGACACCGGCACCGGGGAGACCGTGGGGGTGACCGGCCGGGTGATGCTGGTCCGCGACCACGGCCAGGTGCTCTTCGCCACGGTCCGGGACGGCAGCGGCGACCTCCAGCTGATGCTGGTGCACGACCTGGACCGCTGGCGCGCGGCGGTGGACATCGGCGACCACGTGGGCGCCACCGGCGAGGTGTACGCGACCCGGCGCGGCGAGCTGTCGGTGCGGGTGGCCGACTGGCAGCTCACCGCCAAGTGCCTGCGCCCGCTGCCGGACAAGCATCACGGGCTGGCCGATCCGGAGGCCCGGGTCCGGCAGCGCTACCTGGACCTGACCATCAACGACGAGGCGCGGGAGCTGCTGCGGGCCCGGGGCACCGCCCTGCACAGCCTGCGCTCCGGGCTGGTCGGGCGGGGCTTCCTGGAGGTGGAGACGCCGATCCTGCAACGGGTGCACGGCGGGGCCAACGCCCGCCCGTTCGTCACCCACAGCAACGCGTACGACCTGCGGCTGAGCCTGCGCATCGCGCCGGAGCTGTATCTGAAGCGGCTCGCCGTGGGCGGCGTCGAGCGGGTGTACGAGCTGGGCCGGGCGTTCCGCAACGAGGGCGTGGACGCCACCCACAACCCGGAGTTCACGGTGCTGGAGGCGTACCAGGCGTACGCCGACTACCACGACATGCGGGTGCTGGCCCGGGACCTCATCGTGGCGGCGGCGGTGGCGGTGCACGGCGCCCCGGTGGCCCGCCGCCCCGGTGGCGAGCCGGTCGACATCGGTGGCGAGTGGCCGACCCGGACGGTGAACGAGGCGATCTCGGCGGCGCTCGGCGAGGAGGTCACCGCCGACACCGAGGTGGCCACCCTGCGCAAGCTCTGTGACTCCGCGCAGGTGCCGTACGACCCGCGCTGGGAGCGGGGTGCGGTGCTGCTGGAGCTGTACGAGCGGCTGGTCGAGGCGCGTACCGAGCAGCCCACGTTCTATCTGGACTTCCCGGCCGAGGTGTCCCCGCTGACCCGCCAGCACCGGCACGACCCGCGGCTGGCGGAGCGGTGGGACCTGGTCGCGTTCGGCATGGAGCTGGGCACCGCGTACACCGAGCTGGTGGATCCGGTGGAGCAGCGGCGCCGGCTCACCGAGCAGTCGCTGAAGGCGGCCGGCGGGGACGCCGAGGCGATGGAGCTGGACGAGGACTTCCTCACCGCGCTGGAGTACGCGATGCCGCCCACCGGCGGTCTCGGGCTGGGCGTGGACCGCCTGGTGATGCTGCTGACCGGCCGCACCATCCGGGAGACCCTGCCCTTCCCGCTGGTCCGCGAATCCTCCTGAGCCGGGCGAGTGACCGCCCCGGGGTGACAGCGGGTCCTAGGGTGGGCGTGTGGCGGGGGTGCTGGCGACGGTGACGGGGCTGTGGGCGTACGCCCTCGGCCACCTCGCCCTGCTCGTCGAGCGGCCGGGCGGGCTGCTCGCCGGGGCGGCGGTGGTCGCCGCCGCGTTGCTGCTGGCCACCCTGCTGGCGCTGCGCAGCCGCGCGCTGCCCGGCGCGCCCCGGTCCGCGCGGGCCGCGACCGCCTGGCGGGCCCGGTCCCGGGGTCGTCGGGTGCCGCGGCAGGCCGATCCCGACGCCGCCGGCCGACCGCGTCCCCGAGCACCCGGTCACCACCCCTCGGTCGCGTAGGCCCGCCGTTTCCGGCGGTCGTCGACGCGGCCGGTTCCGTCGTCAGCCGTCCCGCCGGGTCGTGTCGTCCCGCCGGGGCATCCGGGATCGGACCGAGGGGTTTCCCCATGCTCGCCTTCGCACCACTGCACACCGCGGCCTCCGCCGCCGGCGTCGCCGTCACCTGGCTCGCCGACCTGCTCGCCCCGCTCGCTGGCGGCACCGCCACGGCCGCCGCGATCGTCCTGTTCACCATCGGGGTCCGGCTGCTGGTCTCCCCGCTCAGCCTGGCCCAGGTCCGCGGGGAGCGGCGGCGCGCCGCGCTCGCCCCCGAGGTCCGCGACCTCCAGCGGCGGTACGCCGACGACCCCGCCACGCTCCAGGGCGAGCTGCTCGCGCTCTACCGGCGGGCCGGGGCGAGCCCGGTCGCGGGCTGCCTGCCGGCGCTGTTGCAGGCGCCGTTCTTCCTGGTCATGTACCGCCTCTTCGCCACCGGTGACGGCCATCCCGGGCTGCTCGGTGAGCGGCTCGCCGGGGTGCCGCTGGGCTGGCACCTGGGCGACGGGCTCTCCACCGCCGTGGTGGCGGTGTTCGGGGTGCTGCTGGCGGTGCTGCTCGTGCTGGCCCGGTGGTCGTCCCGGCGGGCCCGTCGGGCGGCTGCCGCCACCGGCACGATCGCCGGCGCTCCCACCGAGGGGCCGGGGGCGGCCACCCTCGGCCGGCTGGTGCCGCTGCTGCCGTATACGACGGTGCTGGTGGCGCTGGTGGTGCCGCTGGCGGCGGTGCTCTACCTGGTCACCACCACCGGGTGGACCGCGCTGGAGCAGGCCGTGCTGCGCCGACCGCAGCCGGCAGACATCGACGTTCGTTGACAAGCTGCGGGGCGGGGGCGTACAACGCTTGCTGAGAGCGCTCTCCTGCCCCCGTCCCGCAGAGAGGCACCCCCGATGAACCCTGTCCCGGCGGCTCCCACCGCCCCGTCCACCCTGCGCCGCCCCGGCCGGCGGGCCGGCCTGGCCGCGCTCGCCGTCGCCGCCACCACCGCGCTGGCGGCCGTCTCGATGACCGCGCACGCCGCCGTGCCGGCCCCGCCGTCCGGCTGGAGCGTGGTGTGGAGCGACGACTTCACCGGCGCGGCCGGCACGCTGCCCTCGTCCGCCAACTGGATCATCGACACCGGCACCAGCTACCCGGGCGGCCCGGCCAACTGGGGCACCGGCGAGATCCAGAGCTACACCGCCAGCACCGCCAACCTGGCCCAGGACGGCGGTGGCAACCTGCGGATCACCCCGCTGAAGGACGCCGCCGGGCGGTGGACCTCGGCCCGGATCGAGACCGTCCGCGCCGACTTCAAGCCGCCGGCCGGGGGAGTGCTGGCGATCGAGGGCCGGATCCAGATGCCGAACGTCACCGGCGCGCAGGCGGCCGGCTACTGGCCCGCGTTCTGGTCGCTCGGCTCGCCGTACCGGGGCAACTACCAGAACTGGCCCGGCATCGGCGAGATCGACGTGATGGAGAACGTCAACGGGCTCAACCAGGTCTGGGGGACGCTGCACTGCGGTGTCGCCCCGGGCGGCCCGTGCAACGAGTTCAACGGGTTGGGCGGCACCCGGGCCTGCCCCGCCAGCAGCTGCCAGTCCGCCTTCCACACCTACCGCACGGAGTGGGACGCGTCGGTCAGCCCGCAGCAGCTGCGCTGGTACGTCGACGGCCAGCTCTTCCACACCGTCAGCCAGAGTCAGGTGGGCGAGCCGTACTGGACCCGGATGACCGGCCACGGCGGCTACTTCCTGCTGCTCAACGTGGCCATCGGCGGCTCCTTCCCGAACGGGGTGGCCGGCTACACCACGCCGACCGCCTCGACCGTCTCCGGCCGCCCGATGCTGGTCGACTACGTGGCGGTGTACGCCCGGGGCGGCGGCGGCAGCACCACCCCGCCGCCGTCGGGCGGGGTCGACGCGTACGGCACCGTCCAGGCCGAGGCGTTCAACGCCCAGAACGGGGTGCAGGTCGAGGCGTGCGCCGAGGGCGGCCAGGACATCGGCTGGCTGGCCAACGGTGACTGGGCCCGGTACGACAACGTGGACTTCGGCAGCACCCCGCCGAAGGACTTCGTGGCCCGGGTCGCCTCGGGCGCGGCGAGCGGGGTGAGCGGCCTGGTCGAGGTCCGGCTGGACAGCCCGACCGCCACGCCGATCGGCAGCTTCGCGATCGGCGACACCGGGGGCTGGCAGAGCTGGCGCTCGGTGCCGGGCAACGTCGCCACGGTCACCGGCCGGCACAGCGTCTACCTGACCTTCTCCAGCGGCCAGCCGGCCGACTTCGTCAACGTCAACTGGTTCACCTTCCGGCACTGAGCGGGGTTCCCGGGGGCTCTCGGCGAGGGTCCCCGGACCACCTCTGGACAGAAACAGTTAACAGTCCTAATAATGAGCGGCAACGTCGACGGTCATGAATACCTCCCGCCACCGTCCCTGGAGGACGCCGTGAGACTCCGCTCCGCCCGGGTGGCGACGTTCGCCACCGCGCTCGCCACCGCCCTGCTGGCGGCCACCGTGCTGGCCGCCCCGCCCGCCTCCGCCGCCACCGCCGCCTTCGTCCGCACCAGCACCTGGGACACCGGGTACGAGGGCAAGTTCACCGTCACCAACGACACCTCGACCACCATCTCCTCCTGGAACGTCCAGTTCGACCTGCCCACCGGCAGCACCCTCGGCTCCTTCTGGGACGCCCGGCTGACCACCTCCGGCCAGCACGTCACCGCCGTGAACCAGTCCTGGAACGGCACCCTCGCCCCGGGCGCCAGCACCACCTTCGGCTTCAACGTCAACGGCACCGGCAGCCCGACCAACTGCACGGTCAACGGCGGCGCGTGCGGCGGCGGGGGCGGCGGCAACCCCTCCGCGCCGGCCACCCCCGGCGGCCTGCGGGTCACCGGCACCACCAACTCGTCCGTCGCGCTGGCCTGGACCGCCGTCTCCGGCACGGTCACCGGCTACCGGGTGTACGAGGGCAGCACCGTCAAGGCCACCGTCACCGGCGCCTCGGCCACCGTCTCCGGCCTGGCCACCTGCACCGGGCACAGCTACACGGTCGCCGCGTACAACGCCGCCGGGGAGTCGGCGAAGTCGGCCCCGGTCTCCGCCACCACCACCGGCTGCACGGGCGGGGGCGGCGGCGCGATGGCCGCCGCGCCCTATCTCTACCCGGGCTGGGGCGACCCGCCCGCGCCGTCCACGGTGATGGGCGCGACCGGGATCAAGTGGTTCACCATCGCCTTCATGCTCTCCGGCGGCGGCACGCCGGCCTGGGACGGCAGCGGGTCGCTCACCGGCAGCACCTGGGCCAGCACCATCGCCGCGGTCCGGGCCGCCGGCGGCGACGTGATCCCCTCGTTCGGCGGCTGGAGCGGCAACAAGCTCGGCCCCAACTGCTCCTCCGCCGGCGCGCTGGCCGGCGCGTACCAGCAGGTCATCAACGCGTACGGGCTGAAGGCGATCGACATCGACATCGAGAACAGCGACGAGTTCGAGAACGAGGTGGTGCAGGACCGGATCCTCGACGCGCTGAAGATCGTCAAGCAGAACAACCCGGGGATCAGGACGATCGTCACCTTCGGCACCTCGACCACCGGGCCGGCGTACTACGGCACCCGGCTGATCAACCAGGCCGCCGCCAAGGGCGCGAACATCGACGTCTTCACCATCATGCCGTTCGACTTCGGCGGCGGGGCGAACATGTACCAGAGCACGGTCAACGCGGCCGAGGGGCTGAAGAACGCGCTCAAGACCGCGTTCGGCTGGTCCGACGCCACCGCGTACGCCCACATGGGTCTCTCCGGCATGAACGGCCTCTCCGACCAGCAGGAGCTGACCTCGCCGGCCACCTGGACGCAGATCCGCGACTGGGCCAAGGCCCGGGGTCTGGCCCGGTTCACCTTCTGGTCGGTCAACCGGGACCGGCCCTGCGCCGGCGGCGGCGTGGTGTCGAACTGCTCCGGCATCGCCCAGAACACCTGGGAGTTCACCTCGATCACCGCGCAGTACTGACCCTCGACCGGCTCAGCGCCCGGCGGTCACCGACCGTCGGGCGCGCCGCCGGCGCACCTTCTTCACCGCCCAGCTCACCACCATCACCGCGAAGACCGCGAAGATCGCGTAGTTGAACCAGCTGCTGTACCGGTCGACCTCCTGCCACCGGGAGCCGAGCGCGAAACCGAGCCCCACGACGAGCGCGTTCCACACGCCGCTGCCGATGGTGGTCAGCAGCACGAACTCGCCCAGCGGCATCCGGTTCGCCCCGGCCGGTACGGAGACCAGGCTGCGCACCACCGGCACCACCCGGCCGATCAGCACCGCCCACCGGCCGTGCCGCTCGAACCAGCGGTCCGCCCGCTCCAGGTCGTCGGAGTCCACCAGCGGGATGTGGTCCAGCCAACGCTTCAGCCGGTCCTCGCCGAGCGCCGCGCCGAGCCAGTAGAGCACCAGCGCGCCGAGCAGCGAGCCGGCCGTCGCGGCCAGCACGATCAGCACCACGTTGAACCGGCCCTCGGCGGAGAGGTAGCCCGCCATCGCCAGCACGATCTCGCTCGGGATTGGCGGGACGATGCTCTCCAGGGCGACCAGCAGCGCCACCCCGAGCGCGCCCCACGAGTCGATGACGCTGGCGACCCACCCGGTCAGCCCGGTGAACTGGTGCGGGTCGATGTTCTGGGCGAGAGCCATGGGGATCCTTCCGCGCGCTGCCGGGGGATCGTGAAGACGTACCCCGGCCGGGCCCGGTCACACCTGGCGGTGACCCGACCCACTCACGGGTGCAGCGCCTCGTCCGCCGGGCCCTGCCGCCAGCCGGTGAACCGCACCAGCAGCCCACCACGGCTCGGTGAGCAGCAGTACGGCCCGGCCGACGCCACCGCCGCCGGATCCAGCGGGGCGACCCGGACCAGCCGCCACGGCTCGTCGGCCACCCGGGCCCGGACGGTCAGCGCGTCCCCGGCCCGGCTGACCCGGACGGTCACCTCCCGGCCCGACCACTCCGGCACCGGGGCGACCGACCAGTCCGAGTGCTCGTCGGTCACCACCGCGCCGACCTGCGGGTGGCCGTCGCTGACCTCCACCCCGGCCTTGGTCCAACGCCGCTCGTCCACCCGGACCAGCACGCCCGCCTGGTCGAACTGGGCCGTGTAGTCGAGCCGGAAGCTGACCTCCACCGCGCTGTCGGCGGGGAAGGGGGCGAGCAGCGCCGACCCGTCGTCGTGCACGAAGCCGTAGCTGGTGCGCCGCCAGAAGTCGCTGCCGCCGCGCGGCTCGACCAGCAGCTCCGGGCCGGCCGGGTCGGCCCGCTCCGGCGGGTTCAGCCAGCTGCCGGTGGACCAGTCGACGGGATTGATGTCGGCGCTCACCCCGGCACCGTACCGGCCGGACGGCCCGCACAGGTGAGGGTCGCGCGGGTTTGTCGACGCGCCGGATCGGAGAAGTAGGTCCGGCATGGGTGACAGGTGGTACCAGGAGGCGGTCGTGTACTGCCTCGACGTCGACACGTACGTGGACTCGGACGGCGACGGGGTCGGTGACTTCCGTGGCCTGATCGGCCGGCTCGACTATCTGGCCCGGCTGGGGGTGACCTGCCTCTGGCTCAACCCGATCCATCCGTCGCCCAACCAGGACGACGGATACGACGCGACCGACTTCTACAACGTCGACCCGCGGCTGGGCACCCTCGGTGACTTCGCCGAACTCCTGCACCAGGCCCGCAACCGGGGCATCCGGGTGATCATCGATCTGGTGGTCAACCACACCTCCGACCAGCACCCGTGGTTCCAGTCCGCCCGGTCCTCACCGGACTCCCCGTACCGCGACTGGTACGTCTGGTCCGACACCGAGCCGGAGGACCGCCACCAGGGCATGGTCTTCCCGGGCGAGCAGAACGAGACGTGGAGCTACGACCGGACCGCCAAGTCCTGGTACTACCACCGCTTCTACAAGTTCCAGCCGGACCTGAACATCGAGAACCCGAAGGTGCGCGAGGAGATCAAGAAGATCACCTCGTTCTGGCTCCAGCTCGGTGTCTCCGGCTTCCGGATGGACGCGGTGCCGTTCATCATCGAGCAGACCGAGCCGGGCAACCCGGACTCGCCGAAGGACTTCGACTTCCTCACCGACCTGCGCCAGCACGTGCAGTGGCGGCGCGGCGACGCGGTCCTGCTGGCCGAGGCGAACGTGGAGCCCGACCAGCTGCCCACCTACTTCGGGGACAAGAGCGGCTCGGGCAACCGGATCCACATGCTCTTCGACTTCATGCTCAACGGCCGGCTGATGCTCGCCCTCGCCCGGGAGGACCCGGAGGCGATCATCGACGCGCTGCGCGACACCCCGAAGCTGCCGACCGGCGGCCAGTGGGCGACCTTCCTGCGCAACCACGACGAGATCGACCTGTCCCGGCTCACCGCCGACCAGCGCAACGACGTGCTGGCCAAGTTCGGCCCGCGCGAGGACATGCAGCTCTACGGTCGGGGCATCCGGCGGCGGCTCGCCCCGATGCTCGGCAACGACCGGCGGCACCTGGAGCTGGCGTACGCACTCCAGTTCTCGCTGCGCGGCACCCCGGTGCTGCGCTACGGCGAGGAGATCGGCATGGGCGAGGACCTGTCGCAGCCGGGGCGCAACGCCATCCGTACCCCGATGCAGTGGTCGTACCAGGACAACGGCGGCTTCTCCACGGCCGAGCCGGAGAAGCTGGTCCGCCCGGTGATCGACAAGGGCGACTACGCGTACGACAAGGTCAACGTCACCGCCCAGCGCAAGGACCCGCGCTCGCTGCTCGCCTGGTTCGAGCGGATGATCCGGACGCTGCGCGAGGCGCCGGAGATCGGCTCGGGCAGCACCAGCCACATCGACGTGCCGATGCCGGCCGGGGTGCTCGCGCACCGGGCCGACGGTCCCACCGGCACCATGGTCTTCCTGCACAACCTGGGCACCGAGGACGTCGAGGTCGACCTGAGCACCCTCCAGCCGGAGGCGGACCTGCCGATCGACGTGCTCTCCGACCGCGGCTACGAGGAGGTCGGCAAGCTGGACCGGCTCAAGCTGGCCGGCCACGGGTACCGCTGGATCCGGCTCTGCCGCAGCTGGTCCGTCTGATCCCGACCGGACCGGGGGTCGGCCGCCGTTCGCGGTGGCCGGCCCCTTAGCCGTGCCGGCAGGCGGTGTGCCGGGGTGGCCTTCCGTACTAGAGTTCGGTGCCCAGCCCTAAGTTACCCGGAGGTAGTCATGTCGGAGCAGCGCCGCGTCGCCATCGTCACCGGAGCCGCCCGCGGCATCGGTGCCGCCACCGCCCGCCGGCTGGCCGCCGACGGCATGGCCGTCGCCGTGGTCGACATCGACGAGGCGGCGACCAAGGAGACCGTGGACGCCGTCGTCGCCGCCGGCGGCCGGGCGCTCGGGGTCGGCGCGGACGTCGCCGACCGGGGCCAGGTGGAGGCCGCGGTCGAGCGGGTAGCCGCCGAGCTGGGCGCGCCGACCGTGCTGGTCAACAACGCCGGGGTGCTCCGCGACAACCTGCTGTTCAAGATGACCGACGCCGACTGGGACACCGTCATGGGCGTACACCTGCGCGGCGCGTTCCTGTTCAGCCAGGCCGCCCAGAAGCACATGGTCGAGGCGAAGTGGGGCCGGATCGTCAACCTCTCCAGCACCTCCGCGCTGGGCAACCGCGGCCAGGCCAACTACGCGGCGGCCAAGGCGGGCCTGCAGGGCTTCACCAAGACCCTCGCGATCGAGCTGGGCCCGTTCGGGGTGACCGTGAACGCGGTCGCGCCCGGCTTCATCGTCACCGACATGACGGCGGCCACCGCGGCCCGGATGAAGGTCGACTTCGCCGCGCTCCAGGAGCACGCCGCCGCCGAGATCCCGGTCCGGCGCACCGGCCGCCCGGAGGACATCGCGCACACCATCTCGTTCCTGGCCGGCGAGGGCGCGTCCTTCGTCTCCGGCCAGGTCATCTACGTGGCCGGCGGCCCCAAGGACTGACCCCGCACCCCGCGCCCCCGCGGATGGCCACTAATTCACGGAAAGAGTGGCCATCTCGCGTTCCATAGCCACTCTTTCCGTGAATTAGCGGTTGAGCGGCGCGGGGCGCGAGCGGCGAGCGGCGGCGGCGCGGGGCGTGGGTGGCGTCGGGCGTGGGCGGGTCAGGTGGCGGTGTGGCGGGTGCGCCAGAGCCAGGCGAGGCCGAGGATCGGCAGCACCAGCGGGACGTAGCCGTACCCGCTGCCGAAGCCGGACCAGACCGTCTCGTCGGGAAAGAGTTCCCGGTCGGCGAGGCTGAGCACCCCCACCGCGACCACCCCGACCAGCTCCACCGAGCAGCAGGCCAGCGCGACCCGGCGGCCGGCGTGCCCGGCCCGGGCCAGCCCGACCGCCGCCACGATGTAGATCAGCGCGGCCAGCGCGGAGAGCAGGTACGCCACCGGCGCCTCGTCGAACCTGGTGGCGATCTGCAGCCCGGCCCGCGAGGTGGCGGCGATGGCGAAGAGGATGTAGACGGCGATCAGCAGCCGCCCCGGCCCCCGGTTGGTGGCGCGCTCGGGCGCCTGCGGCTCAGCCACCGACGACCTCCCAGGTCTGCTGGAGACGGACCACCACGACCGGCGTGACCAGGCAGATCGCGCAGACGATCGCCGAGCCCCACCGGGTCGGCTCCATCCGGGCCAGCACCCAGGCCAGCGGCGGCAGGCAGACCAGCGTCACCAGGTAACCGAAGAACGCCCCCGGCTCGCCGGGACGCTCGCCGCCGCCGACCGCGACCAGCGCCACCACGGTCAGCGCGAGCAGCGCCACCTCCAGCACGGCCAGGCCGACGAACTGGAGCCGGTCGGGGGACCGGTGACGCAGCGCCGCCACCAGCGCCCAGACCGCGAGTACGAGCGACAGCACGATCGTGACCGTCGGAAGGATCCCGTCCACCGGCGAGCCGGCCGCCGCCGCGCTGGTCATCGACGCCGTCCCGGCACAGTCGAGTTCACCGGCACAGCCTACTAACCCGCGTAGTAGCCACCGCCGCCCGCCCGCCCGCCTCGCCCGCCTGGCCGCGCCGCGCCGGGCCGCGCCGCGCCGGGCCGGGCCGCGCCGGGCCGCGCCGCGCCGGGCCGGACCGCGCCGCGCCGGGCCGCGCCGCGCCGGGCCGCGCCGGGCCGCGCCGGGCCTGGCCGGGCCTGGCCGGGCCGGGCCGGGCAACGACACGCGGGCCGGTGGGTGGGATCGCCGGGGACGACGCACCGGCCGCCGCGTCGGGGCGCGCGCTCCCGGCCGGGCGACTAGCGTGGATCACGGCCACCGGCGTACGCCGGGGCGCCCGACGACGGCAGGGGGACGCGTGCTGCGGTTCGGCTTGTTCGGCACCGGTCACTGGGCGGCGGAGACGCACGCCGCGGCCATCGACGCCCACCCCCGGGCCAGCCTGGCCGGGGTCTGGGGGCGCGACCCGGAGAAGGCGGGCGCGCTCGCCGCACGGCACGGCGTACCGGCCTTCGACGACGTGGACGCACTGCTGGACGCCTGTGACGCGGTCGCCGTGGCGTTGCCGCCGGACGTGCAGGCCGAGATCGCGGTGCGGGCCGCCGGGGCGGGACGGCACCTGCTGCTGGACAAGCCGCTGGCGTTGAGCCTCGCCGAGGCCGACCGGGTGGTCGCCGCCGCGCGGTCCGCCGGGGTGGCCTCGGTGGTCTTCTTCACCCAGCGCTTCCACCCGAACATCACCGGCTTCCTCGCCTCGACGGCGGCGGCCGGTGGCTGGCAGCACGCCCGGGCGACCATGTTCGCCTCGATCTACCAGCCGGGGAACCCGTACGGGGACTCGCAGTGGCGGCGCGACCGGGGCGCGCTCTGGGACATCGGCCCGCACGCGCTCTCGCTGATCCTGCCGGTGCTCGGCCGGGTGACCCGGGTCGCCGCGATGGACGGCCCGAGCGGGCTGGTGCACCTGCTGCTCCACCACGACGGCGGCGCCACCAGCAGCCTGTCGCTGACCCTGGACGCGCCGCCCGAGGCGGTCACCCGGGACTTCGTCTTCTTCGGCGAGAACGGCACCGAGACCGTCCCGCCCGGTGACGGCAGTGTGCTGCAGGCCTTCGGTACGGCGATCGACCAGCTCCTGGAGGAGGTCGAGGCGGGCACCCGGGACCACCGCTGCGACGTCCGCTTCGGCCGTGAGGTGGTGGCGGTGCTCGACGCCGCCGAGACCGCCCGCACCGAGGGCCGCACCGTCGACCTCTGAGCCGGGCCGGCCGACCGTGCGCCGGGCCGGCCGGATCCGCACCCATCCGCTGCCCGGCCGGCTCCGAATGCCCACCGTGCAGGCAGATCCAGCGGACGGAGGGCGGGGCCGGATGACGCGGGACGACAGCGTCGGTGAGCCGTCGGGACCGGGGCGGTCGCGGTTGCGGGCGGTGCCCCCGGAACCGGTCGCGCCGGATTCCCGGGCGGAGGCGGACGAGCTGCTCCGGGCGGTGGCGCGGGGCGACGAGGCCGCCTTCGAGCGCCTCTACGGCATTGTCGCGCCCCGGGTGTACGGGCTGGCCCGCCGGGTGCTGCGGGACCCGGCCCAGGCCGAGGAGGTCGCCCAGGAGGTGCTGGTCGAGGTGTGGCGCACCGCCGCCCGCTTCGACCCGGCCCGGGGTTCGGCCACCGCCTGGGTGTTCACCATCGCGCACCGGCGGGCCGTGGACCGGGTTCGGGCCGAGCAGGCCGGGGCGGAGCGGGCCCGCAAGGTGGCCGCCGGCTCCGGGGAGACCCCGTACGACGCCGTGGCCGAGGAGGCGACCGCCCGGCTGGAACGCCAACAGGTCCGGCACTGCCTGGACGCGCTGACCGAGGTGCAGCGGGAGGCGATCACGCTGGCGTACTACGGCGGGCACAGCTATCGCGAGGTCGCCGGCCTGCTGGACACCGCGCTGCCGACCGTGAAGACCCGGATGCGGGACGGACTGATCCGGCTCCGCGACTGTCTCGGAGTGGAGCTGGGGCGATGACGACCGACATCCACGCGCTGGCCGGCGCGTACGTGCTCGACGCGGTGGACGACGTCGAGCGGGCCGCGTTCGAGCGGCACCTCGCCGACTGCCCGACCTGCACGCTCGAGGTGGCCGAGCTGCGCGAGGCGACCGCCCGGCTCGCCGACCCGACCTGGTCGGTGCCGCCGCCGGGCCTGCGCACGGACGTGCTGGCGCGCGTGCGGCGTACCCCCCAGGAGCGGCCGGGTCGGGCGGGCCGCGACGGGTCGGCCGCCGCCCGGCGGTGGCGGCGCCGGCTGGCCGCCGCGGCCGCCGCGGTGGTGCTGGCCGGCGGCGCGGGCGCGGCCACCTGGGTGGCGCAGGAGCAGCGGGTACGCGACGCGCGCACCGAGGCCGGCGCGGCCCGGGACGAGACGGCCCGGATCCGGGCGGTGCTGACCGCCCCGGACGCGGTGGTCCGCACCAGTGCCGCACCGACCGGCGGGCGGGTCACCGTGGTGGCCTCCGCCACCCGGGACGAGGGCGTGGCACTGCTGGCGGGCCTGGCCGCCCCGGCACCGGGCCGGGCCTACCAGCTCTGGCTGATCCAGGGTGGCTCGGTCGCCTCGGCCGGGGTGCTGCCGGCCGGTCGGGGCGAGGCCACCGTGCTGATCGGCGGGGTACGCGGCAAGGGCCTCCTCGGGGTGACCGAGGAGCCGGCCGGCGGTTCGGCCCGGCCGAGCACCGCCCCGCTGGTGGCGCTCGGACTGACCGCCTGAACTTTTTCCGCCGATCGACCCATCCGGACGGCGGTGCGCCTCGAATCCCTTCCAGACACCCGGTTTCACCATCTGGAGGGATTCCACCGATGCGTACCGTCAAGCTCACCGCCGTCGCCATCGCCGCCACGCTCAGCCTGGGCCTCGCCGCCTGCGGTGGGGAGAGCGAGGAGAAGGGCTCGGCCGCCCCGGCCAGCAGCGCCCCGATGACCAGCGCCGCCCCGATGGCCAGCGCCGCGCCGACGGTCGACGGCGAGTTCGGACCGGGGTGCGCGGCGGTGCCGACCGACGCCGCCAACCCGGGCAGCTTCGCCGCCATGGCGAAGGTGCCGGTGGCCACCGCCGCGTCCGGCAACCCGGTGCTCAGCACCCTGGTGACCGCCGTGAAGCAGGCCGGTCTGGTCGACTCGCTGAACAGCGCCAAGGCGATCACCGTCTTCGCGCCCAGCAACGACGCCTTCGGCAAGCTGCCCAAGGCCGACCTCGACAAGGTCCTCGCCGACAAGAAGAAGCTGACCGACGTGCTGACCTACCACGTGGTCGAGGGCCGGCTCGGCCCGGACCAGCTCGCCGGTAGCCACCCGACCCTCCAGGGCGGCACGGTGACGGTCGCCGGCAGCGGCACCCAGTTCACCGTCGACGGCTCCGCCATGGTGATCTGCGGCAACGTGCAGACCGCCAACGCCACCGTCTACATCGTCGACTCGGTGCTGATGCCGAAGTCCTGACCGCCGACGGCCGGGGATGGGAGGCACCGATGATCCGCCGCAACCTGGCGGCCGCCGGGACGGGGCTGCTCGTGGCCGCCGCCGGGGTGGCGGTCGCGGAACTGCTCGCCACCGCCGTTCGCCCATCGGCGGCACCCCTGGTCGCGGTCGGCGCCACCGTCGTGGACGGTGCGCCGACCCCGGTCAAGGAGTGGGCGGTGCGCACCTTCGGCACGTACGACAAGCCACTGCTGCTGGCCGGGATCGGGCTGGTGCTGGCCCTGCTGGCGGCGGGCACCGGGCTGTTGGCCCGCCGTCGGCCGGCCCTCGGCCTGCTCGGCCCGCTGCTGCTCGGCGTGGCCGGCGTGGCCGCCGCGCTCGGCCGTCCCGACGCCCGGCCGACCGACGCCCTCCCGGCCCTGGCCGGCGCCACCGTCGCCGCCGTCCTGCTGCGGGCGCTGCCCCTGCCGGGCCTGGTCCGGGCCGGTCCGGCGGACTCCGAGCGGCCGTCCGACGGTCCGACCGTTTCCGCCGCACCGGCCGACCCCGTGGCGGTCCTCGAGCGGGCGGGGGACCTGCCGGCCGTTCCCGCCGGCCCGGCCGATCCCGTGGCGGTCCTTGCGCGGCCGGGGGAGCTGTCGGCCGTTCCCGCCGGACCGGTGGGGCGGGCCGGGGCGACCCGGCGGCGGGTGGTCCGCAACGCGGCCCTGGTGGCGGCCGGGGCCGTCGCCGCCGGGGCCGGTGCGGCGGGGTTGCGCCGGGTCGGCCTGGCCGACGCGGCCCGGTCCCGGGCGACCGTGGGCCTGCCCGCCCCGGCGTCGCCGGCCCGACCGCTGCCGGCCGGCGTCGCCCCCGGGTTCCGCACCCCGACCGCCGACTTCTACCGGGTGGACACCGCGCTCACCGTGCCCCGCCTCGACGTGCGGGACTGGCGGCTGCGGCTGCACGGCCTGGTGGACCGGCCGGTGGAGCTGCGCTTCGCCGACCTGCTCGCCCGTGGGCTGATCGAGCGCGACATCACCCTGAGCTGCGTCTCCAACGAGGTCGGTGGCCCGTACGTGGGGACCGCCCGGTGGCTCGGCGCGCCCCTCGCCCCGCTGTTGCGCGCGGCACGGATCCGGTCCGGGGCAGACCAGCTCGTCGCCCGTTCCACCGAGGGCATGACGATCGGCACCCCGATCGCCACCCTGCTCGACGGGCGGGACGCCATGCTGGCCGTCGGCATGAACGGGGAGCCGCTCACCTTCGACCACGGGTTCCCGGTCCGGATGCTCACCCCGGGTCTCTACGGGTACGCGGGGGCGTGCAAGTGGGTCACCGAGCTGGAGGTGACCACGTTCGACGCGTTCGACGCGTACTGGGTGCGGCGGGGCTGGGCCCGGGAGGCGCCGGTGCGGACCGCGTCGCGGATCGACCGTCCCGCGCCGTTCGCCCGGGTCGACGCGGGCCAGGTCACCGTGGCCGGGGTGGCCTGGGCGCAGCACCGGGGCATCGCGGCGGTGCAGGTCTCCGTCGACGGTGCTCCGTGGCGGGCCGCCGAACTGCTCCCCACCGCGTCCACCGACACCTGGGTGCAGTGGCGGTACGTCTGGTCGGCGTCGCCGGGCGGGCACAGCCTGCGGGTACGCGCCACCGACGGCACCGGCGCGACGCAACCGGAGCAGCGTCGCCCACCCTTCCCGGACGGCGCCACCGGCTGGCACACGGTCAGCGTGACGGTGCGCTGAGCGCGGCACTCGGACCGGCCTGAACGGTGCGCTGAGCGCGGCACTCAGGCCAGCGTGGTCAGCGCCTCGCCCAGCTCGCCGGGGGTGGCGAACTCCTCCGCCGGCAGCGCGCGCAGCATCTGCAGCATCTCGGTGCCGCCGCCGTTCTCCTGGCACCAGCGGACCAGGTCCTCGCGGGAGACCGGGTAGTCGAGCCCGGCCAGGAACTCCTGCCACTGCACCCCGGTGACGGTCATGCGGCCCGGCTACCCGTTCTCCCCGGACCCATGCCGCCGCCCCCGGGACCGGCCGCCCAGGCAGACGGCTCCAGCGGCCGGGGAGACCGGTCCGGCAGGGCGCGCGCCGAGGCGGCCCGGTTTGCCCGCACGGGGGCCGGGTAGCCGCGGGCATGCTGGTACAGCGGCTCGGCGCGCCGAGCGACTTCGACCCGTTGCTGGAGCGCGTGCGGGACGCCCGGATCGTCATGATCGGTGAGGCGACGCACGGCAGCTACGACTACTACCGGCTGCGCGAGCAGTTGACCCGACGACTCATCGCCGAGCAGGGGTTCGACTTCGTCGCGGTGGAGGGGGACTGGCCGGACTGCGACCGGGTGCACCGCTCGGTGGTGGGCGCCCCGGGCGGGGCGGCCGATCCGGCGACCGCGCTGGAGCGGTTCGAACGCTGGCCCACCTGGATGTGGGCCAACGCCGAGGTGGCCCGCTTCTGCCGCTGGTTGCGGGCCTGGAACCTGGACCGTCCGGAGGGGGAGCGGGCCGGCTTCCACGGGCTGGACGTCTACAGCCTGTGGGAGTCGATGCAGGCCATCTTCGACTACCTGGGTGAGGAGGACCCGACCTCGTTGGAGGCGGCCCAGGAGGCGTACCGCTGCTTCGAGCCGTACGGCAAGCAGGTCGAGGAGTACGGCCTGGCCAGCCGGTTCGTCTCGGCGCGCTGCGAGGAGGAGGTGATCCGGCTGTTGGCGCGTACCCGGGAACAGGCCGCCGCCGACGGCCCGGACCGCTTCTCGGCCTGGCAGAACGCGGAGGTGGTGGCCGGCGCGGAGCGCTACTACCGGGCGATGGTCGCCGGTGGCCCGGAGTCCTGGAACGTCCGCGACGTCCACATGAGTGACACGCTGGACCGGCTGCTCGACCGCTACGGTCCCCGGTCGCGCGGGATCGTCTGGGCGCACAACACGCACGTGGGGGACGCCCGGGCCACCGACATGGCGGCGGACGGCATGGTGAACATCGGCCAGCTCGCCCGGGAGCGGTACGGGCGCGACGCGGTGGCGCTGGTCGGCTTCGGCAGCTACCGGGGCACGGTGATCGCGGCCCCGCGCTGGGGCTCGCCGGCCGAGGCGATGGTGGTGCCGCCGGCCCGGGAGGGGTCCCTGGAACGGCGGCTGCACGAGTTGCTGCCGGAGCGGGCGGTACTGGTCTTCGGCGGTCCGGACCAGCCGGAGTGGGTGACCGGCGAGGCCGACCACCGGGCCATCGGGGTGGTCTACGACCCGAGCTTCGAGTCCTGGGGCAACTACGTGCCGACCCGGCTGGGGGACCGTTACGACGGGTTCATCTGGTGCGACGAGTCGACCGCCCTGCACCCGCTGCCGGCGCTGACCACCCCCGGCGAGATGGAGACCTATCCGGCGGGCGTGTGACGTGGGGGTCCCGACGGGCGGGACCCCCACGTCCGGTCACACCTCGGCGGGCTCGCGCCGGGCGAGGTGGGCGCGCAGGCCCTCGCCCTCCACGTCCACGTTCGGCAGGATCCGGTTCAGCCAGCGCGGCAGCCACCAGGCGGCGTTGTTGAGCAGCGACATCACCGCCGGGACGATGGTCATCCGGACCACGAACGCGTCGATGGCGACACCGACCGCGAGCGCGAAGCCCATCGACTTGATGATCGGGTCCTCCAGGAAGACGAAGCCGCCGAAGACCGAGATCATGATCAGGGCGGCGGCGGTGACCACCCGGGCGCCGTGCCCCATCCCGTTGATGGTGGCCTGCCGGGCCGTGTCGCCGTGCACGAAGTCCTCCCGCATCCGGGAGACCAGGAAGACCTCGTAGTCCATGGCGAGGCCGAACAGGATGCCGATGAGCAGGATCGGCAGGAAGCTGACCAGCGGGGCCGGGGTGTCCAGCCCGACCAGGTCGGCGAGGTGGCCCTGCTGGAACACCGCGACGGTGATGCCGAAGGTGGCGGCCACGGTGAGCAGGAAGCCCAGCGCCGCCTTGACCGGCACCAGGATCGACCGGAACACCAGCATCAGCAGCAGCACCGAGAGGCCGACGACCAGCAGCAGGTAGACCGGGAGCGCGTCGGAGAGCTTCTCCGAGACGTCGATGCCGATCGCGGTGACGCCGGTGAGCAGCACGTCGGCGTTCTGGATCCCGCCCACCTGCTTGCGGATGTCGTGCACCAGCGTCTCGGTCTTCGCGTCGGTCGGCCCGGTCTTCGGGATCACCCCGATCAGCGCGGTGCGGCCGGTCGGGTCGAGCTGCGGCGGGGCCACCGCTAGCACCCCGTCGGTCTTCTGCACCAGCGCGGTGACCTGCGGCACGGCGGCCTGGGTGGCCTGCGGCGAGTCGGCGGTGACCACCACCGCGAGGCGGCCGGTGAAGCCGGGGCCGAAGCCCTCCCGGATCAGGTCGTTGTTGATCCGGGCCGGGGTGCCCTCGGCGGCGGCGGAGGCGTCCGGCAGGGCGAGCCGCATGTCCTGCGCGGGGACGGCGAGCAGGCCGAGGCCGAGCAGGCCGACCAGGATGACCGGGACGCGCAGCTTCGTCACCCAGTGCGCCCAGCGGAAGCCGAACCCGGAGCGGTCCTCCGAGCCGGTGGTCGGGTCCTCGACGGCGGCCCGGTCGCGCAGCTTGCGCGGCAGCACCTTGCGGCCGGCGAAGCCGAGCAGCGCCGGGGCGAGGGTGATCGCGACCAGCACCGCCACGGTGACGGTTCCGGCCGCGGCCAGGCCCATCACGGTGAGGAACGGGATGTCCACCACGGCGAGGCCGGCGAGCGCGATGACCACGGTGGCGCCGGCGAAGACCACGGCCGAGCCGGCGGTGCCGACCGCGCGACCGACCGCCTCCTCCGGCGAGAGCCCGTCGAGCAGGTTCTGCCGGTGCCGGGAGGTGATGAAGAGCGAATAGTCGATGCCGACCGCCAGGCCGAGCATCAGGGCCAGGATCGGCGCGGTGCTGGTCAGCTCCACCGCGCCGCTGAGCGCGAAGAGGCCGGCCATGCCGACGCCGACGCCGATCAGCGCGTTCAGCATCGTCATCCCGGCCGCGACCAGGGACCCGAAGGTGATGACCAGGACGATCGCGGCGACCAGGACGCCCAGCGCCTCGGTGGAGCCGACCTCCGGCTCGCCGTTGAGCACCTCGCCGCCGGGGGCGATCTGCCAGCCCTGCGCCTCGGCCTGCGCGCCGACCTTCTCGTACGCGGCGCGCTGGTCCTTGGTCACGTCGTCGGCCCGGCCGGCGAACTGCACCTGGATCAGCGCGTACCGGCCGTCCGGGGTGAGCGCCTTGACCTGGTACGGGTCGACCGCGCCGACCACGCCGGGCAGGGTGGCCGCCTCCTTGGTGACCTGACCGACCACCGCCTGCCCCTGCGGGGTCAGCAGGTCGCCGGCCTTCGGTGCCTTGACGGCGATCGTGCCGGTGGCGCCGCTGGCCGCCGGGAACCGGTCGGCGAGCAGGTCGATCGCCTGCTGGGACTCGGTGCCCGGCATGGTGAAGTTGCTGGCCGTCGGCCCCTTCAAGGTGGCCGCGGCGATGCCGAGACCGACGAGTACGACGAGCCAGACGACGGCGACGACGCGCCGGCGTCGCAACGATGCCCGGCCGAGCCGGTACAGCAGGGTCGCCATGAAGGTTCCTTTGCCTCGGTGTCGGAACTGGATCAGATGGTGGGTTCGAGCGCGCGGCGCGCCACGGCCAGCAGGGCCGGTCGTAGCTCGTCGTCGGGGATGTCGAGGAACTCGCCGCAGGTCTCGGCGATCCCGGCGAGCACCACCAGCGCGGCGATCCGCGCCGCCGGCCGGTCGGTGAAGCCGGCGAACGCGGCGACGAGCCGCTCGGAGATCTGCTGGATGTGCGCGAACGCCGGTTGCTGGAGCAGGTCGGGGAACTCGCCACGGAGCAGCGCGATCTGCCGCCGGAAGCGCACCGCCAGGTCGACGAAGCCCTCGGTGGCGAGGTGCTGGGCGTCGGCGCCGCTGACCTCGGCGAGCCGGGTGTCGAGCTCCTCCAGCATGCTGATGGCCGGGGCCATCAGCTCGCAGAGCAGGGCTTCCTTGTTGGCGAAGTGGTAGAGCACGGTGGCCTTGGAACAGCCGACCTCGCGGGCGATGTCCTGCAACGAGGTGCCCTTGTAGCCGGTGACGGCGAAGCGCCGCCCCGCCGCCGTGAGGATCTCGTCATGGGTCTCCGGTACCGCCCGTGCCATGTCCTCCAGCATGCCTGACCGATCGGTCAGACGCTGACCGATCGGTCAGAACAATCCGGTGGCCTTCGCCACAGCGGGTGACCGACCCGGCCCCGGCCCGTCCCGGCGCCGCGGCCGAACGGTCCAACGGCGACGGATTGGCGCTCGGACCGGCGCTCCCGTCGGGCCCAGAATCACGGCATGAGCGAACTGAGCCGGCGGGCCGACGCGCTGCGCGCGCTGCACCGCCCCGGAGATCCGTTGCTGCTGCCGAACGCGTGGGACCCGGGGTCCGCCCGGGCCGTCGTCGCCGCCGGCTTCCCGGCCGTCGCCACCAGCAGCGGCGCGGTCGCCGAGGCGCTCGGCCACGCCGACGGGGAGGCCACCCCGGTCGACGAGATGCTCGCCGCGGTCGCCCGGATCGCCGCGGCCGTCACCGTCCCGGTCACCGCCGACCTGGAGCGGGGGTACGGGCTGCCCCCGGCCGAGCTGGTCGAGCGGCTGCTCGCCACCGGGGCGGTGGGGTGCAACATCGAGGACTCCGACCCGCGCACCGGGCGGCTGTACGACACCGGCGAGCAGGCCGACCTGCTCGCCGGCATCCGGGCGGCGGCCGACGCGGCCGGGGTGGGGCTGGTGCTCAACGCCCGGGTCGACGTGCACCTGCGGGCGTACGGGCCGGCGGAGGAGCGGCTCGCCGAGGCGGTCCGCCGGGCCCGCCGCTACCGGGCCGCCGGGGCGGACAGCGTCTACCCGATCGTGCTGGCCGACCCGGCGCAGATCCGCGCCTTCGTCGCCGAGGTGGACGCCCCGGTGAACGTGATGGCCCGCCCCGGCGCGCCCGGCCCGGCCGAGCTGGCCCCCCTCGGGGTGGCCCGGATCAGCTTCGGCTCCACGGTGTACTCGGCCGCCCGCGCCCGCGTCGACGAGCTGCTCACCACCGTCCGGGCCGGCGGTGATCCGTTCGGTTCCTGACCGCCGCGCCGCGTCGGGTTGCCGGGGCCGGTCCCGGACGGCAGGGTGAACGGATGGGTGCCGCTGACGAGACCCGGGACGGTGTCTCGCTGACCAACCTGGACCAGCCGCTCTTCGACGGCGCCGGGGCCACCAAACGCGACCTGGTCGACTACCTGGACGCGGTGCGTGACCGGATCCTGCCCGGTCTGCGGGACCGGCCGCTGTCGGTGGTCCGGGTCCGGCCCGGGCAGGACCCGTTCATGCAGAAGAACCTGCCGAAGTACACCCCCGACTGGGTGCGCCGCACCTCGGTCTGGGCGGAGGCGTCGCACCGCAGCATCTCGTACGCGCTCTGCGACGACCGGCGCACGCTGCTCTGGTTCGCCAACCAGCGGGCCGTGGAGTACCACCCGACGCTCGGGCGCGCCGGTCACCCGGAGCACCCCACCCAGCTGGTGCTCGACCTGGACCCGCCGCCGGGTGACTCGTTCGGCGCGGCGGTCGCGGTGGCGCTGCTGGTCCGCGAGGCGCTTACCGAGGCCGGACTGGCCGGCGCGGTGAAGACCAGCGGGGCGAAGGGTCTGCACGTGATCGTGCCGGTGGCGGACGGGACCACCGCCGAGGACGCGGCCGCCGCGACCCGGGCGCTGGCCGCCCGCACCGAACGGCTCGACCCGGCGCTGGCCACCACCGCGTTCATCGTCGAGGACCGGGGCGGCCGGGTCTTCGTCGACTCCACCCGGGCGTACGGGGCGACCGTGGTGGCCGCGTACAGCCCGCGGATCCGGCCCGGCACGCCGGTGTCGTACCCGGTGGACTGGGCCGACCTCGGCGCGGTGCGCCCGGCCGACTTCACCGTGCGGACCGTGCCGGCGCTGGTCGCCGGGCGGGACCCGTGGGTGCGGGCGCTGCCGGAACCGCAGCGCCTGCCGGCCGACCTGGTCGCCGAGGGGCGGACCATCCCGGTGGCCCGGGTGCAGGCCATGCACGAGGGCAAGCGCCGCGCGAAGGCCCGCCGCGAGGCGGGCTGACCGGTGTCCGGACGCGAAGAGGCCCGGACCAGCTGGCCCGGGCCTCTTGACTGTCTGTGCCCCCGGCAGGATTCGAACCTGCGCCCCCGCCTCCGGAGGGCGGTGCTCTATCCCCTGAGCTACGGGGGCTCAGCGACCCGAGAAGAGTAGCAAACCCCTTCCTGGATCACCCAATCGGCACCCCGCCCCCGGCGCGCCCCGACGGCTCAGGCGGCGGCCAGGGGGCGGCCGCAGCTGGGCAGCGGGTGCAGGACGATCCGGCGCGGCAGCCGGCGGGGCCACTCGTTGCGCGGCCAGGAGCCGTCGACGATCAGGTGCACCGTGTGCTCCTCGGCGCCACTGAGTCGCAGCACGAAGTCGCGGGGGAGCGGCGGGTCCACCGACGGCGTGGTGATCATGAAGCGCACCCGGCCCCGGGACGAGACGGCCGAGATCACGTCGGCGGCCGGCATGGTGCCGCGCAGCCGTACCCGGCCGATCCAGTAGACCTCCGCGGCGTGCTCCTGGGCCGCCCGGGTGATCGACGGGTACTCGCTGCGCACCCAGCGCTCCACCGCGCCGACGCAGAGCCCGCAGGCCCGCTCGCGGGGCTCGCGCGGACCCAACCCCCAGGCCCGCAGGTACGCCCCGACGGTGCCGGCGTCCATCGCCAGGTCGAACCGGCGCTGGATGAGGGTGGTGAGGCTCTGTCGCGTCCAGAGCTCCTCGTCCAGGCCGAACTCGTCCGGGTGGACGCCCCGCAGCATGTCGATCAGTTCGAGTTCCTGTTCGCGGCTGAGCGTTCCCGACTCGCCCTGCCGCAGTCCGCGACGGACGGCTGCCACCGCTCCGTCACCGCCGATGGTGTGGCGTCGGCACCAGCTGGTCACCGACCGCCCTGCGTCTCTGAGTGCAACCCCCACGTCTTTCGCAACGAGCGCGAATCACAACCGGTCACGATATGTATGGAGAAAAGTCTCCAAGACACCCAATCGGTCGGAAGCAGCTAAAGCCTGTTAAGCCGCATAACAGACAAAGCGTCCGACTGGACGCGGTGGCGGCCCTGGCCGGACACGGCGGAGGCCCGCGTCGCGCACGACGCGGGCCTCCGATCCGAGCGGGTGCTACAGGGTGCCGCCGAGGCGCTTCAGCGCCGCCTGGAGGTTGGTCAGGTCGGTCTGCTGGGTGTTCTTCATGACCTGCGCGACCGAGCGCACCTCGTCGTCGTGGCTCTGGTCGAGCACCCCGTCGATCATGTGCACCCCACCCAGGTGGTGCCGGATCATCATCTGCAGGAAGAGCACGTCGAACGCGCGGCCCCGGGCCGCCCGCAGCTTCGCCAGCTCCTCCGGCGTCGCCATCCCCGGCATCAGGCCGTTCCTCACCGACTGCGCGCCGTCCGGCATCCACGCCATCGGCGGCCGGTCGCCGGTCGGATCCAGCTTCCAGGAGCGCAGCCAGGTCTGCATGGTGCCGATCTCGCCCTGCTGGCCGGTGGCGATGTCGCCGCCGATCTGGCGCACCTCGGCGTCCTGGCCCTGCTGGAAGGCCATCAGTCCCATGCCCACCGCCTGGGCGTGGTGGGTGCTCATGTCCCGGGCGAAACCCGCCTCCGGGGAGTTCTCGCCCGGCCGGGTGAAGGTCGGCGTGAGCAGGCCGCCCGCGTACCCGAGCAGGAGGCCGACCACGACGGCGACGGTCACGGCGAGCAGGCCGTAGCGGTGCGCCGGCCGCCGGCCACCGTCATCGGTGGCCGGGGCCTCGTCGAGGTCGGTGTCCACGGTCGGAGCCGTCATCGCGTCGTCCTTACTGGGTGACCGGCTGTTCCATCTGGTTGCCCAGGTCCCGCGGGGTGGTGCCGGTCGCGGTGACGCCCTGGGCGCAGTTGGCGTTGGGGCCCTCGATCGAGGCGTTCACCCGCAGCGTCTTGATGAACTCGTCGATCCGGCTGTCGTCGGCGTTGTCGACCTTGAGCTGGAAGCCCCAGGCCTGCAGCGAAATCGGCTTGTCCAGCCCGTCGTACGGGCTGAGCATCATCTTCTCCTGGCCCTGCACCTTCTCCTTGAGCTTGGCCACCTGGTCGGCGGGCAGGTCCGGGCGGTAGGTGATCCAGACCGTGCCGTGCTCCAGGCTGTGCACCGCGTGCTCGTTGGCGATCGGGGCGTCGTAGACGTCACCCATGCAGTTCTGCCAGGACGGGTTGTGCGGGCCGGCGACCGGCGGGAGCACCGAGTACTTCACCGTGCCCTGCTGGTGGTTGCCGCCCTTGACCAGGTCCTTGTCCTTCTTGCGGAAGTCGACGACGCCCTTGATCGCGTCGGCCCGCTTCTGCCACGGCTGGGAGCCCTGGTAGGCCGCCCAGGCGCCGTACCCGATGATGCCGACGGCCAGCACGCCCACCGCGACGAAGAGGGCGATCGGACCCCAGTTGCGACCCTGGCTCACCTTCACCGGGGCGATCGGCTTGCGACCCTTGCCGCCGCCGGCGCCCTGCCGTGGGGCGCCCTTGCCGGCGCCGGCCTTGGCGGCGGGCTTGTCGGCAGCGGCGGGCCGGCCGGCGGCCGGCTTCTTGCCGGTGCTGACCACGGTCGGGCGGCGCTCCGGGCCGCCCGGGGTGCTGATGCTCATCGTGCCTCGTCAGGTCGGTCGGTCAGGGGGGCCGCGGGGCCGGTTCACATGCTGGTCGCCGCCGCGGGGACCGAGTCTACCCCCGATAACATGGTTCGGTGACTCCCGCAGAACTCGCCGAGGTCGTCCTCTCCGCCGCCCACGCCGTCTTCACGGACCGGGGCCTGGACCGGGCCGCGCTGCCCGCGCAGACGACCCTGGAGCGACCCCGTAACCCCGATCACGGCGACTACGCCTCGACGCTGGCGCTCCAGCTCAGCAAGAAGGTGGGCGTACCCCCGCGGGAGCTGGCCACCGCGCTGGCCGAGCAGCTCGGTCGGGCGCCGGGAATCAAGTCGGTGGAGATCGCCGGCCCGGGCTTCCTGAACATCCGGCTCGACGCGGCCGCCGCCGGCCAGCTCGCCAAGGTGATCGTCGAGGCCGGCGAGGCGTACGGCCGCAGCGACACCCTCGCCGGGCAGAAGATCAACCTGGAGTTCGTCTCGGCGAACCCGACCGGCCCGGTGCACATCGGCGGCGTCCGCTGGGCGGCCGTCGGTGACGCGCTCAGCCGGCTGCTCCGGGCCACCGGCGCCGAGGTCGGCACGGAATATTACTTCAACGACGCCGGGTCCCAGATCGACCGGTTCGCCCGGTCCCTGCTGGCCGCCGCCAAGGGCGAGCCCGCCCCGGAGGACGGCTACGGCGGCGCGTACATCGCCGAGATCGCCACCGAGGTGGCCAACCGCCGGCCCGAGGTGCGTGAGCTGGACGACGCCGCCGCCCAGGAGGTGTTCCGGGTCGAGGGCGTCGAGCTGATGTTCGCCGAGATCAGGTCGTCGCTGCGCGACTTCGGCGTCGAGTTCGACACCTACTTCAACGAGAAGGACCTGCACGACCGGGGCGAGCTGGAGCAGGCGCTGGACCGGCTGCGGGCGCAGGGCCACCTCTACGAGTCCGAGGGCGCGACCTGGCTGCGCACCACCGACTTCGGTGACGACAAGGACCGGGTGCTGCGCAAGTCCAACGGCGAGTGGACCTACTTCGCCGCCGACTGCGCCTACTACCTGGACAAGCGCGAGCGCGGCTTCGAGCGTGTGGTGATCATGCTGGGCGCCGACCACCACGGCTACATCGGCCGGATGAAGGCGATGTCCGCCTGCTTCGGCGACGACCCGGAGCGCAACCTGGAGATCCTCATCGGTCAGCTGGTCAACCTGGTCCGGGACGGCGCCCCGGTCCGGATGAGCAAGCGGGCCGGCACGGTGGTCACCCTGGAGGACCTGGTCGACGCGATCGGCGTGGACGCCTCCCGCTACGCGCTGGCCCGCTACTCCAGCGACTCGCCGATCGACATCGACGTGGAGCTGTGGACCCGGGCCACCCGCGACAACCCGGTCTACTACGTGCAGTACGTGGCGGCCCGGACGGCCAGCGTCGGGCGCAACGCCGCCGAGGTGGGGCTGACCCGGGGCGAGGCGGCCGACTTCCACGCCGAGCTGCTCTCCCACGAGAAGGAGAACGAGCTGCTCAAGGCGCTCGCCGAGTTCCCCGCCGTGGTCTCCTCGGCGGCCGAGCTGCGCGGCCCGCACCTGGTGGCCCGCTACCTGGAGCGGCTGGCCGGGGCGTACCACCGGTTCTACGACAACTGCCGGATCCTGCCGCGCGGCGACGAGGAGGTCACCGACCTGCACCGGGCCCGGCTCTGGCTCAACGACGCGACGCGGGTGGTCATCGCCAACGGGCTGCGCCTGCTCGGCGTCTCCGCGCCCGAGAGGATGTGACCCGGTGCGAGCGCACGAGGCCGGTGCCCTGCACGGCGACATCGGCAACCGGGGGCCGGCCTGGCTGCGTACCCCGGTCGACGTCAACGCCCTGGTGCCGCAGCTCTGGCCGCGCAACGTCGCGCGGTCGGCGGGCGGCGCGCTGACCGTCGCGGGCCTGGACGTACGCGACCTGGCCGCCGAGTTCGGCACCCCGGTGTACGTGCTGGACTCCGACGACCTGCGCGACCGCGCCCGTGAGTTCCGGGCCGCCTTCCCGGACGCCGACGTGTACTACGCCGGCAAGGCGTTCCTCTGCCGGGCGGTGGTCCGGGCGATCGCCGAGGAGGGGCTCTTCCTCGACGTCTGCACCGGCGGCGAGCTGGCCACCGCGCTCTCGGCGGGGATGCCGCCCGAGCGGATCGGCTTCCACGGCAACAACAAGTCGGTGGCCGAGCTGACCCGGGCGGTCGACGCCGGGGTGGGCCGGATCATCGTCGACTCGTTCACCGAGATCGACCGGCTGACCGCGCTCGCCCGCGACCGCGGGGTACGCCCCCGGGTGCTGGTCCGGGTCACCGTGGGCGTGGAGGCGCACACCCACGAGTTCATCGCCACCGCGCACGAGGACCAGAAGTTCGGCTTCTCGCTGGCCGGCGGGGCGGCCGCGGCGGCCGCCTTCAAGATCCTCGACGAGGGCGTGCTGGAGCTGCGTGGCCTGCACTCGCACATCGGCTCGCAGATCTTCGACGCCAGCGGCTTCGAGGTCTCCGCCCGGCGGGTGCTCGCCCTGCAGGCGCAGATCCGCGACGCCCGGGGGGTGGAGCTGCCCGAGCTGGACCTGGGCGGCGGCTTCGGCATCGCGTACACCACCCAGGACGACCCGGCCAGCCCGCACGAGCTGGCCAAGCGGCTCCGCAAGATCGTCGACGGGGAGTGCGCGGCCGAGCAACTGGCCGTCCCGCACCTCTCCATCGAGCCGGGGCGGGCCATCGTCGGGCCGGCCGTGTTCACCCTCTACGAGGTCGGGACCGTCAAGGACGTCGACGGCCTGCGGACGTACGTGAGCGTGGACGGCGGGATGAGCGACAACATCCGTACCGCCCTCTACGACGCGTCCTACTCGGCCACCGTGGCCAACCGGGCCTCGGCCGCCGAGCCACTGCTCGCCCGCGTGGTGGGAAAGCACTGTGAGTCCGGGGACATCGTGGTGAAGGATGAATTCCTGCCCGCAGACGTGCAGCCCGGAGATCTTGTCGCGGTGCCCGGCACCGGGGCCTACTGCCGGAGCATGGCCAGCAACTACAACCATGTCCCGCGGCCCCCGGTCGTCGCCGTCCGGGACGGACGGGCCCGGCTGATCGTCCGCCGGGAGACCGAAGACGACCTGCTCGCATTGGATGTCGGATGACCTCACCCGTTCGCTTGGCGTTGCTCGGCTGCGGCACGGTCGGCAGCGACGTGGTGCGGCTGCTGCACGAGCAGTCGGCCGACCTCGCCGCCCGGATCGGCGCCCCGCTGGAGATCGCCGGGATCGCCGTACGCCGGCTCGGCCGTGACCGGGGCGACCTGCCGGTCGACCCGGCCCTGTTCACCACCGACGCGCTCGGCCTGATCAAGCGGGACGACGTCGACGTCGTGGTGGAGGTGGTCGGCGGCATCGAGCCGGCCCGGGGCTGGCTGGTCGAGGCGCTGCGTGCCGGCAAGAGCGTGGTCACCGCCAACAAGGCGCTGCTCGCCGAGGACGGCGCGACGCTGCACGACGCGGCCGCCGAGGGCGGCGCGGACCTCTACTACGAGGCCAGCGTCGCCGGCGCGATCCCGCTGCTGCGCCCGCTGCGCGAGTCGCTGCACGGCGACCGGATCAACCGGGTCACCGGCATCGTGAACGGCACCACCAACTTCATCCTGTCCGCGATGGACGCCACCGGGGCCGGCTTCACCGAGGCGCTGGAGGAGGCCACCGAGCTGGGCTACGCCGAGGCCGACCCGACCGCCGACGTGGAGGGCTTCGACGCCGCCGCCAAGGCCGCGATCCTCGCCTCGCTGGCGTTCCACACCCGGGTCACCGCGGCGGACGTGCACCGCGAGGGCATCACCGAGGTGACCGCCGCCGACGTGGCCAGCGCCAAGGCGATGGGCTGCACCATCAAGCTGCTCTGCATCGCCGCCCGGGGCACCGACGCGGCGGGCCGCGAGACGGTGAGCGTCCGGGTGCACCCGGCGATGATCCCGTCGACCCACCCGCTGGCCGGCGTCGGTGACGCGTTCAACGCGGTCTTCGTCGAGGCCGAGGCGGCCGGCCAGCTGATGTTCTACGGCCGGGGCGCGGGCGGCGCGCCGACCGCCAGCGCGGTCCTCGGCGACGTGGTGGCGGTGGCCCGCAACCGCCTCGCCGGTGTGCACGCGGCCAGCGAGTCCGCGTACGCCGACCTGCCGGTGCGGCCGATGGGCGAGGCGCTCACCCGCTACCACATCAGCCTCGACGTGGCCGACCGGCCGGGTGTGCTGGAGGGGGTGGCCGGGGTCTTCGCCCGGCACGAGGTCTCCATCGCCACCGTGCGGCAGGCCCCGGCGGGCGGCGGCAGCGACGCGGAGCTGGTGATCGTCACGCACGTCGCGCCGGACGCCGCCCTGGCGGCCACCGTGCGCGAGCTGCGCGGGCTGGACGTGGTCCGCTCGGTGACCAGCGTCCTCCGGGTCGAGGGCGGGGCGTAGCGGATCGTCCCGCCAGATGGTTAGGCACGGGTGCGGCGGGTGTGGGCGCGGCGCGCTGCGCCACGCTTGACGTGCGGAACAGCCGGCAGAGGCGAGGAGAGCGACATGTGGCGGGGTCTGATCGAGACGTACCGGGACCGGCTGCCGGTCACCGACGCCACCCCCGTCGTCACCCTGCACGAGGGGAACACTCCGCTGCTGCCGGCCCCGGCGCTCGCCAGCCGGACCGGGGCGGACGTCTGGCTGAAGGTGGAGGGGGCCAACCCCACCGGCTCGTTCAAGGACCGCGGCATGACCCTCGCCGTCTCCAAGGCCGTCGGGGCCGGTGACAAGGCGATCATCTGCGCCTCCACCGGCAACACCAGCGCCTCCGCCGCGGCGTACGCGGCCCGCGCCGGGATCACCTGCGCGGTGCTGGTGCCGCAGGGCAAGATCGCGCTGGGCAAGCTGGCCCAGGCGCTGGTGCACGGCGCGAAGCTGCTCCAGGTGCAGGGCAACTTCGACGACTGCCTGGCGCTGGCCGGCAAGCTCGCCCAGGACTACCCGGTGGCCCTGGTCAACTCGGTCAACATCGACCGGCTGCACGGGCAGAAGACGGCCGCCTTCGAGATCGTCGAGGCGCTCGGCGACGCGCCGGACATCCACTGCCTGCCGGTCGGCAACGCGGGCAACATCTCCGCCTACTGGATGGGCTACTCGGAGGACCTGCGCGACGGCAACGCCACGCGTGCCCCGAAGATGTACGGCTTCCAGGCCGCCGGGGCGGCGCCCATCGTGACCGGTCAGATGGTGCCGGAGCCGTCCACCATCGCCACCGCGATCCGGATCGGCAACCCGGCGAGCTGGACCAAGGCGATCGACGCCCGGGACGCCTCGGAGGGCCTGATCGCCGCGGTCACGGACCGGGAGATCCTGGCGGCGTACCGGCTGCTCGCCCGCGAGGTGGGCGTCTTCGTGGAGCTGGGCAGCGCGGCCAGCGTGGCGGGGCTGCTCCAGCAGGCGGCCGCGGGCCGGGTGCCGGCCGGCGCCACGATCGTCTGCACGGTCACCGGCCACGGCCTCAAGGACCCCGAGTGGGCGATCAGCACCGCCCCCGCCCCCATCACCATCGCCAACGACGCCCTCGCCGCCGCCCGCTCCCTCGACCTCGCCTGACCCACCCTCCCCTCCGGGGCCCTCGGCGTGCCCGTACCCGGCGGCGTCGATCATGAAGTTAGCGGCGTCGGGAAGCGCTTTCCCGACCGTCAACCTCATGATCGACGACCGCTCGGGAGGCCGGGGGTGGTGCGGGGGAGCGCGGTGGGGTGGGGGAGGATCAGGGCCCCCGCCGACACCTCTCTCAGGAGTGAGTAACGCAGATGTCGCTGCTCGCCAGATTCAGCCTCGCCAACCGGGGCCTGGTCGCCCTCATCGCGCTGGTGACCGCCGCGTTCGGGGCGTACGCCGTGCCGTCGCTGAAGCAGCAGCTGCTGCCGTCCCTGGAGTTCCCCGCCGCGTTCGTCGTGGCGGCGTACCCGGGCGCCGCGCCGGAGATCGTCGAGTCCCAGGTCACCGAGCCGATCGAGACCGGCCTCCAGGGCATCCCCGGGCTGGAGAAGGTCACCTCCACCTCCCGCGAGGGCTCCACCACGGTCCAGGTGCAGTACGAGTTCGGCACCGACCTGGACGACGTGGTCAACAAGATGCAGACCGCGCTGAGCCGGATCGACGCGCAGCTGCCGGAGGGCGTGGACCCGCAGGTCCTCGCCGGCAGCACCGACGAGATCCCGGCCGTGGTGGTGGCCGCGACCGGCGGCGGCGACGAGCAGGCGCTGGCGGAGAAGCTGCGCAGCACCGTCGTACCCGAGCTGGAAGGGCTCGACGGGGTGCGCACGGTCGAGGTGACCGGCACCCGTGACCAGGTCGTGCTGATCACCCCGGACCCGGCGAAGCTGGCCGCGACCCGGATCGCCCCCACCGCCATCGCCCAGGCGCTCAAGACCAACGGCGTCGCGGTGCCGGCCGGCGCGGTGGCCGACGGCAGCCGGTCGCTGCCGGTGCAGGTCGGCTCCCCGATCCGTACCCTCGACGACCTGAGGGGCATCGTGCTGGCCACCGCGCCGGCCGCCCCGGTCCGGCTCGGCGACGTGGCGACCGTGACCGAGCAGCTCGCCCCGGCCACCGGCTTCACCCGGACCAACGGCAAGCCCAGCCTGGGCATCGCGGTCACCGCCACCCCGGACGGCAACGCGGTCCGCATCTCGCACGAGATCCGGGACCGGCTGGACGCGCTGAAGTCGGCCTCCGGCGCGGAGCTGACCGTGGTCTTCGACCAGGCGCCGTTCGTCGAGCGGTCCATCGAGAGCCTCACCACCGAGGGCCTGCTCGGCCTGGTGATGGCGGTCGTGGTGATCCTGGTCTTCCTGCTCTCGGTCCGGTCCACGGTGGTCACCGCGGTCTCCATCCCGCTCTCGGTGCTGGTCGCGCTGATCGTGCTCTGGGCCGGTGACTACTCGCTCAACCTGCTCACCCTCGGCGCGTTGACCATCGCGGTGGGCCGGGTGGTCGACGACTCGATCGTGGTGCTGGAGAACATCAAACGACACCTGGAGTACGGCGAGCCGAAGCGCGAGGCGATCCTCGGCGCGGTCCGCGAGGTGGCCGGCGCGGTCACCGCCTCCACCCTCACCACGGTCGCCGTCTTCGCGCCGATCGCGCTGGTGGGCGGCTTCGTCGGGCAGCTCTTCGCGCCGTTCGCGATCACCGTGACGGTGGCCCTGCTCGCCTCGCTGCTGGTGTCGCTGACGGTGATCCCGGTGCTGGCGTACTGGTTCCTCAAGCAGCGCGCCGGCACCGACGAGGCGGCCCGGCGGGCGGCCGAGGAGAAGGAGCTGCGCAGCCCGCTGCAGAAGGCGTACCTGCCGGCGATCGGCTTCGCCACCCGGTCCCGGGGCACCCGCTGGGCCACCGTCGGGCTGGGCCTGCTGGTGCTGCTCGGCACGTTCGGGCTGGCCCAGAAGCTGGAGACCAATTTCCTCGACGACTCCGGCCAGGACACCCTGAGCATCTCCCAGGAGCTGCCGGCGGGCACCGGCCTGGCCGGCACCGACGACGCCGCAGCGTCGGTCGAGGCGGTGCTCGGCCGTACCGACGGCGTGCGGACGTACCAGGTCAGCGCGGGTCGCGGCGACCAGCCGTGGGCCGGTGGCGGGGGCAACAACACCGCCTCCTACCAGGTGGCGCTGGACGAGGACACCGACGCGGCGACGGTCAAGCGGACGCTGCGCCGGGAGTTCGACGCGCTCGGCCCGTCGGTCGGCGAGCTGAGCTTCGGCGCCGGCCGGGAGGGTGCGTCGGCCAACCAGATCGAGGTCGTGGTGCAGGCCGCCGACCAGGAGACGCTGACCCGGGCGGCCGAGGCCGCCCGTGCGGCGATGGCCGGTACGCCGGGCGTCGAGGACGTCGCCACCAGCCTCGCCACCCGGGTGCCCCGGGTCGAGGTGACCGTGGACCGGGTCGCCGCCGCGCGGGCCGGGCTCACCGAGGCGGCCGTCGGGCAGCTCGTCGCGCAGGCGTACCGGGGTGCCCCGCTGGGGCAGGTCGGGCTGGACGGCGCGCCGCGCGACGTGGTGCTGAGCACCGGCGCCCGGCCGCCGCTGAGCGTTCAGGAGCTGCGGGCGCTGCCGGTGGGCCGGGTAAAGCTGGACGACATCGCCGACGTGAACCAGGTCGACGGCCCGCAGCAGGTGACCCGGATCGACGGTGAGCGCAGCGTGTCGGTCACCGGTACGGCGGCCGGCTCCAACCTCGGCGCCACCACCCAGGAGCTGCAGAAGCGGCTGGACGCGCTGGACGTACCGGGGGCTACCTTCACCGTCGGCGGGGTCAGCGCCGACCAGAAGGACGCCTTCGCCGACCTGGGGCTGGCCGTGCTGGCCGCGATCGCGATCGTCTTCCTGATCATGGTGGGTACGTTCCGCAGCCTGACCCAGGCGCTGATCCTGCTGATCTCGGTGCCGTTCGCGGCCACCGGGGCGATCGCGCTGCTGCTGGCCACCGGCACGCCGCTGGGCGTACCGGCGCTGATCGGCGTGCTCATGCTGGTCGGCATCGTGGTGACCAACGCGATCGTGCTGCTCGACCTGATCAACCAGTACCGGGCGCAGGGGATGGGCGTCACCGAGGCGGTGGTCGAGGGCGGTCGGCGCCGGCTGCGTCCGATCCTGATGACCGCGGTGGCCACGGTGTTCGCGCTGCTGCCGATGGCGTTCGGGCTCACCGGTGAGGGCGGGTTCATCTCCCGCCCGCTGGCGATCGTGGTGATCGGTGGCCTGCTCAGCTCGACCCTGCTGACGCTGATCCTGGTGCCCACCCTCTACACGATGGTGGAGCGCACCAAGGAGTCGCTGCGTGGGCGGCGGGCCGCCCGCCGGGGCGACGCGCCGGAGGCCACCGGCGTCCCGGAGACGGTCGGGGCCGCCGCGACCGGGGCCGATTCGGGCGGCACCGGTGCCGGCGGCGCCGTCTCGGGCGGCACGGTTTCGGGCGGCACCGGTGCCGGCGGCGCCGTCTCGGGCGGCACGGTTTCGGGCGGCACCGGTTCGGCCGGGTCCGCGCCGGCCGGAGCCGGTGAGTCCGCGCCGGCCCGGCGCCCCGGTGAGTCGGTCGTCCGGCCGGCCCCGTCGGCCGCGCTCGTCGACGGCACCGACCAGTTCGAGGTGCTCCGCCTGCCCAAGAGCCGCCAGTCGCCCCTCCCGCCCGCGGACTGACCGCGCCCGTCGGCCCTCGCCCGCCCCGGGGTGCGAGCGATCAAGATCCGCGCGACTTCGGGGAAGGTGTGGTCTCGGCTCGCCGGGAGGCAGCACTTTCCCGGAAGTCGCGCGGATCTCGGCGAGGGTCGGGCGGGGAGCGGGCGGTGGAACGGAAAGGGGACAGTGGGGCGGTTTCCGGCGCGGTACCGTGGGTCAACCGGCTCTCACTGCGGGTGGCCGGGTGGCGCGGGAGCGGGGCCATGGCGGACGGCGGGGGCCGGTGGGGCAGGCGTACGGTCCTGCGGCGCACCGCCCTGCTGGCCGGCGGAGCCGCGCTCGGCGTCGCCGGCACCGCGCAGAGCACCTGGATCGCCGATCGGCGGCTGCCGCTCGCCGGTGGCCCGGCCAGCGCCACCCTGGGCAACCGCTACCAGCAGGTGGGTGCGGGCGCGGTCGAGGTGTCCTGGGGGGTCCGCACCACCGAGCGGCTGATCGCGCTCACCTTCGACGACGGCCCCCGGCCGCAGTGGACGCCGATGGTGCTGGACACCCTGGCGGAGCACGCCGTCCCGGCCACCTTCTTCCTGGTCGGTGAGCGGGCCCGGCGGCACGCCGCCCTGGTGCGCGGCCGGCTGGCCGGGCACGAGGTCGGCAACCACAGCTGGGCGCACCACGACCTGGCCCGGATGGACGCCGCCGCCGCGTACGACGACCTGCGCCGCAGCCACGACGCGATCGTCGCGGCGACGGGCACGGCGCCGCGCCTGCTCCGCCCGCCCTGGGGGCACCTCGGCGGCGCGGTGCTGCACGCAGCCGCCCGGCTCGACTACCGCCTGGTGCTGTGGACGTTGCAGATGGTCGAGGGGGAGTTCCCGCACGACCCGGCGGGGCACGCCCGGCGGATCGTCGCCGATGTGCAGCCCGGCACCATCCTGCTGGCCCACGACGTCGGCACCGAGCAGCGCCTGGTCGCGCTCCGCGGCCTGCCCGACCTGATCGCCGGGCTGCGCGCCCGCGGGTACACCTTCGTCACGGTCTCTCAACTGCTGCACCGCGCCGCTGTGGTCTGACCGGCCCGGTAGGGTTCCGGCGTGTCACCCACCGTCTCGGTCCTCGTCCGCAACCGCGACTTCCGCAACCTCTTCCTCGCCGAGCTGGTGGTCTTCGGCTCGGACTGGTTCGTCATGGTCCCGCTGCTGGTGCTGCTGCCGGCGTTGACCGGGAGCGGGGTCTGGGGCGCGCTGGTGCTCGCCGTGGACACCGGCACCCTGGCCCTGCTGCTGCCGTACACCGGCACCATCGCCGACCGGTTCGACCGGCGCAAGATCATGATGGCGGCCAACCTGGCCGCGTTGGCCGGTGTCCTGCTGCTGCTCGGCGTGCGCAGCGCCGGCACCGCCTGGCTGGCCCTGGTGGCGATCGCCGTGGTGGCGGTCGCGAAGGCGTTCTACTCGCCGGCCGCCCAGGCCGCCCTGCCCAACGTGCTCGACCCGGCGGATCTCGCCGCCGGTAACGCGGTGGCCGGTTCGGCCTGGGGGACCATGACGGTGGTCGGGGCCTCGCTCGGCGGCATGCTCAGCGCGGCGGCCGGCCCGTACGCCAGCTTCTGGGTGGCGGCGGGCAGCCTGGCGGTGGCGGCGGGCCTGGCCACGCTGATCCGCCGGCCCCTGCAGGCGCCCCGCGAGCCCGGGGCGGCGAGCCCGCGCACCTGGGCGGCGATCCGCGAGGCGCTGCGCTACATCGCGCACCGGCCCCGGGTGCTCGCCCTGGTCACCGTGAAGTCGGCGGTCGGCCTGGGCAACGGCGTGCTGACGGTCTTCCCGCTGCTCGCCGGGGTGTACGGGGCCGGCGCGATCGGCACCGGCCTGCTCTTCGCCAGCCGGGGCGCGGGGGCGCTGGTCGGTCCGATCCTGATGCGCCGGGTGCTGTCCAACCGGGCCTGGCTGCTGACCGGCCTGGCGCTCTCCATGTCCCTCTACGGCCTGGCGTACGTCGGCGCCTCGGTGGTGACCTGGTTCCCGCTGGTGCTGGTGCTGGTCTTCCTGGCCCACCTGGGCGGCGGCAGCAACTGGGTGCTGTCCAACTACGCGCTCCAGGGCGAGGTGCCGGACCGGTTGCGGGGCCGGGTCTTCGCCACCGACATGATGCTGGCGACCCTGGCCATCTCGGTCAGCCAGCTGGTGGTCGCCCTGGTGGTCGACTCGGTCAGCGAGCGGACCGTGCTGGCCGGCTGCGGTCTGGTCACCGTGGTCTACGCGATCGGCTGGCGGCTGGCCACCCGGCGGCTCTCGCTCACCGAACCGGCGTCGGAGCCGGAGTCGACCCCCTCGGCGGGGGCTGCCCCGGAGTCGACCCCGGCCTCCTGACCGGCCGGACGCGTCCCGGAGCCGCCCCCTCCGGGGCCCGGACCGGGGCCGGCTCGGCTCAGGGGCGCTGGGTGGGCTGCGGCGGGATCACCGGGGAGCCGGCCGGCGCCGGCCAGCCGGACCAGTGTGGCGGCGGGTCGGCGGGGCCGGCGGCGCGACGCCCGGCGAACGCGGCGGCGACCACCAGGGCCATGCCCGCCGGGTGCAGCACCAGTTGCAGGGGTACGACCAGCAGGTTGAGCTGGCTCAGCCGCAGGCCGCCCCAGCCCTGCGAATAGACGTGCGGCAGGGCCAGCACCCAGACCAGGTTGAGCACCGCCCCGACCAGCAGCACCGCCACGCCGCTGACGAGCAGCCGCCGCGCGCCCCGGGGCAGTCGCCGGTTGGTCAGCGCCAGCACCAGCCCGGTCACCAGGACCAGCAGGTACGGCACCTGGAGGAAGAGCTGCCATCCGGAGTAGCCGAGGAACCGCACGTCGTCTCCCACCGTCGATGGATTCGGCGTCAGGCTAGTGCAGGCGTGCCATTCCCAACCGGCGGGCGGCGCGGCGCGCTGTCGGTCGGGGGACCTAGCATGAGCCGGTGCCGATGACTTTCGCCTCCGGCCCGGTCCGGGTCCGGACGCCCGCGACCAGCGCGAACCTGGGTCCGGGCTTCGATGCGCTGGGCCTGGCCCTGGGGCTGTACGACGACGTGGCGGCCGAGGTGACCGCCGGCGGCGTACGGGTCGCGGTGACCGGGGAGGGCGCCGGCGAGCTGCCGGACGGCGACCGGCACCTGGTGGTCACCTCGATGCGGGCCGCCTTCGACCTGCTCGGCGGTCAGCCGGCGGGGCTGGCGCTGGAGTGCGTCAACCGGATCCCGCAGGCGCGCGGCCTCGGCTCCTCCTCGGCGGCCATCGTGGCCGGCGTGCTGCTGGCCCGGGCCCTGGTCGAGGGCGGCGAGGAGCGGCTGGACGACGCCGCGGCGCTCCGGCTGGCCTCCGAGATCGAGGGGCATCCGGACAATGTGGCGCCCTGCCTGCTGGGCGGTTTCACCATCGCCTGGACGGAGCCCGGTGGCGCGCGGGCGGTCTCGCTGGCCGTCGCCGGGGCGGTCCGCCCCACCGTCTTCGTGCCCGGCGAGCGGGGCCTGACCGCCGTGGCCCGGGCCGCGTTGCCGGCCACGGTGCCGCACGCCGACGCGGCGTCGAACGCCGGGCGGGCCGCGCTGCTGGTCCACGCACTGACCGCGGCTCCGGCGCTGCTGCTGCCGGCGACCGTCGACCGGCTCCACCAGGACTACCGCGCCGAGGGGATGCCGGCGACAGCCGCCCTGGTCAGCGAGTTGCGTGCGGCCGGTGTGGCGGCTGTGGTCAGTGGGGCCGGGCCGACCGTGCTGGCGCTGACCGAGGTGCCGGCGGGCTTCGCGCCGGGAAGAAACTGGCAGCGCTGGGAGTTGCCGATAGACGTCAGCGGTGCCCGGGTCACCCGGGGTAGACTTGGACACGCCGAGCGGGACCCTGTTGCCGCAGGTCGGAAGAGTTGATTACGCTCTTACCTAGCACAGCCGCGAAGCATGCGATCTCCCTGCGGGTCGGCGCACCCCCGAAGCTCTCGGCGGTAAGCCCGTCACCCCTGCCAAAGGCCCACGCCGCACCGCAGTTTCCACAGGTCGCCGCAGGCGGCGAGACCTGCTCACCGACGTCGGTGAGTCGGGAAACCGACCGGCTGCTGTGTCACAGACTCCCGCGACGCGTCCTTGCGAGGCGGGTGCACCGAGGCCGCCCGGCCACCTGTTCCACGACTCCGGGCAGTCCCGGCCTATCGAGGGAAGGAATCCATTGAGCGACACCACCGACGTGACGTCGGATGTTTCCAACGTCGCTGGCGATGCCACCACCGCCGCCCCCACGCGCCGTCGGCGCAGCGGTACCGGCCTGTCGGCGATGCTGCTGC
This sequence comes from Micromonospora auratinigra, assembly GCF_900089595.1. Classification (GTDB taxonomy): domain Bacteria; phylum Actinomycetota; class Actinomycetes; order Mycobacteriales; family Micromonosporaceae; genus Micromonospora; species Micromonospora auratinigra. The sequence continues at coordinate 3,888,329 of NZ_LT594323.1, read as the reverse complement.
CAGAGCTGCAGAGCCTGGCCGCGTCGCTCGGTATCTCCGGTACGGCTCGCATGCGTAAGGGCGAGCTGATCAGCGCGATCACCGAGCGGCAGGGCGGCGCCGCCGCCGGAACCCCTCGACCGCGGGCCGAGGTCGCGGCCGCGGCCGCTCCCGCCCGTGAAGAGGTGCACGCCGAGGTCCGCGAGGAGCGGACCCAGGCCGAGCGCCGTCCCGCCGAGCAGGCGCCGGCCGCCGAGGCGACCGAGGGTCGTACCCGGACCCGTCGGGGCCGGGCCGCTGCCGCCACCACCGAGGCGCGGCCGGCGGAGACCCGGACCGAGGAGGCTCCCGCCGAGGCCGGCGAGCGGGCCGAGCGCGGCGAGGGCCGGGGCCGCGAGCGTGCGGAGCGCACCGACCGCACCGAGCGCGCGGAGCGCACCGAGCGGGGCGACCGCGGCGAGCGGGCCGAGCGGGCCGAGCGCGGCGAGCGTAACGAGCGCGCCGGCGAGCGTAACGAGCGCGCCGGCGAGCGTAACGAGCGCGCCGGCGAGCGTAACGAGCGCGCCGAGCGGGCCGAGCGTGGCGGCGAGCGGGCCGACCGCGGGGACCGGGCCGAGCGTGGCGGGGACCGGGCCGAGCGCGGTGAGCGCGGGGGTGACCGCGCCGAGCGTAACGAGCGGGCCGACCGCGGTGACCGCAACGACCGCGGGGACCGGAACGACCGGGGCGACCGGAACGACCGGGGTGACCGCAACGACCGGGGTGACCGCAACGACCGCGGGCCGCGCGTCGAGCGGGACAACGACGACGACGACGAGGGCGGCGGCCGGCGCGGCCGGCGCAGCCGGTTCCGGGACCGTCGGCGGGGCCGGGGCGACCGGATCGAGGGCGGCGACGGCGGCGGTGGCGGCCGCGAGCCGCAGGTCGGCGAGGACGACGTGCTCGTCCCGGTGGCCGGCATCATCGACGTCCTCGACAACTACGCCTTCGTGCGGACCACCGGCTACCTGGCCGGCCCGAACGACGTGTACGTGTCGATGTCCCAGATCAAGAAGTACGGCCTGCGCCGCGGTGACGCCATCACCGGCGCGGTGCGGGCGGCCCGGGAGGGCGGCGAGCAGCGGCGCGACAAGTACAACCCGCTGGTCCGGCTCGACACCATCAACGGGATGGAGCCGGACGAGGCGAAGCGTCGTCCGGAGTTCTACAAGCTCACTCCGCTGTACCCGCAGGAGCGGCTGCGGCTGGAGACCGAGCCGCACATCCTGACCACGCGGGTCATCGACCTGGTGATGCCGATCGGCAAGGGGCAGCGGGCGCTGATCGTGTCGCCGCCGAAGGCCGGTAAGACCATGGTGCTGCAGGCGATCGCGAACGCGATCACCCGCAACAACCCGGAGTGCCACCTGATGGTGGTGCTGGTCGACGAGCGGCCGGAAGAGGTCACCGACATGCAGCGGTCGGTGAAGGGCGAGGTCATCGCGGCCACGTTCGACCGTCCGCCGCAGGACCACACCACGGTGGCGGAGCTGGCGATCGAGCGGGCGAAGCGCCTGGTCGAGCTGGGCCACGACGTGGTCGTGCTGCTCGACTCGGTGACCCGGCTCGGTCGGTCGTACAACCTGGCGGCGCCGGCCAGCGGCCGGATCATGTCGGGTGGTATCGACTCCACCGCGCTCTACCCGCCGAAGCGGTTCCTGGGTGCGGCCCGCAACATCGAGAACGGCGGCTCGCTGACCATCCTCGCCACCGCGCTGGTGGAGACCGGGTCCATGGCGGACACGGTCATCTTCGAGGAGTTCAAGGGCACCGGTAACGCCGAGCTCAAGCTGGACCGGAAGATCGCCGACAAGCGGGTCTTCCCGGCGATCGACATCAACCCCTCCGGCACCCGCAAGGAGGAGGTCCTGCTCGCGCCGGAGGAGCTGGCGATCATCCACAAGCTCCGCAAGGTGCTGCACTCGCTGGACTCGCAGGCGGCGCTCGACCTCCTGCTGGACCGGCTCAAGCAGTCCCGCACGAACATCGAGTTCCTGATGCAGATCGCGAAGTCCACTCCGGGCGAGTGACCTGACAGGAGCGACCCGGACAGGGGCACGGCCGGCCGGCCGTGCCCCTGTCCGCGTACCGGGCCGGAGGATGAAGTTTTTCTACGGTTCAGTCCCTGGCTCTTGAAACTTCTGTTCAGTTCCGGGTTGACTGTCGTCCATGCGTACCCGCAGTCGATCCGCCCGTCTCGCCGGCGTCCTGCTGCTGACGCCGGCGCTCGCCCTGGTCGGGCCCGCGCCGGCCGGCGTCGCGGCGCCGGTGCCCGTGCCGGCCACGCCCGCCGAGGACGCCCCGGCGGCCTCCTCCCGGCCGGACCCGGCGGTCACCCTCGCCACCGCCCCGCAGGGCACCGCCACCGGCCTGGAGCCGGCCGGTGGCCTGGAGACCGCGAAGACCACCCGACCGGTCGCCCCCGGGCTCGACCTGACCTCCTTCGACCGGTACGACGCGGCCGGCTGGCTGCGCGCCGACGCGCTCACCGCCGACCTCTCCGGCGGGGTGACCGTGGACTACGTGAACTCCGGCGCGGTGACCAGGGACGAGCCGCTGCGGGCGGCGGTCGACCGGTCCCGCGCGGTCGCCGCCGTCAACGGCGACTTCTTCGACATCAACAACTCGGGGGCGGCGCAGGGCGTCGGCATCCGCTCCGGCGAGCTGATCCAGTCGCCGGTCGCCGGGCACCCCAACGCCGCCACGATCAGCGCCGAAGGGCTGGGCCGGATCGTCCAGGTCGGCTTCGAGGGCAGCGCGGCCCTGCCGGCCGGCCCGGTCCCGCTGACCCAGTTCAACAACATGGTGCAGCGCGACGGGGTGGGGGTCTTCACCCCGCTCTGGGGCGCGTACCCCCGGCTGCGGGCGGTGAGCGGCGCGGCCCGCGTGGTCGAGGTGACGGTGACCGGCGGCCGGGTCGCGACCGTGGCCGGCACGGCCGGCGAGGGGCCGATCCCGGCAGGGACGACCGTGCTGCTCGGCCGGGAGGCGGGCGCGGACGCCCTGGCGGCGCTGCGCCCCGGTGACCCGGTCGACCTGACCTGGCGGCCGAAGGCGTCCGACGGCGGCAGCCCCCGGGCGGCGGTGGGCGGCGGCAACGTGCTGGTCCGCGACGGCGTGGTGCAGAGCATCGCCGACGCGACCCTGGCGCCGCGCACCTCGGTCGGCTTCTCCGCCGACGGGCGCAAAATGATCATGTTGACGGTGGACGGCCGGCAGGTCGACAGCCGGGGCGTCACCCTGACCGAGATGGGCCGGATGATGGTCGAGCTGGGCGCGGCGAACGCGCTGAACCTCGACGGCGGTGGCTCGTCGACCCTGCTGGCCCGCGAGCCGGGCGCGGCGACGGTCCAGGTGGAGAACAGCCCGTCCGACGGCAGCGAGCGGCCGGTGCCGAACGGCCTGGCCATCTACGCGCCCGAGGGCAGCGGCCGGCTCACCGGGTACTGGCTGGAGACCGCCGGCGACCCGACCGCCGCGCCGGGCGTCGCGCCGATCCGGGGTGGCCGCCCCGACCGGGTCTTCCCCGGCCTCACCCGCCGGCTCACCGCGGCCGGCTACGACGAGACGTACGGCCCGGCCGCCGGCGCGCCGCAGTGGCGGGCCAACCCCGCCGACCGGGGCACCGTGGACGACCGGGGGGTGTTCCGGGCCGGCCGGTCCGGCCGCAGCACCGTCACCGCCTGGCGGGACGAGGCGCGTGGCACCCTCGACCTGACCGTGCTCGGTCCGCTGGACCGGATCGACGCCACCGTGGACCGGCTCGGCCTGACCGCCCGGGGCGACGCCGGCCTCTTCGGCGTGGTCGGCTTCGACGGCGAGGGGAACACCGCGCCGATCGAGCCCGCCGACCTGCGCCTGGAGTACGACCACGAGCTGCTCGCGGTCACCCCGAGGGCGGACGGCAACCTCGACGTCAAGGCGCTCGGCGACAGCGGCTCCGCCCTGCTCACCGTCCACGTCGGAGACCGCAGCACGGTGCTGCCGGTGACGGTCGGCCTGACCGACGTGCCGGTGGCCGGCTTCGACGACGCCGCATCGTGGACGTTCAGCCAGGCCCGCGCCGCCGGCTCGGTCGCCCCCGCGCCCGGCCACACCGGCACCGGCCTGAAGATGTCGTACGACTTCGGCCAGTCCACCGGGACCCGGGCCGCGTACGCGGACCCGCCGGCCTGGATCCCGGTCCCCGGCCAGCCGCAGGCGTTCGGGATGTGGATCAAGGGCAACGGCACCGGGGAGTGGCCGAGCCTGCACCTGCACGACGCCCAGGACACCCAGATCGTGCTCCGCGGCCCGTACGTGACCTGGACCGGCTGGAAGTACGTCGAGTTCGCGGTGCCGCCCGGCGTGCAGTACCCGGTCCGGGTGCGCCGGTTCTACGTGGCCGAGACCGACCCGGCCAAGCAGTACCGCAGCGAGATCGTCATCGACGACCTGGTGGCCCGGGTGCCGCCGACCGTGGCCGCGCCGGCCGAGGAGAACCGCACCGACCGGGTGGTGCTGCGCGACGGCACGGTGGACGGCGCGCCCTGGCGCTTCGCCGTCATGTCCGACGCCCAGTTCGTCGCCGCCGACCCGGACAGCGACCTGGTCGCCCAGGCCCGCCGTACGCTGCGCGAGATCAAGGCGGCGAAGCCGGACCTCCTGGTCATCGACGGGGACTTCGTGGACACCGCGTACCCGGCGGACTTCGCGCTGGCCAAGCGGATCCTGGACGAGGAACTCGGCGGCGAGCTGCCGTACTGGTACGTGCCGGGCAACCACGAGATCATGGGCGCCCCGATCGGCAACTTCCGCAGCGTCTTCGGCGACACCTCGCGGGTCGCCGACCACCGGGGCACCCGGTTCGTCACGCTGAGCACCGCCACCGGCTCGCTGCGCGGCGGCGGGTTCGACCAGGTGGAGCTGCTGCGGCGGACCCTGGACGCGGCGGCCACCGACCCGGCCGTGGGCTCGGTGACGGTGCTCTTCCACCACCCGCCCCGCGACCCCAGCCCGGCCAAGGCCAGCCAGCTCCTCGACCGCAAGGAAGCGGCCCTGGTGGAGCAGTGGCTGGCCGACTTCCAGCACCGCACGGGCAAGGGCGCGCTGCTGGTCAACGGCCACGTGGGCACCTTCCACGCGGACCGGGTGGACGGCGTGCCGTACGTGATCAACGGCAACTCGGGCAAGAACCCGTCCACCCCGCCGGAGCTGGGCGGCTTCACCGGGTGGACCGAGTTCGGGGTGGACCCGGTGACCCCGCAGGAGGCCGAGCGGGCCCGCCGCGACCCGCTCGCCGAGGGCCCCGACTGGGTCCGGGCCGAGTTCCACGCCCACGTCGACCGGCTCACCCTGGCCGCGCCGGGCGACGTCGCGGTCGGCGTCCCGGCGCGGGTCACCGCCACACTGCTCCAGCCCGGCGGCCGTACGGTCCCGGTGTCCGCCCCGGTCAGCGCCGACTGGTCCGGCTCGCCGAACCTGCACATCGGTACGGCCGACGGGGTGAAGCCGTGGCACGTGGCCCGGTTCGACCCGGCGAGCGGCACGCTGACCGCGCTGCGGCCCGGCGCGCAGGTGTTGCTCGCGGTGACCGTCAACGGGGTCCGCGCCGAGGCGACGGTCACCCTGACGGCGGCGCGGGCGCCCGCCGCCTGAGCAACGGCTCCGGTCGACGACCGGCCTGGCGGGGGCCCGGGGGGACCACCGGGCCGGTCGACCCCGGTGCCGGAGACGCGGAGGTGCCGCCGTGTCTCCGGCGCCGGTCGCCCGCCGACGGGCTCCTGCGCCTGGGGGAGGAGCCCGTCGGCGGGCGCACGTCCTGTCCCGTGCGTTCCCGTCCGTGCCTCCCTGTCCCGCGCGTCCCGGCCCCTCCCGATCGTGCCGGTCCCGGTGCGGACGAATGCGCGGGAGCGGGGCGGGAATGCGGACGGGGAGGGGAGCGTTGAGCCAGCCGGACCTGCTGTGCGGCCCGCTCGCCGGGCCGGCCGACGCCCATGGCACACTGGTCAATCGGCCACCGGTTCCGGTTCACGCCCGAGCCCGTCGCGTGCGACGGGGAACCCGACGGCGACCCGGCGACCACCGACGAAAGGACCGAGGCGACATGAAGCCCAACATCCACCCGGAGTACACGACCACCGAGGTCAAGTGCTCCTGCGGTAACACCTTCACGACCCGCAGCACCGCCAAGGGCGGTTCGATCAGCGTCGAGACCTGCAGCGCCTGCCACCCGTTCTACACCGGTAAGCAGCGCGTCCTGGACACCGCCGGTCGGGTCGCGAAGTTCCAGCAGAAGTACGCCAAGGTTCAGGCCAAGAAGGCCAAGTAGCTCCGTCGACGACGCCCGTGTCCGGCTCCGTGCCGGGCACGGGCGTTCGTCCGTTTGCGCCCCAGTCCTCCCGTCCCCGCCCGGTCGGCGGCGACTCCCCGCCCGGTCGTCGGCGACTCCCCGCCCGGTCGTCGGCACCTCGTCGAAGGAGCACCCGCACCATGAGCAGTGAGCGCCTGGCCGCCCTCCTCGACGAGTACGCCGAGCTGGAGAAGCGGCTGGCCGACCCGGCCATCCACGCCGACCAGGGCACCGCCCGGCGGATCGGCCGCCGCTACGCCGAGCTGGTCCCGCTGCACAAGGCAGCCGGTGAGCTGGAGCAGGCCCGGGCCGACCTGGCCGCCGCCCGCGAGCTGGCCGCCGAGGACCCGGCGTTCGCCGACGAGGCGGAGAGCATCGCGGCGAGCCTGCCGGCGCTGGAGGAGCGGCTCGCCGAGCTGCTGATCCCACGTGACCCGCACGACGCCAAGGACGTGATCGTCGAGATCAAGGCCGGCGAGGGTGGCGAGGAGTCGGCGCTCTTCGCCGGCGACCTGCTGCGCATGTACACCCGGTACGCCGAGCGGCGCGGTTGGCTCACCGAGGTGATCGACGCGCAGGACTCCGACCTCGGCGGCGTCAAGGACGTCTCACTGGCGATCAAGACAAAGGGCGTCCCGGACGGCGGCAACGGGGTCTGGTCCCGGCTCAAGTGGGAGGGCGGCGTGCACCGGGTGCAGCGCGTCCCGGTCACCGAGTCGCAGGGCCGGATCCACACCAGCGCGGCCGGCGTACTGGTGCTGCCGGAGGCCGAGGACGTCGACGTCACCATCGACCCGAACGAGCTGCGGATCGACGTGTTCCGCTCGTCCGGCCCGGGCGGCCAGTCGGTGAACACCACCGACTCGGCGGTCCGGATCACCCACGTGCCCACCGGCATCGTGGTCTCCTGCCAGAACGAGAAGTCCCAGCTCCAGAACCGGGAGCAGGCGATGCGCATCCTGCGGGCCCGGCTGCTCGCGGCGGCCCAGGAGCAGGCCGACGCCGCCGCCTCGGACGCCCGCAAGGCCCAGGTCCGCACGGTGGACCGGTCGGAGCGGATCCGCACGTACAACTTCCCGCAGAACCGGATCACCGACCACCGGATCGGCTACACGGCGTACAACCTGGACCTGGCCCTCGGCGGCGAGCTGGACGGCGTGCTGGACGCCCTCGCCGAGGCGGACCGCACCGCCCGCCTGGCCGGCGACACCGAACTCACCCGCCGCTGACCCCCTCCCCCCACCCCCCGCTCCGCGCTAATTCACGGAAAGAGTGGCACTGGGGCCGCGGAAAGCCACTCTTTCCGTGAATTAGCGGGGGCGATGGGGGTGGGGTGGGTCAGGAGGCGCGGCGGCGGTCCTTGGCGCGGAGCATCTCCCGGTCGGCCAGCTCGAAGGCGGCGCCCAGGGCCTCCCGGACGCTCGCCCCGGAGCCGCCGTTCACCTCGGCGAAGCCGATGCTGACCCCGACGGGGGTGCCCGGCACCAGCGACTCCCAGTCCTCGGTGCGGACGGCCGCCTGGATCCGTCGGGCCACCTCGGTCGCCTCGGACATGCCCGCCTCGGGCAGCACCACGACGAACTCGTCGCCGCCGTAGCGGGCGACGAAGTCCCCGCGCCGCATCACCCGGTTGATCACCCCGGCGATGCGTTGCAGCACCAGGTCGCCGGAGTGGTGGCCGTGCCGGGTGTTCACCGCCTTGAAGCCGTCCAGGTCGCAGACCCCGATCACCACCCGCTCGCCCCGGGACACCACCGCCCCGATGTAGCGCTCCAGCCGGCGGCGGTTGGGCAGCCCGGTCAGCGGGTCGGTGAGCGCCTCGCCCTCGTAGCGGGCGGCCTCGCGGCGTACCTCCTCGTGGTCGATGCGGGCGGCGATGCCGTCGATGTAGACGTCCCGCAGCCGGTCGTTGCGCTGGGCCGCGAGCCGGAACGCGTGCCGGTCGGCCCGGTGCGCGGCGGCGTGGTCGCCGGCGCGGGCCAGGGCGATGCTGCGCAGCCGGGGCGCCTCGGCCGCGCCCAGCGTCTCGTTGGAGACCCGGGTGGTGTCCAGCCGGGTGACCGCCTCGATCGGCCGGCCGTCGGCGATGGCGAGGCAGACCTGGCCGAGTTGGCGCAGGTCACGGGCGCGGGCGCTGTCCCCGCCGTGCGCCAGCAGTCGGGTCGGATCGGCGTCGGTGCCGGACTCCACCCGGTCGCCGAAGGCGGCCCGGCGGGCGGCGGCGTACCCGTACGCGGCCAGGCTGCCGGGCATGATGTCGTCGGCCCGGCCGCTGCGCAGGAAGCGGCTGAAGTCGCCGGCCACGTCGCGCAGCACCCGCAGGCAGCCGTCGCTGTCGCCGTTGTGGTCGAGGGCGACCGCGTTGCGCAGCCGGATGCCCGGGGCGGCGAACGTCTCCTCGGGGATGCCGGCGGTGAGACCGACCTGGCGGGCCCGCTCGATCGCGCCGAGGGCGTGCCCGTGGAAGCTGAGGTAGGAGTACGCCATCGCCAGGTCGTGCCAGCCCCAGGCGGTGTCCCGGTCCGGGTCGTCGTCGGCGGTCAACGCCCGGGCCGCCTTCACCAGGTGGGTGACGCAGCGGTCCAGCGCGCCCTGGTGGTGGGCGGCCAGCGCGGCGAGGGCGTTGAGGTGCCCGTGCAGGTACGGCTCGGCCAGGTCGCGGACGGCCGCGGAGGCGTCCTCGATGGCCCGGGTGTACTCCGCGGTCCGGCCGAGATTGATCACCGCACAGAGGCGCTGGACGAGCGCGTCGGCCCGGGCGCACGGATCGTCGGTGGTGCGGATCACCCGGTCGAGCAGGGCGACCGCCTCGGCCGAGCGACTGGCCTGCTGCAACGCGCGGGCACGGCGCAGGGCGTCAACCTGGTCGTCGACCCGGTCGAGCCAGCCCACCCGCGACCTCCCTGTCGGTGTGCCCCCGGACGCACCCGCTCGTGGCGCGGCCCGCGACGCTTCATGATTATGTCGTGACCTCCCTCCCGCAACACCCCTCCGAAGGGACAGAACGCGAGCGCCCCTCACTGGCGGTCGCCCGGGCGGCCCGCGCGCTGGCCGCGGCGGGCGTCGAGTCACCCCGGGCGGAGGCCGAGCTGCTGACCGCGTACGTGCTGGGGGTGGCGCGCGGCCGACTGGCCCTGGCCGACGGTCTCGGCCCGGACCAGCGGGACCGGCTCGCCGCGCTGGTGGACCGCCGGGTGGCCCGGGAACCGTTGCAGCACCTCACCGGCGTCGCCGGGTTCCGGCACCTGGAACTGGCGGTCGGCCCGGGCGTGTTCGTGCCCCGGCCGGAGACCGAGCTGCTGGCCGGCTGGGGGGTGGCGCAGGGGCGGCGGCGCAGCGGCCCGCTGGTGGTGGACCTGTGCAGTGGCTCCGGCGCGATCGCCCTGGCGGTCGCCCAGGAACTGCCCGGCGCGCGGGTGGTGGCCGTGGAACGGTCCCCGGCGGCGCTGACCTGGCTGCGCCGCAACGCCGCCGACCGGGCCGCCGCGGGGGACACCCCGGTCGAGGTGGTGGCGGCCGACGTGACCGAACCCGGGTTGCTGGCCGACCTGGTCGGCCGGGTCGACGTGCTGCTCTGCAACCCGCCGTACGTGCCGCGCGCCGTGGTGGTGCCGCCCGAGGTGGCCGGGCACGACCCGGACGAGGCGGTCTTCGGCGGGGCGGACGGCCTGGACGTGATCCGGCCGGTGCTGGCCCGGGCCGCCGAGCTGCTGCGCCCCGGCGGCGTGCTGGGCGTCGAGCACGACGACACGCACGGCGCCGCGGTGCCGGAGCTGCTCGCCGCCGACGGCCGCTACCGGGACGTCGAGGAGCACCGTGACCTGGTCGGCCGGCCCCGGTTCGCCACCGCGTCCCGGCGGGCGGACGGCCAGCACGCCGAGGCGGCCCCGGCGTGGCAGACTGGCTCCTCGTGATGCTCTACGACTGTCGGTCACCCGCCGACCGGGACCGCGGCATCGCCGCTGCCATCGAGGCGGTCAAGAACGGGGAACTCGTCGTCCTGCCGACCGACACGGTCTACGGCATCGGCGCGGACGCCTTCACCCCGTACGCGGTCAAGGCCCTCGCGGACGCCAAGGGCGGCGCGCGGCAGGCCCCGCCGGTGCTGATCGGCTCCCGGCACACCCTGGACGGCCTGGTCTTCTCGCTGCCCCGCTCGGCGCGGGAGCTGGTCGAGGCGTTCTGGCCCGGGGCGTTGACGATCGTGGTGGAACACTCGCCGAGCCTGGCCTGGGACCTGGGCGACTCCACCGGCACGGTGGCGGTGCGGATGCCGCTGCACCCGGTGGCGCTGGAGGTGCTGCGGGAGACCGGCCCGATGGCGGTCGCCTCGGCCAACAAGGTCGGCCAGCCGGCCGCGCTGACCGCCGAGGAGGCCCGCGAGCAGCTCGGCTACGGCGTCCGGGCCTACCTGGAGGCCGGTCCGGCGCTCGACCCGGTGCCGAGCACCATCGTCGACCTGACCGGCGAGGTGCCCCGGCTGCTGCGCCAGGGCGCCGTTCCGTTGGAGAAGCTGCGTGACGTGGTGCCGGACCTGATCGACGAGCGGGGGCGCTGAGTGCCGCCGTTCACCGTCCTGCACGTCTGCATGGGCAACATCTGCCGGTCCCCGATGGCCGAGCGGCTGCTGCTGCTCGCGGTCCGGGAGCGGCTGACCCGCCTGGGCGTCGACCGGGACCGCTCCGACGAGCTGGTGCACAGCCACAGCGCCGGCACCGGCGGCTGGCACGCCGGTGAGGAGATGAACCCGCCGGCGGCCCGCCAGGTCACCTCACGCGGCGGCGACGTGGCCGGGTTCGCCGCCCGGCGGTTGCGCTCCGACCTGATCGACGCCGCCGACCTGGTCCTCACCGCCACCGCCGACCAGCAGGAGTACGTGGTGGCGCTGCGCCCGGACGCCGCCGGCCGGACCTTCGTGCTGGGCGAGTTCGGCCGGTTGCTGGCCGAGGTGGACGCCGCCGAGCTGCCCGCGCCGGAGGCCACCCCGGAGGCGGTGTACACCCGCGGTGTGGCGCTGGTGGCGGCGGCCGACGCCGCACGGCAGGGCGCCTCCCCGCTGTCCACCGACGACCTCGACGACCCGTGGGGCCGGGGCGACCAGTGCTTCAGCCGGGTGGCCGACGAGATCGAGGAGACGGTGCACCCCCTGGTGGCGGCGCTGCTGCCCTGAGTTTCATCCTTCCTCGCGAACTTTCTGCGCTTTTTGGGGAAGAAGGCGGCGTAAGAGCCGAATCCGGTCATTCTGAACGGGTCCGTACGGCCGCCTCCTGCGGGGAGAACGATGAACCGGGCCCATCTCGACAAGCTGTTCACCGTCCTGCTCGCCGGCGTGCTCGCCGGACTGGCCCTGGCCGCCGCCGCGCTGCCGGCCGCGCTGGTGTTCGGGCTCGGCTTCAAGGGGTTGATGCCCTACGCGGAGCTGCCCGAGTCGCTGCGTACCCCGCAGCCGGCCCAGCGCTCCAACCTCTACGCCAACGACGGCCGCACCCTGATCACCTCGTTCTACGTCGAGGACCGGGTGGACGTGCCGGTGGCCGAGGTCGCGCCGGTGATGCGCCAGGCCATCGTGGCCGCCGAGGACGTCCGCTTCTACCAGCACCACGGAGTCGACGTACGCGGCGTGGTGCGCGCGTTCACCGCGAACCGGCGCGAGGACGGCACCCGGCAGGGCGCCTCCACGCTGACCATGCAGTACGTCCGCAACGCGCTGGCCGGAGACCCCCGGCTGACCGCCGAGCAGCGGGCGAAGGCCACCGAGATCACCATGGGGCGCAAGATCCGGGAGATGCGGTACGCGCTCGCCCTGGAACGCGAGCTGGGCAAGGACGAGATCCTCGGCCGCTACCTGAACATCGCGTACTTCGGCGCCGGGGCGTACGGCATCGCGGCGGCCAGCAAGCGCTACTTCTCCACCACCCCGGCGAAGCTCACCCTGGCCCAGGCCGCGCTGCTGGCCGGGCTGGTCCGTTCGCCCGACACCGACGACCCGATCAACGGGGACGCCGACGCGGCGGTGGCCCGCCGCGCGTACGTGCTGGACCGGATGGTGGAGACCGGCCAGGTCGACGCCGGGGCGGCCACGAAGGCCAAGGCCGAGCAGGTGAAACTGCGGCCCAGCGCCACCCCGAACGACTGTGCCGCGGTGCCCCGCGACCGCAACGACTGGGGTTTCTTCTGTGACTGGTTCACCCAGTGGTGGAACGCCCAGCCCGCGTTCGGGGCGTCCGTCGACGAGCGGCAGCGCACGCTGCGCCGGGGCGGCTGGCGGATCGTCTCCACGCTCGACCCGGAGGTGCAACGCAAGGCCACCGAGCAGGTGCTCCAGGTCTACGACGTGGACAACAAGCGGGCCGCGCCGACGGCGGTGGTGCAGCCGGGCACCGGCCGGGTGCTGGCCATGGCGGTGAACCGCAACTACGGCGTCGCGGCGAACCCGGACGGCCAGCAGAACTACCCGAACACCGTCAACCAGCTGGTGGCCGGGGGCGGCGGGATCGTCGGCTACCAGGGCGGCTCGACCTTCAAGCTCTTCGCGCTGCTCGCCGCGCTGGAGTCGGGCCTGCCGCTGGACACCGACTTCGACGCGCCGAGCATCTACGTCACCGACTTCAAGGCCGGCGGTGGCCCGGCCAGCTGTGGCGGCTACTGGTGCCCGGCCAACGCCAACCCGGCCTGGATGAACGGGCACCGCAGCATGTGGAGCGCGTTCGGGCGGTCGGTCAACACGTACTTCGCCTGGCTCACCGAGCGGGTCGGCGCGGACAAGGTGGTGGAGATGGCGCAGCGGCTGGGCATCGTGCTCCGCTCACCCGACGACGCCCGGCTGGCCCGCGAGGACGCGAAGAACTGGGGCGCGTTCACCCTGGGCGTCGCCGCCACCACCCCGCTCGACCTGGCCAACGCGTACGCCACCGTGGCGGCGGAGGGCACCTGGTGCCGCCCCACCCCGGTCACCTCGATCGTCGACCCCTCCGGCCGCACGGTGGCCGCCGGGAAACCGGACTGCCGCCAGGTGCTCGACACCGAGGTGGCCCGCGCGGCGGCGGACGCGGCCCGCTGCCCGGTCGGCGACCAGTCGATGTACGGCCGCTGCAACGGCGGCACCGCCGAGGAGCTCCAGCCCGGGCTGCGCCGCCCGCTCGCCGGCAAGACCGGCAGCTCGGAGCGGAACGCCACGGAGACCGTGGTGGCCTTCACCCCGCAGCTCGCCGTCGCCAGCATCGCCGCGAACCCGGACAACCCCCGCGACGCCGTCGGCGGCGGGGTGCAGGTCCGCCAGATCGCCGCCGTCGGCCGCATCCTCGCCGACGCCCTGCGCGACGAGCCCGTGGTGGACTTCGTCCCCCCGAGCCAGACCGTCGCCTTCCAACACACCACCCCCCGCACCGGCAACTAACCCCCGCCCATCCCCTCGCCCCCGCCCCCGCCCCCGCCCCCGCCCCCGCCCCCGCCCCCGCCCCCGCCCTCGACGATCTTGCACTTACTGCCCCGACACAAGGCACAAAAGCCTCAGGGCGAGGGCCGAAAGTGCAAGATCGCGGGGCAGGGTGGGGCCAGGGCCAGGGCCAGGGTGGGGTGGGGTGGGTCAGGGGGTGGGGTTTTCGGCGCCGCGGGCGATGTTGCGGGCCATGCCGCCGAAGACGACGGCGTGGAAGGGCAGGACCGAGGCCCAGTAGAGGTGGCCGGGGAGCCCGCGGGGCAGGAAGACGGCCCGCTGGACGAAGCGGCTGCGGCCCTCGCCGGCCGGTTCGGCGCGCATCTCCAGCCAGGCCCGGCCGGGCAGCCGCATCTCGGCGCGCAGCCGGAGCAGCTCGCCGGGGACGATCTCCTCGACCCGCCAGAAGTCCAGCGCCTCGCCGACCTGGAGGCGGTGCGGGTCGCGCCGGCCCCGGCGCAGCCCGACCCCGCCGACCAGTCGGTCCAGCCAGCCGCGGACCGACCAGGCGAGCGGGAAGGAGTACCAGCCGTGCTCCCCGCCGACTCCTTCGATGACCCGCCAGAGCGCGGCCTGCGGCGCGTGCACCTCCCGCTCCCGCAGGTCGGTGTACGCGGTGCCGCCGGACCAGTGCGGGTCGCTGGGCAGCGGTTCGGCCGGGGCGTCCGGCCCGCTCGCGGTGGACCAGCGGGTCTCCACCTCGGCGTCGCGCACCTTGGCCAGCGCCAGGGCGACCGCCTGGTCGAAGCCGGTCAGCCCGTGGGGCGGGTCGGGCACGTACCGGGCGATGTCGTGCTCGTGCGCGACCGCCTCGTGGATCAGGCTCTCCACCAGCGGCCGGGCGATGGCGTTCGGCACCGGGGTGATCAGGCCGACCCAGTGCGAGGAGAGCGACGGCGTGAGCGGGCGCACCGGCAGGATGATCCGGGGCCGCAGCCCGGCCACCCGCGCGTACCGCTGCATCATCTGCTGGAAGGTGAGCACGTCCGGGCCGCCGATGTCGAAGGCCCGGTTCACCTCGGGCGGCAGGGTCGCGCAGCCGACCAGGTAGCGCAGCACGTCGCGGACGGCGATCGGCTGGATCCGGTTGCGTACCCAGCGCGGGGTGACCATCGCGGGCAGCCGCTCGGTCAGGTAGCGCAGCATCTCGAACGAGGCCGACCCGGAACCGATGATCACCGCGGCCCGGAGCACCACGGTCGGCACGCCGCTGTCCAGCAGGATCCGGCCGACCTCGGCCCGCGAGCGCAGGTGCGCGGAGGGCAGCTCGCCCTCCTCCTTCGGCTCCGGCCCGCCCAGGTAGACGATCCGGCGGACGCCGGCGGCCCGGGCCGCCGCGGCGAAGTTGGTCGCCGCCTCCCGGTCGGCGGCCTCGAAGCCGGCCTGGCCGAGCGAGTGGACCAGGTAGTACGCCACGTCCACGCCCTCGAACGCGGCCGGCAGGGTGTCCGGCCTGCGCAGGTCGCCCTCGGCGATCTCGGCCTCGGCGGCCCACGGCACGTCGCGCAGCCGCCCGGCCTTGCGGGCCAGGCAGCGTACGGTGTGCCCTTCGGCGAGCAGTCGGGGCGCGAGCCGCCCGCCGATGTAACCCGTGGCTCCGGTGACGAGGCATCTCACGACCTCCAGTGTGCGGCTCCGTAGACTCCTTCGCTGTGGAGAACGCGAGGGAGCCCTTCTGGGGGCCGGACTTCCAGCAGCTCAGCGCCGTCGACCCGGAGATCGCCGGGGTGGTGCTGGGGGAGCTGGAGCGGCTGCGCGGCGGCCTGCAACTGATCGCCAGCGAGAACCTGACCTCCCCGGCGGTGCTGGCCGCGCTCGGCTCCACGCTGACCAACAAGTACGCCGAGGGCTATCCGGGTCGCCGGTACTACGGCGGCTGCGCCGAGGTGGACCGGGCCGAGGAGATCGGCATCGCCCGGGCGAAGGAGCTGTTCGGGGCGGAGCACGCGAACCTCCAGCCGCACTCCGGCGCGAGCGCCAACCTGGCCGCGTACGCCGCCCTGGTGCAGCCGGGCGACACGGTGCTGGCGATGGACCTGCCGCACGGCGGTCACCTGACCCACGGCAGCCGGGTGAACTTCTCCGGCAAGTGGTTCCACACCGTCGGGTACACGGTGCGGCGGGACACCGAGCTGATCGACTACGACGAGGTGCGGGACCTGGCCCGGGCGCACCGACCCAAGATGATCATCTGTGGTGCGACGGCGTACCCGCGCCTGATCGACTTCGCCCGGTTCCGGGAGATCGCCGACGAGGTCGACGCGTACCTGATGGTGGACGCCGCGCACTTCATCGGGCTGGTCGCCGGCCGGGCCGTGCCTTCCCCGGTGCCGTACGCCGACGTGGTCTGCTTCACCACCCACAAGGTGCTGCGCGGTCCGCGCGGCGGCATGATCCTCTGCCGGGAGTCGCTCGCCCCCCGGATCGACAAGGCGGTCTTCCCGTTCACCCAGGGCGGCCCGCTGATGCACGCGGTCGCCGCCAAGGCGGTCGCCCTGCGCGAGGCCGCCCAGCCGGAGTTCCGGGCGTACGCCGCCCAGGTGGTCGACAACGCCCGGGCCCTCGCCGACGGGCTGGCCGCCGAGGGGATGCGGCCGGTCTCCGGCGGCACGGACACCCACCTGGCCCTGCTCGACCTGCGCGAGCTCGGGGTGACCGGCGCGGACGCCGAGGCACGCTGCGACGCCGCGCGGATCACCCTGAACAAGAACGCCATCCCGTACGACCCGCAGAAGCCGATGGTGGCCTCCGGCATCCGGGTGGGCACCCCGAGCGTCACCACCCAGGGCATGCGCGAGGGGGAGATGCGCGGCATCGCCTCGCTGATCGCCCGGGCGGTCCGCACCGATCCCGACGAGCCCGGGGGCGCGGACGCGCTGAGCCGGCTCGCCGCCGACGTGACCGACCTGGTCACCGCCTTCCCGGCGTACCCCCGTGGCTGAGCCGGGGACGCGCGCGCCGGAGGCGGCGGCGGACCGCGGCTGGCGACTGCGCCACCTGCCGGTGCTGGTGGTCGCGTCGGTGCTGCTGGCCGCGCTGGCCGGGGTGGCCGGCGGGATGGCCCGGGGCGCGGACGGCGCGCTGGGCGCGGTGGCCGGGGTGGCCGTCACGGCACTCAGCTACACCCTCACCACGGTCGTGCTGGCCTGGGCCGACGCCCGGGACCCGCAGCTGGTGCTGCCGTTCGGGCTGGGGCTCTACATCGCCAAGATGACCCTGCTCGGCGGGGTCATGGTGGTGGTGGGGTCGACCGGCTGGCCGGGGCTGATCCCGTTCTGTCTGGGCATCGCGGCGGGGGTGGTGGTCTGGACCGGCGTGCACATCTGGTGGCTGGCCACGGTGCACGCCCGCCGGGTCCACAACTGACCCCGTCCCACCTTTCGGACGGCACGCCGATGTGTCCGCGATCGGTCATTCTCTCAGTGGCGAGAGGGGAGTAGCGTGCCTCCAGACGACTTCGCCCGCCCGTGTCCCACACAACCAGGTTGTGCGGGGGGTGAGGCACAGCCTCGTCTCCTCGACTGATATCGTTCGCCCCGTCATGGCCGGTGACCAGAAACCCCCCAACGCTGGCGGCTCGGGCGACTATCCGTCCGGTGCCGGTCAGGGTTGGACCGCGCTCTCGTACCTCATCGGGGGCATGCTCGTCTGGGGTTTCATCGGCTGGCTGATCGACCAGTGGCTCGACCTCGGCGGCATCGCCACCGGGATCGGGGTCGTGCTCGGCATGGCCGGGGGGATCATCCTGGTCGTCCGCCGGCTCGGCACGCCTACTTAGGAAGGGACGCGGTGTTCGGACAGGCGAACGTCCTGGCAGCGGGCCAGGCGGCATTCCCACCCAGCGTGGATGACTTCTACCTGCCCAGCATCCTGCCCTGGGGTGCGCACGACAACTACTGGTTCACCAAGATCACCGCGATGGTCTGGATCGCCGTCGGCGTGCTGATCATCTTCTTCCTGGCCAGCTACCGGAAGCCGCAGCTGGTGCCGACGAAGAAGCAGTGGTTCGCCGAGTCGATCTACGGCTTCGTGCGGAACAACATCGCCGTCGACATGATCGGGCACCAGGGTGTGCGGTTCGCGCCGTACTTCACCACCCTCTTCTGCTTCATCCTGCTGACGAACGCGTTCGCGATCATCCCGTTCTTCCAGATCTCGCCGAACTCGCACATCGCCTTCCCGGCGTTCCTCGCCGTGATCAGCTACGTGATGTTCAACTGGATCGGCATCCGGCACCACGGGTTCGTGAAGTACTTCAAGAACTCGCTGGTCCCGCCGGCGCCGTGGTACATCCTGCCGCTGCTGATCCCGATCGAGTTCTTCTCGACCTTCCTGGTCCGGCCGTTCTCGCTGGCCGTCCGTCTCTTCGCGAACATGTTCGCCGGCCACATGCTCCTGCTGGTCTTCACGCTCGGCGGGTTCGCCATGATCAGCGCCAACGCCTGGCTCGCACCGGTCTCGGTGCTGTCCTGGGTGATGACGATCGCGCTGACCTTCCTCGAGTTCCTGGTGATCTGTCTGCAGGCGTACGTCTTCACGGTGCTGACCGCCAGCTACGTGCAGGGCGCGCTCGCCGACGAGCACTGATCCACTCTTCGTACCAACCGTTGTCGTCCCGCGTGACCGTCACGCGTGATAACCAGGAGGAACCGCAATGAGCATCCTTGCCGAGGTAACGGGCAGCACCGCTGCCATCGGTTACGGCCTGGCCGCCATCGGCCCGGGCATCGGCGTGGGCCTGGTCTTCTCGGCCTACATCCAGTCGACGGCCCGCCAGCCGGAGTCGTCCCGGATGACCCTCCCGTACGTCTGGATCGGCTTCGCCGTCATCGAGGCCCTGGCGCTGCTGGGTATCGCCTTCGGCTTCATCTGGGCCGGCACCGCCTGATCCAGCCCCTCTGACCGGGAGGTTTTCCCATGCACTTCCTCCTCGCCGCGGAGGGCGGTGAAGCGGCCCACAACCCGATCATTCCTGCCTGGCAGGAGATCGTGGTCGGTGGCATCGCCTTCATCGTGCTCTGCTTCGTGCTGATGAAGTTCGTCTTCCCGCGGATGGAGCAGACGTTCCAGGCCCGGGTCGACGCGATCGAGGGCGGCATCAAGCGCGCCGAGGCCGCCCAGGCCGAGGCCAACCAGCTGCTCGAGCAGTACCGTGCCCAGCTCGCTGAGGCGCGTACCGACGCCGCCCGGATCCGGGACGACGCCCGGGCCGACGCCGAGGGCATCCGCCAGGACATCCTCGCCAAGGCGCGCGAGGAGTCCGACCGGATCATCGCGGCCGGCAAGGAGCAGCTCGCCGCCGAGCGGGCCACCATCGTGCGCGAGCTGCGCGCCGAGGTCGGCACCGTGGCGGTGGACCTGGCCAGCAAGATCGTGGGCGAATCGCTCGCCGACGAGGCGCGCCGCAAGGGCACCGTGGACCGGTTCCTGAGCGGTCTCGAGAGCACGGGGGCCCGCTGATGCAGGCCGCCAGCCGGGAGTCGTACAAGGTCGCGGCCGAGCGCCTCGACGCGTACGCCCGCGGCGCGGAGCCGTCGGCGGTGGCCTCCACCGCCGACGACATCCTCTCCGTCGCCGCCCTGCTGCGGCGCGAGCCGCGGCTGCGCCGGGCGCTCTCCGACCCGGCCCGCTCCGGGGCGGACCGCTCCGGGCTGCTCGGCGACATGCTGCGCGGCCGGATCGGCGCGGACGCGCTGGACCTGGTCGCGTCGCTGGTCGCCGGCCGCTGGTCGGCCCCGTCGGAACTGCTCGACGGTGCCGAGCGGCTGGGCGTCGAGGCGCTCCTGGCGAGTGCTGACAAGGCCGGTGAGCTGGGCGAGGTCGAGGACGAGCTGTTCCGCTTCGGGCAGGTCGTCGCCGGCTCGCCGGAGCTGTCCAACGCGCTCTCCGACCCGATGGCCCCGGCCGAGCGGCGGGCGACCCTGGTCGACCAGCTGCTCGCCGGCAAGGCGCGGCCGATCACCGGTCACCTCGTCGGGGCCGCGCTGGCCGGCTTCGGGGGACGCTCCTTCACCGGGGCGCTCACCCGGCTGGTCGAGCTGGCCGCCGACCGGCGGGACCGGCAGGTCGCGTACGTGACCGTGGCGGCCCCGCTGAGTGACGAGGAGGAGCGACGCCTCGGTGCCCGCCTCTCCGAGATGTACGGTCGAGAGGTTTCCGTCAAGCAGACGGTGAACCCCGAGGTGCTCGGTGGAGTGAGCGTGCGGGTCGGCTCCGACCTGTACGACGGCACCGTCCTGCGCCGCCTCAACGAGACCCGTAACGCGCTCGCGAAGCGCTGACCAGCGTCTTAGCAGCCCTGATTCGACGCCATCGGACCGGTCGGTACTAGGTATCCCCGGGCCCCTGATACTTAAGGAAGCAGAGGATGGCCGAGCTGACCATCTCGACGGAGGAGATCCGCGGCGCCCTGGAGCGCTACGTCTCCTCCTACACGGCCGACGTCTCCCGTGAGGAGGTCGGCACCGTCGCCGACGCCGGCGACGGCATCGCCCACGTCGAGGGCCTCCCCTCGACCATGACCAACGAGCTGCTGGAGTTCGAGGACGGCACGCTCGGCGTGGCGCTGAACCTCGACGTCCGGGAGATCGGTGTCGTCGTCCTCGGTGACTTCGCCGGGATCGAAGAGGGGCAGCGCGTCAAGCGCACCGGCCGGGTCCTCTCCGTGCCGGTCGGCGACGCCTTCCTCGGCCGCGTGGTCAACGCGCTGGGCGAGCCGATCGACGCCCTCGGCGACATCACCAACGAGGGCTACCGCGAGCTGGAGCTCCAGGCCCCCAACGTGATGGCCCGGCAGTCGGTGTTCGAGCCGCTGCAGACCGGTATCAAGGCCGTCGACGCGATGACCCCGATCGGTCGTGGCCAGCGCCAGCTGATCATCGGTGACCGGAAGACCGGCAAGACCACGGTCGCCCTGGACGCCATCCTCAACCAGCGCGACAACTGGGCCTCCGGCGACCCGAAGAAGCAGGTCCGCTGCATCTACGTCGCGGTCGGCCAGAAGGCCTCCACCATCGCCTCCATCAAGGGGACGCTGGAGGCGGCGGGCGCGATGGAGTACACCACCATCGTGGCCTCCCCGGCCTCCGACCCGGCCGGCTTCAAGTACCTCGCCCCCTACACCGGCTCGTCCATCGGGCAGCACTGGATGTACGGCGGCAAGCACGTCCTGATCGTCTTCGACGACCTGAGCAAGCAGGCCGAGGCGTACCGGGCCGTGTCGCTGCTGCTGCGCCGCCCGCCGGGCCGCGAGGCGTACCCGGGTGACGTCTTCTACCTGCACTCCCGCCTGCTGGAGCGCTGCGCGAAGCTCTCCGACGAGCTGGGTGGCGGCTCGATGACCGGCCTGCCGATCATCGAGACCAAGGCGAACGACATCTCGGCGTTCATCCCGACCAACGTCATCTCGATCACCGACGGCCAGATCTTCCTCGAGACCGACCTGTTCAACCAGGGCGTCCGGCCGGCCATCAACGTCGGCACCTCGGTCTCCCGGGTCGGTGGCGCCGCGCAGGTGAAGCCGATGCGCAAGGTCGCCGGTTCGCTGCGGCTGAACCTGGCCCAGTTCCGTGAGCTGGAGGCGTTCGCCGCCTTCGCCTCCGACCTGGACAAGGCCTCGCAGAACCAGCTCAACCGTGGCGCCCGCCTGGTCGAGCTGCTCAAGCAGCCGAACTACTCGCCGTACCCGGTGCAGGAGCAGGTCGTCTCGGTCTGGGCCGGCGTCGAGGGCAAGCTGGACGACGTCCCGGTCGGCGAGGTCCGTCGCTTCGAGTCGGAGTTCCTCCAGTACCTGCGGCACAAGCACGAGGGTGTCCTGGCCGGGATCGCCGACAACAAGTGGGACGACGAGATCGTCGGCTCGCTCGACTCGGCCATCGCCGAGTTCAAGCAGGTCTTCCTGGGCAAGGAGGACGAGGTCCGGATCAACGAGGCCCCGGCCGAGCCGCTGGAGGGCGAGCAGAACCGCGAGACGGTGACCCGCTTCCGGGACGGCTCGACCGACCGTCCGGCCGAGAGCTGATCCATGGCCGCCCAGGTACGCGTTCTCCGGCAGCGGATCCGGTCCGCCAAGGGGATGAAGAAGATCACCAAGGCGATGGAGCTCGTCGCGACGAGCCGCATCGCCAAGGCCCAGGCCAAGGTGGCGGCCTCGCTGCCGTACGCCGAGGCGATCACCGGCGTGCTGACGGCGCTGGCCTCGAACGCGCGGATCGACCACCCGCTGCTCACCCCGCGCGAGCGGGTGCGGCGGGCGGGCGTCCTGCTGGTCACGTCCGACCGTGGCCTGGCCGGCGGCTACAGCTCGAACGCGATCCGGACCGCCGAGTCGCTGATCGCCCGGCTGAAGGCCGACGGCAAGGAGCCGGTGCTCTACGTCATCGGTCGCAAGGGCGTGGCGTTCTACCGGTTCCGCAACCGCGAGATCGCCGGCAGCTGGACGGGCTTCTCCGAGCAGCCGTCGTTCGAGGACGCCCGCGAGGTCGGTGACACGCTGATCAAGGCGTTCACCGCCGGCGCGGACGACACCGACGGGCACGCCGGGGCGGACGGGATCGTCGGGGTGGACGAGTTGCACATCGTCTACACCGAGTTCAAGTCCCTGATGACCCAGAACCCGGTGACCCGGATCGTCGGCCCGATGCAGGTCGAGGACCGGCCCCGGTCCGAGGGCCTGCTGCCGGCGTACGAGTTCGAGCCGGAGCCGGAGTCGCTGCTCGACGCCCTGCTGCCGAAGTACATCAACACGCGGATCTACGCGGCGTTGCTGGAGTCGGCGGCGAGCGAGTCGGCGGCCCGCCGGCGGGCGATGAAGAGCGCCACCGACAACGCCGAAGAGATGATCGAGAAGTACACGCGTGAGATGAACTCGGCCCGCCAGGCCGGGATCACCCAGGAGATCAGCGAGATCGTCGGCGGCGCGAACGCGCTGGCCGCGTCGGGAAGTGAAGTGTGATGACTGCCCCAGTAGAGACCAAGACGGCCACGGGTCGCGTGGTCCGGGTCATCGGCCCGGTCGTCGACGCCGAGTTCCCGCGCGACGCCATGCCGGACCTGTTCAACGCCCTGCACGTGGACGTGACCCTCTCCGGCGGCGAGAAGACGCTGACCCTCGAGGTCGCCCAGCACCTGGGTGACAACGTGGTCCGCGCCATCTCGATGCAGCCGACCGACGGCCTGGTCCGTGGCGCCAGCGTGCGCGACACCGGTGCGCCGATCAGCGTGCCGGTGGGCGACACGGTCAAGGGCCACGTGTTCAACGCGATCGGCGAGTGCCTCAACCTCACCGAGGGCGAGACGCTCAACCCGGACGACCACTGGCAGATCCACCGCAAGGCCCCGGCCTTCGCGGACCTGGAGCCGAAGACCGAGATGCTGGAGACCGGCATCAAGGTCATCGACCTGCTCGCCCCGTACGTCAAGGGCGGCAAGATCGGCCTGTTCGGCGGTGCCGGCGTGGGCAAGACGGTGCTCATCCAGGAGATGATCACCCGGGTGGCCCGGAACTTCGGTGGTACCTCGGTCTTCGCCGGCGTGGGTGAGCGCACCCGCGAGGGCAACGACCTCATCGCCGAGATGACCGAGTCGGGCGTCATCGACAAGACCGCGCTGGTCTACGGCCAGATGGACGAGCCGCCGGGCACCCGGCTGCGGGTGGCGCTCTCCGCGCTGACCATGGCCGAGTACTTCCGGGACGTGAAGAAGCAGGAGGTGCTGCTCTTCATCGACAACATCTTCCGCTTCACCCAGGCCGGTTCCGAGGTCTCCACGCTGCTCGGCCGCATGCCGAGCGCCGTGGGTTACCAGCCGACCCTGGCCGACGAGATGGGCGAGCTCCAGGAGCGGATCACCTCCGTCCGGGGCCAGGCCATCACCTCGATGCAGGCGATCTACGTGCCCGCCGACGACTACACCGACCCGGCGCCGGCCACCACGTTCGCCCACCTCGACGCGACCACCAACCTCGAGCGGTCGATCTCCGACAAGGGCATCTACCCGGCCGTGGACCCGCTCGCGTCCTCGTCCCGGATCCTCGCCCCGGAGTTCGTCGGCGAGGAGCACTTCCGGGTCGCCACCGAGGTGAAGCGGATCCTGCAGCGCTACAAGGACCTGCAGGACATCATCGCCATCCTCGGTATCGAGGAGCTCTCCGAGGAGGACAAGCTCACCGTCGGCCGGGCCCGTCGGATCGAGCGCTTCCTCTCGCAGAACACCTACGCCGCCCAGCAGTTCACCGGCGTGGAGGGCTCGACCGTGCCGATCGCGGAGACCATCGACGCGTTCAAGCGGATCGCCGAGGGCGAGTTCGACCACTTCCCGGAGCAGGCGTTCTTCATGTGCGGCGGCATCGAGGACCTCGAGGCCAAGGCCAAGGAGCTGATGGAGGGCTGAGGCCCTCGTCACAGTCACGGAGGCCGTCCCGACGAAAGTCGGGGCGGCCTCTGCCCGTTCGGCAGTCCCTGTTACCAGATGTTCGTTTTCCCGGCAAGCGGTTCCGTGAACTGCGCGGTACCGTTTCGTGACGCGACGTTCACGTCCTGGACGTCCTTCACCTGCAACGAAATGGATCACCGCGCCCGTCTACCAGTCGTGGGCGTGACGAGGGGAGCTGCTCGTGGGTGGTAAGGCCGGCGCGGACCGCGGCAAGCGGTCGATCTGGCGGGGCGTACCCCGCTGGGCCAGGGTGTGCACCATCCTCGGCGTGGTCCTGATGGTGCTCAGCGGCAGCGTGCTGGTGGGCTACCAGACGCTGGTGAGCCGCTACGAGGGCGCGGTCGGCAAGGCCGACCTCTTCGGCGACCAGGCGGCCGGCGCCACCGAGAAGAAGAGCGACATCAAGGGCCCGCTCAACATCCTGCTGGTCGGCATCGACCCCCGCAAGCCGGAGACGCCGCCGCTGGCGGACTCGATCATGATCCTGCACGTGCCGGCGGGGATGGACCGGGGCTACCTCTTCTCGCTCCCGCGCGACCTGCGGGTGCAGATCCCGGAGTTCCCCAAGGCCGACTTCCGCGGCAGCACCGACAAGCTCAACGCCGCCATGTCGTACGGCAGCCGGGTGCAGGGGCAGAACCCGGACGCCGCACGCGGCTTCGAACTGCTCGCCAAGACCGTGCAGCAGGTGACCGGCATCAAGCGCTTCGACGCCGGCGCGATCATCAACTTCACCGGCTTCAAGAACATCGTCGACGCCATGGGTGGCGTCGACATGTACATCGAGCGGGATGTGAAGTCCGAGCACCGCCAGCCCGACGGCACCATGCGGCAGCTGCGCCCGGGCGGCGGCGGCTACCTCGGGCCGCAGGCCGAGTACAAGAAGGGCAACGCCCACCTCAGCGGCTGGCAGGCGCTGGACTACGTCCGGCAGCGTTACCCCAAGAACGGCGTGCCGGACGCCGACTACGGCCGGCAGCGGCACCAGCAGCAGTTCGTCAAGGCGATGGTGAGCCAGGCGTTCAGCGCCGACGTGGTGACCAACCCGATCAAGCTGGACCGGGTGCTGCGCGCGGCCGGGCAGTCGCTGATCTTCAACGGCCGGGGGCACACCGTGGTCGACTTCGCGGTGGCGCTGAAGGGCATCCGCTCCGACTCGATCGAGACCATCAAGCTGCCCGGCGGCCCGGTCACCATCAACGGGGCGTACAAGGGGGAGCAGTTGCAGCCGGTGGCGCAGGACTTCTTCACCGCCATCCGCACCGAACAGGTCGACGCCTTCATGCTGGAGCACCCCGACTTCAAGCAGAAGAACAGTTAGTCTGACCGCCGGCGGGCCCCGGCACGCGCCGAGGCCCGCCGGCGTGACCGTGGCGCAGCTCTCGCCACCCGCGTTAGGGCGTACCGGGGGCCGCGACTAGACTTTCGGCAATCCGCCGCCGCAGCAAGGAGACAGCGTGGCACAGCAGCTTCACGTCGAGCTCGTAGCCGTCGAGGAGAAGGTCTGGTCCGGCGAGGCCGAGATGGTCGTCGCCCGCACAACCGAGGGTGAGCTGGGTGTGCTGCCCGGTCACGCGCCTCTGCTCGGCCAGCTCGCGGAGCCCAGCCAGGTACGCATCAAGCAGGCCGGCGGCGAGCAGGTCGCGTACGACATCGCCGGCGGGTTCCTGTCGGTGACCGGTGAGGGCGTCACGGTCCTCGCCGAGAGCGCCACCCCGGCCACCCCGGCCCGCTGAGCCGACCCGCCGATGGAGATCGTGGAAGGGATCGGAATCGGCGTAGCGGTCGTGCTCGCCGCCCTTCTGATCCTCTTCATCCGGCGGGCCCTGTTCACCCGCAGCGGTGGCATCATCCGGCTCAGCGTCCGGGTCTCCACGATGCTCGACGGCCGAGGCTGGTCACCCGGCTTCGGCCGCTTCGTCGGCGACGAACTCCGCTGGTACCGCATGTTCAGCTTCGCCCTGCGGCCCAAGCGGGTGCTCTCCCGCAAGGGCCTCGCGGTGGAGCGCCGTCGGCTGCCCGAGGGGCAGGAGCGGCTCTCCATGCCCGCCGACTGGGTGATCCTCCGCTGTACCAGCAACCACGCCCCGGTCGAGATCGCCATGGCGCGGTCCACGGTCACCGGCTTCCTCTCCTGGCTCGAGGCCGCCCCGCCCGGGGTGGCCTCGCCGCGTCTGGCCTCCCAGGACTGGCCCGCCGCCTAGTTCCTCCCGGCTGAGGCTGCTCACCGACGCGCGACGCGTTCCCCTCCGGCCGGACCGACCTTCGGCGGAGGCGTCCTCTCGGCGCCCGATATCCGCCCTGCCGGACGGATCGCCCTCGGCCGCGATCCGCGGCGCTCGGGCCTGTGCCGGGTCCCCGACCAGCCACTCATCTGGGGCGGATGTCCCGTCTGCCGGCCCGTCCGGGTGATGGTCGTTCGTCGGTGGAACGCTATTGCTGTCTCAGGCCCGTTTCGACGTACATACCGTTCCACTCACCGGCTTCTGCCGTGGGTGGGGTGGGTTCGTGGCGCAGAGTCTGCGCCTGGCTGGGCGGTGTGGTGTCGAGTTTCGGGTGCGGGTGGGTGGCGCTGCGGCGGTTGCGGTGTTTGTCGGGTTCGTGGGTGTGGTCGGGGGCACCGTGGGGGCGGAATGGTGGCGGGGGTGGGGTCGTTGTATCCGGGTGAACGGCCGAGCAGGACCCGCCCCGCCCGACGGGGTGGCCCCGCCGGGGAATGACGGTGGACCGCCGGTCGTTGTACCTGGTCCCGGCGTCGCGAAGTGGCCCGCCCTTGGCGAGAGTCCCGCGAGCTGCCGGATCCCCCCGAGACTTTCTGAGCGCCTGACGTGGTGCTTGCGCACACCCCCGTGTGCGTTGACCCCCGAATGGAGCTGTCCCCATGAACACGATCATTCGTAAGAGCGTGCTCGGTGTTGCTGGTCTGGCGTTCGCTGGTGGTGTGTTCGGTGGTCCGCTCGCGGCCCACGCCGACGCCCCGGTCAAGGACGCGAAGCCCGTCGCCGTGGTGCAGAGCGCCGACAAGCCGGACATGGGCAAGTTGGTCCCGCACGGTGTGCAGGGCGCGCAGTCGAAGATTGATCTGAACGCCGAGCAGACCGCCAACGTGAAGGCGATCATCGCCGCCACGAAGAAGGCGGGCCTGCCGGAGCGGGCCGCGGTCATCTCGATCGCCACCGCGCTGCAGGAGTCGAAGCTGGAGAACCTGGGTCACCTGGGCGACAAGAACGACCACGACTCGCTGGGCCTGTTCCAGCAGCGCCCCTCCAGCGGTTGGGGTGCGCCGGAGCAGATCACCGACCCGGAGTACGCGACCCTCGCCTTCGAGAAGGGTCTGAAGCAGGTCGACGGGTGGCAGGACATGCCGCTGACCGAGGCCGCCCAGACCGTCCAGGTCAGCGCCTACCCGGACGCGTACGCGCAGTGGGAGCAGCAGGCCGCCGACCTCGTCGCCCAGCACTGGAACAGCTGACCACGAACAACTGACCACGAACAGCAGCACCGCCGGCCGGTACCCCGCAACGGGGTACCGGCCGGCGGCGTTTCGCCGAGCTGGGTCAGCCCGCCGTCAGTCGCTCGGTTCGCAGCGGGCGACGGCAGTGGTAGACCAGTGCCGGCGGCAGATTGCGCCACACGGTGCGGCCCACGGTCACCTCGTCGAAGACGGTGGTCAGCAGCCGGTGGAACCGCCGCGCGGGGCGGGCCGGCAGCGCGTGCCGGTACGCGAAGGTGGTGAAGACGCCGCCGGGCGCGAGCGACCCCACTACGGCGTCCAGCACGGCCCGCTGCCGGGCGGCCGGGAAGGCGGCCCAGGGCAGTCCACTGATCACCACGTCGGCGGCCCCGAGCCGTCGCTCGGCCAGCAGTGTCCCGAGCAGTGCGGCGTCGACCCGTACCACCTCGACGGCGGGGTGCCGCCGGGCCAGGGCGGTCGCGAAGGTGGGGTTGAGTTCGACCGCCAGGTGCCGTCCCCGACCGGCCAGCCGGGTCTGGATCAGCCGGGTGAACACCCCGGTGCCGGGCCCGAGCTCCACCACCAGCGGGTGCCCCGTCCGGGGCACCGCCGCGGTGATGTCACGGGCCAGGGTGGCTCCGCTGGGCAGCACCGCGCCGGTGGCGAACGGGTGCCGGGCGAACTGGCCGAGGAAGACAGGCGTGTCCCTGATCATGCCGCCCCACGCTAGGGGTGGCCCGAGGCGTACGGGATCGTGCCGGCGGCCGTCGGTCCGGCCACTCGGAGGAGGGGCGGCGGCCGGTGGGAGGGCCGGGGGACCCGGTGACGCTCCGTATGGTGGGCCAGGTGACGGGAGAGCGGCGCAGCTGGTGGCCGGAGCTGCTGCTCGGGCTGGCCACCGCCGCCCTGGGCCTGGCGAGCACCCTGCTCAGCCTCCCCGAGGTGCCCCGGCAACCCGTGGTCGGGGTCTTCGCGGTCCTCGCCGGGCTCGCCCTGGTCGGCGTACGCCGGTGGCCCTGGGCGGTGCTGGTCGCGGAGCTGGCGCTGATCGTCGTCGGTGACGGGCTGACCCTCACCGGCGCGGACACCCCCCAGCTCGCGGGGGCCGTGGCCCTCGCCGCGGTCGCCTACCGCTCCGGCTGGCGGGCGACAGCGGCCGCCTACCTGCTCTACCTGGCGGCGACGCTGGTGAACGTGCTGGACCCCGGCAACACGGTGATCTTCAGCGGCGGCCAGGGGGTGATCCGGCTGATCATGCTCGGCGGGATCGCCGCCGCGCCGCTGGCGTTCGGACGCTACCTGCGGGGCGTGCGGGAGGCCGCGCGGGCGGCCGAGGAGCGGGCCCGGGACGTGGAGGAGCGCCGCCTGGTGGAGACCCGGGCCGCGCGGCTCGCCGAGCGGGCCGCGATCGCCCGCGACCTGCACGACATCGTGGCGCACCACGTCGCCGCGATCGCGCTGCGCGCCGGGGCCGCCCGGTACGCGGTGCAGCACACCGGCCGGCCGGAGGAGGCGGTGACCGCGCTCGGCGAGCTGCGCGACACCGCCGGTCAGGTGCTGGACGAGCTGCGCGAGCTGCTGGAGGTGCTCCGGGACCCGGAGGCGGTGGAGCCGGCCGAGCCTCAGGTGGAGCCCGCCCAGGTGATCCGGGACGCGGCCCGGCGGCTGCGGGAGGCGGGCCTGGCGGTGCAGGTGACCCTGCCGATGGCGCTGTCGACGGTGCCGCTGGTGGTCGGCACGACGGCCGCCCGGCTGGTCCAGGAGGCGCTGACGAACACGCTCAAGCACGCCGGTCCGGGCGCGATCGCCACGGTGGACCTCCGGCTGGTGGACGGTGCGCTGCTGCTGGAGGTCACGGACAGCGGCCCGCTGCGGCCCCGCCCCCCGCTGCCCGCCTCCGGGTACGGGCTGAGCGGCATGCGCGAGCGGGTCGGCCTGCTGGGTGGCACGCTCACCGCGGGGGCCACCGAGAACGGCGGATGGCGGGTCCGGGCCCGGTTGCCGATCAGGGAGAACACATGATCAGAGTGCTCGTGGTGGACGACCAGACCCTGGTCCGGGCCGGGGTCGGCCTGCTGCTGCGGACCGCGGGCGGCTTCGAGGTGGTGGGTGAGGCCGGCGACGGTCTGGAGGCGGTCCGGCTCGCCGAGCGGCTGCGTCCGGACGTGGTGCTGATGGACCTGCGGATGCCCCGGCTGGACGGCATCGAGGCGACCCGGCGGATCCTGGAGCGGCAGCCGTCCGCGCGGGTGCTGGTGCTGACCACCTTCGCCGACGACGCCAACGTGTACGGCGCGCTCGGCGCGGGCGCGATCGGCTACCTGGTGAAGGACGGGGCCCCGGAGGAGCTGGTGGACGCGGTCCGGCGGGCCGCCCGGGGTGAGCAGCTGCTGGCACCCCCGGTGCTGGCCCGGGTGCTGCGGCGGGCCCTCGCCGGGCATCACCAGGACCGGGCGCCGGACCCGTCGACGGCGTCGGCGCGCCTGCTCAGCGCCCGGGAACGGGAGGTGCTGGCCCTGGTCGGCGCGGGGCTGTCCAACGCGGAGATCGGCGCGCGGCTGCACCTGGGGGTGACCACCGTCAAGACCCACGTGTCGGCGGCGATGGAGAAGCTGGGGCTGCGCAACCGGGTGCAGGCGGCCGTGCTGGCGCACCGGTTGGGCCTGGTCGACGACGACTTCAACCCGGTGCCGGAGCCGGACCGCCCCTAGGCCGGGCGGTGCCGGACCGGGGACCCCCGGGGAACGGGCGGCGCCGGATCCGGGGGGCCTCCAGGAAACGGATCCGGGACGTCCCCGGGAGAGAAAGGCGCCGGCTGCGGGACGTCCCTAGGGAGACCGGCGGCCACCTGGAGGACCCGCCCCGGCCGGCGGGAGGACGGCACCGGCACCGGGGAGCGGGACGCTGGAACACGTGACTCTCCTGGATCCCCTGCTGGACCGCCTCGACACCCTGCCGCCGGCCGGGCTGCTGCTGGCCGCGGCGGCGGTGCTCGCCGCCGAGGTGGGGCTGCTGGTCGGCGTCGTGCTGCCGGCCGCCACCACGATGCTGACGGTCGGCCTGCTGGCGCACGCCGGCCGGCTCGACCTGGCACCCGCGCTGGCCGTCACCACGCTGGCCGCGTTCGCCGGCGACCAGCTCGGCTTCCTGGAGGGCCGGCTGTGGGGGCCGCGCCTGCGCGGCGGCCGGATCGGCCGTTGGGTCGGCGAGCCGCGGTGGCGGCGGGCCGAGGAACTGGTGGTGACGCGGGGTGGGCCGGCGGTGCTGCTCGGCCGCTGGACGGCGTTCGCGCGCACCCTGGTGCCCCGGGTGGCCGGGGCCGCCGGGCTGCCGTACCGGACGTTCGTCCTCTTCGACGGGGTGGCGGTGCTGGTCTGGGTGCCCGGCACGGTGCTGCTCGGCTGGGCCGTCGGTGGGGTGCCGGCCGGGCTGCCGGCCGTGGGCGGCCTGCTGGTGGCGGCGGTGGTCGCCGTCGTGGTGGTGACCCGCCGCCGCCGGGCCCGGCGGGCCCGACGGGCCGGGTCGGTGTCCCGCGCCTGTCGCGGTCCGGTACGGGGTCGGGTCCGACCCGGCCGGGGACCGTCCGGTTCCCGGCGGCCGGGCGCCGGCCGCAGCGCGCCGGCCCGGCGGGGTGCCCTGGACCGCTCGTAGCCGGGCGGGGCGTCGACCGTCCCCGGTCAGAGCAACATGTCGGCGACGAAGCAGGCGACGCCGCCGTCGGCGTCCCGACCGATCCAGGTCGGGTACGCCCCGTCGCCCCAGCCGCTGGCCCAGAGCACCATCCCGCCGTCCTCGACGCGCAGGTACGGCTGCTCGCCGATCCGGAACGTCCGCCACGTCTCGATCCGGCCGGCGGCCTCGTCGGCGTCCACGAAGCAGGCCATCCCGGCGTCCACGCCGAACCCGAAGAACTCGTCGTGGCCCAGGTCGAGCAGCTCCTGCCCCGGTCGTAGCGCCATCTCCCAGCGGTGCACCGGCCGGTCGGTGACGGTCAACCGGGCCGCCGCCACCCGGACGTGGCGCGGGTCGTCGCCGATCCGGGCCAGGCTGAGCGTCACCGGGTAACAGCCCGGCGGGACGGTGACGGCATACGGCACCAAATCGTGCTCCAGCCACGCCGGGTCGGTCGCGATCAGCCGGCCGGAGGGCAGGCGCAGGTCACCGAGGTGGCGGAGTTCCAGTCGGGCCCGCTCGGCGCCGTCGCCGACGGTGCGGTCCACGCCGGCCACGAACAGGCTCTCCAGGTCCGGCGGGGACGCCGGCCGGGGTGGCCGCCAGGGCGGTTCGTCGGCCGAGCTGACGGGCAAGCCGTGCGCGGCGGTCTCGACCAGCCGGACGTCGCCGGCCAGGCCGAGCAGGTCCTGCCAGCGGCCGAAGGCCGGCCGGGGCGCGCGGGGGGCCGGCTCGACCCCGGACGTGTCCGTCCGGCCGCCCCGGTCGCCCCGCGGCTCGTCGATGTCGTGCCGGCGGCCGTCCAGCCGGTACGTCGTGCTGTGCCGGGCCGCCACGTGTGCGAACTCGTGATCGCCGACGTCCTCCGGGCCGTGCCAGGTACGCCGGCAGCGCAGGAACAGGTCGCCGTCGGGTCCCCGCCGCCACTCGTCGGCGGCCACCCGCCGGCCCCGGCGGTCGAGGCGGGTGGTGCCGCAGTAGCCGTCGCCCCACGAGATCGCGACGACCCACTCCGGTCGGCCGTCGGCCAGCACCAGCACCGCGTACGGCTGACCGGCGGCGTCGCGGGCCTCGGCCTCCGCCCGGCCCAGCGGGTTGACGACCGACCCGTCCCAGCCGTCGGCGTACGCCACGGTGCGGATCGCCGTCACGGGTGTCCGTCCACGGTGCCGACCAGTTCCACCTCGTACCCCTGCCCGTCGGCGAGGTACCCGGCGTACGTCCCGGGGCCGCCCGCGTACGGATGGCGGTCCGGGAAGAGCAGTGCCCAGCCGTGCGCCGGGGCGGCCGCGACCAGCCGGTCCACGGCGGCCGGCGGGCCGGCGTGGAAGGCCAGGTGGTTGAGGCCCGGGGCGAGCCGGTCGTGCGCCCGTGCGGTGAGCGCGGGGGATTCCTCCAGCACCAGGTAGGTGGCGCCGAGCCGCCAGGACCGGCCGGCGGGCCAGTCCTGGAACGGCGTCCAGCCCAGCTCGCCGAGGAGCCAGCCCCAGCTACGCGTGGCGGCGCCCAGGTCGGGTACCCACACCTCCACGTGGTGCAGGCCGCCGACGGTCAGCGCTTACCGCCCGGCACCCATAGCACATCTCCGTCCGGATTTGCCGTTCTTGACAGGATAAAGAGCAGATCGGAGAGCCGGTTGAGATACTTGGCCGGGAGCGGGCTGGTCCGGTCCGGGTCGTGGGAGACCAGCGCCCAGGCCGCACGCTCGGCGCGCCGGGCGGTGGTGCGGGCCACGTGCAGCAGTGCCGCGCCGGCGGTGCCGCCGGGGAGGATGAAGGAGTCGAGCTTGCTCAGGCGCGCGTTGTACTCGTCGCACCAGCCCTCGAGGCGCTCGACGTACTCCTCGGTCACCCGCAGCGGCGGGTACGCCGGGTCCGGCTCCACCGGGGTCGCCAGGTCCGCGCCGACGTCGAACATGTCGTTCTGGATCGACTCCAGCACCACCCGCAGCTCGTCGGAGAGCTGCCCCAGGGCGAGCGCGACGCCGATCGCGGCGTTGCACTCGTCGACGTCCGCGTACGCGGCGATCCGCGGATCGGTCTTCGGCACCTGCTCGTTGTTGCTCAGCCTGGTCATGCCGGCGTCGCCGGCCTTGGTGTAGATGCGCGTGAGGTGGACGGCCATGACGCACAGCCTACGGATACCGGACCTGACCATCCCGGCGCGGCCGGGGCAGCCCGGCTGGACCGCCGGCGTGGGCCCGGGGGACGCCGGTGACCCGGCGGTCAACGACGTCGACGTCATCCGGGTGCACGGGCAGGCCAGGCTGGCCGGCACGGTGCACGTGGTCGGCGCGAAGAACTCGGCGTTGAAGCTGATGGCCGCCGCGCTGCTGGCCCCGGGCCGCAGCGTGATCACCAACGTGCCCCGGATCACCGACATCGCGATCATGGGGGAGGTGCTGCGCCGGCTGGGTTGCGGCGTACGGTTCACCGCCGACGACCCGGTCGACCCGATGGTGGCCCACGGCGGGGTGGAACGGTCCCGCTCGGTGGTGATCGACGTGCCGGAGTGCCCCGGCGCGGAGGCGGACTACGACCTGGTCCGCCGGCTGCGGGCGTCGATCTGCGTGCTCGGTCCGCTGCTGGCCCGCCGGGGGTACGTGCGGGTGGCCCACCCGGGCGGCGACGCGATCGGCTCCCGGGGCCTGGACATGCACATCGCCGGGCTGGCCCGGATGGGCGCGGAGATCTCCGGCGAGCACGGCTTCGTCATCGCCGAGGCCCCGCACGGGCTGCACGGCGCGGAGATCGTGCTGGACTTCCCGAGCGTCGGCGCGACCGAGAACCTGGTGATGGCGGCGGTGCTGGCCCGGGGCACGACGACCATCGACAACGCGGCGCGGGAGCCGGAGATCGTCGACATCTGCACCATGCTCAACCGGATGGGGGCCCGGATCGAGGGGGCCGGCAGCTCCACCCTGCACATCGTCGGGGTGCCGGCGCTGCACCCGGTGCGGCACGCCACGGTGGGGGACCGGATCGTCGCCGGGACCTGGGCGTTCGCGGCGGCGATGACCCGCGGGGACGTCACCGTCACCGGCGTCGAGCCGGCCTTCCTGGAGGTCGCGCTGGACAAGCTGGTCTCGGCCGGCGGCCTGGTGGAGACCCGGGGCAACGCCTTCCGGGTACGGATGGACGACCGGCCGGCGGCCGTCGACGTGGTGACCCTGCCCTTCCCGGGATTCGCCACCGACCTGCTGCCGATGGCGATCGGGCTGGCCGCGGTCAGCGCCGGGGCGTCCCTGATCACCGAGAACATCTTCGACGGCCGGTTCATGTTCGCCAACGAGATGATGCGGCTCGGCGCGGACATCCGGACCGACGGTCACCACGCCCTGGTCTGCGGCCGGGACCGGCTCTCCGGCGCCCCGGTACGGGCCACCGACATCCGGGCCGGCGCCGGCCTGATCATCGCCGGGCTCTGCGCGGACGGGATCACCGAGGTGTCCCACGTGCACCACGTGGACCGGGGCTACCCGGACTTCGTCGCCGACCTGCGGGCCCTCGGCGTGACCGTGGAGCGCGGCACGGTGCCGGAGGAGCCGGCCCTGGAGATCTGAGGGGGAGTGGGCTTAGCCGTCGTTCAGGCTCGCCGACAGGTCTGGCTGGTCATGCCCTCACGGCCCTCGCTGCGCTCGGTGCGTTCGGTCATGACTAGGGTGCTGTCAGACAGTCGAATCAGGCGAGGGAGAAGCAGATGGCGGGTCGACTCGCGGTCGTCGGGGCCGGGCTGATGGGCTCGGGCATCGCCCAGGTGGCGGCGCAGGCGGGCTGGCAGGTGACGCTGCGCGACGTCGACGACGCGGCCACCGGGCGGGGCGTCGACGGCATCCGGAAGTCGCTGACGAAGTTCGCCGAGAAGGGCAAGATCGAGGCGTCCGAGGTCGAGGCGACCCTGGCCCGGATCACCCCGACCACCGAGCTGGAGGCGGCGGCCGACGCGGACATCGTGGTCGAGGCGGTCTTCGAGAAGATCGAGATCAAGCACGAGGTGTTCCGCGCGCTGGACAAGATCTGCAAGGCGGACGCGGTGCTGGCCACCAACACCTCCGCCATCCCGGTCACCCAGATCGCCACCGCCACCGAGCGTCCCGAGTCGGTCGTCGGCACCCACTTCTTCTCACCGGTGCCGATGATGAAGCTCTGCGAGCTGGTCCGTGGCTACAAGACCAGCGACGCGACGCTGGCCACCGCGAAGGCGTTCGCCGAGGAGATCGGCAAGACCGTGGTGGTGGTCAACCGGGACATCGCCGGCTTCGTCACCACCCGGCTGATCTGCGCGCTGGCGATGGAGGCGGTCAAGCTGGTCGAGTCCGGGGTGATCTCCGCCGAGGACCTGGACACCGCCTGCAAGCTGGGCTTCGGGCACGCCATGGGCCCGCTGGCCACGGTCGACCTGACCGGCGTGGACGTGCTGCTCAACGCCACGAAGAACATCTACACCGACACGGCCGACGAGAAGTTCTTCCCGCCGGAGCTGCTCCAGCGGATGGCCACCGCCGGTGACCTGGGCCGCAAGACCGGCCAGGGCTTCTACCCGTACTGATCCGCGCGCACGCCCCCGGTCGCCGCGGCCGGGGGCGTCACGCTGCCCGGGGCGGGGTGAGCGCGCCGCCCAGCAGCGCGAACGCCGCCGGGATGACGGTGTTCCAGTAGCCGAAGTTGTGCCGCCCGTCGGTGAACGAGGCGCGTACCGGTGGCTCGGGCAGGGCCCGGGCGAGGGCCCGGACGTCGGTGAGGAAGTTGTCCTGCCGGCCGCACCAGAGCCCGACCGGGGTGCCCCGCAGCCGCCCGACCCCGGCGAAGACCTCGTCGTCGCGGCTGACGGCGGGGGAGAGGGCGGCCACCGTACGCAGCCAGCCCGGGTACGCCTCGGCCAGCAGCAGCGCCCCGAACCCGCCCCGCGACCAGCCCCAGGCGGCCAGCCGGCTGCTGTCGAAGCCGCGCCGGGCACACCAGGTGGGCACCTCCTCCCGCAGCATCCGCAGCGGGTCGTCGGCACCGTTGCGCTGCCAGAGGCGGGGGCCGGTGGCCCCGGCGAGCACGAACGGCGGCGCGCCCCGGCGTACCGCGTCGGTGAGGAAGCGGCCCAGCCCGAGCCGGCCGAAGTCGCGCGGGGTGTAGGAGGCACCGTGCAGCACCAGGCAGACGGGCAGGCCCCGGCCGTCGCCGTACCCCTCGGGGACGGCGGTCCAGAGGTCCACGTCGCGGCCCCGCGCGCCGGACGCGATCCGGATCAGCCGCTGGTCCCCGGTCGGGACGTCCGGCCCGCCGACGGTCTCCCGGCCGGCCAGCCGGCGGGTGGCGAGCCCGCCCACGGCCGCGACGCCGGCCACTCCGGCGACGGCCGTCAGCAGGGTGCGCCGGGTCAGGGTGTGAGCCATGCCGCACAGTGTTCCACCTGCGGCGACGGTACGGCCCCCGGGCCGGTGCCCGGAGGCCGTCGGAGCGGGCGGGGTCAGCCGTCGCGCTTGGTGGTCCAGCGGAAGGTGGTCAGGCAGAGGACCAGGCCGATCACGCACCAGAGGGCGAGCACCAGGGCGACCTTGCCCAGCTCGAAGGAACCACCCGGCTCCTGGCCGCCGAAGCTCTCCGGCAGGAAGACCGAGCGCAGCCCCTGGCACATCCACTTGAGCGGGAAGAGCGCGGCGACCTGCTGCATCCAGGTCGGCAGGTTGGTGAAGACGAAGAACACCCCGGAGATGAACTGGAGCACCAGCGCCACGGGCGTGACCACGGCGGAGCCGCTGCGCGCGGTGCGGGCCAGCGAGGAGATGGCGATGCCGCAGAGGGTGCAGGCGGTGACGCCGAGGACGGCGACCCAGCCGAAGGTGACCCACTTGGCGGCGGTGTCCGGCAGCTTCAGGTCGAACAGCGCCACCGAGACGGCGAGCAGCAGCACGGTCTCGGCGATCCCGATCGCCACCACCATGAGCACCTTGCCGGCGAACCAGACCCACTTCGGCATCGGGGTGCCCCGGTAGCGCTTGAGCACCCCCCGGTCCCGTTCGATCGGGATCCAGATGCCGAGGTTCTGGAAACTCACCGTCATCAGACCGGTCGCGATCATGCCGGTGATGAAGTACTGCGTGTAGCTGACGCCCGGGGCGATCTCATCGCTGAAGATGGCCGCGAAGATCAGGATCATGATGATCGGGAAACCCATCGTGAACACGACGGACTCCCGGCTGCGCAGGAACTGGGTGATCTCCAGCCGCCCCTGGCGCAGCGCCAGCGCGCCCGCGCCGAGCCGCCGGCCTCCGGCGGTGGCGACCGGGGCCGCCGGCTTCGTGGTGGTGGTCATCAGGAGTGTCCGATCATCCGCAGGTAGACGTCTTCCAGGGTCGGCCGGGTCACGGTGAGGCCGGGCACCTCGCCGCCGAAGCGCGCGGCCAGGTCGGCGACCAGCGCCGTCGGCGTCGCGGTCTCCGTCGTCCGCGTGCCGCCGTCCGGGGTACGCCAGGAGACCGTGACCAGGCCCTCCTGCCGGTTGCCGAGCCGGTTCGGCGGGGCCACCTCGATCACCCGGCCGGCGGCGATCACGCCCACCCGGTCGGCGAGCGACTCGGCCTCGTCCAGGTAGTGCGTGGTCAGCACGATGGTGGTGCCGGCGGCGGCCAGGTCGCGGATCAGCTCCCAGAACTCGCGCCGGGCCTCCGGGTCGAAGCCGGTCGTCGGCTCGTCCAGGAAGAGCAGCTCGGGGCGGCCGATGATGCCCAGCGCCACGTCGAGGCGGCGCTTCTGCCCGCCGGAGAGGGTGTGCGTACGGGCCTTCGCCTTACCGCCCAGCCCGACCCGCTCGACCACCTTGTCCGGGTCGTCGGCGTCCGGGTAGAAGCCGGAGAAGTGCCGGACCACCTCGGCCACGGTCAGCTCGTCGAACTCGCCGGTGCCCTGGAGCACGATGCCGACCCGGGACCGCCAGAGCGGGTCCGGCCTGGCCGGGTCGGTGCCGAGCACGCGTACCTCACCGGCGTCGCGGTGCCGGTAGCCCTCCAGGATCTCCACCGTGGTGGTCTTGCCGGCGCCGTTCGGCCCGAGCAGGGCGAACACCTCGCCCCGGTGCACGTCGAGGTCCACACCCGCCACCGCGACGTTGTCCCCGTACGCCTTGCGCAGTCCCCGTACGGAGATAGC
Organism: Micromonospora auratinigra; assembly: GCF_900089595.1. Lineage (GTDB taxonomy): Bacteria > Actinomycetota > Actinomycetes > Mycobacteriales > Micromonosporaceae > Micromonospora > Micromonospora auratinigra. Next base: position 3,849,849 of record NZ_LT594323.1, on the reverse strand, counting down.
GAGCTCGTCATCCATGACGTCCAGTGTGCGGCCGGCGCGCGCCGGGCGTCGGCCCGGGGGTGTGGTGGTGTCGGCCATGTCGCGCCGCTCGTGCCCGTCGGTCCGCTCCATGGACCTGTGTGGTTTTCCACAGCCCCTTTTACTGAACGGTAACTTAGACTCCGGCCATGGATGACGCGACGCCGGGACGCCTGCCGGAGCGGGACCGCCCGTGGGTGATGCGCACGTACGCCGGGCACTCCTCCGCCGCGGCCACCAACGCCCTGTTCCGCCGCAACCTGGCCAAGGGGCAGACCGGTCTCTCCGTCGCCTTCGACCTGGCCACCCAGACCGGGTACGACCCGGACCACGAGCTGGCCACCGGCGAGGTGGGCCGGGTGGGCGTCCCGGTGGCGCACCTGGGCGACATGCGGGCCCTCTTCGAGGGCATCCCGCTGGCCGGCATGAACACCTCGATGACCATCAACGCGCCGGCCATGTGGCTGCTCGGCCTCTACGGCACGGTCGCCGCCGAGCAGGGCGCCGAGCTGGTCCGCTGCGCGGGGACCACGCAGAACGACATCATCAAGGAGTACCTGTCCCGGGGGACGTACATCTTCCCGCCGGCCGCGTCGCTGCGGCTGACCGCCGACGTCATCGCGTACACGCTGCGCGAGATGCCGCGGTGGAACCCGGTCAACATCTGCTCGTACCACCTCCAGGAGGCCGGCGCGACGCCGGTGCAGGAGGTCGGCTTCGCGCTGGCCACCGCCGTCGCCGTGCTGGACACCGTCCGCGACTCCGGCCAGGTGCCGGTCGAGCGGATGGGCGACGTGGTCCAGCGGATCTCCTTCTTCGTCAACGCCGGGGTGCGCTTCGTCGAGGAGATCGCCAAGATGCGCGCGTTCGGCGCGCTCTGGGACGAGATCACCCGCGACCGGTACGGCGTGACCGAGGCGAAGCAGCGCCGGTTCCGCTACGGCGTGCAGGTCAACTCGCTCGGCCTCACCGAGGCACAGCCGGAGAACAACATCCAGCGCATCGTGCTGGAGATGCTCGGCGTCACGCTGTCCCGCGACGCCCGGGCCCGCGCCGTGCAGCTGCCGGCCTGGAACGAGGCGCTGGGCCTGCCCCGGCCCTGGGACCAGCAGTGGTCGCTGCGGATGCAGCAGGTGCTGGCGTACGAGTCGGACCTGCTGGAGTATCCCGACCTGTTCGAGGGCTCGCACGTGATGACCGCGCTGGTCGACGACATCGTCACCGGGGCCCGGGTCGAGCTGGAGAAGGTGCTGGAGATGGGCGGCGTGGTCGCCGCCGTGGAGACCGGCTACCTGAAGAGCGCCCTGGTCGCCTCGCTCGCCGACCGGCGTCGGCGGATGGAGGCCGGCACCGACGTGGTGGTCGGCGTCAACCGGTACACCGAGACCGAGCCGTCGCCGCTGACCGCGGCCGGCGCCGGGGCGGTCGAGCAGGTCGACCCGGCGGTCGAGGCGGCCGCCGCCGACGCCGTACGCGAGTGGCGGGCCGGCCGGGACGCGGACGCCGTCGCCGCCGCGCTGGACCGGCTGCGCGCGGACGCCGCGACCACGACGAACCTGATGGACGCCACGCTGGCCTGCGTGCGGGCCGGGGTCACCACCGGCGAGTGGGCCGGCGCGCTGCGCCAGGTCTTCGGCGAGTACCGGGCCCCGACGGGGCTCGCGGGCGCGGCCGGGGCCGGCGGCGACGCGGGCCTGGCGGCGGTCCGCGAGCGGGTCACCGCCACCGCGCGGGAGCTGGGCAGCGGCCGGCTGCGGCTGCTGGTCGGCAAGCCCGGACTGGACGGGCACTCCAACGGCGCGGAGCAGATCGCGGTGCGCGCCCGCGACGCCGGCTTCGAGGTGGTCTACCAGGGCATCCGGTTGACCGCAGGGCAGATCGTGGCCGCCGCCGTCGAGGAGGACGTGGACCTGGTCGGCCTCTCCGTGCTCTCCGGCTCGCACCTGGCCGCCGTGCCGGCGGTGCTGGACGGCCTGCGTGCCGCCGGCCGGGGCGACCTGCCGGTGGTGGTCGGCGGCATCATCCCGACCGGGGACGCCGAGGCGCTGCGGGCCGCCGGGGTGGCCCGGGTCTTCACCCCGAAGGACTTCGCCCTCACCGGCATCATCGACGAGCTGGTCACCGTGATCCGCGAGGCCAACGAGCTGAGCTGAGTCCCGTCCCGCCGGCACCGGCGGGACGGGACCTCACCGGCTCGCGTACGTCTGGCAGTCGGCCATGTCCATCCGCGGCCCGACGCTGATCGCCGGGGCGTGGCAGGCCAGGTCGGAGTTGTGCTGGCAGTCGGCCCGGCTGCACGCGCCCACCTGGGCGTTGATCTGCTCGATGCCGCCGCGCACCGGCATCTCCACGAAGGTGTGGCAGTGCGCGTGGTCGCTGCTGCCGATGGTGATGGCGAAGGCATGGCAGTCGTTGGTGTGGTTGTAGGCGCAGGAGTGGACGCTGCACTCCTGGACCTTGGGCATCTCCATCGACGCGGTCACGGTGACCTCCTCTAGGTGTCTAGAGGAATTTTAGGCTTTTGACCGATTCTTCCACCGGGAAATCGTCCGGCTGGTGGGCCGGCGCCGGGCCGGCCCACCCACCCGGTTCAGACCCGGAAGCCGGCCGCGCGGGCCGCCTGCCGCTCTCGGCGACGGTCCTTGCGCCGGCGCAGGAACCAGAAGAGGAACGCCACGAAGCCGACCAGGAAGACCAGCACCAGCACCGGCAGCAGGATCGCCACCACCGACATGAGCGCGCTGGTCGCGTCCTCGGCCGTGCTGGCCACCGGGGCGCCGAAACCGGCCGTGGTCGCGTTGATCACCGGCCGGGCCGCCGACTTGAGCAGGTGCACGCCGAGCGCGATCAGCACGCCGGTCACCACCGGCACCCACTGGTGCGAGGAGAAGAAGGTGTCGGGGTTGCTGACCGTCACGGTCTCCGAGCTGGAGCCGGCGCCGAAGGCCAGACCACCGGCGGTCGGCCGGACCACGGTCTGCACCACGTCGTTGATGTGGTCGACCACCGGCACCTTGTCGGCGACCACCTCGACGGCGAGCAGCACGGCGAGGATCAGGATCACCCAGCCGTTGCCGAGCCACTGCCAGCCGCTGGGCAGGTCGACCAGGTCGGTGTAGCGCGCCAGCAGACCCATGAGGAGGAGAGGGATGTAGGCGTTCAGGCCGGCCGAGGCGGCGAGACCGGAACCGGTGAGGACTTCGAGCACCATCTCAATATGGCACCGGTACGCCAGTGCCGCTCGTCGGCGGAGCCCGGCCGCTCCGCTACCCTCGTCGGGTGCGGTTGGTGATTGCGAAGTGCTCGGTGGACTATGTCGGACGACTCTCGGCGCACCTGCCGTTGGCCACCCGGCTGCTCATGGTGAAGGCGGACGGCTCGGTGTCGATCCACGCGGACGACCGGGCGTACAAGCCACTGAACTGGATGAGCCCGCCCTGCCGGCTGGAGGAGGCGCCCGGCGTGTGGCGGGTGGTCAACAAGGCCGGCGAGGAGCTGCGGATCACCCTGGAGGAGATCTTCCAGGACACCTCGTACGAGCTGGGTGTCGACCCGGGCCTGCGCAAGGACGGCGTCGAGGCGCACCTGCAGGAACTGCTCGCCGCCAACCCGGAGACCCTCGGCGAGGGCTACACCCTGGTCCGGCGGGAGTACATGACCGCCATCGGCCCCGTCGACCTGCTCTGCCGGGACGCCAACGCGGGCGCGGTGGCGGTGGAGGTGAAGCGGCGCGGCGAGATCGACGGCGTCGAGCAGCTCACCCGCTACCTCGAACTGATGAACCGCGACCCGCTGCTCGCCCCGGTCACCGGCGTCTTCGCCGCCCAGGAGATCAAGCCGCAGGCCCGGGTGCTCGCCACCGACCGGGGCATCCGCTGCGTGGTGGTCGACTACGACAAGCTGCGCGGCATCGAGCGCGACGAGCTGACCCTGTTCTGAGCCGGCCCGGCCGGGGCGCTCAGCGACCCCGGCCGTACATCAGCTTGGCGACCTTGACCAGGCGGGCGACGTCCGCCGGGGTGCGCTCGAAGGTCATCGCCGGCAGCAGCGAGCGGGCCCGACGCTTGGTGATCGACTTGGCCCGGCCGAACTCGCGCAACCCGTCCTCGCCGTGGATCCGGCCGAAGCCGGACTCGCCGACGCCGCCGAACGGCAGCGTGGACATCCCGGCGAAGGTGAGGGTCGAGTTGACCGAGGCCATCCCGGAGCGCAGCCGCCGCGCGACCGCCACCGCCCGCTTCCGGCCGAAGACCGAGCCCCCCAGCCCGTACGACAGGGCGTTGGCCCGCTGCACCGCCTCGTCGACGTCGCGCACCCGGTTCACGGTCAGCGTGGGGCCGAAGGTCTCCTCGCGGACCGCGGCCGAGTCCTCCGGCACGTCCACCAGCACGGTCGGGTGCACGTACGGCGGCTGGACCGCGTCGGGGCCGCCGAGCACCGCCCGGCCACCGCGGGCCACGCCGTCGGAGATGTGCCGCCGGATGATGTCGAGCTGCGACGGCATGGTGATCGGCCCGAGGTCGGCCCCCTCCGGGCCCACGGTCAGCCGGGACGCCTTCGCCGTCACCTTCTCGACGAAGGCGTCGAAGACCTGGTCGACGGCGTAGACCCGCTCGATGCCGATGCAGGTCTGGCCGGCGTTGGTCATCGCGCCCCAGACGCACGCCTCGGCCGCCGCGTCCAGGTCGGCGTCGGCGTCGACGATCATCGCGTCCTTGCCGCCCGCCTCCAGCAGCACCGGGGTCAGCGTCTCGGCGCAGGCGGCCATCACCTTGCGGGCGGTGGCGGTGGAGCCGGTGAAGGCGAGCTTGCCGACGCCCGAGCGGCAGAGCGCCGCACCCACGTCGCCGAGGCCGTGCACCGCCTGCAGGACCGGGTGCTCCGGCACCACCTCGGCGAACCGGTCCACCAGCCACTGCCCGACCGCCGGGGTGTACTCGCTGGGCTTGAACACCACCGCGTTGCCGGCGGCCAGCGCGTACGCCGTGGAGCCGATCGGGGTGAAGACCGGGTAGTTCCACGGGCCGATCACGCCGACCACCCCGTACGGCTGGTATTCCAGGTGGCCGGTGAACTCGGCCAGGATCAGCCGGCTGCGCACCCGCCGGGGGCCGAGCACCCGCCGCGCGTTGCGGGCCGCCCAGTCGACGTGCTCCAGCGCGGTGAGGATCTCCACCACGGCGTCCCCGACCGGCTTGCCGCCCTCGACGTGCACCAGCTCGGCCAGCTCCTCGATCCGCCGGGCGAGCACGCCCCGCCAGCGTTGGAGGCGGTCCTGCCGGCCGGCGAAGCCGAGCCCGGCCCACCACTCGCCGGCGGCGCGGCCGCGGTCCACCACCGCCCGGACGTCGGCCTCGGTCGCGACCGGGAAGCGCCCGGCCTCGGCGCCGGTGGCGGGGCTGGTGGAGATCAGGTGGCCGGCCGAGATGGTCGGCGTCCCGGGGACATGCACAGCCGTCATGGCGGAAGTCTAGACCTGAGCATTACTCACCGGTAGGTGTCGATGTGGTCCGGCGGCCGGCGGAGATCACCCGGTCGAGCCGGGGATCCGCGCCGAACCGGCGAACCACAGGTGACCACCCGGGGTCTCGGGGGTGACCACGCGGGGGTGCAGAGGGTTACCGTGAGGTGGCAGGCTGAGCCGGGGCGCTGGTGGGTGGAGAGGCGATGGTCCATGGAGGAACATCCGGAGCTGATGCCGTTGCTGACCGTGGCGGCTGGCACGATGCGGGGGCTGAGCTTCCGGGTCGGCCGGGAGTCGCAGGTGATCGGTCGGGCACCGACCGCTGACCTGGTCCTCGCCGATCCGCATCTGAGCCGCCGGCACGCCACGGTGCGGTTGACCGCCGAGGGGGTGTGCCTGACCGACCTCGGCTCGACCAACGGCACCTGGCTGAACGACCAGCGGATCACCGGCAGCGTGCAGCTCGCCGACGGCGACCTGGTCCGGCTCGGCCGCACCGAGCTGCGCTTCTTCGACCCGGGGGTTGCCCGCACCGACCCGGTCGGCCTGCACTTCGGCGCGCCGCGCCGGGACAGCCGGCCGACCCTGCCGCTGCCCGTGCCCCCGCCGCGCCAGTCGATCGAGGCGCGGGCGACGGAGCCGCTCGGGTGACGGGCGGCGGGCCGCCGCCCGGACAGTGACGGGCGTCGTGAAATATCCCACGGCTTCTCGACAACGCAGCGTCACATGGCAGACTCCGGCGCATAACCTTAGCGGCCGTTAACGTCGGTGACGGTGCAGTCGAGAACCAGGGGAGGCCGGTCGTGGCGCGCGAGTTCACCAGGGTTGGTGTGGTGGGTCTGGGCACCATGGGTGCCGGCATCGTCGAGGTCTTCGCCCGCAACGGCATCGACGTGGTGGCGGTGGAGATCTCCGCGGCCGCCCTGGAGCGCGGTCGGGCCAACCTGACCGGCTCCACCGACCGGGCGGTCGCCAAGGGCAAGCTCGCCGAGGCCGACCGGGACGCCCTGCTCTCCCGGGTCGACTTCCAGGTCGGGCTGGACGCGCTGCACTCCGTCGACCTGGTGATCGAGGCGGTGCCCGAGCACCTCGACCTGAAGCAGCGGATCTTCGCCGAGCTGGACCGGGTCTGCCGGCCCGAGACGATCCTGGCCACCAACACGTCCTCGCTGAGCGTCACCGAGATCTCGGTCGCCACCACCCGGCCCAACCAGGTCATCGGCATCCACTTCTTCAACCCGGCCCCGGTCATGAAGCTGGTCGAGGTGGTCCGCACGGTGGTCACCTCCGCCGACGTGGTCGCCGACGTGGAGGCGCTCTGCAAGCGCCTCGGCAAGGTCGACGTCACCATCAGCGACCGGGCCGGCTTCATCGCCAACGCGCTGCTCTTCGGCTACCTGAACCACGCGGTGAGCATGTTCGAGGCGCGCTACGCCTCCCGCGAGGACATCGACGCCGCGATGAAGCTCGGCTGCGGCCTGCCGATGGGTCCGCTCGCGCTGATGGACCTGATCGGCCTCGACACCGCGTACGAGATCCTGGACACCATGTACCGGCGCGGCGGGCGGGACCGCCGGCACGCCCCGGTGCCGCTGATCAAGCAGATGGTCACCGCCGGCCTGCTCGGCCGCAAGTCCGGTCGCGGCTTCTACACCTACGAGCGGCCGGGCTCACCGAAGGTCGTGGCCGACGAGCACACCCCGGTCGCGACGGGCGCGGCGCTCGCCGACGGCGCCCGGGCCATCGCCAAGGTGGGCGTGGTCGGCTCCGGCACCATGGCCACCGGCATCATCGAGGTCTTCGCCAAGGCCGGCTACGAGGTCATCTCGGTGACCCGGGGCGCGGAGAAGTCCGCCAAGGTCTGCGAGGCGGTCAAGACCTCGCTGAACAAGGGCGTGGTACGGGGCAAGCTCAGCGAGACCGACCGGGACGCCGCGCTCGGCCGGGTCACCTGGTCCGCCACCCTGGAGCACCTCGCCGACGTCGACCTGGTGGTCGAGGCGGTGGTCGAGGAGCTGAGCGTCAAGAAGGCCCTCTTCGCCAGCCTGGACGAGATCTGCAAGCCGGGCGTCGTGCTCGCCACCACCACCTCGTCGCTGCCGGTGATCGACGTGGCGATGGCCACCCAGCGCCCGGCCGACGTGGTCGGCCTGCACTTCTTCAACCCCGCGCCGATCATGCCGCTGGTGGAGATCGTGCAGACCATCCGCACCTCCACCGAGACCACCGCGACCGCCCGCGCGGTCTGTGCGGCGCTGGACAAGACCGGCGTGGTCTGCGGCGACCGGTCCGGCTTCATCGTCAACGCGCTGCTCTTCCCGTACCTGAACGACGCGGTGCGGATGCTGGAGGCCAGCTACTCCACCGCCGACGACATCGACCACGCGATGAAGCTCGGCTGCGGCTACCCGATGGGCCCGTTCGAGCTGCTGGACGTGGTCGGGTTGGACGTCTCGCTGGCCATCCAGCGCGAGCTCTACCTGGAGCTGCGCGAGCCGGGCTTCGCCCCCGCGCCGCTGCTGGAGCACCTGGTCACCGCCGGCTACCTCGGCCGCAAGAGCGGCCGTGGCTTCCGCGACCACACCAACCGCTGATCCGGGTCAACAGCGGACGCCGGTGACGGCGTCATGAGGGTGTGACCTTCGAGGAGTACGTCGGCAGCCGGGGCCCGGCCCTGATCCGCCTGGCCCGGCTGCTGACCGGCGACGAGCACCGCGCCGAGGACCTGACCCAGGACGTGCTGGCGCGCGCGTACGTGCACTGGCGGAAGATCGCCGGGGCCGATCGGCCCGACGTGTACGTGCGCCGGATGCTGATCAACGCCAACAACTCGTGGTGGCGGCGCCGGTCCAGCCGCGAGTTGGCCGTGGACAGCTTCGCCGACCGGGCCGACCGGGGCGATCTGGGCGGCGAGACCGCCGAGCGGGACGCCCTGTGGCGGCTGATCCTCGGCCTGCCCGACCGCCAGCGCGCGGTGCTGGTGCTGCGCTACTACGAGGATCTGGACGACGCGACCATCGCCCAGATCCTGGACTGCTCCCCGGTCACCGTCCGTACCCACGCGATGCGGGCGCTCGCCCACCTCCGGGAGCGCTGCGGCGCCCCGACGACCCAGGGGAGCCGGCCGTGACCGACCTCGACCAGCGGATCGCCTCGGTGCTGCGGGAACGCGCCGAGGGCGAGACCGACACCCGCCGGCTGCTGACGGCGTCCCGCCGGCTCGGCCGCCGCCGGCAGGTACGCCGCCGGGCCGCCACCGGCACCGCGCTGGCCCTGGTCGGGGTGCTCGGCTTCGTCGGGGTGAGCGGGACCGACCTCGGCGGGCTGGCGGGGCGGCTGCCCTGGGTGGCGTCCACGCCGACCGTCGCCGCCCCGGTGCCGCCCCGCGCCGACGGGGTGCCGGGCGCGGCCGAGCAGCCCGACCTGGTCGGCTCCGACCCGGCGGTGCTGCACTTCGGGGTGGACCCCGGCCGGGCCCGTTACCTGAGCTGGGCCGTGTACGGTCCGCAGATCGAGTCGGTGCGGTTCAGCGTCGGGGGTGGGCAGTCGGTCCTGGTCGAGGTGGCCCGCTCCGCGCGGCTCTTCAACGACATGGGGATCGACGGCTTCCCGATCCGGGCCGACGTGACCCGGCTGACCTTCGACGGCACGGTTCGCCAGGTGCCGGGCACCTCCGGCGGGATGGTCAAGGCCTGGGAGCCCGCCCCGGGCCTGTACGCCAGGGCGAGCATGCTCGGCGGGGACCAGAATGCGCTCTCCGCTGCCGTGGACGCCGTCCGCTGGAACGAGGCACGCCGGTGCGCGGGCCCGCTGCGGCTGACGACGCTGCCGGCGGGCACGACGGTGGCCAGCTGTTCGGTCGACGTCACGACCTTCCCGAAGGGTCTCAACGTCCAACTGACCCTCGTCCGCGAGCGGTCGGCGACGATGTGGGTGCGGATGGTGTACGGGGCGGAGATCGCCATCAAGAACGAACCGGGCAACCGCACCGTGGCCGGCCACCCCGCCTACCTCTACCCGGACGGGACGAAGCTGGACCGGCTGGACATCCCGCGGACGCACCTGACCGCCGACTTCGGTTGGCCGTACCCCGGGATGGAACCGCCCAAGGGCCCCGGCTTCACCGAGGCCGACGCGACGACCGTGCTGGCCGGGGCGCAGGTGGCGAAGAACCTGACCGACCCGGCGACCTGGAAGTGACCGGCCCCGCCGGCCGGACCGCCCGACCCGGGCCGGTCCGGCCGGCGGCCCGTACGCTTGGTGACCGTGAGCCCCCGTCGCAACCGCCCCCGTCGGGACGAGAACCCCCAGCTGGACTCCGACCGGGTACGCCAGGGCGTGCCGACCGTCCAGCAGTGGCGCGACGGCGACTGGCAGGTACGCGGGATCAGCGGCGGGGCGTCGGTCAAGACGTACCGCTGTCCCGGCTGTGACCAGGAGATCCGGCCCGGGGTGGCGCACCTGGTGGCGTGGCCGGCCGACGGCGCGGGTGACCTGACCGACCGGCGGCACTGGCACAGCGGCTGCTGGCGGGCCCGGGACCGGCGCGGGCCGAACCTCCAGCGCGGCCGCAGCGCCCCCCGGTACGGCTGAGCGATCTGGATCACCCGGTTTCCGCCCCGGCGGGCGGTGGGCGCGACGGCGCGGGACACTGACACCGTGAGCACCCCGATCCGTGCGTCGTCGATCCTGCCCGGCCACCGGGAGGAGATCGAGCTGCACACCGCCGACGGGCTGACCCTGGTCGGTGAGTTGGCCCGCCCGCTCGACCGGGAGCCGGCCGGCACGCTGGTCTGCCTGCACCCGCTGCCCACCCACGGCGGGATGATGGACAGCCACGTGTTCCGCAAGGCGGCCTGGCGGCTGCCCGCGCTGGCCGACCTGGCCGTGCTCCGGTTCAACACCCGGGGCACCAGCAGCGTCCGCGGCACCAGCGAGGGGGCGTTCGACAACGCCGTCGGCGAGCGCTTCGACGTGGCCGCCGCGATCGAGTACGCCGAGTTCGCCGAGCTGCCGAACATCTGGCTGGTCGGCTGGTCGTTCGGCACCGACCTGACCATCAGGTACGGCTGCGACCCGGCGGTGGCCGGGGCGATCCTGCTCTCCCCGCCGCTGCGCTTCTCGACCCCCGAGGACCTGACCGTCTGGGCGGAGTCCGGCAAGCCGCTCACCGCGCTGGTGCCCGAGTTCGACGACTACCTGCGCCCCGAGGAGGCCCGGCAGCGGTTCGCCGCGGTGCCGCAGGCCGAGGTGGTCGGGGTGCCCGGCGCGAAGCACCTCTGGGTGGGTGACGCCGAGCGGGTGCTCGACGAGATCGTCAGCCGGGTCGCCCCGGCCGTGCCGGTGCCGCTGCCGACCAGCTGGGACGGCCTGATGGAGACCGGTGACGTGAGCGCGTACGCCGACCGGACCGTCGCCTCCTTCGCCGACACCCCGGTGCCCGGCCCGGCGCAGCGCCGGGCCGACTGAGGAGTCAGCGCGAGTCCTGCCGGGGGAGTACCACCTCGCGCAGGATCAGTTGCAGGGCGGCCACCGTCGGGATGGCGATCAGCGCGCCGACCACCCCCAGCAGCGACACCCCGAGCAGGGCGGCGAGCAGCGCGGCCACCTCGTTCACCGAGACCGCCCGCCGCATGACCTTCGGGTAGATCAGGTAGTTCTCCACCTGCTGGTAGACCACGAAGAAGACCAGGCAGGCGACCCCGACCGGCAGGTCGGTGGCGAGACCGACCAGGGTCACCACCACCGCGCCCAGGGTCGCCCCGATCTGCGGGATCAGGTCGGTGACCGCGACCACCACGGCCAGCGCGAACGGGTACGGCAGCCCGACGACCAGCGCGAAGACGAAGGTGGTCGCCCCGGCCAGCACCGCGATCGCCAGCGCACCCACCATGTACGCGCCGACCCGGGTGAGGATCTCGTCGCCGATCAGCCGGACCCGTTCCCGGCGCGAGCGCGGCACCAGCGCGTATCCGAGGTCGCGCAGCTTCTCGAAGTACGCCAGGAAGTAGATCGTCAGCACCAGCACGGTCAGCCCGCGGAAGATGGTGCCGAAGATCAGCTGTGCGCCGCCCAGCACGCCGCCGAGGGCCCGCCCGATGGTGTCCGCGTTCGCCGCCGCCTGCACCCGCTGCATCACGTCGTACCGGACCACCAGGTCGTTGACGGTGTGGTTGCGGCGCAGGTCCTCGACGTAGCCGGGGAGATGGGCGAGGAACTGCCCGGACTGGGTGACCACCGGCGGCACCAGGGCGAAGAGGCCGGCCACGATCAGCAGCAGCACGGTCGCCGTCACCACCGCCACGGCCAGCCCCTGGGGCAGTCCCCAGCCGCGCAGCCGGACCACCGCCGGGTGCAGCCCGACCGCGAGGAAGAGCGCGATCACCACCAGCACCAGGATGCCGGCGGCGTTGCGTACGCCCAGGAAGACCGCGTACGCCAGGAGCACCCCCAGCGCCCCGGTGAAGCCGACCAGGAAGGGGCTGCGTCGCAGTGGTTTCCCCGGTACGCCGAACCGGCCGCTGGGCTCGAACTCGGTCGGCTCGGTGAGCTCCTCGGCGGCCGTGTCGACGCGCTCGCCGGACCCGGCGGCGGGCTCCTGCTCCGGCGGTACCCGGTCCGACGGCCCGTCCTGACTCACGCGACCTCCCCAGGATCCCGCCCGGCCGGCGATGTCCGTTCCCTCTGCCCGGAGGGTAGTCGCAGTGTCGCTCGGTGGCACCCCGCCCGGTGGCGTCCCCACCCCGGACCCCCGGGCCCCGCCGCCCGGTCGCCCGGCCCGGTCCGGCTGCACCGGGATGACAAGTGTCAGAAGCGATATGCCTGTGAGGCAGGAAAATGCCGCAGAGTCATATTGCTCTTCACTGATGTGCCAGGCGGCGGGGCACGCGAGGAGAGCACCGCGCGGTGGAACGTTCCGTCGCCCGTCGCCCGTCGCCGGTCGCCGATTGCCGGCGCAGGCGGTGTCGGTCGCCCGGCGCCCGCCCCGGGCGGTGGCGCGGCGTCGTCGCCCGTCGCCCCGCCGGGCGGCGCAGGCGACGGGCGGTCCGGTCAGTCCTTGTCGACGGTGACGGCGCTCGGCTTGGCGCTGCGCTCGTCGGTGGTGGGCTTCGTCGGGCGCTTGCCGTTCTCGCCGGTGCTGGTGATCTTCGTGGGAGTGGCGGTGCGCCCGCCCTCGCCGGGCACGGCGGCCACCGTCGGCTCGCCGTCCACCCCGGCGGTGGCGGAGCCACCGTCCACGGTGGTGACCGGCTCGGCGACCGGGCGGGCCTTGGTGGCCCCCGCCGGCACCGGCTTTCCGTTGGTCGATCCGTTCGTGGCCGGCACCGGCTCCGTGCCGCCTGCCGGAACCGCCGGCTCCGTGCTCGTCGCGGACGCGGTCGCACCGCCGTCGGGGGAGACCGAGGCGATGCCCCGGACGGTCACCGCCGCGCCGTCCTTCGGCGAGGTGGCCGCCGCCTTCCCGGGGTCGGCCTTGCCCTGGCCGGCCTTGCCGGTCGGGCCAGTCCCGCCGTCGCCGCCGGCCGCCGCGGCCAGCTCGTCCGGGTCGACCGGGGTGGCGGCGAGGCCCGCTCCGGTCCCCGCCAGCTTCAGCTCGGCCAGCCGGCGCTGCATTTCGTCGGACTCCTGCCGGGACTTCCAGGTCTCCGTACGCAGGTCGGCCAGCTCCTGCTGGGCCTGGGCGATCTCCAGCATCACCTGGGCCAGCTGCTGGCGGCCGGCGGCCACCTCCTGCTGGGTCGCCGCGAGGTGCTGCTGGGTGGTGGCCAGGTGCTGCTGGGTGGTGGCCGCGTACTCCTCGAACTGCCGGCGCGAGGCCGCGACGTGCTCGTCGGCCTTGCGGCGCTTGTCGGCGGCGTCGGTCTCGGCGCGCTGCAACAGCTCGGCGGCCTCCTCCTCGGCCCGCCGGCGCATGGTCAGCGCGTCCTGCTCGGCCGCCTGGCGGACGGCGGCCGCGCCCTGCTCGATCTCCGCGTGCCGGGCGGTGTACGCCTGCTCCAGCTCGTCCTGCCGCTTGGTGTGCTGCCGGTCGAGCTCGTCGCGGCGCTTGGCGTACTCCTGCTCGGCGGCGGCGCGGCGCTGGGCCAGTTCCTTGTCGGCGGCGTCCCGGCGGGAGTTGACCTCCTGCTCGACGCCGGCCCGCCAGGCGCCCAGCTCCTGCTGGGTCTGGGCCCGGGCCTGCTGCACGTACGCCTCGGTCTCGGTGCGCATCCGCTGCACGTACGCCTCGACCTCGGCGCGGTTGCGCTTGCCGGCCTCGGCCGCCTCGGTGGTGAGCCGGTTGGCCTCGGTACGCGCCCGACCGCGGGTGGCCTTCGCCGCCTCCTCCGCGTCGTCGACGATCTTCTTGGCCTCGGCCAGCGCCTTGGCGTGCGTCGCGCGGCCGGCCTCGGCGGTGGCGTCGGTCAGCCGCTTCGCCTCCTGCTGCGCCTTGGCGTGCACCTCCTTGGCCGCCTCGCGGAGCTGTGTCGCCTCCTGCTGCGCCGTGGCCAGGGCCTCCTTGGCCGCCTCCCGCAGCCGGGTGGCCTCCTGCTGGGCCCGGTTGTGGATCTCCTTGGCCGCGTCCCGCAGCTGGGTGGCCTCCTGCTGGGCGGTGGCGAGCGCCTCCTGGGCCTTGCGCCGCAGCTGGGCCGCCTCGTCCCGGGCCGTCTTGAGGGTGGTCTCCGCCTCGGTCTTGCGGGCCGCGGTGTGTCGCTCCTCCTCCGCCCGCCGGGCGGCCAGCGCGATCTCGAAGTCCTTGAGCGCCTGCGCGGCCTGCTCGCGGGCCTCCTCGACGATGTGTTCGGCGGCGGCCCGGCGCGCCTCGATCTCCTCGTTGGCGGCGGCGAGGATGTCGTCCGCCTGCTCCTCGGCCATGGCGAGGATCTGCTCGACCCGGGGGCCGAGGTGCCGGAAGGAGGCCCGGTCCACCACGCCCACCTGCTTGCGCACCTGGGCGAGGTCGCGTTGCAGCACCTCGACCTGGCCGGCCAGCTTGTGGATCTGGGTGTACGCCTGCTCCCGCTCGGCCGCCAGGGCCCCGATCTCGTGCTCGGCGCGAGCGACGTAGCGGTCGACCTGTCGTTTGTCGTATCCCCGCAGCGCGGACTCGAAGCTGGGCTCCGTGGTCACATCCCCGCCGAGAGCGAACAGTTCCTCGCCGTGCGACATGCCACCATCCTCACACGCAACCGGCCCTGCTGGGGCGATACGGACCGCCCGGTTGGGACCTACTTCACTCAGGTGGCGAAACGGGCGGGGAAAGCATGACGGCGCGGGGCGGCACCGGTTACCCGGTGTCACCCCGCGCCGCGGCTCATGCCCCGATGCGGGTGGGTGTTCAGCTGGCCGACTCGGCCGTGACCTTCTGCTCGGCGGCCTGCGGCTTGGCCGGCTCCGGCTTGTTGGCGGCGGCCGGGACCCCCGGCACGATGCCGGCGAGACCGGAGAGCATCTGGCCGAGCTGGGAGGTGACGGCGTCCTTCTGCCGGGTGAGGTCCTCGACCTCGCGGCGGGCCGCCTGGGTGGTCAGCTCCGCCTCGGTGCGGGCCTCGTTGAGCACCCGCTGGGCCTCGGCCTTCGCCTCGCTCAGCGTCTTGTCGGCCAGCGCCTTGGCCTTGTCGACGGTCTCGTTGGCGGTGCGCTCGGACTCGACCCGGCGCGCCTCGGCCCGCTGCTCGATCTCCTTGGCGCGCTCCTGGGCGGCGCGGGCCCGCTGCTCGGCCTCGCTGACCAGCTTCTGGGTCTGCGCGACCTGGGCGGCGTGCCGCTCGGACTCCTCGCGCTCGGCCTTCTCCCGGCGCTCGGCGAGCTGGAGCTCCAGGGCCTGGAGGTCCTTGTCGCGCTTGTCCCGGGCGTCGGTGAGCAGCTTGGTCGCCTCGGCGCGCTTCTCCTCGGCCTCCCGGGCCGCCTTCGCCCGCTGCTGGGTGATCTCGCGCTCGGCGGTGGCACGCAGGGTGGCCACCTCCCGCTCGACGGTGGACTTCAGCTCGGCCACCTCGTGCGCGGTGACCGTACGCAGCTGCTTGGTCTCCCGGTCGGCGTCGGCGCGCAGGGTGTCCGCCTCGCGGCGGGCCTGCACCCGGACCTCGGCGGCCTCCCGCTCGGCGGCGGTGCGGACGCTGCCGGCCTCCCGCTCGGCGGTGGCCTTCATCGCGGCCGCCTCGGCGCGGGCCTTGTCGGTGATCTCCCGCGCCTCGAGCCGGGCGGCGGAGAGGATGCCCTCCGACTCGCGCTTGGCCTCGTTGCGGTGGTCGTTGGCCTGCTCCTCGGCCAGCCGGAGGATCTGCTCGACGCGGGTGCCCAGGCCGGAGAGGGTCGGCCGGCTGTTCTCCTCGAGCTGCTTGTTGGTCTCGGTGAGCTTCTGCTCGAGCGCGCCCTGGCGCTGCTCGGCCTGGCGGAGCCGACGCTGCGCGTCGTTCATCCGCTGCTCGGCCTCGGCGCGGGCCTGCTCGGACTGGGTCAGCGCGGCGGTCAACCGGCCGATGAAGTCGTCGACCTGACCGGTGTTGTATCCGCGCAGGCCAACGGTGAAATCGGGCTGCGAGTTCGCGTTATCGAAGAACGCAAGAGGGGAGGACTGCTGCTGGGGCATTGGGACATACTGGCAGACGCCCCAGGGTCCTCCGCAAGAGCGGTGCGCACCTTTCGTGTCCTCATTACATGGTCAACTTCGGGGTCTCCCGGGACCGGACCAAAGGGCGATCTTGGCAGCTCCCGGGCGCGCCGGACGTTACGCAAGGTGAGCACGAAAAGGGCCGCGGGGTCGGCCCGCGGCCCTTTGTCGGCACGTCAGTCGAATGTGTCGGGGACGGCGGAAAGGTAATGCCGCCTCCGCGCTTTGGCCGTGCCGCGATCCTCCGTACGGCTCAGTGGCCGCGGAACCGGTTGATCGCCGTTTCGTGCCGGGCCCGCAGCTCGGTGTCCCGGACGCCGAGGCCGTCGGCCGGCGCCAGGCAGCGCACGCCCACCTTGCCCTGGTGCGCGTTGCGGTGCACCTCGTACGCGGCCTGGCCGGTCTGCTCCAGCGGGTAGGTCCTCGACACGGTCGGGTGCACCTTGCCGAGCGCGACCAGCCGGTTGGCCTGCCACGCCTCGTGGTAGTTGGCGAAGTGGCTGCCGACGATCCGCTTGAGGTGCATCCAGAGGTAGCGGTTGTCGTACTGGTGCAGGAATCCGCTGGTGGAGGCGCAGGTGACGATGGTGCCGCCCTTCTTGGCGACGAAGACGCTCGCGCCGAAGGTCTCCCGGCCCGGGTGCTCGAAGACGATGTCCGGGTCCTCGCCGCCGGTCAGCTCCCGGATCCGCTCGCCGAACCGGCGCCACTCGTCCTGGTCCTGGGTCTGCTCGTCCTTCCAGAACCGGAAGCCCTCGGCGCTGCGGTCGATCACCAGCTCGGCGCCCATCTTCCGGCACAGCTCGGCCTTCTCCGGCGAGGAGACCACGCAGACCGGGATCGCGCCGCCGTTGAGCGCCATCTGGGTGGCGTACCCGCCGAGGCCGCCCGAGGCGCCCCAGATCAGCACCACGTCGCCCTGCTTCATGTTCGCCCCGTGGTGCGAGACGAGCTGCCGGTACGCGGTGGAGTTGACCAGGCCGGGGCTGGCCGCCTCCTCCCAGCTCAGGTGGCGCGGCTTGGGCATCAGCTGGTTGGCCTTGACCACGCACAGCTCGGCCAGGCCGCCGAAGTTGGTCTCGAAGCCCCAGATCCGCTGCTGCGGGTCGAGCATCGTGTCGTCGTGGCCGGCCGCGTCCTCCAGCTCGACGGAGAGACAGTGCGCGACCACCTCGTCGCCGGCCTTCCACCGGGTCACCCCGGGGCCGGTGCGCAGCACCACGCCGGCCGCGTCCGACCCGACCACGTGGTACGGCAGGTCGTGCCGGCGGGTCAGCTCGGAGAGCCGGCCGTAGCGCTGGAGGAACTTGAAGGTGGGCAGCGGCTCGAAGATGCTGGTCCACACCGTGTTGTAGTTGATCGCGCTGGCCATCACCGCGACCAGCGCCTCGCCCGGGCCCAGCTCGGGGGTGGGCACCTCCTGCACGTGCAGCGCCTTGCGCGGGTCCTTGTCCCGGGTGGCCATGCCGTCGAACATCCGGGTGTCCTCGGCGCGGACCACCACGCCCCGGTAGCTCTCCGGTACCGGCAGGCCGGCCAGGCCGGCGAGTTCCCGCTCCGGCTGCGCGGAGCCCTCCGCCGCCATGATCGCTGCGAGGATGTCCTGCACGGTGACCTCCCGTTCGTCGCCCACCCGCACCGGGCGGGCAGGGGTGCTGCCATAGTCGGCGCCGGTACGGCGGGACCACCATGTCGTCGATCGACACATCCGGCACCGGTCGCCGCTCCTGTGGGGCCGGACGTTACTGAACGGTAGCTAGGGTCGGAAGTGCGGTGTGAAAAACTGCATCGACCGATGCGTGGAGCTGTCCGTGGGAACGCGGAAACGCGCACTGCCGCGCCGCGTCCCAGGAAATGGGAAGGGCCCCTCCGGTGCCGGAGGGGCCCTCGGGGTGCGCGGTCAGTGCGTGGCGGCCGGCTCCACCAGCTCGATCAGCACGCCACCGGCGTCCTTCGGGTGCACGAAGTTGACCCGCGAGTCCGACGTGCCGCGCTTCGGCTTCTCGTAGAGCAGCCGGACGCCGCGCTCGCGCAGCGCCGCGCAGGCCGCGTCGATGTCCGCCACGGTGTACGCGACCTGCTGGATGCCGGGGCCGCGCTTGTCCAGGAACTTGCCGATGGTGGAGTCGGGCGACAGTGGGGCGAGCAACTGCACCATCCCGCCCTCGGTGCCCGGGCCGACCGCCAGCATCGCCTCGCGGACGCCCTGCTCCTCGTTGGTCTCGGTGTGCACGCAGCGCATCCCGAAGGTGCGCCGGTAGAAGTCGATCGCGGCGTCCAGGTCGGCCACCGCGACCCCGACGTGGTCGATGCGGCGCAGACCGATGTCTGTGACGTAGTCGGCAGCGGGCTCGACGGGGGAGTTCTCAGCCATGGCGCTAGTCTGACCGAACAATCGTTAAGGCGTACAGCTTGGCACCCCCCTCGGAGGCAGGCATGGCTTCGGTGATCGTCAGCGGCGCGCGTACCCCGATGGGGCGCCTGCTGGGCAACCTCAAGGACCTCCCCGCGACCAAGCTCGGTGGCATCGCGATCAAGGCGGCCCTGGAGCGGGCCGGCGTCGCCCCCGACCAGGTGCAGTACGTGATCATGGGGCAGGTGCTCCAGGCCGGCACCGGCCAGATCCCGGCCCGCCAGGCGGCGGTCGAGGCGGGCATCCCGATGTCCACCCCCGCGCTGACCATCAACAAGGTCTGCCTCTCCGGGCTGGACGCGATCGCCCTGGCCGACCAGCTCATCCGGGCCGGCGAGTTCGACATCGTGGTGGCCGGCGGCATGGAGTCCATGACCAACGCCCCGCACCTGCTGCTCGGCCAGCGCTCCGGCTACAAGTACGGCGACGTGACGGTGAAGGACCACATGGCCCTGGACGGGCTCACCGACGCCTGGGACTGCTGCTCGATGGGCGAGTCGACCGAGCGGCACGGGGCGAAGCACGGCATCACCCGCCAGGAGCAGGACGCCTTCGCCGCGGCCAGCCACCAGCGCGCCGCCGCCGCCCAGAAGAACGGTCACTTCGCCGACGAGATCACCCCGGTGATCATCCCGCAGCGCAAGGGTGACCCGCTGGTGGTCAGCGAGGACGAGGGGATCCGCCCGGACACCACCGTCGAGACCCTCGGCAAGCTGCGCCCGGCGTTCGCCAAGGACGGCACCATCACCGCCGGCAGCTCCTCGCCGATCTCCGACGGCGCCGCCGCGGTGGTCGTGATGAGCAAGGCCAAGGCCAAGGAGCTGGGGCTGACCTGGCTGGCCGAGATCGGCGCGCACGGCAACGTGGCCGGCCCGGACAACTCCCTGCACTCGCAGCCGTCCAACGCCATCAACCACGCCCTGAAGAAGGCCGGCCTGGCCGTCTCGGACCTCGACCTCATCGAGATCAACGAAGCGTTCGCCGCGGTCGGCATCCAGTCCACCCGGGACCTGGGCATCGACGCGGACAAGGTCAACGTCAACGGCGGCGCGATCGCGCTCGGCCACCCGATCGGCATGTCCGGCGCGCGGCTGGTGCTCAGCCTGGCGATGGAGCTCAAGCGGCGCGGTGGGGGCACCGGCGCGGCCGCGCTCTGCGGCGGCGGCGGCCAGGGCGACGCCCTGATCATCCACGTCCCGGCGGGTGCCGACGCGCAGCAGTGAGCGTGGGATCATGTCGATCCCGCGAGCCGAACAGGGGACCTGACCAGTGAGTGAGACCGTCGAGAACGTCCCGGCCACGGCCACCGGCCCGGTGCGCCGCAGCCGGGACGTACCGATGCTGGTGGACCGGGCCCGTGCGGGCGACCCCCGCGCGGTGGCCCGGCTGATCACCCTGGTCGAGTCCGGTGACGAGGTGCTGCCGCAGGTCGCGGCGGCCCTCGCGCCGTACGCGGGGCACGCCCAGGTGGTCGGGCTGACCGGCTCGCCCGGGGTGGGCAAGTCGACCACCACCAACGAGCTGGTCCGGGCGCTGCGGGCGCGCGGCCACCGGGTCGGGGTGCTGGCCATCGACCCGTCCAGCCCGTTCACCGGCGGCGCGATCCTCGGCGACCGGGTCCGGATGCAGGACCACGCCACCGACCCGGGCGTCTACATCCGTTCGATGTCCAGCCGGGGCCACCTCGGCGGCCTCTCCGCGGCGACGCCGCAGGCGGTGCGGGTGCTGGAGGGCGCCGGCTGCGACGTGGTGCTGGTGGAGACCGTGGGCGTCGGGCAGGCCGAGGTCGAGGTCGCCTCGCTGGCGGACACCACGCTGGTGCTGCTCGCCCCGGGCATGGGCGACGCGATCCAGGCGGTCAAGGCCGGCATCCTGGAGATCGCCGACGTCTTCGTGGTCAACAAGGCCGACCGGGACGGCGCGGACGCGACGGTCCGCGACATCCAGGGCATGATCGCGCTGGGCGAGCGTGGCCCGGGGGAGTGGCGGCCGCAGGTGGTCCGCTCGATCGCCGCGCGGGGCGAGGGCATCGACGACATCGCCGCCGCCATCGACAAGCACCGGGACTGGCTGGAGCGCCACGGCGAGCTGCGCCGCCGGCGGGAGGCCCGGGCCGCCGCCGAGGTCGAGGCGATCGCGCTCGGTGTCCTCCGCGACCGGATCGGCTCGCTGCGCGACGGTACGGAGCTGAGCACGCTCGCCGCCAAGGTGGCCGAGGGCGCGATCGACCCGTACGCGGCGGCCGGGGAGCTGCTGACCCAGCTCGGCTCCTGACCCTCGGGATTGACGCCTGTCGCCACGGGGCACTGTGCGCGGCACGAGCTGCCGACGGGGGTACCAGTGGAACCGAGCGGGGAAGCGGGCGGGCACGCGGAGCCGCCGCGAGGTCGGTCGGGACGGCGCTGGACGGTCTCGGCGCTGCTGGTCGTTGGCCTGTTGAGTGTGCTCACCGGGCTGGCGGCGCTGGCGGTGGCCGCGGCCGTGCTCGACCGGGACTGGGCCGCGGCGACCTGGTCCGCGCTGGTCACCCTCTTCCTGGGCGGCGCGGTCGGCTTCCTGCTGCTCGTCGGCCGGCGGGGCAGCGGCGCGGCAGCCGCCCCGGTGGCCGCCCCGGACGGGTCGGCCGGCGCGGTGCGCTTCGGCTACTCCACGGCCGCGTACGGCTGGTTCACCCTGCTGCTGGCGGTCTGCGCGGTGTTCCTGTTCGCCACGGCGCTGGGCGCCGGGGTGGTCCTGGGCGTCGTCCTCTTCGCCGGGACGGCAGTGACCGGCTGGTACCTGCTGGTCATGCTGCGGCACGCGCCCGGCGGGCTGCTGCTCTCGCCGGCCGGGCTGGCGCACCGGGGCCTGACCAGCTTCTACTGGCTGCCGTGGGACGCCGTCCGCAGCGTCGGGACCGAGGCGCTGGGCACCTGGGCGCTGGTGGTGCGGGCCGATCCCTCGCCCCGCAGCGTGCTGCGCCGGCACGCCGGCCGGTTCGACACCGGCGAGCTGGAGTACCTGCCCTTCCTGGTGATCCGCAGCTACTGGCTGGCAGCCGACCGGGAGGTGGTCCGGCAGGCCGTCGACTTCTACCTGACCCATCCGGAGCGGCGCGGTGAGCTGGCCACCGGCGAGGCGGTCCGGCGGATCGCCGAGGGACGGCTCGACTCCTGACCGGTCTGCCGCCGAGCCCCGACCGGGACGCCCGGACGGCCGCTCAGGCCCGGAAGTCCTCCGTCACGTCCGGCCACACCATCCGCAGCTTGCGGGGCGCGCCGTGCAGCCGGGTCGGGTCCCCGCCGGGCGGCGACACCGTCGCGGTCTCCGCGCAGGTGGCCCCGCGGGCGCGGTAGAACTGCCGGGCCGGGGTGTTCTGCCGGAGCACCCACAGGCACATCGCGTTGCCGGTCGCCTGCCCGCTGACGGCCCGGACGGCGTGGCTCAGCAGGCGGGTGCCGACGGCCATCCGGCGTCGATCGTGGACGACGTGCAGATTGTCGACGAGGCTGCCCCAGCGTGGGTCCTCGTCGAGCACGACGTGGACGAAGCCCACCAGTCGTCCGTCGTGTTCGGCGAGGAGGGTCGCGCTGTGGGTCGATGCGGCGAGCCGGGCCGACCACACCGAGCGGCGGTCCGTCTCGAGGTCGCCGTCGAGGTACGAGTCGGCGTACGCACCTCGGTAGTGCCGTCGCCAGCTGTCGGCGTGCAACATCGCGATCTCGGCGGCGTCGTCGGTCTGCGCGAGCCGGATCCGTACCGACGGCGGGTCCCGCCGATCGGCCCTGGTGGTCTCGCCGGAGGAGGACGGGATCGTCGTCACCTGAGCCCCTGTCGTGTCGGATTGCCCGGCGGCGCCGCCGGGCCCGGTCCTCACCCGGAGCACCCCACCCCGACGGGGGGTTGCCGGCCAGCGAGCCGGGGCTTGACGCTGGCACTCATGACCCACCGGACACCGTAACAGCGCGAATCGCGCAACCACCGCGACGACATCGACACCGGCGAAGTACGCTCGCACCGCCCACGGAGCGCGTGGGGCGGACGAATCCGGTGGGGAGAGCATGGCTGACGAGGCGACCCAGGAGCTGTCGGTGCTGCCCAGCGCGGCGGCGGGCGGCGCGACGCACGTCTCCGACGAGGTGGTGGAGAAGATCGCGGTGGCCGCCGCGAAGTCGGTGCCCGGCGTCGCCGAGCTGGGCGGCGACGTGGCGCGCTTCTTCAACGCGGTGCTGGACCGGGTCGGGCTCGACCAGGTGGGCGACGCCCGGCGCGGCTGCTCGGCGCACGTCACCGAGGGCGCGGCGGTGGTGAACCTGGTCCTGGTGATCGACGGTGGCCGGCCGGTGCCCGAGGTGACCGACGGGGTCCGCGCGGCGGTGACCTCGGCGGTCGAGGCGTACGGGCTGCGGGTCGACGAGATCAACATCCGGGTCGACGACGTGGCGCTGGGCGGTCCGCTGACGCCGTCGGCCTGAGCCCGGGTTACCGGCCGGTACGAGTTGACTTAGCGATCGTTCAGGCCAGCGTTCTACACTCGGTCTTCAGTCGAGGACTCGAGGAGGAGCTCCGCGCATGGACGCCGAAGAGATCGCCGCCGGTCGGGCCCGCTGGCAGGCCCGCTACGACGCCGCCCGTAAGCGGGACGCGGACTTCACCACGCTCTCCGGCATGCCGGTCGAACCGGTCTACGGCCCGCCGGAGGGCGTGGCGTACCCGGGCTTCGACCGGATCGGCTGGCCGGGCGAGTACCCGTACACCCGGGGGCTCTACCCGACCGGCTACCGCGGGCGGACCTGGACGATCCGGCAGTTCGCCGGCTTCGGAAACGCCCAGCAGACCAACGAGCGCTACAAGATGATCCTCGGCGCCGGTGGCGGCGGGCTCTCCGTCGCCTTCGACATGCCGACCCTGATGGGGCGCGACTCCGACGACCCGCAGTCGCTCGGCGAGGTCGGGCACTGCGGGGTGGCCATCGACTCGGCCGCCGACATGGAGGTGCTCTTCGACGGCATCGACCTGGCCGGCGTGACCACCTCGATGACCATCTCCGGCCCGGCCGTGCCGGTCTTCTGCATGTACCTGGTCGCCGCCGAGCGGCAGGGCGCCGACCTGTCCAAGCTGGACGGCACGCTCCAGACGGACATCTTCAAGGAGTACATCGCGCAGAAGGAGTGGCTCTTCGACCCGGAGCCGCACCTGCGCCTGATCGGCGACCTGATGGAGTACTGCGCCCGGGACATCCCGAGGTACAAGCCGCTGTCGGTCTCCGGCTACCACATCCGCGAGGCCGGCTCGACCGCCGCGCAGGAGCTGGCGTACACCCTCGCGGACGGCTTCGGCTACGTCGAGCTGGGGTTGAGCCGCGGCCTGGACGTCAACGTCTTCGCCCCGGGCCTGAGCTTCTTCTTCGACTCGCACGTCGACTTCTTCGAGGAGATCGCCAAGTTCCGGGCCGCCCGCCGGATCTGGGCCCGCTGGCTGCGTGACGTCTACGGCGCCACCAGCGAGAAGGCGCTCTGGCTGCGGTTCCACACCCAGACCGCCGGGGTGTCGCTGACCGCCCAGCAGCCGGTCAACAACGTGGTGCGGACCGCCGTGGAGGCGCTCGCCGCGGTGCTCGGCGGGACCAACTCGCTGCACACCAACGCGCTCGACGAGACCCTCGCCCTGCCCACCGACGAGTCGGCCGAGATCGCCCTGCGGACCCAGCAGGTGCTGATGGAGGAGACCGGCGTGGTCAACGTGGCGGACCCGCTCGGCGGCTCCTGGTACGTCGAGGCGCTGACCGACAAGATCGAGGCGGAGGCGGAGGAGATCTTCGCCCGGATCCGGCAGCTCGGCGGCGAGGGCCCGCACCAGATCGGCCCGATGACCTCCGGCATCCTGCGCGGCATCGAGGACGGCTGGTTCACCGGCCACATCGCCGAGTCGGCCTTCGTCTACCAGCAGGCGCTGGAGAAGGGCGACAAGCGGATCGTCGGCGTCAACTGCCACACCGGCACCATCGCCAAGGACCTGGAGATCCTGCGGATCTCGCACGAGGTCGAGCTGGAGCAGCGCCGGGTCCTCGCCGAGCGCAAGACCGCCCGGGACGACGCGGCCGTCAAGGCCGCCGTCCAGCACATGGTCGAGGTGTCCCGGACCGGCGAGAACATGATCCCGGCCATGCTCGACGCCGTCCGCGCCGAGGCCACCCTCGGCGAGATCTGCGACGCCCTGCGCGCCGAGTGGGGCACCTACCGCGAACCCGCCCGCTTCTGACCCACCCCCGTCTCCCGCGATCTTGCATTTGTGGCCCTTTCGGCGCGGCATCTGCCGCATTTGCCGGGGCTGCAAGTGCAAGATCGCGTGGGTGGGGGCGGGTGGGGTGGGAAGAGTGGTGTGAGCAGCGTGAGAGTTGCAACTGTCGCCGTCGCGGTTGATCTGAGTTCAGCGGGACACGTGCGAGACTAGATAACCATGAGCGACCCACGGATCACCTCGTCGATCTTCACCCGCGGCGCGGTCGACCTCAGCGCGCTGCGCAGCACGGCACCGGCCGATTCCCGTCCCACCACACCGGCTCAGGCCGGCCCGCCGACCGGTCTTCCGGGGACACCCGCCGGTGGGTCCGCCGCCGTGATCGACGTGACCGAGGCGAACATCCAGACCGAGGTGCTGGAGCGCTCGCTCACCACCCCCGTCGTGGTCTTCTTCGGCGCCGCGGGCTACCCGGAGAGCGACGAGTTCGCCCCGGTGCTGGAGCGGCTCGCCGCCGAGGGCGCCGGCGCGTGGCTGCTGGCCCGGGTCGACGTCCAGCAGAACCCCCGCATCGCCCAGATGTTCCAGCTCCAGGCCGTGCCGACCGTCTACGCGATCGTCGGCGGCCGGCCGGTCGACGCCTTCCCCGGCGTCATCCCCGAGTCGCAGCTGCGGCAGTGGATCCAGGCCGTCCTCAAGGCCGGCGGCGTCACCGTGGCCGAGCCGGAGGACCCCCGGCTCGCCGACGCCGACGACGCGCTGATGGACGGCGACCTCGACGCCGCCGAGGCCGCGTACAAGAAGATCCTGGCCGAGAGCCCGGCGGACGCCGCGGCGGAGGCCGGTCTGGCCCAGGTCGGGGTCGCCCGCCGGGTGGCCGGCGCCGACCCCCGGGCCGCGCTCGCCGCCGCCGAGCAGGCCCCGGACGACATCGAGGCCCAGCTCCTCGCCGCCGACATCGAGGTGCTCAGCGGCCTCGCCGAGCAGGCGTACGCCCGGCTGGTCGGCGTGGTCCGGCGGACCGCCGGCGACGACCGGGAGAAGGTACGCCAGCACCTGGTGTCGCTCTTCACCATCGCCGGCCCGGACGACCCGGCCGTGGCGTCGGCCCGGCGGGCCCTGGCCAGCGCCCTGTTCTGAGTTCGCAGCACGCCAGCGCGGGCCGGCGTACCGGCCGGCCCGCCCGACCATCGAGGACGGGAGCCCATGATGCGCCGGATCGCCGTCCTCGACGCGCCGACCAACCTCGGCCTGCGCCCACCCACGTCCACCTCCGTCCCGGGCTGCGGCAAGGCACCCGGGGCGCTGCGGGACCACGGCCTGCTGGCCCGGCTGCGGGCCCGCGACGCCGGCTGCCTCACCCCGCCCCGGTACGACCCCGGTGACTGGCGACCCGGCGACGGGGTCTGCCACGCCCGGGAGATCTCCGGATATTCCGTGGCGCTGGCCGACCGGATCGGCGCGATCATCGACCGGGGCGAGTTCCCGCTGGTGCTCGGTGGGGACTGCTCGGTGCTGCTCGGCTCGGCGCTTGCCATGCACCGGCTCGGCGAGGCCGTCGGTGGGCGGATCGGGCTGGTCTTCGTCGACGGTCACTCCGACTTCCGGCACCCGGGCAACGCCTCGTACGTGGGCGCGGCGGCCGGCGAGGACCTCGCGCTGGTGACCGGCCGGGGGCAGGCCGACCTCGCCGCCATCGAGGGGCGACGGCCCTACTTCCGGGACATCGACGTGGTGGTGCTCGGCATCCGGGCGCAGGACGAGTACCGGCTCGACCTCCAGGCCGCCGGCATCACCACCCGGCCGGTCCCGGCGCTGCGCGCCGAGGGCGCGGCCCGCACCGCGCAGTGGGCGCACGAGCAGCTCGCCGACTGCGCCGGCTACTGGGTGCACATCGACGTGGACGTGCTCGACCCGGCGGTGATGCCCGCCGTGGACGCGCCCGACCCGGGCGGGATCGCCTTCGCCGAGCTGGAGATCCTGCTCGCCGGCCTGGTCGACACCCCGCACTGCCTGGGCGTCGAGCTGACCGTCTTCGACCCCGACTACGACCCCGAGGGCGCGTACGCGGCCGAGATCGTCAACACCGTGGTGGCCGGGCTCGCCCCGGTCTCCGCGCCGAGCGCGCTGCCGCCCCGGCTGCTCCCGGCCGACCCGGTCGCACCGGCGGCCCGGCCCGGCAACGGACGCGGCGCCGAGCTGCCCGTCCCGCGCGCGCCGGAGACCGCCCGTCCGGGGTCGGCGGGGCCGGCCGAGCCGACCGGGCCGTCGGGGGTGTCGTCGCGTCCGGTTGACGGGTCGGCCGGGCCGTCGGGGGTGTCGTCGCGTCCGGATGACGGGTCGACCGGGTCGGCGCCGGTGGGCGTCGGAAGTTTGATCGGCCCGGTGGCGCTGTCGGCACCGGTGGGTGCCGGGGTTCCGATCGGCCCGGGGTCCGCCGCTGCGGCCGACGACTCCCGGGCGGGCGACGTCGACGGGGCGGGGGATGGCGGGCCGGCAGACGCCACGACACCGGTCGCCGCGCTGCCCGATCCGTCGGCACCGGGCCGGTTGCGGCGGGTACCCGTCGCCGAGGAGGCACTCCCGGCGGAGGCCGTTCCGGGCCGACTGCGCCGAGTGGTCGACGACGGTCCGCGCCACCCCGGCACCGACATCGCCTGACCCCCGCCGGCCCCACCCTCTCCGCCTGCCCCGCCAAGATCCTGCTCGATCCCGGATCGAGTGGCCGGACGGGCACTCGGGAGCCATTCGATCCACGAACGAGCGCGATCTCGAACCGGCGGGCGGGGCCCACGGTGTGGGGGACACGACGGTGTGGGGGCACGGGGTGGGTCACCGTGCGGCCCGACCTCGTGGGTCGTGGGGCGGCGGGTGGCCGGGTCAGCGGAGGGCGCGGAGGAAGCGTTCGCTGATCGGCACCGCGCTGGACGTGCTGGAGCCGCCCTGCTCGACGAAGACCGCGAAGGCCACGTCGCCTCGCCAGCCGACGAACCAGGCGTGCGTGTGGGCCGGGTCGTTGTCGTACTCGGCGGTGCCGGTCTTGCCGTACACGGGCTGACCGGGGACGTCCTTGAGGGCGCTGGCCGTGCCGTCGGTGACCACCGCCCGCATCATGTCCTTCAGTTGCCGCAGTGACGATTCCTTGAGCGCCGGGCCGGCGGGGGCGGGCTTCGCGGGCGCCGGGTCGAGGACCAGCGTCGGCTGTTCCCAGTGCCCGCGGGCCACCGCGGCGGTCGCGCCGGCCATGGCGAGCGGGCTGACCACGGTGGTGCCCTGGCCGATCGCGGCGGCAGCCTGCTCGGGGCCCGAGCCGTTGGCGGAGACCTTGCCGGTGAAGACGTCCGCGCCCAGGTCCCACTCGCTCTCCAGGCCGAGGGTGCGGCCGGCCTGCGCCAGCCCGTCCGGGCCGAGCTGCGGGGCGAGGGAGGCGAAGGCGGTGTTGCAGGACTTCGCGAAGTCGGTGCGGAACGGCACCGCGCCCAGCTCGAAGTTGTCCGAGTTCTTGAACGACCGCCCCTCGACCGGGAAGAGCTTGGGGCAGGGCACGATCTGGTCCGGGGTCACCGCGCCCTTGTCGAGCAGGGCGAGCGCGCTGACCATCTTGAAGGTGGAGCCGGGTGGCACCTGCGCCTCGAAGGCGAGGTTCTGTCCGGCCGCGCCGGGGCCGTTGGCGGCGGCCAGCACCGCGCCGTCGCTGATCCGTACGGCCACCAGGGCCGCGCGCCGACGCTCGCCGCGCAGCGCCGCGTCGGCGGCGTTCTGGGTGGCCACGTCGAGGGTGGTCCGCAGCGGCTGACCGGCCTTCGGCGCGCTGCGGAAGACCTCGACGCCGGGGGCGGTGGCGCCGTCCGGGGTGGACCGCACGGTGACCACGGTCAGTCCGGGCGCGCCGCGCAGCCGGTCGTCGTACCGGCCCTGGAGGCCGCCGTGGCCCACCAGGTCACCCGCGACGTACCGGTCGGGGTGGGCCTTGAGGTCGTCGGCCTGGGCCGGGTCGACCGAGCCGAGCAGGGCGCGGGCGAACTCCCGGGTCGGGGCGAGGTCGAGCTTGTCGGCCCGGAAGGTGGTGCCGGGCAGGTCGTAGATCCGCGGCTTGATCTGCCGGTACGCCTCGTCCCGCAGGGTGACCACCTCGACGAACGCGTCCGGCTCGGCCTCGCTGAGCCGCTTCGGCAGGTCGGTGAGGTCGACCGGGGGATCCAGCGCGGGCCGGATCGCCTTGAAGGCGGCGTCGAGCCGGCTGACCAGCTTCTTCACGTCGCCGGCCTGGCTGGGTTGCACGCCGACCCGGACCACCGCCCGGGGCGCGACGATCGGGGTGCCCGTGCCGTCGAGGACGCCGGCCCGGGTGGCCGGGTCGCGGCGCAGCGCCAGCCGGTCGCCCCGCTCCAGCTTCTGCTGGACCACCGCCGGTTCCCAGATCACCTGCCACTGGTCGTCGCCGCCCCGGCGCAGCCGGACCGGGTTCTCGTAGGCCCACCGGGCGCCGCCGGGCAGGGCCCAGGCGACCTGGACCCGGGCGTCGGCGATGTCCTTGGTGATCTTCACGTCGCCGGTGCGCCGCAGCTCGGGCGGGCTCTTCGCCAGCTCGCCGGAGAGCGCCTTCAGCTCCTTCGTCACCTCGCTCGCGGCGACCTTGGCGCCGGTCGGGTCGATGAAGCCGACCGCGTGCAGGTCTCCCGAGCGCCAGCCCTTGAGGAAGGCGTCCAGGCTCTGCTCCGGGCCGTCCCCGCCCGAGCAGCCGGCCAGGGAGCCCGCGGCCAGCGCGGCGGCGGCCAGGGCCGCGACAACCGGCCGGAGAGGGGAGCGGAGGCGGCGAACGGGGTACCAGACGGGCATGAACCTGCACGTTAGTACGGCGGACCGGGCACCACCGCCCCGCCGCGGCTCGAGCGCGGGAAGAGCGGCGGGCAGCAGTGTGATGAACATCGCCAGTCGGGGTACTCCTGGGCCGGCCGACCTCGGACCCGCAACGGGTGAAAGGACAGAGTCCCGATCCGGACGTCCGGCCAGTGGTCCGCCGACGAACGGACAGAGTGGCAGGGCCTAGGCTGGGCGGCAGAGTGACCCACAACGCGGTGGGTCGAGGGGAGTGGCACCGATGGACCGGCGTCCGGCGATCAAACCGGGACCCGACCTCCGGCAGGCTGACACCAGCCGGGACGATGACAGCTTCGATTCGGCGACCGACGGGGACGGTTTCGGCCGTCTCGACACAGGAGTGACCGGGATGGCCGGTTCCAGCATCGACACCCTCTACGACCTGGGCCTGCCGTCGCAGGCGCTGGTCGACGACACGGAGGACGCCGAGCTGGACGAGCCGGTGCCCAACGCGGAGCGCCTGGTCGCCCAGGCGGTCGCACTGGCCGGCGACGACCACGACGCGGCGACCCTGGTGGGTCGCTTCTGGCGGTTCGCGCCGGACGAGGAGCTGATCGGCTTCACCGCCGAGGAGATGCTCGCGGCGGCCCGGGCCCACCGGGACCTGGCCCAGCAGCGGGTGCCGGGCGAGCTGAAGTTGCGCATCCACGAGCCCGACGCGGACCAGCACCACACCGTGGTCGAGATCGTCACCGACGACATGCCGTTCCTGGTCGACTCGGTGACGGCCCTGCTCAATTCGCACCATCTCGACGTACACCTGCTGGTCCACCCGCTGGTGGTGGTCCGCCGGGAGCCGCTGGGCCGGCTCACCGAGGTCTCCGCCGACGTGGAGCCGGACGACGCGATCGCCGGCGACCTGGTCGAGAGCTGGATGCGGGTCGAGATCGACCCGGTCCGGGACCCGGCCGAGCGGGAGAAGCTCCGCAAGGAGCTCCAGCGGGTCCTCACCGACGTCCGGGAGGCCGTGGAGGACTGGCCGAAGATGCGGCAGCGGGCCCTCGCGCTCGCCGACGAGCTGGCCTCCGCGCGTACCTCGGACAACCGTCCGCCGGTGCCGGAGAAGGACATCACCGACTCGGTGGAGCTGCTGCGCTGGCTGGCGCACGACCACTTCACCTTCCTCGGCTACCGGGAGTACCGGCTGGTCGACACCGACGGCGCGACCGGCGGCCAGGCGTTGGAGGCCGTGCTCGGCACCGGGCTGGGGATCCTGCGCTCCGACTCGCCGGAGGCCCGGGCGCTCTCCTCGATGACCCCCGAGGCGCACGAGAAGGTGCTGGAGAAGCGCCTTCTGATCATCACGAAGGCCAACTCGCGGGCCACCGTGCACCGCTCGGCCTACCTCGACTACATCGGCTTCAAGATTTTCAACGAGGCCGGCGAGGTGGTCGGGGAGCGGCGCTTCCTGGGCCTGTTCTCCACCGCCGCGTACCGGACCAGCGTGCAGGAGCTGCCAGTGGTCCGGCGCAAGGTCGCCGAGGTGCTGGACCGCTCGGGCCTGAGCCTGCGCAGCCACTCCGGCAAGGACCTGCTCCAGATCCTGGAGACCTACCCGCGCGACGAGCTGTTCCAGATCAAGACCGATGACCTCTACCACGCGGTGATCGGCGTGCTGCGGATGGCGGGCCGCCGGCAGCTGCGGGTGTTCCTGCGGCGGGACGCGTACGGGCGGTTCATCTCCTGCCTGATCTACCTGCCCCGGGACCGGTTCACCACCCAGAACCGGCTGCGCATGCAGGACATCCTGCTGCGCGAACTGAACGGCGTGGGGGTGGACTACACCACCCGGGTCACCGAGTCGATGCTGGCCCGGGTGCACTTCATCGTCCGGACCGACCCCACCGACCCGCCGGGGGAGATCGACGCCGACCTGCTCGCCGAGGAGCTGGCCGACGCCACCCGGCTCTGGGACGACGACTACCGGCTGGTGCTGGAGCGCAAGCTCGGCGACGAGCAGGCCAAGCACCTGTTCAGCCGGTACGCCGACGCGTTCCCGGAGGGCTACAAGGACGGGCACACGCCGTACGAGGCGATGAAGGACCTGGCCAAGCTGGAGCTGCTTGAGGAGCCCGGCCAGCTGGAGATGCACCTGTTCCGCAAGCAGCTCGCGCCGCGCACCAACGGCGGCGGGCGGGTCGTCGAGGCCGACGAGACCATGGACGTCCGGTTCAAGGTGTACCGGTACGGCGAGCCGATGATGCTCTCGGCAGTGCTGCCGGTGCTGCACTCCCTCGGCGTCCGGGTGGTCGACGAGCACCCGTACGAGGTGGACCGGGTCGACGGCCGGGTCTTCCTGTACGACTTCGGGCTGCGCCTGCCCGAGGCGCACCAGGAGCTGGCCGAGGTCCGCCCGCACGTGGAGAACGCCTTCGCCGCCGCCTGGCGGGGCGAGGCCGAGGTGGACGGCTTCAACGAGCTGGTGCTGCGGGCCGGGCTCACCTGGCGGCAGGTGGTGGTGCTGCGGGCGTACGCGAAGTACCTGCGGCAGGCCGGCACCGTCTTCTCCCAGGAGTACATGGAGTCGACGTTCATCGCGTACCCGCAGATCGCCAAGCTGCTGGTGGAGCTCTTCGAGACCCGGTTCGCGCCGGGCGCGACCACCATGGAGGAGCGGCAGCGGCGCAGCGGCGAGCTGGTCGGCGCGATCGGCACCGCGCTGGACGACGTGGCCAGCCTCGACCAGGACCGGATCCTGCGCTCCTACCTGACGTTGATCCAGGCCACCCTGCGGACCAGCTTCTACCAGAAGCCGGCCGGCGGGCGGCCCAAGTCGTACGTGGCCTTCAAGCTGGACCCGCAGGCGATCCCGGAGCTGCCGGCGCCCCGGCCCAAGTTCGAGATCTTCGTGTACTCGCCCCGGTTCGAGGGCGTGCACCTGCGGTTCGGCTCGGTGGCCCGGGGTGGCCTGCGCTGGTCCGACCGGCGGGAGGACTTCCGGACCGAGGTGCTCGGCCTGGTCAAGGCGCAGATGGTGAAGAACGCCGTGATCGTGCCGGTGGGCGCCAAGGGCGGCTTCGTGCTCAAGCAGAAGCCGGGCGACCGGGACGAGGCGGTGATCTGCTACAAGGAGTTCATCAGCGCGCTGCTCGACGTCACCGACAACATCTCCAGCGGCAAGATCGTGCCGCCGGAGGACGTGGTCCGGCACGACGCGGACGACCCGTACCTGGTGGTGGCGGCGGACAAGGGCACCGCGACGTTCTCCGACATCGCCAACGAGATCTCCGCCGCGCACGGCTTCTGGCTGGGCGACGCGTTCGCCTCCGGTGGCTCGGCCGGCTACGACCACAAGAAGATGGGCATCACCGCCCGGGGCGCCTGGGAGTCGGTGAAGCGGCACTTCCGGGAGTTGGGCCACGACACCCAGACCCAGGACTTCACCGTGGTCGGCGTCGGCGACATGTCCGGCGACGTGTTCGGCAACGGGATGCTGCTGTCGGAGCACATCCGGCTGGTGGCCGCCTTCGACCACCGGCACATCTTCCTCGACCCGGACCCGGACGCGGCGACGTCGTTCCGGGAGCGCAGGCGCCTCTTCGACCTGCCCCGTTCGTCCTGGGAGGACTACGACCGCGCGCTGATCAGCTCCGGCGGCGGGATCTACCCGCGTACCGCCAAGTCGGTGCCGCTCTCGCCGCAGGTGCGCGCGGTGCTCGGCCTCGACGACGACGTCACGCAGCTCAGCCCGCAGGAGCTGATGAAGGCCATCCTCACCGCGCCGGTGGACCTCTTCTGGAACGGCGGCATCGGCACCTACGTGAAGGCGTCGACGCAGACCAACGCCGAGGTCGGGGACAAGTCCAACGACGCCATCCGGGTGGACGGCAAGAGCCTGCGCTGCCGGGTGGTCGGCGAGGGCGGCAACCTGGGCTGCACCCAGCTCGGCCGGATCGAGTACGCGCTGACCGGCGGCCGCATCTACACCGACTTCATCGACAACGCGGCCGGGGTGGACTGCTCCGACCACGAGGTGAACATCAAGATCCTGCTCAACACGGCGGTCGCCGACGGGGCGCTGACCGTGCCCGAGCGGGACGAGGTGCTGGCCGGGATGACCGACGAGGTCGCCGAGTTGGTGCTGCGGGACAACTACGACCAGGCCCGGGCGATCAACAACGCCCAGGCGCAGGCCGCCTCGCTGCTCCCGGTGCACCGCCGGATGATCAGTGAGCTGGAGCGGGCCGGTCAGCTCGACCGGGCGCTGGAGGCGCTGCCGCCGGACGAGGAACTGGCGGTGCGGACCGAGACCGGCCTGACCGCGCCGGAGTTCGCGGTGCTGCTCGCGTACGTGAAGATCGTGCTGGAGCGCGAGATCGTCGGCGAGGGGCTGGCGGACGAGGAGTGGACGACCGACATCCTGGTCAACTACTTCCCGACCCCGCTGCGGGAGCGGTTCGCCGACCGGATGGGCCAGCACCGGCTGCGCCGGGACATCGTCACCACCGTCCTGGTCAACGAGGCGATCAACCGGGGCGGCATCTCGTTCGTCTTCCGGGTGGTCGAGGAGACGGCCGCGTCGGCCGCCGACGTGCTGCGCGCGTACGTGGTGGTCCGTGAGGTGTTCGGGCTGCGCGACCTGTGGAACGCGGTGGAGTCGCTGGACAACCAGGTCTCGCCCGAGCTGCAGACCAGCGTCTACCTGGACACCCGGCGGCTGCTCGACCGGGCGGTGCGCTGGTTGGTGACCAACCGGCGCTCGCCGATCGACGTGCCGGGGGAGATCGCCCGGCTGCGCGACGGCGTGGCCCGGCTCCTGCCGGACCTGGAGCAGCTCTTCTACGGCACCGAGCGGGAGGCGATCGTCGCCCACATGGAGTCGTTGACCGGGAAGGGGCTGCCCCGCGAGCTGGCCGAGCAGGCGACCCGGCTGATGTACAGCTTCGGCCTGCTCGACGTGGTGGAGACCGCCCAGACGACGGGCCGGGAGGTGAGCGAGGTGGCCTCGGTCTACTTCGTGCTCTCCGACCGGTTCCGGGTGGACGCCCTGCTGTCGAAGATCTCCCTGCTGCCGCGGGAGGACCGCTGGCAGACGCTGGCCCGGATGGCGCTGCGCTACGACCTGTACGCGGCCCTGGCGGCGCTCACCGCCGAGGTGCTGGGCTCCACCCCGGAGAGCCTCCCGCCGGTGGAGCGGGTGCAGGAGTGGGAGCAGGCGAACGCCACCTCGATCCACCGGGCGCACCGGGCGATGGGGGAGTTCGACGAGTCCCGGGCGGACCTCTCCGCCCTGTCGGTGCTGCTGCGGCAGATCCGTACCCTGGTGCGGACCTCGGCCGCGGCCTGACCGGCGCGGACACCGGCGCGGCCCGGTGGTCGGGTGACCGACCGCCGGGCCGCGCCCGTGTCCGCCGTCCTCACGCCGTCATGGTGGCCAGCACGACGATGTTGTCGAGGTAGCTGCCGGCGCTGCGGTCGAAGGTTCCGCCGCAGGTGACCACCCGCAGGCCGGGCTTGTCGTTCGGGCCGTAGACCAGCTCGGTGGGGAAGGCGGTCTTCGGGTACGACTTCACCTCGTCCACCCGGAAGGTGGCGGCGGAGCCGTCCGCCCGGGCGACCGCGATGGTGTCCCCCGGCTGGAGCGAGCCGAGGTCGAAGAAGACCGCCGGGCCGAGCTTGGCCGAGTCGACGTGCCCGACGATCACGGCGTTGCCGGCCTCGCCGGGGCTGGCGCCGGGCGAGTACCAGCCGGCCTTCATGGCCTGGTCCAGCGGGGGCACCTGGACCGTGCCGTCGGGATTGGTGCCGAGGCTCATGATCTCGGCGTTCACCCCGATCCGGGGAATCGAGATGGTGGTCGGCGCCGACCGGGGCAGGGCGACGACCGCGGGGGCGGTGTCCGGGTCCGGCCGGCCGGTGGGTCCGGCGTCGGCCGGCGCCTGCGTGCCGGTGTCGGTGCCGTCGGGCAGGGCGGCCCCGTCGGCCGTGGCGGTGCCGTCGGGCGCGGCGGTGGTCGGTTCGGCCGGACCGGCCTGGGCGAGCGGCTGGGGCGGGCGGGGCGGGGGCACGGTCCGGACGGACGCGCCGATCATCCCGGCGCCCACCATGGCGAGCAGGACGACGACGGCGGCGCCGGCGGCGCGCCACGGTCTCCCGTGACGGCCGCCGGCCCGTGTCGCCGCCTGGTCAGACGAGGCCATTGGCCCGACGCCGACGCAGCAGGACGATGCCACCCAGAGCGGCGGCGCCGATCATGCCCGCGCCACCGGTCATCATGCCGCGGTCGGTGCTGGTGGTGGTCATGCCACCGTCACCGCCGTCGACCGGGCCGCGCGGCAGCACGACCAGCTCGCCCTCGCCGCACGAGCCGTGCAGCGTGTACTTGCCGGGGCGGGCGTGCTCGGAGACCTCGGCCTCGCCGTAGTAGACGAAGTCCTTCTTGTGCTCCCAGCTGCCCTCGTCGCCGCCACGGCCGTGCTCGTCGCCCATGCCGTACTCGTCGCCGCCGCGGCCGTACTCGTCGCCGCCCTTGCCGTGCTCGTCCTTGGACCACTCGTCGCCGCCACGGCCGTGCTCGTCGCCCATGCCGTACTCGTCGCCGCCCTTGCCGTGCTCGTCCTTGGACCACTCGTCGCCGCCACGGCCGTGCTCGTCGCCCATGCCGTACTCGTCGCCGCCCTTGCCGTGCTCGTCCTTGGACCACTCGTCGCCGCCACGGCCGTACTCGTCGCCGCGACCCTCCTCGTCACGCCCGTGCCGGTCCTTGCCGTCCGGGCCCTGGTCGGACTCCTCGTCCTGGCCGTACTCCTCGTGGCCCTTCCAGTCGGAGCCCTGGTCGCTGCCCCAGTCGGCGGCCATGCCGCCACCGGCGCCGCCCGCCGGGGGCTGCGGCGCGCCGCCGCCGTCCGCCGGGGGCTGCGGCTGGCCGCCGTCCGACGGCGGCTGGCCGTGGTCGTCCGGGCCCTTGCCGTGGTCGTCGCCCTTGCCGTGGTCGTCCTTGCCCTGCTCGTTGCCCTTGCCGTGGTCGTCCTTGCCCTGCTCGTTGCCCTTGCCGTGGTCGTCCTTGCCCTGCTCGTCGCCCTTGCCGTGGTCGTCGCGGCCCTGCTCGTCGCCGCGACCCTCCTCGTCGCGCCCGTGCCGGTCCTTGCCGTCGGGGCCCTGGTCCGCGTCCTCCTCGTCGCGGTCCTGCCACCCCCCGTGGTCGTCGCCGCGGTCCTCCCGGACCGGGTGGAGCTTGACCTTGCCGGTCACCTTGGACCAGACGTAGGCGTGTTCCTGCGGCTCCGGGCAGATTTCGAGGAGCTTGACCTCGTCCCCGGCCTTGACGACGTGGGGCTTGGCGACGACCTTGCCCTCGTCCTCGTGGTGCCCGCCAGCGAAGGCCATACCCGGGGTGAACACCAGGAGGCCCGCGCCGCCGAGGGCGGCACCCGCAACGACCTTCCCGAGCATCTTGTTAGCCATGACCTGCGTCACTCCATCCCTTTTTGTCCTGAGCCCGACGACAGTCGAGCTACGACCGACGTTAGACCGTTTCGCGACTTATCCGGGGAAAGATTCGTGTTTAAGAGTTTGCAAATGATCCGTCGCGTAGGAGTGCTACGCGGCTTTAGCGGCCTCTCAGGCGGAAGTCGCCCCGCCCGCCCCCGTCGGCCCGCATGCCACCCGGACGACCTGACGTACCGTGGCTACCGACCTCTGTGTCGCACGCTCCCCGCCGCCGGGTCTCGGCGGTTTCGGCAGGCACGGGCCCTTCGGCCCTGGCGATGGCCGGCTGCCCGCATCGAACCGTTGCCATGGAAGCGCTCCCATGCAAGAATCGCTGCACGCGGTTCGGGGAGCCACACCGCGAACTCGGACGTCGAGGGCACCGGTTCAGGCCGGACGACGTCGGAGCGCCGACCGGCCTGACGCCGGTCGCAGACCCCCACCACCACCGCCCGTCCGGGTCGGGCACCCCCGAAGACCCCCGATGGCACCGACGTGGCGTCCCCTCCGGGACGTCCCGAGGGCCATTCCGCCGGGCCGTACGCGGATCCGGTCTCGCCCAAGGAGATCAGTGGCATGAATCTGTGGAGAAGGCTGTCCGGCCGTAACCGGACGCTCGCGCTGACCGGCGCCGGCGTCCTGGTCGCCGGCGGGCTGGTGACCATTCCGGTCACGGCGGCGCAGGCCGCCACCCAGTGCAGCGTGGACTACACCACCAGCGACTGGCCCGGTGGCTTCACCGGCACCGTCACCATCAAGAACCTCGGTGACCCGGTGAGCTCCTGGAACCTCGGCTTCACCTTCCCGCTCGCCAGCCAGAAGGTGCAGCAGGGCTGGTCGGCGAAGTGGTCGCAGAGCGGCCAGAACGTGACCGCGACCAACGAGTCGTACAACGGGACGCTGGGCAGCGGCGCCAGCACCACCATCGGCTTCAACGGCGCGTGGAGCGGCAGCAACCCGAAGCCGACCTCGTTCACCCTGAACGGCACGGTCTGCAACGGCGGCACCACGCCCACCACGCCGGCGCCCACCACCCCTGCGCCGACGACCCCGCCGCCCACGACTCCGCCGCCCACCACCCCGCCGCCCACCACCCCGCCCCCCACCACGCCGCCGCCGACCACCCCGCCGCCGGGGCAGAAGGTGGACAACCCGTACGCCGGGGTCAAGGGCTACGTGAACCCGGAGTGGAAGGCCAAGGCCGAGTCGGTCACCGGCGGCAGCCGGGTGTCCAACAACCCGACCGCGGTGTGGCTGGACCGGATCGCCGCGATCAACGGCACCACCGGCAGCAGCTCCAACGGCTCGATGGGCGTCCGGGACCACCTGGACAAGGCGCTCGCCCAGGGCGCCGGCTACATCCAGTTCGTGATCTACAACCTGCCCGGCCGGGACTGCGCCGCGCTCGCCTCCAACGGCGAGCTGGGCCCGGACGAGCTGCCCCGCTACAAGGCCGAGTACATCGACCCGATCGCCGCGATCCAGGCCGACCCGAAGTACGCCAGCCTGCGCATCGTCAACATCATCGAGATCGACTCGCTGCCGAACCTGGTGACCAACACCTCCGGCCAGCCGGGCGGCACGGCCATGTGTGACACCGTCAAGGCCAACGGCGCGTACGTGAACGGCGTCGGTTACGCCCTGGCCAAGCTGGGCGCGATCAACAACGTCTACAACTACATCGACGCCGCGCACCACGGCTGGATCGGCTGGGACAGCAACTTCGGCCCGACCGCCCAGCAGCTCTACGCCGCCGCCACCGCGTCCGGCAGCACCGTGCACAACGTCGCCGGCTTCATCACCAACACGGCGAACTACTCCGCGCTGAAGGAGCCGTACATCAAGATCACCGACTCGGTGAACGGCCAGACCGTGCGGCAGTCCAAGTGGATC
Organism: Micromonospora auratinigra; assembly: GCF_900089595.1. Taxonomy (GTDB): domain Bacteria; phylum Actinomycetota; class Actinomycetes; order Mycobacteriales; family Micromonosporaceae; genus Micromonospora; species Micromonospora auratinigra. The sequence continues at coordinate 3,810,939 of NZ_LT594323.1, read as the reverse complement.
GACTGGAACCAGTACGTGGACGAGCTCTCGTTCGCCCAGGCGTTCCGCAACAAGCTGGTCTCGATCGGCTTCGACAGCAACATCGGCATGCTGATCGACACCTCCCGCAACGGCTGGGGCGGCGCCAACCGGCCCACCGGCCCGGGCGCGACGACCAGCGTCGACACCTACGTCAACGGTGGCCGCATCGACCGCCGGATCCACGCCGGCAACTGGTGCAACCAGTCCGGTGCGGGCCTCGGCGAGCGGCCGAAGGCCAACCCGGAGCCGGGCATCGACGCGTACGTCTGGGTGAAGCCCCCGGGCGAGTCGGACGGTTCCAGCACCGCCATCCCGAACGACGAGGGCAAGGGCTTCGACCGGATGTGCGACCCGACCTACACCGGTAACGCCCGCAACGGCAACAGCCTGACCGGTGCCCTGCCCAACGCGCCGATCTCCGGCGCCTGGTTCCCGGCCCAGTTCGCCCAGCTCATGCAGAACGCCTACCCGGCGCTGTAGACCCTGCCGCCAACCCACCCGACGCGGCGGGAGTGAGGCACCGCCGCGACGGGTTTCCCGGGCCCCTGGTCGACGCCCACGTCGACCAGGGGCCCTCGGGCTGTCTCAGGGGACGGTCTTCTCGATCGCCGCCCGGCCCAGCTCGGCCAGGTCCCGGCGGGCCCGGTCCAGGTTCTCCGGGGTGAGGTCCTGCCCCCGGGCCATCACCAGGTCCTCCGGCTCCCAGGGCTGCTCCGCGCCGGTGCGGATGTTGTCCCCGCCGGCCCCGGTGCCGGTGCCGGTCGCCCCGGTGCCGGCCGCGTACGGGTCACCGATGAGATCGGGGTAGCCGGTGTCCGGCACCGCCCCGTCGGGCTCGGTGAAGACCGGGTTGTCCGGGTCGGCGCCGCCGCTGCGCAACTGCGGCACCGTGCTGTCGTCGTCCACCGCGGCGGCCACCTCGGGGGTCTCCTCCAGCGGCCGCTCGCCGCCACGATCCGTCATGCTGCTGCCCTCCGGTCTCGGCGTTGCGTGGATCCACCCGGGGTACCCCCAGCGGGGCGGGCCATGCGGGATCAGCGCTCCTCGCCGGCGTGCGACTCCGGTGGCTGGTTCGGGCTCACCCACTGCCAGGTGAGCATCAGCAGGCCGAAGACGAGCATGGCCAGGCCGGCCCAGAGGTTGATCCGGAGCCCCTGCGCCTTGTCGATCTCGGCCGACGAGTCGAAGAGCCCCATCAGGCCCACGATCAGCCCGTACGCGACGAAGAGGCCGCCGATCACCCGGCGGATGTCGAAGAGCCGGGCCGCGGCGGTGTGCGCCTCCCGCTCGTCCTCGGTCTCGTCGACCAGCGGGTCGTGGGCCTCGCCGTCCTGGTAGCGGTCCGCGTTGTCAGCCATGGCGTGGGTCCCTTCCTCAGAAGACCGGGATGTAGAAGAGGGCGGCGAGGATCACGGCGACCACGCCGAGCAGCACCGGCGAGCGGTACCAGGCCGCGTCGCCGGCCAGCGAGTCGTCGGCGAGCGTGGTGTCGCTCAGTCCGTACACCAGGCCGGTCAGCTGGTCGTCGGTCTTCGGGCGGGTCAGTGGGGTGATGATCGCGGCCACCACCGCGACCGTGACGAAGGCCAGGCCCGCGCCCCAGAAGCTCTCCTCCAGGTCCGAGTTGAAGCTGATCACGCCGGCCTTGTAGAGCAGGTAGGTCGCGATCGCCACCACGGTGCCCGACAGCAGCGACCAGAAGCCGGCCAGCGCGGTCATCCGCCGCCAGAACATGCCGATGATGAAGGTGCCGAAGAGCGGGGCGTTGAAGACCGAGAAGAGCGCCTGGATGTAGTTCATGATGTTGCTGAAGCCGGCCGCGATGAACGCGGTGCCGATGCCGATCACCACGGCCACCACGGTGGCGATCCGGCCGATCTTCACGTAGTACTCGTCCGGCCGGTCCCGCCGGAAGTAGGCCTGCCAGATGTCGTACGTGAAGACGGTGTTGAAGCCGCTGACGTTGGCGGCCATGCCGGCCATGAACGAGGCCACCAGGCCGGTCACCGCGATGCCCAGCACGCCGTTGGGGAGCAGGTCGCGCATGAGCAGCGGGATGGCGTTGTTGTAGACCAGGTCGCCCTGCTCGGCGCCCAGTCCCTTGACCGTGATCAGGGCGATCAGGCCGGGGATCACGGTGACCAGCGGGATGAGCAGCTTCGGGTACGCGCCGATGATCGGCGTACGCCGGGCCGCGCTCATGTTCCGCGCGGACAGGGCCCGCTGCACCTCGGCGAAGTTCGTGGTCCAGTAGCCGAAGGAGAGCACGAAGCCGAGGCCGAAGACGATGCCCAGCCAGTGCGCGCCGAGCGGGTTGTCGGTGCTGCCGGTGCCCTGCCAGGCGTGCAGTCCCGCCTCGCCCAGCTTCGAGCCCCGGACCGCGTCCATCAGCCCGCTCACGCCACCGACCTTGACCAGGCCGATCACCGTGATCGGCACCAGGCCGGCGATGATCACGAAGAACTGGAGCACCTCGTTGTAGATCGCCCCGGAGAGACCCCCGACGGTGATGTACGCCAGCACGATCAGCGCGCCGATCACGATCGCGACCCAGAGCGGCCAGCCGAGCAGCGCCTGCATGATCAGCGCCAGCGCGTACAGGTTCACCCCGGCGATGAGCACCTGGGCGACCGCGAAGCTGATCGCGTTCAGCAGGTGCGTGGGGCGGTTGAAGCGCAGCCGCAGGTACTCGGGGACGCTGCGGACCTTCGAGCCGTAGTAGAAGGGCATCATCACGATGCCGAGGAAGACCATCGCCGGCACGGCGCCGATCCAGTAGTAGTGCACGGTCATGATGCCGTACTGGGCGCCGTTGGCGGCCATGCCGATGATCTCCAGCGCGCCCAGGTTGGCCGAGACGAACGCCAGGCCGGTGACCCAGGCGGGCAGCGAGCGCCCGGAGAGGAAGAAGTCGACGCTGGTCCGGATCGCCCGGCGGGCGGCGAAGCCCACCCCGAGGACCGTCACGAAGTAGAGCGCCAGGATGACGTAGTCCACCGCGTTCATGTTCAGCCGTAGGCCGCCGCCCATTTGCGAACTCCCTCCGTGCGTCGCTGCGGCGGCAGGTACCCCGTTTGCGAAGTTTCATGCCTGGAATTCCATCCGCCGGACACGGCGGAGCCCCGGCCGGTGATTCCGGCCGGGGCTCCGGGTGGGGTCGGGGGGCGTTCAGCGACCCAGGACGCGGTCCAGGAAGTCGCGGTAGCCGCGCACGGCCACCCGGAGCTGCTCGGTGTCGGCCGAACCGGACTCCTGCCAGCCGCCCAGCTTGCTCTTCTGCTCCCGCAACGCCGCGGCGAGCGCCTCCATGGCCTCGTCGACCAACGACTGCGCCTCGCCGACCGCGGCCTTCGGGTCGTCGACGAACCGCAGCTGCACGTCCCGCCAGCGGTCCCGGAAACCCTGCGCGGCCTCCGGGCCGAAGAGCGTGGCGGCGTCCGCCGGCACCGCGCCCGGGGTGGGCCGGGCCGCTCCGGCCAGCGTGCCGTCCTTGGCGGCGGCGGCCGTCGCGCCGAGCGCGCCCGCGCCCGCCGCGGCGGTGCTGGCGTCCGGGTCGACCATCGCCGGGTCGGCGCTGCCGTAGCCGGCCGCACCCGCCTCCGGCGCGTCGTCGCGCGTCGCGTCGGCGTGCTCGGCGCTCCACCGGTCCCGGTCGTGCAGCCGGTCGCCCGCGGTCGGGTCGGCCCGCTCGTCGTCGAAGGCGTCGGTCCGGCCGGGCGCGCCGTCGCCGGGGGCGACGGTGTCCTCGCCGCGCGGGTCGCGCTCGTCCTCGGGCCGCCCGCTCGCCATCGCGGACGCGGCCACCGCGTCGCCCACCGTGGTCGCCCCGAACGCGGTCGGCAGCGGCGCCGGGTCGTGGTACTCCCGCCGGCCGTCGTCGTCGAGGTCGGCCGCCTCCGCGTCACGGACCTCCCGGGCGTCGTACGCCCGGGTCTCGTCCAGCGCCGCGTCGTGCGCGTCGGTGCGGCGGTCGTCGCCGGGCACCGTCGGGTCGTCGTCGAAGGTGCCCCGGTCGTCCAGCGCGTCCTCGGGTACGTCGGCCCGCTCGCCCCGGTCGTCCCGGTGGCCGTCGCCGTCGAGGTCACCGGGCGGGGGGACCGGCACCGGGTGGGACCGGACGGCCTCGGGGTGGTCCTGGCTGATCTGCTGCTCTTCCTGGCGCATGGCGGCGGTCTCCTCAGCGGCTCGTGACGTCGGGCTCGTGGTCGGGGTGGCGCTGCTCCGGAGCCGTCCGGCCGACCGGGTCCTCGCCGAGCAGGTCGGCGAAGAGGGCCCGGTAGTGCACGAGCGCCTGGCGGAGGTCCTCGGTGCCGGCCTCACCGCGTTCGTTGCGCAGCCGGATCTCGTGGGCGTCCCGGTAGTGGTCCAGGGTGCGGGCGTGCTCGACGGAGAGGTGGGCGGCCTGCTCGGAGAACTCGCCGGTCGGGTAGCCGCGCTCGGCGATCAGCCGGCTGACCAGCTCGTCGGCCTCGCTCACGGTCTCCGCCGGGGAGTCGACGAAGCGGACCTGGAGTTCCTCCCAGGCGGCGGCGTAGGTCGCCCGGGACTCGGCGCTCAGCGGGGTGAGTTCCAGTTCGGCGTGCCGGCGCTCCCGCTCGCGCAGCTCCCGCTCGGCCGCGCTCCGGCTGTCCTGCTCGGCGACGGCCCGGTCGTACTCGGGGCCGAACCGCTGCTTGAGGGCCCGCCGGCGGCTGGCCACGACGGCGACCGCGGCCAGCGCCGCGAGCACCAGGACGACGATGACTATGACGACTACCTGCGTGGACGACATGGCTCCTCCTTCGCCCGCTGGTATTCCCTCCGCACCGTGATCACCAATCCCGATCCGGCGCACTTTCCTGCCCCGGTCCGGCGGGAGAAATGGATCTGCTCCAGAAAGCGCGTTCGGCTGCCGGGGCGGCGCGGATCCGCTCCCACGCCGTCGCCCGGCCGGCGTCGCCACCGGGCGGGGTCCCCCGGGCGGGCCGAACGGCGTCCACAGGGGACATCTCGCACCGTAGCCCGGGGCGAGACGGCCGGTAGTGCAACCGCCGGTGATTACGTATCCTGCCCAAGGCGCCCGAGCCGGGGCCCGGCGTCGTGGCCGGACAGTTCCGGCCGGTGCCGGCGCCACCCCTGCGACACCTTCCGGGCGAGGTCTGATGAACACCCGTGACTGGCCGATCCGCGCCAAGCTGACCGCGCTGGTCATCGGTCCGGTGACGGCGCTGCTGGCGCTCTGGATCTTCGCCACCACGCTCACCTTCGGACCGGCCCTCGACCTGCTGGCCGCCCGGACCTACCTCTACGACCTCGGCCGTCCCGGCGAGACGGTGGTCGCCGAGCTGCAACAGGAGCGCCGGCTCTCGGTCGTCCAGCTCGCCGGCGAGTCCACCCTGCCCGCCCTGGCCGAACAGCGGGGACGCACCGATCGGGCGATCGCCGAGCTGCGCCGCCGGGTGAACGGGGACGACCTGCGCGACGCCGCCGACGAGCTGCTCGACACCCGCCTCGACCAGCTCGTCTCCGCGCTCGACGCGCTGCCGGCCGGGCGGGGCTTCATCGACGCCCGCAAGCTGGACCGGGCCGGGGCGATCGGCCTCTACAGTGGCATGATCAGTTCGGCCTTCCAGGCGTTCTCCGCGATGGCCGCGATGCCCGACCACCAGCTCAACCGGGAGGCGCTGGCGCTCACCGCGCTGGGTCGGTCCCGCGAGCTGCTCGGCCAGGCCGACGCCCTGCTCGCCGGCGCGCTGACCGCCGGCCGGTACGCCGACGGGGAGCACGAACAGCTGGTCCGCACCATCGACAACGAGCGGTTCCTGGCCGAGACCGCGGTGGCCGACCTGCCGGCGAGTGAGCGGGCCGGGTACCAGCGCCTCGTCGAGTCGCCGGACTGGGTCCGGCTGCGCGCGTTGCAGGACACCCTGGTCCGCAGCCGGGAGCTGCCGGCCCGGCTCGACGTACGGGCCTGGGAGACCAGTCGGGCCGGCGCCTGGCAGAGCCTGCGGGACTTCGAGCTGCGGGGCGCCGACGGGCTGGCCGAGCGGTCCGTGCCGATGGCGGTGGGCATCCTGGTCCGGCTCGCCGCCGCGGGGGTGCTCGGCCTGCTGGCCATCGTGGTCTGCGTGCTGGTCGCGCTCCGGGTCGGCCGCTCGCTGGCCCGCCGGCTCACCGGCGTGCGGACCGCCGCGCTGGAGATGGCCGAGGACCGGCTGCCCGACGTGGTCGCCCGGCTGCGCCGCGGCGAGGTGGTGGACGTCGCCAAGGAGGCCCCCGAGCTGGACCACGGCGGCGACGAGATCGGCGAGGTCGGCCGGGCCTTCAACGAGGTACGCCGGACCGCCCTGCAGTCCGCCGTCGACGAGGTGACGCTGCGCCGCGGGCTCAACGAGGTCTTCCTCAACATCGCGCGGCGCAGCCAGGGCCTGGTGCACCGGCAGCTCGCGCTGCTGGACCGGCTGGAGCGGCAGACCGAGGACCCGGACGAACTGGCCGGCCTCTTCCAGGTCGACCACCTGGCCACCCGGCTCCGGCGGCACGCCGAGGACCTGGTCATCCTCGCCGGGGCCGCCCCCGGGCGGGGCTGGCGCAACCCGGTCGCGGCCGTCGACGTCATCCGGGGCGCGATCTCCGAGGTCGAGTCGTACGACCGGGTGGACGTGGGGGACGTGCAGCCGGCCGGGCTGCTCGGCCGGGCCGTCGGTGACGTGATCCACCTGCTCGCCGAGCTGATCGAGAACGCCACCGCCTTCTCCCCGCCGGGCAGCCGGGTGGACGTGACCGGGCGGACCGTGCCCGGCGGGTACGCCATCGAGATCACCGACCGGGGGCTGGGCATGTCGCCGCAGGCCCTCACCGAGGCGAACCGCAGGCTGTCCCGGTCGCCCGAGTTCGACCCGGCCGACAGCGCCCGGCTGGGCCACTTCGTGGTGGCCCGGCTCGCCGCCCGGCACGGCGTCCGGGTCGAGTTGCGGGTCGGCACCCCCGCCGGGACCGTCGCCGTGGTGCTCGTCCCGGCGGACCTGGTCACCGCGGAGCCGGCGCTGGCCCCGGCCGCGCCGGCCGGGGGCGCGACGCCCGACGACCGGCGGATGGCCAAGGTCACCCGGCTGGCCACGGTGCCCCGGCCGCGGACCGCCCGGCCCGGCCGGGAGCGGGCCGACTCGGCGGTGGTGCCGCTCTCCGCCGGGCGCACCTCCGCGGTGGAGAACCCGGCCGACGGCGACGGGTTGCCGCGTCGGGTCCGCCGTCGGGGACCGGCCAACCGGCCCCGGGCGGCCGTCGCGGACGCCGCGCCGCGCTCGCCCGAGGAGGTACGCCGGGCCATGGCCGCGCTCCAGGCGGGCACCGCCCGTGGTCGCCGGGACGGCCTCCGGGCCGCCGAGAGCGGCGCCGACCCCGCCGGGCCCGTCCCGCCGGCCCCCGACCGGGCGGCCGGAGCCACCGGTCCGGCGCCGGACCGGCCCACCGAGCCCTCCCCGCCGGAGCCGTCGCCGGCTCCGCAACCCCCGACCGCAACTGAGAGGGACGCCTAGTGGTGCACACGACGCGGCAGAACGCCGATCTCGGCTGGTTGCTCGACGACCTGGTGGAGCGGGTGCCGGCCGCCCGCCAGGCGGTGGTGCTGTCGGCGGACGGGCTGCTGCTCGGGGCCTCCGCCGACCTGGACCGCGACGACGCGGAGCACCTCTGCGCCCTCGCCTCCGGCTTCTCCAGCCTGGCCAGGGGGGCGACCCGGCACCTGGCCGGCGGCGCGGTCCGCCAGACCGTGGTGGAGATGGAGTCCGCGTACCTCTTCGTCACCGCCGCCGGGCAGGGCGCCTGCCTGGCCGTGGTGAGTGAGGCCGACGCCGACATCGGTCTGGTGGCGTACGAGATGGCGATGCTGGTGATCCGGGTCGGCGAGAACCTGAGTACGCCGGCCCGGACCGCCGCGGGGACCGGCCATGCGGGCTGAGCCGCCGGGGCCGCAGCACGAGTGGCTGGACGCCGCGGCCGGGCCGGTCGTCCGGCCGTACACCCTGACCGGGGGTCGGGTGCGGCCGGCCGCGAGCTTCGACCTGGTGGCCTTCGTGCTGGCCGCGGCGACGGCCGACGCGACCGGCGTGCCGGGTCTCCAGCCGGAACACCGGCGCCTGGTCGAGCTGGCCCGGCGGCCGGTCGCGGTGGCCGACCTCGCCGCGGACCTGGACCTCGCCGTGGGCGTGGTCCGGGTGCTCCTCGGCGACCTCCTCGACCGGGGGCTCGTCGCGGTGCACCAGCCGCCGACCGCCGCGTTCCTGCCCGACGACAACATCCTCAAGGCGGTGGTCAGTGGACTCCGTGCGCTTTGACCGGGAGGCGACCAGCCCACGGGTCCCGCTCGCGCTGAAGATCCTCATCGCCGGCGGCTTCGGTGCCGGCAAGACGACGCTGGTCAGCGCGCTGAGCGAGGTCCGGCCGTTGCAGACGGAGGAGGTGCTGACCGACGCCGGGATCGGCACCGACGACACCTCCGGGGTGGAGCAGAAGACCACCACCACCGTGGCGATGGACTTCGGTCGGATCACCATCAACGACGATCTCCAGGTCTATCTGTTCGGTACGCCCGGTCAGGACCGGTTCTGGTTCCTCTGGGACGAGTTGGCCTTCGGTGCGCTGGGCGCGGTGGTGCTCGCCGACACCCGCCGGCTGGCCGACTGCTTCCCCTCGATCGACTACTTCGAGCAGCGCGGCATCCCCTTCGTGGTGGGGGTGAACTGCTTCGACGGGTCCCGCCGGTTCAGCCTGGAGGCGGTCCGGGACGCCCTGGACCTCGACCCGGAGGTGCCGCTGGTGCTCTGCGACGCCCGGGACCGGCAGTCCGCGAAGCTGGTACTGATCTCCCTGGTCGAGCACGTCGCCCGGCAGCGTGGTGAGCCGGTGCCGGTGGGCTGAGGGCCGGCCCGGCGGAAACCGGTACGGGAAATCGCGGCTAACCGGCCGGCTCACGGGGAAGCCTCTGGTTTGATCGACACAGCGGGCGGAGGGGGCAGCGGTGACCGGGCAGGACACGATCGTCCACATCGGTGGGTACACGGCGGAGATGGGCGGACGGGCCGACGGGATCGTCGCCGCACGCCGCGACCCGGTCTCCGGGGCGCTCTCCGTGCTCGGCACGGTGGCGGTCACCCGGTCGCCGTCGTTCCTGGTCCGGCACCCGAGCCTGCCGCTCCTGTACGCGGTCAACGAGTTGTCCGACGAGGGGGAGCTGAGCGCCTTCCGGGTCGCCCCCGACGGTGACCTCGACCCGGTCGGCGTCCGGCCGACCGGGGGCGCGGAGCCGTGCCACCTGGCGGTCGCGCCGGACGGGCGGCACCTGTTCGTGGCCAACTACGGCGGGGGCAGCGTGGCCGTCTTCCCGCTCGACGCCGAGGGCCGCCCGGGGGAGCGCAGCGACCTGGTCCGGCACGAGGGGCACGGCGCCGACCCGGAGCGGCAGGACCGGGCGCACTGCCACATGGTCTCGCCCGACCCGGCCGGCGGGCCGCTGCTCGCCGTCGACCTGGGCACCGACTCGGTCTACCGGTACGACCTCGACGCCGCCTCCGGCCGGCTGGTGCCCCGCGCGCCGCGGCTGCGCACGCCCGCCGGGACCGGGCCCCGGCACCTGGCCCGGCACCCCGACGGTCGGCGCTGCTGGCTGGTCGGCGAGCTCGACGGGACGGTCACCGGCTACGAGGTGACCGCCGACGGCACCCTGCACCAGCGGGCCCGGGTGGACGCCAGCGGGCGGGCCGGGCACGTCCAGCCCTCGGAGGTGGCGGTCGGCCCGGACGGGCGCTTCCTGTACGTGGGTAACCGCGGGGTGGGCACGGTGGCCGTGTTCGCGCTGGCCGGCGAGACGCCCGAACTGGTGGCCGAGGTCGACACCGGGGGCGAGTGGCCCCGGCACTTCGCGCTGGCCGGCGGGTACCTGTACGTGGCCGACGAGCGGGCCGACATGATCAGGATCTTCCGGCTGGACCCGGCCGGCGGGGTGCCGGAGCCGGTGGGTGAGCCGGTGCCGGTGGGGAGCCCGACCTGCGTCCGGCCGTGACGGATCGAGGACGGGCAGCGACCGTCCGCTGTGGAGCGCCACCACGTCCGATGACTGACCGATCACTCAACGTGACTTTTGGGCGATCAACTGTTTCTCCTGCGTAACTTTCGTCCGAACGGACGTGGCAGTAACCCCACGAGATACGCAAGATGGTCACCGTGTCTGGCCGCCATCGCATGCGTTCAAGCCTTCGCGGGGCAGGTGCCGCCGCGGCGGCCACTGCGCTCGTCCTCGTCGTAGCCGGTTCCTGGTTCGGTTACCAGCAGCTGGCGGGGCCATCCTGCTCCGGCAAGATCCAGCTCTCGCTCGCGGCTGCTCCGGAGATCGCCCCGGCCGTCAAGGGCGCGGCCGACCAGTGGGTCGCCGACGGGGCCGCGGTCGGCGGGACCTGCATCGCGGTGAACGTCACCTCCGCCGAGGCGGTCGACGTGGCCGCCGCGGTGGCCAGCAAGCACGGCGCGACGCTCGCCGGCGTCGGTCAGGCCAGCGGCACGGCCGTGACGCCGGACGTCTGGGTCCCGGACTCCTCCACCTGGCTGCTGCGGCTCAAGTCCGGCGGCGCGACCGCCTTCGCCCCGGCGAACGGCGCCTCGATCGCCCGCAGCCCGGTGGTCGTGGCGGTGCCCGAGCCGGTGGCCACCCGCTTCGGCTGGCCGAACAAGAAGCTCAGCTGGACCGACATGCTCCGGCAGGTGACCAGCGACAAGCCGCTGCGCGCAGGCATCGTGGAGCCGACCCAGGACGCCGCCGGCCTCTCCGGGCTGATGTCGCTGACCGCGGCCGCCAGCAACACCGGCAACGCGGGCACCGACTCGTCGGAGGCCATGGTGGGCGCCCTGCGGGCGCTCGCGACCAACCGGTCCTCGCTGCGCCAGGACCTCCTCGCGCGCTTCCCGCGCTCGTCCGACCCGACGGCCATCGCCAACGGGCTCGGCGCGGCGGCGCTCTCCGAGGAGGACGTCATCGCGTACAACAACACCAAGCCGCCGATCCCGCTGGCCGCGCTCTACCTGGAGCCGGCGCCGATGCCGTTGGACTACCCGTTCGCGGTGCTGCCGGGCATCGAGCCGGCCAAGGCGTCTGCCGCCAAGGTGCTCTTCGAGCTGCTGACCACCCCCGGCTTCAAGAACCGGCTGGCCGCGCAGTCGCTGCGCTCGCCGGACGGCAACTGGGGGGACGGCTTCAAGGCGCCGCAGGGTGCGCCGAGCCCGGCCAACGGTGGCGCCAGCGCGGTGCCGCCGATCGGGCAGGGTGGCGCGGCCGACCTGGACCCCATCGCGATACAGAAGGTCACCAGCACCTGGTCGGTGGCGACCCAGTCGGGCCGGATGCTCTGCGTCATCGACGTCTCCGGCTCGATGAAGCAGCCGGTCGCGACGGCGAACGGCGCGAGCCGGGAGCAGGTCACCGTGGAGGCCGCGAACAAGGGCCTGGCGCTCTTCGACGACTCCTGGTCGATCGGCCTGTGGACCTTCTCCACCAATCTGGTGGGCAGTCAGGACTACCGGAAGATGGTCAAGATCGCGCCGCTCTCCGGCAACCGGCGCGCCCTGCAGCAGGGGCTCGCCTCGATCAAGCCGTCGAGCGGCAACACCGGTCTCTACGACACCCTGCTGGCCGCCTACAAGGAGGTCCAGGAGGACTGGGAGCCGGGCAAGGTGAACTCGATCGTGCTGTTCACCGACGGCAAGAACGAGGACGACAACGGCATCACCCAGAAGCAGTTGATCGACCAGCTCAAGAAGATCCGCGACCCGGAGCAGCCGGTCCAGGTGATCATCATCGGTATCGGCAGCGACGTGAGCCGGGCGGAGCTGACCCCGATCACCGAGGTCACCGGCGGCCGGCCGTTCGTCACGGTGGACCCCAGCAAGATCGGTGAGATCTTCCTTCAGGCCATCGCGCTGCGGCCGCCCGCGCCGCGCTGATCGGCCACTCAGTGTGAGACTTCCGCCGTACCGGCGAGCCGGTACGGCGGAAGGCTTTTCGGGTTCCGAAAAGTGACGGCAATGCGTCTGAATCAATCGGCGATCATAATTATCGAGGCAAGATGTCCGGGTGCTCCGAGTCGCCGGCTCGCCAGCGGTGCCGTGCGGCGCGGGCACGTCCTGCACGACGTGGGGAGAGCCGGTGACGTCCGCGACGCTGTTGACCCCGGCCCGGAAGGCGGGCCCCGAGCGTGGCCGTCCGTCGGCCACCCGATCCGCCGAGCGGGCGTACGTCCGCGTGCTCGCGGTGCTCGACACCGCCGTCCTGGCGGTGGCCATCCTGGTCGGGTACGTCGGCCGCTTCGGTGAGGAGGGGCCGGCCGGCTCGGACATCCCGTACGTCGTGGTCGCCCCGGGCCTGCTGCTCGCCTGGCTGGTCTCGCTGCGCGCCATGCGCTGCTACGACGACCGGGTGCTCGGCTACGGCGCGGACGAGTACCGGCGGGTCAGCTCGGCGAGCCTGCGGCTGGCCGGCGGCATCGCGATCGCCGGCTACATCGCCGACGTCGGTGTCTCCCGGGGCTTCCTGGGCATCTCCCTCGCGGTCGGCACGGTGGGCCTGGAGGCGGCCCGGTTCGCCGCCCGCAAGCGGCTGCACCGGGCCCGGGACCGGGGGGCCGGCTGGTCGCGCAAGGTGCTGGTGGTGGGGGACACCGCGCACGTGCTGGAACTGGTGCACACCCTGCACCGCGAGCCGTACGCCGGCTACCGGGTGGTCGGCGCCTGCATCCCGGACGCGCTGCTCGCGCCGGTGCCGCAGCGGCTGGGCGACGTGCCGGTGGTCGGCTCGTTCCGGGGCATCCCGGAGGCGGCCACCGCGATCGGCGCGGACACCGTGGCGGTCACCGCCTCCGGCGAGCTGACCGCGACCCGGCTGCGCCGCCTCGGCTGGCAGCTGGAGGGCACCGGCGTCGACCTGGTGGTGGCCCCCGCGCTGACCGACGTGGCCGGCCCGCGCATCCACACCCGCCCGGTCGCCGGGCTGCCGCTGATCCACGTCGAGGCGCCCGAGTTCCGGGGCGTCCGCAAGCTGGTCAAGGGGCTGGTCGACCGGTCGATCGCGCTGGTGGCGCTGCTCCTGCTGCTGCCGGCCGTGGTGGTCATCGCGCTCGCCGTCAAGCTGGACAGCCGCGGCCCGGTGGTGTTCCGCCAGACCCGGGTCGGGCAGGGTGGCCGGGAGTTCGGCGTGTTCAAGTTCCGCACCATGGTGGTCAACGCCGACGCCCTGCTGGCCGACCTGGTCGCCCGCAACGAGACCGACGGCCTGATGTTCAAGATGCGCGACGACCCCCGGGTCACCCGGGTCGGCCGGCTGCTGCGCAAGTGGTCGCTCGACGAACTGCCCCAGCTGGCGAACGTCCTGCTCGGCCAGATGAGCCTGGTCGGCCCCCGGCCGCCGTTGCCCACCGAGGTCGCCCGCTACGACGGCGACGTCGCCCGCCGGCTGCTGGTCAAGCCGGGCATGACCGGGCTCTGGCAGGTCAGCGGCCGCTCCGACCTGAGCTGGGAGGACGGCATCCGGCTCGACCTCTACTACGTGGAGAACTGGTCCCTCGCCGCCGACCTGGCGATCCTCTGGAAGACCTTCGGCGCGGTGCTCCGCAGCCGCGGCGCGTACTAGGTCCGACCGCCCGGCACGGCGGCGGATCGGTGGCGAACGGGCTCGCCCGCTCGCCACCGCCACCGTCAGGGCTGCGGTCCCAGCCAGTCCAGGCAGACCACCACGGCGTCGTCGACCAGGTCTCCGGCCACGAACGCACGCAGGTCGCCGATCAGCGAGCGCACCGCGTCCAGCGGCTCCATCGGCCCGGTACGCCGCAGGAAGCGGTCCAGCGCGGTCTCGCCGTACCGGGTCCGCTCGGCGGTGGCGTCGATGACACCGTCGCTGACCACGAAGAGCCGGTCCCCGCGTTCCAGCCGGAACCGCTGCTCCCGGTAGTCGGTGCCCTCGAACATGCCGAGCGGGAACTGCTTGTCCAGCACCTGCTCGCTCACCTCACCGTCGCGCAGTCGCAGCAGGCGGGGCGAGCCCGCGTCGACCACGTTCAGCGTGCCGGCCGCGAGGTCCAGCTCCAGCAGCAGCGCGGAGAGGTGCTGGGTGCCCCCGTGCAGCGCGTAGACCGCCTGGTCGGCCAGGGCGGCCTGGTCGGCCAGGCTCAGCTCGGCGCGACGGGCGTTGCGCAGCGCGTGGGTGGCCAGCGAGGTGAGCATCGAGGCGGCCACCCCCTCGCCGGAGCCGTTGACCACCGACAGCCAGAGCCGGTGGCCGTCGTCGGACCAGTCGAAGCTGTCCCCGCGCACCGCGTACGCCGGCTCCAGCTGACCGGCCAGGCTGAACGACGGTCGGATCCGGCTGCGGCCGGGCAGCAGCTCCCACTGCATCTCGGCGGCCAGGGTCAACCGGCGGGTACGGCGGGCGGTGCGGTAGATGTCGGTGCTGGCCATCACGGCCGACAGCTCGTGCCCCAGCACGGTGGCGATGGTGTCGAGGTCCCGCAGCGCCTCCGGGTCGGCCGGCAGGGGCGACAGCCGGAGCACCCCCCGCCGTTCCCCGCGCATGCCGACCGGGAACCAGCCGACGCCGTCGGAGACGGTCGGCTGCTGGTGGTCGAAGCAGCGCCAGGCGGGGTGGCCCGGTCCGGTGATCGGCTCGCCCTCGTGCAACGGCAGCAGCACCGCCAGCCGGTAGTCGACCTGGTAGAGCTCGGTCCGGGTGATCCCGTACGACCGTTCCAGCTCGGCGCCGAGCCGGTCGACGAGCAGATCCGCCGGCGCCTCGGTGAGGATCCGGCGTGCCCGATCCTCCGGTGCACTCATCTTTGCTCCTTTGCACAGGTCGTCGCCCCGGTACGGGAGGTAGTCTCGGGCCCACCATGGCCGAAGAACTAGGTTCCCACGGACCTGACGCGAGTATGGCCGCCGCCCTGGACGAGGCAGCGGGCACCCTGCTGGCTGTCTGGGAGGCGGCCCGCGAGCGGACGACGAGCCGGCTCTCCGGTGCCCAGTTGCGGGCGATCATGGTGGTCGAGCGGTACGACGGGATCAACCTGCGGCGTCTCGCCACCCTGACCGACATGCTGCTCTCGTCGGCCAGCCGGCTCTGCGACCGCCTGGTGGCGGCCGGCATGCTGGAGCGGGAGCCGGGCCGCTACGACCGGCGGGAGATCTCGCTGCACCTCACGCCCTCGGCCACCCGGTTGCTCGGCGAGCTGCGGGCCGACCGGCGGTACCGGTTGGAGCGGATCCTGGCCGGGATGAGCCCGGAGGGGCGCGCGGCGCTGCTGCGCGGGATGCGCGAGTTCGACGAGTCCGCCCGTCGGGGCGAGGTGACCGCCGACGGGTGGCCGGTGCTCCAGCCCGCCGGTGCGTGCGCCGGTGAGGCCCTGCTCGGGCCGCTGGTGGCGCCGCCGGTACCGGGCGGCGAGCTGCCGCCGTCCCCGGCGGACGAGCCCCCGGCCGCCTGAGCGCGGCACGCCGCCACCGGCCCACCGCGAGGACTCCGCCACCGGCCCGCCGCGAGGACTCCGCCACCGGCCCACCGCGAGGACTCCGCCACCGGCCGCCGCGAGGATTCCGCCACCGGCCCACCGCGAGGACTCCGCCACCGGCTCGCCGCGAGGGCGACAGCGTCAGTCGGTCGTGAGGGCGGCCCGGGCCGCCCGCAGGTCCTCGACCGCGCGGGGGTGCTCGATCAGGGTGCGCTCGGCGGCGGCCAGCATCGCGTCCACCGGCCGGCGGCCACCGCGCGAGGCGAGCGCCTCCGCCTGCCAGCCGACGAAGTCGAGCAGCAGCTGCCGGTCGTCCACCCGGATGGCCGCGGCCAGCGCGTCGACCAGGTGACCCACCCCGGCGGCGACGTCCTCCGCGGTCTCCTCGGGCGGGTCCAGCTCCCGGAGCGCGACCTGGACGATCTCCCGGCGACGGTGCAGCACCGCCACGTACCCGTCGTCCGGTGGGGCCGGGGTGGGACCGGTGTGCGCGGCGCCCGGCAGCCCCCGTGCCAGCAGCCGTACCGCGTCCCGGGCGGTGGCGCCCCAGGCCGCCGCGCCGACCGCGGCCGCCCACCGGCCGTCCCAGCCGAAGCCGGGACCACCCGCCAGCACCGGCACCCCGGCCGCCCGGCACGCCTCCACCATCCGGGCCGCGCGGATCAGCCGGTTCGACTGCACGCAGCTCAGCAGCACCGCGTCCGGGCCGGTCTGGTGCAGGTAGGTGACCAGGTGCCGGCCCGGCACGCTGGCGCCCAGGAAGGTCACCCGCCAGCCGGCGTCCCGGACCACCTCGGCGACGATGCGGGCCGCCAGCGCGTGCCACTCGCCCTCGACACAGGCCACCACCACGTGCCCGCGCCGGGGCGGCGTGGTGATGCGGCCGGCCACCGCGCCGACCACGACCTCGCTGACGTGCGTCGCCGCGTGTTCCCGGGCCACGCTCCAGGCCCCGGTGAGCCAGCGCCGGCCGATCTCCCGCTGGGCGACCGCGACCAGGTCCACCAGGACGTCCGCCGGGGCGTACCCCTGGTCCAGCAGGCCGGTGGCCAGGCGTACGGCACCGGCCTGGTCAACCCGGTCGAGCCGGTCGAGGTAACCGGCGACCAGGTCCGGCCCGATCCCGTCCGAGCTGGTCACGCGGGGGCCACGACCAGCATGGCGATGTCGTCGTGCACCTGCCCGTCCAGCCACTCGTCGACCAGCTGGAGCAGCCGGTCCACCAGGGCGCGCGGGGGCAGGCCGGCACCCGAGGCCATCGCCTGGCGCAGCCGGGCCTCGCCGAACATCTCCAGCTCGGTGGGGCCGCCCCGGGCCTCGGTCACCCCGTCGGTGTACGCGACCAGCAGGTCGCCGGGCGCGAGCCGTACCTCCGCCTGGCCGAAGCGGGCGGCGGCCAGCGCGCCGACCGGCATCCCGCCGACCCGGGCCGGCTCGATCCGGCCGTCGGCGCGGACCACCAGCGGGGCGGGGTGCCCGCCGCCGGCCACCCGGGCCAGCAGGCCGCCGTCCGGCTCCCGGGTGAGGGTGCCCAGCAGCAGGGTGGTGAACTGGGCCCGCCGGGCCGCGTCCGGCGCGTCGAGCAGGGCCCGGTTGAGCAGCTCCATCAGCTCCAGCGGCCGCGGTTCGACCAGGCGCAGGGTCTGCAGCGACTGGCGTACCCGGCCGGTCAGCACCGCCGCCCCGACGCCCTTGCCGCAGACGTCGCCGAGGGCGAAGAGGGCGCCCTGGGCGGTGGGGAAGAGGTCGTAGAAGTCCCCGCCGATGCGCAACCGGTCCCCGGCCGCGCGGTAGCCGCCGGCCAGGGTCATCCCGGGGACCGGCGGCAGCTCCGGCGGGAGCAGGCTGTTCTGCAGGACGCGGGCCAGGTGGGCCTGCTCGCCGTAGAGTTCGGCGGCGGCCAGCGCGGCACCGGCGCGGGCGGCGAACTCCCGGGCCAGCTCGATCTCCCGCTGGTCGAAGCCGGCCCGGCCGGGCCGACGGACCAGCACCAGCGCGCCGGCCGGCCCACCGGCGCTGACCATCGGGCTGATCAGCACGGTGCCCGGCCGCCCGAAGCCCTCGGGCAGCACCTCGGTCAACTCGGCCAGCTCGGCGTCCAGCCACGGGCTGGCGTCGGTGACGTCGCCGTCCAGGGCCTCGATCAGCCCCGGCACGGACTCCACCATGCCCCAGTCGCCGACGCCGGCGACCGGGCCGGGGTCGTCCTCGGCGTACCGGATCCAGTGCGGCACGTCCTCGGCCGGCGGCGGGGGGCGGTTCACCACCACCGCGACGTCGGCCAGGTAGGGCACCGGGAGGGTGGCGGCGGCGCGCAGCGTCTGCTCCCGGTGCAGGGAGAGCCCGAGCCGGCTGCCGGCCTGGGCGAGGAAGGCGGTCCGGGACCGCTCGACCAGCAGCGCGTCGGTGCGCGCCTGCTCCTCGGTGACGTCGCGGACGTACCAGGCGCAGCGGCCGCCGGCCAGCGCCCGCCGGACACCCCGCAGCCGCCTGCCCCGGTGCTCGGCGTCGAAGGTGTCGGCCCCGTCGCGGACCGCGCCGGCCAGCTCGGGCAGCGGGCAGCCGCTCAGCTCGGTGCCGGGGACCAGCTCGGGGAGCAGCTCGGCGGCCATCGCGTTGACCAGCGTCACCACGCCGGCCTGGTCGGTGGTGACCACGGCCTCGGCGAGCCCGTCGAGCAGCTCACGGGCCAGGTGGGAGTCGGCGGGCAGCGCCGCGCCGGTGCTGCGCCGGGTGCGGGGTCGGGAGGCCTGGCCGCCACCGCTGACCGGCCCGGCGAGACCGCCACGTCGGGCTGTCGTCACCGCCGGTCGCCGGGCGCCCCGGTCAGTCGACCTGTTCGCATGCTGTCGCAGCTCTCCTCGGTAGCGTTCGTTGCCTGGCGGCAAGCGTACCGAGCGAGCGGGGTGATCGCCCATCGAGCGGCGCGACGGTCAGCCGGAGCGGGCCAACCAGCCGGCCGGGCGGTCGACGATCCGACGGACCACCGAGGCGGCCCCGCCCACGGCGGCCGACCGGGCGCCGAGCGCGGCGGGGCGCACCGTCACCGGGGACCAGGCGGCGGTCAGCACCCGTCGGGACAGCTCGGCGTCCACGGGTGGTCGGAGCCACCGGGCGAGCGGGGCGTATCCGCCGCCGAGGACCACGGTGTCCAGGTCCAGCAGGTTCACCACGCCGGCGACGGCCACCCCGAGGGCGGTGCCCGCGTCGGCGAGCGCGGTCAGGGTGGCCGGGTCGCCGGCGGCGGCGAGGTCGGCCAGCCGGGCGGCGGCGGTGTCGGCGGGCAGGTCCGCGCCGGCCAGTCCGGCGGCGGTGAGGATGGCCTCCTGGCCCGCGTACCGCTCCAGGCAACCCTGGCCGCCGCAGCGGCACGGGCGACCGGTCGGGTGCACCGGGATGTGACCGATCTCGCCGCTCCAGCCGCGGACGCCCCGGTAGAGCACCCCGTCGAGCACGATCCCGGCACCGATGCCGATCTCGCCCGAGACGTGCAGGAAGCTCGCCGAGCCGGGCGGGCCGGCGTGCAGCTCGCCCAGCGCGGCCAGGTTGGCCTCGTTCTCCACCACCAGGGGTGGGATGCCGTCCACCGGCTCGACGAGCGGGTGCCCGGCGAGCAGGGCGGGCACGGCCACGTCTCGCCAGCCCAGGTTGGGCGCGAGCCGGACCAGGCCGTCCGCGCCGACCAGGCCCGGCACGGCCAGCGTCGCGCCGGCCAGGGTCAGCCCTTCGCGTACGGCGGCGGCGCGCGCCTCGGCGGCGAGCCGGGCGAGCCGGTCCAGGGCGTCGGCGGGGGAGACCGGGCGCAGGTCGGCCCGCCGCACCACGTGGTGGCGGACCGCGCCGGTCAGGTCGACCACGCAGGCGGCCAGGTAGTCGACGTTGACCTCCAGGCCGAGCCCGGCCGGCCCGTCACCGGCCAGCAGCAGGCCGCGGGCCGGCCGCCCGGCTCCGGTACGCGGCGCGGGCTCCGCCTCGGCCACCAGCCGCCCGGCGATCAGGTCGTCGACCACGGCGGAGACGGTGGCCCGGGTCAGTCCGGTGTCGGCGGCGATCTCCGCGCGCGACGGCGGACGGTCGGCGGTGGCGATCCGGCGCAGCACCACCGCGAGGTTGAGCTGGCGGAGGCTGCCCTGCCGGACCGCTCCGGTGCTGGTGCTGGTCACCGCTTGACACTGCCACACCGCCGCCATTTAATTCAACCACTGAACAAATTGGCGACGACACCACCGGAGGTCTGCCATGGCACCCCGTCCCACCCCCGCCGACAAGTTCTCCTTCGGTCTCTGGACGGTCGGCTGGCCGGCCCGTGACCCGTTCGGTGACGCCACCCGGCCCGAGCTGGACCCGGTCGAGGCCGTGCACCGGCTCGCCGAGCTGGGCGCGTACGGCATCACCTTCCACGACGACGACCTGGTCCCGTTCGGCGCGGACGCCGCCACCCGCGACGCCCACCTGACCCGCTTCCGCAAGGCGCTCGACGAGACCGGCCTGACCGTGCCGATGGTCACCACGAACCTCTTCACCCACCCGGTCTTCAAGGACGGCGGCTTCACCAGCAACGACCGCGACGTCCGCCGGTACGCGCTGCGCAAGGTGCTGCGCAACGTCGACCTCGCCGCCGAGCTGGGCGCCCGCACCTTCGTCATGTGGGGCGGCCGGGAGGGCGCCGAGTACGACCTGGCCAAGGACGTGCAGTCGGCGCTGGAGCGGTACCGGGAGGCCGTCGACCTGCTCTGCCAGTACGTCGTCGACCGGGGCTACGACCTGCGCTTCGCGCTGGAGCCGAAGCCGAACGAGCCGCGCGGCGACATCCTGCTGCCCACCGTCGGGCACGCGCTCGCGTTCATCTCCACCCTGGCCCACCCGGAGCTGGTCGGGCTCAACCCGGAGGTCGGCCACGAGCAGATGGCCGGGCTGAACTTCGCGCACGGCATCGCCCAGGCGCTCTGGCAGGGCAAGCTGTTCCACATCGACCTCAACGGGCAGCGCGGCATCAAGTACGACCAGGACCTCGTCTTCGGCCACGGCGACCTGCTCAACGCGTTCGCCCTGGTCGACCTGCTGGAGCACGGCGGCCCGGACGGCGGTGCCGCGTACGACGGTCCCCGGCACTTCGACTACAAGCCCTCGCGCACCGAGGACAGCACCGGGGTGTGGGCGTCGGCCGAGGCGAACATGCGCACGTACCTGCTGCTCAAGGAGCGGGCCGCGGCGTTCCGGGCGGACCCGGAGGTGGCCGAGGCGCTCGCCGCCGCGAAGGTCGCCGACCTGGCCACCCCGACGCTGAACCCGGGCGAGAGCTACGCCGACCTGCTCGCCGACCGCTCCGCCTTCGAGGAGTTCGACCCGGACACGGTCGGCGCGAAGGGCTACGGCTTCGTCCGGCTCAACCAGCTCGCGGTCGAGCACCTGCTCGGCGCGCGCTGAGGCAGGGGGACACCGTGCCGCTCGTCGCGGGAATCGACTCCTCCACCCAGTCCTGCAAGGTCGTCGTCCGGGACGCGGAGACCGGCGCGCTGGTCCGCCAGGGCCGCGCGCCGCACCCCGACGGCACCGAGGTCGACCCGTACGCCTGGTGGGACGCGCTGCGTGCGGCGCTCGCGCAGGCCGGCGGGCTGGCCGACGTGGCCGCCGTGTCGGTGGCCGGGCAGCAGCACGGCATGGTCTGCCTGGACGAGGCGGGCGAGGTGGTGCGCCCGGCGCTGCTCTGGAACGACACCCGCTCCGCCGACGCCGCGCGGGAGCTGGTCGCCGGGGCCGGCGACGGGGAGACCGGCCGCCGGTTCTGGGCCGAGGCGACCGGGGCGGTGCCGGTGGCCAGCTTCACCGCCACCAAGCTGCGCTGGCTGGCCCGGCACGAGCCGGCCAACGCGGACCGGGTGGCGGCGGTCTGCCTGCCGCACGACTGGCTCACCTGGCGGCTCGCCGGCGCTCCCGGGCTGGCCGCGCTGCGCACCGACCGGGGCGACGCCAGCGGCACCGGCTACTGGTCGCCGCGCACCGGTGAGTACCGCCTCGACCTGCTGGAACGGGCGCTCGGCCGGCGGGTCCGGGTGCCGGTCGTGCTCGGCCCGGCCGAGCCGGCCGGGCGGCTCGACCCGGTGGCGCTCGGCGACGGGTCCGGCGTCGCCGGACCGGTGCTGCTCGGACCGGGCACCGGCGACAACGCGGCCGCCGCGCTCGGGGTCGGGGCCGGCCCGGGGGACGTGGTGGTGTCGATCGGCACCTCCGGCACGGTCTTCGCGGTGGCGGACACCCCGGCCGCGGACCCGAGCGGGGCGGTGGCCGGGTTCGCCGACGCCACCGGCCGGTTCCTGCCGCTGGTCTGCACGCTCAACGCGGCCCGGGTGCTGGACGCCGCCGCGACGCTGCTCCGGGTCGACCTGGCCGAGCTGAGCGAGCTGGCGCTGGCCGCCCCGGCCGGCGCGGACGGGCTGGTCATGGTGCCGTACCTGGAGGGGGAGCGGACCCCCGACCGGCCCACCGCCACCGGGGCGGTGCACGGTCTCACCCTGCACACGGCCGGCCCGACCCACCTGGCCCGGGCCGCCGTGGAGGGGATGCTCTGCGCCCTCGCCGACGGCCTGGACGCGCTCGTCGCGCAGGGGGCCCGGGTCGAACGGATCATCCTGGTCGGCGGGGGAGCCCGGTCGGCGGCGGTGCGCCGGATCGCCCCGCAGGTCTTCGGCCGCCCGGTGCGCGTCCCGCCGCCCGGCGAGTACGTCGCCGACGGGGCCGCCCGCCAGGCCGCCTGGGTCGCCCTCGGTGGGGACGCGCCCCCCTCGTGGGCCATGGGTGACACCGAGGAGTACGCGGCCGAGCCCGTCCCCGCCATCCGCGAGCGGTACGCGCAGGTCCGTGACCTGGTGGTGGACCGGCTGCCCCGGTGATCGGCCGGCGGGTCGTCATCGGGCCGTGATCCGGACCTGGTTGGCTGCCGGGCATGAACGGCACCAGGATCACCGGACGCGGCAGCGCCGTGCACCGGCTCTACAGCGTCGTGGTGTTCGTGGTGCTCGCCTCGCTGGACAACGTGGCGATCGGCCTGGTCCCGCCGCTGTACGGGCCGATCTCCGGCGCGCTGGGCGTGCCGCAGCGGCTGCTCGGGCTGGTCACCGCGGCGAGTTTCCTGGTCAGCGCCGTCGCCGCCGTCGGCTGGGCGTACGTGGGCGACCGGACGAACCGGAAGCCGCTGCTGATGGTCGGCACGCTGCTCTGGGCCGCCGGGACCGGGGGCAGCGCGCTGGCCCAGGGGTATCCCACCTTCCTGGCCGCCCAACTCGTCGCCGCGGTGGGGCTGGGCGCGGTCGGCTCGGTCGGCTACTCCGTGGTCACCGACCTGATCACGCCGCGGCGGCGCGGCCTGGTGATGAGCTTCTGGGGGCTGTCCCAGGGGGTCGGCACGCTCGCCGGCACGCTCACCGGCGGGATCCTCGGCGCGACCGACTGGCGACGGCCGTTCCTGCTGCTCACCGTGGTCGGCCTGGCGGCGACGGCGGCCTACCTCTTCACGTACGACATCCGGCGCGGGCAGAGCGAGCCGGAGCTGGCCGCCGCCCTCGACGCGGGCGCCGAGTACGACTACCGGATCAGCCGCGCCGACCTGCCCCGCATCCTGGCCCGGCGGACCAACCGCTGGCTGGTCCTGCAGGGGCTGACCGCCCAGGCGGCGTTCGGGTCGCTGGTGTGGCTGCCGGTGCTCTTCGCCCAGCGGGCCGAGGCGCAGGGCTACTCGGCGGCCACCGCGGTGGTGGTGGGCAGCGTCTTCGCCACCCTGTTCCAGCTCGGCGGCGTCTTCTCGATCGTGGGCGGCCTGGCCGGCGACGCGCTGCAACGGCGTACGCCGAGTGGCCGGGCCCTGGTCGCGGCCGTCGGCATCCTCGCGGCGGTGCCGTTCTACCTGGTCCTGTTCCTGGTCCCGATGCGGATCGAGGTGCCCGACGGCGGCGGTACCGGCGCGGTGGTCGGCGCGGTGCTGACCAGCGTGTTCACCGAGCCCACCGTCGGGTTGAGCCTGCTCACCGCCCTGCTGGCGCTCGCCCTCACCTCGGCCAACTCGCCCAACTGGTTCGCGCTGATCGCCGACGTCAACCCGCCCGAGCACCGGGGCACCGTCTACAGCCTGGGCAACCTGGTCAACGGGATCGGTCGGGCCGCCGGCAACGGGCTGGTCGGGGTGGCCTTCCACGGGCTGCGGGCGGCGTTCCCGCCGCCGCTGAACTACGCCGTCGGGCTGGCCGTGTTCCAGCTCTTCTTCATCCCGACCGGGTTCATGTACTGGCTCGCGGCCCGTACCTCGCCCCGGGACATCGAGTCGGTCCGCGACCTGCTGCACACCCGCGCCGACGAGCTGTAGAAAAGGGCCCCCTCCGGAACGCGCGGCGTTTCCGGAGGGGGCCCTCTTCGGGTCGGTCAGGCGCGGTACCACACGGTGACGTCGGTGCCGACGCTGTCGCCGTCCAGCGGGGCGCTGGCGACCAGCACCTCGGCGCCGGCCGGCAGCGGCACGGGGGCGGCGCCGAAGTTGGTCAGCACGGTCAGGTCGCCATTGGTGAAGGTGCTCACCTCGTCGCCGGAGGCGAGCCAGCGCAGCGGCCCCCGGGCGAGACCGTGCTCGCGGCGCAGCCGCAGCGCCGTCCGGTACAGCTCGTACGTGGAGCCGGGCACCGCACGCTGCCGGTCGAGGGCGTACTCGGCCCAGCTCGGGGGCTGCGGGAGCCAGCTCGCGTCGGTCGGCCCGAAGCCGTACGACGGGGCGTCCGCCTCCCACGGGATCGGCACCCGGCAGCCGTCCCGGCCGCGCTGGGTGTGCCCGCTGCGCTCCCAGGTCGGGTCCTGCCGGGCCTCGTCGGGCAGCGTGGTGTGCTCGGGCAGTCCCAGCTCCTCGCCCTGGTAGAGGTAGGCCGAGCCGGGCAGGGCCAGCATCAGCAGGCTGGCCGCCCGGGCCCGGCGCAGGCCCAGCGCGGCGTCCGGCTGCGGGTCGCCGATGCCGATGCCGTTCGGGCGACCCCCGCTGATCGGCAGGCCGAGGCGGGAGGCGTGCCGGACCACGTCGTGGTTGGAGAGCACCCAGGTGGTGGGCGCGCCGACCGAGTCGGTGGCCTCCAGCGAGCGGGTGATCACCGCGTACTGGGCCGGGGCGGTCCAGGCGGCGAGCAGGTACTCGAAGTTGAACGCCTGGTGCATCTCGTCGGGGCGGACGTAGCGGGCCAGCCGCTCGGCCGGCTCGACCCAGGCCTCGGCGACCAGGATCCGCTCGCCGTCGTACGAGTCGAGCAGCCGACGCCACTCCCGGTAGATCTCGTGCACGCCGTCCTGGTCCCACATCGGCGGGCGCGGCTTGTCGACCTCGTTGCCGGAGAGGATCTCCTGCGGCTCCTGCCAGTCGGCCAGGTCGGCCTGCTTGATCAGGCCGTGTGCCACGTCCACCCGGAAGCCGTCGACGCCACGGTCGAGCCAGAACCGCAGGACGTCCAGGAACTCGGTCCGGACCTCCGGGTTGTCCCAGTTCAGGTCGGGCTGGCCGGTGTCGAAGAGGTGCAGGTACCACTGGCCGTCCGGCAGCCGGGTCCAGGCGGGCCCACCGAAGACGCTCTGCCAGTCGTTCGGCGGCTCGGCCCCCTGCGGGCCCTTGCCGTCCCGGAAGACGTACCGCTGCCGCTCCGGGCTGCCCGGCGCGGCGGCGACCGCCGCCCGGAACCAGCGGTGCGCCGACGAGGTGTGGTTGGGCACCAGGTCGACGATCACCCGCAGCCCGAGCTCCTTCGCCCGGGCGATCATCGCGTCGGCGTCCGCCAGCGTGCCGAAGAGCGGGTCGACGTCCCGGTAGTCGGCAACGTCGTAGCCGGCGTCGGCCTGCGGCGACGGGTAGAACGGCGACAGCCAGACCGCGTCCACGCCCAACTCGGCGAGGTGACCGAGGCGGGCGGTGATGCCGGGCAGGTCACCGATGCCGTCGCCGTTCGAGTCGGCGAACGAGCGCGGGTAGATCTGGTAGATGACGGCCTCGGTCCACCAGCCGGTGGCCGGGGTGACCTGCTGCGTCGCGTCGGTGTTCAGAGCCTTCTCCCTGTGTCGAGCGGATCCGTTCAGTGTGCCCGGGGCGGCGCGGTCGACTCGCGCACCACCAGGCGAGTGGGCAGGATCACCGGCGGCGGCGGGGCGCCGTCGGCGTCCGCGCCGCGCGGGACCGGCACCAGTCCCGGGTACGGCTCGGCCCGGCCGCCGAGCGGGTCGAGCAGGATCCGCGCGGCGAGCGCCCCCTGCTCGGCGGCCGGCTGGGCGATCGTGCTCAGCCCGAGCACCCCGGCCAGGTCGTGGTCGTCGACGCCGATCACGCTGACGTCCTGCGGCACCCGCAGTCCCGCGTCGCGCAGCGCGGTCATCGCGCCCATCGCCATCTCGTCGCAGGCGGCGAAGATCGCGGTCGGCGGCTCGCCCCGGGCCAGCAGTTCGGCGGTGGCCCGGGTGCCGCCGTCGATGGTGAACTGGGACTCGACGTCCAGGCCCGGGTCCGGGCGGAGCCCTGCCGCCCGCAGCGCCTCCTGGTAACCGCGCCGCCGGTCCAGGTGGGTGGTGAAGGCCAGCTCGTCGTCCGGGTCACCGGAGATGTGCGCGATCCGGGTGTGGCCCAGGTCGAGCAGGTGTCGGGTCGCGGTCCGCGCGGCGGCCACGTCGTCGATGCGGACGCAGGGCCAGCCGGGCACCTCGCTGCCGGAGCTGATCGTCACGCCCGGCAGGTCGAGCTTGGTCAGCGCGGTCACGTCGGCCGGGCGCAGCGGGGTGGCGACCAGGATGACCGCGTCCACCCGCTTGTGCAGGCTGGCCGTGCGCAGTACCCGGCGCCGCATCTGCTCGCGCCCGCCGAGGTTGTGGAGCAGCAGGTCGTAGCCGTTCTGGTGGAGGTGTTCCTCGACCGCTTCGACCACGGTGGCGAAGAACCAGCGGGTGATCCGGGGGACCACCACCGCGACCGTGCCGGTCTTCCCGCCGGCCAGCCGGGACGCGCTCGGCGAGACCGCGTACTGGAGCTGCTCGGCGGCGGCCTGCACCCGCCGCCGCGTCGCGGCCGAGACCGTCGGGAGGCCGCGCAACGCCCGCGAGACGGTGGCGGTGGAGACCCCGGCGAGTCGGGCGACGTCGTCAATCCTGGTCATCGTTGTTCCCCGCTCCGGCCCGGGTCCCGCCGCCGCCGGGAGCCGGCGGCGGCGGAACGACGGGTCAGCCCTTGACGCTGCCGGCGAGCAGGCCCCGGACGAAGTAGCGCTGGAGCGACAGGAAGACGATCAGCGGTACGACGATCGAGACGAACGCGCCGGAGGTCAGCCGCTGCCACTCGTTGCCCCGGGTGCCGGCCATCTCGGCCAGCCGCACGGTGAGCGGGGCGGTCTCGTTGCCGCCGCCCGCGAAGATCAGCGCGACCAGCAGGTCGTTCCAGACCCAGAGGAACTGGAAGATGCCGAACGCCGCCAGGGCGGGCGTGATCAGCGGCAGCACGATGGTCCGGAAGATCTTCGGGTGGGTCGCACCGTCGACCCGGGCCGCCTCCATCAGGTCGCCCGGCAGCTGCGAGATGAAGTTGTGCAGCAGGAACACCGCGAAGGGCAGCGCGAAGCAGGTGTGCGCGAACCACACCTGGGCGAACTTCTGCTCGTCCACCAGGTCCCAGGCCGGGAGCACCTGGATGCCGGCGACGGTGACGCCGGTGGAGAAGAACTTCAGCAGCGGCACCAGGGCCATCTGCAGCGGCACGATCTGCATCGCGAAGATCGCGATGTAGAGCCAGTCCCGCCCCTTGAAGTTGATCCAGGCCAGCGCGTACGCGGCCAGCGAGGCGAAGGCGAGCGGGAAGAGCACCGACGGGATGGTGATCGCCAGCGAGTTGATGAAGTAGCTGGCGAGCTGCCCGGACGAGGAGGAGCTGCTGAACAGCACCTCCTGGTAGTTGTCCAGGGTGAACTGCGGGTCGGTGAAGAAGGTCCACCAGCCCGTGCTCTTGATCTGGTCCTCCGGCCGGAACGAGGAGATGAAGAGGCCGAAGGTCGGGATCGTCCAGAGCAGCGCGATGACGATCGACACCAGCGTGGCGGTACGGCTGTTCAGGCGCTTGCGGACCCGGGCGGCGCGGGTGGTCTTCCCGGTGCCCTGGGCGCCGGCCGCGACGGTGGGGGTGGCGGTGGTCATCTCAGCCCTCCCGCTGCTGACGCAGGTTGCGGATCTGGTAGATCACGATCGGGATCACCAGGACGAAGAGGAAGACCGCCAGCGCGGAACCCTGCCCGTTCTGGCCGTAGCGGAACGCCTGGTTGTACATCTCGTTGGCGATGACGCTGGTGTCGTAGTTGCCGTTGGTGGCGGTCCGGACGATGTCGAAGACCTTGAGCGTGGCGATCGAGAGCGTCACCACCACCACGATCAGCGCCGGCCGGATGCTCGGCATGGTGATCCGCCAGAACATCTGCCAGGGCGTGGTCCCGTCGAGCCGGGCCGCCTCGACGATGTCGGCCGGGATGGCCTTGATCGCGGCGGAGAGCACCACCATGGCGAAACCGGCCTGGATCCACACCATGATCACGATCAGCAGGAAGGTGTTCAGCGGCGATTCGAGCAGCCACTGCTTCGGCTCGCCGCCGAGGCTGACCACGATCTGGTTGAGCAGGCCGATCTGGTCCTGGTCGTCGCCCCGGTAGGCGTAGACGAACTTCCAGATGATGCTGGCGCCGACGAACGAGATGGCCATCGGCAGGAAGATCAGCGACTTGGCGACCGCCTCGAACCGCGCCTTGTCCACCATCACCGCGTAGAGCAGGCCGAACCCGGTGGCCACCAGCGGCACCAGGAGCACCCAGATCAGGGTGTTGAGCAGGACCCGGATGATCGAGTCCTCGGAGAACATCCAACCGTAGTTCTGCAGGCCCACCCAGTCGTTGCTGCCCGCGTCCATGAAGGAGAGCAGCGTGGTGCGGATCGCCGGCACCACCAGCCCGATGGTGAGCAGCAGCAGCGTCGGCAGCAGGAAGAAGAGCGCGAAGACGCCCTCCCGTGGCTTGCGCCGGCGGGGCAGCGGGGCGCCGCTGGCGGAGGCCGCGACGAGCTGCGCCTCCCGGCGGCGGGCGAACCAGGCCGGCACCACGTCGAGAAGCAGCAGCAGACCGCCCACCACCGCGACGAAAGCGATCAGCCCGTACATCAGCATGAGGAACTTCGGCTGTTCCGCCGCGAAGTCGAACTCCATCGACCCTCCTTCAAGGGCTCGGCTGAGGACGGTGGCCCGGCCCGAGCGGGCCGGGCCACCGTCTCAGATCACTTCCAGCTGCTCTCGATGTCGTTCAGGACCGTGGCGGTGTCCTTGCCGTTGATCCAGGCGACCATGCCCTTCCAGAAGGTGCCCGCGCCGACCGCGGCCGGCATCAGGTCCGAGCCGTCGAAGCGGAAGACGGTCTTCGGGTCCTGCAGGATCTGGACGGAGAGCTTGTCCACCGGGTTCGGGACGTTGTTGATGTCCAGCTTCTTGTTCGCCGACACCCAGTCGCCGATCTTGGCGCGGCTGTTGGCGTACTCGCCGGAGGCCAGGTAGGTCTGCACCGCCTGGACCTCGGGACGGTCGGCGAAGGCCGCGACGAACTCGCCGCCGCCCAGCACCGGCTTGCCCTTGGCCGGGTCGATGGCCGGGAAGTAGAACGCGAAGACGTCGCCGTCCTCGGCCACCTTGGTGCCCTTCGGCCACTGGTTGGCGTAGAAGGACGCCTGGCGGTGCAGGGCGCACTTGTTCTTGAGGATCGGCGTGCCGGCCTCCTGGAAGGAGGTGGTGGCGATGCTCTTCACGCCGCCGAAGCCGCCGTTGACGTACTTGTCGTTCTTGAGGATGGTGCCGGCCTTGTCGACGGCCGCGGCGACCTGCGGGTCGTTGAACTTGATGCCGTGGGTGGTCCACTGGTCGTAGACCTCCGGACCGGCGGTCCGCAGCATCACGTCCTCGATCCAGTCGGTGGCCGGCCAGCCGGTGGCGTCACCGGACTCGATGCCGGCGCACCACGGCTTGGTGCCGCTCGCCGCGATCTGGTCGCTCAGCTTGATCATGTCGTCCCAGGTGGTCGGGACGGTCCAGCCCTTCTCCTTGAAGGTCTTCGGCGAATACCACACGAAGGACTTCACGTTGGAGCCGAGCGGCGCACCGTAGAACTTGCCGTCGACGGTGCTGTACTTCAGCCAGTCGGCGGAGTAGTTCTGCTCGGCCATCGCCTTGGTGTCGGCGCCGGCCGGCTTGAGCTTGCCCGAGTCGGCGAACCGCTTGAGCAGACCCGGCTGCGGGATGAAGGCCAGGTCGGGCGCGTTGCCGCCGTCGACCCGGACACCGAGCTGCGCCTCGAACTCGCCGGAACCCTCGTGGTCGATCTTGATGCCGGTGCAGTCCTCGAACTGCTTCCAGGACTGCGCGAGGCGGTCGGCCTCGATGTCCCGGATGGACGAGTAGATCGTGACCTTCTTGCCGTCGTGGCCCTGGTACTTCTCGTAAGGGGCGCACTCCGGCTTGCCCGCGCTGTCGCTCTTCTTGTCGTTGCCGGTGCCACAGGCGGTGGCGCCGAGCGCCAGCCCCAGCACGCCGGCGATCGCGAGCGCCTGGCGCGACTTGGCAAACGCCATGCCGATCTCCTTCCTTGCCGGCGCGTGGGGGAAATCGAACCCGCGCCGGTCCGATGGTCGTCCCCACATGTAAGCGCTTGCATCGCGTCCGGTCCACCCCCTGCCGGACACGGCCAGGTAACAATCCCGAAACCCGCTCACCGGCCGTGGGTGCGCTCCCACGGCTCGACTCTCCCTCGAACGGGACGCGAGCGACGTAGGGGTTCCCGTCTATGGAACTTTCTGTCACGCTATTGCCACCTGATCGAAGAATATCAACATAGGAGGCAGTGGATGCGTAAGCGGTGGTTCAGCCTCGCGGCCGTCGGTGCGGTCCTCGTGGCGACCCTGGTGCCGGCGACCCCGGCCATGGCGGCGCCGACCTTCAAGGTCC
The DNA here is from genome assembly GCF_900089595.1 of Micromonospora auratinigra. Classification (GTDB taxonomy): domain Bacteria; phylum Actinomycetota; class Actinomycetes; order Mycobacteriales; family Micromonosporaceae; genus Micromonospora; species Micromonospora auratinigra. The sequence goes on along the minus strand of NZ_LT594323.1, from coordinate 3,780,384 downwards.
CCTTCCCGTGCAACCAGTCCTGGTCCGGTCAGACCCGGTCCGACCACAGCCCGGCGTACGCCATCGACTTCAACCGCACCGACGACCTCGGCGACCCGGTGGTGGCCAGCGCCCCCGGCACCGTCGACCGGGTGACCGACCTCGGCGGCACCAGCTACGGCAAGTACGTCCGGATCGACCACGGCAACGGCTACACCACGTACTACGCCCACCTGAGCAGCTTCAACGTCTCGGTCGGGCAGACCGTCGGCTACGGCAGGGTGATCGGCTACGTCGGCAGCACCGGCGGCTCGACCGGCCCGCACCTGCACTACGAGCAGCGCCTCAACGGCAACGACATCCAGGCGCGGTTCAACGGCGCGCTCGCCCTCTACTGGGGCACCAAGACCTACACCAGCGACAACGGCTGCTCCGGCTCGAACTACGGCGCCGGCACGGTGAACACCGCCGGGGCGGACCTGACCGTCCGCTCCGGCCCCGGCACCGGCTACTCGGCGGTCGGCTCGGTCGCCGACGGCGCCAAGGTGACCATCTACTGCCAGACCAGCGGCACCACGGTGACCGGCACGTACGGCACCAGCTCGATCTGGGACCGGATCGGCACCGGCCGGTACATCTCCGACGCGTACGTGTACACCGGCTACGACGGCTACATCCCCGGCGTACCCCGCTGCTGAGTCGACGGGTCGTGCGGGGCCGGCGGAACCGGCCCCGCACGGCTCAGCCGTTCAGGCGCCAGATGGCGAAGTTCAATGCGCCGGCGAAGGTGACCCAGGCCCAGTAGGGCAGCATCAGCCCGGCCGCGGGGCGGGAGACCCGCCCGAAGAGCAGCACCGTCGCGCCGATGGCCAGCCACATCAGGACCAGCTCGGCGAAGGCCAGGCCGTACCGGCTGGCGCCGAAGAAGAGCGGGGTCCAGATCGCGTTCAACACCAGCTGGACCACCCAGGCCCAGAGCGCCGGCCCCCAGCCGACCCGCCGCCAGACCAGCCAGCCGGCGACCGCGATCAGCGCGTAGAGCACCGTCCAGACCGGGCCGAACAGCCAGGACGGCGGGGCCCAGGAGGGCTGCTGGAGGTCGGCGTACTCCTGCTGGGTGCCGCGGACGCCGAGCCCGCCGACGGCCGCCGCCACGGTGACCGCCGCGCCGAAGCCGGCCAGGGCCCACCACTTCCGTGCCCGGCCGAGCCGGCGGACGCTTCCCGAGATGGTCATGTCCCCGGATGCCCGGTGGGCGCGCCGGAGAAACGGGCCCGGAACGGGAAAACGCCGGGGTCACCGATTCCGGGCGACCGTCTGGGAGGACAGGACATCCGGAACCGACGACCCCGGCGGGTCAACGGGATACCGACAGGCGCGGATCAGGTGAAGATGCTGACGCCACCCGGGCCGACCAGCAGGCCGACGATGATGAGGACGACGCCCCACAGGATCTGCCGCCGGAACAGCGCGAGCACGCCGGCGACCACCAGTACGACTGCGAGAATCCAAAGAAGCAGGCTCAACATGCTCTCATCAATACCCGTCGTGCGTCGTTCCAAACCTCATGAACGGTCGAGATGATCTCCCAGGTGGAAGATGCTGTACGCCTGCTTGATCACCGGGTGGGCGACGTTGCGGACCCGCACCCCGCCCGGGGTGGTGCCCCGTTCGGTCCCGTGGTGGGCGTGCCCGTGCAGGGCCAGCGCGGTGGGCGCCGAGTCGATCGCCTGGCCGAGCTGGTAGCAGCCGAGGAACGGGTAGATCTCCAGCGGCTCGCCGGCGAGAGTGTCCGGGACGGGGGAGTAGTGGGTCAGCGCGACCAGCGTGTCGCAGTCCAGCCCGCGCAGCGCCGCGCCGAGGGCGTCCGCGCTGTCCTTGGTGGTCTGCACGAACGCCTTCATCTCCGGCTCGCCGAAGTCGCTGGCGCAGCGCCCGGCGAAGCCGCCGCCGAAGCCCTTCACCCCGGCCACGCCGAGCCGGCCGCCCGGGGTGTCCAGCACGATGCCGGTGCCCTCCAGCACGGTGATGCCGACGTCCTGGAGCACCTTCACCACCTGCGGCACCTGGTCGCACTGGTGGTCGTGGTTGCCGAGCACGGTGAGCACCGGCACCCCGAGGTCGCCGAACTCCTGCGCGACGCACCGGGCCTCGGACTCGGTGCCGTGCCGGGTGAGGTCGCCGGCGAGCAGCAGCACGTCGGCGCAGTCCGGCAGCTCCTCCAGGGCCGGCCGGAACCGGCCCACCACGTCCTCGTCCAGGTGCACGTCGCCGACCGCGGCGATCCGGATCACCATCGAACCTCCCTCACGGCAGCTCCTCGACCTGGGTGGGTGCCTCGGTGCGGATCACCCCGATGTCGCTGGTGACCGGCACGTCCGGGAAGCGCGCCGAGACCCGGCGCAGGATCTCCTCGCGGCGGTGCTCGCTCTCCACCTCGCCGTAGAGCACCAGGCCGCGTTCGCGGCGGACCACGGTGATGCCCTGTTCGGCCACCGACGGGTCCTCGGCCAGCATGCTCTGGATCTCCGCCTCGACGTACTCGTCGGGCGGAGCGTCGCCGTGATGTGCGGTCACGCGGTCTCCCTTCGTGCGGTCGCGCCGTCGGGCAGCACGTCCAGCCGGTCGAGCAGCACCAGGAACGCCTCGGCGTACGGCGAGTGCTGCGTCTCCTTCCGTACCCGTTCCCAGTCGATCTGTTCCCGCAGCGAACGGGCCAGCGGCAGGGCCCGGGCGAAGTCGCAGTAGTGCTGGGAGAAGCTCAGCAGCTTGTGCACCATGAGCTGGCTGGCCGAGAGCACCGGCATGTGGATCGCGTCGACCGGCCGGACGATGGTGTCGGCGAAGGTCTCCTCGGTCACCGGGGTCTCGATCGGCCGGTGGATCAGGTCCACCATGCGTCCCTCGTCGTAGACCTTGACCAGCCAGTCCTCGGGCGGGCGCTCGGCGGTGAAGCCCGCCTCGACCAGCGCCTCCAGGGCCCGGTCGACGTCCTGCTCGCGGAGCAGGAAGTCCACGTCGTGCTCGCTGGAGTGGCCGCCGTGGGCGTACACGGCGAAGCTGCCGCCGAGCGCGAAGGGGATCTCGGACTGCTTGAGCACGGCGGCGACCTTCTTCAGCGTGTGCACCAGGGTCTCGTCCCCGCGCTCGGCCATCAGGGTCTCCCGTCGTCGTGGTGGGCGGTGGGAATGAAGTTGCGTACCCGGCGAACCGGTCGGCCACACCTGTTGCCGTCGCGGCCCGGCGCGGCGACCACAATGCGGACAAAACGCCGGTTGCGAGCGTGGGTCGGATAACCTCGGGGAGGTGGTGAGGTCACGACGGGTGCGGCGCGGTGGGGCCCGACTGCGCGCCGTCGCCCTGATCGGTATCGACGGATCGGGCAAGACCACCCAGGCCCACCGGCTCGCCGAGGCGCTCACCGCCGTCGGCCACCCCGCCACCTACCACCGCAACGCCGGCGGCCGCCGCTGGCTCGGCCGCATCGCGCAACGCCTCGGTCGATCGGATGCCCAGCGCCTGGTCGGCCGCGACGGCCTGCTCGCGGTCGAGTCGGTGCTGCGCTGGCTCGCCATCGCCCTCGCCCTGCTGAGCTGCCTGTTGACCGGCCGGACGGCGGTGATGGACCGCTACGCCGCCTGCCAGTACGCCAGCATCCGGGCGCACGGCGGGCAGCGCTGGGAGCGGTTGGCCCGGGCCGGCTACCGGGTCTTCCCGCCGCCCCGGGTCACCTTCCTGCTCGCCGTCGACCCGGCCGAGGCGTACCGGCGCATCGAGCGGCGCGGCACCGACCACGAGAGCATGCAGTGGCTCACCGCCGCCGCCACCGCCTACCGCACCCTGCCCGAGTACGCCGGCTTCGTGGTGGTGGACGCGAACGGCTCGCCCGACGAGGTGTCCCGCCGGATCCGCGCCCATCTCAGCGAGTGGTTCCCCGACGGCACCGGGTGGCCCACCGGCGACGCCGGCCCCTCCCCGGACGACGCCGGCGCGGGGCGGGACGGCCCGGTGCCCGCTCGGGCCCGACCGTAGCCCGGACGGCAGCGTCGCCGGCCCGTCCGGCGGCCCACCACGGCCGTCCGGCGGTGATGCCCTGGTGGACGGCCGATCCGCCGCCCGGGCCGGGGGCGGGGGCTCCACCGGAGCGGGGGAGGTGGTGGGGGCTGCGGCGGTGGGACCCTTGCCGGCACGGGCCCGCGCGGAAGGGGGTACTTTTCCCGATACGCGGCGTGATGGTTGACGGTGCGGCCTCGTGAAAGTAAGTTTCATCCGTGGCGAAGAGTCCGAAGATTTCTGCGAGTCACGAGCCGGGTGGACTGATCGTCCACATCAGTGGCCTGCTCCCGTCGCTGTCCCCGGCCGAGCAGCGGGTCGCCCGACTGGTCGTCGCCGATCCGGCGGATGCCGCCCGGCGCACCATCACCGACCTCGCCACCTCCGCCGAGACCTCGGAGGCCACCGTCATCCGGTTCTGCCGGTCGGTGGGCATGGACGGCTATCCCCAGCTGCGGATCCGGCTCGCCGCCGAGGCCGCCCGCCGGATCGAGCCGCCGGACGCCCGGGTGGTGGGCGGCGACATCCCGCCCGGCGCGGACCTGGCGCAGATCATCGCGACGATCGCCTTCAACGACGCCCGGGCGGTCGAGGAGACCGCCGAGCAGCTCGACCCGGCGGTCTGCGAGCAGGTGGTCGAGGCGATCGGCGCGGCCGGCCGGATCGACGTCTACGGCGCCGGCGCCAGTGGTTTCGTCGCCTCCGACTTCCAGCAGAAGCTGCACCGCATCGGGCGCACCGCCTTCTACTTCCCCGACGTGCACACCGCGCTCACCTCGGCCGCGCTGCTCGGCCGGGGCGACGTCGCGGTCGGCATCTCGCACACCGGCACCACCTCCGACGTGATCGAGGTGCTGGAGCAGGCCCGCGCCAGGGGCGCCACCACCGTGGCGCTGACCAACTTCCCGCGCTCGCCGATCACCGAGGTCGCCGACCACGTGCTCACCACCGCCGCCCGGGAGACCACCTACCGCTCCGGGGCGACCGCCAGCCGGCTGGCCCAGCTCACCGTCGTCGACTGCCTCTTCGTGGGGGTGGCGGCGCGCAGCCGGGCCAGGACCAAGAAGGCCCTGGAGGCGACAGCCGAGGCGGTCCAGTCGCACCGGGTGGGCTCCGGCCGGAGGCGGGGATGACCGCGGGCCGGGTCGAGCCGGACGAGGTGGCCGTGGCGCGGCCGGTGGTGCGGGTCGGTGCGCCCACCGAACGGCGCAACCCGCAGAGCCTCGACCTCGACCTGATGTCGACGCGCGACGTGCTCACCGTCATCAACGAGGCCGACCGGCGGGTGCCCGCCGCGGTGGCCGGCGTGCTCGACGAGATCGCCGAGACCGTCGACCTGGCGGTGGCCGCGCTGCGCGGCGGGTGCCGGGTGCACTACTTCGGCGCCGGCACCTCCGGCCGGCTGGGCGTGCTCGACGCCGCCGAACTCGCACCCACCTTCAACTCGCCGCGGCACTGGTTCTGCTCGCACCTGGCCGGGGGGCCGGAGGCGATGTGGCGGGCCGTCGAGGACGCCGAGGACGACGAGCGCGGCGGTGCCGCCGAGGCCACCGACTGCGTACGCCCCGGCGACCTGGTGGTCGGGCTGGCCGCCAGCGGACGCACCCCGTACGTCCTCGGGGCGCTGGCCGCGTCCCGGGCGCAGGGTGCCTCGACCGTGCTGCTCTGCGCCAATCCGGAGGCCGACGCCGCCTCGTCGGTGGACGTCTTCATCGGGGTGGACACCGGACCCGAGGTGGTGACCGGGTCGACCCGGATGAAGGCGGGCACCGCGCAGAAGTTGGTGCTCAACACGTTCTCCACGGCCGTCATGGTGCGCCTCGGTCGGGTCTACTCGAACCTGATGATCGACATGGTCGCCACCAACGCCAAGCTGCGCGGTCGGATGATCTCCATCCTGGTCGAGGCGACCGGCTGCGCCGAGGAGGTCTGCCGGGCCGCGCTGAACGAGGCCGACGGTGACCTGAAGACCGCGCTGGTCTCCCTCGTCTCCGGCGCCGAGGTCGCCGCTGCCCGGGCCGCGCTGGCCCGCTCCGCCGACCAGGTACGCGGCGCGCTCGCCCTGCTCGCCTCCTGACTCGCCGGGGCCGCCCCTCGGTCCCCGCCGGTTCCACCCGCCCCGCCCCGCATCCGTACGCCCGGTGCGACGCGTATCACGCTGTCGGAGGGACGTCCCTCCCGCTGCGGATTGTTCAAGGAGGCGTGGGGTAATCCAGGACCGTGGCTGAACCGACCGGTCCGCCGACCCGTATCTGCCAGTGACCAGGATCGCAATGGCACGGTGACGCGGGTCGCTGTGTTCATGGATTTCGCAATGGTGCGATTCCATGGGCCGGCGTTGATTGCGCTGCTCCGTCGCCCTGCTCACCTGGGCGTACGGACGTCGGCCGAACGGGGCCCTGACAGCAAACATGGACCGGGCTCTCAGCTACCACTCAGGCATTCGTGACAGTTTCGACTCACGACATGGAATCCCCGACACGTCTCATCTGTTGTGTAGGTGTCAGCACCTACGGGCACAGCAGAGGTTACGGGGAGGGCTGATGAACGTGGGGATGGCAAGGAACCGGGCAACCGGCGCGAGCGAGGGGACCGTGGCAATCGTGGACAAGAACATCGGCATGCGTACCGACGAGGTCGCCGAGGAGCGGGACCTGGTCGGCGTCTACCTGCACGAGATCTCCCGGACGCCGCTGCTGGACGCCGCCAGGGAGGTCGACCTCTCCAAGGCGATCGAGGCCGGCCTCTACGCCGAGCACCTGCTCGGCGAGAACCGCGTCCCGGCCGGCGTGGAGCGGGAGGACCTGGAACGACTGGTCGTCGAGGGTGAGCGCGCGAAGGACCTGTTCATCCGCGCCAACCTCCGACTGGTCGTGTCGATCGCCCGTCGCTACGTGCGCTCGGGCATGCCCATGCTGGACCTGATCCAGGAGGGCAACACCGGCCTGGTCCGGGCCGTCGAGAAGTTCGACTACGAGCGTGGTTACAAGTTCTCCACCTACGCCACCTGGTGGATCCGGCAGGCGATCAGCCGGGCGATCGCCCAGCAGGAGCGGACCGTGCGGCTCCCCGTCCACCTGGTCGAGGACGTCAACCGGATGCGGAACGTGGCCCGTCAGCTCACCCGCGAGCTGGGCAGCGACCCGGAGCCGGAGCAGATCGCGGCCGCGCTGGGCGTCACCGTCGAGCGGGTCAACGAGCTGGTCCGCTGGTCGCAGGACACCGTCTCGCTGGACACCCCGGTCGGCGACGACGGCGACACCAACCTCGGTGACCTGGTCGCCGACAGCGATGCGCCGTCGCCGGAGGAGATCGTCCTCACCGGCCTGGAGCGGCAGCGGATCGAGGGCCTGCTCAACCACCTCGACGACCGCTCGGCCGGCATCATGCGGGCCCGCTACGGCCTGGAGGACGGGCGGGAGCACTCGCTCACCGAGGTCGCCTCGCGGTTCTCGCTCTCCCGGGAGCGGATCCGCCAGCTGGAGATCCAGGCCCTCGGCCGGCTCCGTGAGCTGGCCCGCGCCGAGGGGTTGCAGGCCGCCTGACCTGGTAACAATTGACGACACGAACGGCCGGCGTCCGATAGGGGGACGCCGGCCGTTCGCCGTGTTCGCCGACCGCTCAGACCCGGCCGTAGCCGGCGATCGGCATGATGTCCATGCCCCGCTTGCTGACGTTGCGCCCGGCGCTGGGCGCGTCGATGATCTGGCCGCTGCCCACGTAGAGCGCCACGTGCCCGAGGCCGGAGTAGAACACCAGGTCACCGGGCTTCAGCGCACTGCGGCTGATCCGGGTGGTGGCGTCCCACTGCATCGCGGCGTTGTGCGGCAGCGACTTGCCGGCCGCCCGCCAGGCGGCGAGGGTGAGCCCCGAGCAGTCGTATCCGCTCGGGCCGTCGGCGCCGTAGACGTAGGGCTTGCCGACCGCCCCGTACGCGTACTTCACCGCCACCCCGGCCGAGCCGGAGATGGCCGGCGCGCTCCCCGCCGAACTGGACCGGGCCGGCGCCTCGGTGGCCCGCCCGTACGCCTGCCGGCGCAGCTGGTAGAGCTTGGCGAGGTCGGTCTCGATCTTCTTCTTGCCGGCGGCGAGCTGCTTGGCCTGGGCGGCCTGCCGGGCCAGGGTCGTGTCCAGCCGGGTCTTCTGGTCGATCAGCTTGCGCTGGTTGTCGGTGAACCCGCTGATGGTGGCCTGACGCTGGCGGCTCAGCTGGTCCAGCGCGCCGAGGCGCTCCGGCAGCGAGGCCGAGCCCTCCGGCTCCAGCAGCGCGCGGGCGGTCCGCATCCCGCCGGTCTTGTACGCGGTGACCGCGAGGAGGCCCACGTCGGCGCGGCTGCGCTCGGCCAGCTCCTGCAACGGGCCGATCCGGGCCTGCAGGGTCGCCGAGGTGGCCTTGTTGGTCTTGATCTCCTCGTTGAGCTTGTTGTACGACTCGACGATTCGCTCCAGCTCAGTCGAGGACTTCTCGATCTGCTTCGTCAGCTCGGCGGGAGTGGGCTCGGCCCGGGCCACCGATGCCGGGGCGACGAGCGCGGCCGAGAGGCCGGCGACCGCCAACGCGCGCAGCAGGATCCGTAAGGACGACAAGAGCGGAAAGCTCCTCTCCACGGCCGCCGGAGCGCGGAGCGCCGCCGGCGACACCGACCCGGGGCCGTCCGGGTGGACGGCGGTCGACCGGACCGGCCTGCACAACCTAACCCGAGACGGCAGCAGGCGGGAGTTGAAGCAGGGGCGAATGTTGGCAAAGTGTCAGGAAGTGCCCCTGGTGACCATGACAATTCGTGACCGGATCACCGGCCGGCGGTGCGGGCTCCGGTACCCGTTGGGCGGTTGGCCTGGCTCGCCCCATTCGTCGTTCCCGACGGATGTCGCCACGCGCCCCCGTGCCAAATCCGGATAAAGCCGGAACGCCCTGCGGTTCCCGGCGGCGTCCACGCTGGCCCGCGTCGACCTGACCAGGTCGAACGCCGGGCCGGGCTGGCGCGCCCGCCACACAATGAAGCGCGGACCCGGGAATCCCGCCAGACGGCATCGGCGCAGCTCGCCGGTGCGCCGGGAGCCCGACGCGCGATCCCTGGAGGACGCCGTGCAGACCGATGGCTCCACCACCCGCCCGCCCGGGTCACCCCGGCGAAGCGCTCCGACCCTGCTCTACGCCCGACCCGGCATCGTGGTCACCGCCGAACGGTTCACGGTCGGCCGGACCAGCTGGCCGGTCGCCGAACTCACCCGGCTGCGGACCGCCCGCGGCCCGCACGACCGGCTCGCGCTCCGGGCGGTCGCGGTGAGCGCCGCCCTGATCGGCGCGGTCGGGGTGCTGCTCGGGTTCACCGGCGGGCTCCAGCGGCTCACCGCCTCCGCGTACCTGACCCTGGGCGTGGTGGGCCTGCTGCCGCTCCTGCTCGTCCTGCTCGGCGATCGCTGGCGGCCCCCCGCGTACGAGTTGTGGGGCTGGCACCGGGGGACCGAGGTGCTGCTGTTCAGCAGCGACGACGAGCGGCAGTTCGGCCAGGTGACCCGCGCCGTCCAGCGGGCCCGCGAGGGCAGTCGCCTCGGCGCCTGGCAGGACCCGCCCGCCACCGCCCCCGTCTGGCGCCCCACCCGCTGACCGGGCCGGTGCCGCCGGGCGGGGTGGGTCAGGTCAGGGGGTGGTGACGGGTTCCGGGGCGCGGGAGTGCTGCGGGGCGGCGAGCCAGTGGCTGACCTTGCGCTCGGCGTAGAACGACACGAACGGCACCGTGCCGGCCAGCATCACCAGCAGCATCCGCTTCAGCGGCCAGTCGACCCGCCGGGACAGGTCGAAGGTCAACGCCAGGTAGATCATGTAGAGCCAGCCGTGCGCGGTGCCGACCACGGCCACCACCGTCGGGCTGTCGAAGAAGTACTTCAGCGGCATGCCGATCAGGACCAGCACCACCAGCGCCACGCCCACGATCCAGGCGATCACGCGGTACCGGGTAAGGGCTCCGCCCACCGTCGTCCGTCCTTCCGAAGCCGGCGTCAGCCGGGATAGTCACCGGGTCGCGCGCCCGGGTTGGCGTTCAACCATGACAGGTAGCGGTTGTACTCGGCGAGGTCGCCGTCCTGCGCCCCGTCGACCGGGGCGATCGGCACCCGGCTGACCCGCACGGGTCGGCGTACCCCGAGGGGTTCCGTCGCCGGCTCGGACCCGGCGGCGGCCGGCGGCGGGGTGGCGGTCTGCCGCCGCCCGCCACGCAGCGTGTGCCGCACCTCACGCCACCAGACGAAGACCACGAAGCCGGCGAAGACCGGCCACTCGATCGCGTAGCCGAAGCTGAGCGAGTTGCCCTCGGCGGCCCGGGTGACCTGCCACCAGCCGAGCCCGAGGAAGCCCATCACCAGCACGACCATGGCCACGTGGCGCACGATCCACGCCGGTGTCCAGAGCCGTTTCATGCCATCGAGGGTACCGGGGCCCCGGCCCGTCTCCGACGCGGTGTCGTAGGTGGCGGGGTTTGGTGCGACCACGGGTGGGCATCCGTCTAGACGCCAGCCCGAACGAGACGAGGGGGCGACGATGACCGAATCTGTACGCCGGACCGGGGACGCCAGCCCGGAGCAACGGATGCCGGAGTGGGACGGGGACCACACCCGGACCGACACCACCGACGGCGAGGCGCTCGGCATCGACCCCACCGAGCTGGGGGACGAGGACCTGGTCCGCGAGATGCAGAGCCTGCACCGGACCCGGCTGGACACCCTGCGGCACGCCACCGACTCCGCGCTCGCCAACCACCTGCGGCGTACCGCCGAACTGGAGACCGAGTACCTCGCCCGGCACCCGGGACGCGAGGTCGACCCGGCCCGACTGCGGGGCGCGTGATGGCGACCCACGCCGAGCGCGGCATGTCCGCGCCACCCGAGGTGGTGTTCAACACCGCGACCGATCCCGACCGGGCCGCCGCGTGGCTGCCCGAGTCGCTGCGCCGGGAGGGTACGCAGCAGCGGGTCGAGGTGGTCGACGCCGACGACATGCGGGCCCGCTGGACCAGCGACGGGGACGGCTGGGCGGCGGACATCGACGTCGAGCCGGCCGACGCGGGCGGCGCCCGGGTCACGCTCGACCTCTCCGGCCCCGACCACGGCCTGGCCGACGAGATCCTGGCCAACCTCGCCCGCGAGGTGGCCGACAACCTGACCGCCGGCTGATCCGGTCGGCGTGACGAGGACAGGCGTGACGAGAACGGAGGAGGCCGGGTGGCCGGGAGTGGTCTGAAGCAGAAGGTGGCGCGTCTGCGCCAGGCGTACGCGCCGAACGAGCAGCGGCCGCTGGAGGGCTACCTGAAGGCGATGGGCACGTACGCGGCGGTGACCGCGTCCCTGGTGGGCCTGGTCCGGGCCACCGGGCGACCGGTGCCGGAACGGCCCAGCCCGGGCGACGTGCTGCTGCTCTCCGTCGCGACGCACAAGCTGAGCCGGCTGCTGTCCAAGGACGCCATCACCAGCCCGCTGCGGGCGCCGTTCACCCGCTACGACCATCCGATCGGCAGCGGTGAGGTGATGGAGCAGGTCCGGGACCAGGGCAGCCCCACCCGGCACGCGCTCGGCGAGCTGGTCAGCTGCCCGTTCTGCTTGGCCGTCTGGGTGGCCACCGGGCTGACCGGCGGCCTGGTGCTGGCACCCCGGCTGACCCGCCTGGTCGCCACCGCGCTCACCGCGGTGGCCGCCTCCGACTTCCTCCAGATGGGCTACGCGGTGGCGCAGCAGGCCGCCGAGGGCGGGCACCACGACGAGAAGTGACCCACGGGTACGACGGAAAGGGGGGCCGCGACGGCCCCCCTTCCGCGTGCTCGGGCCTCAGGTGGGGGTGGTGCCGTGGTCCTCGCCGGCCCAGCCGCGCGACGTCTCCGGCTCGCGCTCCTCGCGGTCCTCACCGGTGATGATGTCGTCGGAGACCGCGGTCTCCTCGTGCTCGTTGGCGAAGTCCGGCTCCGGCAGCGTGTCCACGCCCTCCGGTGGCTGCCCCAGCGCCGGCAGCTGCTCGTGTTCCTGGTTCCGGTCGGTCATCGCGCTGTCCTTCCCGTGCTCCGGGGTGGGTGGTCGCGCCGCGCGGCTCCGGCGGCGCGCGGCGGGGCACCGCTCAGGCGGCGGTGCCGCCCAGCAGGTCGGCCGCCTCGTCGACCGCGTACTCGCCCTCCGGGAGGGCGGCGATCCGGGTGAGCAGCTCCGCGGGAAGTTCCGCGGCGACCGCCCGGCGGTAGATGTCCGCCTGACTGATCCGCTCCTGGCCGTGGTAGATGTCGTCGAGCAGTTCGTCCAGCGGCCGGGTGTCCGGCTGCTCGGTCGTGGGTGCCTCGTCCGTCACGCCGATCAGCTACCCGGGCCCGAATCGGTCAAACGTCGCCGGGGGTCGGCCGCCCGGCGGACCGGCGATCGTGACGGCGGACACGTCACCGCCGGGAAGTCCGGCGGCGGTCGGGCCGTTGTGCGGAGGGTCGGTGTGCCCAGTGTCCCCGGGCCTCACCCATTGCCTTCGCGGAAAACCGTTCGGCTGGAGCCGCGTCGCGCCACTCGCCGCGAGGCGACCTGCACACCGACAACCGGCGCCGCCCGGCCCTCACGAGGGGCCGGGCGGCGCTGTGCGTCCGCGCCGGTCAGGCCAGGGTGGGCAGGGAGGCCCGACGGGCCCGCACCGACTGGGCCAGCTGGTCGAGCACCTCGTCGGTGTCGTCCCAGCCGATGCAGGCGTCGGTGACCGACTTGCCGTACTCCAGCTCCCGGGTGGGGTCGAGGTCCTGGCGGCCGGGCTGGAGGAAGCTCTCCAGCATGATGCCGACGATGCCCCGCTCGCCCGCGGCGAGCTGGGCGGCCACGTCCGCGGCGACCCGCGGCTGGTTGCGGTGGTCCTTGCCGCTGTTGGCGTGGCTGGCGTCGATCACCACCCGCTCCGGCAGCCCGGCCGCCCGGAGCAGGTCGAGCGCCCCGGCGACCGAGGCCGCGTCGTAGTTCGGGCCGTCGTTGCCGCCGCGCAGCACCAGGTGCCCGTCGGCGTTGCCCCGGGTGTGCATGATCGCCGGGGTGCCGGAGACGTCGATGCCGGGGAACACGTGCGGCACGCCGGCCGCCCGGATGGCGTCCACCGCGGTGGCGATGCTGCCGTCGGGGCGGTTCTTCATGCCGATCGGCATGGACAGCCCGGAGGCGAGCTGCCGGTGCACCTGGCTCTCCACGGTGCGCGCCCCGATCGCGCCCCAGGCCACCGTGTCGGCGATGTACTGCGGGGTGATCGGGTCGAGGAACTCGCAGCCCACCGGCAGGCCGAGCCGCAGCACGTCGAGCAGGAGCGCCCGGGCGGTACGCAGCCCGGTGTTGACGTCCCCGGAGCCGTCCAGCCCCGGGTCGTTGATCAGGCCCTTCCAGCCCACCGTCGAGCGCGGCTTCTCGAAGTAGACGCGCATCACCACCAGCAGGTCGTCGGCGACCCGGTCGGCGGCCTCGCGCAGCCGGCCCGCGTAGTCGAGCGCGGCGGCGGGATCGTGCACCGAGCAGGGGCCGACCACCACCAGCAGCCGGTCGTCGGTCCGGTCCAGCACCCGGCCGACGGCGCGCCGACCGGCCAGCACGGCCTCGGCGAGCGGGGCCGACAGGGGCAGGTGGTGGTGCAGCAGGGCCGGGGTGGTGAGCGGGACGACACGGTCGATCCGCTGGTCGATGACCCGATGGGCATCCGGGGTGGTCACGGTGGGCTTCCTTCCGCCGACCGTGCCCCGGGGCCGGCGCCCGAGGTCGAGCCGGCTGCTCATACACGAAAGGGCAGGGAGATCCCTGCCCGGCCGGCTCGAAGAGGAGGTGACGTCAGTTCACGGTCGAGTCACCGGCTCCTCCAGCCGGCTGCCTAAACCATCGATACGACCGCGTCACGCCGAAAAGCGTACCCGATGCGACGGGCCGGTCTCACCGCGTCAGCGGGAACGTCCCGCAAGGCGGGATCGCCGACGGGGTTCCGGGGGCCGTTCCGCCGGGCCCCGCGCGGGGTAAGGGGGACGGCATGAGTCACCACCAGAGCGACCAGGAGCGGATCGAGTCCCGCGCCCACCTGCTGCCCGAGGAGGCCGCGGTGGGCAGCGACGACCCGGAGGCCCAGGCCGACGCGATCCTCGCCGAATCGGACATCCGGGAGGAGGACCAGAACGCCGCCCCCGACACGGTGCTGGAGCGCCGCACCTCCGATCAGACCGTGAACCCCGTCGAGCCCCCGGACTGAGCCGACGCGCCCCGGGCCCGGCGGGAACCCCGGTAGCCGCTGTCGCGCAACCAGGCGATCAGCCCTTCCGCCCGCAGGCCCGGTGGCACGTTGCCGATCGGATCGAAGGCCGGCGCGGCGTCCAGGTGGGCGCCGCGCTCGGCGTCCAGGCGGACCTCGCCGAACGGCCGCCACGGCCCGACCGCCGAGGCCACCGCGAGCACCAGCCGGGGCGCGTCCCCGGCGACGGCCGCGCCGACCTCGGCCAGGCTGCGGCCCAGCTCCGGGGAGTCCGGGTCGGCCAGCGCGGCCAGGAACCAGCGCCGCCGCCCGGCGCGCACCGACGATGCGGTCCGCACGTCCCCTTTCCCCCCGCGAGATCGGATAGCGTCGTGCCATGCCCGACAGCGGTTACCCCTGGCCGATCGAGACGACGCGACTGGACAACGGCCTGCGTGTGGTGGTGAGCGAGGACCGCACCGCGCCCGCGGTCGCGGTCAACCTCTGGTACGACGTGGGTTCCCGGCACGAGCCGGCGGGCCAGACCGGCTTCGCCCACCTCTTCGAGCACCTGATGTTCGAGGGCTCGGAGAACGTGGCGAAGACCGAGCACATGAAGTTGATCCAGGGTTCCGGCGGTTCGCTCAACGCCACCACCAACCCGGACCGGACGAACTACTTCGAGACCGTCCCCGCAGAGCACCTGGAGCTGGCGCTCTGGCTGGAGGCCGACCGGATGGGCGGCCTGGTGCCCGCGCTGACCCAGGAGACGCTGGACAACCAGCGTGAGGTGGTCAAGAACGAGCGCCGCCAGCGTTACGAGAACGTCCCGTACGGCGACGCCTGGCTGCGGCTGCTCCCGCTGCTCTACCCGCCCGGCCACCCGTACCACCACGCGACGATCGGCTCGATGGCCGACCTGAACGCCGCCGACCTGGCCACCTTCCAGGCCTTCCACACCACCTGGTACGCCCCCGACAACGCGGTGCTCACCGTCGTCGGCGACACCACCGCGGCCGAGGTCTTCGCGCTGGCCGACAAGTACTTCGGCGCGATCCCGGCGCGCGGCGGGTTCCCCACCGCGCCCGACGGGCGGACGGTGCCGGCGACCGGGCGGCCCGCCGAGGAGACGGTCACCGCCGACGTGCCCGCCCCCCGCGTCTACGTCGCGCACCGCACCCACCCGTTCGGCAGCTCCGGGTACGACGTGACCACCGTGCTCGGCACCGTCCTCGGCAGCGGCCGGGGCAGCCGGCTCTACCAGCGCCTCGCCGACGGCGAGCGGATCGCCCAGCCGGACCTGGTCGGGGCGTACGGGGTGGACCTGGCGCACGCACCGGCCCCGTTGATCGCCACCGCCACGGCCCGCCCCGGGGTGGCCGCCGAACGGCTGCGCGCCGGGCTGGCCGAGGTGGTCGACGAGCTGGCCACCGTGCCGGTCACCGCCGCCGAGCTGGACCGGGCCAAGGCCCTGCTGAGCACCCAGTGGTGGCGACAGATGTCCACCGTGGACGGCCGGGCCGACACGCTGGGCCGCTACGCCACCCAGTTCGGCGACCCGGCGAAGGCCGGCGACCGGCTGCCCGCCTGGCTCGCGGTCACCGCCGAGCAGATCGCCGAACAGGCCGCCGAGCTGCTCGGCGCGGCCGACCGGGTCATCCTGACCTACCTGCCCGAGGAGACGTCATGACGCTGATCGCCGCCCGTCCCGGCCCGGGTGCCGCCCGCCCGTACCGGTTCCCGCAGGTGGTCCGGCGGACGGTGGCCGGCGGGCAGGTCGTCGCCGCGCACCTGCCCGGGCAGAACCTGGCCGTCGCGCTGCTGCTGCTCGACGCCGGCGCCGGCCGGGAGCCGGTCGGCAAGGAGGGCCTGGGCGGGGTCCTGGCCAAGGCCCTGGAGGAGGGCACCGCGCAGCGGGACGGCACCGCGTACGCCCTGGCCATCGAGGCGCTCGGCACCGAGCTGGTGACCGGCTCGGACTGGGACTCCTTCCAGGTCAGCGTGCAGGTGCCGGTGGACCGGCTGGCCGCCGCGGTGGAACTGCTCGCCGAGGCGGTCCGGACGCCCCGGCTGGACCCCGCCGACGTGCTGCGGGTCCGCGACGACGAGGCGACCGCGCTGCGGATGGACTGGGCCAACCCCGGTCCCCGGGCCGACGCGGTGCTGCGCGCCGACCTCTTCGGCGCCGACAACCGCTGGGGCCGGCCGCTGTACGGCGACCCGGAGAGCGTCGCCGCGTTGGACGTCGTCGACGACGTGACCGTCTTCCACTCCGAGTGGTTCATCCGCCCCGGCACCCTGGTCGTCGCCGGTGACCTGGACCGGCTCGACCTGGACGCGCTCGGGGCGGCGGCGTTCGCCGGCACCGGCGGTGGACCGGTGGACAAGGGCGGCCCGCTCGACGTGCCGCTCTCCGGCCGGCGGAAGGTCATCCTGGTCGACCGGCCCGGCTCGGTGCAGTCCACGCTGCGCCTCGGGCACCCCGCCCCGCACCGGGCGCACCCGGACCACGTGGCGACCACGCTCGCCGGCACTGTGCTCGGCGGGGCGTTCACCTCCCGGCTCAACCACCTGATCCGGGAGGTCCGCGGCTACACGTACGGCATCCGCGGCGACTTCGCCTCGTCCCGCCGGTTCGGCCGGTTCGCGGTCAGCTCCGGGGTGCAGACCGCGGTGACCGCGCCGGCCCTGGTCGAGGCGGTCGGCGAGGTGACGCGTACCCAGCTCACCGGGGTGACCGAGGACGAGCTGACGGTGGCCCGCTCATGGCGGGCCGGGCAGCTCTCGGTCGAGTTGCAGAGCCCGCGCGCGATCGCCTCGGCGCTGACCACGCTGGTGGTGCACGACCTACCCGACGACTACCACGCCCGGCTGCGCGAGGCGCTGCTCGCCGCCGACGTCGAGCAGGTGTCCGCGGCGGCGGCCGCGCACCTGCACCCGGACTCGCTCACCCTGGTGATCGAGGGCGACTCGGCGGTCATCCGCGACGAACTGGTCGCCGCCGGCCTCGGCGAGGTCGTCGACCACCGCGCCTGACACCGGCGTCGGCCCGCCGGTGCGGTAGCGCCCCACCACCCCCAGAGCTCCGAGCGCTGGGGCCTGTTTCACGGAAAGAGTGGCCTGAGCCGCCCGCGAAGCCACTCTTTCCGTGAATTTGTGCGGATCTTGGGGGTGGGGGTGGGTGTGATTCCGGTCGCGTCGGGGGTGGAGCCGGTCGGCGGTGCGGTGCAGGTGCTGCGGTCGGTGCGGTCCACGGCCGGGGTTTCTCCGCCGGAGGCCCCTCGTCGGGTGTGGTCGTTGCAGGTGCGCGGGTGCTGTGGCGGGGGGCCGGCCGGGGGGTGGGCGGACCGGGCGGTGGGAAAGGTTTCCCGTTCCGCCCGTCCGGCTGGGTAGCCTCGCGGGCATGAGGATCGGCATTGTGGGGGCCACCGGCCAGGTCGGTGGCGTGATGCGGCAGGTGCTGGCGGAGCGCGACTTCCCGGCGGAGCAGGTGCGGTTGTTCGCCTCGGCGCGGTCCGCCGGGCGTACGCTGCCGTGGCGCGACGGCGAGGTGACGGTCGAGGACGCGGCCACCGCCGACTACCGGGGGCTCGACATCGTGCTCTTCTCGGCGGGCAAGGGCACTTCCCGGGAACTGGCCCCCCGGGTCGCCGAGGCCGGCGCGGTGGTCATCGACAACTCGTCGGCGTTCCGGATGGACCCGCAGGTGCCGCTGGTGGTCGCCGAGGTCAACCCGCATGCCGCCGCCGACCGGCCCAAGGGCATCATCGCCAACCCGAACTGCACCACGATGGCCGCCATGCCGGTGCTCCGGCCGCTGCACCAGGAGGCCGAGCTGGTCAGCCTGGTGGTCTCGACGTACCAGGCGGTGTCCGGGGCCGGCCTGGCCGGGGTGG
Source organism: Micromonospora auratinigra (assembly GCF_900089595.1). Lineage (GTDB taxonomy): Bacteria > Actinomycetota > Actinomycetes > Mycobacteriales > Micromonosporaceae > Micromonospora > Micromonospora auratinigra. The sequence continues at coordinate 3,762,252 of NZ_LT594323.1, read as the reverse complement.
CCGAGCTGGACGAGCAGGTCCGCAAGGTGGCGGAGCACGCCGCGGGGCTGGCCTTCGACGGGTCGGCCGTCGAGTTCCCCGCGCCCCGGTCGTTCGCCCGCCCGATCGCGTTCAACGTGCTCCCGCTCGCCGGCTCGATCGTCGACGACGGCTCCGACGAGACCGACGAGGAGCAGAAGCTGCGCAACGAGAGCCGCAAGATCCTGGAGATCCCGGGGCTGAAGGTCTCCGGCACCTGCGTGCGGGTGCCCGTCTTCACCGGCCACTCGCTCCAGATCAACGCCCGCTTCGCCCGGCCGATCACCCCCGAGCGGGCCCGGGAACTGCTCGACGGCGCGCCCGGCGTGGCCCTGTCCGAGGTGCCGACCCCGTTGCAGGCGGCCGGCCAGGACCCGACCTACGTCGGCCGGATCCGGGCCGACGAGACCGTCGCGCACGGCCTGGCCCTCTTCTGCGCCAACGACAACCTCCGCAAGGGCGCCGCCCTCAACGCCGTCCAGCTCGCCGAGCTGGTCGCCGCCGAGCGCCGCTGACGCCGTCCCCCGTCCCCGCGTGGACCGCGCGGGGACGGGGCAGGCGGTTACCTCCCGGTGGGTGGCGGGTAGACGGCGGGGCCGACACCGAGAGGGGAAGCACCATGACAACGGTCGGAGAGTTCATGACGACCCGGTTGGTGACGATGGACGGCAACGACACCCTCACCGCCGCCGCGCAGGAGATGCGGGACAGCGCCATCGGCGACGTGGTGGTGACCGATGGCGACAACGTGGTGGGCATCGTGACGGACCGGGACATCACCGTCCGGGGCGTCGCCGAGAACATGGACCCGAACCGCACCACGCTCAACCAGATCACCAGCAAGGACGTGGTGACGGTGAGCCAGTACGACGACGCGGTGGCCGCCGCCGACCTGATGCGCACGTACGCCGTACGCCGGCTGCCGGTGATCGAGGACGGCCGCCTGGTCGGGCTGGTCTCCATGGGTGACCTGGCCGTCGAGCGGGAACCCCAGTCGGTGCTCGCCGACATCAGCGCCGACGATCCCAACAACTGAGCTGTCCGCCGCGGTGACGCCGACCTCCGGTTCGGGGGTCGGCGTTCGCGTGTCCGGGGGACGCTCCCTCACCCGATCCGGGCGAGGTTGACCGCGTACCCGACGGGCACCCCTGCACGGACGTCGGCACGCCGCGGCTCGCGGGGAGGAGTGGACCCGATGGTGGACACGACCACGAGGTTCTTCGAGGACCTGGACCGGCGGGGATTCGAACCCCTGCTGGCGAAGACCGCCGGAACGTTGCGCTTCGACCTGCACGAGGGGGCGCACACGACCCACTGGCTGCTGGAGATCGACCGGGGCAACCTGCGGGTACGCCAGGAGGACCAGGAGGCCGACACGGTGGTCGGCACCGCGCCCCGCCTCTTCGGTGACCTGGTCACCGGCCAGGAGAACGCGATCGCGGCGCTGCTGCGCGGCGACATGACGGTCGCCGGCGACCTGCGGCTGGTGCTCCAGGTCGAGCGGCTCTTTCCCGGCCCGCCGGACTCCCGCGGGTCGCACCACGTCTTCCGCAGGGAGGCATTCTGATGCCCGGCAGCAACACCGTCCGGATCCTCGACGGCAACACCTTCGTGGTCTCCGAGGACACCGGCGACATCGAGGCCACCCCGAGCGAGCCGACCGGCCTCTTCTCCCTCGACATGCGGTACCTGTCCAAGTGGGTGCTGACGGTCAACGGCGAGCGGCTCAACGCCCTGTCGTACGACGACCTCCAGTACTACGAGGCCCGGTTCTTCCTGGTGCCGGGCATGGCCACGCACTACGTGGACGCCAAGCTCTCGATCATCCGGGAACGGGCGGTGGGCGGCAGCTTCCGGGAGACGCTCACGATCTTGAACCATGACGAGAAGGCGGTCGACCTGGAGATCCGGATGGACGCCGGGGCCGACTTCGCCGACCTCTTCCAGGTCAAGGACGAGATCGTCAACAAGAAGGGCGAGCTCTACGCCGAGGCCGAGGGGGACCGGCTGCGGCTCGGCTACCGGCGCGGCAACTTCAAGCGGGAGACCGTCATCTCCTCGTCCCAACCGGCCCGCTACGACCGCAACGGGTTCGCCTACAGCATCCACCTGGAACCCAACGAGCAGTGGGACAGCGTCATCGACGTGCAGACCTTCGCGGTCGGGCCGGGCGGCCGGGACCTGCGGATGGGGCTGCGGGCGCACGGCACCGAGCGGCTCGCCCTCCAGCACGACCTGGAGGAGTGGATCGCCAGGGCGCCGAAGGTGAACAGCGAGCACGGCCGGGTGTCCGCCACGTACCGGCGCTGCCTGGTGGACCTGGCCGCGCTGCGCTTCTCGCCGCTCTCGCTCGGCGGGCAGACGCTGCCGGCCGCCGGCCTGCCCTGGTTCATGACCATGTTCGGCCGGGACAGCATCTTCACCTGCCTGCAGGTGCTGCCGTTCGCCCCGGAGCTGTCCAAGACCACGCTGCGGATCCTCGGCGCGTTGCAGGGCACCCGGTTCGACGACTTCCGGGACGAGGACCCGGGCCGGATCCTGCACGAGATGCGCTACGGCGAGACGGCCGCCTTCGAGGAGCAGCCGCACTCGCCGTACTACGGCTCGGTGGACGCCACGCCGCTGTTCGTGGTGCTGCTCGACGAGTACGAGAAGTGGAGCGGCGACGTCGCGCTGGTCAAGGAGCTGGAGCGGGAGTGCCGGGCGGCGCTGCACTGGATCGACGACTACGCCGACCTGGTGGGCAACGGCTACATCTGGTACGAGCGCCGCAACACCGACACCGGCCTGGAGAACCAGTGCTGGAAGGACTCCTGGGACTCCATCTCGTACGCCGACGGCACCCTGCCGCCGTTCCCCCGGGCCACCTGCGAGGTGCAGGGGTACGCGTACGACGCGAAGATGCGGGCCGCCCGGCTGGCCCGGGAGTTCTGGGACGACCCGGCGTACGCCGACCAGCTGGAGCGGGAGGCGGCGGCGCTGAAGGAGCGGTTCAACCGGGACTGGTGGGTGGCCGACGGCGGCTTCTACGCCCTCGCCCTGGACCCGGACGGCCGGCAGTGCGACGTGCTCAGCTCCAACATCGGGCACCTGCTGTGGAGCGGGATCGTGGCCGACGACCGGGCGGCGCAGATCGCCGAGCACCTGGTCGGTCCTCGGCTCTTCTCCGGCTGGGGGGTCCGCACCCTCGCCGAGGGCGAGGTCCGCTACAACCCGATCGGCTACCACAACGGCACGATCTGGCCGTTCGACAACTCGTTCGTCGCCTGGGGCCTGCGCCGGTACGGCTTCGCCGAGGAGGCCGCCACCGTCGCCAACGGCATCCTGGACGCGGCGACGTACTTCGACGGCCGGCTGCCCGAGGCGTTCGGTGGCTACCAGCGGGACCTGACCAAGTTCCCGGTGGAGTACCCGACCGCGTGCAGCCCGCAGGCCTGGTCGACGGGGACGCCGATGCTGCTGCTGCGCACCATGCTGGGCCTGGAGCCGCACGAGGGGCACCTGGCGGTGGATCCGCGACTGCCGGTCGGCATGGGCCGGATCGAGGTGCTCGACATCCCCGGGCGCTGGGGCAAGGTGGACGCCTTCGCCCGGGGCCGGCTGAACATGGACCAGCTGGCCGACTGAGCCGGCCGGCGTCGGGGCGCCGCCGGTCCGGACCGGCGGCGCCCCGACGCGCCCGACCTCGACGGGGTTCAGTGCCCGGCCGACGCCGGATCGAGGTGCGTCTCGTTGCGGGGGAGCAGGCAGAACTCGTTGCCCTCCGGGTCGGCGAACACGGTCCACCGGGGCAGCTCCCGCACCACCGTCGCGCCGGCCTCCAGCACCGCGGCCCGTTCCTCGGCGTCCCCGACTAGGTCCAGGTGGATCCGGCCGGGGGCGGGCAGGTCGCCGGCCGGGCTGATCCAGACGTCCGGCCGGTGCCCGGACGGATCGCGCAGCAGCACCGCCTCGGTCGGTCCCAGGGACCGCTCGGCGAGCTTCGGCCGGTCCTGGTCGACCACGGGCAGCCCGGTCACCGCGCTCCAGAACGGGGCGAGCAGGTAGGGGTCACGGCAGTGGATGACGATCGCGGCGAGGTCGGGCATGCCTTGGACGCTAGTCCGGGCGGGCGGCCGGCAGGACGGTGTCCAGGAACGCGGCGGTGACCGCCCGGATGTCGGACCGGCCCAGGTCGAGGGCGTGCCCGCCGTGGGTGAGCCAGGTGTGCACCGGGTGCCCGGCGGCGAGCAGCCGGCGGCTCAGCTCCAGCGCCTGGCCGGCCGGCGTCGCGCGGTCGTCGCGGCCGTGCACCAGGAGCACCGGTACGCCGGAGCCGAGCCGGCCGGCGACCGTGGCGTCGACGGTGGCCGGGTCGCCCTCGGCCGGCGGGTGCCCGAGCAGTCCGGTCCACGGGTCGTCGTGCGCCCGCAGCCGCCGGTGCTCCGCGTCCAGCGGGTCGACCGGCGCCCAGTACGCCAGCGCCCCGGCCACGTCGCCCGGCCGGTCCACCCCGCCCAGCGCGAGGTGCAGGGCCAGCATGCCGCCGGACGAGTCGCCGCCGACCAGCAGGGGCAGCCCGTCCGCCCCGGCCCGGGCGGCCCGGGCCGCGGCGCGTACGTCGTCGAGCTGGGCCGGCCAGCGGGCCTCGGGTACGAACCGGTGGGTCGCCGGGACCACCCGCAGCCCGAGCGGGGCGAGCGCGCCACCGTCGGAGTCGGCGCGGGCCCGCCAGCCGCCGCCGTGGATCCAGAGCAGCACCGCGCGTTCCGTCATCCGGTCATGATGGTGCCGCCCGGAGCCGGCCGCGACCCGGCTCTGCCGAGGGCAGACTGCCGGCGGGTGGCCGATCGCACCACGCACTCCTACGGTTCCGTAACCTACTCAGGGTAAAGTTGGCGGATGCCGGAACTCGTGTACCCGCCCGTGATCACCGCCGCCAAGACCCTGTTCCGGGTCCTCGACATGCGCCTGACGGTCGAGGGCAGCCACCACGTCCCGCGTACCGGCGGCGCGGTGCTGGCCAGCAACCACGTCAGCTACCTCGACTTCATCTTCTGCGGGTACGGCGCGCACGAGTCCCGCCGCCTGGTCCGGTTCATGGCCAAGGACTCGGTCTTCCGGCACAAGGTCTCCGGCCCGTTGATGCGCGGCATGAAGCACATCCCGGTGAACCGGGCGGCCGGCGCGGGCTCGTACTCGACGGCGGTCAGCGCGCTGCGCCGGGGCGAGGTGGTGGGCGTCTTCCCGGAGGCCACCATCAGCCGCTCCTTCACCGTCAAGCAGCTCAAGAGCGGCGCGGCGCGGATGGCCCAGGAGGCCGAGGTGCCGCTGCTGCCGGTGGCGCTCTGGGGCACCCAGCGGCTCTGGACCAAGGGCCGCCCGAAGGACCTGACCCGTCGGCACACCCCGATCACCATCCTGGTCGGCGAGCCGATGGACCCGGCCGCGTACCCGGACGCGAACGCGATGACCGTCGAGCTGAAGAGCCGGCTCGCCGCGCTGGTCGACCGGGTCCAGCGGGACTACCCGGAGCAGCCGGCCGGCCCGGACGACGCCTGGTGGCAGCCGGCCCACCTGGGCGGCACCGCGCCGACCCCGGAGGAGGCGGCCGAGCTGGACCGCTCGGGCCGTACCCGCAGCACGTCCTGAGCCACCCGCCGGCGCCGGCCCGCGGTCAGCAGGCCGAGCCCGGCCGGCCCCGCGCCGCCCGCGGCCAGTCCGGCGGCTCCTCCTCGGCCGCCGGGCGGTAGTAGTCGTCGCGGGACAGGAACTCCACCGGGAGCGACCCCGGCAGGGTCACCGCGCCCCGGGCCGGCCCGGGCAGCGCCCCGACCCGGGCCAGCAGGGTGTCCCGCTCCGGCGGGGACAGGTCCACCAGCTCCGGATGCACCAGGCGGAACGCGGCGATCGACCGGCGTACCTGCCGGGCCAGGGCGGTGACCAGGGCGTCCGCGCCGCTCAGCCCGAGCGCCGGCTGCCGGATGGTGCGCAGCGCGTCGCAGATCACCCGCAGCTCCGGGCCGCCGTCCGGCGCGTCGACCAGCTCCAGCCGGGACGGCCACTGCCACCGGATCTGGCCGCTGACCAGGCGGGACAGCCGGAGCGGACGCCGGTGCCGGGCGTCCGTCCGGCCGTCCCGCCCGGAGACCAGGGACAGCTCGGAGCCGGTGCAGACGTACGCGAGCCGCCGGTCGGTGACGGTGACGGTGGCCGGAGCGGGGAGACTCCAGGCGCGTACGCCCTCGGTGGGGCCGAGCAGGTGCCCGGTCACGGTGAGCCGGTGTTGACCGAGCACCTGCTCACCGGGTTCGGTGACCAGCGCGTAGCGCCGGTCGAGCACGGGGCGGGTCGCGTCGTCGTCCGCGTCGAAGCGGTGCGGCCCGATGAAGAAGGGAGCGACGTCCTCCTGCACGGTCACGACCTCCCGGGACGGTAGCGGTACGTAGAGCCTGGACCAGCGCACCGTGGCTGTCATGACACCCGTTAGGGGGTCGGCCGGTCGGTCTGCGCGTGTGACCGGTAGATGCCGATCTCCTCCGGGCGGACGAGTCCGTCCTCGATCGCGCGGGCGAGCAGGGCGGCCTTCGTGGCGGCCGGCCGGCCCGCCCGGGTGTACTTGATCCGGGCCCGGTCCACGTACTGCTTCACGGTGTGCTCGCTGATCCGCATCCGCCGGGCCACCGACGCCTTCGACATGGACTGGAACCACAGCAGCAGGGCCTCCCGCTCCTTGTCGGAGAGCGCCGGCCGGTCGGGTCGGGGGTCACCCACCATCGCCCCGGCCAGCGCCGGCGGCACGTACGGCCGGTCGGTGGCGGCGGCGAGCACGGTCGCCACGCAGTGCGCGCGTCCCTCGTGCTTGGCGAGGAACGCCACCGCCCCCGCGTCCAGCGCGGCGAGCATGGTGTCCGGATCGGTGTGCTCGGAGTAGACCACCACCCGCCGGCCGGCCGCGCTCAGCTCGGCCAGCTTGTCGAGCACCATCCGCCCGTGCAGCCGCAGGTCCAGCAGGACCACGTCGGCGCTCGGCGCGAGCCGCAGCACGTCGTCCGGATCGTCGCCGGTGGCGAGCACCCGTAATCGCGGCTCGGTGGCCAGCCAGGCCCGTACGCCGTCGATCACCACCGGGTGGTCGTCCACGATGGCCACCCCGATCGGCCCGTCCCCGCTCACGTCCGCCGCCACCGGGTCTGCGTCCACCTGATCTCCCCGTCCCGCTCGTGCACGTGCTCCACCGGTCCGTCCCCGTCCGGGCCGGGCGGACCGGTGGAGTCCGGTCCGTCGTGATCGGGGGTGACCAGGCTGACCACCACCTCGTCCGGGCCGGACACCACGGTCAGCCGGGCCCAGCCGCGGGCGTCGGCGAGGGCGGCGGCGAGCGGCTCGGCCAGCCCCCGGCGTACCTCCACGGACAGTTCCGGCGGGGTGCCGATGGCGACCAGCTCGATCGGCAGCCCCTTGCGCTCGGCCAGGTCGGCGGCGGCGCGCAACTCGTGCAGCAGCGGGTCCGGCACGTCGTCCGACTCGGCGATCAGCCGGCGCAGCCGGGCGGCGGCCAGCACGCACCGCCGGCGTACCTCCGGGTCGGCCGGGTCGGCCTGGCCCGCCGCGAGCGCCGCCAGCACGTCCTCGGCGTCCCCGCTGACCAGGGCGAGCCGGTCCCGCCGTTCCCGGCGGGCCTGCTCGGCCGCGACCCGTTCCGCCTCGACCGCCACGGCCGCGGCCGCCCGGCCGGCCCGGTCCCGGGCCAGCGCGGCGATCGCCGCCGCGCCGGCGAAGACCGCCACCGGCAGCGAGGAGGTGCCGTAGGCGTACATCGCGTACCGGGCCAGGTCGGCCGGGGCGGTGGCGCCGGTGCCGAGCACCGCGCCGAGGGCGATCGCGGCGTGCGCGGCGAGCAGCCCGAGCAGCCAGCCCACCGGCCGGCGCCAGAGCACCAGCAGGAAGAACCAGGCCAGACCGCCCCACACCCAGTTCGCCGCGGTGAACAGGTGGCGCTGGCCGACGGAGGCGAAGACCGCCGCGTCGACCGCCAGCAGCAGCGCCGCCAGCCGCCGGGCCGGCGGCAGCCCGCCGCGCAGCAGGCGTACGCCGGCGGCGACGCCGACCCCGGCGGTCACCAGCCAGCCGACCGCCACCACCGCCGGCGCGGTCATCCCCGGCCCGGCGCGCAGCAGCGCCGGCAGGCCGATCACCAGGTGCCAGACCAGCGCGATGGAGACCACGGCGGTCCGGGCGGCGCGGTCGGAGGCGTCCGCGACGACCCCGGCCGCCCCCGGGTCCGCCGGCCGGTCCGCACCGTCGCGCACCCGCCCCGCCGGCCGGAACAGCGCGGTGGTCGGCGTCGTACCCGTCTCAGTGGCCACCACGCCACTCCAACCTGACCCGGGTGCCGGCGCCAGGGGCGGAGGTCACCTCTGCGACGCCACCCACGGCGGCCGTCCGGCCGAGGATCGACTCGCGCAGTCCGTACCGGTGGGCGGGGACCGTTGCCGGGTCGAAACCGGGACCGTCGTCGGTCACCTCCACCACGACGGTCCCGGCGACCCGGGACAGCGCGAGCGTGGTGGCCGCGCCGGGCGCGTGCCGGGCCACGTTGGCCAGGGCGGCGGCCGTGCTCTCGGCGAGCGCGGTGGACACCTCCGCCGGCACCCGGCAGGAGACCAGGGTCGCGGTCACCGTCAGCTCGGGGGTCCGGGCGAGGACCGCGCGCAGCCGGTCGTCCAGCGCCGTCGGGCCGGCCGCCGGCAGCGACCGGGCGTCCGCCAGGGCGGTGAGGGTACGCAGGTCCGCCGCGCACCGCTCGCGCAGCGCCGCCGTGGAGCCGGCGACCGCCCCGAGCCCGACCATGGTCAGCGTGGCGAGCACGGTGTCGTGCAGGTCCCGGTTCTGCCGGCGCTCGGCCTCGCGGGCGGCCCGGGCGGCCACCGCCTCCCGGGAGAGCCGCTGGTAGTCGGCGAAGGTGGCGTCGGCCTGCCCGAGCCGGTGGCGCATCACCGCGGTCATCATCGCGGTGCAGGCGGCCTGCACCAGCAGGGTGGCCGCGTGCGCCCGGGCCTCGACCGGGTTGCCGGCGACCGTCGCGCCCACCACGTACCCGGCGGTGACCAGCAGCCCGGCCGGGATCGACCAGCGGGCCGGGGCGGTGGCCTGGGTGTTGATCACCGTGGTGCTGGCGAGTACCGCCGTCCAACTGCCCTCGCCGGCCAGCACCGCCGGCGCGACCAGCCACGGGATCGCCACCACGGCCGCGGTGGTGAGCGCGACGTCGCCGGTGACCAGGGCGGTGCCGATGCCGTGCCGCAGCGCGCGGACCGCGTACCAGACGGACCACGCGGTGAGCCCGGCGACCGCCGGCAGCAGCAGGGGCAGCCGGACGGGCGGGGTGAGCACGGTCAGGGCCACCACCGCGCCGGCCAGGCCGCAGGTCAGCCGCAGCAGCGCCGGCAGGGTGGTGAAGATGAGGGTGAACGCGCCGCCCGCCGGTCTGTCCAGCGGTCCGGGCGGCGAGGTCGTGGCGGCTACGACCGGCATCGGGGAGGTGTCCTTCCGGCAGCGACCCGGTCGGGTGCGCACGGCCTAGATCGACGCCGGAGAATAGCATGCCGCCCCGCAACCGGTCACCCTCGGTACGCGGCGCGTCGCCGAAGGGAAAGGAAGGGTCCTGTTGACGCCTGGTGAGGTGCAGGGGCCCCTTCCTGACGCCGGGGCGGCCGGTCAGCGATGGGCGACGGCGAGCAGATGGGCGCTGGCCCCGCGCACCGCCGGGTCACGCTCGAACAGCTCGGCGCAGGCCACCGCGTCGGCGAAGAGCCGCTCGTCGGGGCCGGTGCCGAGGGTGTTCAGCAGCGGCCAGAGCGGGCCTTCCACGCCGTACACGGCGGGCTCGGGCAGGCCGGCGGCGACGAACTCGTCGACCAGTTGCTCCGGGCGGTGGAAGTACGCCGTGGTGAAGCCCGTCTCCGGGTCGTTGACCCCGGTGGCGTACTCACGGAGCAGCAGCGGCCAGCTCCGCTCGTCCACCCGGCCCTGCGCGACCAGGTCGATCAGGGCGGCGTTGCGGCTGATCGCCGCCGCGACCACGGGCCCGCCCGGTCGGGTCGACCGGGCCGCCTCGCGCAGCGCCGTCACCCGGTCCGACCGCTCGGTCAGGTGGTAGAGCGGGCCGAGCAGCAGCGTCGCGTCCACCGACTTGTCGGGCAGCGGCAGGTCGCGGGCGTCCCCGACGGTGACGGTCAGCTCGGGATACGCGGCCGTGGCGGCGGTGACGTGCGCCGGCACCAGGTCGACCAGGTGCACCTGGTGACCGGCCGCCGTCAGCCAGCCGGCGTACGCGCCGGGGCCACCGCCCACGTCCAGCACGGTCGCCGGTGGCGCGGGTAGCAGCCGGGCCAGCAGGTCCCGGGTACGCCGGGCCTCCAGTCGGCCCTGCGGGCTGCGGGACAGCCGGTCCGCCTCCACGAAGACCTCGGTGTAGTACCGCTGGATGTCCGGCTCCGCCGGTCGTCGCTGGGGCATCCGTCGATGATGGACCGTCCGGCCCGGCCCGTCATCCGGTTTGTCCGGGCGGTGGCGCGCCCCGCCTACCCTGCCGGGCATGACGTACCAGCCGGCCATGGCGTCCCCGCCGAAGCGGTCGAACACGACCCGGACCGTGCTCATCGTCGTCGGCGTGGTGCTCGCCCTCTGCTGCGCGGGCGGCGCCGTCGGCGGCTTCTTCGTCTACCGCGCGGTCAAGGAGGCCACCGGGCCGGCCCGCGACGCGGTGGACACCTACGCCCGCGCGCTGATCGTCCGCGACTATCCGAAGGCGTACGCGCAGCTCTGCGCCCCGGTGCGCAACCGGGTGAGCGAGGCCGACTTCGTCCGCCAGCAGTCCGCCCAGCCGGAGCTGAACGGCTACGGGATCGTCGGCCTCAACGTGCAGAACACCAACGGACGGGTGCGGGGCTCCGCCAGCGTCCGCTACGACCCGCGCAGCGGCACCAGCACCACGCTGACCTATGTGCTCGTCAAAGAGGACGGCGCGTGGCGGATTTGCGAGTAGTCGGCGGTCCGCCGACCGCCGGGTGCACGGCTGGCCTAGCCTCGCTGCCATGGCGAGCAGCAGGCGTGGGCCCGAGGAGCTGATGGCGCGGGTACGCGCGGAGCGGACCGCCGGATCCGGCCGGGAGGTCGGCGCCGACCGTGACGTCAGGATGCTCGGCCTCGCCCTGGTCGTCGGGTTCGTCGCCCTCGTGGTGCTGCGCATCGTGGTCGGCGACGACCTGCGGGCCCGGGTGGACGAGCAGGCCTGCGCGGTGACCGGCTGCACCGGCACCGGCATGGCGGTGACGGGCTGGGCGCTGGTCGCCCTGCCCGCCGTCTGGGCGGCGGTCACCGTCGGCCTCTGGTCCCGGCTGAGCGCGGTGGCCCGGGTCGCCGCGCTGCTCGTCGCCTTCGCGCTCGCCCTGCTCGGCTGGGTGCACGTACCCGGGAAACGCTCCTCGCTGGCGTTCCTGCTGGCCGGGCCGGGGGCCGGGGCGATGGCCACCGGGATCCGCTGGGCCGGGATCGGCGTCGCCGTGGCGGTCGTCGCCGCCACGGTGGCCGCCGTCCGGTCCGCCGCGCCGCGGGCCGCCGGCCGGCCGGCACCGTCCGTCGGGGTCATCGTCGCGGTGGTGCTGCTCGGCTCGGTCACCGTTGCGGTGGCGCGCGCGGAGCCGACGCCGGTCACGGTCGCGACGGCGATGCCCGAGCGGACGTTCCGGGCGGCGGGGGACACCCTGACCCGCACCGGGGGCCGGGACCTGCGGGGCTGCGCCGGCGTGCTCGCCGACGACGACCTGCTGGCCGGCTGCGTACGGACGGTGCGGGTCAGCTACACCACCGACGACAGCGACGCGGTGGTGCACCTGGCGGCCGTGCTCTTCCCCGGCGAGCGGCAGGCCCGCGACCGGCGGGGTGTGCTGCGCCGGGGCACCGGTCAGCGCGGGGTGCCGGGTGAGGCGGTCGCGCTCAGCTCCACCACCGGCAGTTGGGTGCTGCTCACCAGCGTGGCGCACGCCGACGGCCGCCCGATCGCCGAGCCGGACCGGGGCCACCTGCTCTGGGCGGCGAAGCAGGTCGCGTACCGGTTCATCGGGCGGCAGGTGGGCCTGCTGGTCGCGCCCTCGCCCGCCGACGGCATCGGCCCGCGTACGCCCTGAGCGGCGGGAACCGGTCACCGTCGGTCGGCCGGCGGTGGCACGGCGTACCGGTGTGACATCCGGCGCGGGAGCGGCGCTGAGGAGCACGGAAAGGATGCCCGGGTCTCGCGACCACGCGCCGGACCCACTGACCTCCGACGCCGGGCGGGCACCCCCCGCCAGCCCGGCGTCGGTCGCGCGGCCCCTGCGGAGCACCTCCCCCCCGGTCCTCCGTACGGTGTCGCGGTCCGCGCCCTCCCGGGCGCGGCGAGGCGGCGGCCAGGTCCCGTGGCCGCCGCCTCACCCCTCGCGGTGGCCACGCGGTGGCCGCCGCCGCGCTCCTTCCGGGTGGCCACGCGGGGCCACCCGGAAGGAGCGACAACCCCGGGCCGTGGCCGCATCCCTCGGGAACGGTCGGGCGGGTACGGACTCAGCCCGGTGCGCGCTCCCCGGCCGCGTCGGCCTGCCGACGCAGCCACTCCAGTGCCGACCCGGCGTGCCGCAGCACCGAGATGTGCCCGTCCTGCGGCCAGCGGCGCAGCTCGGCGTCCGGGCAGTGCCGGGCCAGCCACGCGCCGTGCGCCACCGGCACGATCCCGTCCCGCTCGCCGTGCAGCAGCAGCACCGGCGGGGTGACCTGGTCCGGGCGGAACCCCCACGGGGCGACGTACGCGAGGTCGTCGTCGATCAACCCGCCCGGCCCGGCCCGCACCGCCGGGCCGACGACAGAGTCGAACCAGGACCAGTCGCCGTGCAGCTCGGCCAGGTCGGCCCGGGTGAAACCGGGATCGTACGCGGCCCCCGACGCCTCGTGCGCCTCCTTCGCCGCCCGCCCCGCGGCGGCGGCGCGCAGCGACGCCACCCCGGACGGCACCATGCCGGCGAACCAGTCCAGCCCGGCCGCGTCGTACGGGGCCAGCCCGGCCCCGGAGACCACCGCGACCACCCGCTCGGGCAGCAGCGCGCCGCAGGCCAGCGCGTGTGGGCCGCCGCCGGAGTGGCCCAGCACCGCGAACCGGGCGATGCCCAGCGCGTCGGCGATCGCGGCCACGTCGGTGGCGACCGAGGCGATGTCCCGCCCGGGCACCGGCGTGGAGCCGCCGTACCCGGGTCGGTCGTGCGACACCCAGCGCAGGCCGAGCCGGTCGGCGGCGGCGAACAGCGGTGCCGGCGGCGCGCCGACGTTCGGGGTGCCGTGGTGCCAGAAGACGGCGAGCCGGTCGGCCCCGCCGGTGTCGTAGACGTGCAGCGTGCGGCCGTCGGTCAGCCGGAGATCGGTCTCGGTCACCATCTCCGGACCCTAGCCCGCCACCCCGACACCGGGCCGACCTACGACACCGCCGGCCCGCTCAGCACCGCCAGACGCGCGGCCCGAGGCTGTCCGGGGCGTCGTCGGCCCGGGCGAGCCCCACCACCAGCCCGGTGTCGGAGACCGCCACCGCCACGGCCCGCCGACCCTCGGCCTCGGCCAGCTCGACCGGCTCGCCGTCGCGCAGCAGCACGCCCTGGGCGACCACCCAGCCGGCGGCGTTGACCGCCTCACCGGGACCCTCGGCACCGGTCAGCGGGGTCACCGCGCCGGTGCGCAGGTTCCACCGGGCCGCCGTCCGCGACGGCCACAGCCCGCCGGTCGCCCATCCGCCGCGCGCCGCGTAGGCGGCCGCCGTCTCACCGGCCGGGACGGCCAGTTTGCGGCCCCGACCCCGCTGGTCCCAGGCGTACGCGGCGTAGGCGGCCCCGTCGCGGTACTTCGCGCCGACGATCGTGCCGTCGTCGGTGACGGCGGACGCGTTCGCGCCGGCCGGCAGCGGCAACCGGACCGCGCTCGTGGAGCCGGCCTTCCACAGCAGCACGATGCTGCCCTCGCCCCCCGAGTTGCCGGCCGGCTCCGCGTTGATCACCACGTCACCGGCGGAGTTGATCGCCGGGGTCGGGTAGACGTGCCAGTTCCCGGCGGGCGTCCGCAGCCGGGTGTACCGGCCCTGCGCGTAGCGGAAGGCGTACTCCTGCGCGCCGTCCTGCACCAGACCGACCACGACCCCGGCCGAGTTGACCGCGGTCAGCTGGACCGACTGGGCGACCACCGGCAACGCGGTCGGTCTACCGTCGGTCCACAGGACCGGCCGGAAGTCCTGCCCGACGGTGCCGTTGCCCACCACGTACCGCCCGGTCGGGTCCACCCCGGTCGGTACGACCTGCGACATGCCCGCCGGCACCGGCAGCTCGGCCCGTACGCACGCGCCCCCGGCAGCCGGCCCGGCGGCGGCGGTCGGGGCAGCCGTCGGGGTGCGGACGGCCGGCGCGGTGGCGGTGACCGTCGCGGCCCCGGTCGCGGCCGTCGACGGGCCGCCCGGCACGGCCACCGGCCGCGCGCCCGTCCCGGTCAGGATCGACGGCACCGCCACCAGCGCGGCCGTGGCGAGCGCCGCGCTCCCCGCCGCGCCCACCGTGCGGCGGCGAAAGGCGCTCCGGCGACCGGCGTGCAGCAGCGCGTCGATCTCGATCCGGCTGGGCGGCACGTCGACCGCGCCCAGCCGGTCCCGCAGCTCGTCCTCCTCGTTCACCGCGTCTCCCCTCCCTCGGCGACCGTCACCGGCCGCCGTGCCGGCAGCGCCTCCCGCAGCCCGGCGAGACCCCGCGCACACTGACTCTTGACGTTCCCCGTCGAGCAGCCCAGCGCCGCCGCGGTCGCCTCCACCGAGAGGTCGCCGAAGTAGCGCAGCACCACGACGGCCCGCTGACCCGGGGGCAGCGACCGGAGCGCGGTCACCAGCACGTCCCGCTCCTCGACCCCGCTCTCCGTCGGGGCGGGCAGCTCCGGCAGGCGGTCGCCGAGCAGCACCCGGGACCACCCGCGCCGCCGCTCGTCGAGGAACCGCCGGCTCAGGATGCGGTGCACGTAGCCGTCGAGGTTGTCGGCGGCGACGGCCCGCTTCCAGTTCACGTAGAGCGCGGTGAGCGTCGCCTGGACGATGTCGTCCGCCTGGAACGCGTCGCCGCAGAGGAGGTACGCCGTGCGGTGCAGGCGGGGCAGCCGCGCCTGCACGTACTCGACGTACTCCCTTTCGAGGTCGGGCCGCATCCTGCTCCCTTGTTCGGGCCGGGGGTGGACAGTGGGCTCTGGTCGTCACTGTGTCGTCGGCGGCCCGCCGAAAGGTTGCACGACGACCGGGCGGTAGCGTCCGGCGGGTGACTTCGCCGTTCGAACCGGGCGACTCGCCGTGGGTGGGGCCGCCGCTGACCGGGGCCATGGTGCGCCGGGCCGAGCAGACCCTCGGCGTACGACTGCCCCCCGGTATCTCACCCTGATGTACCGGCAGAACGGTGGCGTCCTACGTGACACCTGCCACCTCACCGGCCCGCGGCACGTGCACCTGCACGTCGTCACGGGCATCGGCTACGAGCACGGGATCGACGAGATGTCGGCGTACCTGATCGCCGAGTGGGACTACCCGGAGATCGGGGTGGTGCTCGGCGTGACGGAGTCGGCCGGGCACGACACGGTCATGCTGGACTACTCGGCGTGCGGGCCGGACGGCGAGCCGGCGGTGAGCCACGTCGACGAGGACCGGGTCCCCCGACGGATCGCCGACTCGTTCGACGAGTTCCTGCGCGGCCTGGGCCCCTGCCCCGACGACGACGAATGAGCCGGTGCCGGCGGGTCCGGCCGGCCGATGCTGTTCAATCGGCAGCGTGGCGAAGACCCTGAGGATCAGCACCCGCAACGCCTCCTTCCAGCAGTGGCAGGCGCTGCTGACCAACCGCAACAAGCGCCAGCGTCTCGGGGAGTTCCTGGTGCAGGGGGTCCGCCCGATCACCCTGGCGCTGGAGCACGGCTGGGAGATCCGGGCGCTGTTGTACCCCGACCGGCAGGCGCTGTCGCGCTGGTGCCGGGACCTGCTCGACCGCGCCGACACCACCCGGGTCGCGCTCGCGCCCGAGCTGATGCGGGAGCTGGGCGGCAAGGACGAGGAGTCGCCGGAGCTGCTTGCCGTGGTGGGGCAGCCCGCGGACGACCTGGACCGGGTCCCGCTCGGGCCGGACCCGCTCGTGGTGGTCCTCGACCGGCCGAAGACCCCCGGCAACATCGGCACCCTGATCCGCTCCGCCGACGCCTTCGGCGCCGCCGCCGTGCTGGTCACCGGGCACGCCGCCGACCCCTACGACCCGAAGGCCGTCCGGGCCAGCACCGGGTCGCTCTTCGCCGTCCCGGTGGTGCGGGTCCCGGGCCACCGCGAGGTCCTCGACTGGGTGGCCGACGTGCGCGGGGGAGACCTGCCCGACCTCCAGATCGTGGGTACGGACGAACACGGCGACGTGGACGTCGCCGACCACGACCTGACCGGCCCCACGCTGCTGCTGGTGGGCAACGAGACGCACGGGCTCAGCGCCGGCTGGCAGGAGGCCGCCGACCGGATGGTCCGGATCCCGATCGTCGGCGCGGCCAGCTCGCTGAACGCGGCGTCGGCCGGGTCCGTGGTGCTCTACGAGGCCGCCCGGCAGCGCACCCGGCGACGCTAGACCCGCCCGGCCCCGTCGTACGCCTCGCGGGCGTCGAGCAGCTCGTCCCAGTGCTGCTCCACCCCGGCACAGGCGACCGGGATCAGCTACTCGGACTTCGCGCTCGCGCTGCTCGACGAGATCGAGGCGTCCCGCCACCACCGCACCACGTTCAGCGTCGCGGAGGGCGACCGGTGACGCCGGCGACGACCGTTCCGTGGTCTCCGCCGCGTCCTCGTTCCGGGTACGGTGAGCGGTCCGACGGGTGCGGCGAACGGGGTGTCCATGGCGGAGCGTTCTCTCGACGTGCTACCACCGCTGAGCCATTGCATCACTTTCTGCGAGGAGGAGTGCGTCCGCGCGTGCTGCGGGATCGACGCCGTCTCCACCGATCCCGCCCTGATCGGGCAGTGGTGCCGGGAAGCCGGACCGACCGCGGTGTTACAGGCGCGGCGGCAACTCGCCGACCTGATCGAGGTGGTCGAGGACCGCTCGCACCTGGTCTCGTCGACGTTCCTGAACCACCGCACGCCGAACGAGGGCGCGCGGCGTGAGTTGCTGGACTTCCTGACCGCCCTGGCGACGGGCCTGGCCGCCGGCGACGAGTCGTGACTCCGGTGGCCGGCGTGCCGGACGAAGCGCCCGTGGTCGAGGTGGTGCCCCACGACCCGGCCTGGTCGGCGCGGTCCTCGCCGACCTCGGGCCGCTGGAGCGGCTCGGGTACCGCCACCGCCCGGAGGCCTTCCCCGAGGACGACGCGCACCTGTTCCTCTCGAAGGACACCGCCGGGAAGCGGAGCCACCACCTGCACGTCTTCGGCGTCGGCTCCCCGGTGCCGGCGGAGAACCGGCTCTTCTGCGCCTACCTCGCGGCCAACCCCGGTGCCGCCCGCCGCTACGAGGCGGCGAAGCGGCGGGCGGCCGAGCTGCATCCCGACAGCCGGGCCCGGTACGGCGCCGCGAAGGAAGAGACGATGACGCGGTTGTCGGCCGAGGCCCTCCGGTGGAGCCGGACGGGCTGACCCTCGCCGCCACGGCGGGCAGGGTCCGAACGATGGAGGGTGTGTTGTCCGCTGTCGCGTCACTGACCGAGGTCCCCCGCAACAGCGTTCCCGAGCTGGCCCGGTTGGCGCGTACCTCGTCGTCGTCGTTCCGCGCGTACCTGGCCGAGCACGGTCGTCGTCCCCGGGCGGAGTACGACTGGTCCGGGTACTGCCTGCTGCACGTGCTGACCTATCTGGAGGACCGCGACGTCGACCTGGAGCGGTCGGAGTTCGATGCCGAGTCGGCGGCCATCAACGAGGTCCACGACCTGACGGTGCTCATCACCCCGGCCCACAAGCGGTTCCTGGACCGGCTCGATCCCGGGGCGCACCGCGCCGAGGAGCTGGCCGCCCACTTCGAGGAGATGGGGCTCGGCTTCGCGGAGAGCGGCCGGGCCGGCCTGGCCGGTCTGCGGCTGTTGCGCGGCACCATCGCCGAGCTCGACGACGATCGGGTGCTGCTCCTGCACATCGGCTGACAACCCGGTGGGCGCTGCTGGTCGGAGACCTGCGCGTAGGAAAGAAGGCCGGCTAGGCCCGGGAGACCACATCCGCCCGCTTGCGGAACAGCACGCAGCGGCGCAGGGGGCCCTCGCTCACCTCGGGATCGTCGAAGTCCTCGTGCGGGTCCGTGGTCATGCCGAGTCGGCGCATCACCGCCTGCGACCGCAGGTTCGTCCGAGTGGTCACCGCCAGGATCTCGGCCAGTCCGACGGTGTCGAAGCCGTACCGCAGCACCGCCAGCCCCGCCTCCGTGGCGTACCCGTGCCCCCACGCCGCCCGGGACAGTCGCCAGCCGGCCTCCACGCCCGTGAACGGCATGCCCTCGTCCACCACGTCCAGGCCGGCGAACCCGATGAACTGCCCGGTGTCGCGCACCTCCACCGCCCAGAAACCGAACCCGTTCCGGTCCAGATCCTCCTGGAAGCTGCGCATCGAGGCCGCGGCCTGCTCCGGCGTGAGCAGCGGCCCGAGGTGCTCCCGGACCTGCGGGTCGGCGTTCATTGCCGTCCACGGCGACAGGTCCGAGTCCCGCCACCCCCGCATGACGAGCCGCGCAGTCTCGATCTTTACCATCCGGCGAGCCTAGGCAACGGCGCCGGAGTCCGGCAAAGCAGTTCCGAGCCCGGAAGCCACGCTGCCTCCGGCCTCCCGGACAGGTGCCGAGGCCGCGACGCCGGGTCAGGTCGAGGCTGTTCGGTGAGCCCTCCGAGGGGAGCGGGAAGCCGCGGACCACCCGTGGTCGTGGGTGCGCCCGGTACGCGCGGGTCAGCCCCCGCAGTCCGCCGACCGGTGTTCGTCCACGGAGCGGACCACCGCACCGGCCGGGACACATTCCTTGTCGACGCCGTAGAGGAGCAACGCGACTCGTCCTTCGTGCCGTCCCTCGCGCTGGCGGTCCAGCATGTGCACCGCTACTCGCTCGACCGTCTCGCGCGCCCCTCCGACACAGAGCACGGCAGGTCCAACAGCCGGGATCGCTTCTCCTCGATGCTGGCCGATCACCGCGGTGCCGCGACCTGTAATGGCGAATGCTTCCTCGACCTCGAACTGCCAACGCGGATCCACGGCCGCATTCTCGCCGCCTTCCTGCCCGAACGACGACCTGGACAGGCGACGCTCCGGAGCTTCACTTCGGAGGGCTGCTCAAGCGGTCGTGACGTCCAGAAGGCCTGGGGTGGCGGTCAGCCCGGTGGCGCGCTGTATGGGGCCGTGGTGATCGTCTCGACCGGGAACGGAAATCCGCTGACCCGCGGCGGGGAGGGTGCGCCCGGCAGGATTCGAACCTGCGGCCTTGGGATTAGAAGTCCCCTGCTCTATCCGCTGAGCTACGGGCGCGCGGCGACGTGTCGCGCCAAGAGGGTACCGCCGGACCCGGGTACGCCGGGGGAACGGGTGGTCCTGGCCACGTCGCCGTTCAGGGTCCCACGACGGGGCCGGACCCGGCATCCCCGATTCGCGGGTCCGGGGCAGCGGCGGTTGTCCATGTCCGTACCCTTTGCGTCGTGCTGCTGGACCAGGAAACCGAGAACGAGATCATCTTCGAGCTGTGTCAGCTGCTCGGGCGGGCCATCCTCCCGCTGCGCCGCTACGACCGGCCGGGCGCGCCCGCCGAGGGCTTCGGCACCGCCTTTTTCTACACCGAGCTGGTCGGCGCCACCGACGACGGTGAGGTGGTGCACGAGTGGCTGCTCACCGCCGAGGCGGCGACCACCGGGGCGTACGGCGAGATCGGGCTGCGGCCGAGCGTCACCGACCCGGCCGAGGGCGCGGCCGAGCCGATCGTGCTGCCGGACTTCGCCGACCAGTGGCTGCGCCTGCCCGAGTTGGGGCTGGCCGCGATGCCCACCGGTGGCCTGCACGGCTACGCCGAGGACCGGGGCTGGAGCTGGCGTACCCAGCAGGTGGCCGACGCGGTGGCCGCCGACGCCGGCGTGATCGCCGGGGTGGGCGCGGTGCCCGGGTCGGCGTTCGTGCTGGCCCTCGGGGTCGGCGACGACGGGTCGCGGCCCCTGGAGGCGGTGATCGAGCGGGTGGTCCGGGACGGCGACGAGCTGCGGATCACCGCCGAGCTGCCGGCCGGCTACCTCGGCGCGCCGGTCTTCGCCGTGCGGACCGGCGCCGACGGTGCACTGGCGGTGCACTGCCTCGGGCTGGTGCTGCCCGGCCGGGACGGCGGGCACCCGGTGGCGACCTTCGACCGGATCCGGACGGCCCTGGTGGAGGCCACCGCCGGCTACCGCTGACGCCCGCCTGCCTCACCGACCGGCCGGGCTCCGGGACGTCCGGGGGCGGTGGCCGGTCCAGGCGACCGGCCGCTCAGCTCTCGGCCGGCGCGGCGGCCCGGTCGTCGACCGGCGGGCGTGCCGCCGGGGGACCGGTCGGTTCCGGGTCGGTCGGTCCGGCCCCGAGGAAACCCTCCGCCCACCGCCCAACCTCGGCGAAGACCTTCTCGCGTACGGCGGGACCGGAGAGCGTGAGGTCGTGCAGGCCGCCGTCGAAGCGGGCCAGGGTGACGTGCGGGCCGAGCCGGGGCGCCCAGCGGACCATGTGTTCGACGTCCAGCACGGCGTCGGCGAGGGTGGCCGAGTCGTGCCACTTCGTGCCCCGGTAGCTGCGGTTCGAGCAGGCGAGCAGCACCGGCACGGGGATGTCCAGCCCGGCCCGGAGCTGCCGCTGACCGGCCCGGATCGCGTTGATCCAGCCGGCTCGCACCGGGAATCCGGCGAGCGGCTTCCAGGCCAGGTCGTAACGCCACTCGCCGCGGTGGTCGGCGTGCAGGCTCTCGCCGTACACGGTGCCCAGGCCGAACGGCAGGACGCGCTGCGGCGCCCGACGGCCGAGCCGGGAGACGGCGGCCGCGAGGGGTCGACGGACCAGCCAGGGGGCGTTGATGTCGAAGAAGGGGCTGTTGAGGAAGATCCCGTCGACCAGGCCGGCCTCGCGGCGGGCGTGCGCCCAGAGCGAGATGATCAGGCCGCCGGTGGAGTGGCCCATGGCGAGCAGGGTGTCGTGCCCCTCGTCCGCCCGGATGATCTTCACGGCGGCGTCCAGCTCGGGGAAGTACTCGCTCAGGTCGCGGCAGAAGTTCGGCGTCTGGTGCGGTTGCAGGCTGCGGCCGTACTTGCGCAGGTCGAGGGCGTAGAAGTCCCAGCCCCGCTCGGCGAAGAAGTCGGCGACGTGGGTCTGGAAGAAGTAGTCGACGAAGCCGTGCACGTAGAGCACGGCCCGGCCGGTCGGGCGCTCGGCCCGCCGGCGGACCAGGGTCGCGACGACCGGTCCCTCGTCGTCGGTGCCCAGGTCGATCGTCTGCCGCTCGTACGGCGGTCCCAGCACGTCGGGTTCCACGACCGCGACGGTACGCCGCCTTGCTACCGGGCGGTAGCCCCCGCCGGGACGGACGCGTCAGGTCGGGGCGGCCACCGTACGGCGGACACCCCGACCTGACGCGTCAGCGGTGGTCAGGCGGTCTCGGCGTCGGCCCGGTGGAGGTCGGCGTCGTCGTCGGCAACGGGGGCGATCTCCGGCTGGGTGACCTCCCGCAGGTGCTTGTTGCTGCGGGGCTCCTGTCGGGTCTTCGCGTCGTTGAGCTTGCGGCGCAGGTCGTCCCGGACGTCGTTGAGCGCGGCGTGCAGGTCCTCCTCGGTGGAGGTGGTGACGATCTTCTGCCGGCCCGCGACCCAGCACTCCAGGGTCACCTTCTGCCCCCGTGCCTCGCGGTCCTTGACCGACACCTCCAGCTCGGTGGCGTCGGCGTGGAAGCCGGCGAGCCGGGCGTCGAGGGTGGCGAACTGCTCCGCGATCCAGTTCCGGTCGCCCTGGGAGAAGCCGGCACCGACGCGCAGGCACTCGGCCACGGTCGCGGGGTTCGTCACAGCGCTCATCGCCGGGCCTCACAGACGTCTCGGAGAAGCATGTCGCTCCCTTTCTCTCGGTTGATCAACGCCTTACCCAGTGGGTGCGGGTGCGGAAACCGCCTCGCCCCGCCGTACCGGTCGATCATGTGTCGCCGCCGGTCGACACCCCAGGGACCGTGGTCCCTACCAGACGGGACCTTGATCAGGTCGTTGTCCACAGCCCGGCCCGTCGTCCACAGGCGGGACCGGCCGGGCTCGCCCCGGCCCGGCGGCGCAGCCAGGCTCGACCCGACAAGCCGAGACCCGGGAGGGCAGATGTTCGATACTTACGTGACGATCGTCGGGAACGTGCTCACCGCGCCCGAGTGGCGTCGGACCACCCAGAGCAACACCCTGGTGGCCAACTTCAAGGTCGCCTCCACCGCCCGCCGCCTCGACCGCGACTCCGGCCGCTGGGTCGACGGCAACAGCCTGCGGGTGCGGGTCAACTGCTGGCGCAAGCTCGCCGAGGGGGTGGCCGCCTCGGTGATGGTGGGTGACCCGGTGGTCGTCGCGGGCCGCCTCTACACCCGTGACTGGACCGACGACGCCGGCAATCACCGCACCCTCTACGAGCTGGAGGCGGTCGCCGTCGGGCACGACCTGTCCCGGGGCCGCGGCCGGTTCCTGCGCAACCGGCCCGGCGCGGCCACCAGCACCGTCGAGGACGCCGAGGCGGAGCGGCGGGTGCACGGCGAGGCCACCGAGCCGGTGCCGGACGGGCAGGCGCCCGCCTCGCTCGACGACCGCCCCTTCGACGAGGAGTTCGAGTCGCTGGAGTTCGCCGGGGCGCGGGCCGGCGACCACCTGCCGGCGGACGGGTTCGACGCCGGGACCGACCCGTTCGACGACCTGGACGACGACGGCGACGGCGCGGAGGCGGACGGCGACGAGGACGGGCCCTCCGCCGACCCGTCGGAGGAGGTGCCAACGCCGCTGGGCGACGTGGCGGGGGCGACCCCGACCGGTCGCGGCCGGCGGGGTGGCCGGCGGACCCCGGTGCCCGCCTGAGCAGGGCGGGCCCGTGCCACGGGGGCGTGGGGTGGCCACACCGAGGTGGTCACCCCGCGGGTCGGCCCGGAGCGGGCCCGGGCGGCCAGGACCCGTGCCAGCGGCGCCTGCCGCCCCACGTTCATCGACGGCTCGCAGCCGCCGGAACAGGTGGCCCGGGCGGTGCTGGCGCAGCTCGACGGGTGAGCGTTCGGAGATGGCCTAGGCTGGCCGGCCGGAGGTGGTGACGGGTGCGGCAGGCGACCGCCATGGCGAACGCGGCGGGACTGGTGGCGGGCTACGCTCTGGACTCGCTGCTCGGTGACCCCCGCCGGTGGCATCCGGTGGCCGGGTTCGGCCGGGTCGCGGGTGCCCTGGAGCAGCGGATGTACCGGCCCGACCGGGTGGCCGGGGCGGCGTTCACGGCGCTCGCCGTCGGGGCCCCGGTGCTGCTCGGCGTCGCCGGTGCCGTCGCCACCCGGCACCGGCCACTGGCCCGGGCCGCGCTGACCGCCGTCGGCACCTGGACGGTGCTGGGCGGCCGTACCCTGCGCCACGAGTCCCGGGTGATGGGGCGGGCACTGCGCGCCGGTGACCTGCCCGCCGCCCGGGGCCGCCTCAACCACCTCTGCGGCCGGGACCCGTCCACGCTCGACGAGGCGGAACTGGCCCGGGCCACCGTCGAGTCGGTCGCCGAGAACACCTCCGACGCGGTCGTCGCGCCGCTGGTCTGGGGTGCCGTGGCCGGGCTGCCCGGCCTGCTCGGCTACCGCGCCGCCAACACGCTCGACGCGATGGTCGGCCACCGCTCACCCCGGTACGCCCGCTTCGGCACCCCGGCCGCCCGCCTCGACGACCTGCTCAACCTGGTGCCGGCCCGGCTGACCGGGCTGCTCACCGTCGCCGTCGCGCCGGCCGCGCACGGGGACCGCCGGGCGGCCTGGCAGGTCTTCCGCCGGGACCGCGACGACCACCCGAGCCCCAACGCCGGTCAGTGCGAGGCGGCGATGGCCGGCGCGCTCGGCGTGCGCCTCGGTGGGCGCAACGTCTACTTCGGCCGCTCGGAGACCCGCCCGTTCCTCGGCGACGGGCCCCGGCCCGAGGCCCGGCACCTGAAGCGGGCCGCCCGGATCTCCGGCGCGGTCGGCCTGGCCGCCCTCGGCCTCGCGGCGGCGTACCCGGTGACGGTGGGCCGCCTCGCCGGTGCGGTCGGCCGGGCCGCGCTGCGGGCGGGACGGGGGAGCAACCGGTGAGCGGGGGCCTGCTGGTCGCCGGCACCACCTCCGACGCCGGCAAGAGCGTGCTCACCGCCGGCATCTGCCGCTGGCTGCACCGGCGCGGGGTGCGGGTGGCGCCGTTCAAGGCGCAGAACATGTCCAACAACTCGGCCGTGGTGGTCGGGCCGGACGGGCGGGGCGGCGAGATCGGTCGGGCCCAGGCGATGCAGGCCGCCGCCTGCGG
This sequence comes from Micromonospora auratinigra, assembly GCF_900089595.1. GTDB lineage: Bacteria > Actinomycetota > Actinomycetes > Mycobacteriales > Micromonosporaceae > Micromonospora > Micromonospora auratinigra. Next base: position 3,737,695 of record NZ_LT594323.1, on the reverse strand, counting down.
GCTCGATCCGGACCTGCGCTTCAACCCGGTGCTGCTCAAGCCGGGCAGCGACCACGCCAGCCAGGTGGTGCTGCTCGGCGAGGCGGTCGACACGGTCACCGCCGGCAACTTCCGCCAGTTGCGTCCCCGCCTCGCCGCGACCGCGTACGCGGCGCTGGCCGAGCTGCGCGCGGAGTACGACGCGGTGATCTGCGAGGGCGCCGGCAGCCCCGCCGAGATCAACCTGCGCGACGGGGACTACGTGAACATGGGGCTGGCGCGGCACGCCGGCCTGCCTGCCATCGTGGTCGGCGACATCGACCGGGGCGGGGTGTTCGCCTCGATGTTCGGCACGGTCGCCCTGCTCGACCCGGCCGACCAGGCGCTCGTCGCCGGCTTCGTGATCAACAAGTTCCGGGGTGACCTCGGTCTGCTCCGGCCCGGGCTGGACATGCTGGGTCAGGTCACCGGTCGCCCCACGTACGGGGTGCTGCCCTGGGCGCTGGACCTCTGGCTGGACGCCGAGGACTCGCTCGCGTACGGGCGGGTGCTGGGCCGGCCGGCCGCGCCGCGCGGGACGGACTGGCTCGACGTGGCGGTCGTCCGGCTGCCCCGGATCAGCAACGCCACCGACGTCGAGGCGCTGGCCACCGAGCCGGGCGTGCGGGTGCGGCTCACCGTCGAGCCCGCCGAACTGGCCGCCGCCGACCTCGTCGTGCTCCCCGGTTCCAAGTCGACCGTTGCCGACCTGGCGTGGCTGCGCGAGACCGGCCTGGCCGACGCCGTGACGGAGCACGCCGCCGCCGGCCGGCCGCTGCTCGGTATCTGCGGCGGGTTCCAGATGCTCTCCCGGGCGATCCACGATCCGGTGGAGAGCCGGCAGGGCAGCGTCCCCGGGCTGGGCCTGCTGCCCGTCGAGATCACCTTCGACCCGCGCAAGACGGTCCGCCGCGCCAGCGGCACCGCCGAGGGCGGTGTCCCGGTCCACGGCTACGAGATCCACCACGGTCAGGTCTCCGCCGCCGACCCGGACCTGTCGCCGCTGCTGCGCTATCCGGACGGCACCGGGGAGGGGGCCCGGCTGGGCGCGGTGCACGGTACGCACTGGCACGGCGCGTTCGAGTCCGACGGGTTCCGCCGCCGGTTCCTCACCGAGGCCGCCCGGCTGGCCGGCCGGACCGGCTTCACGGTCGCCCCGGACACCGAGTTCGCCGCCGCTCGCGAGCGGACCCTGGATCTCCTCGGTGACCTGGTCGAGGAGCACCTCGACACCGACGCCCTGTGGCGACTGGTCGAGTCCGGCCCACCGGCCGGCCTGCCCTTCGTCCCGCCCGGCGCACCACGACCGGCCGTCCCGCACCAGCCCGAGCCGGCCGGCACGGCCGGATAGCGCGCCCGGCGGCCCGATGATGCCCGGCGGCCCGATGATGCCCGGCGGCCCGGCGATGCCCGGCGGCCCAGCGCCGCCCGGCGGTCAGGGGCGCCCGGCGGTCGGGGGCGCGGTCCGTGGCTCGGGGGCGGACGTCGGCCGGCCCGGCAGGTGGTGCCGGGAGGCCGTGGGTCAGGGGCGGACGTCGGCCGGGCGGTCGGACATCGGCAGTCCGGCCTCCCGCCAGCCCTGCACGCCGCCGATCATGTCGGTGGCCCGCCGCAGGCCCAGCGCCTGGAGGCTGGCGGCGGCCAGGCTGGAGCTGTAGCCGTGGCGGCAGACCACCACGATCTCGCGGTCGTACCCGGTGGCCTCCGGGATGCGCCAGGCGCTCGCCGGGTCCAGCCGCCACTCCAGCACGGTGCGGTCGATGACGACCGCCCCCGGCAGCTCGCCCTGCTCCCGCCGGTGCGCCTCGGTACGCGTGTCGACCAGCAGGGCGCCGTTGCGGACCGCCTCGACGGTGTCGTGCGGGGTGAGCCGGCGCAGTCCGGCCCGGGCCTGTTCCAGCAGGGCGTCGACGCCCGGACTCATCACGTCATGGAGCACCACCCGATGATGCCGTCCGGGCGGTGCCCGTGCCCGGTGAACGGCCTGCTGGGCCGGAGGATCCAGCGGACGGGGGAACGGTTAGCGTCGGGCGGGTGACGGTGGCGGTGGTCGAGGCGTACGCCGGACTGGCCCGCGCGGTGCTGGCCGGGCCGGCGCGGTTGGGGCGTACCCGACTGGTGGCCGTCGACGGGCCGAGCGGCGCGGGCAAGAGCGTGTTCGCCACGCGCCTCGCGGACGCCTTCGCCGCACTGCCCGGCGGCGGGCGACCACCGTTGGTGCACACCGACGACCTGCTCGACGGCTGGGACGACCAGCTCGCCTTCTGGTCCCGGTTGGAGGAGTGGGTGCTCGGCCCGGTCCGGGCCGGCCGGTCGGGAGCCTACCGCCGGTACAGCTGGGTGCGACGGTGCTTCCTGGACCGCCCGGTGCCGGTGCCGGCGGGTCCGGTGCTGATCATCGAGGGGGTGAGCGCGGCGCGGGCGGTGGTCCGGCCGGAGCTGACCCGGTCGGTCTTCGTCACCGCGCCGGCGGACCTGCGGCTGACCCGCGCGGTCGCCCGGGACGGCGCGGAGATCCTGCCGGAGCTGCGCCGCTGGCACGCGGGGGAGCGGGCGCACTTCGCCGCCGACCGCACCGAGGCGGCGGTGGACCTGGTGGTCGACGGCGCGCCCGACGTCCCGCACGACCCGGGGCGGTACTACGTGCGCCGCCCCGGACCCGGGCTCCGGCCGTGCCGCCGGTAAGGCCGGCATACGATGCCGGTCATGACCACACCGATCATGTCCGAGTCCGAGGTGCGGGCCGCCGTCGAGCGTGAACTGCCCGGAGTCCGTGCCGACCTCGAACGCCTCGTCCGGATCCCGGGCATCGCCTTCGAGGGGTTCGACCACTCGCACGTCGAGCGCTCCGCCGAGGCGGTGGCCGAGCTGCTGCGCGGCTGCGGCCTCGACACCCGGATCGTGCGCTCCGGCGGCCAGCCGGCCGTGATCGGGACGAAGCCGGCCCCGCCCGGCGCGCCCACCGTGCTGATGTACGCCCACCACGACGTCCAGCCGGTCGGTGACCTCTCGCTCTGGGAGTCCGACCCGTTCGAGCCGGTGGAGCGGGACGGCCGCCTCTACGGGCGGGGCGCGGCCGACGACAAGGCCGGCATCATGGCGCACGTCGCCGCGCTGCGCGCCTTCGGTGACCGGCTCCCGGTCGGCGTCGTCCTCTTCATCGAGGGCGAGGAGGAGTACGGCTCGGACTCGCTGGAGCGGCTGCTCGCCGAGCACCGCGAGGACCTGGCCTCCGACGTCATCGTGATCGCCGACTCCACCAACTGGGACGTCGGCGTGCCGGCCCTGACCACCTCGCTGCGCGGCATCGTCAACTGCTTCGTCGAGGTGCGCACCCTGGACCACGCCGTGCACAGCGGCATGTTCGGCGGGGCGGTGCCGGACGCGCTCACCGCCCTGGTGAAGCTGCTCGGCACCCTGCACGACGACGCCGGGAACGTCACCGTGGACGGGCTGGTCGGCCGGGAGGGGGCCAGCGTCGACTACCCGGAGGACCGGTTCCGGACCGAGGCCGGCCTGGTCGAGGGCGCCGAGCTGTTCGGCAGCGGCCGGATCACCGACCGGCTCTGGACCAAGCCCGCGCTGGCCATCCTCGGCGTGGACGCCCCGGCCACCGGCGAGGCGCCGAACGCGCTGGTCCCGTCCGCGAAGGCGAAGCTGAGCGTGCGGCTCGCGCCGGGCGACGACCCGAAGAAGGCGTACGCGGCGCTCACCGCCCACCTGGAGCGGCACGCGCCGTGGGGCGCGCGGGTGACGGTGACCTTCGAGCACGACGGCGCGCCCTGCGTCATCGACGCCACCGGCCCGATGTTCGACGCGGCGCGGGCGGCGTTCCGGGGGGCCTGGGACGGCACCGACCCGGTGGACATCGGCGTCGGTGGTTCGATCCCGTTCATCGCCACCTTCCAGGAGATGTTCCCGCAGGCCGCGATCCTGGTGACCGGCGTGGAGGACCCGCACGCCCGGGCCCACGGCCCGAACGAGAGCCTGCACCTGGGGGAGTTCGCCCGGGTCTGCCTGGCCGAGGCGCTGCTGTTGGCGAAGGTCGCCGAGGCGGGCGCGAACCGCGCCTGACCCACCCCCTTCGGGTGCGTTTCTCGTCGCTCCGGCGACCAGGAACGCACCCGAACCGGCGGCGGTCCGCGCTTCGGTGCCGCTGACGGGCCGAGCCGACGCGGGTGGCGGCAGGAGCCGCCGGCGGCGGTCCGGCGGGACGGCCGGTGTCGAAACCGTAACTTCGGGGTGGATGTCGCAGTTTGCGGTGTGTCGGCCGGCGGGGTGTTATAGCCTCTCGAACATGCGTACGAACGACGAGATGGCGCGGCTCCAGGCCGCTGTCAGTGCCCTGGGGGACGTCGATGTCTCCGCGTGGTCCGAGGACACGCTCAAGGAACAGCTCGGCGAGCTCTCCGCCGCGCTGGTCACGCTCGACATGCTGCTGACCCGGGTCGCCGACGAGGTCCGCGCGCGCGGCCTGCGCATCGAGGAGCCGGTCTCGGCCTGACCGGCCGTCGGCCCGGGATGCCGTGCGGTGTCGGGGGTGGCTGGCAGGATGAGTGCCGTGCGGTTCCTCGACCTGGCGGCCACCTCCGCCGCAGTGGGCGCGACCAGCGGCCGGCGGGCCAAGGTGGAGCTGCTCGCCGCGGCCCTGCGCTCGCTCGACCCCGACGAGGTCCCGGCCGGCGCCGGCTACCTCGCCGGTGAGCTGAGGCAACGGCAGACCGGGGTGGGCTGGGCCGGCCTGCGTGACCTGCCCCCACCGGCGGACGAGCCGACGCTGACCGTGGGTGGCGTCGACGCGGCCGTGGCGGAGATCGCCGCGGTGAGTGGCGCCGGTTCCCAGGCCCGTCGGCGGGAGCTGGTGGGCCGGCTCTTCGCCGCCGCCACCGCCGACGAGCAGCGGCTGCTGCGCGGGCTGTTCAGCGGTGAGCTGCGCCAGGGCGCCCAGGCCGGCCTGCTCGCCGACGCGGTGGCCCGGGCCGCCGAGGTGCCGGTGACGGCCGTCCGGCGGGCCCTGCTGCTCGCCGGTGACCTGCGCGCGGTGGCGGTGGCCGCGCTCTCCGGCGGCGCGGCGGCGCTGGCCGGGTTCGGGCTCCAGGTGGGCCGCCCGCTCGCGCCGATGCTGGCGCAGAGCGCCCCCACGGTCGACGAGGCCCTCACCGCCACCGGCACGCCGGCGGTGGTCGACGTCAAGCTCGACGGCATCCGGATCCAGGTGCACCGCTCCGGGCAGGAGATCGCGGTCTTCACCCGCAGCCTCGACGACATCACCGGCCGGCTGCCCGAGGTGGTGGCCGCGGTCCGCGCGCTGCCCGCCCGGGAGTTGGTGCTCGACGGCGAGGCCATCGGGCTGGACGCCACCGGCCGCCCGCTGCCCTTCCAGGAGACGTCCAGCCGGGCCGCCCGACGCACCACGCCCAGCACCACCGGCGGCACGCCGGTCGCCCCGGCCGTGCTGGCCGCCGCGCAGCGCACCGGCGAGACCGTGCTGACGCCGTACTTCTTCGATCTGCTGCACCTCGACGGCACCGACCTGATCGACCTGCCGGGGCGGGAGCGGTGGGCGGCCCTGGCCGGGGCGGTCGACCCGACCCTGCTGGTCGGCCGGGTGGAGGTGGACGACCCCGGGGAGGCGGGCGCGGCCTTCGCCGCGGCGATCGACGCCGGCCAGGAGGGGGTGGTGGTGAAGGACCCGGCCGCGCCCTACGACGCGGGGCGGCGCGGTTCGGCCTGGGTCAAGGTGAAGCCCCGGCACACCCTCGACCTGGTGGTGCTGGCGGTCGAGTGGGGCAGCGGCCGGCGGCAGGGCTGGCTCTCCAACCTGCACCTGGGCGCCCGTGACCCGGGCACCGGCGAGTTCGTCATGCTCGGCAAGACGTTCAAGGGGCTCACCGACGAGCTGCTCCGCTGGCAGACCGAGCGGTTCCTCGGCTTGGCCGTGGAGAAGGGCGACTGGGTGGTCCGGGTCCGGCCGGAGCAGGTGGTCGAGATCGCGTTCGACGGGGTGCAGACCAGCAGCCGCTATCCGGGCGGCATGGCGCTGCGCTTCGCCCGGGTGGTGCGTTACCGGGACGACAAGACCGCCGCCGAGGCGGACACCGTCGACGCGGTGCGGGCCATCCACGAGGGCCGGGTCACCGGCTGACGCCTGGTCCCGGCGCGCTCAGGTGGTCGCTGGAGAAACGGGCTCGGCGGCCCGGTCGGTGGGCGTACGCGGCCCGTCGAGTCCGGCCATCCGGCGCGCCTCGCGACGGGCCACCCAGCCGTAGCCGACCAGGCTCATCCCGGCGAAGAGCCACCACTGGACCACGTACCCGAAGTTCTGCCAGTTGTTGGTGTGCCCGATCGGCACCGCCTGGAACGCCGGGTCGGCGGCCGGGGTCTGCTGGTCGAGCAGCACGTAGCCGCCGGCCACCGGGTAGGGCAGTTGCCTGGCGAGCCGGGGGATGCTGATCCGGCGGGTCTCCAGCTTGCCCGCGCGCCGGTCGACCGTGCCGCCGCCGCTCTCGCTCGCCACCACCCGGCCGGTGACGGTGACCTCACCGGTCGGTGCCGCCGGGACCTGCGGCTGGACGGTGGCGCCCCCGCCCGGCGCGGGCGGGATCCAGCCCCGGTCCACCAGCACGGCGGTGCCGTCGGCGAGGACCAGCGGGGTGAGCACCTCGAAGCCGACGTCGCGGTCGGCCGTCCGGCCCCGGACCAGGACCACGTTCGCGGTGTCGTACCGGCCGGTGGCCGTCACCTTCGTCCAGGTGACCCGGTCGGCGGGGGCCGGCCCGGCGGTGCCGGGACCGCCGGTCGGGGCGGGCAGCGCGTCGCGCAGCGGCGCGGGGCGCATGGTCGAGCCGGCGTCGATCCGCTCGTTGACCTCGGTCCGGCCCCGGTAGCGGTCGAGCTGCCAGTTGCCGAGGAACACCATCACCGCGGCGGCGACCAGGGTCAGCGCGAGATAGCCCAGCCAGCGCGGGGTCAGCAGGAACCGGTACACGTTTGCCAAGGCTACCCGTGTGAGCCGGGCCACCGGCCCGCGCCGGGCCGTTCCGGGCGTGCCGCGCCCGCCCGGACCGGGTGGGAGCAGCCCGCGGAACTCCACCGATCGGTGGCCGCCGCGCGTCGGCGCGGGCGGGTATGGTCACGCGGTCGGAGGCCACCCCACCCCAGGAGTCGATGATGACCGTCGTGCCGCGGATCGTGCTCAGCGCGCCCTCCTCGGGGCACGGCACCGGTGCCCTCGCGCTCGGCCTGCTCGCCGCGCTCGCCGACCGTGGCCTGGACGTGGCCGGCAGCAAGATCGGCCCCGATCAGGTGGACGCGGCCTACCTGGGCCTCGCCGCCGGTCGGCCGGGGCGCAACCTGGATCCCCGGCTGGTCGGTCCGGACCGGGTCGCGCCGCTCTTCGCGCACGGCGCGGCCGGGGCGGACTTCGCGCTGGTGCAGGGCACCCTGGGGCTCTACGACTCGATCGCCGGCCGGCCGGAGACCGAGTCGACCGCCGCGGTCGCCACCGCGCTGCGCAGCCCGGTGGTGCTGGTGGTGGACGTGGCCGCGATGGGCCAGTCGGTGGCCGCCCTGGTGCACGGCTTCCGGGCGTACGACGAGCAGCTCTGGCTGGGCGGGGTGATCCTGAACCGGGTGGCCTCGCCCCGGCACGAGGCGATGCTGCGCGAGGCGCTCGACGACGTCGGGGTGCCGGTCTACGGGGCGCTGCGCCGGCACGAGCTGCCCCCGGTGCTGCCGGCCCGCCGGCACGGGGTGGTGCCGGTGGTCCAGCGCGACGGCGAGGCGCTGCGCGCGGTGCGCCGGCTCGGCGAGGCGGTCGCCGCCACCGTCGACCTGGACCGGCTGCTGGTGCTGGCCCGCTCGGCCCCGGAACTGACCGCCGAGCCGTGGTCACCGGCCCCGGCTGCCGACCCGCCGGCGGGGGAGCGGCCGGTGGTCGCGCTGGCCGGCGGGCCGGGCGGCAGCTACAGCCACCCGGAGACCGCCGAGCTGCTGCGCGCCGCCGGGGCCGAGGTGGTCACCGTCGACCCGCTGCGCGACGAGGCGCTGCCCGCGGGCACCCGGGCGCTGGTCGTCGGGGGCGGGCTCCCGGAGACGTACGCGGACCGCCTCTCCGCCAACCGCCGGCTCTGCATCGCGGTGGCCGAGCTGGCCCGCGCCGGCCGGCCCGTGGTGGCCGAGGGGGCGGGCCTGCTGTGGCTGGCCCGGGAGCTGGACGGGCTGCCCATGTGCGGGGTTCTGGACGCGATCGGGGCCAGCCGGGACGGCCTGGTGGTCGGCTACCGGGAGGCGACGGCCCAGAGCGACAGCGTGGTGGCCCGGGCCGGCGAGACCGTACGCGGGCACAAGCAGCACGCCGCCGTGCTCACGCCCCGGGCGGGTGAGCGGGCGGCCTGGACCTGGGACGGCGGCACCCCCGAGGGCTTCGTGTGGCGGGGCGTGCACGCCTCGCAACTCGTGCCGCACTGGGCCGCGTACCCGCAGATCGCGGCCCGGCTGGTCGCGGCGGCCGTGGCCCCGGCGGAGGCCCCGGCGTGATCGGGCAGGTGGCGGTGCGCCGCTTCCCGACGCTGACCGTCTCCACCCCGCGCACCGAGGTACGCCCGCTGGTGGCCGACGACGCCGAGGCGGTCGACGAGGTGTTCGCCGACCGGCAGACCCAGCGGTGGCTGCCGCTGGCGGACCCGAGCGGGCAGATCGACGGCCGGGCCTGGTGCGTGGAGCTGGCCCGGCAGCGCCGGGACAGTGGCGACGGCGACCACTACGGTCTGGTCCGCCGGGAGGACCAGCGGGTGGTGGGCTGCCTCTGGACCCGCCGCACCGACTGGGGCGCCAGGCTGACCGAGGTCTCCTACGCGCTCGCCCCGCACGCCCGGGGCTTCGGGCTGGCCGCCGAGGCGGTGGACGCGGTGGCCATCGCGCTGCTGCTGGAGCACGGCTTCCACCGGGTCGAGCTGCGGGTGGCCCCCGGTAACGTGGCGTCCCGCCGGGTGGCCGAGAAGGCCGGCTTCAGCTACGAGGGGCTGCTCCGCAACGCCGGCTTCGTCCGTGGCGCCCGCGTCGACCTGGAGCTGTGGTCCTTCGTCGCCGCCGACCTCCGCTGACTGTCCCTCCCCCCACCCCCCGGGTCCCGCCCGTCCCGCCGCCCGCCGGCCAAGTAGTTGATCAAGAGGTTTGCGTCGGGAATCGCGTGCTCCCGCGCGCAAACCTCTTGATCAACTAGCCCGGGCGCACCCCCGGGCGGTTCCGGGCCCCTCAGCCGACGATCTGGTCGGAGGGTGGGGTGAACTGGCGGGTGGGTTGGCCCTTGAGGCCGTCGCGCAGGGTCATCGCCACCGCGTTCACCGGGATCTGGGACTGTCCGTCGCCGACCGCGTTGAACGGGTTGTCCGGATCGGCGATGAAGCTCGCCGCCGCCAGCTCCGGGGTGAAGCCGACGAACCAGGCGGACCGGGTGCTGTCCGTGGTGCCCGTCTTGCCGGCCACCGGGCGGCCCACCGTGCCCCGGACGCTGTCCGCGGTCGACCAGCCGCCGCAGGTCCCCCGGGCCGGGGTGTCGCCGGTCGGGCAGCGGGCCGCGTCGGTGGCCGCTCGGGCCGCGTCCGCGTTCACCACCTGCCGGCAGCGCGGCTTGGCGATCTCCCGCTGCACCCCGCCGGGCGTGGTGTACGTGGCCGGCGTGCCGTCCCGGTTCATGATCGAGTTCACCGGGATCGCCTCGCAGTACCGGCCGTCGGCGGCGATCGCCGCGTACGCGTTCGCCATCTCCAGTGGGGTGGCGTCGGAGACCCCCAGGGTGAACGCGCCCCACTTCTTCGCCTTGCCCGGTGACGCCTGCTCCTTGTCCACGTCGGTGCGCCAGCGCAGCCCGAGCTGCTCGGCCAGGCGCACCCCGGCGTCCGCGCCGATCCGCTCCTCCAACTGCACGAAGTAGGTGTTCACCGACTTGCCGAAGCCGGACCACATGGTCTGCACGCCGGTCATCGCGCCGCTGGCGTTCGACGGCGCCCAGCCGTCGTAGACCGAGGACTTGTAGGTGTACGGCGAGTTGAACGAGGTGGAGAGCGGCATGCCCGAGTTGAGCGCGGCGAGCATCGGGAACATCTTGAACGTCGAACCGGCCTGGTAGCCGGGGAGCGTGCCCCCGCCGAGCAGCGGCGCGACCGTGTTCGGATAGTTCGCCTTGACCTTGGGGCCGGCCTCCGGATTCGAGCTGGGCCCGTTCTCGCTCAGGTCGAGCGAGTAGTTCCGGTTGACCGCCATCGCCTTGATCCGCCCGGTGCCCGGTTCGGCGACGACGATCCCGTTGGCGAACGGACTGCCGGTGTTGTCCTTGGCGCCGACGTTCTTCTCGGCCGCCGCCTGGATCTTGGGATCGATGCTGAGCACGATCCGGTAGCCGCCCCGGCGCAGCTTGTCCATCCGTTCCAGCCGGTTCTCGCCGAACGCGGGCTGCGCGCTCCACCAGTTCTTCAGGTAGTCGCAGGCGAAGCCCCAGGTGCGGTACTGGGTGTCGATCGACGCGCAGTCGTTGGGCGGCGTGGTCAACTTCAGCTTGATCGGCTGGCTCTTCGCCTGGGCGGCCGCGTCCGGCGACAGGTAACCGAGGCGGGCCATGTTGTCGAGCACGTAGTTGCGCCGGGCGGTGGCGTCCTTCTGGTCGGAGGTGATCGGGTCGTACTCCGACGGGGACTTGACCAGGCCGGCGAGGGTGGCCGCCTCGACCGGGCTGAGGGTGGCCGGGGTCTTGGAGAAGAAGATCTGCGAGGCCGCGTAGATCCCGTACGCCCGGTGGCCGAAGTACGCCGAGTTGAGGTAGCGCTCCAGGATCTGCTCCTTGCTGAGCTGCTTCTCGATGTCCAGCGCCATGCGCATCTCCTTGACCTTGCGCAGGCTGGTCTGCTGGGTGGCCTCCTGGACCTCCTTGGGCGTGCTGGCGCTGTCCCGCAGCGCCATCCGGACGTACTGCATCGTCAGCGTCGAGGCGCCCTGGGAGACGCCGCCGGAGCGGGCGTTGGAGACGAAGGCGCGGGCCACGCCCTTCGGGTCGACGCCGTGGTGCTGGTAGAAGCGGTTGTCCTCGGCGGCGACGATCGCCTGCTGGATGTTCGGCGACATCTCGTCGATCTTGGTGTACTGCCGGTACTCCTCGTAGAACATGGTCAGCACGGTCTTGCCGTCGGGCGCGTAGACGTACGAGGTCTCGGCGGGCAGTGAGGTCTTCAGGATGCTCGTCTTCTGCTCCACGGCGTGCGCGGTGACCTTGGCGCCGATGCCGGTGACGGCGGCGAGCGGGTACGCCGCGGCGGCGACCACGATGCCGGCGATCAGCCCGGCGCGGAGGAGGGGAACGGCACGACCAGCGGAGGCAAGGGGTCGGTTGCTCACGAGGTCAAGCTATGACATTTCCGATTCGGAAATGAGAAGAATTCATAAACGGGTGAGCGGGTCGGGGGGTGGTGACGCGGCCCACGCCGGGATCCGCTGTCCCGGGCGGCGGCTTCCCGGCAGGATCGCGGACATGCGCGCTCAGCTCACCGGGACCGCCCCGGACGACGCCGCGCCGGACGGACCGGACCTCGGGCACCACGGGGACGCCGAGGCGACCCCCGGCCTGGTCGACCTGGCGGTCAACGTCCGTCGTGCCCCGATGCCCGACTGGCTCGCCGATCCGCTGGTCGCGGCGCTGGGCGGGCTGGCCGCGTACCCGGACCCCGCCCCGGCCCGCGCCGCCGTCGCTCACCGGCACGGGCGACCCCCGGAAGAGGTACTGCTCACCGCCGGCGCGGCCGAGGGTTTCGTGCTGCTCGCCCGGGCGCTCACCGGGGCCCGCCGGCCGGTGGTGGTGCACCCGCAGTTCACCGAGCCGGAGGCCGCGCTGCGGGCCGCCGGCCACGCCGTCGAGCGGGTGCTGCTCGACCCGGCCGACGACTTCCGGCTCGACCCGGCCCGGGTGCCCGCCGACGCCGACCTGGTGATGATCGGCAACCCGACCAACCCCACCTCGGTGCTGCACCCCGCCGGGGCGCTCGCCGCGCTGGCCCGCCCCGGCCGGGTGCTGGTGGTCGACGAGGCGTTCGCCGACACCACGCTCGCGCCCGGCGTCGACGGCGAGCCCGAGTCCCTCGCCGCCCGCCGGGACCTGCCCGGCCTGGTGGTGCTCCGCAGCCTCACCAAGACCTGGGGGCTGGCCGGGCTGCGCGTCGGCTACCTGCTCGGCGACCCGGCGGTGCTCGCCCGGTGCGCCCGGGTCCAGCCGCTCTGGGCGGTCTCCACGCCGGCGCTCGCCGCCGCCACCGCCTGCGCCTCGCCGGCCGCCGTCGCGGCCGAGCGCGCCATCGCCGCCGGGCTCGCCGCCGACCGCGCGCACCTGGTGGACCGCCTCTCGGCCCTGCCGGGGGTACGCGTCGTCGGGCCCCCGGCCAGCGCCTTCGTCCTGATCCACCGGCCCGGCGCGGCCGGCGTACGCGAGCGGCTGCGCGAGCGCGGCTGGGCGGTCCGCCGGGGCGACACCTTCCCCGGGCTGGGCCCGGACTGGCTGCGGATCGCGGTGCGCGATCCGGCGACCACCGACGCGTTCACCGACGTGCTGGCGGAGATCCTGGAGGCATGATGCTCGAGTCCACCGTCGCGGCGATCCGGCCGCTCGACGAGGCCGCGATGGCGGCGGCCCGCGAACTCCAGGGCCGGCTGACCAAACCGGCCGGCTCCCTCGGCGCGCTGGAGCCCCTCTCGGTACGCCTCGCCGGGCTGGCCGGCTGCTGCCCGCCGCCGCTGCCCGAGCCGGCCGCGGTGGCCGTCTTCGCCGGTGACCACGGCGTGCACGCCCAGGGCGTCACCCCGTGGCCGCAGGAGGTCACCGCTCAGATGATCGGCAACTTCCTGGCCGGCGGGGCGGTGGTGAACGCGTTCGCCCGGCAGGCCGGCGCGTCGGTCACCGTGGTCGACGTCGGGGTGGCCACCCCGCTGCCGCTGGACCCGGCCGCTGCCGAGCCGGCCGCCGCTGCCGGCCCGGCGGTCGCCGCCGGTCCGCGGCTCGTGGCGGCGAACGTCCGGGCCGGCACCCGGGACCTGTCCGTCACCGCCGCGCTCACCCGGGACGAGGCCCGGGCGGCCGTGGAGGTGGGCATCCGGGTCGCCGGGGAGCTGATCGGCGGCGGGGCACGGATCCTGCTCACCGGGGACATGGGCATCGGCAACACCACCCCGGCCGCCGCGCTGATCGCCGCGTTCGCCGGCGTCGACCCGGCCGCCGCCACCGGGCGCGGTACCGGCGTCGACGACGAGACGTACCGGCGCAAGGTCGGCGTGGTGCGGGCGGCGCTGGACCGGCACTCGCCCGACCCGACCGACCCGCTCGGCGTGCTGGCCGCGCTCGGTGGGCTGGAGCACGCCGCCCTGGCCGGGCTGATCCTGGGCGCCGCCGCCCGCCGGGTGCCGGTGCTGCTGGACGGCGTGATCGCGGTCAGCGCCGCGCTCGCCGCCGCCGCGTTCGCGCCGGACGCGGTCGGGGCCATGGTGGCCGGGCACCGCTCGGCCGAGCCCGGGGCCACCGCCGCGCTGCGGCACCTCGGCCTCGACCCGCTGATCGACCTGGGGCTGCGCCTCGGCGAGGGCACCGGCGCGCTGCTCGCGCTGCCGGTGGTCACCGGCGCGGTCCGGGTGCTGCACGAGGTCGCCACCTTCGACTCGGCGGGGGTGGCCGAGAAGTGACCGGTAATCCGTACCCGCTGGGGTTGCGGCTGGCCGGCCGGCGGGTGGTCGTGGTGGGCGGGGGAGCGGTCGCCACCCGCCGGGTCCCCGCGCTGCTCGACGCGGGCGCGGACGTGCTGCTGGTCTCGCCCGAGCTGACCCCGGCGCTGCGGGCCCACGTGGACGCGGGGCGGCTGCACTGGGAACCGCGCCGGTTCGCGCCCGCGGACCTGGACGGCGCCTGGCTGGTCCAGGTGGCGGTCGACGACCGGGTCGCCGCCGCCGCGGTCGGTGCCGCCGCCGCCGAGCGCCGGATCTTCTGCGTACGCGCCGACGACCGGGTGGCCGCCACCGCGTGGACCCCGGCGGTGACCCGGCACGGCCCGGTCACCGTGGCCGTGCTCGGCGGTGGTGACCCCCGCCGCGCGATGACCGTCCGCGACGCCGTGCGCGACCTGTTGAGCGCGCGCCCCGACCGGTCCGCCGTCGGCGCCGAAGGTGCGCCCGGCCGGGTGGCGCTGGTGGGGGCGGGGCCGGGTGACCCCGAGCTGATCACCCTCAAGGGCTGGCGGCTGCTCACCCGGGCCGACGTGGTGGTGGCCGACCGGCTGGTGCCCGGGCTGCTCCTCGACGAGCTGCGCCCCGACGTCGAGCTGGTCGACGCCTCCAAGATCCCGTACGGCCCGTCCCGCACCCAGGAGGAGATCAACCGGATCCTGGTGGACCGGGCCCTCGCGGGACGGGCCGTGGTACGCCTCAAGGGCGGCGACCCGTACGTCTTCGGCCGGGGCGGCGAGGAACTGCTGGCGTGCGCCGAGGCGGGCGTCCCGGTGACCGTGGTGCCGGGCGTGACCAGCGCCATCGCCGTACCGGCGGTGGCCGGGGTGCCGGTCACCCACCGGGCGGTGGCGCACGAGTTCACCGTGGTGTCCGGGCACGTCGCGCCCGACTCACCGGCCTCGCTGGTGCGCTGGGAGGCGCTCGCCGGCCTGCGCGGCACGCTGGTGATCCTGATGGGCCTGAAGAACCTCGCGGCGATCGCGGCCACCCTGGTCGCCCACGGGAAGTCGCCGGAGACCCCGGCCGCGGTGATCCAGGAGGGCACCACCGCCGGCCAGCGCACCCTCCGCTCGACCCTGGGCGCGGTCGCCGCCGACGTCGAGGCGGCCGCCCTGCGCCCACCCGCCATCGTCGTCCTCGGCGACGTCGTCGACGCCCTCACCCCCTGACGCCTCCACCCGCCCCCGCCCGAACGGGACCTCTTTCACGGAAAGAGTGGCTATCCGAACTCGGATAGCCACTCTTTCCGTGTTTCAGCGAGCAGCCGCGTGCCAGGGCGGCGCTCGGGTCACTGCTTGAGCATGTTGTCCAGCAGCAGGGCGCAGCGGATCAGGCCGAGGTGGCTGTACGCCTGCGGGTGGTTGCCCAGGCCGCGCTCGGCGAGCGGGTCGTACTGCTCGGGGAGCAGCCCGGTCGGGCCCGCCGTGTCGATCATCTGGGCGAACAGCTCCTCCGCGTCGGTCCGCCGGCCGGTGCGCAGGTACGCCTCGATCAGCCACGACGTGCAGATGTGGAAGCCGCCCTCGCGGCCGGGCAGGCCGTCGTCCCAGTGGTACCGGTAGACGACCGGGCCGCTGCGCAGCTCCGCCTCGATCTTGAGCACGGTGGAGAGGAAGCGTGGGTCGTCCCCCGGGAGCAGGCCGGACAGGCCGATCCAGAGCGACGAGGCGTCCATCTCGTCGTACCCGTACGCGACGCTGTACGCCTCGGCCTCCGGGTGCCAGCCGTGCTCCAGCACGTTCGACCCGATCCGGTCGCGCAGCTCCACCCACTCCGGCCGGTCCTCGCCGCCGTGCTGCCGCACCACGTGCAGCGCCCGGTCGACGGTCATCCAGCACATGACCTTCGAGAAGATGTGGTGCCGGGGGGTGAGGCGGGCCTCCCAGATGCCGTGGTCGGGCTCGTGCCAGCGGCGGCGGACCGCCTCGACCATGTTCTCCAGCACCCGCCACTCGTCGTCGCGCACCGAGCCCCGGGCGTCGGCCACCGCGGCGATCAGGTCCGCGATCGGGCCGAAGACGTCGAGCTGGAGCTGGTGGTTGGCGAGGTTGCCGACCCGGACCGGCCGGGAGCCGGCGTACCCGGGCAGGGTGTCGATGACCGCCTCGGCGCCCAGCTCGTAGCCGTCGACGGTGTAGAGCGGGTGCAGCCGCTCGGGGTGCCCGCCGGTCCGCTCGACCACGCCGTCGATCCAGCGCAGCAGCCCCTCGGCCTCCTCGGTGGAGCCGAGGTCGACCAGGGCCCGCGCGGTCATCGCCGCGTCCCGCAGCCAGCAGTAGCGGTAGTCCCAGTTGCGGACGCCGCCCAGCTCCTCCGGGAGCGAGGTGGTCGCCGCGGCCAGGATCGAGCCGCTCGGCTGGTGGCAGAGCCCGCGCAGGGTGAGCGCGCTGCGGGCCACCAGGTCACGGCCGGTGGCGGGCAGCCGCAGCGAGGCGACCCAGTCCTTCCAGGGCCGCTCGGTGGCGTCCTGCCGCTCGTGGATCGGCAGCCGGTGGTGCTCCAGGCTGTGCGTGCCGAAGCGCAGCTCCAGCACCACCTGGCCGCCGGCGGCCGAGAGGTCGGCCACCGCCCGGGCGCTCTCGAAGCCCGCGTCGTTGGTCACCTCCCACTGCACGCCGGGGGAGTAGAGCGCGACGGGCTCGTTGGAGCCGAGCACCAGCAGGCCGTCGTCGAGCGGCTGGAGCTGCACCTGGACCTGACCGAACTCGGGGCGCGGGGCGAACTCCACCCGGGCCCGGCCGGTGCCGCTGAGCACCCGGACCAGGGTCGAGTCGCCGGTGACGACCGTTTCGCCGTCCGGGGTGGTCTCCCGGGCCGGCAGGTCGAGCCAGTCGGTGACGGTCAGCCCCGACCAGCGGGTCTCCACGGTCATCGTGCCGTTGCGGTAGCGCTGGCCGAGCGGGATGCCGCCGCGCTCCGGACCGACGGTGAAGTGCCCGGCCGGGCTGCCGCCGACCAGGTCGGCGAAGATCGCCGCCGAGTCGGGCTTCGGGTGGCAGAGCCAGGTGATCTTGGCTTCCGGGGTCACCAGCGCCACGGTCCGGCCGTTGGCCAGCATCGAGTGCCGCTCGATCGGCACCGCCCGCTCGCCGAAGAGCCAGTGCCGCCGGGTCTCCAGCAGCAGCCCCAGCGCCCGGGCCGCCTCGATCGGCTCGGCCACCCGGTAGTCGGCCCGGGTGTCCCCGGAGCCGATCTTGATGCCGACGTCCGGCCCGTGCAGGTTGCCGAAGGCGTTCTCGTCGGTGACGTCGTCGCCGATGAAGAGCACCGCGCTGGCCGCGAGCTGGGTGCGGAGCTGGTCGACGGCGGTGCCCTTGTGGGTGGCGACCACCGACAGCTCGATGACCTCCTTGCCCTGGGTCACCGTGACGTCGTCCCAGGTCGCCGGCCCGCTCCGGACCGCCTCGACGGCGGCTGCGGCGATCTGCGGGTCGACGCCCCGGGTGTGCACCGCGACGCTGGCCGGCTTGCGCTCCAGCCGGACGCCCGGGTGGGCGGCGGCGATCTCGCGCAGCTCGCTGCGCAGCCGGGTGCGGACCGCGATCAGCTCCGGGGTGAGCCGCTCGACGAAGCCGATGTCGAACTCGGAGCCGTGGCTGCCGACCAGGTGCACCTCGCTGGGCAGCCGGGAGAGGGTGGCCAGGTCGCGCAGCGCGCGCCCGGAGACCACCGCGACGCTGGTCTGCGGCAGCGAGGCCAGCGCCCGCACCGCGGCCACCGACTCGGGCAGCGGTACGGCCTTGCTCGGGTCCTCGACGATCGGGGCGAGCGTGCCGTCGTAGTCGCACGCGACCAGGAGCTGCGGGACGCGGGCGATCCGCCCGATCGCGGCGCGCAGCTCCGGGTCCATCACCCCGCCGTGCGCGGTGGTGGCGGGAGAGGTCATGCGGCGTCCTCCGCATCGGAGACGCCGAGCTCGGACAGGAAGGACTCGGCCCAGTGCCCCACGTCGTGGGTGCGCAGGTGACGCTGCATGACGCGCATGCGGCGGCGAGCCTCGGGTTTCTCGACGTGCACGGCGCGCAGCAGCGCGTCCTTCACCGCGTCGGGGTCGTGCGGGTTGCACAGGAAGGCCTGGCGCAGCTCTGTCGCGGCACCGGCGAATTCACTGAGCACGAGCGCGCCGCCCTGGTCGGCGCGCGATGCGACGTACTCCTTGGCCACCAGATTCATTCCGTCTCGCAGCGGGGTCACCATCATCACGTCGGCCGCGACGTACATCGCGGCCAGTTCGGAGCGACTGTACGACTGATGCAGATAATGCACCGCCGGCACGCCGACCCGGCCGAATTCACCATTAATCCGGCCGACCTCGCGTTCGACCTTCACCCGTAGTGCCTGGTAGTGCTCGACCCGCTCGCGACTCGGTGTAGCCACCTGCACCATAACCGCGTCCGGAACTGTCAACTTTCCGTCAGCGAGGAGTTCCCGGAAGGCCTTCAGCCGGAGCTCGATGCCCTTGGTGTAGTCGAGCCGGTCGACGCCCAGGATGATCGTCTTCGGGTTGCCCAGCTCCTCGCGGATCTGCTTGGCCCGGGCCTGGATCGCCGGGTCGGCGGCCATCCGCTCCATCTCCTTGGTGTCGATGGAGATGGGGAACGCGCCGGCCTTCACCTGCCGCCCGTCGACCTGGATCATCTGCCCCTCGTAGCGCAGGCCGAGCAGGTGCCGCGCCAGCCGGACGAAGTTCTGCGCGGCGAGCCGCTGCTGGAAGCCGACCAGGTCCGAACCGAGCAGGCCGCGCAGCAGTTCGGTGCGGAACGGCATCTGCATGAACAGCTCGATCGGCGGGAACGGGATGTGCAGGAAGAAGCCGATCCGCAGGTCGGGGCGGAGCTCGCGGAGCATGGCCGGGACCAGCTGGAGCTGGTAGTCCTGCACCCAGACCGTCGCGCCCTCGGCCGCCACGTCCGCCGCGGCCTCCGCGAAGCGGGCGTTGACCAGCCGGTACGCCTCACGCCAGCGGCGCTTGTAGGCCGGCGTCTCGACCGCGTCGTGGTAGAGCGGCCAGATCGTCGCGTTGGACTGGCCCTCGTAGTAGCGCTCCAGTTCCTCGGCGCTCAGCGGCACCGGGTGCAGCCGGATGCCCTCCAGGTCGAACGGCTCCGGCGCGGCGCCGGTGCCGCCCGCCCAGCCGACCCAGGTGCCCCGGTGCTCGGCGAGCACCGGGTGCAGCGCGGTGACGAGGCCGCCGGGACTGCGTCGCCACTGCCGTCCCTCGGGTGTGCTCACCTCGTCGACCGGCAGTCGGTTCGCCACTACGACAAAGGAGCTACGGACGGTCACGATCGGCCA
The DNA here is from genome assembly GCF_900089595.1 of Micromonospora auratinigra. Taxonomy (GTDB): domain Bacteria; phylum Actinomycetota; class Actinomycetes; order Mycobacteriales; family Micromonosporaceae; genus Micromonospora; species Micromonospora auratinigra. The sequence continues at coordinate 3,718,630 of NZ_LT594323.1, read as the reverse complement.
CCTCCGGGTACTGACGGGTCCACCGCGATGAGCGTACTGAGCGTAGCTGCGGCGTCTGATCCCCCGTGCCGGACTTACCTACCCGTCCCAGATCCGCCGAACCCCTGACCGTGATCTTGCCGACAGTCGGTGCCGGCGGCGCGGCGCGGGTGCCGGCCGGGGCGGGGCGATGTGGGCGGAGCGGGCCGTACCTGTCAGGATTGAGGATGGCGTGCCCGCGGCCGGCTCCCGGCCGGCGGCGGCGGGCGGAGGTCGATGCCCGCGCCCGCGCCCCACCAGCTCGCGATCGCAACCGACGGAGGTAGCCCGCACCGTGGCCCAGTTCATCTACGTCCTGGAAAAGGCGCGCAAGGCGCACGGCGACAAGGTCGTGCTCGACAACGTGACGCTGAACTTCCTGCCGGGGGCCAAGATCGGTGTGGTCGGTCCGAACGGCGCCGGTAAGTCCAGCCTCCTCAAGATCATGGCAGGCTGGGACCAGCCGAGCAACGGTGAGGCCCGGCTGATGCCCGGCTTCACCGTCGGCATGCTCGCCCAGGAGCCCCCGCTCAACGACAGCAAGACGGTCCTCGGCAACGTCGAGGAGGCGGTCGCCGAGATCAAGACGAAGCTGGACCGCTTCAACGCCATCGCCGAGCAGATGGCCACCGACTACTCCGACGAGCTGATGGAGGAGATGGGTCGGCTCCAGGAGGAGTTGGACAACGCCGACGCCTGGGACATCGACTCCAAGCTCGAGCTGGCCATGGACGCGCTGCGCTGCCCGCCGCCGGACGCCGACGTCACCAAGCTCTCCGGTGGTGAGCGCCGCCGGGTGGCGCTCTGCAAGCTGCTGCTGGAGGCGCCCGACCTGCTGCTGCTCGACGAGCCCACCAACCACCTGGACGCGGAGAGCGTGCAGTGGCTGGAGCAGCACCTGGCCAAGTACGCCGGCACCGTCATCGCCATCACCCACGACCGGTACTTCCTGGACAACGTGGCGAACTGGATCCTGGAGCTGGACCGCGGCCGGGCCTACCCGTACGAGGGCAACTACTCCACCTACCTGGAGAAGAAGGCCGCCCGGCTGGCCGTCGAGGGCCGCCGCGACGCCAAGATGAAGAAGCGCCTCTCCGAGGAGCTGGAGTGGGTGCGCTCCAACGCCAAGGCGCGGCAGACCAAGTCGAAGGCCCGGCTGGACCGCTACGACGAGATGGCCGCCGAGGCGGAGAAGACCCGGAAGCTGGACTTCGAGGAGATCCAGATCCCGCCGGGCCCGCGCCTGGGCAGCACCGTCATCGAGGCGCACCAGCTGAGCAAGGGCTTCGGTGACCGGCTGCTGATCGACGACCTGTCCTTCTCGCTGCCGCGCAACGGCATCGTCGGCATCATCGGCCCGAACGGCGTCGGCAAGACCACCCTGTTCAAGACCATCGTCGGGCTGGAGCAGCCGACCGGCGGCGACGTCAAGGTCGGCCCGACCGTCTCCCTGTCGTACGTCGACCAGAACCGGCAGGGCCTGGACGGCGACAAGACGGTCTGGGAGGTCGTCTCCGACGGTCTCGACCACCTGATGGTGGGCAAGGTCGAGATGCCGTCGCGGGCGTACATCGCCGCGTTCGGCTTCAAGGGGCCGGACCAGCAGAAGCCGACCAAGGTCCTCTCCGGTGGCGAGCGGAACCGGCTCAACCTGGCGCTGACCCTGAAGATCGGCGGCAACGTCATCCTGCTCGACGAGCCGACCAACGACCTGGACGTGGAGACCCTCTCCAGCCTGGAGAACGCGCTGCTGGAGTTCCCGGGCTGCGCCGTGGTCATCTCCCACGACCGGATGTTCCTGGACCGGGTCGCCACGCACATCCTGGCCTGGGAGGGCGACGACCAGAACCCGTCGAAGTGGTTCTGGTTCGAGGGCAACTTCGAGGCGTACGAGAAGAACAAGATCGACCGGCTGGGCGCCGAGGCGGCCCGTCCGCACCGGGTGACCTACCGCAAGCTCACCCGTGACTGACAAGTTCGTCTACCACTGCACGCTGCGCTGGTCCGACCTGGACGCGTACGGCCACGTCAACAACTCGCGCTTCCTCACGCTCTACGAGGAGGCCCGGGTGGCGTTGATGTTCGCCGGCGGCCGGGCGTGGGGAGTGGGCTCGTTCGCCGACGGGGTGGTCATCCGCCGGCACGAGGTCGACTACCTGCGCCCGGTCGACTACGCCCTGGGCCGGGCCAGCGCGCAGGCGGCCCCCACGGTACGCATCGAGCTGTGGGTGGAGCAGCTGCGGGCCGCCTCCTTCACCGTCGCCTACGAGCTGTACGACGGGGACGTGCTGGCCAGCACCGCCCGGTCGGTGCTGGTGCCGTTCGACCTGGCCGCACAGCGGCCCCGGCGGATCTCCGCCGAGGAGCGGGCCTTCCTGCTCCGCTACGCCCCGGGGCTCGACACATGAGCGGGCACGGGCTGACCGGGGTCGCGGACGCCGGCGCCTTCCTGGCCCGGGTGGTCCGGCTGGACCCGGCCACCCTGGTCCGGCTCCGGCCGGTGCCGGGCGCGGGACGTACCGCCCTCTGGGCCCGCCTGCCGTGGGGGGTGCTGGCCGTCCGGACGGTGCCCGGGGTCGCCCCCGGGGACGTGACGGTCGCCGCCGCGGAGCTGCTCGCCGAGTTGACGGCCGGCGGGGACGCGTTGCCCCGGCGGCGGGACGACGGGTGGCGCTGGCCGTTGCCGCCGGTCGCGAGCCGGGCGGTGGAGGCGCTGCCGGCCGAGGACGTGCGCCGGATCGCCGACGCCGCCGCCGGCACGCTGCGCGAGGCGGCCACGCACGGCGTCGCGGGCCGCGCGGTGGGGCAGCGGGCGCTGCGGGACGCGCTGCTGGACCACGTGGCCGTGGTGGTCACCCCGGACGACGCGCCGGACGAGCCGGTCGAGGTGCCGCAGCGGTTGGTGCAGGGCCTGGTCCGGATGGGCTTCCTCGGCGGCGGTGAGGTGCAGGTGCGGGTGGCCGGCCGTTGGGTCGGCCTGGTCGGACCGTACGGAGCAGCCTGGTCGCGGAAGGTTGCCGAACTCAGTCTTACGCCCGCAATCGGTCGTCCGAACGGATGACCCCCGTTCGTTCTTCCGGTTTGGGGCGTCCGTTGGGGGGATGCCTCATCCCGGCTGTCCGGGTACCGTCCATCCTCGGATCCAACGCACCGTAGGCGGCTGGATCCGCTGGGGAGTGAGGTGCGCGAGCGATGCCGTGGTGGTCATGGCGCCCCGGTCCCGCCATCGGCGGCGATCCGGAAACTCGAAGCGGGATCACGGTGGATGACGGCGTCCGGTGCGGGCCGCCGACCCCCCGCCAGCCGGGGGACGACGCGGCCGTCGAGCGGCCGGTGACGGCCGACATGCCGGCCACCGTCGGCCCGGTCACCCTGCGGCGCGTCTGTGACGCGCTCGACCTGCTGGACGTGCGATACCTGGCCGACGGGGACGGCAACCTGCTGGCCATGTGGGAGCGGCACGCCGTGCTGGTCACGCTCGAAGGGCCGGACGACGAGATCCTGGTGATGCGGGCCCGTCCACACGCGACGGTGCCGCCGGACTGGGCCGACCGGGCCTACCGGGTGGTCAACGAGTGGAACCACACCCGACGGTTCTGCAAGGCGTACATCGGTGACCCGACCGAGCGCGGTCAGCTGCCGATCTACGCCGAGCTCCAGGTCCCGCTGGGGGCGGGTGCCCACGACGCGCTGCTGGTCGAGATGCTCGACTGCGGCGCCGCGGTGGCCACCACCTTCGTGGACTGGCTGCACGACGAGGGTGCCCTGCTCTGACCGGAGGCCGGCCGGGGCCCGGCCCCGGCCGTACCGCCGTGCTCGTCAGGCTCCCGCGCCCGGGTCCTCCGCCACGTTGACCAGGAAGTACGCGGCCCGCTCCAGGTAGTCCCAGAGCGCGGCGGCGATCTCCGGCGGCAGGTCCAGCCGGTCCACCGCCCGTCGCATGTGGTAGAGCCAGGCGTCCCGCTCGGCGGCCCCGATCCGGAAGGTGGCGTGCCGCATCCGCAGCCGCGGGTGCCCGCGCTGCTCCGAGTAGGTGTGCGGGCCGCCCCAGTACTGCATGAGGAAGAGGGTCAGCCGGTCGGCCGCCGGGGCCAGGTCCTCCTCCGGGTACATCGGCCGCAGCAGCGGGTCGGTGGCGACGCCGGCGTAGAACTCGTCCACCAGCTTGCGGAAGGTGGGTTCGCCGCCGACCGCCTCGAACAGGGTCATCGACTCGCCTGGGGAAGTCACCGCTCCATCCTGCCAGGTACGGACGGCCGACGACCGCCGCCCGTCGGCCGGGGCGGCTCAGGTCACCGCGTGCCGGTGCCGCCCGTGCTCGGTGGACTGCTCCCCGCCCGCCACCGGCGCGCCGGCCCGGCCCGCGAAGCGCCGGGGCGGCTCGTCCGGCGTCGCCGGGTCGTTGGCCCGCTGGGCCGCCTCGACCGCGGCGTCGACCTGCCGCCCGTCCGGCCAGCTCAGCGCCGCCACCAGCATCAGCACCACCCCGGCCGCGCTCCACAGCCCGACCACCAGGGGGATGCTGAAGCGCTCGCCGAGCGCGCCGGTGACCAGCACCGCGAAGCCCTGGATGAGCTGCATCCCGGTGGCCATCACCCCGAACGCCCGGGCCCGGTAGCTGTCCGGCAGGGCCTGGACGAAGAGGCCGTTGGCCGCCGGCACCAGGCCGGCGACGGCGAACCCGCACGCCGCCGCGAGCAGCGCCACCACCAGGGGGGACGGATCCAACAGCGCGGGCACGAGCATCGCCGGGGCGAGCACCGCGAGCGGGCGCATCAGGGCCAGCCGACGGGCCGGGCTGAAGAGCCGGGCGACCACCAGCCCGCCGACCACGTAGCCGACCGGGTTGGCGGCCATGATGATCGCCTGGGCGGTGCCGCCGGCGAGGTCGCCCCGGCGCTCGGCGGCCCATGCCGCGGCGAGGCCCTCCGGCACGATGGAGAAGAGCGCCGAACTGAAGACCAGCACGGCGATGGCCCGCAGCACCGGCTGGCCGAAGACGATCTGGAATCCCTGCCCGGTCTCCCGCAGCAGGTGGCTGCGGTGCGCGGCGCGCATCGCCGGGGGCCGGTCGCGCAGGCCGAACCGGACCAGCAGCGCGGACACCGCGAAGGTGGCGGCGTTCAGCAGCAGGGCGGCGGCCGGGCTGAACGCCGCCGTCACCCCGCCCAGCAGATAGCCGAGGACCTGCGCCGCCTGGCCGGCGGTGGCCTGGAGGGAGAGCCCCACCACCAGCCGGTCGCCGTGCAGGATCTGCGGCAGGACCGCGGACCGGGCGGCCTGACTCGGCGGGTTGGCCAGGGTGGCGGCGAAGATCAGGACGAAGATCGCCCAGGTCGGCATCCAGGGGAGCGCGACCAGCACCATCAGCGCCATCCGGATCAGGTCGCAGACCGCCATGACCTCCCGGTAGCGGTGCCGCTCGGCGATCGTGGCGAGCAGGGGACCGCCGATCAGCCAGGGCAGGTAGCTGGCCGCGAACGCCGCGGCGGAGAGCGCCACCGACTCGGTCTCCCGGTAGACCAGCACGGCGACGGCGGCCTTGGCGACGTAGTCGCCGATCCAGGACAGGGCGGTGGCGGTGAAGAGCGCGCGGAACTCGGCCTGCCCGAACACGTCGCGAAAAGTGGCCGGGCCCTCCGGGGCAGGTCGCTCGTCGGACACCGTCGCCTCCATCGTCCGTGGTGCGACCACTCGTGATGGCCGGACCCCGGACAGTCGTCAGATCTACGGATCAGCGAGGACACGAACACGCTCCGATTGGAGCGTGTGCACCGGATTCTGCCCGATGGTCTGGACAACTGGCTAGGGTGAACGGATTGATCGTCGCATCTCCGACTGAACGAACGGACGATACCCGAGGGGCCGCGCGGCGCGGAAGCCCCGAAATCGTCCGCGTCGATTGCCCTGGTCGGCGGCTCAGGTGGCGCCGCCGGTGCCCGTCTCGCCGGGGGTGGAAACGGGCAGCGGCACCCCCGGATAGAGCCGGGCCGCCGCGATCCGGGCGGTGATGCCGGAGTTCTCCAACGCCTCGGCCAGCCGGCGGCGCAGCTCGCGCCCCACCGCGAACTGCCCGTCGGCGGTCGTCTTCACCACCGTCCGGATGACCGCGCCGTCGACCGTGATCTGCTCGACGCCGAGCACCTCCGGTTCCTCCACGATCTGCGGGGCCAGCTCCGGGTCCAGCGCCACCGACGCCGCCGCCGTACGCAGCACCGCGTTGGCCTCCTCGGTGCCGGCGAAGCCGATCGGCAGGTCGACCACGACCAGCGCCCAGCCCTGGCTCTTGTTGCCGACCCGGACGATCTCGCCGTTGCGGATGTACCAGAGCACGCCCCGGCCGTCGCGGACCGTGGTGACCCGCAGGCCCACCGACTCGACCACCCCGGTCGCCTCACCCAGGTCGACGGTGTCGCCGACGCCGTACTGGTCCTCGATCAGCATGAAGAGGCCGGCGATCAGGTCCTTGACCAGGCTCTGCGCGCCGAAGCCGAGGGCCACGCCGGCGATCCCGGCGCTGGCCAGGAGCGGGGCCAGGTCGAAGCTGAACTCCTTCAGCACCATCAGCAGGGCGATGCCGAAGATGAACGCGGTGACCATGCTGCGCAGCACCGAGCCGATCGCCTCGGCCCGTTGCCGCCGCCGTTCCGGCACGAACTGCTCCGGGTCGAGCGAGGCGCTCGGGATCCGTTCCCGCAGCGGCCGGAGCATGGTCGGCACCGCGCCCTCGTGCGTGGTCCGGACCAGCCGGTTGATCGTCCGGTGCAGCGCCCACCGGGCGGCGACGGCGAGCAGCAGGATCAGGATGATCCGCAGTGGCTTGAGGACGATCCAGTAGCTGCCCTCGGCGAACCAGGCCGAGCCGGTGATCTCGTAGACGTTCTTGCACCACGGGTCGGTGCGGCAGTCGACGGACGGGCTGGGGCTGGGGTCGGCGGCGGCGCGCAGGGCGAGGAGCGTCAGGTCGGCGGAACTCACCCTGCTTTCGTACCGCACGGCGGTCGTCCGCCGAGCGGTGACCCACCCGTCGGCCGGCCGGTGGTCCACCGGGACGGAACCGGTCATCGTGCCACGCGTCGAAAAAGCTTCACGAGGTACCCGGGATTAGTGCGTGCAATCCGGGGCGCGATCAGGGACTATTGGCGCAACGGACGTCGGTGGTCCCGACCGGCTCCGGTGTCGATCCCCGCTGCCCGCGGGGCGGGCGCCGGTGCGACAGCGGCGGGAGCGGCTGGACCGGGAGGGTGAGCACGATGCCTGACATACGACCCACGGCGGGCTCCGGGGCCTTGGTGCTCAACGCCACCTACGAGCCGCTGTGTGTCGTGTCCGTGCGTCGTGCCGCGATCCTCGTGCTCTCCGCCAAGGCCGTCTGCGTGGCCGACGGCGAGGGCATCCTGCACAGCGCGCGCAACGCGCTCCCGGTCCCCTCGGTGGTCCGGCTGACCCGCTTCGTCCGGGTGCCGTACCGGACCCACGTCGGGCTCTCCCGGCGGGCCATCTTCGCCCGCGACGGCTGGCGCTGCGCCTACTGCCGGGGGCCGGCGGAGACCATCGACCACGTCTTCCCCCGCAGTCGGGGCGGCCGGCACGCCTGGGAGAACGTCGTCGCCGCCTGCGCCCGCTGCAACCACACCAAGGGCGACAAGACCCCGGCCGAGCTGGGCTGGCGGCTGAACATCCTGCCGGCGCCCCCGAAGGGGACGGCCTGGCGGGTGCTCGGGCACCGGGCGCCGGACCCGCGCTGGGCGGACTGGCTCGACCTGCGGGAGCCGGAGACCGAGGCGGCGGCCTGATCCCGGCCGTCGGCCGTCGGCCGGACCGACACCGGGCCGGCGGTCAGCGGTCACGTGCCTTGACCAGTGACGCGTAGACGACCAGGTTGTCGGCGTACCCGGTCTCGCCGCCCACCCAGCGGCCGCCGCAGGTGATCAGCCGCAGGCTCGGCCGGCTGAAGTCGCCGTACACCTGCTGCACCGGCAGCCGTTCCTTGCCGTACCGCTCGGTGCGGGTGACCTCGAAGACGGCCACCGACCGGTCGGCGCGGGTCACCTCGATCCGGTCGCCGTCGCCGAGGTCGCGCAGGTCGTGGAAGACCGCCGGTCCGGTGGTGGTGTCGACGTGCCCGACGATCACCGCCGGGCCGTACTGGCCGGGGGTGGGCCCCTGCTCGTACCAGCCGGCCTCACCGGACTTCCCGACGTCCGGCACGGCGATGCTGCCGTCCGCGGCGAGCCCCACCCGGTGCACCGGCGCGTGCAGTCGGATCTTGTCGATCGCGAGGTCGGTCGGCGGGCTGGCCGGCAGCACCGGGAACTTCTTCGGCGGCGGGCGCAGCCCGGCGGTGAGTTGGTCGGGCAGCAGGTGCACGCCGGCCACCCGGTCCAGCCCGAGCAGGGCCACGATGAGCGCCATCAGCCCGGCGACCACCAGCACCGGGGTGCCGGGTCCGCGCCGCGCCGCGTACCCCCGGGGTGCTGCCGGGCGGGTGCGGGCCGGAACCGGGGCGGCCTGCGGGTCGGCGGTGGTGACGCTGGCCGAGAAGGCGTGCCCGGCGGCCCGGGCGAACCGGCGCGACGCCCGGGACGCCACCCGCAGCCCGGCCCGGAGCCGGCACGCCGCCCGACGCCGCTGCCGGCCGGCCCGGTCGCCCGGGCCGGGGCCGGCGCGTTCCTGTCTGCCTCGTGCGCGGGCCATGGCCGCACCTCGTCAGACGCGGCTACCGGTCCTGCGGCGGGCGGTCACCCCGGCGACCACCGCCACCGCGACGAGACCACCGACGAGCAGCAGCGACCCGCTGCCCCGGCCGTCGTCGGCGGTGCCCCCGCCACCGGTGGCCGGGCCCTTGCTGGGCTGGGCCATGTTCAGCACGGTGAGCATGGTGGAAGCGGTGTTGCCGTTGGCGCAGTCGAGGTTCACCGGGTAGTCGCCGGGCGCCTTGTTGCCCGGGACGGTGACGGCCCCGGTGAGGAAGCCGTTGTCCGGCCGGAGCATCACCCGGCCGAAGGCGTCCGAGGTGACCTGGGCCTGCCGGTCGTTGTTGTTGTCGCAGCCGGCCCGGATGCTCACCCGGGTGCCGGCCTGCGCGCTGTTCGGGGTGACCTCGACGAAGACGTTCTCCCCGGCGCGGGCCGGGGTGACGGTCGTCAGGACGAACGCCGCGACCAGTCCGAGCACGCTCAGGACCGCCGAGACGGCGCGTTGTGCCACGAGCCCACGCATGATTCCCCCCTCCCGGTGCGGCGCACCGGAATCCTGCTGACGGGCAGCGGGGCCTGCTTTCCCGCTGACCCCGGGGCAAACCCCGGGTCAGCGCCGGCGGGCGGCCGGCGCGGGGGCGGCCGGCGGCAGCGGGGTGACCGGGTGCCATTCCAGCGGGGTGGAGAGGACCATCGTGCTGGACGGCTGGCCGTACGGGGCGAGCCGGTCGATGACCTGCTCGAAGTCGCCCATCGAGCCGGCCGCGACCTTGAGCATGCTGCACGCGTCCCCGGTGATCCGGTGGATCTCCATGATCTCCGGCCAGCCCGCCACCTCGGGGTCGTTGAGGATGCAGCGCGACCCGTAGCAGGACATCCGGATCAGCGCGAGCACGCTGCGCCCGGCCCGGGTCAGGTCGACGTGCGCGTGGTAGCCGGTGATCACCCCGGACTCCTCCAGCCGGCGGACCCGCTCGGCCACCGCCGGTGGGGACAGGTGCACCCGGCGGGACAGCTCGCTGTACGAGAGCCGGGCGTCGGCCTGCAGCTCGCGCAGCAGCGCCCAGTCCATGTCGTCCACGCGTGACCTTTCCTTCGTGAAGCGGAATGCGCCAGACGCCTTCCGCGTGGCAGGTCGGCCCAGCGTAGCGCCGTTGAACCGGCATTCCATCCGGCCGTCGCGCAGCGGGATCATGTCGTCTACCCCGGCGTACGGAGGGAGATGACGGTGGAACAGAGGACGGCGGTCCGGCCGGCCACCCCGCAGCAGCGGGCGGCCCGGGCGGCACGCAACGGTGGCGAACCGACGCTCGAGTTCGCCGAGCGGGTGCCCTACGACGCCTACGTGCGGGCCAGCACGCTGCACCGGCTCCAGGAACCGCTCACCGACGACCCCGGCGAGATGTCGTTCCTGATGGTCAGCCAGATCATGGAGCTCTACTTCGGGCTCACCTGCCACGAGCTGCGGCACGCCCAGCGGGAGCTGCGGGCCAACCGGATCTGGGACGCGCTGCCCCCGCTGCGCCGGGCCGCCCTGCACCTGGAGGGCCTCAACGCCGCCTGGCAGGGGCTGCGCTGGATGACCCCGGCCGACTTCAACCGGTTCCGTAACCAGCTCGGCGAGGGCTCCGGCTTCCAGTCCGCGATGTACCGCCAGCTGGAGTTCCTGCTCGGCCTGCGGGACCCGGCGCTGATCCGCCCGTTCCGCCGGCAGACCGAGGTGTACGCCGAGCTGAGCGAGGCACTGGCCGTGCCGAGCCTCTGGGACGACGTGGTCGCCCTGCTCGCCCGGCGCGGCTTCGAGATCCCGGCCGAGCTGCTGGACCGGGACGTGTCGACCGAGCACGAGGCGCACCCCGTCGTGGAGGCCGCCTGGGTGCGCGTCTACGGCGACGGCGGCCCGGACAACCACCTGCGGCTGCTGGGCGAGGCACTGACCGAGGTGGCCGAGCGGTTCGGCGACTGGCGCTGGCACCACATCAAGGCGGTGCAGCGCAGCATGGGCGCCAAGGTCGGCAGCGGCGGCTCGGCCGGCCTGGCCTGGTTGCAGCGCAGCATGGCCCGGGTGGTCTTCCCGGAGCTGTGGTCGGCCCGGACCGCGATGTGACCGAGGGGCGAACGATGCCGTACACCGAGAACGAGGCCCACCGGCGCGACGCCGCCGACCCGGGGCACCGGCACCTGTTCCACGTGCCGCCCGCCGACGGCGGCCGCTATCCCGAGGCGGCCTACCTGGCCGGCAACTCGCTGGGCCTGCAACCCCGGGCCACCCGCGACGAACTCCTCGCCGACCTGGACGACTGGCGCCGGCTGGGGGTGGAGGGGCACCTGGAGGCGGGGCGCCCCTGGCTGCCGTACCACGAGCTGCTCACCGGGCCGGCCGCGCGACTGGTCGGCGCGCGCCCCGCGGAGACCGTGGTGATGAACTCCCTCACCGTCAACCTGCACCTGCTGATGGTGAGCTTCTACCGGCCGGCGGGGCGGCGGACCCGGATCGTCATCGAGGACAGCGCCTTCCCCTCGGACAGCTACGCGGTGCGCAGCCAGGCCCGTTTCCACGGTCTGGACCCGGACGCCACAGTGGTCCGGCTGACGCCGCGCCCCGGCGAGGACACCCTGCGCACGTCCGACGTGCTGGACCTCCTCGCCGCCGAGGGGGACACCGTCGCGCTGGTGCTGCTCGGCGGGGTCAACTACCTCACCGGCGAGCTGATGGACATCCCGGCGATCACCGCCGCCGGCCGGGCCGCCGGGGCGGTGGTCGGCTGGGACCTGGCGCACGCCGCCGGCAACGTCCCGCTCGCCCTGCACGACTGGGACGTCGACTTCGCCGCCTGGTGCTCGTACAAGTACCTGAACTCGGGGCCCGGCGCGTTGGCCGGCGTCTTCGTGCACGAGCGGCACCTCGGCGACCCGGCGCTGCCCCGCTTCGAGGGCTGGTGGAGCACCGAGGCGGCGACCCGGTTCGAGATGACCCCGGTGGCCCGGCCGCCGGCCACCGTCGAGGCGTGGCAGGTCTCCAACCCGCCGATCTTCGCGATGGGTCCGGTGCGCACCTCGCTGGAGCTGTTCGACGCCGTCGGCATGCCGGCGCTGCGGGAGCGCAGCGTGCGCCTCACCGGGTGGCTGGAGCGGCTGCTCGACGAGGTGACCGCCGACCGGCCGTTGACCGTGGTCACCCCGCGCGACCCGGCCCGGCGGGGTTGCCAGCTCTCGGTCCGGGTCGGCGCGGGCAGCGCGGGCGAGCTGAGCAAGCGGCTGCGGCACGAGCACGGGGTGATCGCCGACGCCCGCGAGCCGGACATCGTGCGGTTCGCCCCGGTGCCGCTCTACTCGACGTACCACGACTGCTGGCGGGTCGCCGACGCGCTGGCCGCGACTGTGGAGACCACCTCATGAGTACGGAACGGGACGAGATCGCGGTCGTCGGGGCCGGGCTGGCCGGCTGCCTGCTGGCCTGCTTCCTGGCCCGGCGCGGCTACCCGGTGGCGCTCTACGAGCGGCGACCCGACCCGCGTACCGGCCGGGTCGAGCGGGGCCGCTCGATCAACCTGGCGCTCTCCGAGCGCGGCCTCGACGCGCTGCGCCGGATCGGGCTGGCCGAGCAGGTGATGGCCGACGCGCTGCCGATGCGCGGCCGGATGATCCACCCGGTGGCGGGCGAGCCGCAGTTCCAGTCGTACAGCGTCGACGGGGACCGGGCGATCAACTCGATCAGCCGGGGCGCGCTGAACAACGCCCTGCTGACCGCCGCCGCCGCGCTGCCGGGGGTGCGGATCGCCTTCGACCACCGGCTGGTCGGGCTCGACCCGACCAGCGGCGAGCTGACCTTCGAGACCCCGCAGGGCAAGGTCACCGGGACCGCGTCGGTGGTCCTGGGCGCGGACGGGGCGGGCTCCGCCGTGCGCGGGCAGCTGCTGGCGTACGGGGTGCTGACCGAGAGCCTCGACTTCCTCGACTACGGCTACAAGGAACTCACCGTCCCGCCGATCGGCGGGGAGTTCGCGCTCGACCCGGGCGCGCTGCACATCTGGCCGCGCGGCACCTCGATGATGATCGCGCTGCCCAACCCGGACCGCTCCTTCACCTGCACGCTGTTCTGGCCCACCCACGGCACGCAGAGCTTCGCCTCGCTGGGCAGCCCGGCGGCGATCGAACGGCACTTCACCACCCACTACCCGGACCTGGTGCCGCTCGCCCCGAACCTGGTCGACGACTACCAGCACAACCCGGTCGGGGTGCTCGGCACGGTCCGCTGCACCCCGTGGCAGGTGGCCGGCAAGGTCGGGCTGGTCGGCGACGCGGCGCACGCCATCGTGCCGTTCTACGGCCAGGGCGCGAACTGCGCGTTCGAGGACGTGGTGGAGCTGGACCGCTGCCTCGACGAGTGCGCCGACCACTGGGCGTCCGCGCTGCCGCTGTACCAGCACCGGCGGCAGGCGAACGCGGAGGCGATCGCCCGGATGGCGCTGACCAACTTCGTGGAGATGCGGGACAAGGTCGCCTCCCCGGTCTACCGGACCCGCAAGAAGATCGAGCACGCCCTGGAACGGGCCCTGCCCGGCCGGTACGTCTCCCAGTACGAGTTGGTCTCCTTCTCCACCACCCCGTACGCCCAGGTGCGCCGCCGGGTCCGCCGGCAGTACGCGGCCGTCGGCGCGGTCGCGGCGGGGGCGCTGGCCCTGTTGGCCGGCGGGGTCGGCGCGGCGCTGGGGCGGCGGCGATGAGTCTCTGGGACCCCCGGCTGATGGCCGGGCACGCGCCGGACGGCCCCGGCCTGCTGCGCAACTTCGTCGGCGGCGAGTTCGTGGCCACCGGCACCCGGTTCACCAAGCGCAGCCCGGTCACCGGTGAACCGGTCTTCGAGGTGGTCGAGGCGTCGGCGTCCACGGTGGACGACGCGGTGACCGCCGCCCGGGCGGCGTTGCGCGGCCCGTGGGGCCGGCTGGGCGAGCGGGAGCGCGCCGAGGTGCTGCGCCGGGTCGCCGACGAGCTGGAACGTCGCTTCGACGACCTGGTCGCCGCCGAGGTCGCGGACACCGGCAAGTCGATCTCGCAGGCCCGGACGCTGGACATCCCGCGCGGCGCGGCCAACTTCCGGGCGTTCGCCGAGATCGTGGCGACCGCGCCGACCGAGTCGTTCACCACGGTCACCCCGACCGGCGGCCGGGCACTGAACTACGCGGTCCGCAAGCCGGTCGGCGTGGTCGCGGTCATCGTGCCGTGGAACCTGCCGCTGCTGCTGCTCACCTGGAAGGTCGCGCCCGCGCTGGCCTGCGGCAACGCGGTGATCGTCAAGCCCAGCGAGGAGACCCCGGCCTCGGCCACCCTGCTCGCCGAGGTGATGGCGGCGGCCGGCGTACCGGAGGGGGTGTTCAACCTGGTGCACGGCTTCGGCCCCGGCTCGGCCGGCGAGCACCTGACCCGGCACCCCGGCGTCGACGCGGTCACCTTCACCGGTGAGTCGGCGACCGGCAGCGCCATCATGCGGGCCGCCGCCGACGGGGTGAAGGCGGTCTCCTTCGAGCTGGGCGGCAAGAACGCCGGCCTGGTCTTCGCCGACGCCGACCTGGACGCCGCGGTCGCCGGCTCGGTCCGGTCCAGCTTCACCAACGGCGGCCAGGTCTGTCTCTGCACGGAACGGATCTACGTGCAGCGGCCGGTCTTCGAGGAGTTCACCGCGCGGCTGGCCGAGCGCGCCGACGAGTTGGCGTACGGCTGGCCGGCCGACGAGGCGACGGCGAACATGCCGCTGATCTCGCACGGCCACCGGGAGAAGGTGCTCGGCCACTACGCGCTGGCCCGCACCGAGGGCGCCGAGGTGCGCGCCGGGGGCGGAGTGCCGCGCTTCGGCGACGCCCGCGACGGCGGCGCGTACGTGCAGCCGACCGTGCTCACCGGACTCGGGCCGGACGCCCGCACCAACCGCGAGGAGATCTTCGGCCCGCTGGTGCACGTCGCCCCGTTCGACACCGAGGACGAGGCGTACGCGCTGGCCAACGGCACCGAGTACGGCCTGGCGGCGACCGTCTGGACCCGGGATGTGGGCCGGGCGCACCGGGCCGGGTCCCGGCTGGACGCCGGCATCGTCTGGGTGAACACCTGGTTCCTGCGTGACCTGCGCACCCCGTTCGGCGGGGTGAAGGCCTCCGGCATCGGCCGGGAGGGTGGTGTGCACTCGCTCGACTTCTACTCGGAACTCACCAACGTCTGTGTGGACCTCTCATGAGTGCGCGGAACGGGCAGAATGGCCGGCGTCTCAAGCGTACGCAGCGAGGAGCGGGGATGACCGTCGACATCGAAGCCGCCAACCGGGAACTGGCCGTGGCCCGGCAGGACGAGAAGCCCTGCCCGCCGCTGCGCGGCCGGCTGCTGCCGGAGGGCGACGTCGAGGCCGCGTACCAGGTGCAGCAGGTCTACACCCGGCAGCGGCTCGGCAAGGGCCATCGCCGGGTGGGCGCGAAGATCGGCCTCACCTCGCGGGCCGTGCAGGAGAACTTCGGCGTCTTCCAGCCCGACTTCGGGGTGCTCTTCGACGACATGGCGGTCGGCGACGGCGTCGAGGTGCCGATCGGCCGGCTGCTCCAGCCCCGGGTGGAGGCGGAGATCGCCTTCGTGCTCGGCGCGGACCTGCCCGACGAGCGGGTCATCGGCGTGGACCTGATCCGGGCGGTGGACCACGTGCTGCCGGCCATCGAGATCGTCGACTCGCGGATCGCCGGCTGGGACATCTCCATCGTGGACACCATTGCCGACAACGCCTCCAGTGGTCTCTTCGTGCTCGGCACCACGCCCCGCCGGCTGGCCGACGTGGACCTGCGGCTCTGCGGGATGGTGCTGGAGCACGCCGGCGAGCCGGTCTCGGTCGGGGCCGGGGCGGCCTGCCTCGGCAATCCGCTGCACGCCCTGCAGTGGCTGGCCGGCACGATGGCCCGCGCCGGTGACCCGTTGAAGGCCGGCGACGTGGTGCTCTCCGGGGCCCTCGGCCCGATGGTGCCGGTCACCCCCGGTGCCGCGTACGAGGCCCGGATCTCCGGCCTCGGCTCGGTGCGTACCTGTTTCTCCCGGGAGGTCTCATGAGTGTCGGCGTGGCGGTGCTCGGGTCGGGCAACATCGGCACCGACCTGATGATCAAGGTGCTGCGGCTCAGTGAGACGCTGCGCATGGTGGCGATGGCCGGCATCGACCCGGCCTCGGACGGGCTGGCCCGGGCTCGCCGGCTCGGCGTGGCCACCACCGCGGAGGGCGTCGACGGGCTGGTCGCGATGCCCGAGTTCGCCGACGTCGAGCTGGTCTTCGACGCCACCTCGGCCGGCGCGCACCGCCGGCACGACGAGGTGCTGCGGGCGCACGGGCGGACCGTGGTCGACCTGACCCCGGCCGCGCTCGGCCCGTACGTGGTGCCGCCGGTCAACCTCGACGAGCACCTGCGGGAACGCAACGTCAACATGGTCACCTGCGGCGGGCAGGCCACCGTGCCGATCGTGCACGCGGTCGGGCGGGTCACCCCGGTCGCATACGGGGAGATCGTCGCCTCGATCGCGTCGAGGTCGGCCGGTCCGGGCACCCGGGCCAACATCGACGAGTTCACCGAGACCACGGCCCGGGCGATCGAGGTGGTCGGCGGCGCGGAGCGCGGCAAGGCGATCATCGTGCTGAACCCGGCCGACCCGCCGCTGCTGATGCGCGACACCGTCTACTGCCTCTGCCCGGACGCCGACGCGGACCGCGCGGCGATCGCCGGATCGGTGGCCGACATGGTGGCGACCGTGCAGGAGTACGTGCCGGGCTACCGGCTCAAGCAGGACGTGCAGTTCGACCGGGTCGACACGTACGCGCCGGTGCTGGGCCGGCACTTCACCGGCCTGCAGGTCTCGGTCTTCCTGGAGGTCTCCGGGGCCGGGCACTACCTGCCCGCGTACGCCGGCAACCTGGACATCATGACCTCGGCCGCGCTGCGCACCGCGGAGCGACTGGTCGCGCTGCGCGTGAAGGGGGTGCCGGCATGACCGACCTGTACATCCAGGACGTGACGCTGCGCGACGGCATGCACGCCATCGCCCACCGGTACACGGTGGACCAGGTGCGGACCATCGCCGCCGCGCTGGACGCGGCCGGAGTGGCCGCCATCGAGGTGGCGCACGGCGACGGCCTCGCCGGCTCCAGCGTCAACTACGGACACGGCGCGGCCGGCGACGCCGACTGGATCGCCGCCGCCGCCGAGGTGCTGACGAACGCCCGGCTGACCACCCTGCTGCTGCCCGGCATCGGCACCATCGCCGACCTGAGGGCGGCCAGGGCGCTCGGGGTGACCAGCGTCCGGATCGCCACCCACTGCACCGAGGCGGACATCTCCGCCCAGCACATCTCCTGGGCCCGGGAGAACGGCATGGACGTCTCCGGGTTTCTGATGATGTCGCACATGTCCGACCCGGCGGGGCTGGCCGCCCAGGCCAAGCTGATGGAGTCGTACGGGGCGCACTGTGTCTACGTCACCGACTCCGGCGGCCGGCTGCTGATGTCGGACGTGGCGGCGCGGGTCGACGCGTACCGGCAGGTGCTGGAGCCGGAGACGCAGATCGGCATCCACGCCCACCACAACCTGTCGCTGGGGGTGGCCAACAGCGTGGTCGCGGTCGAGCACGGCCGGGTCCGCGGGGCCGGGCCGGCCGGCGCGGACGCGCCGCACGGCCGGACCGTCCGGGTGGACGCCTCGCTGGCCGGGATGGGCGCGGGCGCCGGCAACGCCCCGCTGGAGGTCTTCGTGGCGGTCGCCGAGCTGCACGGCTGGAAGCACGGCTGCGACGTGTTCGCGCTGATGGACGCGGCCGACGACGTGGTCCGCCCGCTCCAGGACCGGCCGGTCCAGGTCGACCGGGAGACGCTCTCCCTCGGGTACGCGGGCGTCTACTCCAGCTTCCTGCGGCACGCCGAACGGGCGTCGGCGAAGTACGGCGTGGACGTCCGCTCGATCCTCGTCGAGCTGGGCCGACGGCGGATGGTCGGCGGCCAGGAGGACATGATCGTGGACGTGGCACTGGACCTGGCCGGTAAGGAGAACTCATGATCGGGCCGGACATCGCGGGGATCGCCGAGAAGCTGGGCGCGGCGGCCGACACGGCGACCGCGATCCCGCAGCTCGCCGCCGAGACCGGCCTCGACGTGGACGCCGCGTACGCGGTGCAGGCCGCGCTGCTGCAACGCCGGCTGGACCGGGGCGAGCGGCTGGTCGGGCTGAAGATGGGGCTGACCAGCAAGGCGAAGATGGCCCAGGTCGGCGTGGACGAGGTGATCTGGGGTCGGCTCACCGACGTGATGCGGGTGCCCGACGGCGGCGGCGTCGACGTGGCCGACTTCATCCACCCCCGGGTGGAGCCGGAGGTGGCGTTCCTGCTCGACCGGCTCCCCGACCCGGGCGAGCCGGTCGGCTCCTTCACCCGGGCGGTCCGCGCGGTCGCCCCGGCGATCGAGCTGATCGACTCCCGGTACGCGAACTTCAGCTTCTCCCTGCCGGACGTCGTCGCCGACAACACCTCGGCGGCCGCGTTCGTCGTCGGCCCCTGGTCGCCGGTGCCGGACGGGCTGGACAACCTCGGGGTGCTGCTGGAGATCGACGGTCGGGTGGCCCAGGTCGGCTCGACCGCGGCGATCCTCGGCGACCCGCGGCGTGCGCTCGACGAGGGGATCCGACTGGCCGGCCGGCACGGCGTCCGGCTGCGCAAGGGTTGGGTCTTCCTGGCCGGGGCGGCCACCGCGGCGGTGCCGCTGCGCCCCGGCGCGCACGTCCGTGCCGTGGTGGAGAAGCTCGGCACCGCATCGCTGAAGGCGGCGGCATGACCGCCCGCGTGGTGGCCGGGAAGGCCGTGCCGCGCGGGGCGTTCCCGCACGTGAAGGTCGCGGGCGGGTTCGTCTTCGTCTCGGGTACGTCGTCGCGCCGGCCGGACAACACCTTCGCCGGTGTCTCGGTCGACGAGTTCGGCACCACCGACCTCGACATCCGGGCGCAGACCCGGGCGGTGGTCGGGAACATCCGCGACCTGCTCCGCTCGGTCGGCGCCGACCTGAGTGATCTGGTGCAGGTCACCAGCTACCTGGTCAACATGAACGACTTCGGTGGCTACAACGAGGTGTGGGCGGAGTTCTTCGACGCCACCGGGCCGACCCGGACCACGGTGGCCGTGCACCAGCTCCCGCACCCGCACCTGCTGATCGAGATGCAGGCCGTCGCCCTACTACCGTCGGGAGGTCATCGTGAGTGAGATCGCCGAGCCGTTCAGCTTCACGGGCTGGATCGGGGAGAACCAGCACCTGCTGAAGCCGCCGGTGGGCAACAAGGAGATGCTGCCCGGCAGCGACGACTTCATCGTCATGGTGGTGGGCGGCCCGAACCAGCGGACCGACTTCCACGTCGACCCGTACGAGGAGTTCTTCTACCAGGTCAAAGGCAACATGCACATCAACCTGATGCTCCCGGAGGGGCCGCGTACGGTGCACGTGCGCGAGGGACAGATGTGGATGCTGCCGCGCAACACCCCGCACTCGCCGCAGCGTCCCGAGGCCGGCTCGATCGGCATGGTGATCGAGCGGGTCCGCGAGGAGGGCACCCTGGAGAAGTTCCAGTGGTACTGCCCGCAGTGCAGCAACAAGGTGCACGAGGTGGAGCTCCAGGTGCGCGACATCGCCGCCGACCTGCCCCCGGTCTTCCAGGCGTTCTACGCCGACGAGAAGGCCCGCACCTGCGGCAACTGCGGCGCGCTGCACCCGGGCAAGGGCTGATGCCGGGGCCGGTCGTGGACGTGCACACGCACGTCGTACCCAAGGGGTGGCCGGACCTCGCCGCGGCCTGCGGCGGGTCCGGCTGGCCCTGGCTGCGGGTGGACTCCGAGCGCGCCGCCATGATCATGGTCGGGGAGACGGAGTTCCGGCCGGTCGGTGCCCAGTGCTGGGACGCCGGCACCCGGCTCGCCGACATGACCGCCGACGGGGTCGACGTGCAGGTGGTCTCACCCACCCCGGTCTTCTTCGGCTACGACCGCCCGGCCGACCAGGCGGTCAAGGTGGCCCGCATCTTCAACGACCTCACCCTGGAGGTCACCGCCGCCGGCGGCGACCGGCTGGTGCCGTTCTGCCAGGTGCCGCTCCAGGACGCCGACCTGGCCTGCGCCGAGCTGGACCGCTGCCTCGCCGCCGGCCACGCCGGCGTGGAGATCGGCAACCACGTCGGCGACCGGGACCTCGACGACGCGGGCATCGTGCAGTTCCTGACCCACTGCGCCACGGTCGGCGCGCCGGTCTTCGTGCACCCCTGGGACATGCCCGGCGGCCCCCGGCTGGACCGGTGGATGGCCCGCTGGCTGACCGGGATGCCCGCCGAGACCCACCTGTCGGTGCTGGCGCTGATCCTCGGCGGGGTCTTCGACCGGGTGCCGGAGACGCTGCGGATCTGCTTCGCGCACGGCGGCGGCAGCTTCCCGTTCTGGCTGGGCCGGGCCGACAACGCCTGGCACCGCCGGGGCGACCTGGTCCGCGGCGCCTCCACCGCCCCGCCCGGCAGCTACGTCGACCGGTTCGCCGTCGACTCGGTGGTCTTCGAGCCGGCCGCGCTGCGGCTGCTGGTCGACACCATGGGGGCCGACCGGGTGCTGCTGGGCAGCGACTACCCGTACCCGCTGGGGGAGCGGCCGGTCGGCCAGGTGGTGCACCGCGCCGACTTCCTCACCGACGCGCAGCGCGCCGCCCTGCTCGGCGGCAACGCCCTGCGCTTCCTGTACGGCTGACCCCGGCCCCGGCCGGCGCTCCCGCCGGGTCGTGTCGCGCCGGAACACCCTCCTGTACCGCCTTTGCTCTGCTTCAACGCACGCAACATTGGTAGCGCTCTCATGTCGCGCCGGTTGAAGCAGAGCAAAGGCGGTCGACCGACACCTCCGGGGTGCCGGCGCGCGGACGAGCGGAGCTGGTGGTGCCGGCGCGTGAGGAGTGCGGGGGCCTCGGCGGACCGGCAGGATGAGGGGATGGCCGAGCCGCACGATCTGACCGCGCTGGAGCAGGCCGCCGCGATCCGCCGGGGCGAGCTGTCCAGTGTGGAGCTGGTCACGCACCACCTGCGCCGGGTCGAGGCGCTCGGCGACACCGTCGGCGCGTTCGTCACCGTCACCGCCGAGCGGGCGGTGGAGGCGGCCCGCGCCGCCGACGCGGTGCCGGCCGACGAGCGGGGGCCGCTGCACGGCGTACCGACCGCGATCAAGGACCTGACGCTGACCGCGGGGGTGCGCACCACCTTCGGGTCGGCGGCGTTCGCCGACTTCGTGCCGCCCGTGGACGCCGACGTGGTCCGGTTCATGACCGAGGCCGGGCTGGTCAGCCTCGGCAAGACCACCACCTCCGAGCTGGGCTGCTCGCTCTACTCCGAAGGGCTGGTCGCCCCGCCGGCCCGCAACCCGTGGGACCTCGCGTACACGGCGGGTGGGTCCAGCGGTGGCGCGGCGGCCGCGGTGGCGGCCGGGCTGGTGCCGGTGGCCCAGGGCTCCGACGGCGGTGGCTCGCTGCGGATCCCGGCCTCGCTCTGCGGACTGGTGGGATACAAGCCCAGCCGGGGCGTGGTCTCCGGCGGCCCGCTCGGCTCCGGCGCGTTCGGGCTGCCGACCGGCGGCCCGTTGGGGCGGACGGTGACCGACGTGGCCGCGCTGCTCGACGTGCTGGCCCGGCCGGTGCCCGGCGAGCCCTACCTGCCACCCGCCGCGCCCGACGGCGGCCACCTGGCGGTGGCCCGGGCGGCATCCCCGGGCCGGCTGCGGATCGGCCGGTTCACCACCCCGATGCTCGCCGACGAGCCGGTGCACCCCGACTGCGTGGCCGCCGTCGACCGGGCCGCCGCGCTGCTCGCCGCCGCCGGCCACGAGGTGGTCGACGTCCCCGCGCCGCTCGGCCCCGAGGCGTGGCCGCTCTTCGAGACCGTCTGGTACGTGCTGGCGCTCGCCCCGGTGCCGCCCGAGCGGGAGCCCGACCTGCTGCCGTTGACCCGGTTCCTGCGCGCCCGGGGCGCCACCATCGGCGCCGGACCGCTGCTCGCCGCGCTCGGCGAACTCCAGGCCCAGGTACGCCGGGGCGTGCGCCGGACCGCCGGCTGCGACCTGCTGCTCTGCCCGACGCTGGCCGCCCCGCAGGCGCCGGTCGGCGCGTTCGCCGCCCTCGACCCGGCCGAGGATTTCGACCGGCAGCGCCGCTTCTCGCCGTACTGCGCCATCTTCAACGTCACCGGCGACCCGTCCGTTTCCCTGCCGGTGGGCCGTACCGACGCCGGGTTGCCGGTCGGGGTGCTGCTCACCGGCCGGTACGGCGACGACTCGACATTGATCGCCACTGCCGCGCAACTGGAGCACGCCTGTGGCGGATGGGATCAGCACCCCGCAATCTGGCGGGCCGTCGACTCCGCTAACGTGAACAGCACAAGCGGAGTCGGGCGCCCGTCGTCATGATCGTCCACCCGACCCGGAAGATTCCTGGTCTCTCTTTCCGCCTGGGGGCGTTGGGATTGTCTGTTACCGACACTCTGCTGGTCTTCGTCGGCATCCCGGCGGTCGCGGTGCTGGTGATCGCCGGCCTGGCCTTCGCCGGTAGCCGTGGTGGCGGCGGTGGCGGCGCCAAGCGCTACCGCCCGGGCCGGCCCTTCGACTTCACTCCGGTCTGGTTCCTGGGCCGTCCGGAGCAGCTGGCCGACTCGGCCGGCACCGCGCTGTCCGCGGGCGCGCAGGCGCCGGCGCTGACCAGCCGCAAGCAGGAGCAGGCCGGCCGCGAGGCGCCGGCCGGTGGAACCGGAGGCGCAAGTGACCGTTGGTGAAGCCCGAGCCACGTCGGGGACGACCGACACCCCGCCGGACGTGCTCGACGGGCCCTTCTCGACCCGTCAGCTGCTCCGCATCGACGAGGCGCTCCGCCTCGCCGACCAGGGCACCGGCCTGGTCTTCTCGGTCTACGTGGGTGGTCTCGACGAGCCGATCCGGGAGCACGCCGAGCGGTTGCACCGGCAGCTCGCCGAGCCCGACCGGTCCGTGCTGATCGCCGTGTCGCCCAACCAGCGCCAGCTGGAGATCATCACCGGCCGGTACGCCCGCAAGCGCATCCCGGACACGTACGCCAAGCTCGCCGCGCTCTCCATGGTGGCGTCCTTCGGCGGCGGCGACCTGGCCGGCGGCGTCATCCAGGGCCTCGACCAGCTCGCCAGCCACGCCGGCAAGGGCTGAGCAGCCCGCAGTCACGACGAAGCCCGGTCCGCGATCATGCGGGCCGGGCTCTTCCGTGTGCCGGGCGGGTGACAACGGCCCGGGGCCGGCGCGGGCTCCCACCCACGCCGGCCCCGGGCCGCGTACTCCTGCTCAGGCGCTCTGCGCGTCCTTCGCGCGGGCCTTCAGCGCGCGGACCACGCCGTCACGACCCTCGGCCACCAGCCGGCGCAGCGACGCCGGGTGACCCTCGCCGGCCAGCCAGGCGTCGGTGGCCGCCACCGTCTCCTCCTCGACCAGGTACGACGGGTAGGCGAGCTGCACGAACTCCTGCGCCGGCTCGCTGTCCCGCTGCGCCCACACCTGGGCCGCGGTCGCGAAGTACTGCTCCCGGTACGGCGCGACGAGTTCCACCTGGGCCGGGTGGGTGAGGCCCTGGAGCAGCGCGCGGTTGCGCCAGTTCGGCAGCGCGTCCGGGCCGGTGAGCTGCGCCCACACCGCCGCCTTGTTCTCCGCGGTCGGCACCAGCGCGTGCGTGTACGCGGCCTCCCGCTCGCCGCTGGCGGTGCGGTCGTTCGCCAGCTCGGCCTCCACCTCGGCAGCCCCGGCCGCGCCGTTGGCCACCAGCGACTGGAGCACCGCCCAGCGCAGCTCGGTGTCGACGGTCAGCCCCGCCGGCACCTCGGCGCCGTCGAGCCAGCCGCGCAGCACCGCCAGGTCCTCGGCGGAGCGGGCCGCCGAGGCGTACGCCCGGGCCCAGGCGAGCTGGAACCCGCTGCCCGGCTCGGCCGCCGCCAGCGCGGTCCGGGCGGTCCGGGCCAGCTCGGCCCAGCCGGTCGGCGCCCACGCCGGGTCGGCGTAGAAGGTGAGCGCGGTGGTCGCCTGCCGCAGGGTGGCGGTGATCAGGTTGATGTCGGTCTCCGCCGGCAGACCGGCGAGCACCAGGGCGACGTAGTCGCGGGCGGACAGCTCGGCGTCGCGGGTCATGTCCCAGGCGGCGGTCCAGCACAGCGCCCGGGCCAGCGACGAGTCGAAGCCCGCGATGTGCTGCACCACGGTGGCCATCGACCGCTCGTCCAGCCGCAGCTTCGTGTACGTCAGGTCCTCGTCGTTGAGCAGCAGCACGTCGGCGGCCCGCCGGCCGTGCAGCGCGGACAGCTCGGTCAGCTCGCCGGTCACGTCGACCTCGACGGTCTCCCGGCGGACCAGCCGGCCGTCGGTCAGGTCGTAGAGGCCCACCCCGATCCGGTGGGTGCGCAGCGTCGGGTGCCCGGCCGGCGCCTCCTGGCGGACCAGCACCCGCTCGTAGGTGCCGTCGGCGCCGATGGTGACCTCGGGGCGCAGCGTGTTGACCTGCGCGGTCTCCAGCCACTGCGCGGCGAACTTGCGCAGCTCGCGGCCGGAGGCGGTCTCCAGCTCGGAGAGCAGGTCGTCGAAGGTGGCGTTGCCCCAGGCGTGCTTGCCGAAGTACGCCCGCAGGCCGGCCAGGAACGGCTCCTCGCCCACGTACGCGACGAGCTGCTTGAGCACGCTGGCGCCCTTGGCGTACGTGATGCCGTCGAAGTTGACCTCGACGGCCTCCAGGTCCGGCATCTCGCAGTAGACCGGGTGGGTGGAGGAGAGCTGGTCCTGCCGGTAGCCCCAGTTCTTGCGGATGGACAGGAACGTCGTCCAGGCGTCGGTGAACCGGGTGGCGTGGGTGTTGCACCAGTGGCTGGCCCACTCGGCGAACGACTCGTTCAGCCACAGGTCGTTCCACCAGCGCATGGTGACCAGGTCACCGAACCACATGTGCGCCAGCTCGTGCAGGATCGTGTTGGCGCGCTGCTCGTACTCGAAGTCGGTGACCTGCGAGCGGAAGATGTAGTGCGACTCGGCGTGCGTGACGCAGCCGAAGTTCTCCATCGCGCCCGCGTTGAAGTCGGGCACCCAGAGCTGGTCGTACTTGGGCAGCGGGTAGCGCACGCCGAACTTCTCGTGGAAGAAGTCGAAGCCCTGCTTGGTGATCAGGAACAGGTCGTCGGAGTCCAGGTACTGCGCCATCGAGGCCCGGCAGAACGCGCCCAGGTCGATGCCGTCGTGGCTGTCCCGCACCTCGTGGTACGGGCCGGCGCACAGCGCGGTGATGTAGGTGCTCATCCGCGCCGACTCGACGAAGTGGACGGTCTTCAGCCCCTCGCCGGCCGGCTCCTCGCGCTCGACCGGCATGTTGGACACGACCCGCCAGTGCGCGGGCACGGTGGCGTGCCAGGTGTAGACGCTCTTCAGGTCGGGCTGGTCGAAGCAGGCGAAGACCTTCTGCGCGTCGGCCGTCTCGAACTGGCTGTAGAGGTAGGTCTCGCCGTCCACCGGGTCGACGGTGCGGTGCAGGCCCTGCCCGCTGTTCGAGTACCCGAAGTCGGCGTCGACCACGAGGACGTTCTCGGCCGCCAGCCCGGTGAGGGTGAGGCCCTTCTCGGCGGACCAGTCGGCGAGGTCGACCGGGGCGCCGTTGAGCGTCGCGGAACGCACCGACTCGGCGGCCGTCTCGATGAAGGTGGTGGCCCCCGGCTCGGCGCAGCGGAAGCTGACCTCGGTCACCGAGCGGAACGTACGGCCCTCGGCCTGCACCGCGGTCGACAGGTCAAGGTTGATGTCGTACCCGGTCACCTCGAGCAGGCGGGCCCGCTCGGTGGCCTCCACCTGGGTCAGGTTGCGCACTCCCGGCACTGTTCGTCTCCATCCCACTCGTCTCGCCGCGCCCGCGGCTCCGGCCGCACCGGGCCGCTCGTGACGGCCGGTCCAGCCGAGTCTTCCATGCACTGGCACCCTTCGGTGGCCGAGGTCACGCTCTCATTCCGGTGCCGGTCGATGCCGGCCGGGGTGAGGATCAGGGGTGAGGCGCCGGAGGTCCGGCGCGCGAAGTCGTGAAGGGATATCGCCGTGACCGATCGTGGCGCCGTGGACATGTACTTCGACCCGCTGTGCCCGTGGGCGTGGATCACCTCCCGCTGGCTGCTGGAGGTCGAGCAGGTCCGGGACGTGGACATCCGTTTCCGGGTGATGAGCCTCGCCGTGCTGAACGAGGGGCGGGAGTTGCCCGAGCAGTACCAGGAGCTGATGCGCAAGGGCTGGGGCCCGGTGCGGGTCTGCATCGCGGTGGAGCAGGCGCACGGCCCGGAGACGCTGGCGAAGCTCTACACCGCGCTGGGCACCCGGATCCACCTCGGCAAGGAGGAACTGGGCCGGGACCTGCTGGTCGGCGCGCTCACCGAGGTCGGGCTGGACCCGGTGCTGGCCGACGCCGCCGAGTCCACCGAGTACGACGAGGCGCTGCGGGCCAGCCACGAGGCGGGCATGCGGCCGGTCGGCACCGACGTGGGCACCCCGGTGATCCACGCCCCCGGCCCGGACGGCGGGAAGGTCGCGTTCTTCGGCCCGGTGATCACCCCCGCGCCGAAGGGCGAGGCGGCCGGCCGGCTCTGGGACGGCGTCCTGCTGGTCGCCGGCACCCCCGGCTTCTACGAGCTCAAGCGCACCCGGGAGCAGGGCCCGATCTTCGACTGACCGCCCGCGAGGGCACCGGCCCGTCGCGACCCGCGCCGTCCGCGTCACCCGGGCGGCGTGGGTCTCGTTTCACCGGGTGTTCCCGCCGGCGGCCGTCCGGGCCGCCCCCGGCAGCTCCTGGAGGCGTTCCCATGGGTAAGCACCGCCGTACGTCCGACGACGGGCCGGAGACGGTGACCGAGGACTCCGGTGCGACGTACTGGTCCGTGGCCGAGGGCGACTGGCCCGCCGTCCGGCCGTCCCTGCCCGCCGAGATGGTGGACCTGCTCGCCCCGCCGATCGTGGTCGGCGTCGCCCGGGTGGTGGCCACCTCGCGGGTGACCCCACCCGCCGACGCGCCCGTCCCGGCGCGGACCCCCGGCCCGGTCCGCACCGCCGCGACGGTGGGCCGTCCCGCCCTGGCCGGGGCCACGACGGTACGCCTCACCCCCGGTGCCGCCTCCCGTCCGGCCGCCCCGGCCGGCACCCGCCGGCCCGCCGCCGGCCGGCACCGGGGCGCCGGCGCCGAGCGCCCGGCCTGAGACGCCGGTGGGGGAGGGCCCGCCGCCGAGCCGGTGGGCCCGCCCTTTCATCTGGTGGAAGCGTGCGGGTCCGACGGCGGGCCCGCGACGGGCGCGGGTAGCGTCAGCGGGCATGACGGTCGTGCATCCGATCGCCCGGGCCTGGATCACCACTGGCGGCACCGGCGCGCAGAACTACGACGAGTTCGCCGACGACGCGGAGATCACCGCCATCGTCGAGGCGAACCCGCACAGTGCCCTGGGCATCGAGATGCCCCACCGGGCCCCGGAGAGCCTCGGGAAGTCCTTCCTCGACGCGCTGCCCGACGCGGTGTCCCGGCTCGCCGAGGCGAAGGCCGACGGCAGCTACACCCCGGCCGAGGAGGTCGTGGTCCTCTACCGGATCAGCGCCCCCGGTGAGGAGAGCGCGTACGGCCTCTTCGCCATGGTCGACACCGACCAGATCTCCACCCGGGCCGACGAGCCCGGCCTGGTCATCCGCAACGAGGACGTCTTCATCGCCAAGGTGCGGGAGCGGGTCGCCCTCGCCGAGGCGCTCGGTCACCTGCTCTCGCCCGTACTCCTGCTGCAGACCGGGCGCGGCGACGAGCTGCACGCCGCCCTCGCGACGGCGACCGACACGGCCGGCGCGCCCGCCGCGACCGACGTGGACCAGGCCGGCCGGACGCACGCCATCTGGCTGCTCGGCCCCGGCCCGGCGCAGGACGAGGTGACCGCGCTGGCCGGCGGCGGCGAGCTGGTGGTCGCGGACGGCAACCACCGCAGCCTGGCCGCGCAGACCGGCGGCTTCCCGCGCTTCCTCTCCGTGATCACCACGCCGGCCTCGGTCGCCATCCAGCCGTACAACCGGCTGGTCAGCGAGCTGACCACCACCCCGGCGGAGCTGCTGGACCGGCTCCGCGCCGCCGGCGCGGAGATCAGCCCGGTCGCCGGCCCGGTCGAGGTCCCGGCGGCCGGCGGCACCGTCCACCTCCACCTCGCCGGCCAGGGGTACGCGGTGACCCTGCCGCACGTCGGCGGCGAGCGGCTGGAGAACCTCGACCACGCGCTGGTCGAGCGGCTGCTGCTGCGTGACGCGCTCGGCCTCGACCCGGGCGACAAGCGGATCACCTACGTGGGCGGCGACTATCCGGCGAGCTGGCTCACCGGTGAGGTCGACGCCGGCCGGGCCGAGCTGGCGGTGCTGATCGCCCCGGTGACCGTGGACGACTTCGTCGCGGTCAACCTGGCCCGGGAGAAGATGCCCCGCAAGAGCACCTGGTTCACCCCGAAGGCGCGGGCCGGCCTGGTGGTCGCCGAGCTGCCACAGCGGAACCTGTGACGAATCCGCCTCCGGGTCGCCGCCCGCGCGGCGGCCCGGCGGCGGGCCTGTCAGACTGCGCGGTATGCGCGTCTACCTGGGATCCGACCACGCCGGTTTCGAGCTGAAGGTGCACCTGGCCAACCACCTCGCCAAGCAGGGGTACGAGGTGGTCGACGTGGGCCCGCACGCCTTCGACCCGGACGACGACTACCCGGCGTTCTGCCTGCACACCGGTGACCGGGTGGTCGCCGACCCGGGCAGCCTCGGCGTGGTGATCGGCGGCTCCGGCAACGGCGAGCAGATCGCCGCCAACAAGATCGCCGGGGTGCGCGCCGCGCTCGCCTGGAACATCGACACCGCCCAGCTCGCCCGGGAGCACAACGACGCCAACATCGTCGCCATCGGCGCCCGCCAGCACACCCTGGACGAGGCGGCCGCCCTGGTGGAGGCCTTCCTGACCACCCCGTTCTCGGGCAACCCCCGGCACTCCCGCCGGATCGAGCAGGTGGCCGCGTACGAGCAGACCCGCCACCTCCCCGACCTGCCCGCCTGACCCACGCCGACCGGCCGGCGCCTCGTGTCGCCGGCCGGCGTCGCGTGCGTACGCCGGCCGGTGCCCGACCTGGTCAGCGGCCGGAGCGGGGGAGTTCCTCGCGGGGCACCCAGTTGCGCCGGACGATCACCACGCGGGCCTCGGCCTCGGCCAGGTCCGCGTCCGTCGGTCGGGCCGCGTCCCGGGCCCGTAGCGCTGCCGTGGCGCTCACCTGCGACGACCCGGAGCCGACCAGACCGCGCAGGCCGCGCTCGCCCTCGTCGGGGCCGGAGCGGCGGCCCCGGGGCGGTTCGTCGTGCACCGGCACGGTGGCCGCGGCCGGACCCTCGGTCTCGGGCGTCGCGGTGTCCCCGTGGTGCCGCAGCCGGCGTCGCCGTCGCTCCGTATCACCCATCCCCCGACCGTACCGCCCCGCCGGTCCTCGGGAGCGGTCAGAAGACCTCCATGGGGGAGGGGGCCCGGTGCCAGGTGAAGGCCGGCGCGGTCGCGGCGACGGTGCCGGGGACCAGTTCGCGTACCCGGCCGGCGGCGCCGAGCGCGCCGAGCCCGGTCCCGCCCAGGTAGAGCTCACCCAGGGCGCGGACGTCGCAGGCCAGCCCGGCGGGCGCGGTGGTGGCGACGCACTCGGCGCCGGTGGGGCCGCCCACCAGCCGCCACCGGCCGGTGTTCTCCGGCAGCAGGTCGTCGGTCACCTCCAGCACCACGTCCACCTCGGTGGCGTAGCGACGGGCGGCCAGCGCGGCCGGCAGGTCGACCACGCGTACCCAGAGCGAGTCGGCGAGCTGTGCGCCCAGCCGGCGAGGTTCGTTCAGCAGCCAGAACAGTGGCTCGTCCAGGGCGGCGTACCGGAACGACAGCCGGCGGGTCAGGTCCACCGAGAGCAGCAGCCGCCAGAGCTCGACGTACGCCTCTCCGGTGGCGGCGACCACCTCCTCGACCAGGACCTGGCCGCACGGACCGGTGGGCCCCCACTCCTCCTTCGCCCGGTACAGCGCGTACCCGTCGGGGCCGGTGGGCCCGTCGTGCAGCAGCACCCGACGGGGCGTCGCCCCGCCGCGCAGGCTCGCCAGGTCGGCCAGCCGGTACGCCCACCAGCGCTCGTCCCGGCCCGACCAGCCGGGCCGGTCGGCGCGGACCCGCTCGTACAGCCGGGCCAGCTCGGCGGCGTGGGTGTCGGCGCGGCCCAGGCGCAGCGTGCCCGCCGCGGGCCCCGGGTCCGGCAGCCGCAGTTCGGTGGTGTCGCACTGGACGGTGCAGCGCCGCGCGGCGAGCCCGTAGCCGAAGCGCGGGTAGATCCGGCCCTCGCTGGCCCAGAGCACCGCCACCGGCTCGCGGCCGGCGTCGCGGATCTCCCGGAGCTGCCGGCGCATCAGCGCGGTGAGCAGGCCCCGGCGTCGGTGGGTGG
The DNA here is from genome assembly GCF_900089595.1 of Micromonospora auratinigra. Classification (GTDB taxonomy): domain Bacteria; phylum Actinomycetota; class Actinomycetes; order Mycobacteriales; family Micromonosporaceae; genus Micromonospora; species Micromonospora auratinigra. Next base: position 3,688,366 of record NZ_LT594323.1, on the reverse strand, counting down.
GGGCGACCGCGACCCCGGTCACGTGCGCGGCGGGCAGCACCGCGCCGGGCACCGTCAGCTCCCGGGTGAACGCGGTGGCGTGCGCCACCGGCACGCCGGCGTCCCGGACCAGCAGGGCCCGGTCGGGCTCGAACACGCTCCGCTCGATGTCGACGACCTCCGGCTCGGGAGCGTCGTGGAAGGCCAGCGAGAAGAGCCCGGAGATGTCGTCGAAATCCGCGGCCCGGGGCACCGTGATGTCCATTCGACGTGTGTAGCCCATCATGTCCGGGTCGGCGACCGACTTTGTCGGCTCGCTACCCTCGGAAACGTGGCCGGCGTCGGTCGAGGGGGAGGCAACGAGATGGCGGACCAGACACAGCCGTGGGCGGAGCGCACCGTGGAGGTGCCACCGCAGCCCGGTGTGGGGGTGGTCCCACCGCAGCGGGACGGGTTCCAGCGCGGCGTGGCCCAGGTCGGGCAGGCGCGTCCGCGTACGACCCGGACGGAGCAGTTCCCCGCCGTCGACCCGAACCACTGGGCCGGGGAGTCCGGCCCGCGCCGCCCGATGAGCTGGCACCTGACCCAGCTGCGCCGGGGCGGGGAGCTGAGCGCGGCCGGCGGGCTGTTCGCCTTCGTCTGCTGGGGCATCTGGGCGATCTCCGGCCGGGGCAACCTGGCCGCGCCGCTGCTCACCTTCGTGCTCAGCCTGCTCACCGCGGTCGGGCTCTTCGCGCTGGCCCGGCTGCTCGGCCGGATCGTCTGGGAGCGGCAGCTCGGCCGGATCCGGCGCAGCGCCCGGGGCGCGCACCTGGTGACCGCGATCTTCCTGGTCGGCGTGGGGGTGGCGTACCTCCAGCAGACCGAGTGGGTGGTCGACGCCTGGAACTGGGTGACCGGCAACTGAGCGTCGGCGCGGGCGGGTCGGCTCGGTGCCGCCCGCCCGCGCGCCCGGTCACGGCACGCCGCGACCCCGGTCGTCACTCCACCAGGACGCCGCTCGCATTACCCGGCCCGGGCCGGTTCATCCGTCGCCCGGTGGGCTGACCGGACGCCCCGGCGCCCCCGGCCCGACCGAGGCGACGACCGTTCGGCGAGCCGGGGCGCGCTTCCGGCGCACCGACCCCGGGCGGCCGTCGTGGCGGGCCGGGTCGGCGGCGCAGCATGACGCCATGGGCGCGTATCGATCAGCGTACGAGCGGAGCATCGCCGACCCGGAGGGCTTCTGGCGGGAGGCGGCGACGGAGATCGACTGGTACCGGCCACCGGAGCGGATCCTCGACGACAGCGCCGCGCCGCTGTACCGCTGGTTCCCCGACGCGGAGCTGAACACCTGCCACAACGCGCTCGACCGGCACGTGGCGGCCGGCCGGGGCGACCAGCCGGCGCTGATCCACGACAGTCCGGTCACCGGCACGGTGACCACCCGCACGTACGCCGAGCTGCTGGCCGAGACCGCCCGGTTCGCCGGGGCGCTGCGCCGGCTCGGGGTGGGCCGTGGCGACCGGGTGCTGCTCTACCTCGCGATGGTGCCGGAGGCGGTCGTCGCGATGCTCGCCTGCGCCCGGATCGGCGCGGTGCACTCAGTGGTCTTCGGTGGGTTCGCCGCCCACGAACTGGCCGTCCGGATCGACGACGCCCGGCCGAAGGTGGTGGTCGCCACCTCGTGCGGGATCGAGGTGGACCGGGTGGTGCCGTACCACCCGATCCTCACCGCCGCCCTGGCCGAGGCGACGCACGCGCCGGAGCGCTGCGTGCTGGTGCAGCGCCCGCAGGAGCCGGCCCCGCTGGTCGCCGGGCGCGACCTCGACTGGGCCGAGGTGATGGCCGACGCCGAGCCGGTCGACTGCGTGCCGGTGGCCGCCACCGACCCGCTCTACGTCCTCTACACCTCCGGCACCACCGGCCGGCCGAAGGGCGTCGTCCGCGACAACGGCGGGCACGCGGTGGCGCTGCGCTGGTCGATGCGCAACGTCTACGGCATCGGGCCGGGGGACGTCTTCTGGGCCGCCTCCGACGTCGGCTGGGTGGTCGGCCACTCCTACATCGTGTACGGGCCGCTGCTCACCGGCGCGACCACCGTCCTCTACGAGGGCAAGCCGGTCGGCACCCCGGACGCGGGCGCGTTCTGGCGGGTGGTGGCGCAGCACCGGGTGGCCGCCCTGTTCACCGCCCCCACCGCGATCCGCGCGATCCGCCGACAGGACCCGGACGGTACGCACCTCGCCCGGTACGACCTGAGTGGCCTGCGCACCCTCTTCCTGGCCGGCGAGCGGCTGGACCCGGACACCTGGGCCTGGGCGGGGCAGCGGCTCGGCGTACCGGTGGTGGACAACTGGTGGCAGACGGAGACCGGCTGGCCGGTGGCGGCCAACCCGCGCGGCCTGGAGCCGCTGCCGATCAAGCCGGGCTCGCCCTCGGTGCCCGTCCCCGGGTACGACGTGCGGGTGGTCGACGCGGGCGGCCGCGAGGTGCCGGCGGGCACCGACGGCTCGATCGTGATCCGGCTGCCGCTGCCGCCGGGCTGCCTGCCCACCCTGTGGGGCGACGACGAGCGCTACGTCCGCTCCTACCTGAGCGCCTTCCCCGGTCACTACCTGACCGGCGACGGCGGCCGGTTCGACTCCGACGGCTACCTCTACGTGATGGGCCGCACCGACGACGTGATCAACGTGGCCGGGCACCGGCTCTCCACCGGCGCGATGGAGGAGGTGCTGGCCGGGCACCCGGCGGTGGCCGAGTGCGCGGTGATCGGGGTGGCGGACGCGCTCAAGGGCCAGGTCCCCAGCGGGTACGTGGTGCTCAAGGCCGGCGCCGACGCCGACCCGGACACCCTCGCCGCGGAACTGGTCGCCCTGGTCCGGCAGCGGATCGGGCCGGTGGCCGCCTTCCGCCGGGTGACCGTGGTGCCGGCGCTGCCCAAGACCCGCTCCGGCAAGATCCTCCGCCGGACCATGCGTGGCCTGGTCGAGGGGCGCGACGAGCCGGTGCCGGCCACCATCGACGACCCGACGACGCTGGCGGTCTTCCGCGACCTGGGGCGCTGAGCGGGTCGGGCGACCGGGTTCACCCGGCGAAGCGGTACAGCACGAACTCCTTCTCCGCCCCGCAGACGATCACCTGGGTGTTCCACGAGCAGGAGTCGCTGCGCACGCCCCGCAGCTCGCCCATCTCGTGCGGCTTGTTCGCGTTCTTCGGCAGCCCGGCGAGGCTGCGGTTGTCCTCACCGCTGCTCGGTGACTCGCCGAAGAGCAGCACGTTGCCGGCGTCCAGGCGGACGGCCACCCCGGGCCGGTCCCGCAGCACCACGCCGCCGTCCGGGTCGAAGAGGGTCACCGTGGGCCGGGGCGAGTCGCGCCCGGCCAGCAGGTGCTCGCCGACCGGCACCAGCGTCTCCGCCTTCGGGGCGGCCCAGCTCCTGGCGGCCTCGCCCTCGGTCACCGCGACCACCTTCGTCGCGTCCGCCCCGGCGCCCGGCACCTCCAGCAGGCAGGCCCGGTGCGCGCCGCAGGTGACCAGCGACTTCGCCCGGGTCTGCTCGTCGGCCGAGGAGTGCAGCACCTTGGGGTTACCGAGCTCGGCCAGGTCGTAGGCGAGCAGCCGGTAGCCCTGGTTCTCCTCGACCACGTACAGCCGGTCGTCCCGGGCGGCCAGCGGGTCGTCGACGTCGGCCACGTTGGGCCGGCTGCGCACCTCGCCGCCGGCCAGCTCGATCACCCGCACCGACCGGTCCGCGCCCACCTGCACCAGCCGATCGGCCCGGCCGGCCCACGGGGTGCGGGGCGAGCCGTCGAGGTACGCGGACCCGTCCAGCGCCTCGCCGGTGTCCACCGGCAGCACCCGGGTCCGCGCGTCGCCGTACTCGTTGCGCGGGTTGTCGTGCGCCCACTGCTGGTGGCCGTCGTCGAGCCGCAGCCCGACCAGCCGGTTCCCGGACCGGTCCAGCCAGGCCAGCGTGCCGGTGCCGAGGTAGAACGCGTCGTCACCGTGGACGCTGAGGTCCCAGCGCCGCTTGCCGTCGCCGCCGTCGAGCACCACCAGCGGGCGCGGGGTGCTGTCCCCGCTCGCGTCCGCGAGGACGGCCACCCCGTCGGGCAGCGCCCGGATGCCCGCCCACCGCTCGGCCGCCACCGGGGTGGGTTCCCGCCAGATCGGCTTGCCGGTGGCGGTGTCGACCGCCACCACCTGCAACCGGTCGTCGGGCAGCGGGTAGGCCAGGTAGGCGCGGTCGGCCAGGGTGGCGGTGAACATCGCTCCCGGCCGTTCGTCACCGGCCGGCACCGCCTTGACCAGGTCGAGGCTGTCGTGGAAGTCCAGCGCCGGGTGACGGTCGCGGAGCAGCCAGAACGCGGTCGCCGCCACCACGCCGAGCAGCGCCAGGCCGGCGGCGAGCACGATCCAGCGGGCCCGTGGGCCACGTGCCGGGCCGCCGGGCGCGGGCGGAACCGGAGACCCCGGGGGTACGCCCGGACCACCGGATCCCGTCCCCGGCGACCAGCCGGACAGGGCGGGGTGACCGGGCGACACCGGGTTCCCGGGCGCGGGTGGCCGGTCCGGGGCGGCGGGCGGCGACCCCGCCCACGGCGACCCCGCGCCCGCGTACCCGAGGGGGGCCGGGTGGCCGGTCGGCCGGGGCGGGGTGGGGTTGGCGACCAGGGTGCCGTGCGGCCCGGCCGGGTAGCCCCCGCCGCCGTCCGGCACCGTGCCGTGCGGACCGGCGAGCGCCGCGCCGTCCGGCACCGTGTCGGCGGCACCGGCGGGCACCGGTGCGGGGTACGCCGCCCGGTCGGCGCGCGTGCCGTGCGGGCCGGCCGGCGGGCCGCTGACCGGCGTTTCCGCCGCCGCACGCTCCGCCACGGTGCCGTGCGGTCCGGCCGGGGCCGGTACGGCGGTCACCGGCCGGCCGGGCCGGGGCAGCGGCAGGTCGGTCAGCGCTCCCTCGGCCACCGGCAGTTCCGGCTGCTCCAGCACGGTCGGCGCGATGCCCAGCTCGGCGTGCAGCAGCCGGGCCACCAGCGGCATCCGGGTCGACCCGCCGACCAGGAACAGGCCGGAGAGCTGCTCCGGGCCCAGCCCCGCCGCGGCGATCACGTCCCGGGTCTCGGCGACCGCCCGGGCCAGCAGCGGCGTGGCGAGCCGTTCCAGGTCCGCCCGGGACAGTGGAACGGCTGCCTCCACCCCCGGTACGGCCACCGGCGCGACCATCGCCCGGGAGAGCATCTCCTTCGCGCCGCGCACGTTCTCCCAGAGCTGCTGCCGGTCCCGCCGTTCGGCGGTGCTCCCCGGGTCGGTCAGCCGGGCCCACTGGGCCGGGTGCGCCGGGCCGACCAGCTCACCGAGCCGGCGCAGCAGCGCGGCGTCCAGGTCCAGCCCGCCGAGGTCGGCGACCCCACCGGTGGCGACCAGGTGGAACCCCGAGTCGCCCCACGGGTCGGCCCCCTCGTTGCGCAGCACCGCCACGTCGAGGGTGCCGCCGCCGAAGTCGAACACCGCCACCGCGCCGCCCACCGGCACCGGCCGGCGCAGCACCTGGGTGTAGTAGCGGGCCGCGGCCACCGGCTCGCGCAGCAGCCGGGTGCCGGGCGCGATCGGCCCGGCGAGCGTGTGCTCGGCCGCCGCCGGCCAGCCGGCCAGCTCCAACGCGTCGTGCAGCACCTGCCGCCGGGGCGGCGACCAGGCCGCCGGGTGGGTGACCACCGCGGGTGGGAGGAACCCCACCGCCGCCACCGCCGCGTCCGCCACCGCGCGCAGCGTCGCCGCCAGCAGCTCCGCCGGCCGGTACGCCCGCCCGCCCAGCGCCACGGTCTCCTCGTCGACCCGGCGCTTCGGGTTCGGCTCGTAGCCGGTCGGGTCGGCCTGGGCCAGCCGCTGCGCGTCCCGCCCCACGTGCAGGTGACCGTCGGTGTCGGCGTACACCCCGGAGGGGAGGATCGGGTGCCCGTCCACCAGCAGCGGCCTGGTCCGCCCGTCCGGCCACCGCAGCACCGCCACGGTGTTCGAGGTGCCGAGGTCGACGCCGAGGGCGTGTCCGTCCTGCTGGCCTGACATCCGTCACTACCTCCACCCGACGCGGGGACGCCCGGCCCCGCATCGTACGCAGCCCCGTCCGATGGCCGGTCTGCGGTCGCGGCGGTATGCGGAAGAGGAAAATCTGTGTCGGGTTCTTGTCTTCTATGGGTGTCGATCAATCGATAGCATGTGCGGTCCATCGCTCCTGCTGAATCTGCGGGACGGTGGCTCTGCGATTCCCGCCGCCGACAAGGCGGATGGTGGCGGAACCGTTCCGCACAACAAGCACCCCTCCACGCCAGATGTCCTACTCGCGGCGGGAGTCGCCACCCAGCATGTACCTCAGCGTGCGCTCGGAAACGACCGTGAGGAGTGACCATGGCTGCGCCCACCCCGCATTCGATCCTGGTGGTGGACATCGAGGGTTTCGGTAAGCGGAGCAATCCGGTGCAGTCCTCGCTGCGGGACAGCATGTACGAGGTCGTCCGGCACGCCTTCGCCGACGCCCATCTGAACTGGGCCGACGTCCACCCGCAGGATCGGGGGGACGGCATCCTGATGCTGCTGCCGGCAGCGACGTCGGTCGTGGCGCTCGCTGGGGAACTGGTCCGGGCACTCGACGCCGGGCTGCGGGAGAAGGCGAAGATCTACACTGCGGCGCACGCGATGCGCTTCCGGGTCGCCCTGCACCAGGGGCTCTGCCAGCGGGACGCCAACGGTTGGGTCGGTGAGGCGATCAACACGGCCAGCCGGCTCGTCGACGCGCAGGTGCTGCGGGACGCGCTGGCCGCCGCTCCGACGGCCGTTCTCGCCTTCGCGGTCTCCGACGAGATCTACCGCGGTGTCGTCCGGCACGACTACCGCTTCGTCGACTCGTCGACCTTCGGACCGGCTGTGCTCAACGTGAAGGAGTTGCGGCAGGAGCGGATCTGGATCCAGGTGCCGGGATATCCGTACCCGCCGGGCCTGCCGGACGAGATGCCGGCGGACGACGCGCCGCTGGGCGATCCGCGGACACGTTCGGCCTCGCCGGAGGGGCGGCACGCCGCCCGGCCCGACCCTTCCCCGCGGATCGCGCAGAGCGGTGGCTTCTCCTTCCACGGCTCGGACGTCCGGGTGGCGGGTGACCAGGTCGCCGGGGACAAGCACGTGTGGGGCCGGAGGGAGCGGTGACCGCGCCCGCCGCGCCGGCCGCCCCTCCGGCCGGTCCACCGCCGACCGCGGCGGCCACGCCTCCGGGGCCGGTCGCCGGCACCGCCCCGGGCGACGGCGCGGGTCCTCCCGCCACCCCGAACAGCAACGGCTCCGCCGCCACCTCCCCGCCGGCAGGCGCTCCGGATCCGGCCGCCGAGCTGCGCACGCCGACAACGCTCGACTCGCAGGACCGCTCGCTGGCGCCCTCGGCGCCGCCCGACGGGATGCGCCGGCAGCACAACCTCCGCCGGTCCTCCCAGTTCGTCATCGGCGGCGACCAGGTGGGCCGGGACAAGTACGTCGTCATGCTGGGCGGACGCGAGCCCACCCCGTTGCAGCGGTTGTCGCCGATGCTGGCCAATCCGGTCCGGCACGCCTTCGTGGAGCCGGCGGAGTGGCCGAGGATGCGCGGCGCCTGCGCCGAGAAGCGGATCGTGATCCTGCGTGGGGCGCGCGGCACCGGGAAGACGGCCACCGCGATCCGCCTGCTGCAGTCCCCCTCCGACCGGCGCGTCTTCAACCTCGACCAGAACGTCGACCTACAGCGGTTGGGGCACTGGCTGGAACTCGACGGGGAGTCGGGCAATCCACTGCCGCCGGGCGCCGGCTTCCTGCTCTGCGAGCCGGCCGGCTGGGGCGCCGTTCGGGGCTGGGTCCTGCAGCAGTTGCACGTCGTCCTCGAACGGATCGATGCCCGACTGGTGCTGACCGTCGGCGCCGACGCCGCCCTGGCCGACCAGGACCTACTGGAGTTCGTGGTGGACCTGGCCGACCCGCCGGACCATGTCGACGTACTCGCCCGCCACCTCGCCTGGCGGCTGCGGGCCAGCCAGGAGGGCGCCGACGCGGAGGGCGTGAGCAGTCGACTGCTCGCTGACCCCGATCTGCTGGCGTACACCCGGGAACTCTTCGTCCCGGGGACGCCGCTGAAGGTGGCCGCGGACCTCGCCCTGGTCATCAGCCAGCAGCTCGACGGCGGGGCGGTGGACGTCGACCGGCTACGGGCCCGGATGGCCGACCGGTTGACGGAGGACTTCGACATCTGGTTCGGCGGGTTGCCGGACGTGCCGTCCCGCTGCCTGGCCATCGCGCTGGCGGTGCTGAACGGCCTGCCCTACGAGGTGATCGTACGGGCGGCCCGACGGCTCGCGGAGCGGCTGGACGGGCCACCGGAGGGCGGCACGGCCGGCGATCGACAGCCGCCCTGGCGCGACCCGTTCGGCCTGACCCGGCGGGAGCGGGAACGGCTGCTGCGGGCCCGGTCCAGGCAGACCGACATCCGCAGCCCCTGGGGAAACGTCCGGGCCGACGTGCTGGAGTACGTGGACGACGGCTACGCCCAGATGGTGCTGGAGCACGTCTGGCGGCAGTACCAGATCCACGACGAGCTGCTGGAGTGGCTGCACGACCTGGCCGACGACCGGGGCTCGGAGGAGGTTCGGGTCTGGGCCGGCACCGCCCTCGGCCTGCTCTCCACGTACGCGTTCGAGGCGGTCCTCACCCGGGTGCTGCGCCCCATGGCGCTCGACGAGCAGCGGTACTGGCTGCGCGACGTGGTCGCGTACGCGCTCCGGGTGCCCGCCGGGGACGCCCGGTGGCGTCCCCTGGTGGAGAACGTGGTCGCCGGCCTCTACGGGAACCCGGCGCTGCCGGTCGGTCAGGCGACCGCCGCCCGGATCCACGGGGTGAGCCTCGGGCCACTCGACACGCCGGCCGCCCTGGCCGCCCTCGACCGGTTGGCGGTGATCGACGACTTCCGCGTCGCCAACGGCATCGGCGACAGTCTCGCCGACGTGTTGTTGCAGGACGAGGAGCGCAACGCGCCGCTGGTGCTCAGCCGCATCTCCAGTTGGCTCAACGACCGCCGGCGCAACGTGGCCGGCCAGTACGTCTTCCTCTGGCTGGCGAAGTCGCTGCGGGCCGATGCCGGGTCGGGCGACCTGGCCGGGGCGGAAGCCGGCGACCGGGCCGGGGCCGACGGTCCGGCCCGGCCAGCCGCCGGCCCGGACCGGTCGGCCTCCTGGCCGACGCTGCTGCTCCTGGCCGACCGGCATCCGCAGTTGCGGGTGGTGCTGGTCGACATGTGGCAGGTGGTGTTGAACGCTGGCACCTTCTCCAACCTCACCGAACAGGCCCTGACCGGATGGGCGGCGATGGCCGAGACGGACCGGGGGGTGGAGACCGCGTTCACCCGGATGCTGGCCGACGTCGCCGCCCGTAGCGACCGGACCCGACAACTGGTCCGCCGGCTCGCCGCCGGCTGGCGGGCGGTCGACAACCTGCAACCACACCCGCGGACGGCCTATGCGGTCGAGGCCGCGCTCGCTCCGGGAGGGAGCCCTCAGTGACCACTCCACTGCCACTGATACTCGAGGTGAGCCCGGTCATCCGCGGGCCGTTCACCGTCACCCGCGCCACGACGCCGTCGCGTGCCGTGGTGTACGCGACGGCCGGCGGCGAGGTGACGACCTTCGACGGGAAGCCGATGCGCTGGTCGCAGCAGGCGTTGTCGCCGTACCGGACCCGCTACGACGTGGACACCGGCGACCACCGGCGTCGGGCGGAGCTGCGCAGCACCCCGCTACCGTCTCACGGCGACGTGCACTTCTTCGTGGCAACCGTGGACGTCGCGTTCCGCGTGCACGATCCCTGCGAGATCGTCCGGCGCAACGTGACGGACGCCATGCCGATCGTCTACGGAGCGATCGTCGACCGCTTCATCCCGATCACCCGGTCGTTCGGCATCGAGCAGTCGGCCCAGGCCGAGGACGCCCTACGCCAACATTTCGGTTCCGGCTGGGTGCTGCCCGAGGGCATCACCATCTTCGCGCTGTCACCCCGGTTGTTGCCCGACGAGGCGGCCAGCCGTTACCTGCGGGAGAAGGTCGAGGCCGGCCGGACGGTGGAACTGAACCGGGTCCGGCACGACGTGCACGTCCAGCAGGCGATGCACCAGGGCCAGCTCGATCAGATGCAGCAGCACCACCGGATCCAGGCGGCCCGCACCGAACTGACCGAGCTGGGGGACCGGCCGCTCGACCCGGCCGAACTGATCCGCCTGCACCTGGCCCGGAACCCGCAGGACACGATGACCGCGATGCAACTGCTCGCCGCTCACGAGCAGGCGATGCTGCAGCGGCAGGACCTGCACAACCAGCAGACCACGGAACTGTTCCGGTTCCTGGTGGAGAAGGATCTCATCCTGGCCGCCGACGTGGAACCCATGCTGGTGCACACCATGCGGCGCCTCGGCGCGACCGACGCACGGCCCGTCGGACTGCCGGCCGCGCCAGCCGGCTGGACCCAGCCGCCGGTGCTCGGTCCGGCGGCCCACGGCGCGGCGGCGCAAGGGCCGGAGGATGGGCGCGACAAACCTCCCGCAGTCATCCTCGAGCAGGACCCGAAGAGTCGGGTCTGGACCCCGGCGGCGGGGGTCCAACCGGTGTACGTGATGGTTGACGAGTCCGCCGAGGTGGCGCCTTACATCGGTGACCTCAGCAATGGCCTGCACACTCTCCACGACTGCCTGGTGCAGGCAGCCGACGTGTCGCCAGCGATCCGGCTGGCCGTGCTCGGCTTCGCCGACGAGGTCGCCAGTCGGCTTCGCATGGACGTGGTGACGGCGGGCAGCCAGTCACCCTGGCTGACCCCGCGCGGGCCGGCGAACTACGCCAACGCCTTCGAGACGTTGCTGGACACCATCGGCCACGACATCGAGGCGCTCAAGGCGCAGCAGCCCAACGTTCGCCGACCGATCGTCTTCTTCCTCAGCGGCAGCGCGCCCCGCGACGGCGAGAGCTGGACCAGCCCGTACCGGCGGCTCGTCGACCGCGCCAGCCATCGGTACGCGCCGAATGTGGTGGCCTGTGGAATCGGAGCGGCCCCGCCGGCGTTGATCGCCACCATCGCCACCGAGCCGACGTTCGGGTTCGTGATGGTGCCCGACAGCGACGTGCACGCCGCCATCGCGCAGTACTGGCGAGCCCTGGCCGCGAGCGTCATCGATTCCGGTCGCGCCCTGATCGACGGGTCGGGGGAGCTGACCATCTCCCCGCCGACCGGCTTCCGGATCGCCAGCGAACTGGTCTGATCGCCCCCCCACACAGTGGTAAGTCCGGCCTGTGGGCCGGGGAAAGCGAGGTAGACATGTCCGGCGGCCACGCAAATCTCCTACCGGTGTACGTGATGGCGGACGAGTCCGGTTCCATGACCAAGGTGATGGGTCAGCTCAATGAAGGGCTGCGGTCGTTGCACGAGGCGCTGCTCGGCGAACCGATGGCGGCGGCGAAGGTGCGGTTCTCCGTGCTCGGCTTCTCGGAGACCGTCCTGGAGCATCTCCGGCTGGCCGACCTGCGGCACGCGGAGGAGATGCCGGAACTCACACCGCGCGGCCGGACGAGTTACGGCGCCGCGTTCGGCGACCTGCGCCAGCGCATTCCGGCAGACGTGGAGGCGCTGAAAGCGGAAGGGTTCACGGTGCACCGGCCCGCCGTGTTCTTCCTCAGCGACGGCCAGCCCACCGACCAGGGTTGGCTGGAGGTGCACCGGCAGCTCACCGACCGCAATGTCACCAAGGGTGCGCCCAACATCGTCGCCTGTGGCATCGGCGACGCTCAGGCGGCCACCATCCGCCAGGTGGCGACCCGGGACGAGTACGGCTTCATCGCGAACGCCGGCACCGAGGTCGGCGCCTCCATCGCCCAGTTCTGTACCGCGCTGACCAAGAGCATCGTCGAGTCGGGGCGATCGCTCGGCTCCGCACAGCCAGAGCTGGTGGTCGAGCGACCGCAGGGTTTCCGGATGGCCATCGATGTGGTCTAGATGGCGGCGCGGAGGGGAGCGGCCGGCCCCGCTGGAGGACACCCACGTGATGCGCGAACCGGCGTACCGCGAGCCCGATCGGTCCCCCGGAAGCGGCGACGCACCGCTGTACCGACCGGAGCGGGGGCCGGGACGTGACGGCGGGAGATCGGAGCCGTCCCCGGATGCAGACACATCCGGGCATCCGCGCGGTGGCGCGCACCCGGTCGACCGGTCCCCGTCCGCCCGGGGGGCCGCCGGTCCGCCGACCACGGTCCAGCGGCCGCCGAGGGGGGCGCCGCCACGGCCGGTGTCGTACGAAGGGGGTGGCCCTCACCCCGGGACGGCGCACCCGACCCGGCCGACGTCCGACCGGACCGGCGGTCGACCGGCCGGGTCCCCGCAGTGGCTGCCCGTGGTGCTCGGGACGCCCACGGCCGACTTCGAACCCCGACCCGCCGAGGATCAGGTGTACCGACCGGATACCGTGACCGATGGCTGGTCCACCCGGAACTTCACCGTGCGTGCCGCCTCTGTCCGTGGCTACCTGCACCGCCACCGGGGTACGCCGCGGCAGGACGATCTCGCCGTGGCGGTCCACCCACCCACCGGAGCGGTCGTGTTCGCCGTCGCCGACGGGGTTTCCGCGGCCCGGCACTCGCACCTCGGTGCCGCGCTGGTGTGCCGGGCGGCGGTCCGGGAGATCCTCGCGGACCTCGCGGCCGGCGGCCTGGTGGACTGGCAGAACGTGGTGCGGCAGGCGGCGTGGCAGCTCGTGGAGCAGACCAGGACGCTGCTCGGCCTGGCCGAGGCCGACCCGGCCGTTGCCGAGGAGGCGATGGCGAGCACCCTGGTCGCCGGGATGGTCCTGCCGGACGGTCCCACCGTCTCGCTCATCCAGGTCGGTGACACCGGCGCCTGGGTGCTGCGCGACGGCGCGTACCGCAGCCTGCTCGACGGCAAGCTGCACACCGGTGACGCCGTCGTCTCGTCCGCGGTGACCGCCTTACCGCGGACGCCCCTGGTCAGCCCGCGCAGCGGGCTGCTGGGGCGGGACGAGGTGCTGCTGATCGGCACCGACGGCTTCGGTGACGCGCTGGGCGACGGCACTGGCCAGGTGGGACGCTACTTCGCCGATCGGCTGGCGAGGCCGCTGCCACCGGTCCGGTTCGCCTATCACCTCGACTTCTCGCGGGAGACGTACGACGACGACCGGACCTTGCTGGCGATCTGGCCGCGGACGGAAGCCTGAGGTAATCGATGGAAGACGCGCTCGCACCACAGTTCGACGTTCGCTCGCTCGGTGAGCTGACCCAGCTCGGCAAGGGTGGCCAAGGCTGCGTGTACGCCGTCGACGGGTTCCGGATCAACCAGCAGTGGCCCGTGGTCTACAAGGAGTACGACCCTGTCGTCCGCTCACGGCTCGACGTCGCGCAGCTGCGACGGATGGTCTCGTTCGTACCGACGTTGGATCCGGCCACCGGCCGCTGGCTGTGCGAGCAGAGCGCGTGGCCCGCGGCGTTGGTCACCTGCGGGCCGGTGGTCTGCGGGCTGCTCATGCGCCGCATCCCGGCGGATTTCGAGATCTGCCTGCCCGCCGGTGGAGGGACGGTGCGCCGGCCGGCCGGCTTTCAGTTCCTGTTGAACTCGGACACGTACCTGGCCCGGATGGCCATCCCGGTGGACGACCGGGGTCGACTACTGCTGCTGGCCGACCTGGCCCGGTCGCTGTCCCGACTGCACCGCCTCGGGGCGGTGGTCGGTGACCTGTCTCCGAACAACCTGCTCTTTCGCCTGGGTGACCGTCCGGGCTGCTTCTTCATCGACTGCGACGCCATGCGACTCGCGGGAGGTTCCGCGTTACCGCAGACAGAGACTCCGGACTGGGAGGTGCCACTGCCCGACGGGGAGCCCCTCGCCACACCGGCCACCGACGCGTACAAGTTCGGTCTGCTCGCCGCGCGGCTCTTCGCCCGAGACCAGAGCAGCCGGGACACCTCCGCGCTCGCTGCGGTTTCCGACGATCTCGCCCACCTTGCCGAGGCGAGCCTGTCCGTCGTTCCCGTCCGACGTCCGACCCCACAGGACTGGATCACTGCGTTGACCTCCGCCGCGGCCGGCGACCGCCTCGACGGCCGCCCGGTGGTGGTCGGCGTGGGTTCCGGATCGGGCCCCGAGGACGGACCCGCCGTGGTCTCCACGACGAGCGAGCCGGGCAACGTCGGCCGTACGCTGGTTCTGCTGGTGATGCTCGGCATCCTGATCGTCTACCTGGTGAACAGGTTCGGCTGACGATCCGCTCCGTTCGGCCCGTGCCGACCGGGAACCACCGCCCTACGATGGCCCTGTCGGGTGTCGGTTCCACAGTCGACGGGGAGGCGACAGGCATGGATCTGGGGCGCCACCACCGGGTGCCGTTCTGGCATGCCCTCGCGGAGGAGCAGAGGGCGGGGCTCCGGGCGCTCGGGTCGCTGCGCCGTTACCCGCCGGAGGCCGTGCTGGTGCACGAGCGCGACGAGAGCGACTTCGCCATCGTGCTGCTGGACGGCTGCGTCAAGGTATCCGCGAACACTCACCGGGGCTACCAGGCGGTGCTGGCCCTGCGTGACGGCGGTGACCTGGTCGGCGAGCTGGCCGGCTTCGACGGGGGTGGTCGGTCCGCGACCCTGACCGCGATGACGCCGGTGGAGGCGCTGGTCATTCCCGCGGACCGGTTCCGGATGTTCCTCAAGGGCTTCCCGCAGGCCGCCGAGATCGTGCAGCGTACCGTCTCCGTCCGGCTACGCGAGGCCGATCGTCAACGCGCCGCCGCCGGTGCCGAGTCGGTCCCACAGCGCCTCGCCGAGCTGCTGCTGGACCTCGGGCGCCGCTACGGGGTGCCGGATGATGAGGGCGGCCTGCTCGTTGAGCTGCCGTTGTCGCAGGCGGACCTCGCTGGTCTGGTGCTCACCTCGCAGCGCACGCTCGGCCGGACACTGGAGCACTGGCGCGACGAGGGCTGGGTGGTGACCGGCCGCCGCAGCGTGCTGATCACCGCCGCCGGACGGGCGGCGCTCGTCGCCGCGCCGCACCGTCAGATGTCCCGGTAGGAGAGGACGGGATCACCGGACTGCCGGGCGACTGGGTTCCACAACGCGACGAAGCGCTGCTTGGCCTCCGTGGCGGCTCGTGACTCCCGGTCACCGGTCTTCCGGTCGGTACCGCGCATCGCCGACGAGCGGCATCCGTGACGCGCCACCGCCCTGGCCCAGCGCGAGTACGCGTCGTCCGCCGCCGCCGAATGGCTCAGCGCCGAGACGAGGTTCGAGCGCAGCTCCGCACCGTGCGGCAGTTCGTCGGTCTCGATCGCGGTAACCCGGCGGAGGACGTCCCGCCGGCCGGCCCCGGCCTGCCGGAAGTCGGCGGCTGCGCCGGTCGGGTCGACGCAGCGGGTGACCTTCTCTACCGCTGGAGCGATCGTGCGGCGGTCCTGCTTCGACCGGGAGAGTATCTCGGCCAGGGCGGCCGCCTGGGCCCTCGCCGCCGTTGAGGGCCGCCGCAGGTCATCGCTCGCCCCGGTCGACCGCTCCTCGGCGGCCGGCCCGGAATGCGGGCCGCCGACGCAGGACGAGATCCGCGTCACGCCGCAGAGGAGGAGTACCACCGCCAGCGCCACCTTGCCCGCCGCACCTGCCCGCCGTGGCGACCGGGTGACCGGGCGACTGGCAGCGGGCGGGCGCGTCGGGGCGCGGGTCGGTGCGGGTCGACCGGGCGGCCGGTTGGCCCCGGCGGGCGACGGCCCGGCTGCCGTCGACGCGGTACCTGGGATGCCGGGGTCGGGCGCCGGTGGGAGGGTGGCCGGGCGGATCCGCGGCCGGGTCCGGGCGGCCTCGATCGCCCGCTCCAACGGCCCTGTCCACTCCGTCAGGCCGGGGCGGCTGGTCGGCACCGGGTCCAACCCGCGGTCGACGAGTTCTCGGATGTCGGCGCCAGCCCGCTGCGCCGCCGCCGGGTCGCGCGTCGACTGGTTGCCGGCGAGCAGCCGTACGCAGAGCAACGTGAATTTGTACGCGTCGCTCGCCGGCGTGGCCAGTTCCTCACCCCCACCGCCCGCCACCTCCCAGTCGGTGGTCTCGATCTGCGGGAGCGCCGAGGCGCCGTCCAGCCGCACCGCATCGCAGTCGAGGAAGAAGCAGCGGGGCGCTGCCCCCCGACTGAAGAGCAGGTTGTTGGGGGAGAGGTCGCCGACCGCCAGGCCGATCCGGTGGAAGTCGGCCATCGCCCGTGCCGTGTCCAGGAGGAAGCCGAGTCGGAACAGGTCGTCGATGGCGAGGTCGCGGGCGGCCAGGTAGGTCTCGTTGTTCAGCAGCAGCTGAACTTGGGCGAGCTTCTGCACATATCTGGTGGTGAGCCGTAGCGGAGTTTCGAACGTCGGCGGCACCTGACGCATCAGGAAGCCGGCGAGTCGCCCGTCACGTTCCACCACCGCCACCGGCCACGCCGTGCGCTCGTGGAGCAGGTACGCGTCAGCCTCGGCCAGCCGTCCCGGCAGCGCCACCAGCCTCTCCAACACCGGGCGGTCGACCCGATCCACGGTTGTCCGGTCGTACTCCTTGTACGCCGCCGGCCATCGGCCTTCGATCAAGCGGTTCGCGACCGCGTGCACGGTCCCCTGGCCGCCGGAGCCGAGCACGGTCAGCGCGCCGAGCGACTCGGCGGCGACGGGATGCAGGTCGGCGCTGGGAATTGGACGCTCCTCCCGCTAGGGCTCACCGCCCTCTGTCCTACCGGCCGGAGCCGCCCGTGAGGAGGACATCTGGCGAGCTACCGCCGGTCACGCAGTGAACGGCCCGACCACGCTCGCCAGCCCGATCAACAGGATCGCGCCGGCGGCGCAGCGGATTCCCCAGCTCAGATGGCGGTACTTGCGCCGCCCGACGATGCTGTTGGCCCACACCTGGCTGCCGACCTCACGCCGGAGTGCGTCCGGGTCCCCGAGCAGCGCGACGAACTCGGTGACGAACTCCGACTCCCTCGCCTCGAACCGTTCCCCGACGTGACCGAAGTGCAGCAGCGACCAGTGCTGGCCGGTGATCTTGGTGCGGGGTGCCACGGCCAGCACCGTGGCGACGAGGCTGGCGGCCAGCAGCCCGAGCGCGAGGAGCAGCAGCACGGTCGTGGCCGGTTGCCGCTCGAACTCCTCCCGGCCCTGCACGCGCAGAGCGATCAGACCGATCAGCGCGCCGTCCAGGGTCAGCACGAGGCTTGCCTTGGTGTCGGCGTGCCGGAGCCACTCGTTGACGTTCTGCAACACCTTCCACGGCTCCTCGTGCTCCACCGGATCAGGCTATCGATCGTCCTCAGAGGCCGGTAGGACACGTGGCACGCTGTCGCATTGCCTACCGATGCTTGACTCCGCGCAGCGCCGAAAATCCTGGTGCGGCCACCCCCGCGCAGCCGCCACCATGGCCCGATGACCGAGGCACGGGACGCGGCCGCGACGGTACCGCCGGAGGTGGCCGGTGCGGTCGCCGCGACCGCCGGTGGGGAGCACGACGACCTGCGCCGGCTGCTGGACGTGCTGGCCGCCGTCCACGGGCGCGGCGACGTCGACGCCGCCCGGGCGACGCTGCGGCTGCTGGCCGGTACGCCCCGGCTGCTGACCCGGCTCGACGAGTACGTCCGGCACAACCCGTGGCGACCGCCGTACCGGTCACCGGTCGTTGACGAGCTGGCCGGGGCGCTCACCCGGCCCCGGGTCGGCCCGGTTGCGGTCGCCGTCGCCGCCGGCCACCCAGACGGGCGGGTCCGGGAACGGGCCGTGCGGGTGCTGCTGTCCCGCCCCCTGCCGGAGCTGACCCCGTTCCTGGTGCTGCGTACCGCCGACTGGGTCCGGCCGGTACGTGCCGCCGCCCGCGCCGGCCTGGCGCTGCTGCTCGCCGACGAGCCGGCCACCCACCTGGTGCCCGCCGTCGCGGCCGGCGCGCTGATCGCCGGCCGGCAACGCGGCGACTTCGCGGTCGCGCAGGTCACCACCGCCTTGCAGGGCGCACCCGCGCGGTTGCGCGCCGAGGCGGCCCGGCACGCGTCGGCGGCGCAGCGCCGCGTCCTGTTCGACCTCGACCTGGCGTACGGCCGGCTGCGCCTGGCCGACCTGCTCGCCGCCGTCGACGACCGGGACGTCCGGGTCCGCGCCCGGGCCGCCGAGGCCGCCGCCCGGGAGGCGGTCTGGACCGGCCGGCTGCCGGCGCTGCACCGGCTCGCCGGGAACCGGCACGCCGAGGTACGCGCGGTGGGCCTGACCGGGCTGCTCCGCCTCGGCCGGCACGCCGAGGTGGCCGGTCACATCGACGACCGGCACCAGTTGGTCCGCGCCATCGCCCGCGAGGCGGCCCGCCGGGACGGGGTGGACGCGCGGGCCGCCTACCGGACCGCGGTCGCCGGCGTCGCGCCGACGGTCGGCGCGCTGGCCGGGCTCGCCGAGGTGGGCACCGACGCCGACGCGCCCCTGCTGCGTCCGCTGCTCGGTCACCCGGATCCCCGGCTGCGCGGCGCGGCGGTCCGGGCCCTGGCCCGGCTCGACGCCGTTCCGGTCGCGCTCGTCGTGCCGCTGCTGCGCGACCCCGTCGCCGGGGTGGTGCGGGAGGCGGCCACCGCGCTGCGCCCGATCAGCGGGGCGCTCCCGCCCGAGCTGCCCTGGGAGCTGCTCGCCGACGAGCGGGTGGCCCTGCGCCGGGCCGGCTACCGGCTGCTCGGCACCCGACCGTGGGCGCTGCGGCTGCGGGCGGCGCTGCTGCTGGTCGGCGACCCGGAGCCACGGCTCGCGGAGCGGGCCCGGGCCGACCTGACCGGCTTCGCCCGGGCCACGGTGAACCGGTACGGCTGGGCGCCGCCGGAGCTGACCGGGCCGCAGCGCGCCGAGCTGCTCCGGCTGACCGCGGTGGCCGAGCCGGCCCTCGGGGTCCGCGTCGCCGGGCTGCTGACCGACTGGCTGCGGGCGGGCTGATCCGGCGTGCCGGCGACGCCCGCCCACCCGACGGTTCCGGTCCGGAAGGCCGCCCTCGCCCGGTGGCTCGGCGTCGATCCCAGTGCCGTCGGCACGGGGCCGCGGCACCCGCTGGCGGGCGGCGTGCGCTCACCGCTCGTGGAGCGGGTCGAGGTCACCGCGGTGGGTACGGCCGGCGTGCCGTACCGGTGCGCGGTGGTCGCGAAGCGGGCCTGCGCCGCCGAGGTGGTCGTCCTGCGGGAGATCGCGACGGTGTCCACCGACGCCTTCCCGGAGCTGATCGACGCGGGGGCCGACGACCACGGTCCGTGGGTGGTGCTGTCCTTCCGTCCCGGCGCCGCCCTGGCCTGGGACGCGGCGCTTCCGGCGGCGGTGTACGCGAGCCTGGCCCGGCTGCACCAGCGGTATCTCGGGGGTGCGGGCCGGCTGCCCGCCGGCCTGCCACGGGTGGACGAGGAGTTCTGCCGACACGCGTTGCGGGAGTTCGCCCCGGCGGGGATCCACGAGGCCCGGCGCGGGGATCCCCGTCCGGTGCACGACCGGGCCCTGGACCTGCTCGGGCGCTGGAGCCACGACGAGCGGATGCTCGCCGGACCGCGCGTGCTGCCCGCCACGCTCCTGCACGGCGACGTGTACGGACACAACGTGGTGGTCGACTCCGCCGACGGCACCCGTCCGTGCCTGATCGACTGGGGCAGCGCCCGGATCGGGCCGGCGATGCTGGACGTCGCGCTGACCGCCGGGACGTCGTCGGCCGGCTTCGCGGCGTACCTGCGGGCCTGGGAGGAGGCGGCGTGTGCTCCCCTCGACCGCTGGCAGGCCGCGGCGGGCCACGCCTGGGCGACCGCCTTCGGCACCGCGATGTTCGTCGGCGCGGTCGCCACCCGCTTCGGCCCCGCGCCCGTCGGGCGGCTGCTCGACCGGGCCGGGGCCGCCCTGGACCGGTTCGGGCATCTCCTGGCCGGGGCCGGCCATGGCTGAGCGGCCGCGCGCGTCGGCGGGGCCGGCAGCGGCAGGTCTTTGTGAGGGGTCCCGTCCGACTGCGCGGGGTCCTCATGCCCCGAACTTCTGCCACTGCCCTTCGGAGATCACCTCGACCGCGCCGTCGACGACCTGGATGGCCGTCTGTTCGTCGATGGCGTAGGCGGGGACACCGATCCCGGCGGCCCACCGCTGCGCGTGGGCCAGGGTGTTCGTCGGGAAGGCGTCCAGGTGCGGGAAGATCGAGAAGTCGACGACTCCCAGGGTGCGGTCGTCCGGTGCCGCCGGCCACTCGACGAAGGACGTCCCGATCCGGGGCGTCATGACCATGCTCCCGGCGCTCACCCCCACCCAGACCGTCCCGGGCAGTTCCGGCAGCAGGTCGGCCAGCCCGGACTCCCGCATCCAGTGACACAGGTAGGTCGCGTCGCCGCCGTCGACCAGGAGCACGTCGGCCTCCCGGGCCCAGGGGACCCAGCGCTGCGCGCCGATGCTGGACAGCGCGGTGAGTTCGAGGACGCCGAGCGACGCCCAACCCAGGCCGGACAGGTGCCGGAACCGGGGCTCGGCGGCCAGTAAGCCCCGCACCGAGGTCGGGCCGCACATCGGGTGACCCCACTGTGCCGTCGGGACGCAGAGGGCGTGGCACTCGGTGATCGGCTTGCCGAGCAGCCGCACGAGCGCCGAGTGGATGCTCGGGTTCGTGACGCCGCCTGAGGTGAGCAGGAGCTTCACGCTGCCTCCCGGGTCGCGCACGGAGGGTGGACGCACCGGTAGACCCGCGACCGTGCCGGAACTCATCGGAAGCCGAACGCCCAGGTGCCGCGATCATGCGGTCGGCCTGGGCGTTCGGGGTGGAGCGGGCGACGGGAATCGAACCCGCACCGTCAGTTTGGAAGACTGAAGCTCTGCCATTGAGCTACGCCCGCGCTCGCCCCGCTGTCGCAGGGCGCGTCGACAGCGTACCCAATCGGGGAACCGACCGCGCAGCGCCGTGCCCGTCCGGCGCGCCAGCCCCGGTGACCCTGTGTCGAGCGCGGACGGCATACACTTCTCGTCGCCACGGGGTGTGGCGCAGCTTGGTAGCGCACTCGCTTTGGGAGCGAGGGGCCGTGGGTTCAAATCCCGCCACCCCGACTGTCGTTCCGACCGGCCTGTCCCGGGAACCGCCGATTTTTCCGCGCGGTACCCGGGCGCTGCCGATGCGGCCGGCCGACTCGCCTACACTCGATGCGCGCAAACACGCCCGAGACTCAACTGAGATCCGTCAAGGAGTACGCCTGTGAAGAGCACCGTCGAGACTCTGAGCCCGACGCGCGTGCGGCTCGCCATCGAGGTGCCGTTCGTCGAGCTCGAGCCGAGCCTCAAGAAGGCGTACCGGGAGATCGGCCAGCAGGTCCAGGTTCCCGGCTTCCGTCGGGGCAAGGTTCCCGCCGCCATCATCGACCAGCGGGTCGGCCGGGGCACCGTCCTCAACGAGGCGGTGCAGGAGGCCATCCCGCAGAACATCCTCGCCGCGGTCCGCGAGCACGACCTGAAGACGCTGGGCCGTCCCGAGGTCGAGATCACCGAGTTCAACGACGGTGACTCGCTCAACTTCACCGCCGAGATGGACGTCCGCCCCGAGATCACCCTGCCGGACCCGGCCACCATCGAGGTGACCGTCGACGAGGTGCAGATCGCCGACAGCGAGATCGACGAGCAGGTCGGCAACCTGCGCGAGCGGTTCGCCACGCTGAAGACCGTCGAGCGGGCCGCCCAGGAGGGCGACTACGTCCAGATCGACCTGAACGCGACCGTCGACGGCGAGGACGTGCCGGGCGGCTCGGCGAGCAACATCTCGCACGAGGTCGGCAGCAAGCAGCTCCTGCCGGGCCTGGACGAGGCCGTGGTCGGGCTGGCCGCCGGCGACAGCACCACCTTCACCACCCAGCTCGTCGGCGGCGACTTCGCCGGCAAGGACGCCGAGGTGGCGGTGACCGTGCGCACGGTCAAGGAGAAGGAGCTGCCGGAGCTGGACGACGACTTCGCCCAGATGGCCAGCGAGTTCGACACCATCGCGGAGCTCCGCGACGACGTGCGCGAGCGGGTCAGCCGGGGCAAGAAGGTCGAGCAGATCTACGCCGCCCGGGACAAGGCCCTCGAGCAGATGGTCGAGGCCGCCGAGGTGCCGGCGCCGGAGGGTGTCGTCAAGGAGGAGGTCGAGAGCCGCAAGGCCGCGATGATCGACCAGCTCCAGCGCATCGGCGCCTCCCTGGAGGAGTACCTCGCCGCCGAGGAGAAGACCGAGGAGCAGATCGACGCCGAGCTGACCGAGGCGGCCACCGACGGGGTCAAGATCCAGCTGCTGCTGGACACCCTCGCCGACGCCGAGGACGTCCAGGTCTCCGACGACGAGTTCGGCCACGAGATCGTGCACCGCGCGCAGCGCGCCGGAATGGCCCCGCAGCAGTACTACGACGAGCTGGTCCGCTCGGGTGCCGCCGCGGCCGTCTTCGGCGACGTGCGCCGGGGCAAGGCGCTCGCCTCGGTGATGGAGAAGATCAAGATCAAGGACTCGGCGGGCAACGAGGTCACCCTCGACGCGCTGCGGGCCCAGAACGAGGCCGAGCACAACCACGAGCACTGATCGTCGGCTGTCGGCCGCCGTCCCGCGCTGCGCGCCGGGCGGCGGCCGAAACCCTTTCTGGGGTACGCCGCCGGGGTGGCTGCGCTGAGAGCGAAAAGGGCCCCGACCGGGAGTACGCCCCCGGGGTGAGCGGTTAGTGTCGGGTACGACGGTACGGAGAGCGAAGGGCTGCCATGACCGACATGCACATCCCCAAGAAGTCGCTCCGGGCGATCGAGGCCCGGGGTGGCGACTCAATTGGCAACCTCGACGACTCGGTCTACAACCGGTTGCTCAAGGAACGGATCATCTTCCTGGGCAGCGAGGTGAACGACCAGGTGGCCAACCGCATCTGCGCGCAGCTGCTGCTGCTCGCCGCGGAGGACCCGGACCGGGACATCTTCCTCTGGATCAACTCGCCGGGTGGCTCGGTCTACTCCGGCATGGCGATCTACGACACCATGCAGTACATCGACAACGACGTCTCGACCGTCGCGATGGGCATGGCGGCCTCGATGGGCCAGCTCCTGCTCTGCGCCGGCACCAAGGGCAAGCGGTACGCCCTGCCGCACGCGCGGATCATGATGCACCAGCCCTCCGGCGGCCTCGGCGGCACCGCGTCGGACATCGCGATCCAGGCCGAGCAGATGCTCTACACCAAGCGCATGTTCCAGGAGCGGGTGGCGCACCACACCGGCCAGAGCCAGGCCCAGATCGAGACGGACTCGGACCGCGACCGCTGGTTCACCGCCCAGGAGGCCATGGACTACGGCTTCATCGACAAGGTGATCATCGGGGCCGCGCAGGTTCCGGATGGTGCCGGGACCCTGAGCTGACCGAGGAGCTGACGATGACCGACCTGAGCCTGCCGCCCCAGTTCGCGGCCGTGCACAACCGCTACGTCCTGCCGTCGTTCGTCGAGCGCACGTCGTACGGGATGAAGGAGTCCAACCCGTACAACAAGCTCTTCGAGGACCGGATCATCTTCCTCGGGGTCCAGGTGGACGACGCCTCGGCCAACGACGTGATGGCCCAGCTGCTCACGCTCGAGGGCACCGACCCGGACCGCGACATCATCATGTACATCAACTCGCCCGGTGGTTCCTTCACCGCCATGACGGCGATCTACGACACCATGCAGTACGTCCGGCCGGACATCCAGACGGTCTGCCTCGGCCAGGCGGCCAGCGCGGCGGCCGTGCTGCTCTCCGCCGGCACGCCGGGCAAGCGGATGGCGCTGCCCAACTCGCGGATCATCATCCACCAGCCGGCCACCGAGGGTGGCTACGGTCAGGGCTCGGACATCGAGATCCAGGCCCGGGAGATCCTGCGGATGCGGACGCAGCTGGAGACGATGCTCTCCCAGCACTGCAACCGCCCGATCGAGCAGGTGCGCAAGGACATCGACCGTGACAAGATCATGACGGCCGAGGAGTCCAAGGAGTACGGGCTGGTCGACACCATCCTGACCAGCCGCAAGAAGGGTCTGCTGGCGTCGCACGCCGCTGGCTGAGCTGTGCCGGGTCGGAGGTCGGTCGGGGCGTGGTTCCCGGCCGACCTCTGACACACCCGCTTTGGGGGTCGGAGAAACTCCCGCCAGCGGGTAACGTCGGGTCCGTACCGCTTCGCCGGGTCGGATCCGGCGGGCGGGGTAGGACAGAGACGACGGGCGCTCCGCGCCCGGCAGGTCACGGGCCGGCGTACCGGCCGACGAGTGCAGGGAGAACGTAGGTGGCACGGATCGGTGACGGCGGCGACCTACTGAAATGCTCCTTCTGCGGCAAGTCGCAGAAGCAGGTCAAGAAGCTCATCGCGGGGCCTGGCGTCTACATCTGCGACGAGTGCATCGATCTCTGTAACGAGATCATCGAAGAGGAGCTGGCCGAGTCCGGCGAGGTGAAGTGGGAAGAGCTTCCCAAGCCGATGGAGATCTGCCAGTTCCTCGACAACTACGTCGTCGGTCAGGAACAGGCCAAGAAGGCGCTCGCCGTAGCGGTCTACAACCACTACAAGCGGATCCAGGCCGAGGCGGCCGGCGCGCCCGGCTCCGGTAGCGACGGCGTCGAGCTGGCCAAGTCCAACATCCTGCTGCTCGGCCCCACCGGCTGCGGCAAGACCCACCTGGCGCAGACCCTCGCCCGGATGCTCAACGTCCCCTTCGCGATCGCCGACGCCACGGCCCTCACCGAGGCGGGGTACGTCGGCGAGGACGTGGAGAACATCCTCCTCAAGCTGATCCAGGCCGCCGACTACGACATCAAGCGCGCCGAGACCGGGATCATCTACATCGACGAGGTCGACAAGATCGCCCGTAAGTCGGAGAACCCGTCGATCACCCGGGACGTCTCCGGCGAGGGCGTGCAGCAGGCGCTGCTCAAGATGCTCGAGGGCACGGTGGCCAACGTGCCGCCGCAGGGCGGGCGCAAGCACCCGCACCAGGAGTTCATCCAGATCGACACCACCAACGTGCTGTTCATCTGCGGTGGTGCCTTCGCCGGGCTCGACCAGATCATCGAGTCCCGCACCGGCTCCGGCGGCACCGGCTTCGGCGCCCGGCTCCGGTCGGTCTCCGAGCGGTCCACCGATGACATCTTCAGCCAGGTCATGCCGGAGGACATGCTCAAGTTCGGTCTGATCCCCGAGTTCATCGGCCGACTTCCGGTGATCACCAACGTGCGCAGCCTCGACCGCAGCGCCCTGGTGCGGATCCTCACCGAGCCGCGCAACGCCCTGGTCCGGCAGTACCAGCGCCTCTTCGAGCTGGACGGCGTCGAGCTGGAGTTCGAGCAACCGGCGCTGGAGGCCATCGCCGACCAGGCCATGCTCCGCGGCACCGGTGCCCGTGGCCTGCGGGCGATCATGGAAGAGGTGCTCCTCTCCGTGATGTACGAGGTGCCCAGCAACCCCGACGCCGCCCGGGTGCTGATCACCCGTGAGGTCGTCCTGGAGAACGTGAACCCGACCATCGTGCCGCGCGAGTTCACCGGTCGCCGGGCCCGTCGGGACCGCGAGGAGAAGTCGGCCTGAGTTTCTGCTCCACCTACCGCGCCCGGGCCTCGGCCCGGGCGCGGTTCGTGTGTGGACCCGGCCCACCGGCTCCCCGACATCGGCGCGCGGTCGCCCCTGTCCCCGGCCCCGGCCCGCCCGTACGCTGAGCCTCATGCGTGTCGCCGTCTGCCAGCTCAACGCCCGCGACGACCGGGCCGCGAACCTCGCCGCCGCCGAGGACCTGCTGGTCCGGGCCGCGGCGGCCGGCGCCGACCTGGCCGTCCTCCCGGAGTACGTCGACTTCCTCGGGCCGGGCGACCGGATGCCGCCGGCCGAGCCGGTCGACGGGGTGGTCGGCACGTTCTTCGCCGACGTCGCCCGGCGGCTGGGCATCTGGGTGGTCGCCGGCTCGTTCCACGAGGCGGGCCCGGACCCGGCCCGCACCTGGAACACCTCCCTGGTCTTCGACCGCGCCGGCGCGCTGGCCGCCGCCTACCGGAAGATCCACCTGTACGACGTGGAGATACCCGGCCGGGTCTCGTACCGGGAGTCGGCGACCGTGGCGCCGGGGGAGCAGCCGGTGGTGGTCGACGTCGAGGGACTACGGGTCGGTCTCTCGATCTGCTACGACCTGCGCTTCCCGGAGCTCTACCGACGACTGGCCACGGACGGCGGGGCCGAACTACTGGTCGTGCCGGCCGCGTTCATGATGCACACCGGCCGGGACCACTGGGAGATCCTGCTCCGCGCCCGCGCGATCGAGAACCAGTGTTTCGTCGCGGCGGCCGGCCAGACCGGCGACCACGAACCGGGCCGTACCTGCTTCGGGCGCAGCATGGTGGTCGACCCGT
This sequence comes from Micromonospora auratinigra, assembly GCF_900089595.1. Classification (GTDB taxonomy): domain Bacteria; phylum Actinomycetota; class Actinomycetes; order Mycobacteriales; family Micromonosporaceae; genus Micromonospora; species Micromonospora auratinigra. The sequence goes on along the minus strand of NZ_LT594323.1, from coordinate 3,661,971 downwards.
GGGGCACCGTGCTCGCCCAGGTCGCCGACGGTCCGGGTCTCGTCGTCACGGAGCTGGACCTCGACCGGCTCCGGACGATCCGCGCCGAGCTGCCGAGCCTCGCCAACCGCCGGCTCTGAACCGGTCAGCTCCCCAGCAGTACGCCGAGCATGGTGAAGCCGGCGATCGCCAGCGCGGTGACGACCAGGGCGGTGGTCATCCGGGACGGGCCGCGCGCCAGGAGTCGACGCAGCGACAGCAGGACGACCACCACCACGAACGCGCCGATGACCAGCTGCCAGAACGGCAGCAGGAGGCCGAGCAGGGCTTCGTCGGCGAGCGTGGTCACCGGGGACCGGGACAGGTCAGCCATGGCGCCCACTCTGGCACGACCGAGCCGTTCACGGCTCCCCCCGAACGCGGATTTCCCCCCTCGTGACGGCCCCGGAACACCGTCCGAACTTCCAGTGACGATCATTGATTTGTCTTCTGCGGGCCGTCCGCGTAACTTTCTCTCTGCACGAGGGAGGCCGGGCAAACCGGCCGAGAACGGGCGCCAGGATGGTGGCGGAGACGCCGAGCCAGACTGAGGATCCGGGCGGTGCGAGACACTCCGAGAACACGGAGTTGCGAACGCGAAGCCGACCGGGTAGAGTTCGAAAGCCGGCAGGGAGCCGGGCGGGTGGCCGCGAAAGCGGCGCCGGCCGGTCCACCGGAATCCACGACAGCAACGACCGCCGGACACGGCGTGCGTCAGCGTGGTGCGGACTGACCAAGTTGATCGCCTCGGAGATACGAGGTTGACAACGAAAGTCGGGCCGAGTAAGTTAGAGAGGTTGCCCCGGACGGGGGTTCCACTGGGTGGGGCTTGCCGGATGGTGTGTGGTTGTTCTTTGAGAACTCAACAGGGTGCTTGATAAGCCAGTGCCAATTATGATTTATACCCCGGACTGGTCAGGCTTTGGTCTGTCTGGTTGGGATTCCTTTGGCAACACTTTTTGTTGCCAGGACATTGTGTCCGACAAAGTTTTTGTTGGAGAGTTTGATCCTGGCTCAGGACGAACGCTGGCGGCGTGCTTAACACATGCAAGTCGAGCGGAAAGGCCCTTCGGGGTACTCGAGCGGCGAACGGGTGAGTAACACGTGAGCAACCTGCCCTAGGCTTTGGGATAACCCTCGGAAACGGGGGCTAATACCGAATATGACTACTGATCGCATGGTTGGTGGTGGAAAGTTTTTCGGCCTGGGATGGGCTCGCGGCCTATCAGCTTGTTGGTGGGGTGATGGCCTACCAAGGCGACGACGGGTAGCCGGCCTGAGAGGGCGACCGGCCACACTGGGACTGAGACACGGCCCAGACTCCTACGGGAGGCAGCAGTGGGGAATATTGCACAATGGGCGGAAGCCTGATGCAGCGACGCCGCGTGAGGGATGACGGCCTTCGGGTTGTAAACCTCTTTCAGCAGGGACGAAGCGAAAGTGACGGTACCTGCAGAAGAAGCGCCGGCCAACTACGTGCCAGCAGCCGCGGTAAGACGTAGGGCGCGAGCGTTGTCCGGATTTATTGGGCGTAAAGAGCTCGTAGGCGGCTTGTCGCGTCGACTGTGAAAACCCGCAGCTCAACTGCGGGCCTGCAGTCGATACGGGCAGGCTAGAGTTCGGTAGGGGAGACTGGAATTCCTGGTGTAGCGGTGAAATGCGCAGATATCAGGAGGAACACCGGTGGCGAAGGCGGGTCTCTGGGCCGATACTGACGCTGAGGAGCGAAAGCGTGGGGAGCGAACAGGATTAGATACCCTGGTAGTCCACGCTGTAAACGTTGGGCGCTAGGTGTGGGGGGCCTCTCCGGTTCCCTGTGCCGCAGCTAACGCATTAAGCGCCCCGCCTGGGGAGTACGGCCGCAAGGCTAAAACTCAAAGGAATTGACGGGGGCCCGCACAAGCGGCGGAGCATGCGGATTAATTCGATGCAACGCGAAGAACCTTACCTGGGTTTGACATGGCCGCAAAACTCGCAGAGATGTGAGGTCCTTCGGGGGCGGTCACAGGTGGTGCATGGCTGTCGTCAGCTCGTGTCGTGAGATGTTGGGTTAAGTCCCGCAACGAGCGCAACCCTCGTTCGATGTTGCCAGCGCGTTATGGCGGGGACTCATCGAAGACTGCCGGGGTCAACTCGGAGGAAGGTGGGGATGACGTCAAGTCATCATGCCCCTTATGTCCAGGGCTTCACGCATGCTACAATGGCCGGTACAATGGGCTGCGATACCGTGAGGTGGAGCGAATCCCAAAAAGCCGGTCTCAGTTCGGATCGGGGTCTGCAACTCGACCCCGTGAAGTCGGAGTCGCTAGTAATCGCAGATCAGCAACGCTGCGGTGAATACGTTCCCGGGCCTTGTACACACCGCCCGTCACGTCACGAAAGTCGGCAACACCCGAAGCCGGTGGCCCAACCCTTGTGGAGGGAGCCGTCGAAGGTGGGGCTGGCGATTGGGACGAAGTCGTAACAAGGTAGCCGTACCGGAAGGTGCGGCTGGATCACCTCCTTTCTAAGGAGCACCTTCACCTGAAAGGGTGCAAGGAGCCCGCGGCCCGCGAATGTCGGGTCGGGGTGCTCAATGGCGGAGACACTGGTCAGTTTCTGTCCGGCAACGGCCGGGATACCTAGTACAGCCGCTTCGGTGGTGGGAACGGTTCCTCCTGGTGCGGCTGGGTAGGAGCGTAAAGCACCCTGTTGGGTCCTGAAGGAACAACTACGGTTGTCTTTCAGAGCCGTAAGCGGAACGAGTGTTCCGCCGGCGCCAGGCACGGCCTGGCCTCGCATACCGGATCCCTGTGGGGGTTGCTGGTGTGGGGTGTTTCGGGTTGTGGGTTGGTCGTTTGTTGAGAATTGCACAGTGGACGCGAGCATCTTTGTGGTCAAGTTGTCAAGGGCGAACGGTGGATGCCTTGGCACCAGGAGCCGATGAAGGACGTGGGAGGCCGCGATAGGCCTGGGGGAGCTGTCAACCAAGCTGTGATCCCAGGGTGTCCGAATGGGGAAACCCGGCATCAGTCATGTGATGTCACCCGCACCTGAACACATAGGGTGTGTGGGGGGAACGCGGGGAAGTGAAACATCTCAGTACCCGTAGGAAGAGAAAACAAATAGTGATTCCGTGAGTAGTGGCGAGCGAAAGCGGATTGAGGCTAAACCGGCTGCGTGTGATACCTGTCAGGGGTTGCGTGGTCGGGGTTGTGGGACCCCGCTGGACAAGCTGACACTTGTCCGAGGAGTTACAAAGTCAGTGGCTAGCCGAATGGTGTGGAAAAGCCAACCGTAGACGGTGACAGTCCGGTACGTGAAAGTTGCTGACCTTCTGTGGGTGTTCCCGAGTAGCGGCGGACCCCTGAAATCTGCCGTGAATCTGCCAGGACCACCTGGTAAGCCTAAATACTTCCTGGTGACCGATAGCGGACGAGTACCGTGAGGGAATGGTGAAAAGTACCCCGGGAGGGGAGTGAAATAGTACCTGAAACCGTTCGCCTACAATCCGTCGGAGCCTTGCGGGGTGACGGCGTGCCTTTTGAAGAATGAGCCTGCGAGTTAGTGGCATGTGGCGAGGTTAACCCGTGTGGGGGAGCCGTAGCGAAAGCGAGTCTGAATAGGGCGCTCTTTAGTCGCATGCTCTAGACCCGAAGCGGAGTGATCTAGCCATGGGCAGGCTGAAGCGCGGGTAAGACCGCGTGGAGGGCCGAACCCACCAACGTTGAAAAGTTGGGGGATGACCTGTGGTTAGGGGTGAAAGGCCAATCAAACTCCGTGATAGCTGGTTCTCCCCGAAATGCATTTAGGTGCAGCGTCGCGTGTTTCTTGCCGGAGGTAGAGCACTGGATGGTCTAGGGGGCCCACAAGCTTACCGAAATCAGCCAAACTCCGAATGCCGGTAAGTGAGAGCGCGGCAGTGAGACTGCGGGGGATAAGCTTCGTAGTCGAGAGGGAAACAGCCCAGATCACCAGCTAAGGCCCCTAAGCGTGTGCTAAGTGGAAAAGGATGTGGGGTCGCATAGACAACCAGGAGGTTGGCTTAGAAGCAGCCACCCTTTAAAGAGTGCGTAATAGCTCACTGGTCAAGTGGTTCCGCGCCGACAATGTAGCGGGGCTCAAGCACACCGCCGAAGCTGTGGCATTCACATTTTAACCACGCCGGGTCTTGATATCCGGTGCAGGTGTGTGGATGGGTAGGGGAGCGTCGTGCCGGGGGTGAAGCAACGGGGTGACCTAGTTGTGGACGCGGCACGAGTGAGAATGCAGGCATGAGTAGCGAAAGAAGGGTGAGAAACCCTTCCGCCGGATGACCAAGGGTTCCAGGGCCAGGCTAATCCGCCCTGGGTGAGTCGGGACCTAAGGCGAGGCCGAGAGGCGTAGTCGATGGACAACGGGTTGATATTCCCGTACCCGCGAAAGAGCGACCCTGATGAACCTCGTTGTGCTAACCACCCAAACCATCCAAGACTTTCGGGTCGAGGTTGGGGAGCGTGGGAACCTGGCGGGTAGTAGTCAAGCGATGGGGTGACGCAGGAAGGTAGCTGAGCCCGGCCGGTGGTTGTGCCGGGGTAAGCGTGTAGGCCGTGCCGTAGGCAAATCCGCGGTGCATATGGGCTGAGACGTGATGCCGAGCCGATTCAGGTGAAGTCAGTGATCCTATGCTGCCGAGAAAAGCCTCTAGCGAGTTCTTAGCGGCCCGTACCCCAAACCGACACAGGTGGTCAGGTAGAGAATACCGAGGCGATCGGGCGAACTGTGGTTAAGGAACTCGGCAAATTGCCCCCGTAACTTAGGGAGAAGGGGGGCCGGAGACGTGAAGCCCCGCGCGGGTGGAGCGTTGTATGGCCGCAGAGAGCAGGGGGAAGCGACTGTTTACTAAAAACACAGGTCCATGCGAAGAAGTAATTCGATGTATATGGACTGACGCCTGCCCGGTGCTGGAACGTTAAGGGGACCTGTTAGCCCGTAAGGGCGAAGCGGAGAACTTAAGCGCCAGTAAACGGCGGTGGTAACTATAACCATCCTAAGGTAGCGAAATTCCTTGTCGGGTAAGTTCCGACCTGCACGAATGGCGTAACGACTTCCCCACTGTCTCAACCACAGGCCCGGCGAAATTGCATTACGAGTAAAGATGCTCGTTACGCGCGGCAGGACGGAAAGACCCCGGGACCTTTACTATAGCTTGACATTGGTATCCGAATTAGCTTGTGTAGGATAGGTGGGAGCCGGTGAAGTCCATACGCCAGTATGGGTGGAGGCAATCTTGAAATACCACTCTGGTTGATTTGGGTATCTAACTTCGGACCGTTATCCGGTTCAGGGACAGTGTCTGGTGGGTAGTTTAACTGGGGCGGTTGCCTCCTAAAGGGTAACGGAGGCGCCCAAAGGTTCCCTCAGCCTGGTTGGCAATCAGGTGTTGAGTGCAAGTGCACAAGGGAGCTTGACTGTGAGACTGACAGGTCGAGCAGGGACGAAAGTCGGGACTAGTGATCCGGCACTGGCATGTGGAAGCGGTGTCGCTCAACGGATAAAAGGTACCCCGGGGATAACAGGCTGATCTTCCCCAAGAGTCCATATCGACGGGATGGTTTGGCACCTCGATGTCGGCTCGTCGCATCCTGGGGCTGTAGCAGGTCCCAAGGGTTGGGCTGTTCGCCCATTAAAGCGGTACGCGAGCTGGGTTTAGAACGTCGTGAGACAGTTCGGTCCCTATCCGCCGTGCGCGTAGGATACTTGAGAAGGGCTGTCCCTAGTACGAGAGGACCGGGACGGACGAACCTCTGGTGTGCCAGTTGTCCCGCCAGGGGCACGGCTGGTTAGCTACGTTCGGAAGGGATAACCGCTGAAAGCATCTAAGCGGGAAGCTCGCTTCAAGATGAGGTATCCCACCCACCTTGGTGGGGTAAGGCCCCCAGCTAGACGACTGGGTTGATAGGCCGGAAATGTAAGCCCGGTAACGGGTTCAGTTGACCGGTACTAATAGGCCGAGGACTTGACTACGAAGCTGCTACGCGTCCACTGTGCAACTCTGAACGATCGAACACCCGCGTGTGTGTGTTTGACATGTTCATAGAGTTACGGCGGTCATGGCGGAGGGGAAACGCCCGGTAACATTCCGAACCCGGAAGCTAAGCCCTCCAGCGCCGATGGTACTGCACTCGGGAGGGTGTGGGAGAGTAGGACGCCGCCGGACAATCTTTCATTCAGGGCCACCCCTCAACGGGGTGGCCCTGAATGCTTTTCCGCACGTTCGCGAATACGCGGGAGCCCGCCCCGGAACACCGGAGCGGGCTCACCTGTGCGTGCCTCAGCGGTGCTGGATGACCTCGCGCAGCCGGCGGAACAGCGCCGCGGACTCGTCCACGCCACGGCCGGGGAACATCCCCATCACCACGCTGCCGTGGTCGGCCCAGCCGCAGACCGCGAAGTCGCCACCGTCGCCGCTGGTCGTACCGCACTTCATCACACCGCCCAGCCGGCCGGCGTCGACCTCGCGTACCCCGGTCACCTTGCCGGTCTCGTCGGCCATCAGCCCGAACAGGCTGTCCAGGTCCCGTTCCGGCTGCCAGAGCAGGGTGGTGCCGCCGAAGACCAGCACCGACCGTTTGGCGTCCGCCGGGTCGCTGTAGATCGTGCCGAAGTTGCGGTCCAGGTCGATGTCGGCGGAGAAGCCGTTGCGCAGGTAGTCCGCGGTGCTGCGGGCCCGCTCACTGTCGTCGCGGGTCAGCCCGGCGACCGCCGCCGGTGGCTCCAGCGAGGTGTCCTTCTGGCTCAGTACCCGCCACCCACCGACACCCAGGGCACCGGCGCCGGCCAGGCCGACGACCAGCGCGGCGGCGAGCGCGATCCGCCGGCGGCGGGAGACCGGACCGGCCTCCTGCTCCGCCATCGCGGGATCGCGGCGGCTCAGCCGGATCGGCTCGTCGGTCAGGTCCAGCGGGTCGGGCCCGTCGCCGACCGGCCGCTCGGTGAGATGTGCGTCGGACATGTCCGCCACCGTACGCGAACAGGAGGTGGCGCACGTCGGGTCTCCGAAAGCGCTCCGTAGACTTTCAGGGTGACCGAGAGACTGGATGCCCGACGCCCCGACGCCCCGACCATTGCCGGCCAGTACCAGCCCGGCGAGGTAGAGCAGCGACGGTACGAGCAGTGGGTAGCCGCCGGCCACTTCCGGGCGTCGGCGGACAGCGACAAGCCGCCGTTCACCATCGTCATCCCGCCGCCGAACGTCACCGGCTCGCTGCACATGGGCCACGCCCTCGACCACACGGTCCAGGACGCGCTGGTCCGGCGCAAGCGGATGCAGGGCTACGAGGCGCTCTGGCTGCCCGGCATGGACCACGCCGGTATCGCCACCCAGAACGTGGTGGAGCGCCGGCTCGCCGGTGAGGGCCTGTCCCGCCACGACCTGGGCCGGGAGAAGTTCGTCGAGCGGGTCTGGCAGTGGAAGGCCGAGTCCGGCGGCGCGATCCTGGGCCAGATGCGGCGGCTCGGCGACTCCGTCGACTGGGACCGTGAGCGCTTCACCATGGACGAGGGGCTGTCCCGCGCCGTACAGACCATCTTCAAGAAGCTCTACGACGACGGCCTGATCTACCGGGCGAACCGGATCATCAACTGGTGCCCGCGCTGCCTGACCGCGCTCTCCGACATCGAGGTGGAGCACACCGAGGACGAGGGTGAGCTGATCTCGATCCGCTACAGCGACGAGGTCGTGGTGGCCACCACCCGGGCCGAGACGATGCTCGGTGACACCGCGGTCGCGGTGCACCCGGACGACGAGCGCTACCGGCACCTGATCGGCACCGAGGTGGCGCTGCCGCTGACCGACCGGCGGATCCCGATCGTCGCCGACGCGCACGTCGACCCCAGCTTCGGCACCGGCATGGTCAAGGTGACCCCGGCGCACGACCCGAACGACTTCGAGATCGGCCAGCGGCACGACCTGCCCGCGTTGACGATCATGGACGAGCGGGGCGTCATCACCGCGCCCGGCCCGTTCGAGGGCCTGGACCGGTACGAGGCCCGCCCGGCGATCGTCGCCGCGCTGCGCGAGCAGGGCCTGATCGTGGCCGAGAGGCGCCCGTACCTGCACGCGGTGGGGCACTGCTCGCGGTGCCGCACGACTGTCGAGCCGCGGCTGTCGTTGCAGTGGTTCGTCAACACCACCCCGCTGGCCCAGGCCGCCGGCGACGCGGTGCGCGACGGCCGGGTGAAGATCGAGCCGGCCGAGCTGGCCAAGCGCTACTTCGCCTGGGTCGACAACATGCACGACTGGTGCATCTCCCGGCAGCTCTGGTGGGGCCACCGCATCCCGGTCTGGTACGGCCCGGACGGCGAGATCGTCTGCGTCGGCCCGGACGAGCAACCCCCGACCGGCGAGGGCTGGCGGCAGGACGAGGACGTGCTCGACACGTGGTTCTCCAGCGGGCTGTGGCCGTTCTCCACCCTCGGCTGGCCGGAGCGTACGCCGGAGCTGGCGAAGTTCTACCCGACCAGCGTCCTGGTCACCGGCTACGACATCCTCTTCTTCTGGGTCGCCCGGATGATGATGTTCGGCCTGTACGCGATGGACGGGGTGCCGCCGTTCGAGGTCGTGGCGCTGCACGGCATGGTGCGCGACGAGCACGGCAAGAAGATGTCCAAGTCGTTCGGCAACGTGGTCGACCCGTTGGACTGGATCGACCGGTACGGCGCCGACGCCACCCGGTTCACCCTGGCCCGGGGCGCCAACCCCGGTGGCGACGTGCCGGTCAGTGAGGACTGGTGCCAGGGCTCCCGCAACTTCTGCAACAAGCTCTGGAACGCCACCCGGTTCGCGCTGCTCAACGGCGCGCACACCCAGGGGCCGCTCCCGGCCGCCGACACCCTGTCGACCGTCGACCGGTGGATCCTGTCCCGGCTGGCGCACGTCACGGCCGAGGTGGACGAGCAGTTCGAGGCGTACGAGTTCGCCAAGGTCTGTGACCTGCTCTACCACTTCGCCTGGGACGACGTCTGCGACTGGTACGTGGAGCTGAGCAAGCCGGTGCTCGGCGATGGTGGGCCGGCCGCCGAGGCCACCCGCCGGGTGCTGGGGCACGTGCTGGACCAGCTGCTGCGGCTGCTGCACCCGATCGTCCCGTTCGTCACCGAGGAGCTGTGGACCGGGCTCACCGGCGGCGAGACGGTGCTCACCGCCGCCTGGCCGGTGGCCGACCGGGCCGGGGTCGACGACGCCGCGGAGAGCGAGATCGGCACCCTCCAGCGAGTGGTGACCGAGATCCGGCGGTTCCGCTCCGACCAGGGCCTGCGCCCCACCCAGCGGGTGGCGGCCCGGCTCGACGGCCTGGCCGGCGCGGGCATCGCCGCGCACGAGCCGCTGATCCGGTCGCTGGTCCGTCTCGACGCGCCCGCCGACGACTTCCAGGCCAGTGCGACGCTCGCCATGCCCGGCGAGGTGAGCGTGGCGCTGGACACCCGGGGCTCGATCGACGTGGCCGCCGAGCGGGCCCGCCTGACCAAGGACCGGGCGGCCGCCGAGAAGGAGGTCGCGCAGGCGCGGGGGAAGCTGGACAATCCGGCCTTCGTCGGCAAGGCCCCCGAGCACGTGGTCGCCAAGATCCGCGAACGGCTGGCGGTGGCCGAGGCGGATCTGGTCCGCATCGACGCCGCCCTGAAGGCGTTGCCAGCGTGAGCGCGAGGAGTGAGCCGGGGTTGCGAGCCCCGCAGTCGCGAACGAAGGGTGAACTCGCGTGAGCGCGAGGAGTGAGCCGGGGTTGCGAGCCCCGCAGTCGCGAACGAAGGGTGAACCCGCGTGACCGACCGGACCGAATTCGCCGAGGTGGAGGCCGCGCTGAACGCGCGCGGCTTCACCCGCGTGCGCTTCGAGCTGGAGAAGATCGAGTCCCTGCTCGACCTGCTCGGCAGCCCGCAGCGGGCGTACCCGTCGATCCACCTGACCGGGACCAACGGCAAGACCTCCACGGCCCGGATGATCGACTCGCTGCTGCGGGCGTTCGGGCTGCACACCGGCCGCTACACCAGCCCGCACCTGGAGACCGTCCGGGAGCGGATCAGCCTGGACGGCGAGCCGGTGAGCGAGGAGCGCTTCGCCGGCACGTACCGGGAGGTGGCGCCGCTGGCCGAGCTGGTCGACCAGCGCTCCGCCGAGCCGCTGACCTACTTCGACCTGACCACCGCGCTGGCGTTCGCCACCTTCGCCGACGCCCCGGTGGACGTGGCCGTGGTGGAGGTGGGCCTCGGCGGTGCGGAGGACGCCACCAACGTGATCCAGGCCGGCGTCGCGGTGATCACCCCGATCGGGCTGGACCACACCGAGTGGCTCGGCGACACCATCGAGGACATCGCGCTGCACAAGGCGGGCATCATCCACCCCGGCGCCACGGTGATCGCGGCCGCGCAGGAGGAGGAGGCCGCCCGGCCGATCCTGGAGCGCTGCGCCGAGGTCGGCGCGACCGTGGCCCGGGAGGGCGCCGAGTTCGGCGTGCTGCGCCGGGCGGTCGCGGTCGGCGGCCAGGTGCTCACCATCCAGGGCCTCGGCGGGGTGTACGAGGAGATCTTCCTCCCGCTGCACGGTGCCCACCAGGCGCAGAACGCGGCCGTGGCGCTCGCCGCCGTGGAGGCGTTCCTCGGGGCGGGCGCCAAGCGGCAGCTCGACATCGAGGCGGTCCGGGAGGGCTTCGCGGCGACCAGCTCGCCGGGGCGGTTGGAGAAGGTGCGCAACGCGCCGACGGTCCTGCTCGACGGCGCGCACAACCCGCACGGGATGGCCGCCACGGTCACCGCGTTGCAGGAGGAGTTCGCGTTCAGCAAGCTGGTCGGCGTGCTCGCCGTGCTCGGCGACAAGGACGCCGCCGGCCTGCTGGAGCTGCTGGAGCCGGTACTCGACTCGCTGGTGGTGACCCGCAACAGCTCGCCCCGGGCGATGCCGGTGGACGAGCTGGCCGAGCTGGCCCGCGAGGTGTTCGGGCCGGAACGGGTCCAGGTGAGCGAGGAGATGCCGGACGCCATCGAGGCGGCGGTCGCCGAGGCCGAGTCCGACGTACCCGGTGAACTGGCCGGGGTGGGCGTGCTCATCACCGGCTCGGTGGTGACCGTGGCCGACGCCCGCCGGCTGCTCAAGCGATGAGCGGCCCGGCGGGCGAGGGCCCCGACGAGCGCCACCCGGCGACGGCCGGCGACACGCCGACCGGCACCCCGGCGGCGGGGACCGATCCGGCCGGCGCCCCGGGGACCGGCCCGGCCGGCACTCCGGCTGCGGACGGCGATCCGGCCGGTGCCGGGCCGGGCGGTGGGCAGCCGGAGCCGCGGCGGTCCGGGCTGCGGAATCCCGACAAGGCCGTACGCGGGCTCGGGGCGGGCACGCTCGCGCTGGAGGCGCTGGTGCTGCTGCTGGCGATCCAGCCGATCCGGCTGGTGGGCGGGGAGCTGAGCGGCAGGGCGGTCGCGGCGATCGTGGCGCTCGCGGTGGCCTGCGTGGTGCTGGCCGGGCAGATGAAGCGGCCCTGGGCCTGGGCCGCCGGCACCGTGTTGCAGGGCCTGCTGCTGCTCACCGGGTTGCTGCACTGGTCGCTGCTCGTGCTGGGCGTGATCTTCGCCCTGGTCTGGGCGTACGCGCTGCACGTGCGGAAGGTCATCCTCGGCTGAGCCGACCGGTCAGGCGTCGGTGAGGCTGCGCCACTGGGTGAGGGCCACCCCGTGCCCGTCCGGGTCCTTGAAGGCCGCCGCCCACACCTCCAGCTTGCTGCCCCGGTTCACCACCCGGGGCGCGTACGTGAACCGGACGCCGTGCTCGCGCAGCCGCGCGTACGCGGCCTGGATGTCGTCGACCTCCAGGTTGACGTGCACCAGCCGGCGGCTGATCGGGGCGGCCCCGGTGACCTCGCGCAGCACCAGGCGGGTCGGCCCGGAGGCCAGTACGGCGTTGCCGGCGCCCCGGTCGAACTCGGCGAAGCCGAGCTCACGGTAGAAGTCGAGCGACCGGTCCAGGTCGGTGACGAGCAGCGTGACGCCGACGCCGCTGATCGGGCTGCCCGCCTCGACGTCGGGCTCGTCGCCGGCCGGCCCGAAGATGGCCTCGTCCAGCTCGGCGGCGGTCGGCGCGGGCTCGGCGTCCGGCGCGTCCAGCGGCACGTCGATCGGGTCGACCGGCACGGTGTCGAACTGCTCCTCGGCGGGCGGGCGGGGCACCGGGGCGCGGCGGGGCAGCGGGGCGGCGGTCATCGGCTCGACCAGCTCACCCTCCAGCACCGTGTGGCCGCCGGGGCGCTGGTGCAGTACGACCGGCTCGCGCTCCTCGGGCAGCCCGCCGAGGTCGTCGAGGAGGGGGTCCGGCGGCGGCGGGAAGTCGTCGCGGAAGTCGTCGTCCGTGGGCCGGCCGGCCCACGGCGGGGCCTCCTGGGCGATCAGCACCTCGTCGACCGGTTCCGCGCCGGCGTACTCCGGGGGCAGGTCGCCCATCGCGGCGGCGGTCTCGGCGTGGGTGGGCACCTCGTCCCAGAGGACGCGGACGTGCCGCTGGTCGTCGAGGGCCACCCGGACCGGCAGGGCCTGGCCCAGCGACGGCCACTTGGCCACCGGGACCCGCGGCTCGATGATCTTCTTGGACCGGGGCGGCAGCCCCGGCGCGTCGATGACGAGTTGCAGCTCGCAGCGGCCGAACGCGTACTGGGTGGGCGGCTCGGAGGCGCTGTGCACGTGCCCCAGCCCGACCACCCAGGTGCGGCCGCCGCCGCGGACGGTCGCCAGGGCGACCGCCAGCACCAGCAGCGCCACGCCGAGCGCCACGATGGCCCAGCTCGTCATGCCCAGCCCGAACAGCACGATGAAGGTCGCCACGGTGCCCAGCACCGCGCCGATCAGCTTGCGCACCGGCGCGATGGGTCGGTTCCCGCCATTCGCCACAGTGGACCTCCCAGGGGTTCCAGGGCCAGGCTAGGCCGGATCGACGACCGAGCGGAAGAGCAGCCGCCGACCCGACGCCGGGACCGGGTCGCTACGCTGACCGTACCCAGCCCGACCCGCATCCGCGCACAGGAGGAACCCAGCGTGTCCAGCGACAGCCCGGACGAGCGCACGCTCGTACTGATCAAGCCCGATGCGGTCCGCCGCGGCCTGGTCGGCGAGATCATCTCCCGTTTCGAGCGCAAGGGCCTGCGGATCGACGCCATGGAGACCCGGACGCTGGACGGCGACTTCGCCGACCAGCACTACGCCGAGCACGTCGACAAGCCGTTCTACCCGCCGCTGAAGGCGTTCATGACCAGTGGTCCGCTGGTCTCCCTGGTGCTCTCCGGCGACCAGGTGATCGAGGTGGTCCGGGGGATGATCGGCAGCACCGACGGTCGCAAGGCCGCCGCCGGCACCATCCGTGGCGACCTCTCCCTGTCCAACCGGGAGAACCTGGTGCACGCCTCCGACTCGGTGGACAGCGCCAAGCGCGAGATCGCGCTCTGGTTCCCCGCGCTGGGCTGACCCGTTCCGCCGCCGGCCCCGGTCCCCGTGCGGGGACCGGGGCCGACGCGTCGGCTCAGTCGGGCAGGTGCGTCAGCTTGTCCGGGTTGCCGACCACGTACAGGGCGGTGATCCGGCCGCCGGCCGCGGCGACGCCCAGCGCGTAGCGCACCCCGGACGGCCAGTGCAGCAGCAGCGCGGGCGCGCCGTTCAGCTCGACCGCTCGGGCGTGCACCCCGGGCCGGCGGCGACCGTGGATGCCGGCGAAGAAGCGGGCGATCCGGTCGGCGCCGTACACCGGGTTGCGGGCGGCCCGGACCCGGCCACCACCGTCGGTCCAGGCGGTCGCGTCGGCGGCGACCAGCGCGGTGAGCCGGGCCAGGTCACCGTCGCGGGCGGCGGCGAGGAAGGCGTCGAGCAGCCGGCGCTGCTCGGCCGGGCCGGCGGTGAAGCGGCGGCGCTCGTCGGCGAGCCGTCCGGCCGCCCGGTGGTGCAGCTGGCGGCAGTCCGCCGCCGACCGGTCCAGCAGCTCGCCGATCTCGGCGTACGGCAGGGCGAAGGCGGTGTGCAGGACGTACACCGCCCGCTCCGGTGGGGTGAGCCGTTCCAGCAGGACCAGCAGCGCGACGGAGAGCGTCTCGCGCAGCTCGACGGTGTCCAGCGGGCCGAACGGGGACGGGTCGGTCGGCACCGGCTCGGGCAGCCAGGGCCCGACGTACGTCTCCCGGGCGGCCTGCCGGGCGCGCAGCCGGTCCAGCGCCAGCCGGGTCACCACCCGGGACAGGTACCGGCGTGGCTCGGCGACGGCGGCCCGGTCGACGTCGAGCCAGCGCAGGTACGCCTCCTGGAGCACGTCCTCGGCGTCGTGCAGGCTGCCCAGCAGCCGGTACGCCAGGCCGAGCAGCATCGGCCGGTGCGCGGTGAGCGCACCGGCCGACGCCGTCGTGCCGGTGACCGTCACACCTCGCGCGGCGGCTGCCGCCGGGTGCTCACCACGATCCGGTTCCACACGTTGATTGTGGCGATCGCGACGACCAGGTCGGCCAGTTCCCGCTCCGACCAGACCTCGGCCGCGGCGTCCCACACCTCGTCCGGCACGCCGTGCTCGCCGAGCCGGGTGACCGCGTCGGTCAGCGCCAGCGCGGTCCGTTCCCGCTCGTCGAAGAACGGCGCCTCCCGCCACGCCGCCACGGCGAAGAGCCGCCGGCTGGACTCCCCGGCGGCGAGCGCGTCGCGGGTGTGCATGTCGACGCAGAAGGCGCAGCCGTTGAGCATCGACGCCCGCACCTTCACCAGTTCCAGCACGGTGTGGTCCAGGTTCCCCCGGATGTAGGTCTCCAGCCCGCTCACCGCCCGGTACGCCTCCGGCGCCACCCGGGCCAGGTCCATCCGCTGCATCCGTCCTCCTCGCCTCGTCGGTACGCCGGTACGACGGAATCCGGGCGGCGCGGCGTGACGGCGGGGAGTGTGACCGTCGTCATGGGGGGAGCTGCCCGGCGCCGTCGGGGGGGATGACGGCCCGGACAGCTCCCCGTGTCGACCTGTCGGCCGACGCTGCGGACCGCTCCCGTCCCGCGGCGCCGGACCGGTGGGCGCCGTCGCGCGGCGGCCACCGCCGGGTGGGCCGGTGCAGCGGGAGTCACGCTAGGCGGCCGGGCCGGGCCGGCACCATCGATTCGGCGGTGGCCGAATGCTCAGGCCGAGGCGCGCACCGGTTCGCCGCAGAGCAGGCCCAGCAGGGCGTTGCCGGCCGGCTCCAGGCCGTACAGCACCCGCCGGCCGACCCGGCGGCGCTGCACCACGCCGGCGGCGACCAGCGCGGCCAGGTGTTCGGAGACGGTGCTCGGGGCCAGCCCCAGCGCGGCGGCGAGCCCGGCGGTGGTGGCCGGGCGGACCAGGGCCCGCAGCACGGTGGCCCGCCCTCGGCCGAGCAGCAGCGCCAGCCGGTCGGTGCCGGACGCCGGTGCGCCGGCCGGGCCGCCGGCCAGCAGCGCCGCGCCCCGGGCCGGGTACGACACCGCGATCACCTCGGGATGGTCGGTGGAGCAGGCCAGCCCGCCGCCCGAGAAGATCAGCGGGATGAGCAGCAGCCGCCGGTCGGCGGCGGCCAGGTCGTAGTCCCACGGCTTGTCGAGGCTGAGCACCCCACGCTCCCAGTGGGCGCGTTCGTGCAGGTCGGCCAGGAGCGCGTCGGGCCCGGCCGTGGCCAGCGCATGGGCCCGGTGCAGCACCTCCTCGTCCAGGGCCGCCCGCATGGCCGGCCACCAGGGCGCCAGCGCCGCGTCCCACCAGCCGAGCAGGTCGTCGGCGAGCCGGTGCAGGGCCGGCACCGGGTCGTCCGCGTAGGGGCGCAGCCAGTCGGGGACACCGTCCGGCCACTGCCGGGCGAGCTGGGCCCGGACCACCTCGACCGGGGTGTCCCGGAGCGCCGCGACCTCCTCGGTGAGGCCGGGCGTGGCCGAGGGCGGGACCGGGCTGAGGAAGTCCGGCAGCGGCGGCCCGGAGGCGAGATAGACCCGTACCGGCGCGGTGCGGGGCAGCCCGGCCAGCACCCGCCGGGCGTGCCGGGCCCAGTCGGTGTAGGGCCAGGGCAGGTCGTCCGGGTTGCGGTGCAGCAACCAGAAACCGGTCTGGATCTCCCACAGCGGGCTGACCGCGATCCGGGTGCGGGCCACGGTGGCGTCGTCCAGGCGGATCCGGATCACCCCGGCAGCGTAGCCAGCGGTGGGCCCGGCCGTCCCACCCCGGTCCGCCGGGGTCGGACGCGTCCGCCCGGGCGCGCCGATACTCGGCGGCGCGGCCGGCGTCGGGTCGAGTACCCTGGATGGCACAGGCGACGACCCGGCCATCACCGGTGAGCCTCCGGAAGAACAGCCGGGTGACCGGCCCAGTAGAACCGGACGGGACGGCCCGTCACAGCCGGCCAACGAGCGGGCGGTCGCACCTCGACCGCCAAGCGGGGTGGTACCGCGGGCCCGGCCCGGGGCGCCGGTCACGGCGTACCGGAAAAGGGTTCGTCCTCGCAGACCCACGACCGTGAGACTGCGCGAGGAGAGCGACCCCCGATGGCCTATCCGTTGCACGACCCGACCGCCGCCGGTGTGCCGGCGAGCCCGGACCTGCCCGCGGTCGAGCGCCGGGTGCTGGAGCACTGGACGGCCGACAAGACCTTCGAGGCGTCGGTCGAGGCCCGCCCCGCCGGGCAGGACGGCAAGAACGAGTACGTCTTCTACGACGGCCCGCCGTTCGCCAACGGCCTGCCGCACTACGGCCACCTCTTCACCGGGTACGTCAAGGACGTGGTGCCGCGCTACCAGACCATGCGCGGCCGGCACGTGGAGCGCCGGTTCGGCTGGGACTGCCACGGCCTGCCCGCCGAGGTGGTGGCGGAGAAGCAGCTCGGCATCACCAGCAAGGCGGAGATCCTCGACCTCGGCGTGGCCCGGTTCAACGACGCCTGCCGCAGCTCGGTGCTGGAGTTCACCCAGGACTGGGAGCGGTACGTCACCCGGCAGGCCCGTTGGGTCGACTTCGACAACGACTACAAGACCCTCGACCTGGACTACATGGAAAGCGTCATGTGGGCCTTCCGGACCCTGTACGACAAGGGCCTGGTCTACGAGGGTTTCCGGGTGCTGGCGTACTGCTGGCGCTGCGAGACGCCGCTGTCGAACACCGAGACCCGGATGGACGACGTCTACCGGGACCGGCACGACCCCACCTTGACCGCCTGGTTCCAGCTCACCCCCGACGAAAGCTCGCTGCCGCTGGTGCACGGGCCGGTCAAGCTGGGTGTCTGGACCACCACCCCGTGGACCCTGCCGTCGAACCTGGCGCTCGCCGTCGGCCCCGACATCGAGTACGCGGTGCTGGAGCGCGACGGCGAGCGGTACGTGGTCGGGGCCGCCCGGCTCGGCGCGTACGCCAAGGAGCTGGAGGGCTACCAGCAGGTCGGCACGGTGTACGGCCGGGACCTGGTCGGCCGCCGCTACACCCCGCTCTACGACTTCCTGGTCGAGCAGGCCGGCGAGAACGCGTACCAGGTGCTCGGCGCGGAGTTCGTCACCACCGAGGACGGCACCGGGATCGTCCACCTGGCCCCGGCCTTCGGTGAGGACGACCAGAACGTCTGCAACGCGGCCGGCATCCCGACCGTGGTGACGGTCGACGACCACACCCGGTTCACCGCGCTCGTCCCGCCGTACCAGGGTGAGCAGGTCTTCGACGTCAACAAGCCGGTGATCCGGGAGCTGAAGGAGCGGGGGGTGGTGCTCAAGCAGGACACCTACACCCACTCGTACCCGCACTGCTGGCGCTGCGACACCCCGCTGGTCTACAAGGCGGTGTCGTCCTGGTTCGTCGCGGTGACCCGGTTCCGCGACCGGATGGTCGAGCTGAACCAGCAGATCAACTGGACCCCGGGGCACATCAAGGACGGCTCGTTCGGCAAGTGGCTGGCGAACGCCCGGGACTGGTCGATCAGCCGGAACCGGTTCTGGGGCTCGCCGATCCCGGTGTGGAAGTCCGACGACCCGACCTACCCCCGGGTCGACGTGTACGGCTCGCTGGAGGAGATCGAGCGGGACTTCGGCGTACGCCTGACCGACCTGCACCGGCCGGCGGTGGACGACCTGGTCCGCCCCAACCCGGACGACCCGACCGGCAAGTCGGTGATGCGTCGGGTACCGGAGGTGCTGGACTGCTGGTTCGAGTCCGGCTCGATGCCGTTCGCCCAGGTGCACTACCCGTTCGAGAACCGCGACTGGTTCGAGCACCACTACCCGGGCGACTTCATCGTCGAGTACATCGGACAGACCCGCGGCTGGTTCTACACCATGCACGTGCTGGCCACCGCGCTGTTCGACCGGCCGGCGTTCCGCAACTGCCTCAGCCACGGCATCCTGCTCGGCTCCGACGGGCGCAAGATGTCCAAGAGCCTGCGCAACTACCCGGACGTCTACCACGTCTTCGACGCGTACGGGTCGGACGCGATGCGCTGGATGCTGATGTCCTCGCCGGTGCTGCGCGGCGGCGACATGGCGGTCACCGAGACGCTGATCCGGGACTCGGTACGGCAGGTGCTGCTGCCGCTCTGGAACGTCTGGTACTTCTTCTCGCTCTACGCCAACGCGGACGGGTACACCGCCCGTCGACGCACCGACTCGACGCACCTGCTCGACCGGTACGTGCTGGCGAAGACGAACGAGCTGGTGTCGACGGTCGGCGCGCAGATGGACGCGTACGACATCTCGGGCGCCTGCGCCACCGTCCGCTCCTACCTGGACGCGCTGACCAACTGGTACGTGCGCCGCTCGCGGGACCGGTTCTGGGCCGGCGACGCGGACGCGTTCGACACCCTGTGGACGGTGCTGGAGACGCTCAGCCGGGTGGTGGCGCCGCTGGCGCCGCTGACCGCCGAGGAGATCTGGCGCGGGCTGACCGGCGAGCGGTCGGTGCACCTGACCGACTGGCCGTCGGCCGACGAGTTCCCGGCCGACCACGAGCTGGTCGCCGCGATGGACGCCGTCCGGGACGTCTGCTCGGCGGCGTTGTCGCTGCGCAAGGCGAAGGGCCTGCGGGTCCGGCTGCCGCTGTCGACGCTGACCGTGGCGTCGCCGGTCGCCGAGCAGCTGCGCCCCTTCGGCGACCTGGTCGCCGACGAGGTCAACGTGAAGGAGGTCGTCTTCACCGACGCGGTGTCGGCGTACTGCCAGCAGGTGCTGACCGTGGTGCCGCGGGCGCTCGGCCCCCGGGTCGGCAAGGCGGTCCAGCAGGTGATCAAGGCGGTCAAGGCGGGGGAGTGGGAGCTTCACGACGGCGCCCCGGTCGCCGCCGGGGTCACCCTCGCCGAGGGCGAGTACGAGCTGCGCCTGGTCGCCGCCGACGCCGAGCACTCCGCGCCGCTGCCCGGCGGCGAGGGCGTGGTCGTGCTGGACACCGAGGTCACCCCGGAGCTGGCCGCCGAGGGGCTGGCCCGGGACGTGGTCCGGGTGGTCCAGCAGGCCCGCCGGGACGCCGACCTGGACGTCTCGGACCGGATCGTGGTGTCCGTGTCGGCGCCGGAGGAGGTCCGCGCGGCGGTGTCCGCGTACACCGACTTCGTGGCCCGGGAGGTGCTGGCCGACACGGTCGACTTCGCCGAGGGCGTGGACGGCTTCGCCGGCGAGGTCGGCGAGGGCGAACGGGTGACGGTCGCCGTCCGGCGGGTATGACGTCCTGACCGTGGTGGTCCGGCGGCAGCGCCGCCGGACCACCCCACGGACGGCTGACCACCCGATCCGCCCGGCGTGGAACCGTCCGCTACCGTGACACCGCCTGTTCACGTACGACCGCCGGAGGACCCGTGCCCCTGCTCTACACCATCGGCAAGCTCACCGTGGCGCCCGCGCTCCGGTTGGCCTTCCGCCCGACCGTGGAGGGGTTGGAGCACATCCCGGCGACCGGGGGCGCGATCTTCGCGGGCAACCACCTCTCCGTCGCCGACGAGCTCCTGCTCGGCACGGTGGTGCCCCGGCACCTGGCGTTCTGGGCGAAGTCGGAGTACTTCAAGGGCACCGGCCTCAAGGGTGGTTTCTCCAAGTTCGTGCTCACCGGGCTGGGCGCGATCCCGGTCGAGCGGGCCGGTGGCCGGGCGGCGCTGTCCGCGTTCGACGCGGCCATCCCGGTGCTCAAGGCCGGTGACCTGGTCGCCGTCTACCCGGAGGGCACCCGCTCCCCGGACGGCCGGCTCTACCGGGGGCGCACCGGCGCGGCCCGGCTCGCGGTGGCGGCCGGCGTGCCGATCATCCCGGTCGGCGTGACCGGCACCGACAAGGCCCAGCCGATCGGGACCCGGGTGCCCCGGCCGGGCAAGGCCAAGATCACTATCAGGTTCGGCAAGCCGCTGGACTTCACCGGCCGGCCCGACGACCGGACCTCGCTGCGCGAGATGACCGACGAGATGATGTCCGCGATCCAGCAGCTCACCGGCCAGGAGTACGTGCCGCGCTACGCGCCGAAGCGCGCCGAGCCCAGCACCGACCCGACCGCCTGACCGGCCGCCCCCACCGTCACGGCGGGTCGCTGCCGCGGCGCTTCTCCTGGGCCACCACCGCGTCCAGGTCGGTGAGGCGTTCCATCTGCTTCATGGTCCGCGCCATCCTCGCGTTGGCCGGGATCCGGCTGCGGTTGGCGGCCAGGAACGCCCAGTAGCCGGCCGTGAACGGGCAGGCGTCCTCGCCGACGCGCTTGCGCGGGTCGTACCGGCAGCCGCCGCAGTAGTCGCTCATCCGGTTGATGTACGCCCCGCCGGAGACGTACGGCTTGGTGGTCATCCGGCCCAGGTCGGCGTACTGGCTCATGCCGACCACGTTGCCGGTCATCACCCACTCGTAGCCGTCCACGAACCGGGTGTGGAACCACTCGACCAGCTCCGCCGGCCGCCAGCCGCGTTGCAGGGCGTAGTTGCCGAGCACCATCAGCCGGGGGATGTGGTGCACCCAGGCCCGGTCCCGGACGCCGGCCAGCACGTCGTGCAGGCAGCGCGCGTCGACCGCGTCGGCGTCCAGGTCGGTCCACCAGTCCGGCAGCGAGCGGCGGGCGGCCAGCTCGTTGCTGGTGCGCCAGGTCGGCTCGAAGTACCAGTAGGTGTGCCAGATGTAGTCCCGCCAGCCCATGATCTGCCGGATGAAGCCCTCCACGCTGGGCAGCGGCGCGCCTTCCTTGCGGTACGCCTGCTCGGCGCCCCGGACCGCCTCCATCGGGTCGAGCAGGCCCAGGTTGAACGCGGCGGAGAGCATGCTGTGCGCCAGCCACGGGTCGGTGGAGAGCATGGCGTCCTCGTACGGGCCGAACGCGGCGAGCCGGTGCCGCAGGAAGTGCCGCAGCCGGGCCTTCGCCTCCTTCGCGGTGGCCGGGAAGCGTCGCGGTCCGTCCCGCCCGGCGAACCGGATCCCCTCCCGCTCCCAGCGGTCGAGGTCGGCCCGGACCTCCGCGTCGATCTCGTCCTCCTTCGGCATCGGCGCGGCCGGCACGTCGAGTCGCCCGTCCTTCGGGGGCGCTTCCCGGTTCTCGGTGTCGAAGCTCCACCGGCCACCCACCGGGTCGCCCCCGGTCAGCAGCACCCCGTGCTGCTCCCGGGCGAACCGGTAGAACGCCTCCATCCGTAGCGCGCCCCGGCGGGCGTCGGCCCACTCGGCGAACTCGTCCAGCCCGGTGACGAAGCCCCTGGCCGGCAGCACGGTCACCCGGTCCAGGCCCTGGACGAAGGCCAGTGCCCGCCGGGAGGTCGGGTGGCAGACCTCCAGCGGTTCGCGGACCTTCCGCAGGGCCTGCCGGTACGTCTCGGCGCGCAGGAAGATCGCCTGGTCGCCCAGCTCGGCGGCGCGGTGGCGCAGCGCGGAGAGGATCAGGTGCGCCTTCTGCCGGTGGTAGACCCGGCGTCGGAAGACCGCCTTCGACTCGATCAGCAGGACCGGCTGCTTCCGGTCGTCGAGGAAGTGCGGCCCCAGTTGATCGGCGAAGAGCCAACGCCGCGACATGCTCCGATTCTCGACCGTCGCTCCGACTCCCGCAGGCGAAAGGCGAAGAGTTTTACGTGTTCGAGACCGTGCGTCGCGTGACCGGCCGGGTCACTTCGGCGTGACCACCTGGCTGCGCAGCTGCTCCAGCAGGCGGGCGCTGTCGTCCAGGGAGAGCCGGGTGAAGACGCCGGTGGCCAGGCTGCCGTGGTCGACGGAGGTGCAGACGACCACCGCGTCGCCGTCCGCCCGGCCGATCGCACACCGCTCGTAGCGGCCGCGTTCGTCGGTCTCCACCGGCTGGGCGGCGCCCAGGGCGTACCGCTCGGTGAGGCGGGTCATCTCGGCGTCGGCGTCGGACTCGGGGCTGAGCCGGAAACCGGTGCCGCCGAAGAGGGTCACCCGCTTGCCGTCGTCGGTGCCGTACACCCCGGCGAAGGTGTCCTCGGCGAGCAGGTGCGCCTGGCGTACCTCGGTCTTCAGCTTCTCGGCGGTGGCCCGGCTCTGCGCGTCGTCGCGCAGGCTCAGCCCGGCCGCCTGCTCGGGCAGCGCCGCGGTGGCGGGGTACTGGTCGGAGAGCGGCTGGTACCACCAGAGCGGCAGACCGCAGCAGCAGGCCACGGTTAGCAGCAGCACCCACGGCCAGCGGCGTCGCCGACGGACCGGCACGGCCACGTACCCCTGGGGTGGCTGCCACCCGGGCGGTGCGGTGGTCGGGGGCGCCGGCTGACGTCGGCGCTGCTTCGGCGGGCGGGTCGGCACCGGCGGCGCGGGCCTGGGCGTGGCGACCGGAACCGGCGGCGACACCGGCCGGGCGACCGGCGGCGGTGGCGGCGTCGGCTGCGGTGGTGGCGCGGCCGGGTAGGGCAGCGTGTACGGCGTGGTGGGCGGCAGCGCCGGGAAGCCCGCCGAGTGCAGGTCCCAGCCGGTGGTGTCCACGCCCTCCCACGGGTCGACCGGCACCGCGTGCTCGGGCGACGCCACCGGCGGCACCGGGGTGGGCTCGGCGGACTCGCCCCAGGCGCGCCGGCGGGGTGCCGGCGGCGGGACCGCCGCCGAACCGCTCCACCGGGGCGCGGGCGGCTCCGCCCGGGTCTCCAGCCGGGTCGGGTCCGGGTGCTGGCCGGGACGGCTGTCGATCCGGGTCGGGTCCGGTCGCCGGTCGGACCCGGTCTCGATCCGGGTCGGGTCGGGGCGGCCGGGGAGCGGGGTGTCCCCGGTCGTCCGACCCGGCACCGCGGCCGAACCCGTCGGGCGTCCCGGCACCGGGGTCGACGCCTCCCGGGGAACCGGCGCTGGCGGCGAGCCGGACGGGCGGCCGGCAACGGCGGCGGAACCGGTCGGACGCCCCGGCACGGGGGCGGAACCGGTCGGCCGGACCGGGGCCGAGCCGCGCGCCGGGGTGACCGGCTGGTCGGCGGTCGCCAGATCCGCCGGTCCGTCGTCGGCACGCGGTCCGACCGGGTCGACGGTCGGCTCGTCGCCGGTCGGCTGGGCGGCCTCGGCGGGCCCGTCGGCTGGCTGGTCGGCCTCGGCGGCCCTGTCGGTCGGCTGGGCGGCCTCGGCGGGCCCATCGGCCGGCTGGTCGGCAACGGCGGCCTGTGCGGGCTCGTCGGCTGCTGCCCGAGGGGCTTCGGTGGCGTCCGGTGGGGCCCCGGCGGTGTCCGGCTCGGTGTCGTCGCTGGTCCCGGCGGGCTCGGTCTCGCCGGTCCCGGCGGGCTCGGTCCCGTCGCCGTGGTCGCCGGCGGCGGCCGTCGTCGTGGCGTCGTCCCGGGCGGAGGTGGCCGGTGCGGGCTCGGCGGCGTGCTCCGTGCCCCGCTCGCCCGTACCGCCCGCTTCGCCGGCGGCAGCGGTGTCACCCGGGACCCCGGCGACCGGTGCGGACGGGGGTACGGGCGCGGCGGTCGGCTCGTCGGTGCCCGGATCCCGGCCCGTGACCGGGGTGCTCCCGTCGGCCGGCCGGTCCGTGCCCGGCTGCGGCTCCGGCATCGCGGCAATCTCCTCTCGCGCCCGTTGCGAGGTTAGTACCGCCGTGCCACCTCCGACGAATCCGCACCCGAGCCCGGACACCGCACCGGGTGCGGGCCCCTCTCCGTGCGCAGCCGCACCCCCACCACCCCTGCGCCGCGGCCTTTGCTCTGCTTCAACCTGCGCAACAGTGGCCGCCCGTGAGTGTCGCGTCAGTTGGAGCAGAGCAAAGGCGGGCGAGCGGACGGGTGTGCCCGGCTCCGGGCATTTCCGGGTGGTGCGGGCGGGGCACCCGGCACCGCGGCGGGCACCCGGCGCGGCGGCCGCCGGGTCAGGTGATCTACCAGGGGTGGGGGCTGCTGCGGTGCGGCGTGGTGACCGGCGGGGCACCGCGTACCCTTGGGCATCATGAGTGCCCAGTCCACGACGCCGCGCCCGGTCGCGGCCAATTCCGTGTGGCCCCGGTTGGAGCCGCTGCTGCCCCAGGTGACCAAGCCCATCCAGTACGTCGGTGGCGAACTGGGCGCGGTGGTCAAGGACTGGGACGCCGCGGTCGTCCGCTGGGCGCTGATGTATCCCGACGCGTACGAGGTCGGCCTGCCCAACCAGGGCGTGCAGATCCTGTACGAGGTGCTCAACGAGCTGCCCGACGTGCTGGCCGAGCGGACGTACGCGGTCTGGCCGGACCTGGAGAAGCTGATGCGCGCTCACGGCGTGCCGCAGTTCACCGTCGACGCCCACCGCGCGGTGCGCGACTTCGACGTGTTCGGCGTCTCCTTCTCCACCGAGCTGGGCTACACCAACCTGCTCACCGCGATCGACCTGGCCGGCATCCCGCTGCTCGCCGCCGACCGCACCGACGCCGACCCGGTGATCGTGGCCGGCGGGCACGCCGCGTTCAACCCGGAGCCGATCGCCGACTTCGTCGACGCCGCCGTGCTCGGCGACGGCGAGGAGGCCGTCCTGGAGATCACCACGATCGTCCGGGAGTGGAAGGCCGAGGGCTGCCCGGGCGGGCGGGACGAGCTGCTGCTGCGGCTGGCCCGGACCGAGAGCGTCTACGTGCCGCGCTTCTACGACGTGGACTACCTGCCCGACGGCCGGATCCAGCGGGTGGTGCCGAACCGGGCGGACGTGCCGTTCCGGGTGCACAAGCGCACGACCATGGATCTCGACGCCTGGCCGTACCCGAAGAAGCCCCTGGTCCCGCTCGCCGAGACGGTCCACGAGCGGTACGCGGTGGAGATCTTCCGGGGCTGCACCCGCGGCTGCCGGTTCTGTCAGGCCGGCATGATCACCCGCCCGGTGCGGGAGCGCTCGATCACCACCGTCGGCCAGATGGTCAAGGAGGGGCTGGAGTTCTCCGGCTTCCACGAGGTGGGCCTGCTGTCGCTCTCCTCGGCCGACCACTCCGAGATCGGCGACATGTGCTCCGGCCTGGCCGAGCAGTACGCCGGCACGAACGTGTCGCTCTCGCTGCCGTCCACCCGGGTCGACGCGTTCAACATCGACCTGGCCCAGGAGCTGTCCCGCAACGGCCGGCGCACCGGCCTGACCTTCGCGCCCGAGGGCGGGTCGGAGCGGATCCGCAAGGTCATCAACAAGATGGTGTCGAAGGAAGACCTGATCCGCACCGTCGTCACCGCGTACACCAACGGCTGGCGGCAGGTGAAGCTCTACTTCATGTGCGGCCTGCCCACCGAGACCGACGAGGACGTCCTCGAGATCGCCGACATGGCGCACGAGGTGATCCGCGCGGGCCGGGCGGCCACCGGGTCCAAGGACATCCGCTGCACCGTCTCCATCGGCGGGTTCGTGCCGAAGCCGCACACCCCGTTCCAGTGGGCCTCGATGGCCACCCCCGAGGTGATCGACAACCGGCTCAAGCTGCTCAAGCAGGCGATCAACGCGGACCGTTCGCTGGGCCGGGCGATCGGCTTCCGCTACCACGACGGCGAGCCGTCGCTGATCGAGGGGCTGCTCTCCCGGGGCGACCGCCGGGTCGGCGCGGTGATCCGCAAGGTGTGGGAGGACGGCGGCCGGTTCGACGGCTGGAGCGAGCACTTCTCCTACCGGCGCTGGGTCGACGCCGCCACCGAGGTGCTGCCGACCTTCGGGATCGACCTCGACTGGTACACCACCCGCGAGCGCGACGAGCTGGAGGTCCTGCCCTGGGACCACCTGGACTCGGGCCTGGACAAGGACTGGCTCTGGCAGGACTGGCAGGACTCCCTCTCCGAGTACGAGCAGGACGACTGCCGGTGGACGCCGTGCTTCGACTGCGGGGTCTGCCCGTCCATGGACACCGAGATCCAGATCGGCCCGACCGGCCGCAAGCTGCTGCCGCTGACCCCGGTCACCGGGCTCAAGTTGCCGGCGGGCAACGTCTCCGCCTGACCCGTACGCACGCCCCGACGGGCCGCCACCGCACGGTGGCGGCCCGTCGTCGTCGGTGCCCGCCCGTACCCCGGAACGGGTGCCCGCGGGTTGTGCGGCACTCGCTACCCTAGGTCCACTGAGGAAGCCGTCAGTGGCGGGTCACACCGGGGGAGGAACGTGGCATGGGCTCCAGCGCCAAGCCGAACGTGGGCGATCTGAGCGTCAACGTCGAGCAT
This sequence comes from Micromonospora auratinigra, assembly GCF_900089595.1. GTDB lineage: Bacteria > Actinomycetota > Actinomycetes > Mycobacteriales > Micromonosporaceae > Micromonospora > Micromonospora auratinigra. The sequence goes on along the minus strand of NZ_LT594323.1, from coordinate 3,635,432 downwards.
CTGGACGCCGCGGTGACGTACATCGATCGTCTCCTGCAGTACCTCGACAGCGAGGTCACCCTGCACATGGAGCACGTCAACGCGCGCATGCAGAGCCCCTCGGACACCAACACCAAATCGGCGGTGCCGGGCGCCACGCCCTTCGGCGCGTTCGAGGACGCCCGGCTGCAGTGGGCGGCGCTGGGCAAGTCGACGGGGAACATGCAGGCCTCGCTGACCGTGCTCAAGCAGAAGCTCGAGGCGCTCAAGACGGGCACCCAGGACATCGCCAAGGCGTTCCGCGACACCGAGGAGCGCAACGGGGCGAACGGCAAGCAGATCGAGCGGTTGCTCGAGTCGGCGGCGCCGCCGCCCGGCTCGGCCGTGACGCCACCGGCCGTCAGCACGCCCCCCGCCTACGCCGTCCCCGACAACGCCTGAGGAGCCCGACCGTGGGAGACATGACCTGGGAGCAGTGCGTCCGTGAGGTGACGCTGGCCTCCGACCCCAAGCGGGTGGCCGAGGTGGGCGACGGGTGGCGGGGCCTGGCCGAGTCGCTGGCCAGCCTGCGCCAGTCGCTGGTGGGCCAGCAGCCGTACGGGCCGTACGTGCCGGGCCACGAGCCGACGTTCAGCGGTGGGCTCAGCGCGATGCTCGGCGACTGGCAGGGCAGCGGCGGCGACGCCTACCGCGAGCACCTCCAGGAGGTCGGCAAGCAGATCGAGGAGCTGTCCAACCACGCGAGCAACGTCCACCGGGCGCTCACCCGGATCGAGGGCGACATCCGTAAGTCGATCGCGAGCATCCCGGTGCCGCTGATGGACAACTTCGGCTGGAACGAGTGGAGCCTGCCCAACGGCACCGAGCTGGACCCGGTGGGCGACGGCTCGGACGCGGACGGCTTCCTGGCCATGCTCCGGGCCGACTACGCCCAGGACCCGTCGGCGTACGACGACCGGAAGTTCCGGGAGAAGGCCGACGACCTCGAGGCCACCATGAAGATCGACGGCAAGGCCGACGACCACAAGCGGGGCGGCTTCTGGGACACCGACAGCCACCTCGACAACTGGTACAAGGACAACACCGCCTCGGCCAACTCGGGGGCGTCCCCACTGCCGACCGCGGTGCAGGACGAACGTCCCCGGCTGCTCGTGCCGCCCCCACCCGGCGGTGTGACCCAGGACGGCTTCGAGCGGGAACACCCCAAGGGCGGCGACTTCGGCGGTGGCGGTGGCGGTGGCATCGGCGGCGGTGGTGGCGGCATCGGTGGTGGCGGTGTCGGTTCCGGCTTCTCCCCGGGCGGGGGCGGGGGCCTCTCCGGCAGCGGCTACCACCCCCCGTCGACCGGCAGCTTCCACCCGTCCACCGGCACCTCCCCGCACACCGGCGGCTCGTCGTTCCACCCGCCGTCGTCGACCGGCACGGGCTTCGACTCGTACCCGTCGTCGTCCGACCACGACTACGGCACCGGCCTGGCCGGCGCCGGCAGCCCGAGCCTCGGCGGTGGTGGCGGTGGCTACCCCGGCCTGGGCGGCGGCGGTGGTGGTCTCGCCGGCGGCCTCGGTGGCGGTGGCGGTGGTTTCGGCGGTGGCGGTGGTGGGGTCGGCTCGGTCGGCGGCATCGGCGGTGGTGGGGCCGGCGGCGCCGGGCTGATGGGCGGCGTGCCCGGGATGGTCGGCGGCGGCAACGGCAAGGTCCCCCCGATGACCAGCGCGGGCACCGCGCTGCGCAACGCGGCGGGCGCGGGTGGCGCGGGCGCGGGCCTGCGCGGCGCGGGCGGCGCGGGGATGATGGGCGGTGGCATGGGTGGTCACGGCGCCGGGCCCGGCGGCGCGGCCAGCGAGCACTCGTCGTGGTTGACTGAGGACGACGACCCCTGGGGCACCGACAGCGGGGCCGCCCCGGGCATCCTTCGTTGAGCTGGGACGGGACACAGTGAACGTGGGCAGGTTCCGGCCGGTGACGGCCGCCATCCTCGCCGCTCTGCTGGTGCTGGGGGCCGCCCGACCGGCGGCCGCCGACTCGCGCCGCCAGGAGCAGTGGTATCTCGACACCGTGAAGATCGACGCGGTCCACAAGGTCTCCACCGGCCGCGGTGTGGTGGTGGCCGTGGTGGACACCGGCGTCGAGGCCAGCCACCCGGACCTGGCCGGCCAGGTGCTCGCCGGCCTGCGCAGCGACGGCCGGCCGGGTGACGGCAGGTCGGACGACGACGGCCACGGCACCCACATGGCGGGCATCATCGCGGCGACCGGGGCGAACCGGGACGGCGTCCTGGGCATCGCGCCGGGGGTCAAGATCCTGCCGGTGAAGGCGAGCCAGGGCAAGGCCGAGCCCAGCCGGAGCGCGGTGGCGCTGGGCATCCGGCTCGCCGCCGACCGGGGCGCGAAGGTCATCAACGTCTCGTACGGTGCCCCCGGCTCGACGGCGGAGGAGGACGCGGCCGTCGCCTACGCGCTCTCCAAGGACGCCGTGGTGGTGGCCAGCGCCGGGAACACCGCCGCGGGTGACACCGAGATCACCTCGCCGGCCAGCGTCCCGGGGGTCATCGCGGTCACCGGGTACGACAAGCGGGGCGAGTTCTGGTCGGGCTCGGTGGGTGGTCCGAAGGCGGTGGTGGCCGGCCCCGGTCTGCGGGTCTTCAACACCGCCAACTCGCTGGGCGGCCAGCCCGGCTACGGCTGGGGCGACGGCACCTCCGACGCCGCGGCGGTCGTCTCCGGCGTGGCCGCGCTGATCCGGTCGAAGTACCCGGACCTCGACGCCCCGAACGTGATCAACCGGATCATCCGTACCGCCGACGACGCCGGCCCGGCCGGCCGGGACACCCACTACGGCTACGGCCGGATCGATCCGTTGCGGGCGCTCACCGCCAGCGTGCCGACGGTGTCGGCCAACCCGCTGCTGCCGAGGTCGGCCTCGGCCACGCCGGGCGGCACCGGCACCGGTACCGACAGCCGGACCGACGACCCGCTCGACCTCAGCCAGTACGACGACGGCGGCGTCACCGACCAGCAGGTGATGGTGATCGGCATCGCCATCGCCGTGGTACTGGTGATCCTGCTGGGGCTCGCGATCTTCCTGATCTGGAACCGGGTCCGGTACCGCCGCCGGGCCACCTCGGCGGCCGACATCCCGGACGAGGTGCTCGATCGGATGATCGCCGAGGGCTACGTGGACCCGTCGGACGGGGTGCCGGTGCCGGCCGGTCATCCGCCCCGACCCGGCCACCACCCGTCGGGCGCCGTACCCGGCGGCTACGGGCCGCCGCCGCAGGGCGGTCCCGCCGCCGGGTGGCCCGCCCCGCCGCAGGGCGGCCCGGGCCAGGTGCCGCCCCCGCCGTCCGGCTACGCCCCGCCCCCGGGTCAGCTGCCGCCCCCGCCCGGGGGATACGCCCCGCCGCCCGGGCAGGTGCCGCCGGGCGGGAACCGGCCCTGATCCATCGCGGCCGGCCGGATGACCCCCGGGTCACCCGGCCGGCCACCACCGTCTCCGGAGCCCCCCGGTGGCGGCCCCGCCGGGCGGTGCCGACCCGCCCGTGCCGGTCTCCTGCCGCCCCCGGCTGCGTGCCCCCGGGGGCGCTGCGCCAGGATGGGGCGGACACGCAGGCAGCACCCGAGGAGCTCACGATCGCCAGAAAGCCTCAACCCGAGGGCGGCCAGGCACCGGTCGTCCAGCGGGTCCGGATCCGGTACGCCAAGCGTGGACCCCTGCGGTTCACCTCGCACCGGGACTTCGCCCGGGCCTTCGAGCGCGCGCTGCGCCGGGCCGGCGTACCGATCGCCTTCTCCCAGGGCTTCACCCCGCACCCCAAGATCTCGTACGCCTCCGCCGCGCCGACCGGGGTCGCCAGCGAGGCCGAGTACCTGGAGATCGGCCTGCGCGAGCCGGTCGAGCCGGAGCAGCTGCGGGCCGCCCTGGACGCCGCTCTCTCACCCGGACTCGACGTGCTCGACGCGGTGGAGGCCACCGGGGGCAGCCTCGCCGACCGGATCGAGGCGTCGCACTGGCGGATCGAGCTGCCCGAGGTCGACCCGGCCGTGCTGGCCCGGGCGGTGGCCGCCTTCACCGCCGCCACGGAGGTCCAGGTGGAGCGGATGACCAAGCAGGGGCGACGCACCTTCGACGCCCGGGCGGCGGTCATCAGCATCGATGCGTCGGCGCCGGGCGAGACGCCTTTCGGGGCGACGGCCGTACCGTGTGCGATACTCGAACTGGTCGTGCGGCAGGTCACCCCGTCCGTGCGACCCGATGACGTCCTTTCCGGCCTCCGCGTGGTGGCCGACCTGGAGCCGCCGGTCTCCCCGAGGGTGATCCGGCTGGCGCAGGGCACGCTGACCGCGCAGGGCGAGATCGTCGATCCGTTGGATGCGGATCGCGACGGGGCAGCCATCGGAGAGCACTGACCGACGGTCAGCGCTCTGGCAGGCAGACTTCGGCGGTCGCGCACCTGCGCGCCCGGCGGAAACACCTTTTGCGGCAACCCTGCGTGGCAGCGCTCACCCGCGCCCGGGGCAGCCAGAACTGGAGAACGTCCATGCTCGAGAACGAGCCCGAGGGCGGCGAACGGACCGGTTCGGAACCGGCCGAGACCACCGCCACCAGCAGCGCCGAGAGCACGTCCGAGGTGACGAAGCCGGTCCGCAAGCGGACCAGCCGTCGCAAGGTCGCCCCGCTCAACCAGCCGGAGCAGACCGACGCGCCGGTCGAGGCGTCCACCGACGCGGGCACGCTCAGTGGCGAGTCGCCGCAGGCCGAGGTGTTCGCCCCGATCGCCGGTGAGCTGGAGACCCCGCCGAAGACCACCCGGCGGCGGCGCAAGGCGACCCCCGCCAAGGCGGTCGAGGAGCCGGTGGTCGCGGACGCCGTGGCGGCCGCTTCCGAGGAGGTCGTGCCGCCCGTCAAGGTGACCCGCACCCGTCGGCGCAAGGCCACCCCGCCGCCCGCCGGGACCCCGGCCGAGGAGTCGGCCACCGCAACGCCGGCCGAGGTCGTCACCGGGCCGGCCGTCGAGCCGCACGCCGTGGCCGAGCCGCAGGCGGACGCCGAGGACGCCGAGCCGGCGCTCCCGGTCGACGAGGCCGAGGAGGAGGACGCCGTCGGCGCGGACGTCGTGGACGAGCCGACCCCGGCCGACGCGACGCGGGCCGGCGCGCCGGCCCGCAGCGGCGACGTCGCGCCGGGAGCCGCCGTGCCGCCGCCCGCCGCGGAGCCGGCCGAGGCGGCCACCGAGCCCGCCCCGAGCCGACGCCGGCGGGCCGCGCTCTCCGCGCCGACCGTCCTGTTCATGGCGCCGCAGCCCGAGGAGATGCCGACCGTCCGGGTCAGCTACCCGACGGCGGAGGAGCCGGCCGAGGAGCCGACGGAGACCGGCCGGCGGCGGCGCCGGGCCCGGCGTGAGGTCGAGCCGGCCGAGCCGGTGGAGCCCGAGGTCGAGGCCGAGGAGGAGCCGACCGCCGAGGCCGAGGAGCCCGCGGAGGCCGAGGAGGAGGACGACGAGGACACCCTCGCCGCCCGCCGCCGTCGCCGGCGGGGCCGCCGCGGCCGGGGCCGGGGCAAGGGCGGTGCCGAGGAGGCCGACGACGAGGAGGCCGAGGAGGCCGTCGCGGCCGGTGCCACCGAGGAGGAGGCCGAGGCCGAGGAGCCCGCGGACGAGGACGAGGCCGAGGGCGACGGGATGACCCGCCGTCGTCGCCGTCGTCGCCGCCGGGGCGCGGGCGACGTCGAGTCCGCCACCGAGGACGGGGTGCCCACGGTCGTCAAGATCCGGGAGCCCCGCAAGCCGGTCGACGAGGTGCAGGGCGTCTCCGGTTCGACCCGGCTGGAGGCCAAGCGGCAGCGCCGCCGGGACGGTCGCGAGCAGCGGCGTACCCGGCCGCCGATCCTGAGCGAGTCGGAGTTCCTGGCCCGCCGCGAGGCGGTCGACCGGGTGATGGCGGTCCGCCAGCGCGGCGACCGGACCCAGATCGCCGTGCTCGAGGACGGCGTGCTGGTCGAGCACTACGTGACCCGCAACTCGTCCGGCACCATGGCCGGCAACGTCTACCTGGGCAAGGTGCAGAACGTGCTGCCCAGCATGGAGGCGGCCTTCGTCGACATCGGGCGCGGCCGCAACGCCGTGCTCTACGCCGGCGAGGTGAACTGGGACACCAGCGGCCTGGAGGGCCGGGCCCGCTCGATCGAGCAGGCGCTGCGCTCCGGCGACTCGGTGCTGGTGCAGGTCACCAAGGACCCGATCGGGCACAAGGGCGCCCGGCTGACCAGCCACGTGGCGCTCTCCGGCCGGCACCTGGTGTACGTGCCGAACGGCAACGCCTCCGGCATCTCCCGCAAGCTGCCGGACATCGAGCGCAAGCGGCTGCGGGACATCCTCAAGAAGCTGGTGCCGGACGGCGCCGGGGTGATCGTCCGGACCGCCGCCGAGGGGGCCAGCGAGGACGAGCTGGCCCGGGACGTCAAGCGGCTCCAGGCGCAGTGGGAGGACATCCAGGCCAAGGCGGCCGAGGGTGGCGCCCCGGTGCTGCTCTACGAGGAGCCGGACCTGGTCATCCGGGTGGTCCGGGACCTGTTCAACGAGGATTTCCGCGAGCTGGTCATCGAGGGCGAGCAGTCGTACGACATGGTCGAGTCGTACCTGTCGCACGTCTCGCCGGACCTGGTCGCCCGGCTGCGCCGGCACGCCGGCACCTCCGACGTCTTCGCCGAGTACCGGATCGACGAGCAGATCCTCAAGGGGCTGGATCGCAAGGTCTTCCTGCCCTCCGGCGGCTCGCTGGTGATCGACCGCACCGAGGCGATGACCGTCATCGACGTGAACACCGGCAAGTACACCGGCTCCGGCGGCAACCTGGAGGAGACGGTCACCCGGAACAACCTGGAGGCGGCCGAGGAGATCGTGCGCCAGCTGCGGCTGCGCGACCTCGGCGGCATCGTGGTGATCGACTTCATCGACATGGTGCTGGAGTCGAACCGGGAGCTGGTGCTGCGCCGGCTCACCGAGTGCCTCGGCCGGGACCGCACCAAGCACCAGGTCACCGAGATCACCTCGCTGGGTCTGGTGCAGATGACCCGCAAGCGGGTCGGCGCGGGCCTGCTGGAGTCGTTCAGCGAGACCTGCGAGTGCTGCAAGGGCCGCGGCCTGATCATCCACACCGAGCCGGTGCCGGAGAAGCCGCGCTCCGGCGGCGGCGCGGGGGAGAAGGTCAAGGCGGTGGCCTCGGCCGTCACCACCCCGGCCACCGAGGAGAAGGGCCGGCGGCGGGGTCGCAAGGCCGCCCCGGAGAAGCCCGCCGCGGAGGTCGCCGAGCAGCCGGCCGCCGAGGCCGCCGCCGAGCGGTCGGTGGCCGAGGTGGTCGACGACGACTACTACGACACCCAGGGCTACGACCTGTCCCGGTTCGAGACCGGGACGCCGGCCGCTCCGGCGGTCGCCGACGCGCAGCAGGGCGACTCCGCCCGGCTGGCCGCGGCGGACGACCCGGACGCGATCGGCGACGGTGAGGGCGACGACGAGGGTGCCGAGGGCGGCACCGGGCGGCGGCGCTCCCGGCGGGGCGGCGCGCGGCGGCGTACCCGGCCGTGAGGCGCTGACCAGCGCAACGTTTGACAGGGCCCCTTCCTCGGCAACAGAGTCGCCAGGGAGGGGCCCTGTCGTACCCGTCGACCCCCGGTCGGGCGGCGCGGCCCGGGACGGGAGGAGACATGCGCCAGGTGATCGCGGTCACCGCGTTGACCGGGGTCCTGCTGGCCGGCGCGGGCTGCGCGCGGCAGGGCCAGGACCCCTTCGCGGTGGGCTTCGCCTCACCCGCCCCGGCGGCCAGCTCCGTCACGCCCACCCCCACCGCCACCGGTGACCCGGGGGTCTGCGCCCGCGCCAAGCAGACCGGGTCGGCGGCGGTGCAGACGTACGTGCGCAAGCTGGCCGAGATGCTGCGGGCGGGCGCGACCGGCGACCGGAAGACCGAGCAGGCGGCCCGGCGGGACGCCGAGGCGGCCCTGGCGGGCTGGCGGGACGTGCTGCGGGAGCAGTCGGCCCGGGCCACCGACCCGCGGCTGCGTACCCTGCTGGCGGATCTGGCCACCGAGGTGGGCAAGCTCGGCACCGACGTGAAGACGATCGACGAGACGGAGTTCGACCGCCTCCAGGGGCGACTCGACGAGCTCTGTCCGGCCTGACCGGCGGCCCGGTTTGGGTGCCGGGCCTGGTATGGCGTACGCTTGCCTGCGGCGCACCTTTGGTGTGCCGAGTTCCCGCGCGCCCGCGCCGCCGGTGTCACGGCTCCCGGCGAGACGCCGTGGGAACGACCCGCCGGCAACGGTGGGAAAAGACGCCAGCAGCCTCAACGACAGGGAGTCCGCCTCCGATGTACGCGATCGTCAAGACCGGCGGCAAGCAGTACAAGGTCGCCGAGGGCGACGTGATCGAGGTCGAGAAGCTCACCGGTGCCCCCGGTGACGCGGTGAAGCTCACCGCGGTGCTCCTCGTCGACGGTGACGACCTGGTGACCGACGCGGCGAAGCTTGCCAAGGTCGCGGTGTCCGGCGAGATCGCCGCGCACACCAAGGGCCCGAAGATCCGGATCCACAAGTTCAAGAACAAGACCGGCTACCACAAGCGTCAGGGTCACCGTCAGCCGCTGACCCAGATCAAGGTGACCGGCATCTCCAACAGCGGGAAGTAGGTCGTCCTCCAATGGCTCACAAAAAGGGTGCGTCCAGCTCGCGTAACGGTCGCGATTCCGCGGCCCAGCGGCTCGGCGTGAAGCGCTTCGGTGGTCAGGTCGTCAGCGCGGGTGAGATCCTCATCCGTCAGCGTGGCACCAAGTTCCACCCCGGTGACCTGGTCGGCCGTGGCGGCGACGACACGCTGTTCGCGCTGTCGGCCGGTTCGGTGCAGTTCGGCACCAAGCGCGGTCGCAAGACCGTCAGCATCGTGCCGCAGCAGTAGTTCTCTCCCGAAGCGGGCCGCGGACCTCGTGTCCCGGCCCGCTTCGCTTTTCTCCGTGCGGGGCGGACCCCGCTGGAAGGATTGACAGCGTGACGACGTTCGTTGACCGGGTCGTCCTGCATCTGCAGGCCGGCGACGGCGGGCACGGCTGTGTCTCGATCCACCGGGAGAAGTTCAAGCCCTTCGGTGGACCGGACGGCGGCAACGGCGGGCACGGCGGCAGCGTGTCGCTGGTCGTCGACCCGCAGGTGACCACGCTGCTCGACTTCCACTACCGGCCGCACCAGAAGGCCGACAACGGCAAGGGCGGGGCCGGCTCGAACCGGGACGGCGCCAACGGCCGCGACCTGGTGATCAAGGTGCCGAACGGCACCGTGGTGCAGACCCCGTCGGGCGAGGTGCTGGCCGACCTGGTCGGCGTGGGCACCACCTTCGAGGCGGCCCGGGGCGGTCGGGGTGGCCGCGGCAACGCCGCGCTGGCCAACTCCCGGCGCAAGGCCCCCGGCTTCGCGGAGCTGGGCGAGCCCGGGGACCGGCTGGACGTCGTGCTGGAGCTGAAGAGCGTCGCCGACGTCGGCCTGGTCGGCTTCCCGTCCGCCGGCAAGTCGTCGCTGATCTCGGTGATCTCCGCGGCCAAGCCGAAGATCGCCGACTACCCGTTCACCACCCTGGTGCCGAACCTGGGCGTGGTCCGGGTGGACAACCACACCTTCACGGTCGCCGACGTGCCGGGCCTGATCCCGGGCGCGGCCCGGGGCAAGGGCCTGGGCCTGGAGTTCCTCCGGCACATCGAGCGCTGCGCCGTGCTGGTGCACGTGGTCGACACCGCCACCCTGGAGCCGGGGCGCGACCCGCTGGCCGACATCGACACCCTCGAGGCCGAGCTGGCCGAGTACGGCGGTCTCACCGACCGGCCCCGGCTGGTCGCGCTGAACAAGATCGACGTGCCGGACGGGCGCGACCTCGCCGAGATCGTCCGGGCCGACCTCCAGGAGCGCGGGTTCCGCGTGTTCGAGGTCTCCACCGCCACCCGCGAAGGGCTCAAGGAGCTCACGTACGCGATGGCCGAGCTGGTCGAGCAGGCCCGCGCGGCGGTGCCGCCGGCCGAGCCGACCCGGATCGTGCTGCGTCCGAAGGCGGTCGACGACGCCGGCTTCACCATCACGGCCGAGGAGGACGGTTCGTTCACCGTCCGGGGCGGCCGGCCGGAGCGCTGGGTCAAGCAGACGAACTTCGACAACGACGAGGCGGTGGGCTTCCTGGCCGACCGGCTGGCCCGCCTCGGCGTCGAGGAGAAGCTGGCCAAGGCCGGCGCCCAGGCCGGTGACCTGGTCCGCATCGGCGACCGGGAGTTCGACTGGCAGCCCACCCTGTACGCCGGGGCGGACTTCGTGCCCGGCAACCGGGGCACCGACGTCCGGCTGGAGGAGAAGTCGAGCCGGGCCAACGCGGCCGAGCGGCTGGCCGCCCGCAAGGCGCGCCGGCGGCGTCCGGAGGACGAGCTGGAGTCCGGCGTGGCCGACGAGGCCGACATCGAGGCCGACGACGACGAGGACTGGGACTAGGCTCCCGGCCGCCGGCTGCGGGTCGCATGCCGGAAACCTGCGCGAAACGGACCTCACTTAGCGTGGCGGGATGCTGATCGAAGCGCGTCCCGTCACCGATCCCGAGGTCGCCGTCCTGGTCACGGCCCAGCAGCGGGAGCTGCGCGCGGCCGACGGAGGACTGGACGGCCAGGTCACCGTCACCCACGACGACATCCGCTACCTGGTCGTGGTGGACGCCGGGCGGGTGATCGCCTGCGGTGGGATCCAGGCGCTCTCCGCCGACACCGGCGAGCTGAAGCGGATGTACGTGCGCCCGGCGCACCGGGGTCGGGGAGTGGCCCGGCAGTTGCTGGCCGCCCTGGAGGAGTTGGCCTTCCGGCAGGGGCACACCACGCTCTGCCTGGAGACCGGCAGCTACCTGCCGGCCGCGATCGGCCTGTACCGCTCCTGCGGCTACCGGCCGATCCCGGTGTACGGCGAGTACGTGGACAACCCGTACAGCGTCTGTTTCGCCAAGCGGCTCCCGGTCGCCGCCTGACCGCGGCGGGGCGCGGTCCGGCGGCGGCGGGGGTCAGGCGCCGGTCTCGGCGTGCGCGGCGGTGACCGGCTTCGACTCCGGGCTGGCGTGCTGGCGCAGCACGATGCTGAGCAGGATCAGCACGCCCACGGCGAGGAACTCGCTCTGCCAGTTCTGCATCGACTGGAACCAGAAGTCACTGGTGCCGAGGAACTGCCAGGCGCTGATCGGGGCGGCGCCGCTCTGCAACGCCTGCTCCTGGTTGTACTCGACCACGCCGCCGAGCAGGTGGCCGAGGAACGAGCCCGCGAAGATCAGCAGCAGCGCGATGGAGAGACTGTTGCGGTAGATCGCCAGCGGCAGGCCGCCGACCCGGACCGGCCAGGGGGACGCCGGGGTGGCCCGGCGCGGGTCGTCGTCGGGCCGGTCGGTCTGCCCCTCGGGCTTCGACTCGGCCGACCCCTTCTGCACCAGGTACGCGGTGAGCAGCACGTAGCCGCCCATCTGGAGGAACTCCGACTCCCAGTTCTCGAAGACCGCCTCGGCGAAGTGCCCGGTGCCGAGGTACGCCCACCAGCTCAGCGGGGTCGCGCCGTACTGGGTCAGCTCCTCGTTGTGCACCTGCCAACCGAACACGCTCTGCAACACCAGGAAGATCAGGAACGCGCCGAACATGGCGACCGTGAGCGCGTTCCCCCGTATCCACCGCGGCATCGCCGGACCTCCTCGTCAGGGTCACTCACCGTGATGCCCTGTCGTTGCCCCGGGCAATGATCACGCAAACGCCGCACCGGCGTGTCCCGGCCCGGTCCACCCGTCCGGGTGAACCGGCCGGTCAGGGCCGGTCGATCGGGATGTCCAGCCGGCCGCCGGTGCCCCGGTCGTTGGAGAGCAGCAGGCCCAGGGCCAGCATGCCGAAGCCGAGGAAGAGGTGCAGCCAGTTGTCGGCGTCGTTGACCGGCACGAAGTTCGCCGCGCTCTCCCGGTCGATGGCGAAGCCGTAGAGCCAGAGCGCCAGGTAGGCGGCACCGCCGCCGGCCAGGAAGAGCCGCGCCCCGCCGACCCGCCGGGCCAGCACCAGCCCGGTCAGGCCGAAGAGCAGGTGCAGCAGGTTGTGCAGGACCGACACCTGGAACAGGCCGATGAGCTTCGCGCCGGAGTGGTGACCGGCGAAGGCCAGGTCGCCGTAGTGGGTGGTGAAGCCGGGGACGAACCCGAGCACACCGATCAGCACGAAGACGGCGGCCACCGCGAGGGCGGCCTTCTGGACCGCCGGCCGGGGCCCGGCCTGGGGGCGTCCGCGCACGTCCCGTGCCATCGCTGTCACCTCCGTGATCACCCCGCCGTCGGAGCGGGCGGACCCTCCATTCTGTGACCGGGACGGGGCGCTTCCGCAGAGAAATGACGAATCGTGCATGGACCACCCGACCGGGGGTAGGTCATCAGTCACGCCGACGACACGCCGGCGTGATCCCCCGAGCACAACCGCTACGACCATCCGAGCGGAAGGGAAACCATGACTTACGATCTCTCACCCACGTCGGGCACGTACGAGTCCAGCAACGGCGGCGGGGTACGCGACCAGGCCCGTCAGGTCGGCTCGGAGGCTGCCAACGCGGGCGGCGCGGTCGCCCGGACCGCCAAGGAGCAGGGCAGGGAGGTGGTGGGCGAGGCCACCCGGCAGGCCCGCAACCTCTACGGTGAGGCCCGCACCCAGTTGGCCGGCCAGACCAGCCAGCAGCAGCAGCGGGCCGCCAGCGGCCTGCGCTCGCTCGCCGACGAGATGCGCTCGATGGCGCAGAACGGCGGCAGCGCCGGCCCGGTCACCGAGCTGGCCCACCAGGCCGCCGACCGGGTGCACGGCGTGGCCGGCTGGCTGGAGCAGCGCGAGCCGGGCGACATCCTGCACGAGGTGAAGAACTACGCCCGCCGCAACCCGGGCACCTTCCTGGTCGGCGCGGCCCTGCTGGGCGTCGTCGCGGGCCGGCTGACCCGCAACATCGCCGCCGTCGGCGACGGCACCGGCACCGGCACCGGCCAGCGGGCGTACGACCCGGACCGGACCGCGGTCATCCCGACCCAGGCGGGCCTGGGCGACCAGGTCCCGGCGGGCGGCTACCTCGACCCGACCCCCGGCACCTACGCCGAGCCGGACCCGGGCTACTCGGCCCCCGGCGCGACGTACCCGACCGGTGGCGCGCCCAACACCTGGGCCGACCCGGAGGGTGGCACCGGCCAGCCGCTGCCGCCGGTGAGCCAGACCGACCCGCTGCCGGGCGTGCCGTCCAGCGGCGTGACCCGTCCGTGAGCCGTTCCGGCAGAAGGGAGGCGACGGCATGAGCATGCCGACGCAGGGACCCGGCCTGGACCCCGGTTACCAGGCCGCCGGTGCTCCGCACAGCGCGGAGGAGGTGCGGGGCAGCTCCATCGGTGAGCTGATGCGTCAGGTCACCACCGACCTCTCGACCCTGATGCGGCAGGAGGTGGAGCTGGCCAAGGCGGAGATCCGTCAGGAGGGCAAGAAGGCGGGCAAGGCCGCCGGTTTCTTCGGTGGCGCCGGTTTCGGCGGCTACATGGTGGCGCTCTTCCTCTCCATCGCGGTGTGGCAGTTCCTCGACAACGTCATGGACTCGGGCCTGGCCGCCCTGATCGTGGCCGTCGTCTGGGCCGCCGTCGCCGCCGTCCTCTACTCGATGGGCAAGAAGAACGCCGAGCGCATCCGTGGCCTGAAGCAGACCAACGACAGCGTGCAGCGCATCCCCGACGCGCTCAAGCCGCACCCGGAGGGAGTCACCCGATGAGCACCGATCCCGACCAGATCCGCCGGGACATCGAAGCCACTCGCAACAACCTGAGCTCGGACGTGGACGCCCTGGCGTACAAGGTCAGCCCGAGCCGCATCGTCGACGACCGCAAGCAGCGCGTACGCAGCGCGCTGACCAACGTGAAGGACAAGGTGATGGGAAGCGCTTCGGATCTCGGCCACAGCACCGGCCAGCACGCGCACTCGGTGGGCGACCACGCCTCCTCGGCGGCGTCCACCGTCAGCGACAAGGCGCACGCCGCCGCCTCCACGGTCAGCGACGCCGCCCAGCGGGCCCCGCAGGTGCTGCGGGAGAAGTCCGAGGGCAACCCGATCGCCGCCGGCGTGATCGCCTTCGGCGTCGGCATGCTGGTCTCCTCGCTGATCCCGGCCACCCGGCGCGAGCAGCAGGTCGCCGCGCAGGTCAAGGAGAAGGCCAGCGAGCACAGCGGGGTGGTGAAGGAGAAGCTCGGCGAGGTCGCCGGTGAGCTGAAGGAGGAGCTGCGCGGGCCGGCCCAGCAGGCCGCCCAGTCGGTGAAGTCGACCGCGCAGGACGCCGCCCAGACGGTCAAGGAGGACAGCCGCTCGGCCGCGCACGACGTGCGCGACACCGCGCAGCAGTCGCGCGAACAGGCGTCGTACTGACCGTCCTCGTACGCCGCAGCTCGCGGCCACTACCGGCACCCGCCGGGGAGTGGCCGCGAGCTGTCGTGTGCGCGGGCTCAGCTCGGCCCGGGCGCGGGATGCCGGGCCGGGTGGGTGTCGCCGGCCGCCACCCAGAGCCGTAGCTCGTCCGGGTGCCGGTCGAACCGCGGGGTGGGTCGCTCCGCCGGGTGGCGGACCATGCCGGCCAGCCGCCACCCCACCTCGACGCCGGCCACCGTCGCCGCGGCGGCCCGCAGCCAGCGGGCCCGGTCCGGGGCGGCGAGTGCGCCGGCCACGCCCACCAGCAGCGTGAGCACCCGCGCCGCCCGGATCGGACCGGGGGATCCGGCGGGAACCGGTCGCCCGCTGCCGGCGGGTGCGGTGGGCGGGGCCCCGGTCTCGGGGTCACGGGCCGGGGCGGTCATCCCGCCACCCGACGGTACGGTGGAGCTGCGCAGGTCACGTCGCCTCCTCGGGCCGGAACACGGTCCCGCCGGCTGCCCGATTTCCCGGTGATCAAACCATTTTCCTGTTCCACTGGACCGGCCTCGGGTAGCGCTCTCGGAGTCGCACGGTCCACCCCGGACGCACGTCCGTCGATTCGAACGCCAGGGCCGGGGTAGGACCTCCGACATGCCCGCCGAGATCGATGACCCGCCGTCCCGGCCTGTCGTCCGGGCCTTCGGCGGCAGCGCGATCGCCGTGGTGGTGGCCGGCACGGTCGCCCTGCTGACCGGGCAGCTGTGGCTGTTCCCCAGCCTCGGGCCGGCGATCATGTCGCACGTCGAGCAGCCCGGCAAACCGGAGTCCTCGCCCCGCAACACCGTCATCGGGCACCTGGTGGCGCTGCTCGCCGGGTACGCGATGCTGGTGGTCACCGGGCTAGCCCGGCACCGCTCCGTACTCGACGAGGGGGTGACCCCGGCCCGGATCGTGGCCGCCGCCGGCTCGCTCGCCGTCACCGCCGCGGTGCTGGTGCTGCTGAGGGCCGCGCACCCGCCGGCCGGGGCCAGCACACTGATCGTGAGCCTGGGGCTGCTGCACACTCCGACCCAGCTGGTGATCGCGTTCGGCGCGGTGCTGCTGGTGACGGCGGTGGACCTGCTCTTCAACCGGGCCACCGGCCGGCAGATGCCGCTGTGGTCGGCCCCGGAGCGGCGGTGAGCAGACAGCCCGTCGTCGCCGGTCAGCCGGTGCGGCGGACCGCGTCGACCAGGAAGCCGCTGGGCGGCAGGGCCGGCATCCGGCCCAGGTCGAGCGCCAGGTTCTGCGGCGGCACCCGGTAGCTCATCGCGCCGGTCAGGGTGCCGACGGCCCGCTTCATCAGCTCGATGGTGACCCACTCGCCGGCGCACCGGTGACCGGTCCAGTGGTCGCCGCCGCCCTGCGGCACGAAGGTGTACGGGTCACCCGGCCAGCCGGCGAAGCGTTCCGGCCGGAACCGCTCCGGCTCGGGCCACAGCTCCGGGTGGTGGTCGGTGGCGTAGAGGCCGAGCAGCACCCGCCTGCCCTGCGGGAAGGGGTGGCCCTGCCACTCGAAGGAGCGCCGGACCCGGGCCGCGGCCACCGGGAAGAACGGGTAGTAGCGGCGTACCTCCTGCACGAAGGCCTCGGTGGCGGTGTCGTCGCCGCGGATCCGGTCCTGCCAGCCCGGGTGGTCGTGCAGGGCCAGCGCGGCGAAGACCACGAACCGGTCGATCGCCACGGTGGGGCGCAGCACGTTCAGCAGGTCCACGGCGGCGATCCGGCGGGGCAGCAGCCGCCCCCGCTCGTCGCGGTACTCGGCGAACACCCGCAGCGCGCTGCCCGCCGGGGCGGGCAGGCCACCGCCGCGGACCCGGTCGACGAGGTCACCGATCCAGTGCTCGGCCCGGCGGCGGGCCAGCACGCCCCGCCAGTACCGGGGCCCCAGCGCCGCCGGGCCCTCGATCATCGCGTGCAGCTCGGCGGTACGCCGGGCCACCTCCGACTCGGCCAGCGGCACCCCCGCCCAGGCGCAGACGGCCCGGGTCAGGATCCGCCCCACCTCCTCGTAGAGCGCCACCGGGCCGCGCTCGCCCCAGAGCGGGATCCGGGCCCGCCACTCGTCGTCGAAGAGCTGCCCGAGGTGGCGGATCCCGGCCGGCGTCATGATCGACATGAAGGCGGCCTTGCGGGCCCGGTGCGCCTCGCCGTCGAGGCCCTGCACGCCACCCACCCCGGTCAGGGTGCGCTGCCCCCGCATCGGCATGGCACCCCGGCGGACGAACCGCTCCGGATCGTAGAAGAGCTCGGCGGCGGCCCGCCCGCGCAGGCAGATGGTCGGCTCCAGCAGCAGTCGGGTCTGGAAGACGTCACTGCCCAGCCGGTCACAGCGGTCGCCGACGAACCGGTAGCCCGAGCGGAGGAACGCCAGCGTGCTCTCCGGGCTGCGGTCGGTGGGAATGGCGCTCATCGGCTGCTCCTGACGGGGCGGCGGCACGGTCGACGGGCTTCTACCCCGGTCACGGCGGGTGAATCCCGTCCATCGGGCGGCCCTGCCACATCGGCGCGGCCGGGGGAGGGGCCAGCAGCGCCGCCGGAGCTGGCCCCTCCCGGGACGGCGCCGAGCTGGTTTCCTCGGGTGCGGGACCGGCGGCGGGCCGGTCCCGCACCGACGGGAACGGGGAGGACCGATGCGGGACAACAGGGCCGCGCACTGGCGGCAGCGGCGGGTGGCCGGCGGGCTCGGGGCCGGCCGGGGCGACGGCGACCAGCCGTTGCTCGCCCGGCCCCGGCGGGCGGTGGCGCGACCGCCCCGGTTCTTCACCGTGCACCTCGGGTTCGAGGCGGCCGACCCGGCCGTCGCCCGCGAGCTGGCCGTCGCGTACGCCGAGGCGCTCGGCCTGCTCCGCCCGGAGCTGGCCCTCGGCGCGGCGGCGCTCTCCCCGGCCGACGCCTGGCACCGCGCCGAGCGCCTCTTCTGCGGCGCGACCGGCCCCGACGGCGAGCGCTGCGCCGACGTGGCCGGTCACCCGGGCTTCCACCACGCGCCCGGCCCCGGCGGCCTCGGCTGGGGCGACGGTGACTGAGCGCGCCGGGGCCCGTCGCGCGGACTCAGTCCAGGTCGAACTCGCCGTCCTGGGCGCCGGCGACGAAGGCGTCCCACTCGGCCTGGGTGAAGACCAGCACCGGGCCGTCCGGCTCGGCCGAGTTGCGCATCCCGATCAGGTCGTCGACGAAGGCCACCTCGACCGCGCTGTCGGAGGTGTCCCCCTCGGCCCGCTGCCAGACGGCCCGGGAGAGGTCGAAGTCGCCCTTGGGATGCTGACCCATCGTTGTTCCTCCATCGCTTTGCGTCTACAAGGGCGTCCGATCGGACCCCATCGGGCAGGATAAGCGGATGCCGAGCCTGACCCGTGTAGAGGCGACTGCGCGTGGCGCGTCGATCACCGTCGAGTCCTATCAGGTGGACCTCGACCTGACCGGTGACGGTGAGACCTTCCGCTCCACCGTCACCATCCGGTTCCGGGCGACCCCCGGGGCCGACACCTTCGTCGAGGCGCAGCCCACCCGGCTGCTCGCGGTCGGCCTCAACGACCGCGACCTCGACCCGGCCCTGCTGGTCGGGAACCGGTTGCCGCTGAGCGACCTGGCCGCGACGAACACCCTCACCGTCACCGCCGAGATGGCCTACTCGAACACGGGTGAAGGGCTGCACCGCTTCGTCGACCCGGCGGACGGCGAGACCTACCTCTACGCGATGTCGTTCCTGGACAACGCGCAGCGGATCTTCGCCGCCTTCGACCAGCCCGACCTGAAGGCCCCGGTCACCCTCGGCGTCACCGCGCCCGCCGACTGGACGGTGGCCGCCAACGGCGCGGTCGCCGCCCGGCCCGCGCCCGGCCGCTGGGAGTTCGCCCCCACCGCGCCGCTGGCCACCTACTTCGTCACGCTGATCGCCGGCCCGTGGCACGTCCGCCAGGACGAGCACGACGGCATCCCGCTGGCGCTCTACTGCCGGCGCTCGCTCGCCGCCCACCTCGACGCGGACGCCGACGAGATCTTCACCGTCACCCGGCAGTGCCTCGACCGGTTCCACGGGCTCTTCACCGAGCGCTACCCCTTCGGCAAGTACGACCAGGCGTTCGTGCCCGAGTTCAACGCCGGCGCGATGGAGAACCCGGGCCTGGTCACCTTCCGCGACGACCTGGTGTTCCGCTCCGCCGTCACCGAGACCCAGCGGGAGGGGCGGGCCACCGTCATCGCGCACGAGATGGCCCACCAGTGGTTCGGCGACCTGGTCACCATGCGCTGGTGGGACGACCTGTGGCTGAACGAGTCCTTCGCGGAGTACCTGGGCACCCGGGTCACCGCCGAGGCGACCCGCTTCACGCAGGCGTGGACCACCTTCGCGCTACGCCGCAAGGCCTGGGGCTACGCCGCCGACCAGCGCCCCTCCACCCACCCGGTGGCCCCGGAGGAGGTCGCCGACGCCGCCGAGGGCCTGCTCAACTTCGACGGCATCTCGTACGCCAAGGGCGCCAGCGTGCTGCGCCAGCTCGTCGCCTGGCTCGGCGACGACGCCTTCCTGGCCGGCCTGAACGCGCACTTCGCCAAGCACCGGTTCGGCAACGCCACCCTCGCCGACCTGCTCGACAGCCTGGCCGCCGCGAGCGGGCGGGACCTCACCGGCTGGGCCGAGCGGTGGCTGCGCCGGCCGCAGGTCAACACGCTGCGGATGGAGACCGCGGTGGACGCCGACGGGCGGTGGACCGGGGTGAGCGTGGTGCAGACCGCGCCGCCTTCCCACCCGGTGCTGCGACCGCACCGCATCGAGGTCGCCCGGTACGCCGCCGACAGCCCGGTGCGCCGGCTGCGGGTGGACGTCGACCCGGACACCGACCAGGGGCGTACCGCGCTGACCGAGCTGGTCGGCGAGCCCGCCACCGGCCTGCTGCTGCCCAACGCCGGCGACCTCACCTTCGCCAAGATCCGGCTCGACCCGGCCTCCGCGGCGGCGGTGCCGATGCTGCTCCCGGGGCTCGGTGACCCGCTGGCCCGGGCGCTGCTCTGGGGCGAGGCGCTGGACGCCGCCACCGACGGCGAGCGGCCGGTGGCCGACGTGGTCGGCCTGATCGCGGCGGCGTTGCCCGCCGAGACCGAAGTGATCATCGCGGAGGACGTGCTCGCCCTCAGCCGCAACCTGGTCGACCGCTACCTGGAGCCGCTGGCCCGGGAGGCGGCGCTGCTGCGGATCGCCGGGGCGTGCGCGACGCTGCTGGCCGGTGCGCCGGCGGGCGGCTCGCTGCAACTCGCCGCGGCCCGGGGGCTGCTGCGGGCCACCACCGACACCGGCCTGCTCGCCGGCTGGCTGGCCGGCGAGGGCGTACCGGAAGGGCTGGCGGTCGACGCCGACCTGCGCTGGGAGCTGCTGCACCGGCTGGTGGTGCTGGGCGCCGCCGGCGAGCCGGAGATCGCCGCCGAGGCGGCCGCCGACCGCAGCGCCACCGGTGCCGAGCGGGCCGCCGAGTGCCGGGCCGCGCTGCCCGACGCGGACGCCAAGCGGCGCGCCTGGGAGCTCCTCATCCACGACACCGAGCTGTCGAACCGGCTGGTGGAGGCGACTGCGGACGGGTTCTGGCAGCCCGAGCAGGCGGAGCTGACCGCCGGGTACGTCGAGCGGTACTTCACCGACATGCCGGCGGCGGCGCGGCGGCGTACCCCGTGGGTGGCGGACCGGGTGGCCGGCGCGGCCTTCCCGCGCTACGCCGTGGCGCAGCCCACCCGGGAGCTGGCCGCGGCGCTGCTCGCCCGCGACGACCTCACGCCGGGGCTGCGCCGGCGGGTCGTCGACCTCGACGACGACCTGCGCCGCGCGCTGGTGGTCCGCACGGCGGTGGCCGCCGCCGGCGCCTGACCGGCCCGCCGGGGTGGCGCACCCGCCCAACGGGTACGCCACCCCGGCCCGGCTCAGCGGACGGTCACCGGCTCGTCCCAGTCGATCACGTAGCGCTGCTCCGGGCCGATCGTCTTCTCCGGGTTCATCGCGGCCTTGACGAAGAGCGGCATCAGCACCGGCATGATCGCCCGGGCCACCGGGCCCGGCGCCTTCGTCCGGTTGATCTTCGCGGCGCGGGCCGCGACCCGCTCGACCCGCTCCCGGCGCAGCCGCTCGTACGCGGCGAAGGCGGTCGACACGTCGGGCAGGTCCCGCAGGCAGCGGGCCAGTTGGACGGCGCTCTCGATCGCCAGCGCGGCACCCTGCCCCGAACTGTTCGAGGGGGCGTGCGCCGCGTCGCCGACCAGCACCAGCCGGCCCCGGTGCCAGTGCGGCACCGGCGGCATGATGTGCAGCGACCCCACCACCTGGAGTTCCGCCGCCTCGCTGGTGCGCATCAGCTCCCCGCCCGGCGTGTCGTCGGCGTACGCGGCGCGCAGCGTGCGCAGCCATTCGGCCGGCGGTACGGCCCGGGCCTCGGCGAGGCTGAGCGGCCGCTCCTGCGGCAGGTTGACCCCCCACCGGGTGCCGCCGCCCGGCTCCGGCCAGTAGAGGTAGTAGCCGCCCCGGCCGAAGGCGAACGTCATGGTGCCGGGCTCGGCGGCCACCTCGTGCCGGGCCACCGCCTCGAAGCCGAGCAGCCCGGTGAAACGCGGGCCGGGGGCGTGCGGGTCGATCAGCGTCCGCACGGTGGAGTGGATGCCGTCCGCGCCGATCAGCACGTCGGCGGTGGCGGTGCCGCCGTCGGCGAAGGTGGCGGTCACCGTGTCGCCGGTCTCGCGTACCCCGACCAGGCGCCGGTTGTGCTCGACGGTGACCCCCTCGGCGGCGGCCCGCTCGTGCAGCACCCGGTGCAGCGCGTTGCGGTGCACCACCCGCAGCGGGGGCACCCCGGCGAGGCCGGGCAGCGGGACCTGCCGGCGGCCGGCGGCCAGCACCTGCCGGTCGATTCCGGTGGCGGCGGCGGTGACCGCCGCGTCCGCGCCCACCAGGCGCAGCGCGGCCACGCCGTTGGGGGCGAGGGCGAGCGTGCCGCCGATGCCGTCGGTGGTGCTCGGGTACGCCTCGTACACGGTCGCCGTGATGCCGGCACGGCGGAGCGCCAGTGCGGTCACCGGGCCGGCGATGCCGCCGCCGATGACGATCGCGGTGCGCACTCTGGACACGGTCCCTCCCAAGGGGTCGTCGGTGGTCGTGCGTGCCGAACCACCTGACGGGAGCGCCGGTATCCTCGTGGATGCCGCTCCGGGCCGGGCGCCGTCAGGTGTCGGTTCGGGGTAAGGGCCCCGGTCCGGTGTTGGCGCACCGGGCCGGGGCCGTCCTGTCAGGGGGCGGGTTCGCCCCCTCCGGTCGGTCCCGGGTCGCGCGCGCCGGCCTCGTGGTAGGCCCGCCACTCGCCCAGCCCGGGGAAGCTGCCCGAGACCAGCTCGGCCAGCAGGGCGCGGAGCCAGCCGGCCTCCGCCTCCCGGATCGTCAGGTCGTACTCGTTCTCGATCAGGAACAGCCGGGGCACCTGCGCCGCGTGCCCCGCCAGCGCCGCCCGGTCGCGCCGGACGCCGTCCTCCACCAGCGCCAGCCGCGCCTGGAGCAGCGCGACGGCCTCGTCGGGGTGCAGCGCGGCGAGCACCGACAGGCCGGCCCGGAAGGACGACTCCTCGGTGACCGGGGCGGCCACCAGGTCACGCGCCCAGTCGACCAGCTCGGCCCGACCGTCGGCGGTGATCCGGTAGACGGTGCGCTCCGGGCGTCGACCCTCGCGGACGCTCGCCACGGGCTCGATCAGGCCGTGCCGCTGCATGTTGCGGACCACGGTGTAGAAGGACCCCCACTTGATCCCCATGTCCTGGTCCTTGCCGCGACCGCGCAGCGTGGTGGCGATCTCGTACGGGTGCATCGGCCGCTCGACGAGGACGGCCAGCACGGCCAACGCCGTGAGGTTGCCGACCTTCCGTCGCCCTGCCACGATCCCTCCCTGATGCTCGCCACCGATTACTCGTGGACGAGTATAGGGGTCGGGATCGACTCCGGGGAAGGGTGCGACCGGGGTGACCGGCGGGTCGGCCTAGGATCGCGGGGTGGAGGAAGACATCCGGCGGGTCGGCATCATGGGCGGGACCTTCGACCCGATCCACCACGGGCACCTGGTGGCGGCCAGCGAGGTCGCCGACCGGTTCGGCCTGG
The DNA here is from genome assembly GCF_900089595.1 of Micromonospora auratinigra. Classification (GTDB taxonomy): domain Bacteria; phylum Actinomycetota; class Actinomycetes; order Mycobacteriales; family Micromonosporaceae; genus Micromonospora; species Micromonospora auratinigra. The sequence goes on along the minus strand of NZ_LT594323.1, from coordinate 3,612,854 downwards.
ACGAGGTGGTCTTCGTCCCGACCGGGCAGCCCTGGCAGAAGGCGGACGAGCCGGTCAGCCCGGCCGAGGACCGCTACCTGATGACGGTCATCGCCACCGCCTCCAACCCGCGCTTCCAGGTCAGCCGGGTCGACATCGACCGGGGTGGCCCGACCTACACCGTCGACACCCTGCGCGACCTGCACGCCGAGTACGGCCCGAAGGTCCAACTCTTCTTCATCACCGGGGCCGACGCGCTGGAGCGCATCCTGTCCTGGAAGGACCTGGACGAGGTGCTCGCGCTGGCCCACTTCATCGGGGTGACCCGGCCCGGCTTCGAACTCACCGACAAGCACCTGCCCGCCGACACGGTCAGCCTGGTGCAGGTGCCGGCCATGGCGATCTCGTCGACCGACTGCCGCGCCCGGGTGGCCCGGGGGGAGCCGGTCTGGTACCTGGTGCCGGACGGTGTGGTGCAGTACATCGCCAAACGGCGGCTCTACCAGCGGTGATTCCGCCCGGATCGCGGGCTTTCGTCCCGGTAACCGACCAGAACTGACAAGTCGTCGTCCGGCCGGGTGTGAGACGCTTGGAGGGTCGCACGGTTGATCGAAGGAGAACGGTGACAGTTTCCGAACGCGCTCACGAGCTGGCGATGGCGGCGGCCCAGGCGGCGGCCGACAAGAAGGCGCAGGACATCGTCATCATCGACGTGGGCGACCAGCTCGCCATCACCGACGCGTTCCTGGTGGCCTCCGCGCCCAACGAGCGCCAGGTGCTGGCCATCGTCGACGCCATCGAGGAGCGCCTGCTGGAGCTGCCGGAGAAGGCCAAGCCGCTCCGCCGCGAGGGCGAGCGGGGCGGTCGCTGGGTGCTGCTCGACTACGTCGACATCGTGGTGCACGTGCAGCACACCGAGGAGCGCGAGTTCTACGCCCTCGACCGGCTCTGGAAGGACTGCCCCCAGATCCCGTTCGTGGACCGGGACCTCGCCGACTCGGCCGCCGGCACCGCCAGCGCCGAATGACCCGCCTGATCGTCTGGCGGCACGGCAACACCGACTGGAACGCGGCCAACCGGGTCCAGGGGCAGACCGACGTACCCCTCAACGACCTCGGCCGGGAGCAGGCCCGGGCGGCCGCTCCGGTGCTGGCCGGCCTGCGTCCCGACGTCATCGTCGCCAGTGACCTGAGCCGGGCCGCCGACACCGCCGCCGCCCTCGCCGCGCTCACCGGCCTGCCGGTGCGCACCGACGCCCGGCTGCGCGAGCGGCACTTCGGGCAGTGGCAGGGCCTGCACCTCACCGAGGTCGCCGAGCACTTCCCGGCCGAGTACGCGCGCTGGCGGGCCGGCGACCCCGACCCCGGCGCCGGCCTGGAGACCCTGGACGACCTGGGCAAGCGCCTGGGCGCGGCGTTCCAGGACGCCGCCGACCTGGCCGCCGGCGGCACCGTCGTGGTGACCACCCACGGCGGCGGCGCCCGGCAGGGCGTCGGGCACCTGCTCGGCTGGGACCACGCCGTGCTGCGCACCATCGGCTCGCTGGGCAACTGCCACTGGACCGAGCTGCGCCACGACGACGTCCGGGGCTGGCAGCTGCGCGCGCACAATGTCGGGCTCGTCACGCAGCCCGCGCCGGTCGACGCGGTCTGAGCCGTCCGGCCCGGGCGCGTCGGCCCCCGATCGGCTAGCGTGCCGGGCATGCCCGTCGCGGTCGTCACCGACTCCACCGCCTACCTTCCGCCCGAACTGGTGCGGGCGCACCGGCTCACGGTCGTCCCGCTGACCGTCGTGCTCAACGGCGCGGAAGGGCTGGAAGGGGTCGAGACGTTCCCGGCGGACGCCACCCGCGTGCTGGGCGGCCGGCGGGTCTCGGTGAGCACCTCCCGGCCGGCACCCGAGCAGTTCGCCGAGGTCTACCGCGCGCTGCTCGCCGAGGGCGCCGACGCGGTGGTGTCGGTGCACCTGTCGGCCGAGCTCTCCGGGACCGTCGAGGCGGCCCGGCTGGCCGCCGCCGAGTTCGGCGACCGGGTCGCCGTGGTCGACAGCCGCTCCACCGGGATGGGTCTCGGCTTCCCGGCGCTCGCCGCCGCGTCGGCCGCCGCCGGGGGAGCCGACCTGACCGGGGTACGCGACGCCGCGGTCGACGCGATCGGGCGGACCACCATCTACTTCTACGTGGACACACTGGAGTTCATGCGGCGCGGTGGCCGGATCAACGCGGCCGAGGCGCTGCTCGGCACCGCCCTCTCGGTGAAGCCGATCATGCACATGCCGGACGGCGCGATCGTGCTGAAGGACAAGGTCCGTACCGCCAGCCGGGGCGTGGCCCGCCTGGTCGACCTGGCGGTCGAGGCGGCCGGGGACGGCGAGGTGGACCTCGCGGTGCACCACCTGGCCGCCCCGCAGCGCGCCGGACAGCTGGTCGAAGCGCTCACCGAACGCCTCGGCGACCGGCTGCGCGACACGTACGTGACCGAGGCCGGGGCGGTGGTCGCGGCGCACGCCGGACCGGGCCTGGCCTGCGTGGTCGTCCACCGCCGTCCGGTGGGCTGACCCGGCCGCCGCGCGCCCGGCATTCGACGACACTGGACACCGTGGACGGTCCGCCGATGGTCCTGGTGCACGGCACCCGGCTCGCCCGCGCCCAGTGGCAGCGGCAGCTCGCCCCCTCGCAACCCGCTAGCACACCGGAGGCATGATCAGGTCGCGGTCCACAACCCGGACCGTCGTCCACAGGCGACGCCCGCACCGCTGACCGTGCGCCGGCCGCCGCCGTAGCGTCCCGAGCCGTGCCAGACGACGAGGACGCGAGGGTACGGCTACGCCTCTCCCGGCTCTTCGATCCGGTGGAGCCGCCACCTGCCGCGCCGACCCGGCTTACCGACCGGGTCACCGGTGACGGACGGGTGCCGTCCGGGGCGAGGTCGCCCGGGGCCGGCCCGGCACCGATGGGAGCGCCGCGCCGAGCCGACCAGCCGGCCGGGTCGCCGCCGAGGACGTCGCCTCGGCCGGACCGGCCACCGTCCCGGCCGTCCGACCCTGTTCGCGGCGGTACGCCGACCTCGCCCCGGGTTCTCGACGCCGTGGTGGGGCACGGCTCGGCCCCGGCCGCCTCCGCTCCCGGCGACCTGACCGGCACGTCTGATGGTCGGGCCGCCACGTCTGATGGTTGGCCGGCCACGTCCGACGGCCCGGTCGGCGCCGCCGCCGGTCGGCCCGTCACGCCGGATGGCCGGGCCGCCACCGCCGACAGCCCGGCTGTCGGGATCGAGGCCGAGGGCACCGGTCGCCCGGCGACCCGCCTGCCCGGGCCGGGGGCGTTCGACCCCGGCCGGCGGGGCGTGCGGGCCCTCGCCGTGGTGGCCGCCGTCGTGGTGCTGGTGGCCGGCGTCTGGGCCTGGCGGTCCCGCCCGCACGCCGAACCGGTCCGGCCGGTCGCGGCGCCCGAGACCTCGGAGCGGTCGCCCGCGCCGGTCGGCTCGTCCAACGCCGCCGCCCAGGTGGTGGTCGCCGTCGCCGGCAAGGTACGCCGGCCCGGCCTGGTCCGGTTGCCCGCCGGGGCCCGGGTCGCCGACGCGCTCGACGCGGCCGGCGGGGCGCTGCCCGGCGTCGACGTGGCCCTGCTGAACCCGGCCCGGAAGGTCACCGACGGCGAGCTGATCCTGGTCGGTGTCGCCGCCCCGGCCGCCCCGCCCGGCGCGGCCGGACCGGCGGCGGGGGCCGCGGGGTCGGGCGGCGTGGCGGGCGGGCCGGTCAACCTGAACACCGCCACCCTGGCCCAGCTCGACGCGCTGCCGGGCGTCGGCCCGGTGCTCGCCCAGCGCATCCTCGACCACCGGGAACAGCACGGCGGCTTCCGGTCGGTGTCCGACCTGCGCCAGGTCGACGGCATCGGCGACGCCCGGTACGAACAGCTCAAAGACCTGGTGACGGTGTGACGCCGCGGCGCACGCCGGACCGTCGGGCGGCCGCCACCGGTGCGCCCGACCCACGACGGGCCGTTGCCGCCGACGGGCCGCCCGCCGCCAACCTCCCCAACGGGCCGGCCGGCGCTGCTGCCGACCCACCCGACCTGCGGTTGGCCGGGCTCGCCGGGGCCGCCTGGCTCGCCGCCCTGGCCGGCCTGCACCGCACCGCCGGGCAGTCCGCCATCCTGGCCGGGATCGCCGCCGCCCTGGCCGTCCTGCTCGGGCTGCATCTCGCCGGCCGGCTCGGCCGGCCCGCCGTCCCGGTCCGCCGGTTCGGCTGGATCGCCGTCGCGGCGCTGCTCGGCGTGGTGTGCGGGGCCACCGCCACCGCCGCCCGGGTGGCGGTCCGCGACGCCGGTGCGGTCCGGGCCCTCGTCGAGGAACGGACCGTGGTCACCGCCGAACTGGTGGTCCGGGACGACCCGCGTCCGGTCCGGGGCGCGCCGGGCCGGTCGGTCACCCTCCTGCTCGGCGCCGACCTGCGTCGGCTCACCGACCCCGAGGGCCGTCGGCTGACCGGCCCGGTCCGTGGCCTGGTGCTGGCGACCGACCCGGAATGGCGCACCCTGCTGCCGGGGCAGCGCGTCACCGCCCGGGGACGGCTGGCCGCCCCGCGTGGTGGCGACCTCACCGCCGCCGTGCTCACCGCCACCGGTCCGCCCGTCCGGCACGGGCTGCCACCGTGGCCGCAACGGGCGGCGGGCGCGCTGCGTACCGGCCTGCAACGTGCCTGCGCGCCGCTGCCGGACGAGCCGGGCGGGCTGCTGCCCGGGCTGGTCGTCGGGGACACCAGCCGGCTGCCCCCGGCGGTCGAGGAGGACTTCCGGACCACCGGCATGACCCACCTCAACGCCGTGTCCGGCTCCAATGTGGCCATCGTCGTCGGGGCGGTGCTGCTGCTGGCCCGCTGGGCCCGGGCCGGGCCCCGGACGGCCGCCGTGCTCTGCCTGCTCGCCCTGGTCGGCTTCGTCATCCTGGTGCGGCCCTCCCCGAGCGTGGTCCGGGCCGCGGCGATGGGCGCGATCGGGTTGGCCGCGCTCGCCGCCGGTCGGCCCCGGGCCGCCCTGCCCGCCCTCGCCGCGGCGGTCACCGTGCTGGTGCTGGTCGACCCGGAGCTCGCCGGTGATCCGGGCTTCACGCTCTCCGTGTGCGCCACCGGCGGCCTGCTGCTGCTCGCCCCCGGCTGGCGGGACGCCCTGCGCCGGCGGCGGGTACCGGCGGGGCTGGCCGAGGCCCTCGCCGTGCCGGCCGCGGCCCAGCTCGCCTGCGGTCCGGTGATCGCCGGGCTGTCCGGGACGGTGAGCCTGGTCGCGGTGCCGGCCAACCTGCTGGCGGTGCCGGCCGTCGCGCCGGCCACGGTGCTCGGGGTCGCCGCCGCGGTGCTCTCCCCGGCCTGGCCGGCGGGCGCCGAGTTCCTCGCCTGGCTTGCCAGTTGGCCCGCCCGCTGGCTGGTCCTGGTGGCCGGGCAGGGCGCGCGGCTGCCCTCGGGCACGCTGCCCTGGCCGGGCGGGACGACCGGTGCCCTGTTGCTGGCCGCGTTGACCGTGGGTCTGCTGCTGGCCACCCGCCGGCCGCTGCTGCGCCGGCTGGTCGCGGTCGGGGTGGCCGCGGTCGTGCTCGGCACGCTGCCCGTCCGGCTGCTCGCCCCCGGTTGGCCGCCGCCCGGCTGGGTGGTGGTGGCCTGCGCGGTGGGCCAGGGGGACGCCGTCGTGCTCCCGGTCGCGGCCGGCCGGGCGGTGGTGGTCGACGCCGGCCCGGAGCCGTCCGGCGTGGACGGGTGCCTGCGCCGCCTCGGCGTACGGGAGGTGTCGCTGCTGGTGGTGAGCCACTTCCACGCCGATCACGTGGGCGGGGTGGCCGGGGTGTTCCGGGGGCGACGGGTGGCGGCGGTGGTGACCCCGGAGTGGGCCGAGCCGCCCCTCGGCGTCGCCCAGGTACGCGAAGCCGCCCGCGCCGGGTCCGCCGGGCTGCGTACGGTGCCGGTGGGCTGGCGGTGGCGGGCCGGGGGAGTGGCGCTGACCGTGCTCGGGCCGCCGTACCCGCTGCGGGGCAGCCGGTCGGACCCGAACAACAACTCGCTGGTGCTGGCGGCCACCGTGGCGGGGGTGCGGATCCTGCTGGCCGGCGACGCCGAGACCGAGGAGCAGCGCGCCCTGCTGGAGGCCGGTCCGGCGACTCCGCTCCGGGCGGACGTGCTCAAGGTGGCCCACCACGGTTCGGCGTACCAGGATCCGGAGTTCCTGGCCGCGGTGCGTCCCGCCGTCGCGCTGGTGTCGGTGGGGGTCGGCAACGACTACGGGCACCCGAACCCGGGCCTGCTGGACCGGTTGCGCCGCACCGGTGCCCGGGTGCTGCGTACCGACACCGACGGCGACGTGGCGGCGGTGCGCGACCGGGCCGGCCTGGCCGTGGTGACCCGGGGGCTCGGGCCGGGCCGCCGGGCGATGGCGCTCAGCGCCGAGAAGCTTGAAGGGATAGCGGGTGGATCGACTCAAATGTCTGGATTTGCGCTGAGTGCGGGCCGTGCCGTCACAGTCCCCGATGAGCAGGCACGATCCGCCTCGCGCCCGTGCGAGTATGGGCGGCGTGACCCCCGCCAGCCTGCCTCCCATTCTGCTCGTTCTCGGCGACGAGGAGCTGCTCGCCACGCGAGCGGTCAGCGAGGCCGTCGCCCGGGCCCGCAGCGTCGACCCCGACGTGGACGTCCGGGAGTACGAGGCCGGTTCGCTGGCCGTCGGCGAGATCGCCGAGATGCTCAGCCCTTCGCTGTTCGGCGGCCGCCGGGTGCTCGTCCTGCGGTCCGCCCAGGACGCCCGCAAGGACCTGGCCGCCGCGCTGCTGGCGTACGCGAAGAACCCGGACCCGGAGGTGCAGCTCGTGGCGCTGCACCCGGGCGGGGCGAAGGGGAAGGCGTTCGCCGACGGGCTGCGCGCCGCGGGCGCGACCGTCGTGCCGGCGGCGAAGCTCAAGGGCGACCGGGAGCGGGCCGCGTTCGTCCGGGACGAGATCCGCCGCAACGGGGGCAAGTGCACCCCGGACGGGGCCGATGCGCTGGTCGCCGCCGTCGGCAACGACCTGCGCCAGCTCGCCGCCGCCTGCTCACAACTGCTGGCCGACACCGACGGCCGGATCGGCGCGGACACCGTTGCCCGGTACTACCGGGGCCGCGCGGAGGTCAGCGGCTTCACCGTCGCCGACGCCACCATGGTGGGTGACGTGCCGGCTGCCCTGGAGGCGCTGCGCTGGGCGCTGCACGTCGGCGTCGACCCGGTGCCGATCGCCGACGCGCTCGCCGACGGGGTCCGTACGGTGGCCCGGGTCGCCTCCGCCGGACGCGGCACCCCGTTCCAGCTCGCCAGCAAGCTCGGCATGCCGGCCTGGAAGATCGAGAAGGCGCAGCAGCGGGCCCGCGGCTGGACCCCGGAAGGGCTGGTCGAGGCGATGCGGGCGGCCGCCGAGTGCAACGCGGCGGTCAAGGGCGGCGCCGACGACCGGGCGTACGCGCTGGAGCGGGCGGTGTTCTCGGTCGCCGCGGCCCGGCAGGGCGGCGCCCGGTGACCCGTTCGCAGTCCTGGGCGACCGTGCCGAGCCCGGAGGAGCGGTACCGGCCGCTCTACGCCCGGGTGCTGGGGCTGCGCTTCGTCAACCCCGGTGGGGTGCTCTGCTTCCTCTTCTTCGAGGGCGCGGTGGCCCTCGCCGCGCTGCTCGCCCTCGCCGAACTGGTCAGCTGGTGGGCGGTGCTGGTGCTACCGGCGGTGGTCGCGGCGATGGTGAAGCTCAACGACGTGGTCGCCGAGGTGGTGATCCGGACCGCTGCCCAGGTGCCCGAGCAGGAACGGGACCGCTTCCGCCGGCAACTGGAGCCGGTGGTCGGTCGGGCCCGGATGCCGGTGACCGTCCGGGCGCTGCCCGGCGTGCCGCGCTCCGGTGAGCCGGTGACCCGGCCGGTCGACCGCGTCGACCCGGTGCGCCGCCCCGACGGGGCCGGGCGCGGCGCGGCCCGGACCCACCGCGCCGACTGACCACGTACCGCACCGGAGGGTGTCGGGGTGGCCCGGGCACGCACACAGACGGAAGCCCCGGGGTGGTGACCCCAGGGCTTCCGGTCAGGTATTGGCGCTGGTCAGGCCGAGAACGACGCGACGCGCTTGGCGATCGCCGACTTCCGGTTGGCCGCCTGGTTGGCGTGGATGACACCCTTGCTGGCAGCCTTGTCCAGCTTGCGGGTGGCCTCACGCATGAGGACCGCGGCCTGCTCGGTGTCGCCCGCCTCGGCAGCCTCGTTGAACTTCCGGATGGCGGTCTTCAGCGACGACTTGACCGACTTGTTACGCAGCCGGCGCTTCTCGTTCTGCCGGTTGCGCTTGATCTGGGACTTGATGTTCGCCACGCGACAGCCTCGTCTTGATAGCTCGGGTTGGTCTGCTTTCGCGCACGACGAGCATGCGTCATCGCCGCGCGAAAAGCCAGGTTACCAGGTCGGCCCGGACGAGCCAAAACGCCTCGGCCGGCGCTCCCCGGGGAGGACCCGTCGACCCGCCGGTGACCTGCGGTCCGGCGGGCTGACAGGTGCCCTGAGCGGGCACCGGCCCCGCCCCGCCGTGGGGTACCGGCCCCGCCCCGCCGTGGGGTACCGGCCCCGCCCCGCCGTGGGGTACCGGCCCCGCCCCGCCGTGGGCGCCGGGCCCGCCGGCCGTGGGCGCCGGGTGCCTGTGCCGTCCGCCGTGTCCGGCCGGGGTCAGGTCCAGCCCTGTCGGGCGGCCAGCCAGGAGAACGCCTGTTCGCCGCTCCACCGCTGGTGCGCACGCAGGTGCGGGGAGGCGCTCGACGGTCCCGCCGTCGCGCTGGTGAGGAAGTAGCCGGAGAGTGCGGCCAGCGTCACATCGAGGGCGTCGGCCGGGGCCTGTGCCGCCGCCGGGTGGCCGGCGAACGCGGCGTCGGCGTCCAGGCCACTGGCGTACCCGGTGATCAGCAGGCTGACCAGGTCGAACCAGGCGGGACCGTGACACAGCCAGGTCCAGTCGCAGAGCCAGGCCCGGCCGTCGTGGCCGATCAGCAGGTTGTCCACGCGCAGGTCGCCGTGGGCGAGGCCGCCGCCGGCCGCGTACCCGGGCAGCCGGGACTCCAGCGTGACCAGCGCGGACAGCGGCACGTGCGGCGGCCGGCCCGGCCCCTGCCGACCGGCCTCGACGGGTTCGGGCGAGGCGGCCGGGGCAGTGGTGCCCGCCGGGGCGGCGGAGGGGAGCCGACCCGGCGGGGCGTCCCACGGCAGGCGCGCGCGACCGGCGGCGACGTCCCGCCAGGACAGCAGGTCGTCGCGGGCCAGGTCGGCCAGGTGGGGCAGTTCCAGCGCGAGGAGCGGCGCGGGCGGGTCGGCGAGCGCGGCGGCCACCTCCGCGTACGTGCCGAGGGCGGCGTCCAGCTCGGCCGGGTTCCAGGGCAGCCGGGGGAGGTGGCCGTCCACGGCGGTGAGCGCGAGCGCGTACCAGCCGGCCTCGGCCAGCGCCCAGCGCGGGCGGGGGACCGGCAGGTCGGCGGGGAGCCGGGCCAGCACGTTCGCCTCGTGGAAGTACCAGTCGGCGAGGTGCCGCTGCCCGTCCAGCGCCGCCGCCTTGACGAAGGTCCGTTCCCCGTCGGGGCCGGTGAGCAGGGCGGCGAAGCCGCGGGTGAAGCCCGCACCGGCGACCCGGACCGTGGTCGGTGGCCCGCCGATCCGCGCGGCGATCGCGTCCCGCAGGCCGGCCGGCAGCGCCGCCCAGCCGGGGCGGACGGCGGTGCCGTCGTACGGCACCGGGGGCAGGGAGATCGCGGCCACGACGTGATTGTCGTACGGCTCGGGCAGCATCACGAGCATGGAACGGGACGTCTGGGAGACTGCCAGGCCATGAGGACCGAGGACTTCTGGCAGCTGATCGACGAGGCCCGCGCCGGTGCCGGGGGAGAGGCCGTCGCGGTCGCCGCCCGGGCGGTCGCCCTGCTCGCCGAGCGGGACCCGGCGGAGATCGTCGGGTACGCCGAGCACCAGCGCCGGGTGCTCGCCGCCTCCCACAAGGTCGACCTGTGGGGCGCGGCCTACCTGATCAACGGGGGAGCGTCGGACGACGGCTTCGAGCACTTCCGGGGCTGGCTGATGACCCAGGGCCGGGCGGTGTTCGCCCGGGCGGTGGGGGATCCCGACTCCCTCGCCGAGCTGCCCCGGGTGCGTTCGGCCGCGCTCAGCGGCGAGGACTTCCAGTGCGCGGACATGCTGGCGGTGCCGTGGGAGGCGTACCGGAAGGCGACCGCGACCGAGCTGCCGGCGGTCCGCGAGCCGGCCGCGGCGCCCGACCTGAACGACTTCTGGGACTTCGACGACGAGGACCAGGCGCGTCGGCACCTGCCGAAGCTGGCCGCGCTCTTCGTCGAGCCGCCGGAGGAGTGAACCGGCGGGAGCGGGCCCGCCGGAGGAGTGCGGTGCCAGGAGTGCCGGGGGAGCCCCGGCGTGCCCCGGCGGACGTGGGAGCATAGAGGGGGCCGGCGTCGCGTCGGCCCGCTCACGTCAGCCGACCAGAACGGACCGCTGTGCCACCGACGCTCGATCCCGGCGCGAACGCTCCTGGTGCCACCGACCCGGCGCGCATCAGGAACTTCTGCATCATCGCCCACATCGACCACGGGAAGTCGACCCTGGCCGACCGGATGCTGCAGCTCACCGGTGTGGTCGACCCCCGGCAGATGCGCGCGCAGTACCTGGACCGGATGGACATCGAGCGCGAGCGCGGCATCACCATCAAGAGCCAGGCCGTCCGCATGCCGTGGACGATCCGCGAGGGTGACCGGGCCGGCGAGGCCGCCGTGCTCAACATGATCGACACCCCGGGCCACGTGGACTTCACCTACGAGGTGTCCCGCTCGCTGGCCGCCTGCGAGGGCGCGATCCTGCTGGTCGACGCCGCGCAGGGCATCGAGGCGCAGACCCTGGCCAACCTCTACCTGGCGCTCGAGAACGACCTGCGCATCATCCCGGTGCTCAACAAGATCGACCTGCCGGCGGCCCAGCCGGAGAAGTACGCCGAGGAGCTGGCCCACCTGATCGGCGGCGACCCGGCGGACTGCATCAGGGTCTCCGGCAAGACCGGGGAGGGCGTGCCCTACCTGCTCGACGAGATCGTCCGGCAGTTCGTCCCGCCGGTCGGCGAGGCGGAGTCCCCGGCCCGCGCGATGATCTTCGACTCGGTGTACGACGTCTACCGGGGCGTGGTCACCTACGTCCGGGTGATCGACGGCCGGATCAGCGCCCGCGACCGGATCAAGATGATGTCCACCGGCGCGGTGCACGAGCTGCTGGAGATCGGCGTCATCTCGCCGGAGATGGTCAAGGCCGACGCGCTGGGCGTCGGCGAGGTGGGCTACCTGATCACCGGCGTGAAGGACGTCCGCCAGTCCCGGGTCGGTGACACGGTCACCATCAACGGCAACCCGGCCAAGGAGGCGCTCGGCGGCTACAAGGACCCGAAGCCGATGGTCTACTCGGGCCTCTATCCGATCGACGGCTCGGACTACCCGAACCTGCGCGAGGCGCTGGACAAGCTCAAGCTCAACGACGCCGCCCTGGTCTACGAGCCGGAGACCTCCGGTGCGCTCGGCTTCGGCTTCCGCTGCGGCTTCCTCGGCCTGCTGCACCTGGAGATCATCCGGGAGCGGCTGGAGCGCGAGTTCAACCTCGACCTCATCTCCACCGCGCCGAACGTGGTCTACCGGGCCATCACGGAGGACGGCCAGGAGATCGTGGTGACCAACCCGAGCGAGTACCCGACCGGCAAGATCGCCGAGGTGTACGAGCCGACGGTCCGGGCCACCGTGCTGACCCCCAACGACTACGTGGGTGCGGTGATGGAGCTGTGCCAGGGCCGGCGGGGCAGCCTGCTCGGCATGGACTACCTCTCCGCCGACCGGGTGGAACTGCGCTACACGCTGCCCCTCGCGGAGATCATCTTCGACTTCTTCGACCAGTTGAAGAGCCGCACCAAGGGGTACGCCTCGCTGGACTACGAGCCCTCCGGTGAGCAGGCGTCCGACCTGGTGAAGGTGGACATCCTGCTGCACGGTGAGCCGGTGGACGCGTTCAGCGCCATCGTGCACAAGGACAAGGCGTACAACTACGGCACCACCATCGCGGCGAAGCTGCGCACGCTGATCCCGCGTCAGCAGTTCGAGGTGCCCATCCAGGCCGCCATCGGCAGTCGGGTGATCGCCCGGGAGACCATCCGCGCCATCCGCAAGGACGTGCTCGCCAAGTGCTACGGCGGTGACATCAGCCGTAAGCGCAAGCTGCTGGAGAAGCAGAAGGAGGGCAAGAAGCGGATGAAGATGGTGGGCCGGGTGGAGGTCCCGCAGGAGGCCTTCATCGCGGCGCTCTCCTCGGACTCCGGGGACGCCAAGCCCGCCGGGAAGAAGTAGGTCCCCTCCCGACGTCGGCACCCGGCCGGCGTCCCGCCCCGACGACCCGTTCTCCGGGTGCCGAGGGCGCGGGACGCCGGCCGTTCCGCGTACCCGGGGAGATTTTTTCCGGGCCCGCCGGGCCGGCCGGCGCACCGTCCATGCCCCCTTCGACCTGCGCGATCGTCCCCTGTGGGGGAATCGACGCAGGGTCGGGACGGCTCCGGTGGGCGCTGGTCGCGAACTGAGTCGGTTTGGTTTTTTGGCGGCTCGGGAACTTACCGGTCACGACAGGAACCACACAGAATGTGTGAAACTACTTCAAAGGAGTACGACCGTGACCGTCTGGGGCATTCTTACCGCTCTCGTCGTTGGTCTGATCGTCGGCGCCCTGGGTCGCCTGGTCGTTCCGGGCCGCCAGAACATGCCGATCTGGCTGCACATGCTGATCGGTGTCGGTGCCGCGCTGCTCGGTACCGTGCTGGCCCGGGCCCTGGGTATCGCGACCGAGACCGCCGGGATCGACTGGACCGAGCTGCTGGTGCAGGTCGTGCTGGCCGCCATCGCCGTCGCCGTGGTGGCCGGTGTGGGCCGTCGGCGCAGCGTCTCGCGCTACTGACGCACACCCCCGCAACGCTGAGCGGGCGCTCGACCTCACGGTCGGGCGCCCGCTGGCGTGTGTCCACGGAACCCGCGCCGAGCCGCCCGGCCCGACCCCCGCACCCTGCCGCCGCCCCCACGCCCCTCCACGGGCCGTTGGCGGGTGGAGGGGTGTCGATGCCGGGGGTGGGGCGGGGAGCGCTCCCGGAGAGGTTCCGGCGCTGACCATGCTCGATGCGGAAGAGTGCCGTCGGATCGCGAGCGGTCGGATAGAACCGCTGGTCAGAGCGCCTTTCCAGGGTTCATTACAGAAGTCGGTTTGGATTTTTGGGCGGTCGGGAACTTACCGGTCACGACAGCAGACACACGACCCCCGTGTGACAGATCTTTCGAGGAGGAAACGACCATGACCGTCTGGGGCATCCTTACCGCTCTCGTCGTTGGTCTGATCGTCGGTGCGCTCGGTCGCCTGGTCGTTCCGGGCCGCCAGAACATGCCGATCTGGCTGCACATGCTGATCGGCGTGGGCGCCGCGCTGCTCGGTACCGTGCTGGCCCGGGCCCTGGGTATCGCGACCGAGACCGCCGGCATCGACTGGACCGAGCTGCTGGTGCAGGTCGTGCTGGCCGCCATCGCCGTGGCCCTGGTGGCCGGTGTGGGCCGTCGGCGCAGCGTCTCGCGCTACTGACGCACACCCCCGCAACGCTGAGCGGGCGCTCGACCTCAGGGTCGGGCGCCCGCTGGCGTGTGTCCGCCCTGAGCTGCCCGGACGGCACCCCTGCCGGCCGGGCGGTCGGCTGCGATACGGTCGCCTCGGCTGGTCGCCGTACCTACCCCCTGTTGTAAAGGAAATTTTCCTACTAAGGTGCGGCGGAGAAGGTTAGTGCCAAACGGCCCGAGGGAGATATGGCGTGAACAGGTGGAAGCGGCTGGCTCCGGTCACCGCCATCGTGGCCTCGGCCGCGCTGGTGCTGTCCGGATGCGGTGGCTCCGGGGATGACGACAAGGCCGCGGACAACAGCAAGCTGACGGTCTGGATGATGGGCGAGGGCGGCGACGCCCAGACCAAGTTCCTGGACGGCGTCGAGGCCGAGTTCAAGAAGAAGCACCCCGGCACCGACGTGGTGGTGCAGTACATCCCCTGGCTCGAGGCCCCCAAGAAGTTCCAGGCCGCGCTCGCCGGCGGTGAGGGGCCGGACGTCACCGAGCTGGGCAACACCGAGACCCAGGGCTGGGCGGCCCAGGAGGCCCTCGCCGACGTCTCGGGCAAGTTCAACGGCTGGTCCGAGGGCAAGGACATCCTCCCCGACCTGGTGAAGAACGCCCAGTTGGACGGCAAGCAGTACGGCGTCCCGTGGTACGCCGGCGTGCGCGCCGTCTACTACCGCACCGACTGGTTCGCCGAGGCCGGCGTGAAGCCGCCGACGACCTGGGACGAGATGGTCTCCGTCGCCAAGGCCGTCCAGGCCAAGAAGCCGGGCACCTACGGCATCGCCCTGCCCGGTAACTCTGAGCTGCCGTTCTACTCCTTCCTCTGGTCGACCGGCGCCGAGATCGCCACCAAGCAGGGCGACAGCTGGAAGTCCGGCTACAACACGCCGGAGGCGCAGAAGGCGGTCAAGTTCTGGACCGATCTGGTCACCGTGCACAAGGTCGCCCCGCCGGCCGCCGCCGGCTGGAACGAGGTCGACGCCCGTACCCAGTTCGCCACCGGCAAGGCCGCGATGGCGTTCGCCGGTAGCTGGCAGGGTGGCGCGATGAAGAAGGACAACCCCGACATCGAGAAGGTGTGGGGGACGTTCCCGATCCCCGGTCCGGACGGCAAGCCGGCCCCGGCCTTCGCCGGCGGCTCCGACATCGCCCTCTGGAAGGACAGCAAGAAGCAGGACCTGGCCTGGGACTACCTGACCGTGCTGCTGAGCAAGCAGAAGGACCAGGAGTTCGCCAGCAGCCTCGGCTTCTTCCCGGTGTACAAGGACCTGGTCAGCGGCGGCAACTACGCCAACGACAAGGTGATGGCCTCGTTCGCGACCGCCATGCAGAACACCAAGCTGACCCCGCTGACCCCGAAGTGGGTCGAGGTCAGCCGGACCAAGACGGTGACCCAGGCGATGAACAGCTCGGTCATCAAGGGCCAGAAGACGGTCGAGAAGGCAACCGCCGACGCGGCCACCGAGATGGAAAGCATCCTCAACGCCAAGTGAGCACGCTGACCGAGGCCACCGGCACGACCGCCGCGCGGGAGACCCCCGCGCGGCGGCGCCGCCGCGTGGACCACCTGCCGTACGTCCTGCTCCTGCCCTGCCTGGTGATCATCGCGGGGCTGCTGCTCTGGCCGCTCGGCCAGGTGGTCGGGATGTCCTTCTTCAAGCTGGACAGCGTCCGGCAGCTGCGCGGGGACCGCGAATGGCCGTGGGTGGGCCTGGCCAACTACACGCAGATCCTCAGCGACCCGTTCTTCCGTACGGTGCTGCGCAACACCGTGCTCTTCGCCGCCGCCAACGTGGTGCTCACCATGATCCTGGGCACCCTGGTCGGGCTGCTGCTCAACCGGCTCGGGAAGAAGATGGCCACCTTTGTGGCCAGTTGCGTGATGCTGGCCTGGGCCACCCCGGCGCTGACCGGCACCATCGTCTGGAAGTGGATCTTCGACGACACCAGTGGCCTGGTCACCTGGCTGTTCAACAAGCTTCCGGACGGGCTCTCCACGACGCTCTTCGGCCGCAGTGACTGGACCGGCTACGGCTGGTTCAACGACCCGCTGCTCTTCTTCGCCATCCTCACCCTGGTGGTGGTCTGGCACTCGTTCCCGTTCATCGCCGTGAGCGTGCTGGCCGGGTTGAAGAGCGTGCCGACCGAGCTCCAGGAGGCCGCCCGGGTGGACGGCGCCGGCCC
The DNA here is from genome assembly GCF_900089595.1 of Micromonospora auratinigra. Lineage (GTDB taxonomy): Bacteria > Actinomycetota > Actinomycetes > Mycobacteriales > Micromonosporaceae > Micromonospora > Micromonospora auratinigra. Next base: position 3,596,991 of record NZ_LT594323.1, on the reverse strand, counting down.
GTGGCGGGTCTTCTGGTCGGTCACCTTCCCGATGCTGCGGCCGGTCTTCGGCATCCTGGTGGTGCTCTCCACCATCTGGGACTTCAAGGTGTTCACCCAGCAGTTCGTGCTGGCCGGCGGCACCCAGGACCGGTCGACCTTCATGCTCTCCATCTACTCGTACGCGGAGGCGTTCTCGCCGCCGCCCAAGTACGGCCTCGGCTCGGCGATCGCGGTGATCCTGACCCTGATCCTGCTCGTCGTGACCGCCCTGTACGTCCGCATGGTGCTCCGGCAGGAGGACGAGTCGTGAAGAAGATCGCGCTCAACGGGGCCGGTCTGCTGGTGGCCCTCTTCGCCGCGTTCCCGGTGTACTGGATGGTCGCCACCTCGCTGAAGCCCAACCGGGAGATCTTCTCGGCCACGCCCCGGCCGGTGCCCGCCGCGCCGACCCTGGAGCACTACCGGGAGATCCTCACCGGCAACCTCATCCCGGGCGTGACCTTCGTCGACTTCTTCCTCAACAGCGTGCTGGTCGCGGTGGCGACCGTGCTGCTCAGCGGCTTCGTCGCGCTGCTCGCCGCGACCGCGGTGGCCCGGTTCCGGTTCCGGCTGCGCACCACCTTCCTGATCCTGCTGCTGGTGGTGCAGATGATCCCGCTGGAGGCGCTGGTCATCCCGCTCTTCCTGATGATCCAGCGGCTCGGCCTCTACAACCAGCTGCCCAGCCTGATCCTGACCTACCTCGGCTTCTCGCTGCCGTTCGCGGTCTGGATGCTGCGTGGCTTCGTCGCCGCGGTGCCGAAGGAGCTGGAGGAGGCCGCCGCGATCGACGGGGCCAGCCGGGCGCAGACCTTCCGCAAGGTGCTCTTCCCGCTGGTCGCGCCGGGCCTCGTGGCGACCAGCATCTTCTCCTTCATCACCGCCTGGAACGAGCTGATCTTCGCGCTGACGTTCATCAACGACCAGGACCGGTACACCCTGCCGGTGGCGATGACCTTCTTCTTCGGCCGGGACGACACCGCCTGGGGTTCGGTGATGGCCGCCTCCACGCTGTTCACCCTGCCGGTGATCGTGTTCTTCCTGCTGGTGCAGCGCCGGATGGTCTCCGGCCTGGTCGCCGGCGCGGTCAAGGGCTGAGCGCCGACTAGGCTCACCGCCATGACGGGCAGGCTGACGGCGGTGAACCTCGGCACGGTGACCGAGGCGGAGTGGGCGGGCGACGCGAGCGGCCGCAGCGGCATCGACAAGCGGCCGGTCGACGGTCCGGTGGCCGTCCGGTTCACCGGCGTGGCCGGCGACTTCATCGGCGAGCGCGCCCACCACGGCGGCCCTGACCAGGCCGTCTACGCGTACGCCGAGGAGGACGCCGGCTGGTGGGCGGCCGAGCTGGGCCGGTCGCTGCCGCCCGGCGCGTTCGGCGAGAACCTCAGCACGTACGCGGTGGACGTCACCGGGGCGGTGATCGGCGAGCGGTGGGCGGTCGGCACCGCCCTGCTGGAGGTGACCAAGCCGCGCACCCCGTGCACCACGTTCGCCGGGTTCTGGGGCGTACCCGATCTGATCAAGCGGTTCACCGCACGGGCGGCGCCCGGGGCGTACCTGCGGGTGCTGCGGGAGGGCGAGCTCGGCGCGGGCGACCCGGTCCAGGTGGTGGACCGGCCGGCCCACGGGGTCAGCGTCGGGTACGTCTTCCGCGCCACCACCCTCGAACCCGAGCTGCTGCCGGCGCTGCTGGACGTGCCCGAGCTGCCCGAGCCGATCCGGGAGAAGGTCCGCCGCCGCCTCGGCGTGGCCCCGGCCTGACGGCACCGCCTCGGCGTGGCCCCGGCCGGACCGGCCCGCCGCGGCTCAGGTGGCGGCGAAGACCTCCGCCAGCACCTGGCTCGGGGCGGCCACGCCGCCCTTCACCTTCGCCCAGGTGCCGTGCTCGGCGGTCCACTCCAGGTTGCCGAAGCGGACCCGCTTCACCCCGTGGTCGTCGGCGTGCGACACCAGCCAGTGCGCGTACCGCCAGCCGTTGCGGTCGTCGGTCGCCGGGACGGTGAAGTCGGTCAGGTCGGTCGGCGCGGCCAGGCCGGGCAGGCCCCAGTCCAGGGCCAGGTTCTGCACCAGCGCCGAGGCGGCCGCCGGGCCGCGCATCGTCGGCGTCGGCCCCACCGTGCAGGCCACCGCGCCGGTGGCGTGGCCGAGCAGCGCCCGGCTCAGCACCTCGGACTCGTCGGCCCACTTCTGGTACGCCTCGGGGTACGCCGACCGCTGCACCCGCTGCGCGGCCTCGGTGACCCGCAGCTGCTGCCAGCCCTTGACCTTCTTCAGCGCGGCGTAGAACTTCTCCGCCGCGTAGCGCGGGTCGCGGATCTGCTCCGGGGTGCCCCAGCCCTGGCTCGGGCGCTGCTGGAACAGCCCCAGCGAGTCCCGGTCGCCGTGCGCGATGTTGCGCAGGTGCGACTCCTGGTACGCGGTCGCCAGCGCCACCACCACGGCCCGCTCCGGCATCTGCCGTTGCACACCGATCGCCGCGATGGTGGCCGCGTTGGCCATCTGGTCGGCGCCGAGCACGACCCTGCCGTCGGCCTCGACGGTGCAGCTGCGGCTGGCCATCGGCAGGCGGAGCTGGTGCCCGAACTGCTGCATGACGACGTACACCCCGAGCAGTGCCAGCACGCACACCGCCACGCCGGCTGCCACGATCGCCGCCCGAGTCCGCACCCGCACCTCCTGTACCCGACCGCCCGCAAGCGTACGTGTCCGAATGGGCGAATCGGGTCGTCCGACCGGCTCACCTCCGCACGGTCACCGCCCCGCCACGCCCGCGTTCCCTCAGTCTCCGGTGGGCACCCAGGCGGCGGGCCGCTTCGCGCGGAAGGCGAGGACGCCCTCCCGGCCCTCGTCGGAGAGGAAGTACCCGGTGGAGAGGGCCGCCAACTCGGCGATCTCCGCCCGCAGGTCGGTGGCGGCCGGCCGGCGCAGCAGCTCCTTCGCGCCGGCCAGGGCCGTCGGCGCGCCCTTGACCAGCGAGGCGCAGTAGCCCCGCACGGCGGTGTCCAGCCCGTCCGCCGGCACCGCGGCGGTGACCAGACCGATCTCCGCGGCCCGCCGGCCGTCGAAGGTGTCCCCGGTCAGATAGAGCTCGGCGGCGGCGCGCGGGTGCAGCCGGGGCAGCACGGTGGCCGAGATCACCGCCGGGATCACCCCGATCCGGACCTCGGTGAAGGCGAACGTCGCCTCCTCGGCGCAGACCGCCAGGTCGGCCGCCGCGATCAGGCCGAGGCCACCGGCCCGGGCCGGCCCGGCCACCTTCGCCAGCACCGGCTTCGGGCACTCCCGGACCGCGACCAGCACGTCACCGAGCATCCCGGCGGGCACCGTGCCGCTGGCGTACGCGGCGGCGGTCTCCTTCAGGTCGGCCCCGGAGCAGAAGACCGGGCCGGTGTGGTCCAGCACGATCGCCCGGACCGCGTCGTCGGCGACCGCGGCGGCCAGCCCGGCCAGCAGCTCGGTCATCAGCGGGGTGGAGAGCGCGTTGCGGTTGTGCGGGCTGTCCAGGGTGAGGGTGGTCACCCCACGGGCCGTGGCGACCCGCACGAGAGCGTCCGGAGAGGTCATGCCGGGCACACTAGTGGCCATGCCCGGCGCTCTTCCAGAAGGCGAATCCGTTCCGCGCGATGGATCGCTGCCCGCTGCCGCCCGTCGCGCCGTCGGCGCCCGCGGCTTCGGCGTCTACGTGCACGTCCCGTTCTGCGCCAGTCGCTGCGGCTACTGCGACTTCAACACGTACACCGCCGCCGAGCTGGGCGGTGGGGCGAGCCGGGAGACGTACGCCGACACGGTGCTGGCCGAGCTGGCCCTGGCCGGGCGGGTGCTGGGCGAATCCCCGCCACCCCGGGTGGACACCGTCTTCGTCGGCGGCGGCACGCCCACCCTGCTCCCCGCCGACGACCTGGCCCGGATCCTCGACGGCATCGACCGCACCTGGGGGCTGGCCCCGGACGTGGAGGTGACCACCGAGGCGAACCCGGAGACGGTAACCCCGGAGTCGCTGAGGACGCTGCGGGCCGCCGGCTACACCCGGATCTCGCTGGGCATGCAGTCCGCCGCGCCGGGGGTGCTGGCGATCCTGGACCGGCAGCACAGCGCCGGCCGGGCCACCGCCGCCGCCCGGGAGGCCCGCGACGCCGGGTTCGACCACGTCAACCTGGACCTGATCTACGGCACGCCGGGGGAGAGCGCCGAGGACTTCGCCGCCTCGCTGGACCAGGTGGTCGCGGCCGGGGTGGACCACGTCAGCGCGTACGCCCTGATCGTGGAGGACGGCACCCGGCTGGCCGCGCGGATGCGGCGCGGCGAGCTGCCGTACCCCTCCGACGACGTCGCCGCGGACCGCTACCTGGCCGCGGAGGCCGCCCTCGACGCGGCCGGGTTCTCCTGGTACGAGGTCTCCAACTGGGCCCGCTCCGAGGCGGCCCGGTGCCGGCACAACCTGCTCTACTGGACCGGTGCCGACTGGTGGGGCCTGGGCCCGGGCGCGCACAGCCACGTCGGCGGGGTGCGCTGGTGGAACGTCAAGCACCCGAGCGCGTACGCGCAGCGCCTGGCGGCGGGGGAGTCACCGGGGCTGGCCCGGGAGCTGCTCACCCCGGCCGAGGCGCACATGGAGGACGTGATGTTGCGGCTGCGGCTCGCGGACGGCCTGCCGCTGGCCGGGCTGGACGAGCCGGGGCGGGCGGCGGCCGGCCGGGCGCTCGCCGACGGCCTGCTGGACGCCGACCGGTACGCCGCCGGCCGGGCGGTGCTGACCCTGCGCGGGCGGCTGCTGGCCGACGCGGTGGTCCGCGACCTGCTGCCCTGACCGGGCCCGGCGACGCCGGGCCCGGGACCGGGTCACTTCACGAACTGGTAACTCATCGGGTAGCGGTAGAGGACACCCTCGGTGGCCTTCACGCCGCCGATGATGCCGAAGATGAGCGGCACCAGGGCGACGATGATCGGGATGAAGAAGAGCAACCCGCAGGTGACCACGGCCACCACGAAGCTCGCCAGCAGCGCGATGACCCAGGTGAGCTGGAAGTTCAGCGCGGCGACCGCGTGCGCCCGCACGACCGGCGACTGCTGACCCTTCGCGCTGAGCGCGATGAGCGGCGCGACCCAGCCGAGCAGGCTGCCGCCCACCACCACGCCGACCGGGCCGCCGAAGTGCGCGATCAGCGCCCAGGTCTTGTCGTCGTTGGTGGGGTAGCCGGCCGGCGGGCCGTAGCCACCACCGGTCGGGTACCCGACACCCGGCGGGGGGTAGCCGCCCGGCGGCGGATAACCGCCCGCCGACGGCGGGGGCTGGCCACCTGGCGGAGGGTAGTCGCCCGCGGACGGATAGCCACCCGACGGCGGCTGCCCGCCGGAGGGCGGCGGATAGTCACCGGGCGGGGGATAGCCGCCCCCGCCGGGTGCCCCGGACAGTGGTGCGGTGGGCTCGTCCGACGCGGACGGGCCGTACGGGGACGACGACGGGGTCGCCTCCGGCGGCTCGGCGCCGGGGTCTCCCGCTCCGGGAGGGCGAGGAGGTTCAGTCATGGACGTCACGGTAGGTGCCGGTCGCAAGCCCGCACCAGAGCGACATCGCCCGGGTTCTCCGGCTGATCGGCTCTGGCGGGGTGTGCCCCGGGCCGCACCGGGGGTCCGTCGCTGATCATCGCGTCGGCGGGTACGCCGACGTAGACTGGCACTCGCTACAGTCGAGTGCCAGGCGCCCGGCCTGGTTCCGGGTGCCCGTCCGGCCGAGGTGCGTCAGGAGGTGGGGAGATGGGTCTCGACGACCGCAAGCTCGCCGTGCTGCGCGCGATCGTCGAGGACTACGTCGCGACGCAGGAGCCGGTGGGCAGCAAGGCCCTGGTCGAGCGTCACCAGCTGGGTGTCTCCCCGGCGACCGTCCGCAACGACATGGCCGTGCTGGAGGAGGAGGGCTACATCCGGCAGCCGCACACCAGTGCCGGCCGGGTGCCCACCGACCGCGGCTACCGGCTGTTCGTGGACCGGCTGTCCCGGGTCAAGCCGCTCAGCCCGGCCGAGCGCCGGGCCATCGAGCGCTTCCTGGTCGGCGCGGTCGACCTGGACGACGTGGTGCACCGCACGGTCCGGTTGCTGGCCCAGCTCACCCGCCAGGTCGCCGTCGTGCAGTATCCGAGCCTGGCCCGCTCCAAGGTCCGCCACCTGGAGCTGGTGCCGATCTCCACCACCCGGCTGATGGTGGTCATGATCGCCGACACCGGCCGGGTGGAGCAGCGGCTGGTGGAGATGCCCGGCCCGATCCCCGCCGAGGACGTCACCGACCTGCGCCGCCTGGTCAACGAGAAGCTGGTCGGCAGCCGGCTCTCCGACACCCCGCCGCTGGTCCAGGCGCTGGTCGACGAGTCCTCGCCGCAACTGCGCCCGGCCATGGCCACCCTCTCCAGCGTGCTGCTGGAGACCCTGGTCGAGCGGCACGAGGAGCGGATCGCGCTGGCCGGCACCGCCAACCTGACCCGGGGTGGGGTGCTCGACTTCCAGGGCACGCTGCGCCCGATCCTGGAGGCGCTGGAGGAGGAGGTCGTGCTCCTCAAGCTCATCGGCGAGGCCGAGCCGAGCACCACCCGGGTGCTGATCGGCGACGAGAACGAGATCGACAACCTGCGCGCCGCCTCGGTGGTCAGCACGGGTTACGGCCCGGGCAGCACCATCGTCGGAGGGCTCGGCGTGCTCGGCCCGACCCGGATGGACTACCCCGGCACCATCGCCACGGTGAGGGCCGTGGCACGCTACGTGGGCGAACTGCTGGCCCAGAACTGACCAGTCAGGGCCGACGGCCGGCCTGCGGCCGCCGACCGGCGCAACCGCGAGACGAAACACGAGGACACCGAACGCAGTGGCCAGGGACTACTACGGCATTCTCGGCGTCAGCCGGGAAGCCTCCGACGACGAGATCAAGCGCGCCTACCGCAAGCTGGCGCGGCAGTTCCACCCGGACGTGAATCCGGACCCGGAGGCCCAGGAGAAGTTCAAGGACATCAACGCCGCGTACGAGGTCCTCTCGGACGACCGGAAGCGGCAGATCGTCGACCTGGGTGGTGACCCGCTCGCCCCGGGCGGCGGCGGCGCCGGACCGGGCGGTCCCGGCGGGGCCGGTCCGTTCGTCGGCTTCCAGGACATTATGGACGCGTTCTTCGGCGGCGCGGCCGGCGGCTCGCGTGGGCCGCGCCCGCGTACCCGGCCGGGGGCCGACGCGATCCTGCGCCTGGAACTGGACCTCAACGAGACCGCGTTCGGCGTCGAGGCGCCGATCACCGTCGACACGGCGGTGCTCTGCACCACCTGTTCCGGCGCGGGCACGGCGGCCGGCACCCACCTCGCCACCTGCGAGGCGTGCGGCGGCCGGGGCGAGGTGCAGTCGGTGCAGCGGACCTTCCTCGGCCAGGTGGTCTCCGCCCGGCCGTGCACGGTCTGCCAGGGCTACGGCACCACCGTCCCGCACCCCTGCCCGACCTGCGCCGGGGACGGCCGGGTCCGCACCCGGCGGTCGCTCACCGTCAAGATCCCGGCCGGCGTCGAGGACGGCATGCGGATCCGGCTCGCCCAGCAGGGCGAGGTCGGCCCGGGCGGCGGCACCGCCGGTGACCTCTACGTCGAGATCCACGAGCGGCCGCACGACGTCTACTCCCGCAAGGGCGACGACCTGCACTGCCGGGTCACCGTGCCGATGACCGCCGCCGCGCTGGGCACCCGGCTGACCATCAAGACGCTGGACAGCGAGGAGACGGTCGACGTCAAGGCCGGCACCCAGCCGGGCAGCACGCTGCGGCTGCGGGCGCGGGGCGTACCGCACCTGCGCGGCACCGGCCGGGGCGACCTCTACGTCCACCTGGACGTGCGTACCCCGACCAAGCTCGACGCCGACCAGGAGCGGATGCTGCGCGACTTCGCCAAGACCCGGGGCGAGGAGGTCGCCGAGCTGACCAAGCAGGGCGGCTTCTTCTCCCGGATGCGCGACGCCTTCAACGGGCACGCCTGAGGTGTCCGCACCGCTGTTCCTGGTCGACGCGCTGCCGGCCGGCGCCACGCTGACCCTCGACGGCCCGGAGGGGCACCACGCGGCCACCGTGCAGCGCCTCCGGGTCGGCGAGGAACTGCTGCTCGCCGACGGCCGGGGCGGCACCGCCGCCGCCGTGGTCGACGCGGTCGGCAAGGGCACCCTCGACGTGCGGCTCATTTCCCGGGGGTACGTCGACGCGTCGGTGCCCCGGATCGTCGTGGTGCAGGGCATCGCCAAGGGCGACCGGGGCGAGCTGGCCGTGCAGGCGATGACCGAGGTGGGCGTCGACGAGATCGTGCCCTGGTCGGCGTCCCGCTCGGTGACGCAGTGGCGCGGCGAGCGGGGCGTACGGGCCCGGGAGAAGTGGGCCGCCACCGCCCGCGAGGCCGCCAAGCAGGCCCGCCGGGCCTGGCTGCCGGTGGTCGCCGGGACGCCCGACGAGTCGACGCAGGCGGTGGTCCGGCGGATCGCCGGGGCGGCCGGCGCGTTCGTGCTGCACGAGGAGGCGCCGGACCGGCTGACCGTCGCCGACCTGCCGGCCACCGGCGAGATCGTGCTGGTCGTCGGTCCGGAGGGCGGCATCGCCGACCCCGAGCTGGCCGCGTTCCGCGAGGCCGGGGCCCGCCCCGTCCGGCTGGGCCCCGCGGTGCTGCGTACCTCCACGGCCGGCGTGGCCGCCCTCAGCGTCCTGGCGACCCGCCTCGCCCGCTGGTAGCCCGTCCGTCCGCGGCGGTCTGCCGCGCCCGGCGGTCTGCCGCGCCCGGAGGCTGGGCGACACCGTCTCACCGCCTTTGCTCTGCTTCAACTGACGCAACACTCGGCGGCCGAAAGTGTCGCGCGGGTTGAAGCAGAGCAAAGGCGACCCGAGGTGCAGGTTGTCGCCAGTCGGTGGAGCGGCCGGGCCCGGCCTCAGCTGCGCAGGTAGGAGGCGCCGTTGAGGTCGACGATGGTGCCGGAGGCCCACTCCGCCTCCGGGCTGGCCAGCCAGTGCACGGCGGCGGCGATCTCCTCCGGCCGGGCGACCCGGTGGAACGGGGACTGGGCGCGGATCGCGTCGCCCCGTTCACCGTGCAGGTGCGTGGTGGTCATGTCGGTCTCGACGAAGCCGGGCGCGACGGTCGCCACCGCGATGCCGTACGGCGCCAGGGCCAGCGCCAGGGACTGCCCGAGCGCGTTCAGCCCCGCCTTGCTGGCGCCGTACGCGGGCTGTTCCGGCTCGCCCCGGAAGGCGCCCCGCGACGACACGTTGACGATCCGCCCGCCCCGCTCACGCATGTGCTGGGCCGCGCACCATGTGACGTTGGCGGCCCCGGTGAGGTTGGTCTCCAGCACCAGCCGCCACTGCTCGCGCCACTGCTCGTAGCTGTTGCCGAAGACCGGGTGCGGGAGGTCGCGCGGGCCGTACACGCCGGCGTTGTTGACCAGGACGTCCAGGCCGCCGAGCCGGTCGGCCGCCGCGTCGACCATGGCCCGGACCGCGTCCGGGTCGGTCAGGTCGGCGCGGACCACCACGTGTCCCTCGCCGGGCAGCCCGGCCCGCACCGCCTCGGCCGGCTCCGCCGAGTCGCGGTGGTGGATCGCCACCCGGTCCCCGCCCGCCGCGAACGCCCGCGCCACCGCGCGGCCGATGCCGCGCGAGGCCCCCGTCACCAGTACCGCCCTCGACGTCACGCCGGACATCATGCCGGGCGGGACGGGTGGTCGCGCGAGCGGACCCGGGCGGGCGGCTTAGCATGCCCGAATGGGAACCGACTGCCTGTTCTGCCGGATCGTCGCGGGAGAGATCCCGGCCACCATCGTGCGGGAGACCGCGACCACCCTCGCGTTCCGCGACATCGGCCCCAAGGCGCCGGTGCACGTGCTGGTGATCCCCAAGGAGCACTACGCGGACGTGGCCACCCTGGCCCAGGGGGACCCGACGCTCGCCGGTGAGCTGCTCGCCACCGCGGCCGTGGTGGCCGAGGAGGAGGGGCTGACCGCCGACGGCTTCCGGCTGATGTTCAACACCGGCGAGCACGGTGGGCAGGAGGTCTTCCACGTGCACGCGCACCTGCTCGGCGGAGCCCCGCTCGGCCCGATGATCTGCCGCTGAGCCCGTCCTACACTGCTTCCGTGATCACTGTGCAGGACCGGCTCGGCCGGATGGTGCGCCAGGCGCAGGCCCAGGGGCGGATCCCGGCGGTCTCGGCGGCCCTGCACCGGGCCGACCGGCCGCTCTGGACCTGCACGGTCGGCGGCACCGGCACCGACCGGTCGCTCGACGCGGACACCGTGTTCCGGATCGGCTCGGTCACCAAGACCTTCACCTCGGTGCTGGTCATGCAGTGCCGCGACGACGGGCTGCTCGACCTGGACGACCCGATCGGGCGGCACCTCGACCTGCCGGCGCACGGCGAGCTGACCGTACGGCGGCTGCTGTCGCACACCGCCGGCCTCCAGCGGGAGCCGCACGGCGACGTCTGGGACACCCTGCGCGTGCCGGACGTCGAGGAGCTGCTGACCGACCTGGCCCGGGTGGAGCGGGTGCTGCCGACCGGCCGGCGCTACCACTACTCCAACCTCGGCATGGCGCTCCTCGGTGAGCTGGTCGCCCGGCTGCGTGGCGGCACCTGGGCGGAGGTGCTCGCCGAGCGGGTGCTGGTCCCGCTCGGGCTGACCTCGACCGGCGCGACGCCGGGGGAGCGGGCCGCGACCGGGTACCTGGTCGACGCGTACTCCGACGAGGCCCGGCCGGAGCCGCCGACCGACTTCGGCGCGGTCGGCCCCGCCGCACAGCTCTGGAGCACCGCCCCGGACATGGCCCGGTGGGCGGCCTTCCTGGCCGACCCGGCGGCGCTCGACCCGGCCGGCACGGTGCTCACCCCGGCCACCGTCGACGAGATGCGCTGGCCGCTCACCACCACCGACGAGACGCTCTGGGCGGCCGGCTGGGGGCTCGGCCTGATCCTGGTGCCCCAGCCGGGACGGGTGGTGCACGTGGGGCACGACGGGGCGATGCCCGGTTTCCTGGCCGCCGTCTACGGCCGCCGGGGCGGCGACGGCACCGCCGGTGCGATGGGCTGCGCGGTGCTCGGCTCGTCGGGCACCGGCACCGAGGTGCTCGACCTGCCGCACCTGCTGCTCGCCGCCGCCGCCGAGCACGACCCCGCGGAGATCGAGCCGTGGCGGCCCGGGCCGCCCGCCCCCGCGCAGCTGCGCGGGATGCTGGGCCGCTGGTGGGGCGAGGGCTTCGAGGTCGTCTTCTCCTGGCACGACGGGACGCTGCGGGCCCGCGGCGCGGCCGACCCGGCGGGCAAGCCGCCGGCGGTGTTCGCGCCGCTGCCGGATCGGCCGGACGTGTTCCGGACCGTCTCCGGCCGGGAGGCGGGCGAGCTGCTCCGGCTGACCCGCGACGAGCGGGGCGCGGTGGTCCGGCTGCACTGGGCCACCTACCGTTTCACCCGCCACCAGGAGACCTTCGACGGGTACGACTTCCGGACCGGCAGTTGATCTCCTACCGGCGGAAATGGGCGAGTTGCCGACGGTGCGGGAGCGATACGATGGATGTCACGTCCGCCGCGCCAGCCGGGCCCGGCGCCGAGATCGGAAGCAGGTGGCGTAGGGCCGGACGGCCCGAGCTATGAGCGACACCCCACCTCCCGCCCCGCCCCGGGTGCAGACCAGGATCACGGTCCCGGACCAGAAGATCATGGTGAACCTGCTCGGCGCCGGCGACGAGATCCTGCGCCTCGTCGAACGCTCGGTCAACAGCGACGTCCACGTCCGGGGCAACGAGATCACCATCACCGGCGCCCCCGCGGACAACGCCCTCGCCGAGCGCCTCTTCAGTGAGCTGCTCGAGTTGATCGAGAAAGGCGAGACCCTGACCACAGACGCTGTCCGGCGTACCGTCGGCATGCTCGAGCAGGGCGGCACCGAGCGGCCCGCCGAGGTTCTGACGCTCAACATCCTTTCCCGGCGCGGGCGCACCATCCGGCCCAAGACGCTCGGGCAGAAGCGCTACGTCGACGCGATCGACGCCAACACCATCGTTTTCGGCATCGGCCCCGCCGGCACCGGCAAGACCTACCTGGCGATGGCGAAGGCCGTCCAGGCGCTCCAGGCCAAGCAGGTCAACCGGATCATCCTGACCCGGCCGGCGGTCGAGGCGGGGGAGCGGCTCGGCTTCCTGCCCGGCACCCTGAACGAGAAGATCGACCCCTACCTGCGCCCGCTCTACGACGCGCTGCACGACATGCTCGACCCGGAGACCATCCCCAAGCTGATGGCCGCCGGCACCATCGAGGTCGCGCCGCTGGCATACATGAGGGGTCGGGCGCAGCCGTACGACGCCCGGGTGCTGACCCCGGAGGGCTTCAAGCCGTTCGGCTCGCTCCGGGTCGGTGACCTGGTCATCGGCTCGAACGGGACGCCGACCCCGGTGATTGGCATCTACCCGCAGGGGCCGAAGCAGACCTATCGGGTCACCACCCAGGACGGCGCGTCCACGATCGCCTGCGGTGAGCACCTCTGGACCGTCGCCACGCCGGACGACAAGCGGCGGGGCCGTCGGCGCACGCTCGAGACGCGGGAGATGATCGGCAAGGAGTGGCGCGGGCACACCCGCCGGTACGAGCTGCCGGTCGTCGCGCCCGTGCAGATGGAGTCGCACGATGTGCCGCTCGACCCGTACGCGCTCGGTCTGCTCCTCGGGGACGGCTCGATCTCATGCCGGACGACGCCCGCCTTCTGCACGGCTGACCCTGAGCTGGCCGTCGCGCTGGAGCAGGCGCTGCCCGACATCGCCCTCGTCCGCAAGGGTGACTACGACTACGTGCTGCGGCACGTCAACGGTCACCGCGGCGGCGTGATCGTGGCCAATCCGGTGACGGCTGTGCTGCGTGAGCTGGAGTTGGCCGGGACGACCTCGGGCACCAAGTTCGTGCCCGACGCCTACAAGAACAACAGCGTCGACGTCCGGCTGGCCGTGCTCCAAGGGCTGCTGGACACCGACGGCGGCCCGGCCACTCAGGCCGGGCGGACCTGCCGGGTGCAGTACTCGACGACGTCTCCCCGCCTGCGGGACGACGTGGTCTACCTGGTCCAGTCGCTCGGCGGGGTGGCCACCTGGCGGGTCCGGGAGGCCGAGGGGCGCAAGCCCGGCCTGGCCAAGGGTCGTCCGGTGCCGTACCGCTCCGACTGCTACGTCGTGGAAATCCAGCTTCCGGCCGGCGTCGCCCCGTTCCGCCTGTCCCGCAAGCGGCGGCTCTACGACGAGCAGGGCGGCGGCCGGCCGATGCGCTTCATCGACTCGATCATCCCGGCCGGGGTGCGGGAGACGATGTGCATCCAGGTCGCGGCGGAGGATTCGCTCTACGTCACCGACGATTTCCTGGTGACGCACAACACCCTCAATGACGCCTTCATCATTCTCGACGAGGCGCAGAACACCACGCCCGAGCAGATGAAGATGTTCCTCACCCGGCTCGGCTTCGGTTCCAAGATCGTGGTCACCGGCGACGTCACCCAGGTGGACCTTCCCGGCGGGACCACCAGCGGCCTGCGGGTGGTCCGGGAGATCCTGAGCAACGTCGAGGACGTGCACTTCGCCCAGCTCTCCAGCTCCGACGTGGTCCGCCACAAGCTGGTGGGCGAGATCGTCGACGCGTACGCCCGCTGGGACGAGCGGGAGAACCAGCAGGCGCAGAGCGTGCACGCCGTGCCGGGGCGGACCGCCCAGGGCGGCCGGGCCGGCCGGCGCCGCTAACCACCAGAGGAAGACAGTTGTCCATCGAGATCGCCAACGAGTCGGGTGTCGACGTCGACACCGACGCCGTGCTCGCCGTCGCCCGGCACGCCCTCGACGAGATGGGGGTCAACCCCCTCGCCGAGCTCTCCGTGCTGCTGGTCGACATCGACTACATGGCCGAGCTGAACCATCGCTGGATGGGCGGCGACGGCCCCACCGACGTGCTCGCCTTCCCCATGGACGAGGGCAGCGTCGACCACGGTCCCGGCGAGAGCGCGCCGGCCGGCGGTGAGCCGGCCCTGCTCGGCGACATCGTGCTCTGCCCGGAGGTGGCGGCCAAGCAGGCGGCCACCGCCGGTCACTCGTCCGCCGACGAGTTGCACCTGCTCACCGTGCACGGAGTGCTGCACCTGCTCGGCTACGACCACGCCGAGCCGGAGGAGGAGCGGGAGATGTTCGGTCTCCAGGCCCGGCTGCTGGCCAGCTGGCGGTCGACCCGGTCGCAGTGATGACGATCCTGGCGGCCGGGGGCGCTCCCGCCGGCCTGCCCGATTTCCAGCTGATCGTCTTCGCGGCGGGGCTGGTGGTGCTGGCCGGCCTGATCGCGATGACCGAGGCGGCGCTCGCCGCCGTCTCCCCGGCCCGGGCCGGGGAGCTGACCCGCGACGGGGTGCGGGGCGCCCGCGCCCTGCAGGCCGTGGCCGGCGACGTGGTGCGCCACCTCAACCTGCTGCTCCTGCTGCGGCTGCTCGCCGAGCTGACCGCCACCACGCTGGTGGCGCTGGTGGCGGTGGACAGCTTCGGCGCCGGTTGGCGGGCCGCCCTGGTCACCGCCGGGGCGATGACCGTGGTCAGCTTCGTCGTGGTCGGCGTGGCCCCGCGCACCCTCGGCCGGCAGCACGCGTACGCGGTGGGCCGCGCGGTCGCCCCGCTGGTGCGCTGGCTGGGCCGGGCACTCAACCCGCTGGCCTCGCTGCTGATCCTGATCGGCAACGCGGTCACCCCTGGCAAGGGCTTCCGCGAGGGGCCGTTCGCCAGCCAGGTCGAGCTGCGTGAGCTGGTCGACCTGGCCGAGCAGCGGGGCGTGGTGGAGCACGGCGAACGGCAGATGATCCACTCGGTCTTCGCCCTCGGTGACACCATCGCCCGCGAGGTGATGGTGCCGCGTACCGAGATGGTGTGGATAGAGGAGGGCAAGACGCTGGCCCAGGCCCTGGCGCTCTTCCTGCGGTCCGGCTTCTCCCGCATCCCGGTGATCGGCGAGAGCGTCGACGACGTGCTCGGCGTGCTCTACCTCAAGGACCTGATCCGGCGCACCCAGGGCGGCGACCCGCGTACCGCCCAGCTGCCGGTGTCGGAGCTGATGCGCCCGGCCACCTTCGTGCCCGAGTCCAAGCCGGTCGACGACCTGCTCTCCGAGATGCAGGCGGCCCGCAACCACCTGGTCATCGTGGTCGACGAGTACGGCGGCACCGGCGGCCTGGTCACCATCGAGGACATCCTGGAGGAGATCGTCGGTGAGATCACCGACGAGTACGATGTCGAACGCCCGCCGGTCGAGCGGCTGGCGGACGGGTCGGTGCGGGTCACCGCCCGGCTGCCGGTGGAGAATCTGGGCGAGCTGTTCGACACCGACCTGCCCACCGACGAGGTGGAGACGGTCGGTGGCCTGCTCGCCCAGTCGCTCGGCCGGGTGCCGATCCCCGGCGCCGAGGCCGAGGTGGCCGGCCTCCGGCTGATCGCCGAGGGCACCACCGGCCGGCGCAACCGGATCGACACCGTGCTGGTGAGCCGGGCCGCGTCGGGTGACGCGTCCGACAGCGCGGGGCGGGGCGAGCACGCCGAGCCCCGCGGCAACCACAACCGTACCGAGGAGAGGCTTCCCGCCGATGCCTGAGACTTCCGCCGTGCCGGCCGCCCGGCCCACCCCGTCCGACCCGGCCGAGCTGAGCGCCGAGGACGGCAAGCTGGTCGTGCTGGCCCGGGGGGCGCGCGGCCGGGTGGCCGCCGTGGAGGGCGCGGCGGTCCGCGACCAGGACGGCCGCACGTACGCGGCGGCCAGCGTGGCGCTGCCGTCGCTGACCCTGACCGCGCTCCAGCTCGCGGTCGCCTCGGCGGTGGCCGCCGGGGCCACCCGGCTGGAGGCCGCGGTGGTGGTCACCGAGGCCTCGACGCTGGACGGCGCCGGGCACGCCGCCGTGCGGGACCTCGCCGCCGACGCCCCGGTCCACGTGGTCGCCCCGGACGGCACCCTGCTCGGCACGGTGGTCGAGTGACCGACCGGCAGGAGCGTGCGTACCGGGCCGGGTTCGGCTGCTTCGTCGGCCGGCCGAACGCCGGCAAGTCGACGCTGACCAACGCGATCGTCGGCACCAAGATCGCGATCACCTCGAACAAGCCGCAGACCACCCGGCACATCATCCGGGCGGTGCTGCACCGGCCCGAGTCGCAGCTCGTGCTGGTCGACACCCCCGGTCTGCACCGGCCCCGGACGCTGCTCGGCGAGCGGCTGAACGACCTGGTCCGGGAGACCTGGAGCGAGGTGGACGTGATCGGCCTCTGCATCCCGGCGAACGAGCCGATCGGCCGTGGTGACCGGTTCATCACCGGCGAGCTGGCCAGCCTGAAGGCCACCGTGCTGGCCGTGGTCACCAAGACCGACCTGGTCGACAAGAAGCGCCTGGCCGAGCAGTTGCTCGCGGTCAGCGAGCTGGGCGACTTCGCCGCCGTGGTGCCGGTCAGCGCGGTCTCCGGGCACCAGGTGGACACGCTGGTCGACGTGATGACCGGCTACCTGCCCGAGTCGCCCCAGCTCTACCCGGACGACATGCTCACCGACGACCCGGAGCAGGTGCTGGTCGCCGAGCTGATCCGGGAGGCGGCGCTGGAGGGGGTCCGGGACGAGCTGCCGCACTCGATCGCGGTGGTGGTGGAGGAGATGATCCCCGAGGGGAACGTCACCAAGATCTACGCGGACCTGTACGTCGAGCGGCCCAGCCAGAAGGCGATCGTGATCGGCCACAAGGCGAGCCGGCTCAAGGACGTCGGCACCCGGGCGCGCCGGCAGATCGAGGAGCTGCTCGGCACCCGGATCTACCTGGACCTGCACGTCCGGGTCGCGAAGGACTGGCAGCGCGACCCGAAGCAGCTGCGCAAGCTGGGCTTCTGACCGTCGTAGCCGATCGCCGGCCCGGACCGACCGGGCCGGCGACCGGCGGCTGTGTGACCGGGACCGCTGGTCCGAATCGGCCGCATTTATGGGAAGTTTCACTTTCCGCCCCGGTCCGTTGGCCGTTTCGCCGGGCGTCGCGTGAGGGTAGGGAATCGGCACCCCTTTCCCGGACCCCGATGCAGGCTGATGCGAAACCGATACCTGGACCTGCTCCGCTTCCTGGCCATCGTTCGAGTTGTCGTCTACCACGTCACCGGCTACGCCACCCTCACCCTGGTGTTCCCGGCGATGTCGGTGATGTTCGCGCTGGCCGGCTCGCTGATGGCCGCCTCGCTGGACCGCAGCGGGGTGCCGGCGGTGGCGCGTCGGCTGCGTCGGCTGCTGCCGTCGCTCTGGGTGCTCGCCGCGGTCTTCGTACCGGCCATGCTGCTCACCGGTCTGCCGCTGACCCCGAAGGTGCTGCTCTGGTTGTTCCCGGTCAGTGATCCACCGGCGAACTACTGGGGCGGGCTGGCCCTGAGCCCGATCTGGTACCTGCGCGACTACCTCTGGTTCGTGCTCGCCTCGCCGCTGGCCCTGTGGCTGTTCCGCCGTGCGCTGCTGCCCACCCTGCTCGCCCCGTACGCGCTGCTGGCCGCCATCGAGCTCGGCGTGCTCCCGGACGCCCCGACGGTGCTGCGCGACTTCGGCCTGTACTTCGGCGCCTGGCTGCTCGGCTTCGCCCACCACGACGGGCTGCTGCGCCGGATGGGCAACCGGGTGCTGGTGCCCCTGGTGCTGCTGCTCGGCGCCGGCGGGCTGGGCTGGATCTTCACCCACCCCGGTCCGCGTGGCTACGACCTCAACGACATCCACCTCGGCAACGCGCTCTGGTCGGCGGCGTTCATCCTGGTGGCGATCGGTCGGGCGCCGGAACGGGCCCCCTGGGTGGACCGCAACCCGGTCTTCGGTCGGGCGGTCACCGTGCTGAACCGGCGCGCCCTCACCGTCTACCTCTGGCACATGCCGTTCGTGGTCGCGCTCACGCCGCTGGTCGGCCTGGTCGGCTGGGGCCCCCGGGACCCGGTCGGCCTCTGGCTGCGGGTGGCGCTGGTCTTCGCCCTGGTGGGGATGGTCACGCTGCTGGTCGGCTGGGTCGAGGACGTGGCGGCCCGGCGTACCCCCGAACTGCTGCCCGGCCGCCCCCGGCGGACCGTGGCCGACCGGGCGGCGGCCGCCCCGGCCAGCCCCGCCCCGGCCGGCGCGGCCGGCGAACTGGTCACCACCGCCGCCGGCCTCACCCGCCCCGCACCCGCACCCCCACCCCGCCGCCCGCCCGCCGCCCGCCGCGCTAATTCACGGAAAGAGTGGTCGAACGACCCGTCACAACGACTCTTTCCGTGAATTAGCGGCCCGGGGGACCCCCGCGGCCCGGGGGACCCGGGGGTGGGTGGGGTGGGTCAGCGGGGGGTGACGGTGACGTTGCCGCTGGCGGTGGTGACGTCGAGGAGCAGGGGAGCGGTGGGGTCGCTCGGGATGGTGACCTGGGAGTCGCCGGAGGTGGCGGCCGCCCGGATCCGGTACCGGCCGGTCGGCGCGGTGAGCGCGACGTCGCCGCTGGTGGCGTGCAGCCGCGCCGAGGCCGGCTTGTCCAGTTCCACGGTGACGTTGCCCGACCGGGCCTCCACGTCCACGCCGGCGGCCACCCGGCGGGCCTCGATGTCGCCCGACGTGGCGCGCAGGCGTACCGCGCCGGCCACGTCGCTGACCTGGATGTTGCCGGAGGTGGTGGTGGCCCGGACCGGTCCGCTCGCCCCGACCACCCGGACGTCGCCGGACTGGAGGGTGAACTCCACCGGGCCGACCCGGTACAGCTCGATGTTGCCGGAGGCGGTCTCCCCGGTGACCGCCACGCCCTCGGGGGCGAGCACCTCGTAGGAGACCGTGCAGCGTGGCCCGCAGCGGGTGGGCAGCACCAGTTCGTCGCCGGAGATGTCGTACCGGACGGTGGGCTGGGCGCCCTGGTAGCGCAGCACCCGCTTGATCCGTACCTGGTCGGCGGAGCCGGAGGCGCGGACCGTGACGTCCCCGGAGCCGCCGGGGCGGACGGTGATCCGGGTGATCTTCACCGCCTCGGTGGTGTCGAAGTCGAGCCGGCGGAACGACAGCGTGTCACACCCGGCGAGGACGATCAGGGCGGCGGCCGCGCCGGCGGCGACGGCGGTCCGGTGCAGAGCCATGGCAGCACGCTACGGCCGGCCCGGGCCCCGGCACATCCGGGTTCCACCGCCACCGCACCCCGAACCGACCCTGAGATCGCACCCCGAGGGAGAATGGCCCGATGGCCGGGTACCGCCGACAGCTCTACCGCGACGACGCGGTGGTGCTGCGCGCGCAGAAGCTGGGCGAGTCCGACCGGATCATCACCCTGCTCACCCGCCGGCACGGCCGGCTGCGCGCGGTGGCCCGGGGGGTCCGGCGCACCACCAGCAAGTTCGGCGCCCGGCTGGAGCCGTTCGGGCACATCGACCTCCAGCTCGCCGGTGACCCCAAGGGCAACCAGGGCAGCTCGCTGCACACCATCAGTCAGGTCGAGGGGATCGACCTGTACGGCAAGCGGTTCCTCGGCGACTACCCCCGCTACACGGCGGCCAGCGCGATCGCCGAGACCGCCGAGCGGCTCACCCCGGTCGAGCGGGAGCCGTCGCTGCGGCTGTTCCAGCTCACCCTCGGCGCGGTGAAGTCCCTGGCCCGGGGCGAGCACGCCACCACGCTGGTGCTCGACGCGTACCTGCTGCGCGCGATGTCCTTCGCCGGCTGGGCGCCGGCGTTGACCGCCTGCGCGGTCTGCGGCGAGCCGGGCTCGCACCGGGCGTTCTCCGTGCCGGCCGGCGGCGCGGTCTGCCCGGACTGCCGCCCGCCCGGCGCCGCCCACCCCGCCCCGGCCACCGTCGCGCTGATGTCCGCGCTGACCACCGGCGACTGGGGGTACGCCGACGCCACCGAGACCGGCGTACGCCGGGAGTGCAGCGGCCTGGTCGCGGCGCACCTCCAGTGGCACCTGGAGCGCGCGTTACGCTCGCTCCCGCTGGTCGACCGGGGTGCCCCGGCGGCCGGCACGGTCCCGCCGCCGGCCTCCGGACGCGGGCCGGTGAGCGCGAACAGGGAGAAGACCGAGTGATCCGATCGACGAGGGCCGGCCGGCGTGCGCCGGTGCCACCGACCCCGCACCCGTCCGGTGCCCGGCCGCCGGCGCTGCCCGCCGAGGCGCTGCCGAAGCACGTCGCCGTGGTGATGGACGGCAACGGCCGCTGGGCCAAGGAGCGCGGCCTGCCCCGCACCAAGGGTCACGAGCAGGGCGAGCACAGCCTCTTCGACACCATCGAGGGCGCGATCGAGCTGGGCATCCCCTACCTGTCGGCGTACGCCTTCTCCACCGAGAACTGGCGGCGCTCGCCGGACGAGGTCCGGTTCCTGATGGGCTTCAACCGCGACGTCATCCGGCGTCGCCGGGACCAACTCGTCGACCTGGGTGTCCGGGTGGTCTGGTCGGGTCGGGCCGGGCGGCTCTGGAAGAGCGTCATCTCCGAGCTGCAGACCGCCGAGGAGATGTCCCGGGGCAACTCGACGCTGACCCTGCAGTTCTGCGTCAACTACGGCGGGCACGCCGAGATCGCCGACGCCACCGCGGCGATCGCCCGGGACGTGGCCGCCGGGAAGCTGCACCCGGACAGGATCACCGAGAAGACCATCCAGAAGTACCTCTACCACCCGGAGATCCCCGAGGTGGACCTCTTCCTGCGCCCCTCCGGCGAGCAGCGCACCTCCAACTTCCTGCTCTGGCAGAGCGCGTACGCGGAACTGGTCTTCCTCGACACCCTCTGGCCGGACTTCGACCGCCGGCACCTCTGGTACGCCTGCGAGCTCTACGCCCAGCGGGACCGGCGCTTCGGCGGCGCGTTGCCGAATCCGGTCGCGCCGGGAGTCTGAGGTCACGCTTACCGACGCGGCACGCTGGGTACCAATACCGACAGCAGCCACACGCGGAGGTGAACCACATGATTCAGAAGCGGATCGCGCAGTGGGCGGTCATGGCGGTCGCCGTGCCGCTGGCGGCGGCCGGCGCGCGCCGGCTCAGCCACTCCCTGGAGGCCCGTCGCGGCCCGACCGGGGTCAGCCGACTGCTCACCAAGGGCGCCGACATGCTCCGGCCGCAGAAGGCCAAGCGTCGTCGGTTCTTCTGACGTCGACGGCCCGCCGCAGCGTCGCGGCGGGCCGTCACCGCGGGCGCCCCGCATCCCGAGCTTTCCGGCCGGGGGCGGGGCGTCCCTGCGTACGATCGGCGCAGGGCGTGCCGCGGGGACGCGCCCGCCACGGGGGTGGAGGATGCGCGATCTCCGGTACGAGATGACGGCCGCCCTGGCCGGGGCGGACCTGGCCGATCCGGCGCAGCGGGAACGGATCGCCGACCTGTGCGCCGGGGTGGCCGAGCGGTACTGCGCCGACCTCGGGCACACGCCGGCGGTGCGCTCCGGCGAGATCGGCGAGCTGGCCGCCGGGGAACCCGCGACCGGCTGGGCGCCCGCCCCGGCGGACGAGGCCCAGCGGGCCTGGTGAGCCTCAGCCCGCCACTTCGGTGCGGTCGCCCGCCCAGCGGGTGTGGAAGCTGCCGTCCCGGTCGACCCGGCGGTAGGTGTGCGCCCCGAAGTTGTCCCGCAGGCCCTGGATCAGCGCGGCCGGCAGCCGCTCGGCGCGCAGTCCGTCGAACCAGGCCAGCGACGACGCGAAGGCCGGGGCCGGCACCCCCGCCCGGGCGGCGTCGGCCACCACCCGTCGCCAGGCCGGCACCCCGGCGCTGACCCGCTCGGCGAACCACGGGGCGACCAACAGCGTGGGCAGCTCCGGCTCGGCGTCGTACGCCTCCCGGATCCGGTCCAGGAAGCGGGCCCGGATGATGCAGCCGCCCCGCCAGATGGTGGCGGTGCCGCCCAGGTCGATGTCCCAGTCGTACTCCCGGCTGCCGGCGCGGATCTGGTCGAAGCCCTGCGCGTACGCGACGATCTTGCTGGCCAGCAGCGCGCGCCGGACGTCCTCGACGAAGGTCTCCCGGTCGTCGACCTGCCACGTGTCACCCGCGTCGGCGAACGCGCGGCGGGCGGCGGCGCGCTGGCCGGCGTGCCCGGAGAGCGACCGGGCGAAGGTCGCCTCGGCGATGCCGGTGATCGGGATGCCGAGGTCCAACGCGCTCTGCACGGTCCAGCGGCCGGTGCCCTTCTGCTCGGCCTGGTCGAGCACGACGTCGACGAAGGGGCGGCCGGTCGCCGCGTCGGTGTGTGCCAGCACGTCGGTGGTGATCTCGATGAGGAACGACTCCAGCTCGCCGCCGTTCCACTCCCGGAAGATCTCCGCGAGCTCCGCCGGGCTCGCCGACAGGCCGGCCCGCAGCAGGTCGTACGCCTCGGCGATGAGCTGCATGTCGGCGTACTCGATGCCGTTGTGGACCATCTTGACGAAGTGCCCGGCGCCGTCCGGGCCGATGTGCCGGCAGCAGGGCGTCCCGTCCACCTGGGCGGCGATCTTCTCGAAGATCGGGCCGAGCTTCCGGTAGGAGTCCGCCGACCCGCCCGGCATGATGCTCGGACCGCGCAGCGCGCCCTCCTCGCCGCCGGAGACGCCGGTGCCGACGAAGTGCAGCCCGTGCCCGCGCAGCGCCTCCTCCCGACGACGGGTGTCGGCGAAGTGCGCGTTGCCGCAGTCGACGACGATGTCCCCCTCGTCGAGCAGCGGGACCAGTTCGTCGATCACCGCGTCGGTGGGAGCGCCGGCCTTCACCATCACGATCACCGCCCGGGGACGCTCCAGCGCCGCCACGAAGTCGGTGAGGGATTCGGTGGGGACGAAGGTGCCCTCGTCACCGTGCTCGGCGACCAGGCTGCGGGTGCGTTCGGGCGAGCGGTTGTGCACCGCCACGGTGAACCCGTTGCGGGCCAGGTTCCGAGCCAGGTTGCGGCCCATCACCGCCAGGCCGGTGACCCCGATCTGCGCCGTCGCCTGCGCTGCCATGCGTACCGCCACCCTTCGTCCGGTGTCCCGTCCTGCGACCGTATCGCGGCGGTCGCGGGTGCGGGCCGGGTCCTCGACGCCCGGTGAGGGGATGCTGGCGGTACGTGGTCAGCCCTCGGCGAGGCGGGCCTCGATGTGCGCGACCTTCGCGGTCAGCGCGTCGGTGACGCCGGGGCGGACGTCGGCCTTGAGCACCAGGCTGACCCGGGGCGCCTGCGCGGCGACGGCGTCCACGGCCTGCTTGACCACCGCCATCACCTCGTCCCACTCACCCTCGACGGTGGTGAACATGGCGTCGGTACGGTTCGGCAGGCCCGACTCGCGGACCACCCGGACGGCGTCGGCCACCAGGTCGCCGACGGACTCACCCACGCCGAGCGGGGTGATCGAGAACGCGATCAGCATGCCGCCGATGGTGCCAGTAATTCGGCTGCGGGGCCGGCCGGCGGTCGGTTACCGTACCGGCATGCGTATCTGACGCCGCTTCGTCGAGCCCGGTCCGCCGCCGTCTTCCGCCGCGGACCTGTCCTGCTCCGGGCGTCCGCATGCCTCCCGCGCACCGCCGTTCGTCGTGGTGTCCGTCGTGGCCGGATCTCACCGGAGCCCGCCCGTCCCGCCGCGTCGTCGACCGGCGCGCCCGACTCCGCAGGAGGCCGCGTATGCCCGCCAAGCGCAGTCCGAAGAAGTCCCGCCGTTCCACCCCGTCCCCGGTGGACGTGAACCTGGCCGATCTCGACACCGGGCCGGTGCTGCCGGTCGAGGTGCCGACGGTCGAGGTGCCGCCCGCCGCGCCGGCCCCGTCCACGTTCTCCCCGGCCGCGCCGACCCCGTCCGGGGCGACGCCGCCGAAGGCCGGTCCACCGGTCGGGCGGGACGCCCGGCTGGCCGGGCGCAGCCAGCGCGCCGGCCAGAACCGGTTCTACGCCTTCCGGCGCAGCTGATCCGAGTGGTCGGGCCGTGCCTGGCCCGACCCTTCGGTCTGCGCCGGCCCGACCTGTCCGTTCGCTGGTTCAGCTTCCGGATGGGCCGGGCGGACATCCGCTGAGGAGCGGTATGTCTCTCAGACATATTCATGTCCGGGAGACATACCGCTCAACCGAGAGTCGTCTTCGGGCGGCGACACGCGGTCGACGCTGAGCCCCGGCCGGCGCGCGACGCCCGCCCGTCGACCCCGGCCTGCCGAGCTCTCCCGCTCAGCCGATCAGGGGGCGGAACGTGCCCAGCGCGACGCTGACCGCCAGCGCCCCGCCGGCCAGCACCGCCGCACCCGCGACGAGCAACCCGTCGGCCCGGGTGAAACGCTGCCGCCGGGCGACCGTACGCGGGGTGCCGGCGTCGAAGCCGCGGGCGTCCATCGCGACCGCCAGCCGGGTGCCCCGGCGGATCGCGCCGACCAGCAGCGCGAACGCGGTGGAGCCGAAGAGCCGCAGCCGGGCCAGCGGGTTGCGGCCGGCGTCCACGCCCCGGGCCCGCCGGGCCATGCTGATCATCCGCCACTCCTGTTCCAGGAGCGGCACCAGCCGGAACGCGGCCAGCGCCCCGATGGCGAACCGGGCCGGTGCCCTGGCGTTCTGGATCAGCGCGTCGGCGAGGTCGGTGGGGTCGGTGGTGGCGAAGACGATGATCCCGGGCAGCGCCACCGCGAGCGTCCGCAGCACCAGTCCCGCGGCGGTGACCAGCACGCCCTGGGTGACCAGGATCGGGCCGGCCTGGAGCAGCACCGGGCCGGAGCGGTCGGCGGCGAAGAGCACCAGGGTGACCAGGATGCCGACGGCGCTGGCCAGCAGCGGCCAGGCCCGCCGGGCCAGCACCCGGTAGCGGACCCCGAACAGCGGCAGGACCGCCAGTTCGACCGCGATGGCGATCGCCGGGGCCACCGGGTCCAGGGTGGCGACCAGCACGAACGAGAAGATCAGCGCGGCGGCGAGCTTCGCCACCGGGTTGCGCCGGGCCAGCGGCGCGCCGGGGGTCGCCACCGGCTGCACCCCGATCACGGTCGCTCCAGGACGACCGTGCGGTCGGCGAGCGCCGCGACGAAGTCCGGGTCGTGGGTGACCGCGACGACGCCGTGGCCGGCGTCGCGCAGCTCGGCGAAGAGGTCGACCAGCTCCCGCCAGGTCCGCCGGTCCTGGCCGAAGGTGGGCTCGTCGCAGATCAGCAGGCGGGGCGCGGTGGCCAGGGCGGTCGCCACGCTCAGCCGCCGCGCCTCGCCACCGGAGAGGGTGTACGGGTTGGCGCCCGCCAACCGGTCCAGCCCGAGCCGCTCCAGCAGGGCGTCCACGGTGGCCCGGACGGCCGCCTCGTCCTGCCCGGTGCGGCGTGGGCCGAGCGCCAGCTCGTCGCGCACGGTGCCGGTGACGAACTGGTGTTCCGGGTCCTGGAAGACCGAGCCGATCCGCCCGGCCAGGGCCGGTGCGCGCCAGCGGTGCGGGGGAGTACGCGCGTCCGCGCCGGCCAGGGCGGGCGTGCCGGTGACCGCGCCGGTGCCGGGGCGCAGCAGGCCGCCGAGCAGCAGCGCCAGGGTGGACTTGCCGGCCCCGTTCGGGCCGAGCACGGCGAGCGCCTCGCCGGCGCGTACCCGAAGGTCGGTGGGGGCCAGCCGGGGCGGCAGGCCGAGCCGGTCGGCGGTGAGCAGCAGCTCGCCGGGGGGCGCGGTGGCGTGCCGGGGCGGCACGGTGCGGCCGGGCACCCAGACGCCCGCCTCGGCGAGCGCGTCACCGTGCGCCGCGAAGACCGCCCCGGGCGGCCCGTCGGCCCGCACCCCGCCGCCGGGTTCCAGCACCACCACCCGGTCGACCAGCGGCAGCGCCTCGGCCACCCGGTGCTCGACCAGGATCAGCGTGGTGTCGGCGTCGAGCGCGTCGGCGACGGCCCGCCGGACCAGCGTCGCGCCGGCCGGGTCGAGGTTGGCGGTGGGTTCGTCCAGCAGCAGCAGCCCGGGGCGCAGGGCGAGCACCCCGGCCAGCGCGAGCCGCTGCTGTTCGCCGCCGGAGAGCGCGGCGGTGGGCCGGTCCCGGTGGTACGGGAAGCCAATTCGGCGCAGCGCCTCGTCCACCCGGGGCCAGATCTCCCCGGCGGGTACGCCCCGGTTCTCCAGCCCGAACGCCACGTCGTCGCCGGAGCGGGCCATCACCAGTTGGGTCTCCGGGTCCTGGAAGACGATGCCGACCCGTTCCCGGGCCTTGCGCGGCTCCAGCCCGTCGATCTCGACGGTGCCCTCCTGCTCGCCGGAGTCCTCGGGCAGCAGCCCGGCCAGCGCGGCGAGCAGCGTGCTCTTGCCCGCCCCCGAGGCCCCCAGCAGCAGCACCCGCTCGCCACGCTCGACGCGCAGGTCCACCCCGCGCACCGCCCACCGCTTGCGCCCGGCGTGCCGCCACCCGAACCCGCGCAGCTCCACCCCGCTCACCCTGCCCCCTCTCCTCGATCGATCATGAGGTTGGCGGCAGTTGAGGAGATCCACATCGCCGCCAATCTCATGATCGACATAACGGGCGGTGGTCAGACCAGGGCGCGGTCGCGGCCGGCGGGGAAGCGGTCCAGCACGCCGGTGTTCGCCAGCGCGCGGGTCAGCAGCCAGCTGCCCAGGCCGGCGACGATCGTCGAGCTGACGATGGTCAGCAGGGCGTACGGGATGCGGTAGTTGGCCAGCTCGTACGCCTTGTTCCAGTAGACGAAGTCGAAGATCGCCGCGCTGAGGCCGGTCAGCGCGCCGGCCAGCAGGGCGGCCGGCAGCCGGTACGAGCGGTAGCGGAACGCGGCGAACGCCAGCTCCGCGCCGAGGCCCTGGATCAGGCCCTGGAGGATGACGATGCTGGCCCACTGGCTGCCCAGCAGGGCGGAGACGATCGCGGCGACCAGTTCGCAGTAGAGCGACGCGCCCGGCTTGCGGATGACCAGGCCGCCGAGCACGGCCGGTACCAGCCAGACGCCGTACATGATCGCCTGGGCCGGCGGGAAGAACGCGAACGCGGCGTCGGTCGCGCCCCAGAGCAGGCCCCAGGCCCAGAAGATGACGCCGAACGCGACGGCGATCACCGAGGCGACCACGATGTCGATCGTGCGCCAGCGGTTGGTGGTGGTGTCCATCGGATGCTCCCAGTCCAGTAGCGGAACCAGGAGAAGACGCACGCCGCGCCCGGATCACCGGACGGCGACGCGGCTGGAGGTCGACCGAACTCCCTGCGCTGGCATTACCCAGATCAGGTTCGAGGGTCTGCGGGCACCGGCCCGCACTCTCAGCGCTGTGCGCTCCCCTGTCGGATGTGAAGTTGTCTCGGCAGACGCTAACACCGACCTCGGCCCCCGGCCCAGCAGGGCGACGATCGGTAGGGTGGTGATCATGCGGGTCGACGCGCGAGGTCTGACGTTCGAGGTACGCACCGGCGGCCCCGAGGACGGCGAACCCGTCCTGCTGCTGCACGGCTTCCCGCAGCACGGCGGGGAGTGGGACGACCTGGTGCCCGCGCTGCACGCCGCCGGGCTGCGCACGTACGCGCCGGACCAGCGGGGCTACTCGCCGGGCGCCCGGCCGGCGGCGGTCGAGGCGTACCGGATCCCGGAGCTGGTGGCGGACGCTGTCGGCCTGCTCGACGCGCTCGGGGTGAGCAGCGCGCACCTGGTCGGTCACGACTGGGGGGCGATCGTGGCCTGGGGCCTGGCGGCGGCCCACCCGGAGCGGGTGCGCACCCTCACCGCCGTCTCGGTGCCGCACCCGGCGGCGATGGCGCACGCCCTCGCCACCGACCCGCAGCAGAAGGCCCGCTCCTCCTACATCGCCCTGTTCCGCAAGCCGGGCAAGGCGGAGAAGGTGCTGCTGGCGCTGCGCGCCACCGCGCTGCGGCGGATGCTCTCCGGGGTCGGCGACGCCGCCCGGGTAGCGCGCTACGCCGACCCGATGCGCGAGCCGGACGCGCTGACCGCCGCGCTCAACTGGTACCGGGCGATGAGCGGGTCGGACATGAAGGCGGTCGGGCCGGTGGGCGTGCCGACCACCTTCGTCTGGAGCGACAAGGACATCGCGATCGGCCGTACCGCCGCCGAGGCGTGCGCGGCGCACGTCACCGGCGACTACCGGTTCGTCGAACTCGGCGGGGTCACGCACTGGATCCCGGACGAGGCGCCCGGCCCGCTGGCCGAGGCGATCCGCGCCCGGATCGGCCGGTGACCGCGACCGCCGCGCCGGCCCGGCCGCACACCCGTGCGTCGCTCGGCGCCCAGCTGCGCACCCTCGGCGTACGCCCCGGCGGGACCGTGCTGGTGCACGCTCGCCTGCGCGGGCTGGGTTTCCTCTGCGGCGGGCCGGAGGCGGTGCTGGGCGCCCTGCGCGACGTGCTCGGCCCGGACGGCACCCTGGTGGTGCCGACCCACACCCCGGAGAACAGCGACCCGGCGGGCTGGAGCAACCCGCCGGTGCCCGAGGACTGGTGGCCGGTGATCCGGGCCGAGCTGCCCGGCTTCGACCCGGCGGTCACCCCGAGCCGGTTCATGGGCGCCTTCGCCGAGCTGGTCCGCACCTGGCCGGGCGCCCGGCGCAGCGACCACCCGCAGGTGTCGTTCGCCGCGCTCGGGCCGGCCGCCGAGCGGATCCTCGCCGGCCACGCCCGGGCCGACATGCTGGGCGAGGGTTCCCCACTGGCCCGGCTCTACGACCTCGACGCCGACGTGCTGCTGCTCGGCGTGGACCACGGCCGCAACACCTCGCTGCACCTGGCCGAGTACCGGCAGCCCGGGCCGCCCCGGCACCGGCTGGGGGGCGCGGTGCGGACCGCTGACGGCGGCCGGGAGTGGGCCTGGTGGGACGACGTGGACCTGGACGAGAGCGACTTCGCCCGCCTCGGCACCGACCTGGAGGCCACCGGCGTCGTCCGGCTCGGGCCGGTCGGGGACGGTACGGGCCGCCTGGTGCGGCAGCGGGCGGCGGTGGACTTCGCGGTGCCGTGGCTGGCCCGCAACCGACGGACGGAGGATGCATGAGCGTGAGTGCCGAGGCGTACCTGGCGGAGGTGACCGCGACGATCGGCCGGGTGGCCGCCGCCCAACGGGAGAACGTGGACCGGGCGGCCGGCCTGATCGCCGACGCGCTGCGCGCCGACGGGGTGGTGCACGCGTTCGGCACCGGGCACTCGGAGGCGCTGGCGATGGAGATCGCCGGGCGGGCCGGCGGGCTGGTCCCCACCAACCGGATCGCCCTGCGCGACCTAGTGCTGTACGGCGGTGAGCCGCCCCAGGTGCTCGGCCCGAAGCTGGAGCGGGAGCCGGCCGTGGCGCACCGCCTCTACGAGCTGGCCCCGGTCCGGCCGCAGGACGTCTTCGTGCTCGCCTCCAACTCGGGGGTGAACGGCGCGATGGTGGAGTTCGCCTCGATCGTGAAGGAGCGGGGGCACGGGCTGGTGGCGATCACCTCCGTCGCGCACTCGGCCCGGATGACCTCGCGCCACCCGTCCGGACGCAAGCTCGCCGACTTCGCCGACGTGGTGCTCGACAACGGCGCCCCGTACGGCGACGCCACCCTGCCGCTGCCCGGTGGCGGCGCGGTCGGCGCGGTCTCCTCGATCACCGCGGCGCTGCTGGCCCAGCAGATCGTGGCGGAGGTGGTGGCCCGGCTGGTGGCGGCGGGGGAGCGCCCGCCGGTCTACCTGTCGGCCAACATCACCGGCGGTGACGAGCACAACGCCGAACTGGAGGCCCGGTACGCCGGCCGGATCCGCCGGGGCGCCTGAGCCGGTTTCACGAACCGACGTACCGGGCACTGGCGTTGCTGCCGACGGAGTTCTCTCCGCCGGCAGTACCGTCTTCCCCCGGAGGTAGTGCGTGTCGAAGGAATCCGAGAAGCAGCGCTGGCAGCGCAACTTCGCCGACCTGCTCCAGGAACTGCGAGTCGCGCAGACCGGCGTGCAGATCCTCTTCGCCTTCCTGCTCACCCTGCCGTTCAGCAACGGTTTCGGCCGCACCAGCGGGTTCCAGAAGGACGTCTACATCGTCGCGTTGCTCGCCGCCGCCGCGTCGGCCGCGATGATCATCTCGCCGGTCGCCTTCCACCGGGCGCTGTTCCGCCAGGGCCGAAAGCCGGAGCTGGTCCGCTTCGCCCACCGGATGGCCACCGGCGGCCTGGCCTTCATGCTGATCTCGATGGTCAGCGCGGTGCTGCTGGTCACCGACTTCGTGCTGAACCGGGAGGTCGCGCTGATCCTCAGTGGGGCCACCGCGCTGTGGTTCCTCACCTTCTGGGCGTTCCTGCCATTCGCCCGGCGCAACTGGGGCGAGGACGACATCGACGACGACGATGACGACCCGCAGGTGCTGAACGGCGACTGAGCGGCGACGGTCTGCGCCAAATCGGACGTGCGCGCGACGCTACCCCTGGGTAACACCCGGGGGTAGCGTCGTTTTCGTCGAGCGCGTCGACGCAGCCGGACCGAGGTCCCCAGGAGGCAGCCGTGACCACGACACAGAACAGCCGACCCGACCCCGCGAGCGCCGGCGGCCCCACCGGCCGGGTGGCCCCGAAGGACGACTCCGGCCCGTCGGCCGCCGGCTCGGACGGGGCGGGGCCGCTGCCCGCCGAGGCCGGCCAGGTCTCCGAGAAGGAGGCCCGCCAGGTCGCCGAGGCGGCCCGCGAGGCGGCCTGGGACCGGCCCAGTTTCGGCAAGGAACTCTTCCTCGGCCGGTTCCGGCTCGACCTGATCGACCCCTGGCCACGCGCCGACCCGGATCACGTGGCCCGTGCCGAGGAGTTCCTCGGCACCTTCCGCGAGTATCTGAGCAGCGAAGTGGACGGCGCGGCGATCGAGCGGGACGCCCGCATTCCGGACGAGGTGTTCCACGGGCTGGCCCGGCTCGGCGCGTTCGGCATGAAGATCGACCGCAAGTACGGCGGGCTCGGGCTGAGCAACCTGCACTACTGCCGGGCGCTGATGCTCGCCGGCTCGGTGAACCCGGCGATCGGCGCGCTGCTCTCCGCGCACCAGTCGATCGGCGTGCCGCAGCCGCTGAAGATGTTCGGCACCCCCGAGCAGAAGCAGCGTTTCCTGCCCCGGCTGGCCGGCGGCGAGGTCTCCGCGTTCCTGCTCACCGAGCCGGACGTCGGCTCCGACCCGGCCCGGCTCGCCACCACCGCCGAGCCCACCTCCGACGGCACCGGCTACCGGCTCAACGGGGTGAAGCTCTGGGCCACCAACGGCACGGTCGCCACCCTGCTGGTGGTGATGGCCCGGGTGCCGGCCGCCGAGGGGCGACGCGGCGGGATCACCGCCTTCGTGGTCGAGGGCGACAGCGAGGGGATCACCGTCGAGCGCCGCAACGCCTTCGTCGGCCTGCGCGGCCTGGAGAACAGCCTCACCCGCTTCCACGACGTCTTCGTGCCGAAGGAGAACGTCATCGGTGGCGAGGGCAAGGGGTTGAAGATCGCGCTGACCACGTTGAACACCGGGCGGCTCTCGCTGCCGGCGATGTGCGTCGGGGCGGGCAAGTGGTCGCTCAACGTGGCCCGCGAGTGGGCCGCCGACCGGGTCCAGTGGGGCCGGCCGGTCGGCGAGCACGAGGCGGTCGCCAAGAAGTTGGCCTTCATCGCCGCCACCACGTACGGCATGGAGAGCATGCTCGACCTCTGCTGCCTGCTGGCCGACGACGACCGCAACGACATCCGTATCGAGGCCGCCCTGGTGAAGCTCTACGCCAGCGAGATGGCCTGGAAGATCGCCGACGAGATGATCCAGATCCGGGGCGGCCGGGGCTACGAGACGGCCGAGTCGCTGGCCGCCCGGGGCGAGCGGCCGGTCGCCGCCGAGCAGATCCTGCGTGACCTGCGGATCAACCGGATCTTCGAGGGCTCCACCGAGATCATGCACCTGCTGATCGCCCGGGAGGCGGTCGACGCGCACCTGTCGGTGGCCGGCGACATCATCGACCCGGACGCCGGGCTGGGCCGCAAGGCGAAGGCCGGGGCCCGGGCCGGCGCCTTCTACGCCCGGTGGCTGCCCACCCTCGCCGTCGGCAAGGGCCAGGCGCCGGGGTCGTTCCACGGGTTCGGCCCGCTCGCCGGGCACCTGCGGCACGTGGAGCAGACCTCCCGCAAGCTGGCCCGGTCCACCTTCTACGCGATGTCGCGCTGGCAGGGGAAGATGGAGCGCAAGCAGGCGTTCCTCGGCCGGGTGGTGGACATCGGCGCGGAACTGTTCGCGATGTCCGCGGTCTGCGTCCGGGCCACCGCCGAGCGGGACACCCACCCGGAGAACGTCGAGCTGGCCGACCTGTTCTGCCGGCAGGCCCGGCTGCGGATCGACGAGCTGTTCACCGGGCTCTGGTCCAACACCGACTCCGTCGACGTGGCCGCCGCGAAGCGGATCCTCGCCGGCCGGTACGCCGCCCTGGAGGAGGGGGTGCTGACCCCGCCGGCCGACCAGCCGTTGGTGGCCCGCTGGCAGCCCGGCCCGTCCACCGCCGAGGACGTCCGTCGCCGCATCCCGCCCGCGCAGTGACCGGTCGGGCCCCCGCCACGCCGGCGGGGGCCCGGCACCGGGTCAGCCGCGGGCGACCGCCCAGGCGATCACGGCGGCCAGGATCAGGCCGTTCAGGCCGGCCAGCACCAGGTACGCGGCCGGCGGGATCCGGCGCCCCTTACGGACGAAGCTCACCAGGACACCCGCGTACACCAGCAGCAGCACGGCGACGGCGATCAGGAAGTACAGCACCGGCACACCCTATCGGCCGGGCTTCAGCCCCAGTCCGCGCAGCTCCAGCGCGGCGAGTTCGTTCACGGTCCGTTCGTCGCCGCGCCGCCACGCCTCGGCCACGTCGGGCGCGATCCGGGCCAGCTTGCCCAGCGGCTGCCCGGCGAGCGCGCGCAGCGCCAGCAGGTCCCGGCCGGCCGGCGCGGTCGCCAGCGCCTTCGCCGAGCCGGCCCGGCGCATCCAGCGCACCCGCAGCGGCAGCCAGCCGAAGAGCACCAGGCCGAGCGGGAACACCAGCACCGCGAGGCTCAGCGCCAGGGCCAGCTGGCCGACCAGCTCCTGCTGGTCGCGGCCCGCCTCGGCGACCGAGCGGGCGGCCTCGGCGGCCCGCTTGAACGGGGTGGTCAGCTCGTCGCCGACCAGCGGCACCCGGCCCACCTTGCCGCCGGCCTCGGCCAGGTTGTCGGCGAGGCCACCGCCGGCCCCCTCCAGCTTCTGCCCCGGTACGGCGAGCTTCTCGACCAGGTCGTGCAGCCAGAGCGCGAAGCGGATCGACGCGTACACCCAGGCGACCACGAGCAGATCGGTGAGGAGCTGGCGGAGCGCGGTCGGGAAACGATCAGCGTAGATCTTCACGCCGGACAGCGTGCCACGCCCCGCCCGCCCCGGCACGCCGGGAACGGCCCGGCCTCAGCCGGCGCAGGTCGGGCAGGTGCCGAAGATCTCCAGGGTGTGGCTCACCTCGGCGTACCCGTGCTCGGCGGCGACCCGCTCGGCCCAGCTCTCCACCGCCGGCCCGGCCACCTCGACGGTCCGGCCGCAGACGCGGCAGACCAGGTGGTGGTGGTGCCCCTCGCTGCACCGCCGGTAGAGGTGCTCGCCGCCCGGCGGGCGCATCACGTCGATCTCGCCGGCGTCGGCGAGCCCCTGCAACGTGCGGTAGACGGTGGTGAGGCCGACCCGTTCGCCGCGCTGGCGCAGCATCGCGTGCAGGTCCTGCGCGCTGTGGAAACCCTCGACCTCGGCCAGCAGTGCACCGACCGCGCTGCGCTGGCGGGTGTTGCGAAGCACCTGCTCGCTCATGCGGGCCCCTCCCCGGCGTGGCTGACCGCGTCCGCCACGATGTGCGCGACGTGCTCGTCCACCAGCGCGTACGCGATCTCCCGGCCGCGCCGGGAGCCACGGACCACGCCCGCGCCGCGCAGCACCCGCAGGTGCTGCGAGACCAGCGGCTGCGGGGCGCCGAGCTTCTCCACCAGTTCGTGCACGCACCGCTCACCGGCGCCCAGCTCGCTGACGATCGCCAGCCGGATCGGCGCCGACAGCGCGCGCAGCAGATCTCCGGCGCCTTCGAAGGCGTCGTACCCGTTGGTGGCGGTCACCCCGTAACGGTAACCAATGCCGACTGCGCCCGGCCCGGGGTGGCTCACCGGAACGCGACCTCGTGCTCCGGCGGCTCGACCACCGGCTCGACGGCGGGACCGTTGGCCGGGCGGGACCGCCGGCGCAGCGCCCGCCACCCGGCGGTGGCCAGCGCGACCACCAGGAACGAGGCGATCGCCAGCAGCACCACCGAGGCGCCCGGCGCGGTGTCGGCGGTGGCCGCCACGACCACGCCCGCGCCCGCGGCGAAGAGCCCGAGTGCCATCGCCGCCGCCATGGTGCTCCGGAAGCCCCGGGTCACCTGCTGCGCGGTCGCCACCGGCACCACCATCAGCGCGCTGATCAGCAGCACCCCGACGGCCCGCATGGCGATCGTCACGGTGACCGCGGTGGTCACCGCGAGCAGCAGGTTCAGCGCCCGCACCGGCAGGCCGGAGACCCGCGCGTACTCCTCGTCGTGGCAGACCGCGAAGAGCGCCGGGCGCAGCACCAGCATGCTGACCAGGATGGCCACGCCGAGCACCAGGATGGTGGTCAGGTCGGCCGCCGACGTGGTGGTCAGCGACCCGAAGAGGTACGAGTTGAGCGAGGCGCTGCTGGCGTCGGAGAGGCCGACCAGCATCACGCCGCCGGCGATCCCGCCGTAGAAGAGCAGCGCCAGGGCCAGGTCGCCCGAGGTGCGCCCGCGCGCGCGGACCAGTTCGATCACGATCGCGCCCAGCGTGGCGGCGAGCACCGCCACCAGCACCGGGGAGCGGTTGAGCAGCAGCCCGGCGCCGACGCCGGTGAGCGCCACGTGCCCGATCCCGTCGCCGATCAACGCCAGCCGCCGCTGCACCAGGTAGATGCCGAGCGCCGGGGCGGCCAGCCCGATGACCAGCGCGCCGACCAGGGCGCGCAGCATGAAGTCGTACTGGAAGAGGTCCATCAGATGCTCCTCCAGAGCCCGGCGGGCTCCTCGTCGCAGTGCGGGTGCACGTGCTCGTGGTCGGGGTCGGCGTGGTGGCCGGCCGGCTCCGGCACCGCCCCGTCGTGGGCGATGCCGCCGTGGTGGACGACGATCGCGCGGCTGATCAGCGGGCGCAGCGGGCCCAGCTCGTGGGCGACCAGCAGCACCGTGCCGCCCTCGGCGACGAAGCCGCGCAGCGCCCCGGCGAACGCCTCCTGGCTGGCCGCGTCGACCCCGGCGGTCGGCTCGTCCAGCACCAGCAGCTCCGGCCGGCCGGCCAGGGCCCGGGCGATCAGGGTGCGCTGCTGCTGGCCGCCGGAGAGGGTGGCCACCGGGTCGGCGGCCCGGTCGGCCAGCCCGACGGCGCGCAGCGCGGCGTCGACCGCCTCCCGGTCGGCCCGCCCCGCCGGGCGGAGCACGCCCCGCCGGGCCAGCCGCCCGGACGCCACCACCTCGCCCACGGTGGCCGGTACGCCGCTGCCGGCACCGAGGCGCTGCGGGACGTACCCGATGCGGTGCCACTGCCGGAAGCGGCGCTGCGGGGTGCCGAAGAGGGTGACCGACCCGGCGCCCAGCGGGACGAGGCCGAGCACGGCCCGGATCAGGGTGGACTTGCCGGAGCCGTTGGCCCCGAGCACGGCGACCACCTCACCGGCGGTCACGGTCAGCGAGACGTCGCGCAGCACCGGCCGGGCGTCGTAGCCGACGGCGGCGTGCGCGACCTGGATCACGGAGTCGGTCATGAGCAGTCCAAGGCGGTCCGCAGGGTCTGGAGGTTGGTACGCATCGCCGACAGGTAGTCCCCGTCGGCCGGGCGGCCCTCGAGCGGGTCGAGCACGGCGGTGCGCGCCCCGACCTCGCGGGCCACGGTCTCGGCCACCTTCGGGCTGACCAGCGTCTCGAAGAAGATCGTGCCGGCGGCGTGCTCCCGGGCCTCCCGCGCCACCTCGGCGAGGCGCTGCGGGGAGGGTTCACCCTCCGGGCTCAGCCCGGTGATGCCGACCTGTTCGAGTCGGTAGCGGGCGGTCAGGTAGCCGAAGGCGGTGTGGCTGGTGACGATCTCCCGGCGCTGGCAGGTCGCCAGGCCGCGGGTGTACTCGGCGTCGAGCCCGTCCAGCTCCGTGTGCAGCGCCTTCGCCCGGGCGGCGAAGTCGGCGGCCCGGTCCGGGTCGACCCGGCCGAGCCGCTCGGCGAGCCGGTCGCCGACGGTGGCCAGCCGGGTCGGGTCGAGCCAGAGGTGCGGGTCCTTGCCGCCGTGCTCCGCCTCGTGCCCGGCCTCGCCCTCGTGTTCGTGCCCGCCCTCGGTGGCGTCCCGCAGCGGCTGCACGCCGGCCACGTCGAAGGCCCGGTCGTTGCCGTTCTGCGCGACGGCCTCGTCCACCGCCGGCTGGAAGCCGCCGAGGTAGACGATCAGCTCCGCGTCGGCGACCTGCCCGACCTGGCGCGGGTGCAGCTCCAGGTCGTGCGGCTCGGCACCGGGCTTGACCAGGTTGGTGACGGTGACGGCGTCTCCGCCGATCCGCTCGGCGAGGAACTGGAGCGGGTAGAAGGCGGCGACCACGTCGACCCGGCCCGGGTCGCTCCCGCTCCCGTCGCCGCCGGAGCAGGCCGCGACGCCGCCCAGGGTGAGCAGGGCGGCGGTGGCGGCGAGGGCACGGCGGACGGTCATGAGGTCAACTGTCCGCGACAACGAAATTGATTGTCAAAAACGCATGCTTGCATGTCAGCGCCGCGCGGGGCGCTCAGAGCAGCTTGGCCAGCGCCACCGTGATCAACAGGGTGAGCATCACCAGGCGCAGCACCCGGCTGGCGGGCCGCTGGACCGGCCAGGTGAGCGCCATCAACCACACCAGCCCCACCGCCAACAGCAGCAGCACCGCGCCGCCGGCCGGGCCGGGCGCGAAGAGCGCCACCAGGACCAGGACCAACGTGGCCAGGAACACCGTGGTCGGGTTGAGCCGGGCCAGCCGGGCCAGCAGGGGACTCTGCGTACGCTGCATCCCACAG
This sequence comes from Micromonospora auratinigra, assembly GCF_900089595.1. Classification (GTDB taxonomy): domain Bacteria; phylum Actinomycetota; class Actinomycetes; order Mycobacteriales; family Micromonosporaceae; genus Micromonospora; species Micromonospora auratinigra. The sequence continues at coordinate 3,560,001 of NZ_LT594323.1, read as the reverse complement.
ACTCTACGAGGAGGATCCGGGTGCTGGTCACCAACCGGTTCGTGGTCGACGCCGACGTGGCGGCGGAATTCACCGAACGGGCGCACGCCGCGCTGGCCGCGCTCGCCGCCCGCCCCGGCTACCTGCGCGGCGAGCTGATCCGGGCGCTCGACGACCCGGGCCACTGGTGCCTGCTCACCGAGTGGGAGTCGGTCGGGGCGTACCGGCGGGCGCTCGGCGGCTTCGACGTCAAGGTCACCGCCGTGCCGCTGCTGGCCCAGTCGCTCGACGAGCCGTCCGCGTACGAGACGCTCGCCAGTGCCGCGCCACAGGGCGAGATCGTCGTCGTCGCCAGTGATCGGGCCGCAGGTCCTTACCGCTGAGGCGCGGCGCACTACGCTCTGCCGTATGACCGCTCCCGGCCCGGCCGTCCCACCCCCGTCATCCGTGCCGTCCGGCGACCCGGCGGTACCCGGCCCGCCCTCCGCCCCGTCCGGCGGCCCGGGTGCGCCTGAGGTGCCGCCCGCCGGCGTGCCGGGCCCGCCCCCCGCGTCCGGCGTGCCCACGCCGCCCGCCGGGCCCGGCGTCGCCCCGCCGTTCGCCGCCCCGCCGACCGAGGGGCGCAACGCCCGGCTCTGGCTCGGTCTCGGCGTCGGGGCGCTCGCCGTGCTGCTCTGCTGCGGCGGGGGTGGCGCGGCCGTCGTCGGGCTGGCCGTGAGCAACGTGCAGGCCGTCGAGGAGCAGGGGCGGGCCGTCACCGACGACTACTACCAGGCCCTGGTCGCCAAGGACTGGTCCAAGGCGTACGACCAGCTCTGCGACGACGCCCGCCGCCGCGAGTCCCGCCGGGAGTTCGAGCAGCGGGTGGCCACCGAGCCCCAGATCAGCGGCTACCGGGTCGGCCAGGTCGACACCCGGTCGCTGACCGTGCCGGTGGACGTCACCCTGGCCGGCGGCAAGCGGGAGGGGCAGACCGTCACCCTCGCGCCCGACCAGCAGACGGGCGGCATGGAGGTCTGCGGGGTGAGCTGACCCGGCCCCGGTATTCTGCTGGGCTCGGGCCGCCGGTGGTCGTACCGTTGTCCCGAACCGTCCGGTTCCATCCACACTGCCCCCGCCGACCGCCAGCCGGCGTAGGAGGAAACATGCCAGCCGACCGTATCGACGCCGTCGTCAGCCTCGCCAAGCGCCGAGGCTTCGTCTTCCCCTCCAGCGAGATCTACGGGGGCACCCGGTCGGCCTGGGACTACGGTCCGCTCGGCGTCGAGCTCAAGGAGAACGTCCGCCGGCAGTGGTGGAAGACCATGGTCCAGCAGCGCGACGACGTCGTGGGCCTGGACTCCGCGGTGATCCTGGCCCGTAAGGTCTGGGAGGCCAGCGGCCACATCGCCGAGTTCGTCGACCCGCTGACCGAGTGCCAGTCGTGCCACAAGCGGTTCCGGGCCGACCATCTGGAAGAGGCGTACGAGGCCAAGCACGGCAAGCCGCTGACCTCGCTGACCGAGCTGAACTGCCCCAACTGCGGCAACAAGGGCACCTTCACCGAGCCGAAGATGTTCAACGGCCTGATGAAGACCTACCTGGGCCCGGTGGAGAGCGACGAGGGCATGCACTACCTGCGCCCGGAGACCGCGCAGGGCATCTTCGTCAACTACAAGAACGTGGAGACGGTCGCCCGCAAGAAGCCGCCGTTCGGCATCGCGCAGACCGGTAAGTCGTTCCGCAACGAGATCACCCCGGGCAACTTCATCTTCCGGACCCGCGAGTTCGAGCAGATGGAGATGGAGTTCTTCGTCGAGCCGGGCACCGACGAGAAGTGGCACGAGTACTGGCTCCAGGAGCGCTGGAACTGGTACGTCGACCTGGGCCTGACCGAGGGGAACCTGCGCTTCTACGAGCACCCCAAGGAGAAGCTCTCGCACTACTCGAAGCGCACCGTCGACATCGAGTACAAGTTCCAGTTCGGCGGCACCGACTTCGCCGAGCTGGAGGGCATCGCCAACCGTACCGACTTCGACCTGTCGACGCACAGCAAGCACTCCGGCGTCGACCTGTCGTACTTCGACCAGGGCAAGGGCGAGCGCTGGATGCCGTACGTGATCGAGCCGGCCGCCGGCCTGACCCGCGCGGTGCTCGCCTTCCTGCTGGAGGCGTACGACGAGGACGAGGCGCCCAACACCAAGGGCGGCGTCGACAAGCGCACGGTGATGCGCTTCGACCCGCGGCTGGCCCCGGTCAAGGTGGCGGTGCTGCCGCTGTCCCGCAACGAGGCGCTCTCGCCGAAGGCCAAGCAGCTCGCCGCCGACCTGCGCAAGCGCTGGGTGGTCGAGTTCGACGACTCGCAGGCCATCGGCCGCCGCTACCGCCGGCAGGACGAGATCGGCACGCCGTTCTGCGTCACCGTCGACTTCGACACCCTCGACGACAACGCGGTCACCGTGCGGAACCGGGACACCATGGCCCAGGAGCGGATCTCCCTGGACCAGGTGGAGCGCTACCTGATCGAGCGCCTGCCCGGCTGCTGAGCACCCCGCCGAGGGCCTGACCACACCCGGTCGGGCCCTCGTCGCGTTCAGGCCGGGGTGTAGACGGCCAGCTTCAGTCCGGGCGCCTCGGTGGGGTGCAAGGTCGTGTACGCGTACTCCCGGGTGCCCCGCCGCGGGTGGTGCAGCGTCTTGCGGCCGCCGCCCCCCTGGTCGATGTCGTGCCGGTCCCACCACCCGGCGAACTCCGGGCTGGCCGCCCGCAGCCGGCTGGTGAGCTCGGCGAACCCGGGATCGCCCGGGTGCAGGTCGTGCGCCACCCGGAACTTCGCCAGCAGCCGCCGGGCGTCGTCGGCCCAGCCGGTGCCGAAGAGCCGCCGGGCGTCCGCCGTCAGGAAGAGGTAGACCAGGCTGTTCCGGTCCGCCGGGGACAGCCCGACCAGGCCGGGGAAGAGGTCGGCCGCCGCGGCGTTCCAGGCCAGCAGGTCCCACCTCCGACCGGTGACGTACGCGGGCTGGGCCAGGCTGTCCAGCAGCCGCCGGACGCCGTCGGGCACGGTCTCCGGGGCGGACGGGGGTCGCTCCCGCTGACCGGCCAGCGCCCGCAGGTGCGCGTGTTCCGCCGGGTCGAGCCGGAGCGCGTCGGCCAGCGCCTCGACGGTGGCGTCCGACGGGCTGACGTCCCGGCCCTGCTCCAACCGCACGTACCAGTCGATGCCGATGCCGGCCAGCTCGGCGACCTCCTCCCGGCGCAGGCCGGGGGTGCGGCGTCGGCCCCGGTCGGGCAGCCCGACCGCCGCCGGGCTCAGCCGGGCACGGCGGGACCGCAGGAACTCGCCCAACCCGCTGCGCGGCCGCTCCACCATGCTCTCCTCCTCGCTCCCGGGTGGTACCCGCCGGTCCCAGGACAGCTCCGGTCCTGAATCCGGCCCGCCCCGCCGGCACACGATGGGCGGGTCACGTCCACCGGCCCGACAGGAGTCGATCCGATCATGCGCGCCGCGGTACTCACCGAGTTCGGCACACCCCTGACCGTCCAGCAGTTGCCCGACCCCGTGCTCGGCACGGGCGAGGTCGTCGTCGACGTCGTGGCGGCCGGTGTGCTGCCGTACACCGCCGAGGTCCTCAGCGGCGAGCGCGGGTACGCCCTCACCCTGCCGGTGGTGCCGGGCGCCGGCGCGGTCGGCCGGGTCCGCGCCGTCGGCCCCGACGCTACCCGGCTCCGGGTGGGCGACTGGGTCTCCGTCGACCCGACCGTACGCTCCCGCGACGGTGGCCTCACCCCGGACATCACCCTTCAGGGGCTCAGCGGCCGGGGCGAGGGCGGGCTCCGGTTGCAGCGCCACGTCGGCCACGGCTCCTTCGCCGAGCAGGTCCTGGCGCCCACCGAGAACGTGCACCCGCTGGGCCCGATCGAGGACGCCGAGGCGGGCCGATGGTGTGCGCTGCGGATCTGCCTGGTGCCCTACGGGGGCCTCCTCGCCGCCGACCTGCGCCCCGGGGAGACGGTCCTGGTGAGCGGGGCCACCGGCACCTTCGGCAGCGCCGGCGTGGCGGTCGCGCTCGCCATGGGGGCACGCTGCGTCGTCGCCCCCGGCCGGGACGAGCGGATGCTGGCGGAGCTGCGCGACCGGTTCGGGGCCCGGGTGCGTACCGTGCGGCTCTCCGGCGACGAGGACGTCGACCGGCGGCAGTTGGTCGAGGCGGCGCCCGGGCCGGTCGACCTGGTGCTCGACCTGTTGCCCCCGGCGGCCCCGGTCTCCGCCGTCCGGGCGGCCGCCATGACGGTCCGTGAGCACGGTCGGGTCGTCCTGATGGGTGGGGTGGGCATGCTCGGCGGCGACGACCTGGCGCTGCCGTACCCGTGGCTGATGCGCAACAGCGTCACCGTGCGGGGGCGGTGGATGTACCCGCCGGAGGCGAATGCCAGCCTGATCAACCTGGTCCGCGCCGGCCTGCTCGACCTGGCCGGCTTCGAGGTGACCGAGTTCGGGCTGGACGCGGTGAACCGGGCGGTGGCGCACGCCGCGCAGGCCGGGGGCCGGTTCCGGCTCACCGTCGTCCGACCGTGAGCCGGCACCCTCCGTACACTTGTCCGGTGACCGTTCCGACCCTGCCCGCCCTGCGCCCGCTCACCCTCGGCCCGCACCAGGTCTGGCCGCCGGTGGTGCTCGCGCCGATGGCCGGGATCACCAACGTCGGCTTCCGCCGGCTCTGCCGGGAGCAGGGCGGCGGCATCTACGTCTGCGAGATGATCACCACCCGGGCGCTGGTCGAGCGGAACCCGAAGACGCTGCGGATGATCGCGTTCGGGGCCGAGGAGCAGCCGCGCAGCCTCCAGCTCTACGGCACCGACCCGGAGATCACCGCCGCCGCCGTGCGGATCGTGGTCGAGCGGGACCTCGCCGACCACATCGACCTGAACTTCGGCTGCCCGGTCCCCAAGGTCACCCGGCGCGGCGGCGGGTCGGCCCTGCCGTGGCGGCGCCGGCTCTTCGCCCGCCTGGTCAAGGCCGCGGTGGCCGCCGCCGCACCCGCCGGGGTGCCGGTCACCGTCAAGATGCGCAAGGGCATCGACGACGACCACCTGACGTACGTCGAGGCCGGGCTGGCCGCGCAGGAGGCCGGGGTCGCGGCGGTCGCCCTGCACGGGCGTACGGCCGCCCAGCGTTACTCGGGCACCGCCGACTGGGACGCCATCGGCACCCTCAAGCAGGCGCTCGACGTGCCGGTGCTGGGTAACGGCGACATCTGGGAGGCCGACGACGCGCTGCGGATGGTCGCGCACACCGGCGTCGACGGCGTGGTGATCGGGCGCGGCTGCCTGGGCCGGCCGTGGCTCTTCGCCGACCTGGAGGCCGCCTTCAACGGCCGCCCCGAGCGGCGGCTGCCCACCCTCGGCGAGGTGGCGGTGACCATGCGCCGGCACGCGGAGCTGCTGGTCGACCAGTTCGTCGCCGGCGCCCGCAACCCGGCCCGGGGCGAGCGGGACGGCTGCACCGACTTCCGCAAGCACGTCGCCTGGTACCTCAAGGGCTTCCCGATCGGCAGCGAGCTGCGCCGTTCCCTGGCGATGATCGACAGCCTGGCGCAGCTCGACGACCTGCTCGGCAAGCTCGACCCGACCGTGCCGTTCCCGGTCGAGAACCTGGGCCAGCCGCGCGGGCGGACCAACTCCCCGGGCAAGGTCTTCCTGCCCGACGGCTGGCTGGCCAGCCGGGACGACGACACGGTGCCCGACGGTGCCGAGCTGGACGACTCCGGCGGCTGAGTACGCCGAAAGGGCCCGACCCCGTCAGGGGTCGGGCCCTTTCGCTGTCTCGCGGGATCGTCAGGAGGCGGAGTAGCCGCGGGTGGCGATCCAGTCGGCGAGGTTGTCGACGGTGATGCGGTAGGAGGCGGTGTCGGGGTTGGCGGAGTCGGCGATGGTGACGGTGTGGCCGTTGTCCTGGTAGCCGACGACGCTGATGTAGTGGCCGCCCTCGAAGCTGTGGGTGGTGCCGTCGGTGTCGGTGGTGGTGCCGGCGATGTTGGCGACTACGGCGCGGCCGTCGTCGATGGTGCGGACGATGTCGGTGCGCAGGCGCTCGGTCTGCTTGTCGTCGGCCTTGCTGTCCTTGATCTCGACGGAGCGGTAGTGCTTGCCGGTTTCCTTGTTGAGGACGGGGGTGATGTCGTTGATGCTGTTGGTGCCGTTCTCGGTGGTGCCCATTTCCTTGGCCATGGCGTCGACGTCGATGTTCTTGCCGAGCACGGACAGGGCGTTGCGGGTGGCGGCGGGGCCGCAGTAGTAGAAGTTCGGCTGGGCCTCGTAGTCGACCTTCAGCTCGCGCTCGCCGTGGCCCTTGCGGTCGGTGCTGACCTGCGTGGTCTTCTCGGCGGGGGCGGCGTGCGCGGCGATGGCCGGGCCGGCGATTCCACCGGCGGTGGCGGCGAAGCCGGCAGCGGTCAGGACGGTCTTGCGCAGCAGCGTGGTAGCCATGATGAAGCCTTTCGTCCGGGGGTTGCGCGGCACCCGCGACAGGGGGGTGCGGTGGTGCCGCGGAAGGGGGGAAGTCTGGGTGGGCCCGGCGATCACTCAGGTGACCTGCTCAGGCGGCCCGGGGGTGTAACGACCGGCGGCGGGGAGTCATTCCCTCTGCGCTCGCCGGGTGGGGGTGGTGCGGTCCCGGGGGTGCCGGCCGGTGGCCTGGTCCTCGGGGTTCCGGGGGTGTAACGACGGCGGGTGGCCGGTCATTCCGACCGGGGCCTCACCCGGCCCGGAAGGCTCGGGGTACCGCGCGGTCTGCCATGTTCAACGACCCCGCCCCGGTCATGATTCCGCCTGGTGAGTGGCCCCGCCCACGCCCCGACGCCCCGCCCGCCGCGCCACCCGCCCGAACCGGACATCCACCCCATCCGTCCCGCTGGCGGAGGGGACATCTCGCCCATCCCGGCGCGGCCGTCATCGACGTGACGCTCGGCTACACATCGCCGCGACGGACTTTCGTGGTGAGTGGAACGCCATGTACGTGTCCCGGCCCCGGACAGGTGCATGGTGTTCCACCGACGGGCGTCCGCCGGCCGGGGTTAGGGGGTGTCGGCGGGGATGGTGGCGGAGCGCGGGGTGGGCACGGTGAGCGCGGTGGGGACAGTGGGCCAGGGGACGTCGGGGGAGGGGTGGAAGGTGATGCCGGCGGTGGTCCAGCGCGGGCCGTGGCCGGCCAACCGGACGCGGAACGCGTCCCAGTCGTGCGTCGAGCGGGGTGACCAGCCCAGTTCGGCGAGGGCGGGCAGGCGGGGGAAGAGCATGAACTCCACCTCGTCGGCCGTGGTGACCGACTCCGTCCAGAGCGGCGCCTCCACGCCCAGCACGGCGTCGGCCGGTACGTCGGTCAGGTGCGTACCGGGATCCCAGTCGTACGCCCGGCGCACGTCGATCAGGCCGGCCCAGTCGTGTCCGATCGGGGTGTCCGGGGCGTACTTCATGTCCAGGTAGGCGCGGTTGCCGGGGGAGAGGATGACGCGGGCGCCCCGGCGTACCGCCTCGGCGGTCTCGGGGTCGTCGCCGTTGGTGCCCCACCACTGGAGCACCCGCCCGTCGAGGTGGCCGGCCGGGGCGAGCTGGTGCCAGCCGACCACGGTCTTCCCGGTCGCGGCGACGATGCGCTGCGCCCGCTCCACGAAACCGGTGTAGGTCGCGCCCTTGACCTTGAACGCCTCGTCACCGCCGAGGTGCAGCCAGGGACCGGGGGTCAGCGCGGCCACCTCGCCGATCACGTCGGCGACGAAGTCGTACGTCCGCTCGTCGGTGGGGTCGACGTAGCTGAAGCCGACCTCGGTGCCGGTGTAGGGCGGCGGCGCGACCTTGCCCGGCGCCAGCTCGGGGTACGCGACCAGGGCCGCGTTGGTGTGTCCGGGCAGGTCGATCTCGGGCACCACGGTGACGTGCCGGCGGGCGGCGTGGTCGACGATCCGGGCGTAGTCGGCCTTCGTGTACCACCCGCCCGGGCCGCCGCCGACCTCGGTCGCCCCGCCCACCTCGGCGAGCCGGGGCCAGGCGTCGACGGCGATCCGCCAGCCCTGGTCGTCGGTGAGGTGCAGGTGCAGGTGGTTGAGCTTGTAACGGGCCAGATGGTCGACCACCCGCAGCACGTCCTCGACGGAAAAGAAGTGCCGGGCCACGTCGAGCATCGCCCCCCGGTACGGGAAGCGCGGCCGGTCGAGGACGGTGCCGCCGGGCAGTGCCCAGCGCTCGGCGACCGGGGCGGCGCTCTCGATGGCCGGCGGGAACAGCTGTCGCAGTGTCTGCGCGCCATGGAACAGTCCGGCCGGGGTGGCCGCGACGATCCGCACGCCGTCGCCGGTCACGTCGAGCCGGTAGCCCTCGTCGCCGAGGTCCTCGCCGCCGGGCCGCCCCGCGCCACCGCCGGCCGCCGCGCCACCGGAGGCCGCGCCGGGATCGACGGCCGCTCCGGGGGCGGACGCCGTGCCGGTGGCCCTCGTCGCGCCGGTGGCAGACACCGGGCCGGGGGCGGACGTCGCGGCGGGGGCGGACGCGCTGGACAGGGTCAGCGCCAATAGTCCGTCGGGGCCCTCCGCCGTGTCGGTGACCGGCAGGGGGTAGCCGGTGGCCGGGCGCAGCCAGCCGGCGAGTTGCTCGGCGACGTCACGGCCGGCGGGGCTCACCCGCAGCGCCGCGTCCGCGGGCAGCAGGAAGTCGGCCGTGGGGTCGGGGGTGACCTGCTCGGGGGCGGGCACCACGTCGCCCAGCCGGACCGGGGCCGGCGGGGTGAGCAGGTCGTCGGCCTGCCGGGTGGCGAGCCGGGCCAGCTCGGTGGCGGCCGGCCGGTGGGCGGGGAGACCGGGCGGGTCGTGCGGCTCGGGACCGGTCGCGGACGGGGCGGCGGGGATGGTCGACACGGGCGGCTGCTCCGGGGGGTGTATTCGCGTGGGATATGGCAAAGGTCAGGTTCAGCGAAACCAGTGCCGTCAACAGTACGAGGGGAATCGGAATTGCGTGATCGTGCGCGTGGAAGCGCTCCCGAAAACCGGTACGGACGCGGATAGTGGGGACGGTTGTGCCGATTGTCACCGAACGGTCCCAGCCCCTGCGAAGTTCGCTTAACCTTCGCCCACCGATCGCTGACGTGCCGGGATTACCGGTGGTCGCTCCCGGGGTATGTCCGAACTGAACCTTCGTTAAGTGTCAATGGCGCGCGTGGGAGGCTCTGGTGGCAGCGCAAGGAACGGTCGAGCACAAGTACGTCTACGACTTCGCCGAGGGCAACAAGGATCTCAAGGACCTGCTCGGTGGCAAGGGGGCCAACCTGGCCGAGATGACCAATCTCGGTCTCCCGGTCCCACCCGGCTTCACCATCACCACCGAGGCCTGCAAGGCGTACCTGACGACCGGCCACGAGCCGGACGGCCTGGCCGACCAGATCGCGGCCCACCTGGACGCCCTGGAGCGGGAGATGGGCCGCAAGCTGGGCGACCCCGGCGACCCGCTGCTGGTCTCCGTCCGCTCCGGCGCCAAGTTCTCCATGCCCGGCATGATGGAGACCGTCCTCAACGTCGGCCTCAACGACCGCAGCGTCGAAGGACTCGCACGACAGGCGGGCGACAGGGCTGACTCGGCCGCCTCCGGCGGCGCAGACAGATTCGCCTGGGACTCGTACCGCCGGCTGATCCAGATGTTCGGCAAGACCGTCTGCGAGGTGCCGGGCGAGGAGTTCGAGCACGCGCTCGACGAGGCCAAGCGCGCCAAGGGCACCCACAACGACCTCGACCTGGACGCCGACGACCTGCGCGGGCTGGTCGACGCGTACAAGCAGATCTTCGCCAAGCACACCGGGCGGGAGTTCCCGCAGGAGCCGCGCGAGCAGCTCGACCTGGCCATCCGGGCCGTCTTCGAGTCGTGGAACGCCGAACGCGCGGTGGTCTACCGCCGGCAGGAGCGGATCCCGGCCGACCTGGGCACCGCGGTCAACGTGGTCGCCATGGTCTTCGGCAACCTCGGCTCCGACTCCGGCACCGGGGTGGCCTTCACCCGGGACCCGGGCAGCGGCGCGCAGGGCATCTACGGCGACTACCTGGCCAACGCCCAGGGCGAGGACGTGGTGGCCGGCATCCGCAACACCGTGCCGTTGCAGGAGCTGGAGCAGCTCGACAAGAAGTCGTACGACGAGTTGCTCGGCTACATGGCGCGGCTGGAGGAGCACTACAAGGACCTCTGCGACATCGAGTTCACCATCGAGCGCGGCAAGCTCTGGATGCTCCAGACCCGGGTCGGCAAGCGCACCGCGGCGGCCGCCTTCGTGATCGCCGGGCAGCTCGTCGACGAGGGCCTGATCGACCTGGACGAGGCGTTGCACCGGGTCAACGGCGCGCAGCTCGCCCAGCTGATGTTCCCGCGCTTCCAGCTCGACCACGAGTTCCAGCCGGTCGCCAAGGGCATCGGCGCCTCGCCCGGCGCCGCCTCCGGCAAGGTGGTCTTCACCTCCGCCCGGGCCGTCGAGCTGGCCGCCGAGGGCGAGTCGGTGATCCTGGTCCGCCGGGAGACCAACCCCGACGACCTGAACGGCATGATCGCCGCCCAGGGCATCCTCACCTCGCGCGGCGGCAAGACCAGCCACGCCGCCGTGGTGGCCCGGGGCATGGGCAAGACCTGCGTCTCCGGCGCCGACGAGCTGGAGGTGAACGTCCCGGCGAAGAAGTTCACCGTCGGCGACCGGGTGGTCAACGAGGGCGACGTCGTCTCCATCGACGGCACCACCGGCAAGGTCTACCTCGGCGAGGTGCCGGTCATGCCGTCCGAGGTGGTGCAGTACTTCGAGGGCGAGCTGCACCCGGAGCGCACCGACGACGCGCTGGTCCGGGCCGTACACCGGATCATGACGCACGCCGACACCGCGCGGCGGCTGCGGGTCCGCACGAACGCCGACACCGGGGCGGACGCGGCGCGGGCGCGCCGGTTCGGCGCCGAGGGCATCGGCCTGTGCCGCACCGAGCACATGTTCCTCGGCGACCGGCGCGAGCTGGTCGAGCGGCTGATCCTGGCGTCCACCGACCGCGAGCGGGAGGACGCCCTCGCGGCGCTGCTGCCGTTGCAGCGCGAGGACTTCGTCGAGATCTTCCGGGAGATGGACGGGCTGCCGGTCACCGTCCGGCTGATCGACCCGCCGCTGCACGAGTTCCTGCCTCCGCTGGAGCAGCTCGCGGTCAACGTGGCGGTCGCCCAGGAGCGCGGCGAGGACGTGGCCAAGGAGGAGGCGCTGCTCTCCGCCGTACGGCGGATGCACGAGGAGAACCCGATGCTGGGCCTGCGCGGCGTCCGGCTCGGCCTGGTCATCCCGGGCCTGTTCGCCATGCAGGTCCGCGCGATCGCCGAGGCCGCCGTCGCGGTCGTCCGGGCCGGCGGGGCCGCCTGCCCGGAGATCATGGTCCCGCTGGTCGGCGCGGTGCAGGAGCTGGAGACGGTACGCACCGAGGCCGAGAAGATCATCGCCGAGGTGGTCGGGGACAGCGGCGTCGAGGTGCTGATCGGCACCATGATCGAGGTGCCCCGGGCCGCGCTGACCGCCGGGCAGATCGCCGAGGCCGCCCAGTTCTTCTCCTTCGGCACCAACGACCTGACCCAGATGGGCTGGGGTTTCTCCCGCGACGACGTCGAGGGCGCGTTCTTCTGGCGCTACCTGGAACTGGGCATCTTCGGCATCTCGCCGTTCGAGTCGATCGACCGGGACGGCGTCGGCCGGCTGGTCCGGATCGCCGCCGAGGAGGGCCGGGCGGCCCGGCCCGGGCTGAAGCTCGGCGTCTGCGGTGAGCACGGCGGCGACCCCGACTCGGTGCACTTCTTCCACGAGGTGGGCCTGGACTACGTCTCCTGCTCGCCGTTCCGGGTGCCGGTGGCCCGGCTGGAGGCGGGTCGCGCGGCGATCACCACCAGCGGCTCCGACTCCCGCTGATCCGCGACACCCACGGGGTCGCCGGCGCACCCGCCGGCGGCCCCGTGCCGTGTTCCCGGCGCGCCGATCCGGGCGGCCCGGCGTAACCTGGGCTCGCCCGCGTACCTGTCGACCAGGAAAGGTGGCCGCATGACCAGCGTCTGGGAGAACCTGACCGTCGACGCCCGGGATCCGTCGCGGCTGGCCCACTGGTGGGCCGAGGCGCTCGGCTACCAGGTGATCAGCGACAAGCCGGACGAGGTGGAGATCCGCCGCACGCCCGACACGCTGCCCGGCATCGTCTTCGTCCCGGTGGCCGCGCCCACGGAGGGCAAGAACCGGCTGCACATCGACCTGCGTCCGGCCGACCGCGAAGCCGAGGTGGAACGCCTGGTCGACATGGGGGCCCGGCACGTCGACATCGGCCAGGGCGAGGTGGCGTGGACCGTCCTCGCCGACCCGGAGGGCAACGAGTTCTGCGTACTCCGCGAGCGTGCGGCGTGAGCCGATCCGCCGAGCAGGCGTCTTCCCGCCGGCGCGGTTGAGCGTGCAGTCGGGGGCCGACGACGCGGCCCGCTTCGTCGCCGAGGCGGCCAAGGACACCGGGTACGGTCGCTCGCCGTACGAGCGGGACCGGGCCCGGGTGCTGCACTCGGCGGCGTTCCGCCGGCTCGCCGCGAAGACGCAGGTGCACACCGCCGGCACCGACGACTTCCTGCGTACCCGGCTGACCCACTCGCTGGAGGTCGCGCAGATCGCCCGCGAGATGGGCGCCCGGCTGGGCTGCGACCCGGACGTGGTGGACACCGCCGGGCTCGCCCACGACCTGGGGCACCCGCCGTTCGGGCACAACGGCGAGGACGCGCTGGACGTGCTCGCCGAGAGCTGCGGCGGCTTCGAGGGCAACGCGCAGACGCTGCGGGTGCTCACCCGGCTGGAGGCCAAGGTGTACGCCCCGGACGGCGGGTCCGCCGGGCTCAACCTGACCCGGGCCGCGCTCGACGCGGTCAGCAAGTACCCGTGGCCGCGCCGTCCCGGCCGGCGCAAGTACGGCGTGTACGCCGACGACCGGCCGGTCTTCGACTGGCTGCGCGCCGGCAGCCCGGCGGGGGAGCGGCGCTGCCTGGAGGCCCAGGTGATGGACTGGGCGGACGACGTCGCGTACTCGGTGCACGACGTCGAGGACGGCATCCACGGCGGGTACGTCAGCCTGCGCCCGCTGCTGGCCGACGAGGCGGAACGGCGGGCGCTCTGCGCCGACGTGGCGGCCGCGTACTCGGGGGAGGCCCCGGAGGACCTGGGCGGCGTGCTGGACGAGGTGCTGGCCGACCCGGCGCTCGCCCCGCTCGCCGCGTACGACGGCAGCCACCGGTCCCTCGCCGCGCTGAAGGCCACCACCAGCGTGCTCACCGGCCGGTTCGTCGCCGGCGTGGTGGCCGCCACCCAGGAGCGGCACGGCCCCGGCCCGCACCGCCGGTACGCCGCCGACCTGGTGGTGCCGCGCCGGATCGGGGCGGAGTGCGCGCTGCTCAAGGGCATCGCGCTGCGCTACGTGATGCGCCGCCCGGGCGCCGGTCCCCGGTACGCCCGGCAGCAGGAGATCCTGGCCGAGCTGGTCGCCGCGCTGCTCGACCGGGCGCCCGACGCCCTGGACCCGGTCTTCGCCCCGCTCTGGCGGGACGCCCCGGACGACCCGGCCCGGCTGCGGGTGGTGATCGACCAGGTCGCCTCGCTGACCGACCCGGCCGCCCTGGCCTGGCACACCCGGCTGGTCCGGCCGGGCTGACCGGCCGCCGGGACCGCGCGCTGGGGCCCGGCGGCGACTTAGGCTAGCCTAACTGGCATGACGGAGCGCCCGAAGAAGGTCACCGCCGCCACGGTCGTACGCACCGGGCGGCCCACCCCGCACCTGATCCGCCTCGTGCTGGGCGGCGAGGAGTTGGCCGGCCTGCCGGTGGGCGCGTACACCGACCACTACGTGAAGCTCGTCTTCCCGCCCGACGGGGTGACCTACCCGCACCCGACCGACCTCGCCACCATCAAGCGGGAGTTCCCCGCCGCGCAGTGGCCCCGGCTGCGCGCGTACACGGTGCGCGCCTGGGACGCGGCCGCCGGTGAGCTGACCATCGACGTGGTGCACCACGGCGACGAGGGGCTGGCCGGGCCCTGGGCGGCCCGGCTGCGCCCCGGCGACCGGGTGCTCTTCACCGGCCCCGGCGGGGCGTACGCGCCCGACCCGACCGCCGACTGGCACCTGCTGGCCGGCGACGAGAGCGCCCTGCCGGCGATCGCCGCCGCGCTGGAGCGGCTGCCGTCCGGCGCGCGGGCGGTCGCCTTCGTCGAGGTCGACGGCCCGGCCGACGAGCTGCCGCTGGCCAGCCCGGGCGCGGTCGAGCTGCGCTGGCTGCACCGCGCCGGCCGCCCGGTGGGCGAGGCGCTGGTCGCGGCGGTCCGGGCACTGGACTTCCCGCCCGGGCGGGTGCACGCCTTCGTGCACGGCGAGGCCGGCTCGGTCCGGGAGCTGCGCCGGCTGCTGCGGGTCGACCGGGGTGTGCCGGCCGCCGCGCTCTCCATCTCCGGCTACTGGCGGCGCGGCCTGGACGACGAGGGCTGGCGCTCCACCAAGCGGGACTGGAACGCGCAGGTCGAGGCCGAGGAGTCGGCGGCCCTGCCCGCCTGACGCGGGGTCCTGTCCGGTTCCGCCGCGCGGAGCCCGTCCGCCCGCCGAGGATGGGGCCATGGCGGAACAGGAGCCGGAGGCGGGCGCGGTGCGTACCGACCGGGTGGTGCTCGGGTTGGGTGTGGCCGGCGTGCTGGCGGTGGTGCTCTGGGGGGTCCTCGCGGGCGGTTCGTTGGCCGGCTTCGGCAAGGCCGGGCTGGCCTGGGTGATCGACACGTTCGGCTGGTTCTTCGTGGTCGCCGCGGACGCCTTCCTGGTGCTCTCGGTGGTCTTCGCGGCGTCCCGGTTCGGCCGGATCCGCCTCGGCGCGGACGACGACCAGCCGGAGTTCAGCACGCTGGCCTGGGTGTCCATGATGTTCAGCACCGGCATGGGCATCGGCCTGGTCTTCTACGCGGTCGCCGAGCCGATCCAGCACTACGCGTCGCCGCCGCCGGCCGCGGGCGTGCCGCCGCAGAGCGCCCGGTCGGCGGCGGTGGCGATGCAGTACACCCTGTTCCACTGGACCCTGCACCCGTGGGGCATCTACGCGATCGCCGCCCTCGCCCTGGCGTACTCGACGTTCCGCAAGGGGCGCGGCAACCGGATCTCGGCGGCGTTCGTACCGCTGCTGGGTGCCCGCGCGTACGGGCCGCTGGGGCAGGCGATCGACCTGCTCGCGGTCTTCGCCACCGTGTTCGGCTCGGCGACCAGCCTGGGTCTCGGCGCGCTCCAGGTGTCGGCCGGGCTGGCCTCCGCCACCGCCGTGCCGGACAGCACCGGGATCGAGCTGGTGGTGATCGCCGCGCTCACCGCCGCCTTCGTGGTCTCCGCGTTCACCGGGCTGCACAAGGGGATCAAGTGGCTGTCGACCAGCAACGTGGTGCTGGCCGTCGGGCTGATGGTCTTCGTCTTCGTGGCCGGCCCGACGATCTACACGCTGGAGGTGCTGCCGGCGTCGGTCGGCGACTATCTCAGCCACCTGGTCACCATGTCGACCCGGACCGGGGCGTTCACCGACCCGGCCTGGCTCGGGACGTGGACCATCTTCTACTGGGCGTGGTGGATCTCCTGGGCCCCGTTCGTCGGCATCTTCATCGCCCGGATCTCCCGGGGCCGGACGGTCCGCGAGTTCGTCACCGGGGTGCTGCTGGTGCCCAGCGGGGCCAGCGTCGTCTGGTTCGCCATCATGGGCGGCACCGCGCTGCGGGTGCAGCGCAGCGGCACCCGTGACCTGGTGGCCGACGTCGGGGCGAGCGCGGAGAACGCCCTCTTCGGCCTGCTGCACGCGCTGCCGCTGGCCACGGTCACCACGGTGCTGGCGGCGGTGCTGGTGGCGCTCTTCTTCGTCACCGGCGCCGACTCGGCCGCGCTGGTGCTCGGCTCGCTGAGTTCCCGGGGCGCGCTGCGCCCGCACCGGGGCGTGGTGGTGCTCTGGGGCGTACTCATCGGGGCGGTGGCGGCGGCGCTCCTGCTGGCCGGTGGTCTCGCCGCGTTGCAGCAGGCCACCATCCTGGTGGCGCTGCCCTTCGTGGTGGTCATGCTCGGGCTGGCGGTGGCCCTGTTCCGGGAGATGTCGGCCGATCCGGCGGTGCACCCGGCGGCCCGGCTGCGCCGCTCCGGCCTGGCCGCCGCGGTACGGGCCGCCCGGTCGTACGAGGAGGAGGACCCGCCGCCGGTGACCCGCTGGTTCCACCGCTCCGGTCGCTGACCTGTCGCGCTCCCGACCGGCAGCGGGTGTACCTCGACATGTAGTAGAAGTGCTACATTCTGCGGCATGACTGCGGTCGAACTGCCGGGAGTCGTGGAGACTCCCCCGCCACCCGACGAGGACCTCGTCCTCGACGTCCGCGACCTGCGGATGCGCTACGGCACCGTCGACGTGCTGCACGGGGTCGACTTCACCGCCCGGCGCGGCGAGGTGCTCGCCCTGCTCGGGCCCAACGGCGCCGGCAAGACCACCACCATCGAGATCCTGGAGGGCTTCCGGATGCGCTCCGCCGGCCAGGTCCGGGTCCTCGGGGTCGACCCGGCCCGGGGCGACGAGCGCTGGCGGGCCCGGATGGGCGTGGTGCTCCAGTCCTGGCGCGACCACGGCAAGTGGCGGGTCCGTGACCTGCTCGCCCACCTCGGCGACTTCTACGCCCCGTACGGCACGGACCGGATCCGCCGCCCCTGGCCGGTCGACGACCTGCTGGACACCGTCGGTCTCACCCCGCACGCCAGCAAGCGCGTGCACCAGCTCTCCGGCGGGCAGCGCCGCCGCCTCGACGTGGCGGTCGGCATCGTCGGCCGGCCGGAGCTGCTCTTCCTGGACGAGCCGACGGTCGGCTTCGACCCGGCCGCCCGGCGCGAGTTCCACGAGCTGGTGCACCGCCTCGCCGACCTGGACGAGACCACCATCCTGCTCACCACCCACGACCTGGACGAGGCGGAGAAGCTCGCCGACCGGATCCTCATCCTGGCCGGCGGCCGGATCATCGCCGACGGCTCGCCCGACGAGCTGGCCCGCCGGGTCGCCGGTGACGCCGAGATCCGCTGGACCCGCGACGGGGAGCGGTACGTGCACGCCGCCGCCGACGCCACCGGCTTCCTGCGCGAGCTCTTCGGGCAGCACGGCGACGCGGTGCAGGAGCTGGAGGTGCGCCGGGCCAGCCTGGAGGACGCGTACATGACACTGGTCCACGAGGAGGAGACGGGGCAGCGCGCCGGTCGGGTCGCCCAGGTCTGGCAGCAGGGGAGCGAACGATGAACCCGACCACCGCGGCCGTCCGGGCCGGCCTCCGGCGCGGCGTGATCGAGCTGCGCAACACCTTCTCCAACGCCCAGGACCTGTGGAACTACTTCTTCCCCACCGCCGCCCTGCTGACCGCCATGTTCTTCATGCGCGGCTCGACGGTGCCCGGCACGTCCTTCTCCCTCGGCGCCCGTACGCTGCCCAGCGCGCTCGGCATGGGGTTGGCCTTCGGCGGCATGCTGGTGCTCGCCTCCCAACTGGTCATCGAGCGGGAGGACGGCACGCTGCTGCGCGCCAAGGCCACCCCGAACGGCATGCTCGGCTACCTGATCGGCAAGATCACGCTGATGTCGACGGTGGCGCTGGTGAGCATGGGCCTCCAACTGCTCCCGGCCCTGCTCTTCCTGGACGGCCTCCGGGTGACCAGCGCGACGGCCTGGCTGACCCTGCTCGCGGTGGCGGTGCTCGGCCTGATCGCCACCCTGCCGATGGGCGCGGTCCTCGGCGCGCTGATCGAGAACCCGCGCAACCTCGGCCTGGT
This sequence comes from Micromonospora auratinigra, assembly GCF_900089595.1. Classification (GTDB taxonomy): domain Bacteria; phylum Actinomycetota; class Actinomycetes; order Mycobacteriales; family Micromonosporaceae; genus Micromonospora; species Micromonospora auratinigra. The sequence continues at coordinate 3,542,174 of NZ_LT594323.1, read as the reverse complement.
CATGCTCCCCACCATGGGGCTGATCGCGCTGTCCGGGATCTTCTACCCGATCAACAGCTACCCGGGCTGGCTCCAGGCCGTCGCCCAGATCTTCCCGATCTACTGGCTAGGGTTGGGCATGCGCTCGGCGCTGCTGCCCGACAGCATGGCCGCGGTGGAGCTCGGCGGCTCGTGGCGGCACCTGGAGACCCTCGGTGTGCTCGGCGCCTGGGCGGTGCTCGGGCTGGTGCTGGCGCCGGTGGTGCTGCGCCGGATGGCCCGCCGGGAGTCCGGCTCGCGGGTCGCCGCGCGCCGCGAGCGGGCCATGCAGCGCATCGGATGAGAGGACGTCGATGAGCGAGACCGTGCACAACCGGATCGCGGTGCTGCGCGCCGAGCGGGGCGTCTCCCGCCGGCAGCTCGCCGACGCGCTGGGGGTGCACTACCAGACGGTCGGCTACCTGGAGCGGGGTGAGTTCCGGCCCAGCCTGCACCTGGCGCTGCGGATCGCCGCGTACTTCGAGGTGCCGGTCGAGGTGGTCTTCTCCATCGAGCCGTTCCCCCGCATCGGCGACGGCGCCGGGGTCGGCCGGTCGGCCTGAACGCCTACGGCGGGGGACACCGGTCACCGGTGCCCCCCGCCGTACGACGTGGACCGTCAGATGATGCGGTTGATGAAGCCCCAGTTGGTCCAGATTTCCTGTTGCTGGCCCTTCTTGAAGTCGCCGGCGCCGTTGCCGGGGTAGAACCAGAGGTTGGTGGTGGTGGCGTTGCGGGCGAGCAGGTCGGGGTTGCCGTCGTGGTCGAAGTCGCCGACGCCGACGATGGTGTCGAGGGCGGACCAGTTGGTCCAGACCATGGTCTGTTGGCCCTTCTTGAAGTCGCCGGTGCCGTCGCCGGGGTAGAACCAGAGGTCCTTGGTGGTGGCGTTGCGGGCGATGACGTCGACGTTGCCGTCGCGGTTGAAGTCGTCGGCGGCGATGATGAGGTCGAAGGCGGACCAGTTGGTCCAGATCATGACCTGTTGGCCCTTCTTGAAGTTGCCGTGTCCGTCGCCGGGGTAGAACCAGAGGTCCTTGGTGGTGGCGTTGCGGGCGAGCAGGTCGGGGTTGCCGTCGTGGTCGAAGTCGCCGGGGGCGATGATGCGGTCGAAGGCGGACCAGTTGGACCAGACCATCTCCTGCTTGGCGAACTGCAGGCCGCCGTCGCCGTCGCCGGGGTAGAACCAGAGGTCCTTGGTGGTGGCGTTGCGGGCGATGACGTCGGGTTTGCCGTCGCGGTTGAAGTCGCCGGCGGCGAGGATGATGTCGAAGGCCGACCAGTTGGACCAGATGTTGCGTTGCTGGCCCTTCTTGAAGTCGCCGGCGCCGTTGCCGGGGTAGAACCAGAGGTCCTGGGTGGTGTCGTAGCGGGCGAGCACGTCGGCGTTGCCGTCGCCGTCGAAGTCCCGGTCCACCGACCGGGCCGGAGCGGCCAGGGCGCGCAGCTCCGTGAGCGAGCCGTTGAAGACGTCCTGGTCGCCGGGGAGGCTGCCGCCGTCGGCGTACTGCCACAACGTCCACCGGTTCCACCCGGCGGGCAGCGGGCTGGGACTGGTGCCGTAGTTCGCGATGAACAGCGGATTCGCCCCGAAGCCGGCGTTGGAGTTGGTGCAGTCGTTCCACCAGTACGCGTTGGTGTAGATCATCGCCCGCTTGCCGGTACGCGCGAACACCCGGTCGGTGAAGGCGCGGATCCAGTTCACCAGCGCGCTGGGGGAGAGGCCGTAGCAGGGGTACGGGCTGCTGGATCCCTTGACCGGCCACTCGATGTCGAGCATCGGCGGCAGGCTGCGCCCGTCGTCGCTGTACTGGGCGCGGTCGAGGAAGTAGTCGGCCTGCGCCGTCCCGCTGCTCTGGTCCGGCCGGGCGTAGTGGTACGCGCCGGCGAGCAGGCCGTTGGCCTTGGCGCCGCTGTTGTTGGCGCTGAAGTAGGCATCGACGTAGTAGTCGCCCTCGGTCGCCTTCGCGTACGAGAACTTCGCGCCGCCGGCGGCGACGTTGGCCCAGTTGATGGTGCCCTGGTAGTGCGAGACGTCGATACCGGTGACGGTGTACCCGTTCGGGGCGGCGGTGGCGGTGGCGGTGAGCGACTGCGTGGTGGCGCCGGCGTGCGCGTGACCGTCACCGGCGGCGCCGCTTCCGGCGGCGGCCGGTGGCGCGCCGAGGGCGAGCCCGGCGAGGGCGACGGCGGCGAGGACCGCCAGTCGGGAGGTACGGAGGGACACGGGTGCTCCTTGGGCAGAGTCGGGAATCCTCGGCTGCTCGACCTCGTGACGGGGAGCAGCCGGATGTCGGCGGCGGCGGTGGGCTCCGCGCAGCGGGCGGGGCCCACCGCCGTGCGCCGGATCAGCGTCAGATGATGCGGTTGATGAAGCCCCAGTTGGTCCAGATTTCCTGTTGCTGGCCCTTCTTGAAGTCGCCGGCGCCGTTGCCGGGGTAGAACCAGAGGTTGGTGGTGGTGGCGTTGCGGGCGAGCAGGTCGGGGTTGCCGTCGTGGTCGAAGTCGCCGACGCCGACGATGGTGTCGAGGGCGGACCAGTTGGTCCAGACCATGGTCTGTTGGCCCTTCTTGAAGTCGCCGGTGCCGTCGCCGGGGTAGAACCAGAGGTCCTTGGTGGTGGCGTTGCGGGCGATGACGTCGACGTTGCCGTCGCGGTTGAAGTCGTCGGCGGCGATGATGAGGTCGAAGGCGGACCAGTTGGTCCAGATCATGACCTGTTGGCCCTTCTTGAAGTTGCCGTGTCCGTCGCCGGGGTAGAACCAGAGGTCCTTGGTGGTGGCGTTGCGGGCGAGCAGGTCGGGGTTGCCGTCGTGGTCGAAGTCGCCGGGGGCGATGATGCGGTCGAAGGCGGACCAGTTGGACCAGACCATCTCCTGCTTGGCGAACTGCAGGCCGCCGTCGCCGTCGCCGGGGTAGAACCAGAGGTCCTTGGTGGTGGCGTTGCGGGCGATGACGTCGGGTTTGCCGTCGCGGTTGAAGTCGCCGGCGGCGAGGATGATGTCGAAGGCCGACCAGTTGGACCAGATGTTGCGTTGCTGGCCCTTCTTGAAGTCGCCGGCGCCGTTGCCGGGGTAGAACCAGAGGTCCTGGGTGGTGTCGTAGCGGGCGAGCACGTCGGCGTTGCCGTCGCCGTCGAAGTCCCGGTCCACCGACGGTGACGGGGGCGGCGGGGGCGGAGTGACCAACCCGGTCCGGCGGATGGCCTTGGGGTACGAGTTCAGTTCGGTCGCGTCGTCGAAACCGAGGATGCCGAAGTTCGACTTCTCGTACGGGTTGCGGACCGTCTCCCCCGTCTGGTTGAACGAGTAGACGTAGGCGCCCTGGGAGTGGTCGGTCGCGCTCTTCCAGCGGACGAACATCTCCATGTGTCCGTCGCGGACCACGGCGTCGCCCGCGCGCATGTCGTCCTTGGCGATCGTGGTCCACAGGGAATTGCTGAGCATGAACTCGTCGGTGACGTAGCTCCTGCCCAGGTGCCAGGCCATCGACACGAGCCCCGAGCAGTCCCGCCGGTACAGATGGTCGGGGTTCTCGGCGTCGCTGGCCCAGGTGCTCCGGTCGCTGTCGCTCAGATACTTGAATCCCCGGTCGACCCAGTTCTGGGCGCGGTCCACGATCTCCGTACGGGTGATCGGACCGTTCAGGACGGACGCCTCCGCCGGGGTGACGCCGACCAGCGCGCCGGTCAGCGCGCCCACCAGGCCCAGGGTGGCAGCGGTCGCCTGCCGAGCCACCCGGCGGGTGAGGGTGGCGCGGTCGAGAAGTTTCATGGTGATCGTTCCTCTCGGTTCGTGAAGTGTTGCTGAGCCGGGGTTTCGCGCACCGCCCGGCTGAGCGGGGCGACGGGTGTCGGCCGACGCGACTACAGTCGGCGGGACGCGAGCCATCGCGGGAGCAGCCGCTCGGTGGCGGCTCCCTGGCGGACTGCTGTGCAGTTGTGGGCCGGCGACCTCCTGTCGTGGAACGGGGTGATCGGAACCAGGTCGAGTGACCGTCCCGGGTGGTGCGTGGCTCAACCGTCGCAGCCGGCCCGGTAGCAAAACTGAATGAATCCTTGACGGTCTCGAACGGCCAGCTCAGGGTCGGAGAGCCGTAGTCGTTGCACACCACGGGGGCGTTGCAGTGCAGCTACGTGTACTTGGCGAATTACAGGTCCGGGCGGGGGACCGCCCACTCGATCTGGGACCGACGAAGCAGCGACTCGTGCTCGCGGCGCTGGCGGTGGACGCCGGTCGCGCCGTGCCGGTCGAGGCGTTGATCGACCGGGTCTGGGACACCGCGCCACCGACGGAGGCGCGCGGCGTGCTCCACACCTACCTCACCCGGATCCGTCGGGTCCTCGCCGGCGCCGGGTCCGGTGACGGGCCGGCGGTCACGGTGACCCGCCGGTCCGGCGGCTATCTGCTGGAGGCCACCCCCGACCAGGTCGACCTGCTGCGCCTGGGAAAGCTGCGGGACGAGGCGGCGACCCTGCCGCCGCGCGATCCCCGGCGCGCGCAGATGCTGCGCGACGCGGTGGAGCTGTGGACCGGCGAACCACTGGACGGGCTACCGGGGAGCTGGGCGTCCCGCGTCCGGGAAGGCCTGCGACAGGAGCTGCTCGGCGTGCTGCTCGACTGGGCCGACAGCGACCTCGAGCAGGGCCGCAGCGGTCACGTCGCCGACCGGCTCCGCCGGGCCCTGGAGCGCGATCCACTCGCCGAACCGCTGGCGCTGCGGCTGATCCGGGCGCTGCACCTGAACGGGCGCCGCGCCGAGGCGTTGGACCAGTTCACCCGGACCCGGATGCTGCTCGCCGACGAGCTGGGCGTGGACCCGGGTCCCGAACTGCAGGCCCTGCACCGGGAGATCCTGCGCGGCCAGCTGCCCGTACCGGCCGGGCCGCCCCGGGCCGAGCCGGTCCCGGTCGAGGCGTCGCCGGCAGGCGGCGAGGCGCTGCCGCCGCCCACCGCGCCGGGTTGTCAGCTCCCCGCCGACCTGCCCGACCATGTGGGCTGCGAGTCGGAGATGTCCCTCGCCCTGACCGTGCTGGGCGAGCCGCAGAAGTCCACGAAGGCGCTGCCGCCGATGATCGTCTCCGGCCCCGGTGGCGTCGGCAAGACCTCGTTCACCCTCCGGCTGGCGCACCTGCTGCGGGCCGCGTACCCGGACGGCCAGATCTTCGTCAGCCTCGACGGGCAGGGCGACGACCCCGGTCACGCGCTCAACCGGGTCCTCCGCGCCCTGGGCGTGGCTGACCTGCACGGGCTCCCCACCCTGGCGGACAAGCTCAGCCAGTACCGGTCCGCGCTCAGCCGGCGGCGGCTGCTCATCGTGGTCGACGGGGCGACGAGCGCCGAGCAGGTGCGGCCGCTCACGCCGGGCGCCCCGGGAGTGGCCCTGATCGTCTCGAGTCGATCCCGGCTCACCACCATCCCGGGCGCCTGCCACCTGGAGCTGCCGCTGCTGCGGCGCGAGGAGTCGATCATCCTGCTCGGCCGGATCGTCGGTGCCGAGAAGGTACGGGCCGAGCGGGAGGCGGTCGACGGGCTCGTCGACATGTGCGAGGGTCTGCCGCTCGCGCTGCGCATCGTCGGTGCCCGGCTGGCGGCGCGACCGCACCGCCGGGTGGCCCGGCTGACCGAGCGGATCCGCGACGAGCGGGGCCGGCTCGACGAGATGGAGGCCGACGGACTGGCCGTCCGGGCCAGCATCGCGATCGGCTACGAAGCGCTGGACCCGGCTGCCGCCCGTGCGTTCCGGCTGCTCGGCTTCCTGGGTGGTCCCGACTTCGCCGAGTGGGTGGTCGCCGCGCTCACCGGCGAGGGCGTCGACCGGGCCGAGGAGTTGTTGGAGCAGCTCATCGACGCGCGCCTGGTGGTGGTGATGGAGAACCCCGCCGGCCGGTACGTGCGCTACCGGATGCACGACCTGGTCCGGCTCTACGCCTGCGAGCGGGCCGTCGAGGAGGAGACGACGGCTGCCCTGCACGCCGCGGTCGGGCGGGCGCTGGCCGCGGCGACCCAGCTGAGCGGTCGGCACGGCGAGCCGTCGCCGTACGCCCTGGCGCCGCTGTACCGGCAGGCGCCGGACGCGATGGATGCGCAGTGGCGACCGGCGTCGACCGATCCGGACCCGGTGCGGCCGGACTGGATCGACGTCGAGGCGCCGTTCCTGATCGCCGCGGTGGAGCGGGCCGCCGCGCTGGGGCTCGACGTGGCGGCCTGCGCGCTCGCCGACGCGCTGGTCGTCGCGCTGTTCGCCACGGGCAGCGACTTCACCGGCTGGGGACGTACCCACTCGGCGGCGCTGGAGGCGGCCCGGGCGGCCGGGAACCGGGTGGCCGAGGCGGTCGTCGAGTGTGGCATCGCCCTGCTCCGCTACCGGGAGGACCGGTTCGCCGAGGCACTGGTCCACTACCCGGCCGCGGTGGCCCTGTTCGACGCGGCCGGGCACGTGCACGGTGCCGCCGCCGCCCGCAACGGCTTCGGCACGGTGCTGCGTGAGTTGGGCCGCCACCGGGAGGCGGTACCGCTGTTGACGGCCGCCGCGGACACGTTGGACCGGCTGGGCGATGAGAACGGCGCGGCGCACGCCCGGTACGGCCTCGGTTACTGCCACCGGGAGCTGGGCGACGACGAGCCGGCGGTCGACTGGCTCACCCAGGCGAACGACCGCTACCGGAGGCTGGGTCACTGGCGGGGCGAGGCGCTCACCACCCGGGGGATCGGCCTGGTGCACCGGGCCCGCGGCGACCTCGACGAGGCCGAACGGTGGTGCGCGCGGGCGCACCGGCTCGCGGTGGAGCACGGCGACGAGTACACCGCGTGCTACACCGTGCAGGCGCTCGCCAAGATCTGGCTGCGCAGCGACCGGGCGGAGCTGGCGGGCGGGCCGCTGGCGAGCAGCCTGGCCATCTGCCGGCAACGGCGGGACCGGTTCGGCGTGGCCCTGATCAGCCGGACGATCGGCGAGCTCCAGCTCGCCGTGGGGGATCTCGATGCCGCCCTGGAGACCCTCACCGGGGCGCACGCCGCCTGGCGGGAGCTCGGGCACGATCTCGGCCAGGCCCGCACCCTGCGGGACATCGGCGCCGTCCAGGCGCGGCGCGGCGACCAGGGGGCGACGCACCGCGCCTGGGAGCTCGCCTCGGCGACCTTCGCCGCCCTCGGTACCCGGGAGCAGGCGGAGGTGGAGCAGTGGCACCGGCACTGGGGCTGCGGCTGTGCGGCCGGCCTGGGCGCGCCGGACGGCCTGGCCGCGACGCGCGGGTGACCCGACCTCACCAGCCGTTACAGGTTTCGTTCAGAAATCGCGAAGGGGGTCTTCGTAGCTTCTGGTGACGGTCGGACACCGGGTCACGACCGGAGACGGAGGCGCAACATGTCGAAGGGTCGTACTGCCGCGGTGCTCGCCATGGCGTTGGGGCTGAGCGGGGTGGCGGCGGGCTGCGCCGGGTCGCCGGCGGTGACCGCCGGTCCGGGGCGACCGTCGGCCGCCGTACCGTCCGGCACCGTCGCGGCGGCCCCCGCGACCGTGCCGGCGGCGATCGGGACGCCGACGGCCGGGCCCGGCGCGGGCGGCGCGGGCCCGACGGTCGTGCCCGACGGCCGGCGCGCCGGGGGCACCGGCAGCGGCGGACCGCCGGCGGCGGCTCCGGCCGCCTCCGGTCGCCCGACCCGGCTGGCGGACCTGCCGCCGGCGGTCGCCGCCACCGCCGACTGCGCGGCGCCGGTGCTGACCCGGGCCGCCTCGACGGTGCTCGATCGTCCGGCGTCCGGGCCGGCGCTCGCCCGGGTCTCGGTGTTCGCCTGCCGCAACGGTTTCGCCCGGGTGCTGGCGGTCGCGGAGGGCAGCACGGCCGACGTGAGCGGTATGCAGCTGTTCCTGAGGTTCGAGGGCGGGACCTGGCGGCTGGCCGGGCAGACCGGCCCGGCGGGCGAGTGCGGTGACCCGAATCTCCCGTCGGCCGTGGTCGCGGTCTGCGCCGGCCTCTCCTGAGCCGGCCGGCTCGGCGCTCTCCCCCCTCGTCGCCGGGCCGGCCACCTGTCCGCCGGGGCGGGCGACGGCGGGCGGCGTCCGCCACACGCCGTCCCCCCGGCCGCCGGAACGTCGGTCCGGCAGGGCAGGATGTACGCCGAGGGGGTGGCGGAGATGGCGGGGCGGATCCGGGACGAGGACATCGCGCTGGTCCGCGAGCGCACCTCGATCGCCGAGGTCATCTCCGACACGGTGACGCTCAAGTCGGCCGGCGGCGGCAACCTCAAGGGGCTCTGCCCGTTCCACGACGAGAAGAGCCCGTCGTTCAACGTCTCGCCGGCCCGTAACGTCTGGTACTGCTTCGGCTGCGGCGCCGGTGGCGACGCGATCAAGTTCCTGATGGACGCCGAGCACCTGAGCTTCGTCGAGTCCGTCGAGCGACTCGCCGCCCGCGCCGGCCTCCAGCTGCGCTACGTCGAGGACGACCGCTCGACCCCGCGGACCCGACCGCAGCAGGGGCAGCGGCAGCGGCTGGTCGCCGCGCACGCCGCCGCGGTGGAGTTCTACCGCGCGCAGCTCGGCACGGCCGGCGCCCGCCCGGCCCGGGAGTTCCTGGCCCAGCGGGGCTTCGACCGGGCCGCCGCCGAGCGGTACGGCTGCGGGTTCGCCCCGGACGCCTGGGACCTGCTCACCAAGCACCTGCGGCAGCAGGGATTCAGTCACGACGAGCTGGTCACCGCCGGGCTGTCCCGACCGTCCCGCTCCGGCACCCTGATCGACCGGTTCCGCCGGCGGCTGATGTGGCCGATCCGGGAGATCACCGGCGACGTGATCGGGTTCGGCGCGCGCAAGCTGTTCGACGACGACGACGGCCCGAAGTACCTGAACACGCCCGAGACGCCGATCTACAAGAAGTCGCACGTCCTCTACGGCATCGACCAGGCCAAGCGCGAGATCGCCAAGCAGGGCAAGGTGGTCGTGGTCGAGGGCTACACCGACGTGATGGCCTGCCACCTGGCGGACGTACCGACGGCGGTGGCCACCTGCGGCACGGCGTTCGGCTCCGACCACATCGCCGTGCTGCGCCGGGTGCTCTTCGACAGCGACGAGCGGGCCGGCGAGATCATCTTCACCTTCGACGGCGACGCCGCCGGCCAGAAGGCCGCGCTGCGTGCCTTCGAGGACGACCAGCGCTTCGTCGGGCGTACCTTCATCGCGGTCAGCCCCGACAACATGGACCCGTGCGAGCTGCGCCTGGCCAAGGGTGACCTGGCGGTGCGCGACCTGGTCGCCCGCCGCGAGCCGCTGGTCGACTTCGCGCTCCGGCACCTGATCAACCGGTTCGACCTGGACACCGTCGACGGCCGGGTTGAGGCGATGCGCCGGGCCGCTCCGCTGGTCGCCAAGATCAAGGACCGGGAGAAGCGTCCCGAGTACGTCCGCAAGCTCGCCGGTGACCTCGGCATGGAGATCGAGCCGGTGCAGCGGGCCGTGCTCGCCGCCGCCAACGGGCAGCCGACCGACGGCGCGCCGAACGGCCCGGCCCGTCCCGGCCGGCCCACTCCGACCGTGGACAGCCCGCAGTCGATGGTCGAGCGCGAGTCGCTGAAGCTCGCCCTCCAGGAGCCGGTGCTGGCCGGCCCGATGTTCGACGCCGTCGAGGCCACCGCCTACCGGCACCCGGTGCACCAGGCGGTGCGCGCCGCGATCGCCGCGGCCGGCGGGACGGCCACCGCGGCGGGCGGCGCGGTCTGGATCGAGCGGGTCCGCGACGCCTGCGACGACCTGGCCGGCCGCGCGCTCGTCGGCGAGCTGGCCGTCGAGCCGCTGCGCATCGACGGCGAACCCGATCCCCGGTACGTCTCGATCACCATGGCCCGCCTCCAGTGGGGCTCGGTCACCGGCCGGATCAAGGACCTGAAGTCGAAGATCCAGCGGATCAACCCGGTGAGCAACAAGGACGAGTACTTCGCGCTCTTCGGGGAACTGCTCTCGCTGGAGCAGCACGCGCGGGCGCTACGCGAGCAGGCCGCCGGAGGACTGTGATGGGACTGTTCAGCCGCAAGCCGAAGCTGCCGCCGGCCGACCGGCCGCCGCTCGCCGCCGACGAACGGGTGCTCGGCTGGGCCGCCGCCGGCAACGGCGAGGGCGACGGCGTGCTGGTCGCCACCAACCTCGGGCTCTGGCTGCCCGGTCGGGGCCACCGGGTCGGCTGGCACGACCTGCTCAAGGCGGTCTGGTCCGGCCGCGAGCTGACCGTCACCCCCGCCGAGCGGGTGACCGAGCGGGACGGCTACCTGGTGGTGGCGGACTGCCCCGCCGAGACCTACCTGCTGCTCGACCCGGGTGACCTGCCGCACCAGGTCCGGGCCCGGGTCACCCGCTCGGTGGCGTACACCGCGCACCACCCGGTGCCCGGTGGCGCGGCGCGGATCGCGGCCCGCCGGGTCTCCGGCGTCGACGGGTTGACCTGGACGGTCCGCTACGACCCGGGCACCCCGGTCGACGACGCGGAGGTCGCCGCCGAGACCGACCGGCTGGTCGCCGCCGCGCGCGCCGCGACCGCCCCCGCCGACGTCTAGCCGGTGCGGTAGTAGCGCCCGGCCCCCGGGTGCAGCGGGATCGGGTCGGTGCCCGACGCGCTTCCCCGGGTGAAGTTCGCCCCCTCCGGATGCACCTTGATCAGCTCACCCTGGTACGCGAAGAGCAGCCGGGTCAGGTCGTACGCGAGCTGCTCCGGCAGGTCCGCCCGGACCAGGATCACGTTCGCCACGGTGATGGTGGGCGTGGCGGTCGGGGTGCCGTACGCCTCGCCGGGCAGCGACGCGGTCGTGTAGACGGTGCCGTACCGGGCGGCCAGCGGCTCGATCAGCTCGGCCAGCGGCAGCAGCCGGAACGTGCCGGGGGCGCTGGAGAGCAGGTCCTTGATGCCGGGGGTGGGCAGCCCGCCGGAGAAGAACATCGCGTCCACGGTGCCGGCCCGCATCCGCTTCACCGTCTCCGGCAGTGACAGGGTGAGCCGCTGGATGTCCCGGTCCGGGTCGATCCCGGCGGCGGTCAGCAGCCGGCCGGCGATGATGTCGGTGCCGGACTTCGGCGAGCCGGTGGAGACCCGCTTGCCCCGCAGCTCGGCGAAGTTGTCGATCTTGCCGTTGGTCCGCACGATCAGATGGGTGTAGTTGCTGTAGATCCGGGCCAGCGCGCGGACCGGCTGCGGTTGCCCGTCGAAGGCGCCCCGCCCGGCGACCGCGTCCGCCGCCGTGTCGGCCAGGCTGAACGCCACGTCCATGTCGCCGCTGGCCAGCCGGTTGATGTTCTCCACCGAGGCGCCGGTCGGCTCGGCCCGCGCCTCGTAGCCGGGCAGGTGCCGGCTGATCACGTCGGCGTAGCCGCCGCCGAGCTGGTAGTAGACGCCGGTGGTGTTGCCGGTGGCGAGGAAGATCCGGCCACCGTGCCACTCCTGCGGGCCCACCTTCGGCTGCGCGCAGCCGGCGACGACGGCGGCCAGCAGGAGCGCGGCCACCAGCCGCAGCGGACGACGGATCACCGCCGGGCCGCCGGTTCCAGCGCCTCCGCCACCCGCTGGACCAACGTGGCCGTCTCGTAGCCGATCTGGCCGAGGTCACAGCCGGGGGCGGCCAGCACGCCGAGCAGCGCCCGCTCGCCGACCGCCATCACCAGCAGCACGCCGCCGTCCATGTCGACGATCTGCTGCCGTACCCGGCCGGCGGACATCAGCCGGGCCGCGCCCACGGTCAGGCTCGCCAGTCCGCTGATCACCGCGGAGAGCTGGTCCACCTGGTCGGGGGAGAGGTCCGGCGAGGCCGCCAGCCGCAGCCCGTCCTCGGACACCGCGAGGGCGTGCGACACGTCCGGCACCTGCTCGGCGAAGTTGGCCAGCAGCCAGTCCAGTCCGGCGGTCACGGATGGGGTCATTGGGTTCTCCCGTTGGGTGTGGGGTGCGGGGCACGACGCATGGCGCTGGCCACTCCCTCGGCGAGGGCGGACAGGCGGGCGCGTACCACCTCGGGGTCGAGCAGGTCCGCCTCGGGGCGGGGTGGCGTGGTGGTGGGCAGGGCGGTGGGGAGCTGACCGCCCCGGGTGCGCCGGGGCAGCCCGGTGGCGGTGGTCGCGGGCGCCGGCCCGGGCTCGGCCGGCCGGACCCGGGCCGCGCTGGGCGCGAGCACCGCGATGCCGGGTGGACGCACGCTGGCCACTCCCCGGACCGGCCCGGCGGGGGCGGTCCCGGCCACCGGCACGGCGACGCCGGGCGGATGGTGCAGGACGGGCGGGGCGGTCACCAGGTCACGCCCCTGGGGCGTACCGGGCCGGTGCGGCGCGGGGCCGCCGGCCCGGGAACCGAACCAGGGCGCGCCACGGCCGGTGAGCGGGCGACGCTCGGCGCCGGGACGGCGGGTGACCGCCTCGACCCGGGTCAGCACCGCCTCCGGCACCTCCACCTGGGCGACGGTGCCGGTGCCGGTGTTGTGCAGCTGCACCCGGATCCCGTGCCGGGCGGCCAGGTGCGCCACCACGTGCAGGCCCATGCTGCCGGCCGCCGCGCTGGAGAGCGTGGCCGGCGCGGCCAGCCGCTCGTTGATGCCGTCCAGCCGGCCGTCGCCGATGCCGATGCCCTGGTCGTGGACCCGCAGGGTCAACCCGTCGACGGTGCGTCGGCCGTCCACCAGCACCGGCGAGTTCGGCGGGGAGTAGACGGTGGCGTTCTCCAGCAGCTCGGCCAGCAGGTGCACCAGGTTGCCCGCCGCCGCGCCGTGCACCGCCGCGGTCGGCACGTCCACCTCCACCCGGGGGTAGTCCTCGATCTCGGAGGCGGCGGCCCGCACCACGTCGTCGAGGAGCAGCGCCCCCTCGTGCCCGCGGCCCGGCTCGCCACCGGCGAGGACCAGCAGGTTCTCCCCGTTACGGCGCAGCCGGGCGGCGAGGTGGTCCAGCGCGAAGAAGCGGGCCAGCGCGTCCGGGTCGGTCTCCTCGCGTTCGAACTCGTCGAGCAGACGCAACTGGCGGGTGATCAGGGTACGGATCCGCCGGGCCAGCGCCTCCGCCATCCGGGTCATGTCCAGCCGCAGCTCGGCCTGCTCGCCGGCGAGGCGCAGCGCGGCCTTGTTCACCGTGTCGAAGGCCTCGGCCACCTGGGCCACCTCGTCCCGGCCGCGCCGGATGCCCTCGGTGAGCCGGGTCGCGGTGCCGTCGCCCGTACCGCCGTCGCCCGCCGCGATCGCGGTGATCCGGTCGGGCAGTTCCCGGTTGGCCATGGTCAGCGCGGCCACCCGCAGGCGGCGCAGCCGGCGGCTGGTCCGCACCGCCAGCAGCACCGCGAAGATCAGCGAGCCGAGGGCGACGGTGCTGGTCAGGGTGCCGGTCAGCAGGGCCCGCTGCCGGGCGGTGCCGGCCAGCGTCGCGGCGTCCTGGTCGAGCTCCTCGGAGAGCTGCCGGCCGAGCAGGTTGTAGCGGCGGATGGTGCCGCTCTGCGCCACGTACCAGGCGTCGCCGTCGGTCTTCAGCGACTCGGCGGAGCCGTCGGTGTCCACCACCGCGTCCCGCATCCGCCGGGCGTTCTCCACGTCGCCGCCGGAGACCAGGCGGTACCACGAGGTGTTGGCCGGGCCGGTGGCGATCCGCAGGAACTCCGCCTGGCGCTGCTCCCGGGCGCCGCGCAGCCGGCCGAGGCCGGCCAGTTCGCCGGGGGCGAGGCCACCGCGCACGAAGACGCCGCGCAGCAGGTCGCGTTCCAGCGAGGCGAGGTGCTCCTGGGCGGCGACGGCGGCCACCTCCCGGGCTCCGTTGGCCAGTTCGGCGTCGCGCAGCTGGGCCGGGAGCGCGTCGGCGACGGCGAGCAGCGAGTCGACCATCGAGACGTACGTCGGGTCGGCGCTGTCGCCGTTCAGCGCCAGCGAGCGGTTCGGGCCGAGCTGGCCGAGCAGTCCGTCGGCGTCGTTGAGCACGGGCCGCAGGTCCGGCGCGGCGCGCCGGGCGTCGGCGCTGGCGCTCCGGTACCGCTCGACCGCGGTGTCGACCCGGCGGCGCTGGGCGTCCACCAGCGGGCGGCCGGAGGTGCCACCGCGCTGACGCAGTGCCGCCGTCTCGCCCAGTTCACGTTCCAGCTCGTGCACCAGTCGGACGGTGGCGGTGGCGGTGCCGGCGAGCACGCGGGCCCGGTCGGCGTCGCGGGAGGCGTCCAGCGCGGCGTCGGTCTGGGCGGCGCCGAGCACCACCAGGCCGACCGTGGCCACCAGGATCGGCGCGAGCAGCTGGGTACGCACCGACCAGAGATGGTCGGTGCGGTCCGCGGAGCGGTGCCGGCGTACGCGGGCCGGTGTGGGCAGCGGCACGGGGGTCTCCCGGGTCGGGTCGGGGTGCCGGGCCCGGACGCGGATCGTCCGGGCCCGGCGTCGGGGGATCAGCTGGCGCCGAGGTCGGTGAGCGCCTTGTCCGCGCCGCGGTGCAGCTTCACCGGGTCGGTCTTGCGGGCGTTCGCCAGGTCGATGCCCTTGGCGGCCGGGTTGGCCTGGGCGAGGGCGTCCTTCTTGTCGAAGACCGTCTTCGTGATCGCGCAGGCCACGTTGGCGTCGAGGTTGTCGCGCACCAGCAGCACGTTGGGCACCACGATGGTCGGGGTGTCGGCCGCCGTCCTGTACACGTCCTTGCCGATCGTGCCCGCCTGGTACGCCGGGTTCAGCTCGGTCATCTTCGGCAGCAGCGGGCTGATGTCGATGAACTTGACCTTGTCGCCGGCCGTGGTGAAGAGGTCGGTGACGCCGCCGGTGGGCACCCCGCCGGACCAGAAGAAGCCGTCGATGCTGCCGTCCTTCATACCGTCGACGGTCTTGGTCAGGTCGAGCCGCTGCGCCTGGATGTCCTTGGCCGGGTCGAGGCCGGCGGCGGTGAGCAGCCGGTTGGCGATCACCTCGGTGCCCGACTTGGGCGAGCCGGTGGAGATCTTCTTGCCCTTCATGTCGGCCACCGAGGTGATCCCCGCGTCGGCCCGCACGACCACCTGGGTGTAGTTGTCGTAGATCCGGGCCAGCGCCTGCACCGGCTGCGGGGCGGTGAAGGTGCCCTTGCCCTGCACCGCGTTGACCGCGGTGTCGAAGAGCGAGAAGGCGACGTCGTACTGGCCGGCGACGAGCTGCTCGATGTTCTGCACCGAGGCGCCGGTCTCGGCGGCGGTGCCGGTGAGCTTGCCGCCGGTGGCCCCGGAGAGCTGCCCGGCGAGCGCGTTGCCGACGACGTAGTAGACGCCGGTGGCGTTGCCGGTGGCGATGCCGACCCGGGTGTCCTTGGTGACCTTGCAGGTGATCTCGCTGGCGGCGTCGTCCTTCGCTGCCCCGTCCTGACGGCCCCCGCACCCGGCGGCGCCCGCCGCGATCAGGGCCAGCGCCCCGACGCCCGCAGCGATCCGCACGTTGATCCGTCTCACTCTTTCTCCTCCCGATGGTCCACCAGTTGGGTCGTCGCCGACGCGGTACCGGCCCGATCGGCCGCCGCGCGTCGGAGAAGCACACCCGCGACGGTCAGGGCGGCCAGAACGGCCCCGACGGTGACGGGTACGGGTTCGAGCCAGAGCAGCACCAGCCCGGCGATCGCGCCGAGGATCCGCTCCGGCACGCCGGCCGGGCCCACCCCGGGCAGCCAGCCGCCGGCGGCCACCGCGAGCAGGGCGACGCCGCACGCGGAGAGCAGGCCGGCGACCGCGATCCGGCCCACCCCGCCGATGCCGAGCAGCCCGAGGCCGGTCGGCGTGACCACGAAGGCCAGCGGGATGAGGTACGCGGGCAGCGCGTACCGCAGGGTCTGCCACATGGTCGGGACCAGCCGGCCGCCGGTCACTGCGGCGGCCGCCACGGCGGCCAGCGCGGTCGGCGGCGAGACCTCGGAGAGCACCGCGAAGTAGAAGACGAACATCGCCGCGGCGGGCGCGGTGACGCCGAGGTTGAGCAGGGCCGGACCGATGATCACCCAGCCGATGACGAAGGAGGCGGTGACCGGTACGGCCAGGCCGAGCAGGGTGAGCGCCACGGCGGCGAGCAGGGCGGTGAGCGCCAGCACCACGGCCGGTTCGGAGCTGACCGCCTGGGCCCCGCTCACCAGCAGCGCGGCGGCCTGCGGGCCGAGGCCGGTCTTCGTGGTGGTGGCGGTGATGATGCCGGCCGCGGCGCAGACCGCGCTGACCGCGAGCACCCCGCGTACGCCGCCGCTGAGCGCCCCGACCAGCCGGGCCGGGGTGAGCCGGTGCCGCCGGTCCAGGAAGGACAGCGCGGCGGCGAGGACGGTGGCGACCACCACGGCCCGGGTGGCCGAGGCGCCGGTGGCCAGCACGACGACGATCACGATGAGGGAGAGGAAGTGGTAGCCGAAGCGGGCCAGCAGCCGCCACGCCGAACTGGTGGCGATCACCACCGGACGTACCCCGGAGCGCCGCGCGTCGATCTCCACCGAGAGCAGGATGCCCAGGTAGTAGAGGATCGTCGGCACGGTGGCCCAGCCGAGCACCCGCAGGTAGGAGACGCCCAGGTACTCGGCGATGATGAAGGCGGCGGCGCCCAGCGTGGGCGGGGAGAGGATCGCCCCGACGCCCGCGGCGGCGAGCATGCCGCCGGCCCGTTCCGGCGGGTAGCCGGCGCGGCGCAGGATCGGCCAGGTGACCGCGCCGATGCTGACCGTGGTGGCCGCGCCGGAGCCGGAGACGGTGCCGAGCAGGAAGCCGGAGGCGACCGCGGTCCGCCCGGGGGCGGTGCGGGAGCGGCGGAACGCGGCAGCGGACAGTTCGACGAAGAAGCGGCC
Organism: Micromonospora auratinigra; assembly: GCF_900089595.1. Lineage (GTDB taxonomy): Bacteria > Actinomycetota > Actinomycetes > Mycobacteriales > Micromonosporaceae > Micromonospora > Micromonospora auratinigra. Next base: position 3,525,392 of record NZ_LT594323.1, on the reverse strand, counting down.
CGCGCCGGAGAGGTCGAGCACCGCGCCGTAGATGGTGAACAGCACGATGTACGAGGCGGCCACGTCGAGCGGGGTGCCGTAGAAGCCACTGTCGGAGTTGTAGAACGCGTCGACCAGTTGGCCGAAGTCGAGCCCGGCGTGCGCCACCGGCCAGGACTGCGGCAGCAGTCCGCCGTAGTAGCCGTAGCCGAGGAAGAGCAGGCAGACCGCGGGCAGGATCCACCCGGTGGTGCGTCGGCACGCCTCCAGCAGCAACAGCAGCAGCACGGTGCCCATCGCCACGTCGACCGGGTCCAGCAGGCCCTGCCGGTCGAGGAAGGCGTCGTACCCGCCGCCGCCCGCGCCGACGGTCACCGGCAGCACCGGGTAGAGGCAGCTCACCAGCGCCGCCAGCGCGAGCAGCCAGTCGACCGGGGTGGGCCCGCCAAGCCGCGCCGCCGGCTCGTCCGCCGCCGGTCCGCCCACCCGCCGCCGGGGCAGCCGGACCCCCGAGGGGTACGCCAGGAAGACCATCGGCAGCACGCCGGCCAGGAAAATGATCAGGTAGTACTTGCTGCCCTGCGGCAGCGGGAAGAAGACCTGCCAGAGGGCGAGCAGCGCGATGGCGACGGTGCCGCCGGTGAAGAGCAGCCCGACCGGTCCGGCCAGCACCCGGCCCGGTTTCTCGTCCTCGAACTGGGCGGCCAGTTCCCGGGTGTCGTGGTGCGCCGGGCCCGGCCCGTCGTCGGCCCAGGACGGGTCCGCCGCCGTGCCCTCGTCCGGCGGTAGCGGCACCGACGCGGGGTCCACATCGGACGCCGGGTCGGGCGTTCCGGCGGGCCGGGGCGTCGAAGGGGGGCCCTCGGAGGAGCGAACGGGCGACACGAGGGGGCACGATACGCGAATCGCTTGCACGATGGGAACATTGCCGAATGTGATTGCGGAACGTGACGAGAATCGTTCGACAATTACTCAGAGCACCTTTATTCAGAGCAGTTTTCACGAAGCCTGGGAGAAAGGTGCAGTTCACTTCTTGAATCATGTGCCGTCCGAAAACGATCTGTCCACTATGTACGTAAGATCCCCGGGTGGCCGGGCTACTCGGCCGGCTACCTGGTGAACACTCAGCGTAGCGGTGGTGACTGTCCGTGACGGGTGAGCCGGCTCCCGGTCAACCGGTCGGACGGTGTCGGACCCGGCCGCTAGGGTCGACCGATGACCAGTGCTGAGCCACTCATCCGGGCGCGAGGGCTGGTGAAGCGGTTCGGCGACTTCACCGCCGTCGACGGCATCGACGTCGAGGTACGCCCCGGTGAGGCCTTCGGTTTCCTCGGGCCCAACGGCGCCGGCAAGTCCTCCACGATGCGGATGGTCGGCTGCGTCTCCCCGCCGTCCGGGGGCGAGTTGCGGATCCTCGGCATGGACCCGGTCCGCGACGGGCCCGCGATCCGCGCTCGACTGGGTGTCTGCCCACAGCTCGACAGCCTCGATCCCGAGCTGACCGTCCGGGAGAACCTCACCACCTACGCCCGCTACTTCGGCGTCCCCCGCCGGGTGGCCCGCGAACGGGCCGCCGAGCTGCTCGACTTCGTCCAGCTCACCGAGCGGGCGGAGAGCAAGGTGGAGCCGCTCTCCGGTGGCATGAAGCGTCGCCTCACCATCGCCCGCGCCCTGGTCAACAATCCGGAGATCGTGCTCCTCGACGAGCCCACCACCGGGCTCGACCCGCAGGCGCGGCACCTGGTCTGGGAGCGGCTGTTCCGGCTCAAGCAGCAGGGCGTCACGCTGGTGCTCACCACCCACTACATGGACGAGGCCGAGCAGCTCTGCGACCGGCTGGTGGTGATGGACGGTGGTCGGATCGTGGCCGAGGGGTCGCCACGTGCCCTCATCGAGGCGCACTCCACCCGCGAGGTGGTGGAGCTGCGCTTCCTCGCCGATTCGCAGGAGGCGTTCGCCGGCAAGCTGGACGGGCTCGGTGAGCGGGTCGAGGTGCTGCCCGACCGCATCCTGCTCTACGTGACCGACGGAGACGCGGCGGTCGCCGAGGTCACCGCGCGCGGTCTCGTCCCGGCCGGTGTCCTGGTCCGGCGCAGCAGCCTGGAGGACGTCTTCCTCCAGCTCACCGGCCGCACCCTGGTCGACTGATCACCGGGCCCGCGCCCAGCCGGCGAAACGATCGGCCGACGCCGACGCCGTAGGGTCGCCAGCCGGCCCGGCGAGGAGCGTCATGGCCTCGCACGGCGGCGTGCCGAGGTGGCACAACGCGCGGTCCGGCACGTCCGGTAGCTCACGGTGACGACCGACCGTTCCGGCCAGCCCTGCACGCAGAGTTGCTGCCTTGTCCCACCGAGTGCGACATCGCCCGCTCGGCTCTTCGTTGAAACATGCCTGAGCTGGATAGTTGCGCCGCCCCGCCGGTGTCGGCAGATCTCCTCGCGCCACCTTTGCTCTGCTTACCTATACGCAACAGTATCGCTGTGGGTAACTGTTGCGTGTGTTTAAGCAGAGCAAAGGCGCGTGACCCGACGGGTGACCACCGTGGATCGTGACGATGAGTGAGCGGTGGCGTGGTCGTCGTGGTGGCCGTACCCGATCCCGACAACCGCCCGACTGTCACCCGGGGCTGCTAGCGTTCGCCGCCGTGTGGAGCGAAGAGATCGTGGCCGGGCGTCCGGCCTGGCGGCACAGCGGCTCGGGTGTGGTGTTCCGGGAGGTGCCGGGCGGCACGTTCCGGATGGGCCTGTCCGACGCGGAACTGGCGGCGGTACGCGCCATCGAGCGCGACGGCGGGGTGGAGGACACGCTCGAACCCTTCTTCGCCACCGCCGACGAGGCCCGGCCGGTGCGCGAGGTGCGGGTCGCACCGTTCCTGATCGCCCGGCACCCGCTGACGGTCGCGCAGGTCCGGCACTGGCTGCCCGACTACGAGGACGAGTACGCCGAGGAGGACTCCACCGTCGCCCGGATCGAGGGTGACCTGGACGACCTGCTGGCGGCCCTGCCGTTCCGGCTGCCCAGCGAGGCCGAGTGGGAGTACGCGGCCCGGGCCGGCACCACGACGCTGACCTTCCGGGGCGACGCCAAGCCCGACGAGGACCAGCTCCTCGACGACTTCGGTGACGAGGCGCGGACGGCCGCCGCCGAGAACGCGTTCGGCCTGGCGGCCATGGGCTCGGCGAACGAGATCTGCGCGGACGCGTGGATCCCCGGTTTCGCGGGTGCGCCGGCCGATGCCCGGCCCCGCCCGGGTGACGGACCCCGGACCGTACGGGGCGGCGCGGGGGATCTCCATCCGTGGCAGGGCTGCGACGAGTGGCTGCTGCTGCTGTCCGCGACCCGGTACGAGCACGCCGACTTCACCGCGGTCCGCCCGGTCGCGCCCCTGCCGTCCCGCTAGCCCTCCCGGCCGGGAGCCGGGTGGTGTCGCGGGCGGCGAATCGGCGCGACGGGCCGGCCGGCCCGCCGTAGGGTGACCGACGGCCTGTCGTACCCCCGGGGTAGGAAGGTCGGTAGGGCGACGAGCGGGGGTGGCCGGGGTGAGCGTGGCGGAGCGAGCCGGGCCGGCCGTGCCCCGGGTGCCGGCGCTGGCGGTGCTGGCGCACTACCTGGTGGGCTACCGGCGCACCTGGCGGGCGGGGGTCTTCTCCTCGTTCCTGCTGCCGGTGCTGACCGTGGTCGGCTTCGGGGTGGGCGTCGGGGCGTACGTCGACCAGGGCGTCGGTGGGCTGCCCTATCTGGACTGGCTGGTGCCCGGCCTGATCGCCTCCACCGCGCTCCAGGTCGCGGTGTCGGAGTCCACCTGGCCGGTGCACAGCAACTTCAAGTGGATCCGGACGTACCACGCCCAGACCGCCGCGCCGCTGCGGGTCGGTGACATCGTCGCCGGTCACCTGGCCTTCGTGCTGTTCCGGGTGCTCACCAGCGCCACCGCGTTCCTGCTCGTGACGGCGCTGTTCGGGGCGCTGCGCTCGCCGTGGGCACTGGTCGTCCCGGCCGTGGCCGTGCTGCTCGGGCTGGCGGTGGCCGCCCCGGTCTTCGCGTTCAGCGCCGTCGTGCCCAGCGACAGCTACCTGGCCCTGCTGTTCCGCTTCGCGGTCATCCCGATGACGCTCTTCGCCGGGGTGTTCTTCCCGGTCGAGCAGCTCCCGGCCGGGTTGCGCCAGTTGGCGTACCTGACCCCGCTCTGGCACGGGGTGGACCTCTGCCGGGCCGCCACCACGGGCGTCGCGCCCGAGTGGTCGGTCGCCGGTCACCTGCTCTACCTGGCCGCCTGGGCCGTCGCCGGCTGGCTGCTGGCGGTGCGGACGTTCCGCCGCGCACTGGTCGTCTAGGGGAGGAATCCGTGGTCGCACTCGTCCTGCCCCGGCTCGTCCGGTCCGCCGCGTTCCGCCGCGCCGCCTCGGTGGCCGAGCGCAACCTCACCTCGCTGCGCCGCGCCTACTGGCTGGTGCTGCTCTCCGGCTTCCTGGAGCCGGTGTTCTACCTCTTCTCGATCGGGGTCGGGGTGGGCGCGCTGGTCGGTGACCTCCCGCTGCCCGGGGGCCGGCTGGTCCCGTACGCGGCGTTCGTGGCCCCGGCGATGCTGGCCTCGTCGGCGATGAACGGCGCGCTCGCCGAGACCACCTTCAACTTCTTCGGGAAGATGAAGTACATGAAGCTGTACGACGGGGTCATCGCGACCCCGGTGCAGCCGTTCGAGATCGCCCTCGGCGAGCTGGGCTGGGCGATGGTCCGGGGTGGCCTCTACTCGGCGGCCTTCCTGGCGGTCATGGTGGCGATGGACCTGACCACCGCGGCCCGGGCGCTCGCCGCCTTCCCCGCTGCCGTCCTGGTGGGCTTCGCCTTCGGCGCGCTCGGCATGACCGTCGCCACCCTGATGCGCAGCTGGCAGGACTTCGACCTGATGGCGTCCGCCCAGTTCACCCTCTTCCTCTTCTCCGGCACCTTCGTCCCGGCCGAGGCCTACCCGGCGGTGCTGCGTTGGGTGGTGGAGGCGAGCCCGCTCTACCGCTCGGTGCACCTGATCCGGGGCGTCTGCGTCGGCGGGTCCGGGTAGTGGTGGCTGGCCGACGTGGCCTACCTGCTCGCGCTGACCGTCGGCATGTTGGCGCTCGCCTCCCGGCGGATGGGGCGGCTGCTCTACAAGTAGGGGGTTATCCGGCCTGGTCGGCGGGGCATGTCGGGAGGTGACGACACGCGACGACGAGGGAGGGCCGATGGCGGCCGACGAGTCTTCCGCCCGGCACGGGCGCGACCGCACCGGGCCGGTCGGTCCGGGCGAGGGGCCGGACAGCCCCACCGACCTGTCCGGCACCGGTTGGGTGGCGACGCTCAAGCGCACGGTCAAGGAGTTCCAGGACGACAGCCTGACCGACTGGGCCGCCGCGCTCACCTACTACGGGGTGCTCTCCATCTTCCCCGGCATGCTGGTGCTGATCTCGGTGCTCGGCCTGCTGGGCACGAAGGCCACCCAGGGCGTCAAGGACACGGTCGGCCAGGCGGTGCCGGAGGAGAACATCCGGAAGATCATCGAGACCGCGATCGACCAGGCCGGCGCCTCCGGCGGGCTGGCCAGCATCGCCGCGATCATCGGTCTGCTGGCCGCGTTCTGGTCCGCCTCCGGCTACGTGGCCGCCTTCATGCGCGCCTCGAACAGCATCTACGACGTGCCGGAGGGGCGGCCGGTCTGGAAGACCCTGCCGATCCGGCTCGGGGTGACCGCGGTGATCGGCGTGCTGCTGCTGGCCAGCGCGGTGATCGTGGTCTTCACCGGCGGGCTCGCCGAGCAGGCCGGCAACGCCATCGGGATCGGCTCGACCGCGCTGACGGTGTGGAACATCGCCAAGTGGCCGGTGCTGCTGATCCTGGTCAGCCTGATGTTCGCGATCCTCTACTGGGCCTCGCCCAACGCCCGGCACGGCGGCTTCCGCTGGGTCAGCCCCGGCGGCATCCTCGCCGTGCTGATCTGGGTGGCGATCTCCGGCCTGTTCGCCCTGTACGTCAGCAACTTCGCCTCGTACAACAAGACCTACGGGGCGCTGGCCGGCGTGATCGTCTTCCTGGTCTGGCTCTGGCTGAGCAACATCGCCATCCTGCTCGGCGCGGAGTTCGACGCCGAATTGGAGCGCAGCCGCGCCATCGCGGCGGGGCACCCCGCCGACGAGGAGCCGTACGTCGAGCTGCGCGACGACCGCAAGCTCAAGAAGAAGCACAACGCGGCCGGCAGCCGCTGACCTGACGCCGTCGGATCGCCCCGTCGTGCCCCCGGGCGCGGCGGGGCGATCCGTGTCCGGGGCGGAACTTTTCTTGATCCACTGCTGACTTTTGCTTCATGAGACAAAAGTTCAGTCGGAATCGGCCGAAGCTATGGACAGGTGAATCGGAAGGCTCCTACTGTGTCGGGCACGACACATCGGCGTTCCGTCGATGTGACCGACTCCGATGCGAGGTGAGTCCCGGTGCGGACCGGAGATCCCCTGCACGTACGGCTCCTGCGGTTGCTGCGCGACGAGGGCGCGGTGTCCCGGGCCGAGCTGGGCGACCGGCTCCAGATGCCCCGCCCGCGCCTGGTGGCCGAGGTGGAACGGCTGGTCGGCCTCGGCTACGTCGCCGAGGCGGGACTGGCCGCCTCCCGGGGCGGGCGCCGCTCCACCCTGGTCGAGTTGAACCCGCGGCTGCGCTTCGCCGCCGTCGACCTCGGCGCCAGCTCGATCGACGTCGAGGTGGTGAACGGCCGCCTCGAACCCGTGGCCGCGTACGCCGAGCCGGCCGACATCCGCTCCGGCCCGAAGGTGACGCTCCAGCGGGTCAACGAGCTGCTGCACAAGGCCCGGGCGGACGGCGCGTACGAGCGGCTGGACGCGGTGGGCGTGGGCGTGCCCGGTCCGGTGAGCTTCCGCGACGGGGTGCCGGTGTCGCCGCCGATCATGCCGGGCTGGGACCGTTTCCCGGTCCGTGAGCTGCTGACCCGCGAGCACGGCTGCCCGTCCGTGGTGGACAACGACGTCAACATCATGGCGATCGGTGAGCGGCACGGCGGCGTCGCGCACTCGGTGGACGACTTCCTCTTCGTCAAGATCGGCACCGGGATCGGCTGCGGCATCTACCTCAACGGCGAGGTCTACCGGGGCACCGACGGCTGTGCCGGGGACATCGGGCACATCCAGGTCGACCCGAACGGGCCGATGTGCTCCTGCGGCAACCTCGGCTGCCTGGAGGCGGTGTTCAGTGGGGCCGCGCTGGCCCGGGAGGCCACCGCCGTCGCCCGTACCGAGGCGTCCCCGGCCCTGGCGGAACGGCTGGCCGCCCGGGGCGCGGTGACCGCGCTCGACGTCGCCCAGGCGGCGACCGAGGGGGACGTCACCTGCATCCGGCTCATCCGCGACGGCGGCCGGCGGGTCGGTGGCGTGCTGGCCGGCCTGGTCAGCTTCACCAACCCGTCCATGATCGTCATCGGCGGCGGCCTGGCCCAGCTCGGCCACATCCTGCTCGCCGAGATCCGCAGCGTGGTCTACCGCCGCTCGCTGCCGCTGGCCACCGGCAACCTGCCGGTGGTCCTCTCCGAACTCGGCCCGCGCGCCGGGGTCGCCGGAGCCGCCGTGCTGGCCAGCGAACTCGCCTTCGGGGAGGCGGCATGACCGGCACCGTCGCGGGGGAGGTGGTCCTGCGCCTCACCGACGTGGTCAAGACCTTCCCCGGCGTACGCGCGCTGGACGGGGTGGGGCTGGAGGTGCGCGCCGGCGAGGTGCACTGCCTGCTCGGGCAGAACGGCGCCGGCAAGTCCACCCTGATCAAGGTGCTCGCCGGCGTGCACCGGCCGGACTCCGGGGAGGTGCGCTGGCGCGGCGAACCGGTCGCCTTCGCCGACCCACAGGCCGCCATGCGCGCCGGCATCGCCACCATCTACCAGGAACTCGACCTCGTCGAGGACCTCTCGGTGGCGGAGAACGCCTTCCTCGGCCACGAGCCGCGCCGGCTCGGCTTCATCCGACGCGGTCACACCGCCCGCCGGACCCGGGAGATCCTCGCCCGCCTCGGGCACGCCGAGATCCCGCCGCACCGCCTGGTCCGCGCCCTGCCGGCGGCCGGCAAGCAGGTGGTCAGCATGGCCCGGGCGCTCTCCCACGAGGCGCGCCTGATCATCATGGACGAGCCGAGCGCGGTGCTGGCCCACGACGAGGTGGCCAACCTGTTCCGGATCGTCCGCGAGCTGACCGCCCAGGGCATCGCGGTGGTCTACATCTCGCACCGGCTCGCGGAGATCCGCGAGATCGGCGACCGGGTGACCGTACTCAAGGACGGCCGGACCACGGCGGCGAACCTGCCGGCGCGCGACACCCCGACCCGTGACCTGGTCGCCCGGATGACCGGCCGGAGCATCGAGTACGTCTTCCCGGCGCGGCCCACCGCCGCCCCGACCGGCGCGGAGCTGTTGCGGGTGGACGGGCTGACCCGCGCCGGCGAGTTCGCCGACGTGTCCCTGACCGTCGGCGCCGGGGAGATCGTCGGCATCGCCGGGCTGGTCGGCTCCGGCCGCTCCGAGCTGCTGGAGACGATCTACGGCGCCCGCCGGGCCGAGGCGGGGACCGTCCGGATGGCCGGTCGGGCGCTGCGTCCGGGCAGCGTCGGCGCGGCGGTCCGGGCCGGCCTGGGGATGGCCCCCGAGGAGCGCAAGAGCCAGGCGCTGCTGCTCGACGAGCCGGTGCACCGCAACGTCACACTCGCCACCTTCGGCCGGTACGCCCGCGCCGGCCTCACCGACACCGGCCGGGAGCGTGCCGAGGCCGAGCGGATCGCCGAGCGCCTCGACCTGCGCCCCCGCGACGTACGCCGCCCGGTGCGCACCCTCTCCGGCGGCAACCAGCAGAAGGTGGTGGTCGGGCGCTGGCTGCTCGGCGACACCCGGCTGCTCCTGCTCGACGAGCCGACCCGGGGCGTGGACGTCGGGGCCCGGGCCGAGCTCTACCAGGTGATCCGGGGCCTCGCCGATCGTGGCGTCGGCGTGCTGCTGGTCTCCAGCGAGGTGCCCGAGGTGCTCGGCCTGGCCGACCGGGTGCTGGTGATGCGGGAGGGCCGGATCGTCCGCACCGCCCCGGCCGCCGACCTCGACGAGAACACCGTGCTCGACCTCGTGATGGCGGGGTCCCTGATGGAAGGCGCACCGGCATGAGCGACCGCCCGCCCACCACCACCGCGCCGCAGCCCGCCGCGGCCCTGCCCGCGCAGTCCCCGCCGGTCGACCCGGCCGCGCGGCCCGGGCAGCGGGTCGCCCCGGCCGGCCGGCTCTCCTGGTGGCACGGCGACCAGGGCGAGGGCGCCCGGCGCAACCTGGCCCTGATCGGGGTGCTGGTCGCGCTGATCGTGATCGGCGCGCTCACCCGCTCCGACCTCTACACCGACCCGGACTGGGTCTGGGACAACGTGCTCAGCATCCTCAAGCTGGCCTCCGTGGTCGGCGTGGTCACCGTCGGGATGACCTTCGTGATCATCGGGGGTGGCATCGACCTGTCGGTGGGGGCGATCGTGGCGCTGGCCGGGGTCTGGTGCACCACCGTGGCGACGCAGAGCTACGGCGCGGCCGGCATGGTCTTCAGCGCGCTCACCGTCGGCGTCGCCGTCGGGCTGGTCAACGGGGTGCTCATCGCGTACGGGCGGCTGGTGCCGTTCATCGCCACCCTGGCGATGCTGGTCGCCGCCCGGGGCCTGGCCGCGCAGATCTCCGGCAAGCAGACGCAGGTCTCCACCAACGACGTGATCAACGGGATCGCCAGCACCAACCTGCTCGGCGTACCGCTGCTGGTCTTCATCCTCGCCGCCGTGGTCGCGGCCGGCTGGGTGCTGCTCAACCGGACCACCTTCGGCCGCCGGACCGTCGCCGTCGGCGGCAACCCGGAGGCGGCCCGGCTGGCCGGCATCGACGTCCGGCGGCACACCGTGCTGCTCTACGCGCTGTCCGGGCTGTGCTGCGGCATCGCGGCCATCATGCTCACCGCCCAGGCCACCTCGGCGCAGGCCGCGATGGCGAACCTCTACGAGCTGGACGCGATCGCCGCGGCGATCATCGGCGGCACGCTGCTCAGCGGCGGGCGGGGCACCATCATCGGTTCCCTGCTCGGGGTGGTCATCTTCGCCACCATCACCAACCTCTTCGCCATCAACGGCCTCACCACCGAGGCCCAGAACATGGTCAAGGGCGGCATCATCGTCGCCGCCGTCCTGGTCCAGCAGGTGCAGTTCCGCAGCCTCACCCAGTTCCTCGCCCGCAACCGGGCGACCACCGCCTGACCCCACCGGAGCCGACCGGCCGCCGTCACCCGACGGTGGTCCGGCCCTCCGCGCCCCGGAGCACCCACACCCACACCACCACACCACCTCATCCAGGAGGCCGTCATGACCACTCAGGGTCGCGACCTGTCGCGCCGCGGTCTGCTCTTCGGCGGGGCCGCCGTCGGCGCCGGCGTGCTGCTCGCCGGCTGCACCAGCAACGAGACCGCACCCACCGCCGCCCAGACCAAGGCGGCCCCGGCGGGCGGCAACAACGAGCCCGGCAAGAAGGTGACGATCGGCTTCTCCGCGCCGGCCGCCGACCACGGCTGGATCGCCGCCATCACCAACAACGCCAAGGCGCAGGCCGCGGCGTACCCCGACGTGGAGCTGAAGACCGTGGAGGCCGGCGCGGACGCGGCGGCCCAGCGGGCGGCGCTGTCCACCCTGATCTCCCAGAAGCCCGACGTGATCGTGCTGCTGCCGCACGACGGCAAGGAGCTGAACGCGTTCGGCCTGGAGGCCATGAAGGCCGGCATCCCGGTGGTCAACCTGGACCGGGCGTTCCCCGACGCGAAGGCGTACCGCTTGCAGATCAAGGGGGACAACTACGGCATGGGCGTGGCCGCCGCCACGTACATCACCGAGCAGCTCAAGGCGAAGGGCGTGAGCAACCCGGTGATCGCCGAGATCGCCGGCATGGACGAGCTGGAGCTGACCCAGGAACGGTCGAAGGGCTTCGCCGACACGCTGGCCCAGGCCGGGCTGAAGGTGGCCAACCGGCGGGCCGCGCGGTTCACCGCCGACTCGGGCCAGCAGGAGGCGGCGCAGCTGCTCCAGGCGCTGCCGAAGCTCGACGCGCTCTGGAACCACGACGACGACCAGGGCATCGGGGTGCTCGCCGCCGTCGCCCAGGCCAACCGCAAGGAGTTCTTCATGGTCGGCGGGGCCGGCTCGAAGAAGGCCATCGAGGACATCCAGGCCGACCGGACGGTACTCAAGGCCACCGTCACCTACAGCCCGTCGATGGCCTCCTCGGCCATCTCCCTCGCCCGCCTGATCGGGCAGGGCAAGGGCCTGTCCGACCTGGTGGAACTCCAGGTACCGAAGGAGATCGTGCTCGCCTCCGAGACGATCACCAAGGAGAACGCGGGCGACTACCTGAAGCTCGGGTTCTGACACACGGGGGGAGACCCACCTTGTCCAGTCACGACAGACTCCTGCGGGTCGGCATGGTCGGCTACGCGTTCATGGGGGCCGCGCACTCGCAGGCGTGGCGCACCGTGAACCGGGTGTACGACCTGCCGGCGCGGGTGCGGATGGCGCTCGTCTGCGGCCGCGACGAGCCGAAGGTGGCCGCCGCCGCGGACCGGCTCGGCTGGGCCGGGTACACCACCGACTGGCGGCGGCTCGTCGAGTCCGACGACGTCGACGTGGTCGACGTCTGCACCCCGGGGGACAGCCACTGCGAGATCACCCTCGCCGCGCTGGCCGCCGGCAAGCACGTGCTCTGCGAGAAGCCGCTGGCCAACAGCGTGGACGAGGCCCGGGAGATGGTGGCGGCCGCCGAACGCGCCCGGGCCGACGGCGTACGCGCGATGTGCGGGTTCAACTACCGGCGGGTGCCCGCGGTGGCGCTGATGCGGCGGTTCGTCGCCGACGGGCGGCTCGGCGAGATCCGGCACGTCCGCGCGGTGTACCTCCAGGACTGGATCGTGGACCCGCAGTTCCCGCTGGTCTGGCGGCTCCAGAAGGACCGGGCGGGCTCCGGCGCGCTGGGCGACATCGGCGCGCACATCATCGATCTCACCCAGTACGTCACCGGCCGGCGGATCAGCGGCGTCAGCGCGTTGACCGAGACCTTCGTCAAGGAGCGGCCGCTGCCGGCCGGGTCCAGCGGGCTGGCGGCGCAGGCCGGCGGCAACGGGCACGGCACCGGACCGGTGACCGTGGACGACGCCGCCGTCTTCGTCGCCCGGCTGGAGGGCGGCGTGCTGGCCACGTACGAGGCGAGCCGCTTCGCCACCGGCCGCAAGAACGCGCTGCGGGTGGAGGTCAACGGCTCCCGGGGCACCCTGGTCTTCGACCTGGAACGCCTCAACGAGCTGGAGTTCTACGACGCCGACCGGCCGGTGACCGAGCAGGGCTTCAGCCGGATCCTGGTGACCGAGCCGGAGCACCCGTACCTGGCCGCCTGGTGGCCGCCCGGCCACCTGATCGGCTACGAGCACTCCTTCACCCACCAGATGCGCGACTTCGTCGAGGCGGTCGCCAGCGGCACCGACCCGACGCCCTCGTTCGCCGACGCGTTGCAGGTCCAACTGGTCCTGGACGCGGTGACCCGTTCCGCCGAGCGGGGCGCCTGGACGGAGGTGGAGCCCGTCCTGGCCACCGTGTGAGCGCCGGCGCCCCGCCCGACGGGGCGCCCCACCACCACACCCGTCGGCGGCAGACGCCGTCCGACCAGGGCGTCCCGGCGTCGGCCGGCGAGGACCCGCCGCGGATTGCGCCCCGCGGCGGGGACGGGGCCGGCCCGGGACGCGTGCCACCGGTCTCCGGCCCGGCACGACCAGCACGGCCGTCCGGTGCGGCCGGACCGGGATTCCCCGGCCGCACCGGACCGACCGTGGCCCCGCCACCCCACCTCGACAGGTGACCGTCGCCGCAACCTCCGGCGGTCACGGCCGGCCGGTCTCCCACCCGGCGGCCCGCGCAGCATCCCCCGCTCCGGCATCCGGCGCGCCTCCGCGCGCCCGACCCTGGCCGTCCGCCTCCGGAAGGGACAGCAGACGCATGTCTCACCACCCCCATCCCCACCTCCGCCCCGCCCGACGATGGCTGTCCGCCGGCTCCGCGCTGCTGCTCGCGGCCGCCGCCGGCGCGGTGGCCCTGACCGCGGCGCCCGTCCCGGCGTCCGCGCACACCATCACCGCCGCCGACTTCCAGCAGGTCGAACTGGCCCGAGGCGTCGCCGAGACCGGCGAGCCGATGTCGCTGGCCGTGCTGCCCGACCGCTCCGTCCTGCACACCGCCCGCAACGGCACCCTGCGCCGCACCGACGCCGCCGGCACCACCACCGTGGTCGGCACCCTCGCCGTCTACACCCACGACGAGGAGGGGTTGCAGGGCGTCGGCGTCGACCCCGGTTTCGCCACCAACCGGCAGATCTACCTCTACTACGCGCCGCCGCTCTCGACACCCACCGGTGACGCCCCCGCCACCGGCACCGACTTCTCCGCCTGGCAGGGCGTCAACCGGCTCTCCCGGTTCACGCTCAACGCCGACTTCACCCTCAACCAGGCGAGCCGGGTCGACGTCCTCGACGTGCCCGCCGACCGGGGACTCTGCTGCCACGTCGGTGGGGACATCGACTTCGACGCGGCCGGCAACCTCTACCTCTCCACCGGCGACGACACCAACCCGTTCGACTCCGCCGGCTACGCCCCGCTGGACGAGCGGACCAACCGCAACCCCGGCTACGACGCCCAGCGCAGCGCCGGCAACACCAACGACCTGCGCGGCAAGATCCTGCGGATCAAGGTGAACGCGGACGGCTCGTACGGCATCCCGGCCGGCAACCTCTTCCCGGTCGGCACCGCGAAGACCCGCCCGGAGATCTACGCGATGGGCTTCCGCAACCCGTTCCGGATGAGCGTGGACAAGGCCACCGGCATCGTCTACGTCGGTGACTACGGGCCGGACGCCGGCACCAGCTCCGCCCGGGGCCCGTCCGGGCAGGTCGAGTTCGACCGGGTCACCGGCCCCGGCAACTACGGCTGGCCGTACTGCACCGGCACCAACACCGCCGCCGAGACGTACGCCGAGTGGGACTTCGCGGCCGGCACCGCCGGGGCGAAGTACAACTGCACGGGCGGCCCCACCAACAACTCGTTCCGTAACACCGGCCAGGGCACCCTGCCGGGCGCGAAACCCGCCTGGATCCGGTACGGCGGCGACGCCGGCAGCCCGCCCGAGTTCGGCGGCGGCTCCGAGTCGCCGATGGCCGGCCCGGTCTACCGGTACGACGCCGCCTCCACCTCCACCACGAAGTTCCCGCAGTCCTTCGACGGGCAGTTCTTCGCCACCGAGTTCGGTCGCGGCTGGATCAAGCCGATCCACCTGAACGCCGACGGCTCACCCGGCACCATCGACGCCTTTCCGTGGACCGGCAAGCAGGTGATGGACTCGGCGTTCGGGCCCGACGGGTCCTACTACGTGCTCGACTACGGCACCGGCTACTTCAACGGTGACGCCAACTCGGCGCTCTACCGCTTCGACTACGTCGGCGGCGGCAACCGCGCCCCGGTCGCCAAGGCGGCGGCCGACAAGACGTCCGGGGTCGCGCCGCTGACCGTGGCGTTCTCCTCGGCCGGGTCGGCGGACCCCGACGGCGGGGCGCTGACCTGGTCGTGGGCGTTCGGGGACGGCGGCACCAGCACCGCCGCCAACCCGTCGCACACCTACACCAGCAACGGCACGTACACCGCGACGCTGACCGTCCGCGACCCGCAGGGCGCGACCGGCACCGCGAGCGTGGTGATCAGCGTCGGCAACACCGCGCCCACGGTCACCGTCACCAGCCCCGGCAACGGCCAGCTCTTCTCCTTCGGCGACACGGTGCCGTTCGGCATCACGGTCACCGACCCGGAGGACGGCGCGATCGACTGCGCCAAGGTCAAGATGACCTACGTGCTCGGCCACGACCAGCACGGCCACCAGATCACCTCGGCCACCGGCTGCACCGGCTCGATCAGCATCCCGGTCGACGGCGAGCACGACGACGCGGCGAACATCTTCGCCATCTTCGACGCCGAGTACACCGACGCGGGCGGCCTCACCACCCACACCCAGCAGACCCTCCAACCCCGGCACCGCCAGGCGGAACACTTCAAGACCTCGTCGGGGATCAACACCTTCGACAAGGCCACCGCCGAGGGCGGCAAGACCGTCGGCGACATCAACAACGGCGACTGGATCGCGTTCCAGCCGTACCAGCTGGGCAACGTCACCTCGTTCAGCGCCCGGGTCTCCTCCGCCGGAGCCGGCGGCACCCTCCAGATCCGGGCCGGGTCGGCCACCGGGGCGGTGCTCGGCTCGGCCACCGTGCCGGTCACCGGCGCCTGGGACGCCTTCACCACCGTCACCGGCACCGTCTCCGGCGCGCCCGCCGGCACCACCACGCTCTACCTCACCTTCGCCGGCAGCGGCACCGGGGCGCTCTACGACGTGGACTCGTTCACCTTCACCACGTCGAGCGTGCGCACCGGGCCGGTCAAGGGACTCGCCGGCAAGTGCCTGGACGTCCGCAACGCCGCCACCGCCGACGGCACCCAGGTGCAGCTCTACACCTGCAACGGCACCGGGGCGCAGAGCTGGACGGTGACCCCCGGCTCGACGATCAGGGCGCTCGGCAAGTGCCTCGACGTCTCCGGCGGCGGCACCGCCGACGGCACGAAGATCCAGCTCTGGACCTGCAACGGGACCGGAGCGCAGAACTGGTCCGCCCAGGCCGACGGCACGGTCCGCAACCCGCAGTCCGACAAGTGCCTCGACGTCAGCGGCAACAACTCCGCCGACAGCACCCCCGTACACCTGTGGACCTGCACCGCCGCCGCCAACCAGAAGTGGACCCTGCCCTGATCCGGACGGGACGGGCCCGCGTCGCGCGGGCCCGTCCCGGCACCGCCAAGGAGAGCGACATGCGCAGACTCCTCCGCCCCGTCCTCGGCGCGGCCACCGCCGTCCTCGCCACCCTCGCCTGCACCACCTCGGCCAGCCCGGCGGCCGCCGCCGACGCCCCCTACGACGTGCTGGTCTTCTCCAGGACCGCCGGCTTCCGGCACGACTCCATCCCCGCCGGCATCCAGGCCGTCCGCGACCTCGGCGCGGCCAACGCGTTCACCGTCACCGCCACCGAGGACCCCACCCGGTTCACCACCGCCAACCTGGCGAAGTACGAGGCGGTGGTCTTCCTCAACACCACCGGCGACGTGCTGGACCCCACCCAGCAGGCCGCCTTCGAGGCGTACATCGCCGCCGGTGGCGGGTTCGTCGGCGTGCACTCCGCCGCCGACACCGAGTACGACTGGCCGTTCTACGGCAACCTGGTGGGTGCCTGGTTCGCCTCCCACCCGGCCATCCAGCAGGCCACCGTCCGGGTCGAGGACCGGGCCCACGCGGCGACCGCCCACCTGCCGCGCGGCTGGGTACGCACCGACGAGTGGTACAACTACCGCACCAACGCCCGCTCCACCGCGCACGTGCTGGCCGACCTGGACGAGTCGTCGTACTCCGGTGGGTCCATGGCCGGCGACCACCCGCACGCCTGGTGCAAGACCTACCAGGGCGGACGCTCCTTCTACACCGGCGGCGGGCACACCCAGGCGTCGTACGCGGACGCCGCGTTCCGGGCCCACCTGCTCGGCGGCATCCGGTACGCGGCCGGCCGCGCGAAGGCCGACTGCCGCCCCGAGACCGGCTACACGCCGCTCTTCGACGGCGCCACCACCGGCTGGTCGCAGGCCGGGCCGGGCGGCTTCACCAACGCCGACGCGACGCTCAGCTCCTACGACGGGATGGGCCTCTACTGGTACAGCGCGAAGCAGTTCACCAACTACTCGCTGAAGCTGGACTGGCGGCTGGCCGGGGACGACAACTCCGGTGTCTTCGTCGGCTTCCCGCCGTCCAGTGACCCCTGGTCGGCGGTGAACAACGGCTACGAGGTGCAGATCGACGCCACCGACTCGCCGGACCGCACCACCGGCGCGGTCTACACCTTCAAGTCCGCCGACCTCGCCGCCCGGGACGCGGCGCTCAACCCGCCGGGGGAGTGGAACACCTACGAGCTGCTGGTCGAGGGGGAGCGGCTCCAGGTCTTCCTCAACGGTGTGAAGATCAACGACTTCACCGACACCGACCCGGCCCGCTCGCTGGCCGGGCACATCGGGCTGCAGAACCACGGCACCGGCGACGATGTCTCGTTCCGCAACGTCCGGATCAAGGAGCTGGGCGGCACCCCCACCGGCAACACCACCGTGCAGGCCGAGGCGTACAGCGCGGCGAGCGGGGTCAGCCCGTTCACCAAG
Source organism: Micromonospora auratinigra (assembly GCF_900089595.1). Classification (GTDB taxonomy): domain Bacteria; phylum Actinomycetota; class Actinomycetes; order Mycobacteriales; family Micromonosporaceae; genus Micromonospora; species Micromonospora auratinigra. The sequence continues at coordinate 3,508,062 of NZ_LT594323.1, read as the reverse complement.
GCCGGGGCCAACGGCGGCCAGACCCTGGGGTACGTCGACCCGGGCGACTGGGCCGCGTACAACGGACTGGACCTGACCGGGGTGACGTCGCTGCGGGCCCGGGTGGTCTCCGGCGGCCCGGGCGGCACCCTCGGCGTGCGTACCGGCTCGCCCACCGGCCCGCTGATCGGCCAGGTGGCGGTGCCGAACACCGGCGGCTGGACCACGTACGCGGACGTGGGCACCACCCTGACCGGGGTGCCGTCCGGCCCGCAGAACCTCTACCTCACCTTCGCCGGCACCGGGTCGGGGCTCTTCGACGTCGACGACTTCACCCTGGTCCGGGGCGTCGCCTCGGGCGGCACCGGCCCGGTCAGAGGGCTCGCCGGCAAGTGCCTGGACGTCCGCAACGCCGCCACCGCCGACGGCACCCAGGTGCAGCTCTACACCTGCAACGGCACCGCCGCGCAGACCTGGACGGTGACTCCCGACGCCACGGTCAAGGCGCTCGGCAAGTGCCTGGACGTCTCCGGTGGCGGCTCCGCCGACGGGACCAGGGTGCAGCTCTGGACCTGCAACGGCACCGGCGCGCAGAACTGGTCGGCCCAGCCGGACCAGACGCTGCGCAACCCGCAGTCCGGCAAGTGCCTGGACGTGGCCGGCAACAGCTCCACCGACGGCACCCCGGTGCAGTTGTGGACCTGCACGGGCGCGGCCAACCAGCGGTGGACACTGCCGTGAGGTGAGGGGCGGGGGAGGGGGCCGCACCCGGGCCCCCTCCTTACGCCCCGGCCGGCGGAGGCTGCCGTACCTTGACGGGGTGGCACGCCTGCAGCGCTGGCGCCGGGCCGTCCGGGCGCACCCGACGGTCAGCGACGCCCTGCTCGCCGCGCTGCTCTTCGTGGTGAGCCTGCTGCCGGTGAACCCGCCCGGCGGTCCGCCGCGCGATCCGCTGACCACCGGCGCGGTGCTGCTCGCCCTGGTCGGCTGCGCGGCCCTGGTGCTGCGTCGCCGGTACCCGCTGCCGGTCCTGGCGGTGGTCACCGTGGCGGCGGTCACCTCGCTCCTCGCCCAGCAGGCCCGGGGACCCTTCGTGCTCACGGTCGCGCTGGCCGCGTACACCGTGGCGACCCGGACCGACCGGCGGACCGCGGTGGCGGCCGGCGCCGCGAGCGGTGTGCTGCTCGGCGCGGCGGCCGTCACCGCGCTCGGCGTCGCCTGGCTCGACCCGGCCGTGGTGGTGCTACTGCTCTGGTTCGGCGTGGCCGTCGCGGCCGGCGACGCGGTACGCAGCCGGCGGGCCTACGTGGCGGTGCTGGAGGAGCGTGCCCGCCGGGCCGAGCAGACCCGCGAGGAGGAGGCCCGCCGGCGGGTCGCCGAGGAGCGGCTGCGCATCGCCCGGGAGCTGCACGACGTGGTGGCCCACCACATCGCGCTGATCAACGTGCAGGCCGGCGTGGCCGGGCACCTGCTGCGCGAGCGGCCCGACGCCGCCGAGGAGGCCCTCGGGCACGTCCGCACGGCCGCCCGGACCGTCCTCGACGAGCTGGCCACCGTGCTCGGCGTGCTGCGCCGCGACGAGGAGCCGGACGCGCCCACCGAACCCGCGCCGAGCCTGACCCGACTGGACGCCCTCATCGACGGGTTCGCCACCGGCCAGCCGGTGCGCTGGACCCTCTCCGGGCAGCCCCGGCCGCTGCCCAGCGCGGTCGACGTGGCCGCGTACCGGATCATCCAGGAGTCGCTGACCAACGCGCACCGGCACGCCCCCGGCGCGGCCGTCGCGGTCCGCCTCCGCTACACGCCGGACGGCCTCGGCGTCGAGGTACGCGACGACGGCCCCGCCGTGCCGGCGGGCCCCGATGCCGGGACGGGCGCGCCGGGCCGCGGGGCCGGTGCGGGTGGGCCGGCGGCTCCCGGGGCCGGCCTCGGCCTGCTCGGCATGCGGGAACGCGCGGAGGCGGTGGGTGGCACCTTCACCGCCGGACCCCGCCCCGAGGGCGGCTTCCTGGTCCGCGCCGAGCTGCCCGCACCCGAGGACGAGGAGGCCCCGTGAGCGCGAGGAGTGAGCCGGTTTTGCGAGCCCCGCAGTCGCGAACGAAGGCGGCACAGTGACGGTCCGGGTGCTGCTGGCCGACGATCAGACCCTCATCCGGGCCGGCTTCCGGGTGCTGATCGACTCCGCGCCCGACCTGGCCGTGGTCGGCGAGGCGGCCACCGGCCGGGAGGCGGTGGCGCAGGCCCGCGCGACCCGGGCCGACGTGGTGCTGATGGACATCCGGATGCCCGACCTGGACGGGCTCGCCGCCACCCGGGAGATCACCGCCGCCGAGGACCTGGCCGGCGTCCGGGTGCTGATCCTCACCACGTTCGAGGTCGACGAGTACGTCTTCGAGGCGCTGCGGGCCGGGGCCAGCGGCTTCCTCGGCAAGGGCGTGGAGCCGGCCGAGCTGCTGGACGCCATCCGTACCGTCGCGGCCGGGGAGTCCCTGTTGTCCCCGAAGGCCACCCGGGGGCTGATCGCCCGGTTCCTGGCCCAGCCGGAGCCGGCGCCCCGCGCGACGCCGGACGAGTTGCGGGTGCTGACCGAGCGGGAACGGGAGGTGGTGGGCCTGGTCGCCGCCGGCCTGAGCAACGAGCAGATCGCCCAGCGCCTGGTGCTCTCCCCGCTGACCGCGAAGACCCACGTCAACCGGGCGATGGCCAAGCTCGGGGCGCGGGACCGGGCCCAGCTCGTGGTGATCGCGTACCAGACCGGTCTGGTCCGCGCGGACCCGCCGGCGCGGTAGGCGACCACCGCGCGTACCGCGCCCGCGGTACGCCCAGGTGTCCGCGCCGGGCCGACGCGGCGACGGGGGTACGCGGGCCAGGGTTGGACGCATGATCGAAGCGACCGACCTGACCAAGCGCTACGGCGACAAGCTCGCCGTGGACTCCCTGACCTTCCGGGTCGAGCCGGGCGTCGTCACCGGCTTCCTCGGCCCCAACGGCGCCGGCAAGTCCACCACCATGCGGATGATCCTCGGCCTGGACGCCCCGACCGCCGGGCACGTGACGGTCAACGGACGCCCGTACGCGGCGCACCGCGACCCACTGCGCCAGATCGGCGCGCTGCTGGAGGCCAAGGCCGTGCACACCGGCCGGTCCGCCCGTAACCACCTGCTCGCGCTGGGTGCCACCCACGGAATCGGCCGACGCCGGGTCGACGAGGTGATCGACCTGGTCGGGCTGCGCGAGGTGGCCGGCAAGCGGGCCGGCGGTTTCTCCCTCGGCATGGGCCAGCGGCTCGGCATCGCCGCCGCGCTGCTCGGCGACCCGGCCGTGGTGATGCTGGACGAGCCGGTCAACGGCCTCGACCCGGACGGCATCCGGTGGATCCGTGGGCTGCTGAAGGGCCTCGCCGCCGAGGGGCGGACCGTCTTCGTCTCCTCCCACCTGATGAGCGAGATGGCGCAGACCGCCGAGCACCTGATCGTGGTCGGTCGCGGCCGGCTCATCGCCGACGTCTCCCTCGCCGAGTTCACCCGGCAGGCGTCGCGGACCACCGTACGGGTGCGCTCGCCGCACGCCACCGCCCTGCGGGACCTGCTGGTCGGCCCGGACGTGACGGTCACCGGTGGCGAGCCGGGGCTGCTGGAGGTGACCGGGCTGCGCCGGGAGGAGATCGGCGACCGGGCCGCCGCGGCGGGTCTCACCCTGCACGAGCTGACCGCCACCGAGGCCTCCCTGGAGGAGGCGTTCATGACCATGACCCGCGACGCCGTCGAGTACGCCGGCGCCACTGGAGGGGACCCGCGATGACCACCGCCCTGCCCACCACCGTGCCCACCGACGCCCGGGTCACCGGCCCCCGGGTGGTCCGCGCCGAGTGGATCAAGTTCCGCTCGCTGCGCTCGACCCTGATCCTGCTGGCTGCCACGGTGGTCGTGTTCGCGGCGCTCGGCCTCGGCTTCTCGGCGTTCCTGTCCGACGCCACCATCGAGCCCGGCACCCCGGCACCGCCCGGTGGTCCTTCCTCACTGGACCCGCTGGGCGCGAGCCTCGGCGGGGTCAACCTCGCCCAACTGCTCATCGGCACGCTCGGCGTGCTGCTGGCCGCGGGGGAGTACTCGACCGGGATGATCCGGTCCTCGCTCGCCGCCGTACCGAGGCGCTGGCCGGTGCTCGCGGGCAAGGTCGCCGTGGTGGCCGGGGTGTCGCTCGCCGTCCTGGTGCCGGCGACGCTGCTCACCTTCCTCGGCGGGCAGGCCATCCTCGGCGACAAGGGCATCTCGCTCGGCGACGACGGTGTGCTGCGGGCCGTCCTCGGCACGGCCGGCTACCTGGCCGGGGTCGGCGTGCTGGGCCTGGCCCTCGGGTCGCTGCTGCGTAGCGTCGCGGGCGCGCTCACCAGCCTCGTGGCGCTGCTGCTGGTCGTGCCCGGGGTGGTGTCGCTGCTGCCGGAGAGCTGGTCGGAGGTCATCTCCCCGTACCTGCCGTCCAACGCCGGTCAGGCGTTCATGAGCATCGGGTCCTCGTCGGACCTGCTCTCGCCCGGGGCGGGGGCGGCGGTGCTCGCGGCCTGGCTGGTGGTGCTGCTCGGCGGCGCGGTCGCGCTGCTGCGCCGCCGCGACGCCTGAGGCGTACGCGGGGCCCGCCGGCCCGGCGGGCCCCCGCGCGGTCGCGCGGGCCTTCCGCCACCGCCGTCGCCGCCCTTAGAGTGAGGGGCGGCGACCGTGCGGTCGCCGGTGGTCCGGCGGGCGGCGCAACCCGTCGGGTGCAGGCGCATCCGCGCCCACCGGCGGCTCCCCGTGTCGCCTGATCCGGTCACCTCGCCCCGGTCCGCGACGGAATCCCCCATCACCACAGGGGAGAAGCACAATGGCGCGACCGATCACGCTCTTCACCGGCCAGTGGGCCGACCTGCCGTTCGACGAGGTCTGCCGGCTGGCCGCCGAGTGGGGCTACGACGGCCTGGAGATCGCCTGCTGGGGCGACCACTTCGAGGTCGACCGGGCCCTCGCCGACGACTCGTACGTCGACCGCAAGCGGGCCACCCTCGCCAAGCACAATCTGCAGGTCTTCGCGATCTCCAACCACCTCGTCGGGCAGGCGGTCTGCGACCACCCGATCGACGAGCGGCACCGGGACATCCTGCCCGCCCGGATCTGGGGCGACGGCGAGCCGGAAGGGGTCCGTCGGCGCGCCGCCGAGGAGATGAAGGACACCGCCCGGGCGGCGGCGAAGCTGGGGGTACGGACGGTCGTCGGCTTCACCGGCTCGTCGATCTGGCACACCCTGGCCATGTTCCCGCCGGTGCCGCCGTCGATGATCGAGCGCGGCTACCGGGATTTCGCCGACCGGTGGAACCCGATCCTCGACGTCTTCGACTCCGTCGGGGTGCGCTTCGCCCACGAGGTGCACCCGAGTGAGATCGCCTACGACTACTGGACCACGAAGCAGGCCCTGGCGGCGATCGGGCACCGGCCGGCGTTCGGGCTGAACTGGGACCCGTCCCACTTCGTCTGGCAGGACCTCGACCCGGTCAACTTCATCCTCGACTTCGCCGACCGGATCTACCACGTCGACTGCAAGGACGCGAAGGTGCGTACCGGCGACGGGCGGCGCGGCCGGCTCTCCTCCCACCTGCCCTGGGCGGACCTGCGCCGGGGCTGGGACTTCGTCTCCACCGGCCACGGTGACGTGCCGTGGGAGGACTGCTTCCGGGCGTTGAACGCGATCGGCTACGACGGCCCGATCTCGGTCGAGTGGGAGGACGCCGGGATGGACCGCCTGGTCGGCGCGCCCGAGGCGCTCCAGTTCGTCCGTCGGCTCGCCTTCGACGCACCGGCCGCCGCCTTCGACGCCGCCTTCTCCAGCAGCCGCGAATAGGACGGACACACGGCGGCGGGCCGGTCACCAGAGTGGTGACCGGCCCGCCGCCGGATGTATCAGAGGGTGCTGCCGTTGGTGCCCGTGCCGGTCGACTTGCTGCTCGTGCTGGTGGTGGACGAACCGGTCACGCTGGTCGACCCGGTCGAGCCGGCCTTGGCGCCGACCGCGGCCGGGGTGCCGGCGAACGGCTTGTCGGCGTCGGTCAGCCCCGGCTTGCTGCCGTTGCCGGTGCTCAGCTTCTCACCGATCCTGGTCTGCCCCAGCTTGTCCTTGCCCTCGGAGTAGAGCCGGGTCGCCTGGGCCTGCGCGACGCCTGCCGCCTCCTGGACGGTCGGGTGGTCGAGCACCTTACGGCCCCGGACCATCAGCTCCTCGTACTTCTCCCGGCCGGCACGGGCGCCCAGGACGAATCCCGCAGCCAGCCCGCCAAGAAACATGATCTTTCCGCGCATGGCGGCTCCTTCCGTACCTGACGCGCCGCCGTTCCCGGTCCGGAGGTTCCCGGCGGGACCGGCCATCTCGCGCCTGCATTCTCTGTCGGCGGCTAACTACCCATCCTGCTCTCTGCTCATACCTCCTTGTGCCGAGATGACGATTTGTCCGTTTTGAGGGAGCGGCGGCCCGGCCGGGGAAGTCGGGTAACCCCCTGGCGCACCACCCCCCGGAGTCCTGTACTCTTATGCCCGTCGCACGGCGCGGAGAGATCCGGCAGCCGGGCGGTGCACGGTCCCCTGTAGCTCAATTGGCAGAGCAGCCGGCTGTTAACCGGCAGGTTATTGGTTCGAGTCCAATCGGGGGAGCTCAGCTCCACATCGCGCCCGTCGGCCCTCGCCGACGGGCGTTTCTCGTTCCCCCCACCCCCGCGCTCCCGCTGCCCGCCTCCACTCCGGCGATCTCGCACTTTCGGCCCCGACGAAAGCCTCTTTCCGGGCGCCCCGAAGGCAGAAACTGCAAGATCGCAGGGCTGGGGGCGGGGGTGGGGACGGGGGTTTCCGCCCCTGAGGGTGGTTTCGGGCGGCAGGATGGGCGGTGTCGACTTAGACTCCCGCTGCGTCGATTGGTGCGTCGATTCAAGGGTGGGTGGGGATGGCCGGAGGACGGAGCCGCTGGGCCGCGACACTGGTCGCGGTGGCGGTCGTACTGGGTTGGCTGGTCATCGGGGGTGTCGCCGGGCCCTACTCCGGCAAGCTGGGCGAGGTCGCGACCAACGACAACGCCTCGTTCCTGCCGGCCGACGCCGAGGCGACCCGGGCGCAGAACCTCTCCGCGGGCTTCGTGGAGAAGGAGAGCACCCCGGCCCTCGTGGTCTACGAACGCCCCTCCGGGATCACCCCCGCCGACCAGCAGCGGGTGCAGGCCGACGCGGCCCGCTTCGCGCAGGTGTCCGGTGTGGTCGGCCCGCTGCCACCGCCGATCGTCAGCCAGGACCGGCAGGCCGTGCAGGTGGTCGTCCCGATCGACAGCGCCGAGGGGGAGCAGATCCGCGCCGTCGTGGACCAGCTCCGCGAGATCGCCGGTACGGACCGGGACGGGCTCACCGTCGACGTCGCCGGCCCGGCCGGCCTGCTGGCCGACCTGATCGAGGTCTTCTCGGCCATCGACGGGCCGCTGCTGCTGGTCACGCTGGTCGTGGTGCTGATCATCCTGCTGATCGTCTACCGCAGCCCGGTGCTCTGGGTCTTCCCGCTGCTCGCCGCGGGCATGTCGTACTCGCTGGCCGCCGTCTGCGTCTACCTGCTGGCCAAGAACGACGTCATCAAGCTCAACGGGCAGGCGCAGGGCATCCTCACCGTGCTGGTCTTCGGTGCCGGCACCGACTACGCGCTGCTGCTCATCGCCCGTTACCGGGAGGAGCTGCACCGCCACGAGCGCCCCTGGGACGCGATGCGGACCGCCTGGAAGGGTGCCGCGCCGGCGATCATCGCGTCCGGCGCCACGGTCATCGTCAGCCTGCTCTGCCTGCTGCTGTCCAGCCTGAACTCCAACCGGGCGCTGGGGCCGGTCGCCGCCGTGGGCATCGCCGCCACCCTGCTGGTGATGCTCACCTTCCTCCCCGCCCTGCTGGTGCTCGGCGGGCGCTGGGCGTTCTGGCCGCGCCGGCCGCAGTTCGACCGGGCCGACCCGCAGACCGAGCACGGCATCTGGGGCCGGATCGCCGGTTTCGTGGCCCGACGCGCCCGGACCGTCTGGGTGGTCACCGCCGTCGTGCTGGCCGCCCTCGCGGTGGGGGTCACCCAGCTCGGCGCCACCACCCTCGGTCAGTCCGACCTGTTCACCCAGCGCACCGACTCGGTCGCCGGCCAGGAGGTCATCGCCCGGCACTTCCCGGCCGGCACCGGCAGCCCGGCCACCATCTTCACCACCCAGGCCACCGCCCAGCAGGTCGCCCAGGTGGCCCAGGGCGTGCGCGGAGTGTCCTCGGTACGGCCGGTCACCGGGCAGGGCGAGGCCGGCCCGCCCGAGGAGAACGCCGCCCCGAAGGTGGTCGACGGTCGGGTGCAGCTCAACGCCACCCTGGCCGACCCGCCGGACAGCAACGGCGCCGAGCGGACCATCCGCGAGTTGCGCGAGGCGGTGCACAAGGTGCCCGGCTCCGACAGCGTGGTCGGCGGCTTCACCGCCATCAACGTGGACACCGCCGACGCCTCCACCCGGGACCGCAACGTCATCATCCCGGTGGTGTTGCTGGTCATCGCGGTGATCCTGGCCCTGCTGCTGCGCGCGCTGCTCGCCCCGCTGCTGCTGATCGCCACCGTGGTCCTGTCGTTCCTGGCCACCCTCGGGCTCTGCGCGCTGATCTTCAAGTACGTGCTGGACTTCCCCGGTGTGGACCAGTCCTTCCCGCTCTTCGCGTTCGTCTTCCTGGTCGCCCTCGGCATCGACTACAACATCTTCCTGATGAGCCGGGTGCGGGAGGAGTCGGTGCGCCGCGGCACCCGGGCCGGCGTGCTCTCCGGGCTGGCCGTCACCGGTGGCGTGATCACCTCGGCCGGCATCGTGCTCGCCGCCACCTTCTCCGCGCTCGCCGTGCTGCCGCTGGTGGTGCTGGTCGAGCTGGGCGTGGCGGTGGCCGCCGGGGTGCTGCTCGACACCATCGTCGTCCGCTCGCTGCTGGTGCCGGCGCTCTCGTACGACATCGGGCCGAAGATCTGGTGGCCGGGCAAGCTGTCGCGGACCCACCGCGACGGCGACCGCGTGGCCCCGGAGGTGGACCGTGCCCGGTGAGGCCGACGTCGTCATCGTCGGCGGCGGTCTCGCCGGGCTGGCCGCCGCCCGCCGGCTGCACCGCGCCGGGGTCCCGTGGCGGCTGCTGGAGTCCGCCGACCGGCTCGGTGGGCGGGTCGCCACCGACCGGGTCGACGGCTACCTGCTGGACCGGGGCTTCCAGGTGCTGAACACCGCGTACCCCCGGCTCGGGTCCCTGCTCGACCTGGGGGTGCTGGACCTCGGCTGGTTCACCTCGGGCGTGCTGGTCCGCCGCGGCGACCGGCTGGAGCGGCTGGTCAACCCGCTGCGCGATCCCACCGGTACGCCCGGCACGGTCACCGCCGGGATCGGCTCGGTCCTCGACCGGCTCCGCTTCGCCGCCCTCGCCGCCGGCTGCGCCACCCTGCCGGTGACCCGGCTGCTCACCGCCGAGGAGACCACCAGCGAGGCGGCGCTGCGCCGGGCCGGGCTCTCCGACGCGATCGTCGAGGAACTGCTCCGGCCGTTCCTCTCCGGCGTGCTCCTGGACCGGGAACTGGCGACCTCCAGCCACGTCCTCGCGATGATCCTGCGCTCCTTCGCCCGGGGCCGGATCGGCCTGCCCGCGCGCGGCATGGGCGCGCTGCCGGCGGCCATCGCCGAGCCGCTGCCCGCCGAGCTGATCGAGCGGGACACCCGCGTCGCCGAGGTGGCGCCCGGCCGGGTCCGCACCGACGCCGGCGAGATCACCTGCCGCGCCGTCGTGGTCGCCGTGGACCCGCCGGCGGCCACCACGCTGCTGCCCACCCTCCATCGGGTACGCATGCACAGCTACACCACCTACTACCACAGCACCGACACTCCGCCGCTGGCCGAACCGATCCTGCTGCTCGACGGGGAACGGCGGGAACTGGTCGCCAACACGGTGGTGCTCAGCAACGCCGTGCCCACGTACGCGCCGGCCGGCCGGCACCTGGTGGCCACCTCGGTGGTCGGCCCGCAGGCCCCGCCCGAGCCGGTGATCCGCCGCGAGCTGGACCGGCTCTACGGCCGCTCCACCGCCGACTGGAGCCACCTCACCACGATCTCCGTGCCGGACGCGCTGCCCGCCGCGCCGCCGCCACAGGGCCGGCTGCGCAAGCCGGTCGCGCTCGGCGACGGTCTCTTCGTCGCCGGTGACCACCGGGACAGCCCGTCCATCCAGGGGGCGCTGGCGAGCGGCTGGCGGACGGCCGGCGCGGTGCTCGCCACGCTCCGGGCGGCGTGAGCGCGCGCTGTTATTCTCGCGTTGCCCATCGTGTCGGGCCGATCTCCACGACCGGTCCGTTAGGTGGTGGCCGGTGATCCGTTGGGCGGGTTACGATCCGGCGCGGTAGCGGGGCGGTAGCTCAGCGGGTTAGAGCAGGGGACTCATAATCCCTCGGTCGCGGGTTCGAGTCCCGCCCGCCCCACCCGCAAATCGGATATGTCCGTTTAGCGAAAGTCGAGCTCGTTCGCGAGCTGGACTTTCGTCTGTCTGGGGCCGGTCGGGGTCTTCGATGGTCGATGTGGCGGTGCGCGAACCGTGGAGACTCCTGACCGGCCGGCTCATGTGGCTGCGCGCCGACGGTCAGGTGCAGACTCCGCCGTGGGCCATCAGATCTGACGGTCACGGCCCAGATCATGACACCGGCTGGGCGGGGTTGACGATCTGTCCATCCGTGGAATACGCGGACAGCAAGGTCGCTGGAGCGCCACCATCGATCGCACGGTCCTGACGCCTCAGGTGCAAGGGGCATTGTCTCGAGGAGCCTGTTGAGGTGAGGGTTGGTGGCGTCGGCGGGAACCCACACCCATACCTCCAGCGAGCTGGGCGGTACAGGCTCCCAGGCGTAGAGCTCGTCCATGAGCGCGTGCCCTTCGATCAGGTGGTTGATCGATGGGCTGACCTCGAGGAACGGACCGCCTGCGCTTACCCCGAATCGGCCGTCGGTGTGCACGAGATAGGACACAGGCGACGAGACGTGCGCTCCGTGCCATCCAAATGACCATCCAGTGGGCTCCGCCCGAACCACGTCGAGAAGATCGAATTGCCAGCGGCGGAGTGAGTCGAGATGCCGATCACCGATGCGGACGCGGCGGCGAACGTCGTAGCGCTATCCGCCGAAACGGGCGGCGAACGCCTCGCGGCGAACGATCACCTCAGGCGGCGCTGCAGTCATCCGTCCGGATCGATCTGGTCCCCGCAGGAAGTCGGTTCGCAAACGCGGTTGCTCGGGCTGGCGAATCCCAGCTCGGGCACTCCCCAGGCCTGCGACCTGATCAAGCCGCTCATACGGCGACCCTGCGACCAGGAGACGGAGAAACCCGGCCCGAGCCGGACCTTCGGCATGCCCTGCACCAACAGGCATCGGCCGACGTCATCACGCAACCGGGGCTCACATCAAGATCGATTGCTCGTGAAAGACCGAGGCTAGCTCGATTATGAGCTGGGCTTTCGTCTGTCTGCACGGTTGGAATCGTCGATTGCGGACGTGGCGGTGCGCGAACCAGCCACGAGCGCATCGGGGCTCGGTTCCACCGGACGCAGATTGCGCGTGTTTCGGTCTAGTCGGATGCGGCGGTAGCAGTCGCTCTTGGCAGAACGGCCGGACTTGGTCAGCGCGTGTCGCATCGGCGATTGGTTCCATCCGTGGGGTAGGTCCGGCATGCTCCAGCCGGGGGTCGGGCCGGAAGTCGCAGTGAGTGCCCTCAGGCCGGAAGAGCGCGGTACCCCAAGAGCAGGTGTCCGGAAGGTGTGGACTGCGCGTCAAGCAGCGTCAGCCGGCGCAGCGTGTCGTCGTGGTCGAACAGCCTTCGCCCGTCGTTGGCTAGCGTCGGAGTGATGACCAGTCGCAGCTCGTCGACCAATCCCGCTTTGAGGAGAGACTGTGCCAGCCTGATGCTGCCGTGTACTCCGATGTCAGCGCCCTCCTGACGCTTGAGAGACGCGACATAGTCGGCGACCGGAACATCCACCAATAGCGTCCCAGCCCACTCGGTGGCGGGCTTACTGGAAGTGATGACGTGCTTGGCTGTGCGGTTGATGAAGGTAGCGAACGGTTCGACGTCCGAGCTAGGCCAGTAATCAACCCAATAGTCGTACGTACCGCGCCCCAGGAGCACAGTATCCTGCGTGCTGATGACGCTGGAAAGGTTCTCGAAGACCTGCTGATCGACGTCGAACATCCAGTTTCCCGGCTCTTCGGCAACTCCGTCTAAAGACAGCAGCTCATAGACCACGACCTTACGCATACTTTGGTGTCCTTCGGTCCGGCGGCGGTCACCGCGATGGCGATGCGTTGGGTTTAGCGTAAGACACCGCTGTTTGGTCCACGACTACGAACACCACTCCGAGATGTCCGAGCGCACGCTCCGCTGAAGGGAGCCACGGTAGCCTATGGGCAGGTCATCGGCTATCGCCAGGCGCCCTTGGGGGAGCAGTTGACAGCGGACAGCGGGAATTCCGAGTGGGCGGACACAAAGGTGAAGGCGTGTTGTAGTTACGGATGGTGACGCCGCCCCGGTCGCGGTTGGCCGGTCGGTGCCGGCGGCTACTGTCGAGGCATGGTGCAGCAGCGGATCATCGTGGTCGATGATCGGGTGTATCGGCCTGCCGGGTGGTGGACTCCGACGGTGCATGCGCTGCTGGAGTATCTGCACGGGGTTGGGTTCACCTGCGTTCCGAAGCCGTTCGGCGTGGTCGACGGCACGGAGGTCCTCGGCTTCATCCAGGGCGAGTCCGGGGCGGTCGGCTGGCAGCGGGCGGTGCCCGAGGCCGGTTTGCGATCGCTCGCCCGGCTACTGCGCGACTACCACCAAGCGGTGGCCGGGTTCGTCGCGCCGGATGGGGCCTGCTGGGCGTTGTCCGACCGACCGGCCCAGTCCGGTGAGGTCATCTGCCACGGCGACTTCGGGCCGTGGAACGTGATCTGGGACGGCCTGCGGCCGGTGGGCTTGGTGGATTTCGACTTCGCCCAGCCGGGTGACGCGCTGGACGACGCTGCATACGCCTTGGAGTACCTGGCACCATTTCGCGACGATGCGCACGCGATGCGCTGGCAGGGCTTCACGGCACCACCGGACCGCGTACGCCGCATCGAGCTCTTCGCCGAGGAGTACGGCATGGCCACCGGTGAAGGGCTCGTCGAGGCAGTGATCCGTCGGCAGCAGTTGACCGGCCGCAACGTGCGTGCACTGGCCGAACGAGGGCTGGAGCCACAGCGCTCCTGGGTCGCCGACGGGTTCTGCGACGAACTGGCGTCCCGCGTGCAGTGGTCCAAGGACAACCGAGCCCTGTTCACGTCGCGGACTTGCGTCAGGAGTCAAGGTGACAGTCCGTCACCAGCCTGACCGCCCGGCCGGAGTCATCGTGTCCGCCCACCCGGTTCCTCACGTCCGCCCGTCCGGAGTTTCAGGTGACTGCTGGCAGCAGTTAGGGATGTAGCCCGCCCCGGCGTACCGACCTGCTCCCACCCGGGCTCATGCGGAGGCCGGTTAGTCCACAACAAGGTGGGCCTGCAAGTGCGGACGACACGGGCAGGCCCATACGTTGATGTAGCGAATCGCCTACGACTCCCGCCTGCGGACGGCGGCAACAGTCACGGCAGGCCCCTGAGCAGTGTGAATGCGGTTCGGGTTGTGCCCACATCGGGTCCACCAACGGCACGTGATCCGGGAAAACGTGAATCTGTTCGGGCGGTACCCGAACCGCCCTGGCAATATGCGCCGTGACCTGGGAGAACGTGCACTTCTGTCGGTGGACCTGATCCACACCTGCCCGGCCGTTCACACCTTGTACATCAGGAGCAAGCTAGCCGTAGCGGGCCGGCGTCTCCGCAATGCTCGATCGAGGTCAACGCACGTGCCGAGCGATGGCACGGGCGCAGTCCAGCGATTCGGCGTGGGTGGTATCAACCTCGACGTCGTACGCGACGCCCTTGTGCACGGCTTCAGCCTGCGGCACGGCCATCCCGGGGACTCGGTCGCCTCGGGCGAACTCCCGCGCTGCGGCGGCTTCTGGCGCACAGTGCACACCGACCCAAAACACCTCCAGGCCGTCAAGGTGGCCGCGGAGGCGCTCCTGCGAGGCCCGGCCGTCGAGGAAGACGTCATCGATGATGATCCGTGCGCCCGCTCTGGCCATGGCCGCGACACCCTGTGTCCAGGCTGTCTCGATTGCTCGCCAGTCCTCGCCGAGGACTACTTCGCCACCATGCCCGAAGGAGATACCAGAGCCGGACTCGACCAGGGCGGGCGGCAGGCGGTCGACCAGGTCGTCCACACCCATATTGATCCACGGCTGGGGGAGGATCGCCTTGAGACAGCGGACAATGCCGGACTTACCCGAACTGGACGGAGAACCGGCCGTTCCACAGTGCAACGAAGCCGGCTGAGGTACTGGACAATGGTGTCGGCTCGACAGGGTATTGGCACCTCGATCACCGTGACACGGGCTTTCTCCGGGTTCGCTTTGACGCTCCTCCTGCGCGAGCCGCCGACCCGGCGTCACGCGGTGTGGTCCGAATTCGGTTGGCAGGATGATTGGTCGGGTCTACCGTCGCGCGGTGCGCCCTGGTGAGATCGTCGTGTCTGTTGAGCAGGTCCGCGCTCTGATCGACGAGCAGTTTCCTGCGTGGTCGGGCTTGCCGATCGTGCCACAGCCATTGACGGGCACCGACAACGCGCTGTTCAGGCTGGGTGACGGCCTGACAGTACGGTTGCCGCGGGCACCGTGGGCGGTCGACCAGGTCGAGACCGATGCGACCTGGCTGCCGCGATTGGCGCCGCATCTGCCGGTGCCGGTTCCCGTGCCGCTCGCGGTCGGCGCGCCTGGTGGGGACTATCCGTGGCGGTGGACGGTCGTCCCGTGGCTGGATGGCCGCAATCCCGAAGCCGGGCAGCATCTGGTCGATCTCGCCGTCGATCTCGCCGGTTTCGTGCGCGCGATGATCGCGCTCGACCCGATGGGCGGGCCGGTCAAGGAGGGGATCCAGCGCGGCGTTCCGCTGGCGTGGCGGGACGAGTTGACCCGCCGCTCGATCGCGGTGCTGGGCGACCGGATCGACGGTCGGGCGGTGACCGCGGCGTGGGACGAGGCGATGGGCACCGACGAGTGGCGCGGACCGCCGGTCTGGCTGCACGGTGATCTGCTGGCCGGCAACCTGCTGGTCGAACGCGGCAGGCTCACCGGTGTGATCGACTTCGGTGGTCTCGGCCGCGGCGATCCGGCGGTCGAGTTGCGCCCGGCCTGGAGCCTGTTCGATGCCCGCGCGCGGGCCGCCTACCGGGAGGCGCTCGGGTTCGACGAGGCGACCTGGGTGCGTGGGTGGGCCTGGATGCTGTCGGTCTCGCTCTACTGGCTGGCGGACCTGTGGGACTCGATCAGCGAGGACGACCGCACGGACGCGATCCGCCACATGGACGACATCGTCCGTCATCGCCACGATTGACGAGTCGGATGAGCCAGTGGTGAATTTGGTCAGGTCAGGCGCCGACGTACGGCCGTCAGCGTCACGATCGGCCCCTGGACAGCGTGAACGTGGTTCGGGTCGTGCCGCATCCGGTCCACCAACCCTCTCCCCGGGTCGAACGGGCTACCGGCGAGGTCAGGTCAACGTGCCCGCGCGGGCTCGCCCTGGCCGCCGCCGACCGGGCGGACGCTCAGTCCCGGCGAGCGGCGAGATGCCCGAGGATCTGGCCGAAGACCTCCGCGATGCCGTCGACGACGACCGGATCGGTCACCATCCCGTCCGGGCCGACCGAATCGCGCGACACCGGCAGCCGGACGCACGCCGAGGCGATGACGTCCGCGTCGACGTACCCCAGCACGGTGGCGAGCGTCGCCTGCGCGCCGTCGCCGCGACCGGGATGCGCCACGGTGACCCAGGCGACCGGCTTGCTGTTCAGCTCACCGGTGCCGACCGTCAGGTCCAGGAGGTTCTTGAGGCTGCCCGGCAGGGTCCCCGCGTACTCCGGGGTGCAGAAGACCACCGCGTCGGCCTGCGCCAACTGCTCGCGCAGGGCGGCGACCGCCGGGTGGTCCCGCTGCTCGTCCCCGCCGGGAACGAACGCGGGCAGGTCGACGAGGCCGCCGTACAGCTCCGCCGTGACACCCTGTGGCGCACGGGCCCGCATGGTGCGCAGCAACGCGGTGTTCGTCGAGCCGTCCCGGGTGCTGCCGGACACCAGCACGATCCGAGCTGCCCCGGTCACCTCAGTACCTCCCGGTGCGACGGTGGCCGAGCAGATGGGCGAGCTGTTCCGTCGGGGACGCCGGGTCGGCTCCGTCGACCGGGACGTCGTACATGACGCCGCGCAGCCGATCGGGTACGACCGCGGCGGCGTACCCGAGGCAGCGGTCCGCGATGCCGTCGGGTGCCTCGCTGGGCTGCCCGGTGGCCACCGCCAGGTCCCAGCCGTGCGTGACCGTCTCGACCGTGAAGCCGCGAGCGGCTTCCAGAGCCGTGCACGACCCCCAGGGCGCGACGACGGGATCGGCGGCGGCCAGGCGGGACCACCCCGCTCGGATCTCGCCGGCCAGGACGGTGTACGTCGCGGCCAGCTCGTCGTCGGGGACATCGGTGACCACATGGGGAACCGTGCGGGTGGCGACGCGTCGTGCCGTACCCAGCGAGCGGTGCGCGGTGCCGAGCAGGTGCCCCAGGAGGCTCCGGACGTCGAAGTCCGTGCAGGGAGTCCGGGCGTCGAGCTGTGCCGGCTGCGTCGCGGCCGCCAGCTCACCGATCCAGCGGCACGCGGCGGAGTAGTCCTGCAGTTGCCCGGCGAAGGTCACGGTCCGAGATGGTATCCGCCGTGCCGGCGGGCGGTGGTCCGTAGTTGGTCGGACACAGCCCTTTCGACCATGGCCCCCGGTCGTCGGCGGCGTGAAAGGGGCGGGGCGTGTCGGACTGGGAACAGGTGCTCACCCGCGAATTGCAGCGGTTCCTGCCCGAGCCGCTGACGGGCGACTCACGCCGCGCCCGCTAGGCCTTCTACCACTGGGACGACCTGCTCGCCGACGACTTCTTCGCGGACGCGGACCTCGACCGGCTCGCCGCGCTCGCCGAGCCGCAGTCGTGCGTGGTGGCCGGGATCGGGACGAGCGGCATCGGTTGGGACCGGTGGGCGTTCGACCTCGGCCGCTCGATCTTCCCGGTCGACGACGCGGGAGAGATCGCAGCGCTGGCGGGCCGGCCCGCCGCCGACCTGCTGGCCGCGGCCCGCCCCTCCGGCGGCCGGGCCGTGCTGCCCGGTGCCGAGCTGGCGCGGGTACTGCGCCGGCACGGCGTGCCGCCGGAGGCTCTCGCCGAGGACGGCGTGGTGCTGCCGATCCACGTCCGGGTGGTCACCGACGGGAGCCTGCTCGACGCGCTCCGGGCGGCCACCGGCACGATGGACCGGGCCGGGCTGGAGTCCGTCGACCCGGACGCCGAGGTCGATCCGCGGTGGCGGGCGGCGCTGGACGGGATCGCCGACGCTGAGCTGCGCTCCCACCTGAGCGCGTTGTTCCTCGACGACGAGTCGGCCCGGGCCTACGGCGGCGAGTACTGCGGCGCCCACTGGCCGAGCGGCAGCGAACCGATCCGGTCCGCCGCCGCCCGGGTCGTCGCGGCTTGGGAGTTCGGCGAGGGCCAGGCCTGGTCGGCGATCGTCGAGCTGGCCGACGACCACCGACCGCCGGGGGTCTGAGCCCACCGGGCTCCGAGTGTCAGGTGTCGATGGTGCTGTTGACCCCGTCGAAGTTCACCACGTGCAGGGCGGACGCCCCGTAGCCGCGCTGGATGTAGTCGCCGATGATGGAAGGCATGGCAGCGAGCTTCCGCGTAGGCGACGTGCTGAGGCTCTCCTGCCCGTACACGCCGGCCACGGTGGCGGGGACGTCGCCCGATCACATCTCGGTGCGGTGGCCCTGGTGGGCGGTGGACCCGGAGAGCGACTGGATCCGGTGGAACGGGGACGTGGCCCTCGTGCGCAGCGCGGCGAGTCCCGAGTGGGCGGACGAGCTCTTCCGCACCGTTCCGCCGGCCGAGGGCCTGCGGCCCGGCGAGCACTGCCGGGTCGGGATACCGCCGACCCTGGTGCACGTCATGGCGGTGCACCGGTTCGATCCGCCACTGGAGACCGGCCGGCTTCCCCGGCCGCGTACCCATGTCGTGGTCCTCCCGGCGGGCCGGTCCCAGGATCCGATGCGCGAGGAGCAGGGGTACGAGATCGATCCCGACGACGACATCCCGATCCGGATCGAGCTCGTCTTCCGCCCCTACGCGTTCCTCCAATCCGGTGACGAGCTGGTCGACCGGAACGAGCGGGCCTGGAGCTTCCACGGCCCGTGGGACTGGTACGCGTTCGACGGTGGCGCACCCGGCACTCCCGCCTGGCCGTTGACCCTGCTGGCCCGCGACGGCACCGCCGACCCGGACGCCGCTGCCGTGATCGGCCGGGCGACCGCTGACGGATCGCACGCACAGGAACTGGACCGGTGGAAGGCGCTGACCGGGGCCGAACCGGCACCGGCGCGGTAGACCCCCGTCAGTCCGGCGCGCAGGCCCGGCCCGCCAGCGCCTGCCGCACGCCTCGGCGCAGCCGCCGTGACGCACCCGGCAGGCCGGTCAGCACGCTGACCTCGTGCGGTGCCAGTTCCGGCCGCCCGGCCAGCGCGATCACCGCGGCGTACGGTCTGGTGCCGGTCCGCCGGAGCAGGGCCTCGACCTGCGCCACGACCCGGAGCAGAACAGCTCGGTCCGCCCGGGGGTGCTGGGCGACGAGCCTGAGCAGGCGGTTGCGGTCCCACGGGCCGAACTCGCCGGCGAGCAGTTCGGTCAGCGTCGCCGTCCGGGTGCGGCTGTCCTCGGCGACGGCCAGTCGCACGAACGGGTGCGGACCACGGGCGAGCCGGTGCAGCCCGTCCTCGTCGATCCGTGGGTCCGCCACGAGGTCCAGGTAGTCGCGGGGTGTCCGGGTACGGGGGAGCAGCGCGTCGATGTCCACGGCCGGCTCCTTCCGCGCGACCTGCGGAGCAGCCGCCGTCGGCGCCGCTCTCGGGAGGACCCTAGTCCACCCGTGCCCGGGCAAGGGGCGCCGAGCGGCCGTGCGCGGCCGTGCGATTAGGCTGCCCCGGTGAGGTACGAGGCGCTCGAAGGGGCCGTCCGGCAGCTGATCACCACGGCCACCGAGGCGGATCTTCGCGCCTTCGGCGCCGCGACCGTCGCGCGGGTCATCGAGGACGGTGCCCGGCTGGACCTCACCAGGGCGGACCTCGACGAGCGGGCCTGGCTGGCGTTCCGGGAGGCGGGGAATGCGGTTCCGACGGCCGGCCCGGCCGAACTGCGGGAGTACCTGGGGCGGATCGACGAGGGCACTCTCGCCGACGGTGACATGGACTTCCCGCTCCCCGCCATCCTCGATGCGCTGGAACGGTGGACCGCCTTCCTCGAGACGGGCCGGCGCGACGAACTCTACGAACTGGCGATCCGCTCCATCGAGCTGGTCGACTTCCAGGTGGAGGCCGACCTGGACGACGTGCTGGCCACCCCCGAGATGGCCGCGGAGTACGACCGGATCAGGCGACTGCTCACCGGTCAGAGGTAGTGCCCGCGACCGTTGTTCTGCCGCTCACCGGGCAGGAACGTCACCTGGCCGTTCTGCCAGCCGGTACACCGGGCCGGCCCGCAGGAGACGGCCTTGCGGATGTCGCCCGCTTCGCACTGCGCCGAGCAGAGCGTTGTCCACCGCAATGTTGGTTGCGGAAACCAGTAGGACCCGTTTGCCGTCTCGAACCAGAGCATCTGTCGCCTCGGTGAGCACGCGAGCCTTTCCGGTCCCGGGCGGGCCGCGCTGGACCGATCGGCAGCGGTCTGCCTGCTCTGTTCGGTCCGCCCCCCGCGTTGCTCCAGAAGTCAAGCGCGCTGCACACGAAGTCACGCGAGTCCGGCAAGAGCCGGCCTCATCGCCTCCGAATCACTACCCGGCGTAATCTCTTGAGCGCTAGGGGGAGTTCATCTGAAACAGGCCCTAGTCATGATCAGGGACGAGGGTTCGCGGTAGGGAGTCGAGCCGGCGCCCGGCGCGCTCCGGGCGGCACTGGGCCGTCCGGCGTACGGGTGACCGCCACACCGCGACGTGGTCTAATGCTCGGATGGGCAGCTCCTACCTGGAGTATCGCGGATCGGGCTTCTGGGTTCGCGACTATCAGGCCGAGGTGTGGCTCTACCTGCTCGCGCAGGAGGCCGAGCAGGCCGCCGCGGCGCACGGTTGGCTGACGGAGGCCCGCGACGACTGGCACATGCAGGCCACCGCGGGGTTCATGGGCTGCGTGTCGTCCTGCCTGGACGAGCATCTCGCCGGCGCGCCCGATCGGGTGGCGGTCGTGCTCGACCTGTCCGAGCGGGTCCTCCAGCGACTGCGCGACTGGTCCCCGGCCGTACCGAAGGATCTCGTGAACTCCTTCGGTACGGGGGGTGAGCAGGAGACGTTCGACGCGGACCTGTCCACCGGCCCGCTGCTGGCCTGCGGCCGTGCGTTCGTCAGCCTGCTCCGTGGCGAGTTCCCGCCCGACCACGCCGGCTGGGCCCGCTGAGCCGCTGACGAGGCTGGTCGGCTCTGTCTCCCGACCACGATCCGTCGGTTCACGGTCGGGAGGCTCGTCCGCGCGATTCTGTCAGCCGGTCCCGGTGGCGCGGGACCGCTGCCGGCCCGCGGATCCTAGGATGGGCACATGAGCGCTGAGGCCGTCGGGAGGCACATGCCGGCCTTCGTGACGCTCGACGACGTGGCCACGATGAACGCCGCCGACCCGAACGGCCACCGCTACGAGACCAGCCCCGAGGGGGTCCTGTCGGTCATGCCGCCGCCCGACTCGGAACACGCGATGATCGCGAGTCGCCTCTTCGCCTGGCCGGTCATGGCCGGCTGGCCGGCCGAGCAGGTGCTCCAGGCCGTCGGCGTCCGCATTCCCGGCCCCGACGGCGACGGGGGCCGGATTCCCGACCTGAGCGTCTGGCGCAAACCGCCGGCGCGGGCGGTTTGGTCGACTGTGGCGGACGTCGCCCTGGTGATCGAGATCGTCTCGCCCGGTTCCGAGGCCATGGATTCCGTGACCAAGCGTCGCGAGTACGCCTCGGCGGGCATCCCGCGCTACTGGGTGGTGGAGCGGGATGGTGCGCAGACCGTCACGCTGCACGAGCTGACCGGCGACGGCGGGTACGCCGAGCGGGCCCGTATGCCGCTGGCGTGGCTGTTGCAGACCCCACCCGCCGAGCACCTCGACTGAGTACCCGAGCTCATTCCCCGGGACCGGCAGGCCCGGCAGGATCACGGCCATGGACATGCGTACGGTGTCGGGTGCCCTGCTGGTCGCGGCGGCCACGGTCGGGGCCTGGTTCGCCTGGTTGAGCTGGGACGTCGGCTACCGGGTCGACCCGGAGACCGGCGCGACCAGCGGCCCGTACGCGGTGTGGCAGGTGGTGGGCTGCGTGCTCACCCTGGTGCTGATCGCCGCGCTCGGCGGGTGGTGGCTGAGCCCGTGGCTGGTGGTGCCCGTGCTGGCGGTCGCCTTCACCGCCGCCTGGTCGGTGCACGCCGCGTCGACCGACTCCACCGGGCTCTGGGCGGTGGGTGCGGTGCTGGTGCTCCTCGGGACGGCCGCGGGCAGCCTGGTGGTGAGCCTCGGCGCGGGATGGCTGCGCAGCCGGCTCGGCGACCCGACCCGGTGACGCCGAGGGCCGCCTCCCCGGGCGGGGGAGACGGCCCTCGTACGACGCGACCGTCGGTCAGCAGCCGATCTTGGTCGGGGTGTAGGCCCAGATGTACTTGCCCTGGTACGTCACGTAGCCCTGGGCGCCCACGCAGTTGTTGGGGGCGTAGATCTCCACCGGACCCGCGTAGTAGGCGTAGTCGCCCAGGGAGTATTTCTCGTCCTCGGCCCAGCACACGTCCGGGCCGGTCCCGTTCGCGCAACGCTTGAGCAGGACGTAGGTGCCGTCGGTGACACCGTAGGTGGGGCCCAGGTGGTTCATCCGGGCGCAGTTCTTGCCGGTGCTGGAGTTGTAGTAGACCACCAGCTCCCCGACGGTCACACCCGACGAGGTCTTCGCCACGGTCCGGTTGATCAGGTAGCCGGAGCAGCCGGCGGCCTGAGCGCTCTGCGCACCCGTGCCGACGACGGCGATGCAGGCGAACAGCGCCATGGCGAGCAGTTGAGAGAGTCGACGCACGTGTGGGGCCCTTCGGTGTCGTTCCGGTTCTGCCGCCGGGCGTCCGGCGGTGGCAGAAGCGGACCACCCGCCGGACCGGGCGGCCAAATCGGTTGCGGATATCTGCAACCGACTTGACGAGCATCCCCGTCGGAGCCCAGTCGAGGCAGTCGGGTCAGGAGAGCGTCTTGAGGTAGTCGGGGTTGGCCTTCAGCCACTCCTCGACCGCCTTCTCCTCGTCGCCCTTGTGCGTGTTGAACATCAGGTCCTCCAGCGAGCCGAGCTGCTGGCCGTCCATCTTGAACCTGCCGAGCATCGCGGCGATCTCGGGGAAGTCCTTGCCGAAGCCCTTGCGGCCGAAGGTGTTGATCTGCTCGGCCTTGCCCAGCGTCCCCTTCGGGTCGGCCAGGTCCTTCAACTCGTACTTGGCGTACGCCCAGTGCGGGTGCCAGAGGGTGACCGCGATCGGCTTCTGGTCGGCGATCGCGCCGTCCAGCGCGGCCAGCATGGCGGGGGTGGAGGAGGTCTTCAGCTTCAGCTTGCCGTCCAGGCCGTAGCCGGGGAGGACCTTCTCCTGGGTGGCCTTGGTGAGGCCGGCGCCCGGCTCGATCCCGATCAGCTCGCCGCCGACGGTGCCGGCCCGGGCGGCCAGGTCGTCGAGCGAGTCGATGCCCTGCACGTACTTCGGCACCGCGATGCTCAGGCTGGCGTCGGTGTGCCAGACGCCGAGCTTCTCCAGCTTGTCGCCGTACTTCTCCAGGTAGGAGGCGTGCGTCTGGGGCAGCCAGCCGTCCAGGAACAGGTCGATGTCGCCGCCGGCGAGACCGCCGTACACCAGACCGGCCTCCAGGTTCTTCAGCTGGACCCGGTAGCCCTTCTCCTCGAGGATGTGCTGCCACAGGTGGGAGGCGGCGATCGCCTCGTCCCAGGCCATGTAGCCGATGGTGATCTTCTTGCCGTTGCCGGACGGGCCGTCCGACCGCTCGCCGCAGGCGGCCGCGCCGCCGAGCGCCAGGGTGGCGGTCACCGCCAGCGCGAGGACGCGCTTCATGGTCGTGAACACAGGGTTGTCCTTCCGGTTGGTGGCCGGCGGCTCCGCGTACGCGGGACCAGGGGTGCCGGCCGGGGAGGGCGACGGTCAGGCGGCCTGCCGCGCGAGGCGCTGGGCCCGTGCGGAGGGGAACCGGTCGCCCACGGAGTCGGTGAGCCGGTCGAGCACGACGGCGAGGACCACGACGGCGATCCCGCCCTCGAAGCCGCTGCCCACCTCGACCTGGGAGAGCGCGAACATGATCACGTCACCGAGGCCGCCCGCGCCGACCATGCCGGCGATGACCACCATGGACAGCGCCAGCATGATCACCTGGTTGACGCCGGTCATGATGGTCGGCAGGGCCAGCGGCAGCTTGGTGCGCAGCAGCACCATCCAGGGCGGCGCGCCGAACGACTCGGCGGCCTGCACGATCTCCTTGTCCACCTGGCGCAGCCCCAGCTCGGTCAGGCGTACGCCGGGCGGCATGCTGAACACCAGGGTGGCCAGCACCCCCGGCACCGTGCCGATGCCGAAGAAGAAGATCGCCGGGATCAGGTACACGAAGGCCGGCATGGTCTGCATCAGGTCCAGCACCGGCCGGGCCAGCGCGGAGGCGCGCTTGTTCTCCGCGACGAACACCCCCAGCGGGATCGCCAGCAGCAGCGAGAGCACGCTGGCCACCAGCACCTGCGCGAGGGTGCTCATGGTCTCCTGCCAGTACGGCATCCCGGCCACCAGGCCGAGGCCGACGGCGGTGCCGAGGGCGAACTTCCAGCCCCGCAGCCACCAGCCGAGCGCGGCGAGGACCAGCACGACCGCCACCGCCGGTACGCCGGTGAGCAGCTCGTCGAGCGGGCGGACCAGGGCGTCGACCACGGTGGCGACCCCGTCGAAGAACGGGCCGAGCGTGCCGGTGGCCCAGTCGACGGCGGACTCCGTCCACGCGCCGAGCGGCACCCGCGGCAACCAACTGTCCACCGGGCTCATGCCGCCTCCACGAGTTCCTCGTCGTCCACCCTGGCGGGTTCGTCCGGGGTGGCCGCCGCGAGCGCGCTGAGCAGCGTGATCCGGGGAATCACCCCGTCCAGCCGGCCGCGCTCGTCGAGTACCGCCACCGGGTGCTGGCTCTGGGCGCAGTCGGCGAAGAGGTCGGCCACCGCGGTGTCCCCGGCGACCGTGCGGACCCGCTCGGTCGAGACGTACCCGTCGAGGTTCGGCCGGCCCTCGCGCAGCGCCCGAAGCACCTCGTCCTCGGTGACCGTGCCGAGGAACCGCTTCATCGGCCCGGTCACGTAGACCACCGAGGTCTGACCCTCCCGCAGCGCCTTGGCCGCCACCCGGGGACCGGCGTTGACGTCCAGGACGTGCTGCGGCTTCTCCATCACCGACGCGGCGGTGAGGATCCGGGTCCGGTCGACGTCGGCGACGAACTGCGCCACGTACCCGTTGGCCGGGTCGGTGAGGATCTCCTCGGCGGTGCCGATCTGGACGATGCGCCCGTCCCGCATCACCGCGATCCGGTCACCGAGGCGCATCGCCTCGTTCAGGTCGTGGGTGATGAAGATGATCGTCTTGCCCAGCTCGGCCTGGAGTTCCAGGAGCTGGTCCTGGATCTCCCGGCGGATGAGCGGGTCGAGCGCGGAGAACGCCTCGTCCATCAGCAGGATGTCGGTGCCGGCGGCGAGGGCGCGGGCCAACCCGACCCGCTGTCGCATGCCGCCGGAGAGGTCGTGCGGGAGCTTGTCGGCCCACTCGGTCAGGCCCACCATGCGCAGCGCGTCCATGGCCTTCGCGCGTCGCTCGGCCCTGGGCAGGCCGGCGACCTCCAGCGCGTAACCGGCGTTCTCCAGCACGGTCCGGTGCGGCATGAGCGCGAAGTGCTGGAAGACCATGCTGATCTTCTCGCGGCGCAGCTTGCGCAGCGCGGCGGGCCGGAGCGTGGTCAGTTCCACCCCGTCGACCCGGACGCTGCCCCTGGTGGGGCGCAGCAGGCCGTTGAGCATCCGGATCAGGGTCGACTTGCCGGAGCCGGAGAGGCCCATCACGACGAAGATCTCGCCGGGGCGTACCTCGAAGTTCGCGTCGATCACGGCGGCCGTGGCGGGCAGCCCGGCCAGGGCCTCGGCGCGTGGCGCGCCGGTCGCCAGGCGTCCCACCGCTTCGTCGGCTCGATTTCCGAATATTTTGTAGAGCGACTTCACTGCGAGCGCGGACACGATCCCCTCTCCGACGTCGAACCGCCGGCGGATCGCGCCGGTGGTGCGTCTTCGCGTCTCGTCCGTCATATCAACATCGGTCACATCGGGTGGACCGGGTGGTCGGCCCGAGAAACGTATCGGCGGCCTCTCCGGAAAGCCAATCGGGACAGCGGCGGCTGTGGACCTGCCCACAAATGACGAGGTCGAATTCGGTCGTCTCCGCCCAGGTGGCACCGGTGGTCCGCCGTTCGTCGGGCGGCGTTTGTCGGCTCGCCGTACCTTTTGCGCGGCTGCTGTCCCGGTCCGGGGCAAGGTGGTGCGGCCCGGTGCCGGAAAGGTCCCCCCGCCGCCGTTCGTCCCCGGTTGTGGCGACGAATCGAGAGCCGCCGGGCCGACGATTTTCGCTCTCGCTGACCAGGTTCAATTCACCGCTTCCGGGTCCGCAATTACCGGTGCAGTTACGCGGATCCTGGCGGCGGTCCCCTCGCCGCAGTGGCGGCGTTGTGCCAGGCTTGGCCCCGGAACGCTCGGAGGGGGTGCGGCGATGGACGCTGCCGTGAGTGAGCCGACTGCCACGACCGGTCAGGACCGGTCCGGGCAGCACGACCTGGTGGCCCGGTCCTGGGCCCTGCAGAACAAGTTGTACCGGCGGATCCTGTCCGCCGACCCGGCCGACCCCGACGCCCCGGTGCGGCTCTTCGCCGAGGGCTTCCAGCAGATCGTGGCCCGGCTGCCGGCGCTGGAGCGGGCCACCCGGTCGCTGGTCTACAACCTCACCGTCAAGGCCGTGTTCGACCCGCTGCGCCGGGAACGGGAGCCCAACCTGCACACCCGGATGCGGGGCATCCGGGGTCACATGATCACCAACCCGAGCGACTACCTGTCCCTGATCGCGGCCGCTCACCCCGACACCTGGGTGGCGCCGGTGCGGGCGAACGGGATCGCCGTCGACGAGCGGCTGCTGCTGGTCCCGGGCCCGCCCACCCCGGACCAGCGACCGACGGCCTGGCTCTGCCGCGACCCGGACCTCGTGATGGAGCACTGCGACCTGTGGTGGGAGACGCAGCGCCAGGCCGTCCCGATCCGCGAGGTGCCCGGCTTCATCGCGCTCACCGAGCGGCAGTTGGAGGTCGCCGCCCTGCTCGGCCAAGGCGCGAAGGACGCCACCATCGCCCGCCGCCTGGGCGTGTCGCCGCGGACCGTGACCTACGACGTGGCCCGCCTGCTGGACTCCTTCGGCGTCGGGACCCGCTGGGAGGGCGGCATGGTGCTCGGCCGCGCCTGCCCGCCCGGGCTGGCCGGCTGA
The DNA here is from genome assembly GCF_900089595.1 of Micromonospora auratinigra. Taxonomy (GTDB): domain Bacteria; phylum Actinomycetota; class Actinomycetes; order Mycobacteriales; family Micromonosporaceae; genus Micromonospora; species Micromonospora auratinigra. Next base: position 3,481,275 of record NZ_LT594323.1, on the reverse strand, counting down.
CCCGGACCGGCCGCGCCGGCGACCCCGGCCGGCCGCCGGACCGGCCGTTCCCGCCGGGGCATACTTGCCGGATGTCCCTCCCGGTCGAGCCCCGCCGTGCCGGGCCGGTGTCGCCGCTGTTGGGCGCGCTGCGCGACGGCACCCGGCAGCACCACGTGGCGCTGGAGCAGCAGCTGGACCTGCCCGGACGGATCCGTACCCGGGCGGACCTCGGCGCCGTCCTCGTCGCGATGCTCGCCGCGTGGGCGCCGCTGGAGCGCGCGCTGGCCGCCGCCGACTGGTCCGGACTGCCCCTGGACGCCCGGCTCGGCGAGGCCGCCGACCTGCTCCGCGCAGACCTCGCCGTCCTCGGCGTCGAGCCGGAGCCGTCGGTCGGGGAGCACGGGGTCCCGTTCGACACCACCGCCCGGGCCGTCGGTGGACGGTACGTGCTGCTCGGCAGCGCGCTGGGGGGCAGCGTCCTCGCCCCGGCCGTGGAGCGTCGCCTCGACCTGGCCGAGGGGGAGGCCACCCGGTTCTTCCGGCGGGCCGGGCGCAGGCCCGGACGGGACTGGCGGGACTTCCGCCTCGCCCTGGCCCGTCGCGACTGGTCGTCGACGGAGCTGGCCGAGGCGACCGCGGCCGGCCGGGACACCTTCGACTTCGTCGGTCGGACCGCCGCGCCGCTGCTCGGTCCCCGCCCGGGTCGGGCCGCCTGACCGGAGCGCGCCCGTCCGGTGCCGTTCCCGCGTCCGCCGGTCGACCGCGTCCGGCCGGTCGACCGCGTCCGGCCGGTCGACCGCGTCCGTCGACGGGGGGCGCGAGGTGCCACCGGGCTGAGTAGTCGTACCTATTGGACACCTGCCGGGGCCGTGTCAGGCTGGCTCGCGAACGCGTACTCCGGAGGGTGCAGTGGGTGAGTCGACGCTGACGACGGCCGGCCGGCCGGCCGGTTCGGACGAGCTGGCGGATCGGGCGCACGCCCTTCAGCTGGCGGTCTACGCGCGGATCCTGTCCGCGGATCCGGCCGACCCGGACTCCGCCGTCCGGCACTTCGCCACCGGGCTGGGCCGGATCAACGATCGGCTGGCCGTCCTGGAGCGGGCGACCCGGTCGGTGGTGTACGGCCTCAACATGCGGGCGTTGTTCGATCCGTTGCGCCGCGAGCGGGAACCCGACCTGCACTCCCGGGCCCGGGGGATCCTGGGCCACTCGATGACCAATCCGAATGGGCACCTGTCGCTGGTCGCCGCCGCCAGTCCGGACATGTGGGTGGCGCCGGTGCGGACCACCGGCATCGTCGTGGACGAGCGGCTGGGGCTGTTTCCCGGACCACCCGGACCGGCGGGCGAGGCGACGGCCTGGCTCTGCCGGGACGAAGACCTGATCGCGCAGTTCTGCGAGTTGTGGTGGGCGACCAAGCGGCAGGCGGTGCCGATCCACGACGTGCCGGGCGTGGTTCCGCTCAGCGAGCGGCAGCTCGCTGTCGCCGGGCTGCTCAGCCAGGGTGCGAAGGACGCCACCATCGCTCGCCGGCTGGGCGTGTCGCTGCGCACGGTGAGCAACGACGTGGGCCGGCTGCTGGACTCCTTCGGGGTGGGGACCCGGTGGGAGGCGGGGATGGTGCTCGGCCGCGCCTGCCCGCCCGAGCTGCTCGCCTGAGCGGTCCCGCGACCGGCCGGCGGCGAGCCGGCAACCGGATCGAGGACAGCCCGGCCGACGGATGACCGACATGCCGCCCCGGCCCTGCTTGGAGCATTGTTTATGCAGGTGGAGAGGCTGCGGATGGCGGGCCACATCCCATCCCTCCGGCCCGGCGGCGACCCTTGCGGCACGTCGGGCAAAGGATGTCACCCGCCGCCGGCTGACGCTGCCCGCACCGGGCGCGCCGGCCGGACCGCCCGGCCCCGCCGGGCGGACGAGCCAGGAAGGAGGGGGCGGAGATGGCCGCTCCCACCGTTACCGCCAGCCTGAACTCCTCGACCTACGCCCCGGGCGACCCGATGACCCTCACGGTCACCTACGGCGACCCCGACACGAAGACCCTCACCGTCACCGTGGTGGTCACCGACGCGCAGGGCAACAGCAGCGCCCCGGCGAAGGTCACCGCCGTCATCGACCCGCTCACCGTCACCGTCACCGACGACGCCGGCCGGACCTGGACGAAGCTCTCCGACACCGGCACCGTCGCGGTGTACCGGGCGGTGGCCTGATGCCCCGGGTCACCGTCACGGTCCGGGACCGGGGCGGGCACACCACGACGGCCACCGCCGACTACACCGTCGCGCCCCCGGTGCTCGGCGGCTACTACCTGTCCGGCGGCGCCGACCCCACCGCCGACATGGCCGGCGGCAACTTCCGCTCGTACACCACCTACCGCAGCTTCGCCGACGGCTACATCTTCCCGGGATGGAACAACACCTGGCTGCCGGTGCTCGGCCGCAACGGCTTCGCGATCAACATGGTGCTGGAGCTGAAGCACTACGGGGCGGCCGGCACCGGGCCGCAGACGTTCACCGTCGACGGGGTGAGCTACACCGTCCCGGCCCCCGCCATGACCATCCAGCAGCGTCCGGGGACCACCTGGCCGAAGGCGTACGGGTACGGGCAGGTGCTCGCCGGCCTCTGCGACGGCCTCTTCGCCCGGGCGCTGTCGCAGTACCGGACGTTGGGTTTCCCGGTGAACATCCAGCTCGCCTCGGAACTCGACACCGACCACGAGTTCGGCACCACCGAGTCCGGGGTGGCGTACTCCTGGGTCGACTCGGACGCCCGGGCGGTGCAGGCGGTCACCTACATCGTGAACTGGTTCAAGGCCCGCCAACTGCCCGCCGGCACCACCTTCTCGGTCGGCTGCGGCGGCTGGGACCGGGCGTCCTACCAGCGCACCCACCCCGAGGCGCTGATGGCGAAGCTGGACTTCCTGATGTGGAACGCGTACGCCACCGACCCGAGCCACACCGCGCTGGCCCGGTTCCGCCGGACCAAGGACTGGGCGGTGGCCGACCTCGGCCCGGTGGCGCTCTCCCGCCCGGTGATCATCGCCGAGTGGGGGGTCCGCAAGGCCGAGTTCCCCGACCAGGCCGCCTGGATCGCCACCGTCCCGCCGGCCGTCGCCCAGCTCAACGCCGAGCGCGGGCCCCGGATCGTCCGGACCAACTACTTCAACTCGGGCTGGGGCACCCTGACCCCCAAGGACGTCGGCCTGGCGGCGCTGCGGGCCGCCTACGCCACCCGGCCGTACGTGTGACGATCGCCCCGCCGAGCAGCCCCGACCGGCCACCGCCGCTACCCTCGGGCCGGAGCCGGGGCTGCTCCCGGGCGGGGTGTCCGGGCTGCTCCCGGGCGGTGGGGAGGCACGGGTGAGCGGGATCCGGTGGGGCGTGGTGCTGCCCCAGGGCTGGCGGTCGGACCTCACCCACCTGGCCGACCCGGTGGCCCGGTTCGAGGCCATGGTCGGGGTCGCCCGCGAGGCCGACGAGCTGGGCTGCGACTCGGTCTGGCTCTACGACCACGTGCAGGCCGTCTCCGGCGAGCCGGAGACCACCTTCGAGTGCTGGACCAGCCTGGCCGCGATCGCCCGGGAGACCCGCCGGGTACGGCTCGGCCAGATCGTCACCTGCAACAGCTTCCGCAACCCGGCGCTGCTGGCGAAGATGGCCGCCACCCTCGACGTGGCCAGCGCCGGCCGGGCGTTCCTGGGGCTAGGGGCCGGCTGGGACCGGCGCGAGTACGACGCGTACGGGTTCCCGCAGCCGTACCCGTCGACGGGGGAGCGGCTGACCCGGCTGGACGAGGCCGCCGCCGTGGTCACCGCCATGCTGCGCGAGCCGGTCGCCACCGTCGAGGGCCACCACCACTGGGTACGCGGGGCGCAGAACGTGCCGACCGGGGCGGGCGGATCACCCGTACCGGTGCTGATCGGCGGCAGTGGCGAGAAGCGCACCCTGCGCACGGTGGCCCGGTACGCGGACGCCTGCAACCTGACCGACCACACCGACCCGGCGTTCTACCGGCACAAGCTGGACGTGCTCGCCGGGCACTGCGCCGACCTGGGCCGCGACCCGGCGACGATCCTGAAGACCGCCTCGTTCTCGGTCTTCACCGGCGCCACCGACGCCGAGGTGACCGCCCGGCTGGCCGGACGGGACCGGGCGGAGACGGCGGCCTCCAGCGCGGTCGGTACGCCGGGCGAGCTGGTCGACGTCTTCGGGCGGCTGGTCGAGGCCGGCATGGAGTACTTCATCCTCTACCTCCACCAGCCCACCGACCTGGCCCCGCTGCGCCTCTTCGCCCACGAGGTGGCGCCCCAGCTGAGCTGATCACCGACCCGGCCGGGTGGGGCGGGTCAGGGCCGGGCGAAGTCGGTGGTGAGCGCGCGCAGGGCGCGGGTCAGCTCGGCGGCGGTCGGCGGCTGCTGCCACACCTGCCCGGCCGGGAACGGATGATCCGTCAGGTGGCCGACCCGATCCGCCGGGCGGCCACCGCCATCACCCTCCCCGAAGCCGGTTGACCGGTCGGGGAGCCGGTGCGCTTCCTATGCTCGGGGGATGGAACTGCGGATCTTCACCGAACCCCAGCAGGGTGCCGACTACGACCAGTTGCTCGCCGTCGCACGCCGGGCCGAGGAGACGGGCTTCGGCGCGTTCTTCCGCTCCGACCACTACCTGAAGATGGGCTCGGTGAGCGGCGATCCCGGCCCGACCGACGCCTGGACCACCCTCGCCGGCCTGGCCCGGGACACCACCCGGATCCGGCTCGGCACGCTGATGAGCGCGGCCACCTTCCGGCTGCCCGGCCCGCTCGCGATCACCGTGGCGCAGGTCGACCGGATGAGCGGCGGCCGGGTCGAGCTGGGCATCGGGGCCGGCTGGTACGCCGAGGAGCACACCGCGTACGGGATCCCGTTCCCGCCCGTCGGCGAGCGCTTCGACCGGCTGGAGGAGCAGCTCGCGGTCATCACCGGCCTCTGGGAGACGCCGCCCGGCGGCACCTTCGACTTCCCCGGCAAGCACTACCCGGTCAGCGACTCCCCGGCGCTGCCCAAGCCGGTGCAGCGGCCCCGCCCGCCGGTGCTGCTCGGCGGCACCGGCCCGAAGCGGACGCCCCGGCTGGCCGCCCGGTACGCCGACGAGTTCAACCTGCCCTTCGTCGCGCCGGAGGACTCGCCCGCGATCATCGAGCGGGTCCGGGCCGCCTGTGTCGAGATCGACCGTGACCCGGCCACCATGATCTGGTCGCACGCCGCGGTGCTCTGCTGTGGCCGGGACGACGCCGAGGTGGCCCGCCGGGCCGCCGCGATCGGCCGGGAGCCGGCCGAGCTGCGCGAGAACGGCCTCGCCGGCACGCCCGCCGAGATCGTCGACAAGCTCGGCCGGTACGCGGCCGTCGGCAGCCGGCGGGTCTACCTCCAGGTGCTCGACCTGGCCGACCTGGACCACCTGGACCTGGTCGCCGCCGAGGTGCTGCGCCAGCTCTGACCCGCCCGGGTCGCCGTCGCCGTCAGTCGGCGGCGGCCCGGCGGACCGTGTCGAGCCGGCCGTCGCGGTCGCTGTCCAGGTAGGTCACGTCGGGCACGCCGTCGCCGTCGAGGTCGACCTGGACCACGTCGGCGACGCCGTCCCCGTCCAGGTCGGTGACCACCTCGACGGAGCCGTCCAGGTGGCGGGTGACGATGGAGTGGCCGGGGCCCGCCGTACCCCGGGCGCGCGGCGGCGGGCCCGGCGTGGGGACGGGCGCCGGCTCGGGCTCCGGCGTCGGCTGCGGCACCGGAGCCGTCGCGTACGCCGGCTCGGGGCCGACGCCGGTCGGATCGATCTCCTCCTCGGACGGGTACACGTCACCGCTGAGGGTCGGGTCGCGGTAGCTGCTCATCGGATCAGGATGCCCCAGCCGGGGTCGGGGCAACCGCGACTTGACGGTTTGCCGGATGATGCACCTGGACGCCGACGTCGAGGCGCGGGGGTGGGAGATGGAGCTGCACCGGAGCCGGGGCAACCTGCCGCTGGCGGTCATCTGTCTGGTGGCCGGGGTGATGGTGCTCGGCCTCGCCGTCGAGGGGTCGACCCTGCGGCTGCTGGTCGCGCTGGCCGTGGTGCTGATCGCCGGCCGGGTGCTGGTCGGCGCGCTGCGCCCGTTCCGCTTCGTGATCGGCCCGGACGGGCTCGACGTACGCCGGCCGGGGCTGCGCGGGACGTACCCCTGGCAGCACTTCGCGGCGCTCGCCCTCGACGACGCCGGGCGGCTGGTCGGGGTCCCCGGCACGGGGCCGGCGGGGCTGCGGACCGACGCCCGGCACCCGGTCGACGGGCGGCCCGCCGTGGAGCTGCTCGACCTGCGCCAGGTGCGGGAGAGCCCCGACGAGGTGGTCGCCGCGCTGACCCGCTGGTCCGGTGGCCGCTTCCTGGACGCGCGCACCCCGGCCGCGGCGCAGCCCGCCGGTGGCCCGATCGAGTTCACCACCGGGCTGCGCGGCTACGACAAGATCGCGGTGGACCGGCTGGTGGGCCGGGCCCAGGCCGCGCTCGCGCAGGGCGGGCCGGCCGAGCGGCGGGCCGCCCGGGCGGAGATCGAGCAGGCCCGGGCCGGCGGTGGTCTGCTGGTGGCCCTGCGCGGGTACAACACCGGGCAGGTGGACGAGGCGCTGGACGCGCTCTGCGCCGCCCTCACCGACACCGACACCCCGACCGATCGGACGGCCCCCGCATGACCGACGTCCCCGCCGACCGCAACTGGGCCGGCAACGTCCACTACCGGGCGGCCCGCCGGCACGCGCCGACCACCGTCGACGAGCTGCGCCGCCTCGTGACGGGCGCGCGGCGGGTCCGGGCGCTGGGCACCGGCCACACCTTCAACCGGCTCGGCGACACCACCGGCGACCTGGTCTCGACCGCCGGCCTGCCGCCCACCGTCGAGCTGGACCGCGAGCGCGGCACCGTCACCGTCGCCGCCGGCCTGCGGCACGGGGACCTCGCCACCCGGCTGCACGCCGACGGGTACGCGCTGGCCAACCTCGCCTCGCTGCCGCACATCTCGGTGGCCGGCGCGGTCGCCACCGCCACCCACGGCTCCGGGCGGGCCAACGGCAACCTGGCCACCGCCGTCGCCGGTCTCGAACTGGTCACCGCCGACGGCGACCTGATCACCCTGGACCGCACCGACCGCCGGTTCGCGGGCGCAGTGGTCGGCCTCGGCGCGCTGGGGGTGGTCACCCGGCTCACCCTCGACGTGGTGCCCACCTTCGACATCCGGCAGTACGTCCGGCTCGGCCTGCCCCGGGCGGCGCTCGACACCGCACTGGACGCGGCGTACAGCGTCAGCGTCTTCACCGGGTGGCGGTCGTCGTCCCGGTTCGACCAGGTGTGGCTCAAGCAGCACGCCGACCAGCCGCCGCCCTCCGCCGACTGGCTGGACACCACCGCCGCCGACACGCCCCGGCACCCGGTGCCGGGCATGCCGGCGCGCAACTGCACCGCGCAGCTCGGCGAGCCCGGGCCGTGGCACGAGCGGCTGCCGCACTTCCGGCTCGGGTTCACCCCGAGCAGCGGCGACGAGCTCCAGTCCGAGTGGCACCTGCCCCGGGAGGCGGCCGGCGCCGCGCTCGCCGCGCTCGACCCGGCCGCCGAGCGGATCGCCGCCGTGCTCCAGGTCTGCGAGCTGCGTACGGTGGCGGCCGATGAGCTGTGGCTGAGCCCGAACCACGGCCGGGACACGCTGGCCGTGCACTTCACCTGGATCGGCGACGCGGCGGCGGTGGCGCCGGTGCTGGCCGAGGTCGAGGAGCGGCTCGCGCCGTTCGCGCCCCGCCCGCACTGGGGCAAGCTCTTCACCGCCGACCCGACCGCGAGCTATCCCCGGTACGACGACTTCCTTGCCCTGCTGGGCGAGTTCGACCCGGCCGGGAAGTTCCGCACCGACGAGCTGGACCGCTGGTTCCCGCGCTGACCGGGAGCGGCCCGGCCGCAGTGGGAGCCGGCCCGCGTCAGCGGCCGGCCGGGACCTGGTCGCGCAGGCTGCCGCGCTGCACCGCCCGGCTGATGTCGCTGGGCGAGACGATCCCGACCAGCCGCTGGTCGGCCACCACCAGCGCGCGCCCGTCGGAGCACTCGCTCAGCCGGGGGAGCAGGTCGTTGAGCTGCTCGTCCGGGCGGGCCAGCACCAGCTCGTCGGCCCGGCAGGCCACCTCGGCCAGCGTGGTGGCGGCCCGCCGGTCGGCCGGGATGCCGCGTACCCGGTCGAGGGTGACCAGGCCCACCGGCCGCCCCTGGTCGGTCAGCGGCAGCGCCGAGTGCCGGTACGCGAAGAGGTAGTGGTCGACGAAGTCGGCGACGGTCATGTCCCCGGAGGCGGTCTGCGGCTGCGGGGTCATCACGTCGGCGACCCGGACGCCGCGCAGCGCGCTGCCCATCCGCGCCTGGCGCTCCTCCATGCCGGCCGCGCCGATCAGGAACCAGCCGATCAGGGCCAGCCAGAGCCCGCCCACCCCGGCCCCGACCAGGAACTGCCAGAGCCCCAGCCCGATCAGCACCGCGCCGAGGATCCAACCGGCCCGGGCGGCCACCACGGACGCCTTCGTCCGGTCGCCGGTGGCCTTCCACACCGCGGCGCGCAGCAGCCGGCCGCCGTCCAGCGGGGCGGCCGGCAGGACGTTGAAGATCGCCAGCAGGACGTTGATGCCGGCCAGCCAGGCCAGCGCGCCGAGCAGCAGCCCGTGCGCCCCGGCCACGGTGAGCACCACGGCGATCGCCGCGAAGAAGAGCCCGATCAGCAGGCTGACCAGCGGTCCCACCCCGGCGATCCGCAGCTCCGCGCCCGGGTCCTTCGCCTCGCCCTTCAGCTCCGACACGCCGCCGAAGAGCCAGAGCGTGATCCCCTCGACCTCGATCCCGTTGCGCTTGGCGATCACCGCGTGGGCCACCTCGTGGGCGAGCAGGCCGAGGAAGAAGACGACCGCGGCGGCCAGCCCGGCGGCCACGTACGCGGGCGTCGAGTGGCCGGGGTAGGCGCGCGGGAACTGGCTGGCCGACAGCGCCCAGGCGATCAGCAGGAAGATGACCAGGACGCTCCAGTTGACCCCGACAGGTACGCCCGCGATCCGGCCGAGCCGGAAACTGGCCCTCATGGGTCGGTCATACCCGTCTCGAGCAGCGCCACACCAGGGGAGAAGGTCACCCTCGCCGCGTGTCGTGACCGTACGGCTACTGCTGGCCAGTATGCAGTAGGTATGCTCAGAGTATGACTCGTCGCATCACCATCAGCCTGCCTGATGACGTCGCCACGTACGTCGAGCGGACCCAGGGCAACACGTCCGGATTCATCGCGGGAATCCTGCGTCGGAAGATGCGCGCGGACAGCCTCCGGGCTGGCTGGGCCGAACGCGGCTACCTGGTGACCGAGGAGGACGTGGAGCGGACCAGGGAACGGCTCGCGGCGCTACCGCCGATCAGTGACGAGCAGCATGCCCGGAACCTCGAGTGGCTCCGGCAGTTCGACGACGACGGGGCCGCAGCGGCGTGAACGGCCTGGTTCTCGACACCTCGGCGCTGCTCGCCTATGCGTCGGGGACGAGCGTCGAGCCCGGTGCCATGCTGACGCTCGCCCAGGAGGATCCGGAGCAGCAGGTGTGGATCCCGGCGCTCTGTCTAGGGCAGGCGCAGCTCGAACTTGCGGGCACTGCTGCCGTCGCAATGCTCGACCTGTTGTTCCGCGAGGACCACGACATCCACGTGGCGGTCTTCGATGCCGCCACGAGCCGTCGCGTAGCCCGCATCGCCGCCCGCTCGCAGGTGCCGCTGGACGTCGCGCACGCCGTCGCCACCGCCGTCCTCTACCGTTGCTACCTGGTCACCCGTGACCCAAAGGCCGTATCTTCGGCGATGCCCCCAGGGTTGGAACTGCTCGACATCAGCGAAGGCTGGGACTGACGCTCTCACCGGTCTGCGGCGGGGACTACGTGCGGCTGGCCTCTTCGCCACCGAGATCGGACTGGTCGTGTTCGCGCTGGGTCAGGTTCGGCCCGTCTCGACGGGACCCGTCAGATCGGGCAGACCCCCGCTCTTGAGCCAGTCGGCGAACTGTCGCCGTTTTTCGCGGTCGATGACGGCCTTGAGGGCCGCGTTGACAGTGGCCTTCTGTGTCGTAGTGCCGAGGATCTTGCTCGCCTCGGCGAGCAACTTGTCATCGACATCGAGGATCGTTCGGCTCACGGGTATCTCCACGGGTTCAATTGTCTCGACTCTGATATCAAGCCCCGCCGAGTCGCCATGTTGACAGCCGGGCCTCGCTCCGGGTCGCCCATCGGGGATAGTGGCGGACGTGGCGACGCAGATCGGCGTGGACGACGACCCGTACCTCTGGTTGGAAGATCTTGATGGCGCGGACGCCGCCCGGTGGGTGCGGGAGCGCAACGCGGAGACCGCCGCCGCGCTGACCGGGAGCGAGGCGTTCGCCGGCCTGCTGGCGGAGATCCGGCAGGTGCTCGACGCGGACGACCGCATCCCGGATCCGGGGTGGCGCGGGGACGGCTTCTACTACAACTACTGGACCGATGCGGCGCACCCGCGCGGCGTGTGGCGGCGGACCACCCTCGACCAGTACCGCCGGCCGGAGCCGGCGTGGGACGTGCTGCTCGACCTGGACGCCCTGGCCGCCGAGGAGGGCGAGAACTGGGTCTGGCAGCAGGTGACGGTGCTGCGCCCCGACTACCGGCGCTGCCTGGTCAGCCTGTCCCGGGGCGGCGCCGACGCGGTCGTGGTGCGGGAGTTCGACCTGGTGCGCCGCGCCTTCGTCGCGGACGGCTTCACGCTCCCCGAGGCGAAGACCGACGTCTGCTGGATCGACGCCGACCACATCTTCGTCGGCACCGACATCGGCCCCGGATCACTGACCTCGTCGGGGTACCCGCGCGTGGTGCGGCGCTGGCGGCGGGGCACCCCGCTCGCCACGGCCCCCGTCGTGCACGAGGGCCGGGCGGAGGACGTGGCCGTCTACGCCTGGCACGATTCGACGCCCGGCTTCGAGCGGGACTTCGTGGGCCGCAGTCTGGACTTCTACCGCGTCCGCAGGCACCTGCTGACCGGGGCCGGCGAGCTGGTGCCGATCGACGTGCCGGAGGACGCCGACTCGGAGGTGCACCGGGAGTGGCTGCTGATCCGGCTGCGTTCGGCGTGGACGGTCGACGGGGTCACGCATCCGGCGGGGGCGCTGCTGGTCACCCGCTTCGACGCGTTCCTCGCCGGCGGGCGGGAGCTGACGGTGCTGTTCCGGCCGGACGACCGCACCGCGCTGAGCGGTTGGGCCTGGACGCGGCACCACCTGATCCTGGCGACCCTCGTCGACGTGCGGAGCCGGCTGGAGGTGCTGACCCCCGACGACCGGTGCTGGCGGCGGGAGCCGCTGCCCGGGGCGCCGGCGGACGAACACAGCCGGATCGTGGCCACCGAACCGGACCACGACGACGCGTACTTGCTCGACTCCGAAGGGTTCCTGCAACCGGCGACGCTGCGGCTCGGCCGGGTCGGCGGCCCGGTCGAGACCCTCAAGCGGGAGCCGGCGTTCTTCGACCCGGACGGTCTGGTGGTGCGCCAGTTCTTCGCCGCCTCGGCCGACGGCACGCCGGTGCCGTACTTCGTGGTGGGCAGGGCGGACGCGACCGGCGGGCCGACGCTGCTCACCGGCTACGGCGGCTACGAGATCCCGCTCACGCCCTCCTACAGCGGGATCATCGGCCGGAGCTGGCTGGCCCGGGGCGGCAGCTACGTGGTGGCGAACATCCGGGGCGGCGGCGAGTACGGCCCCCGGTGGCACCGTGCGGCGCTGCGCGAGAACCGGCCGCGGGCGTACGAGGACTTCGCGGCGGTCGCGGCCGACCTGGTGACGCGCGGGATCACCACGCCGCGGCACCTCGGCATCGAGGGCGGCAGCAACGGCGGGCTGCTGACCGGGGTGATGCTCACCCGGTACCCGGAGCTGTTCGGCGCGGTCGTCGCACACGTGCCGGTGCTGGACATGCGGCGCTACCACCGGCTGCTGGCCGGCGCATCGTGGATCGCCGAGTACGGCGACCCGGACCGGCCGGAGGACTGGGCCTACCTGCGCGAGTACTCGCCGTACCACAACGTCCGGTCGGACCTGGCGTACCCGCCGGTCCTCCTGGTCACCTCGACCCGCGACGACCGGGTGCATCCCGGGCACGCCCGTAAGATGGCGGCCCGGCTGCGCGAGCACGGTCACCAGGTGGCCTACCACGAGAACGTCGAGGGTGGGCACGGGGCGGCGGCGAACAACGAACAGCGGGCCTTCGTGTGGGCGCTGACGCTGGAGTTCCTGTGGCGGACGCTGACCGGACCGGACCGGACGCTGCCGCGTCAGGTCCCGCCGGAGGACGCGGCCGAGCGCGCCGGCCGTCGGTGAGGCACGTTCCGGGCCTTCTCGGCCCGGACGAAGCCTGTCCAAGCGGTGGGGGATAAGCCCGGCGACCTACAGAAGACGGCTCAGCTTCCGAAGGTCTCCTGCTTGACGGCACGGCGGAAGTACTTCCACGTCTGCCGGGTGAGGGTGGTTCCCGTCATCGACGACGGAGGGTGCCTGCCTTCGCGGCTCGGACGAATGCCGTCCAGTCGGACGGAGTCATGGTCAGGACCGGGCCGGTCGGGTCCTTGCTGTCGCGCAGCCCGACTACGCCGGGAAGGTTGTCGGCGACCTCAACGCACTCCCCGCCCGCGTTGCTGCGGCTCGACTTGCGCCAGATGGCACCGGTCAGGTCAGGCACGGGAGAACTCCTCTGCGACTTGCTGAATCAGGCTCTTTGATCGGGACTCGTTGAGGGCGCGGCCCGTCATGTCGGCCCAGATGGCATCATAGACAGCCGTCTCGTGCGGCTTGTCGAGATAGATTGCCCCCGTCGCGGCCTCCAGGTAGGCCACCGGTGGTTCCACCTCCCTGCCCTTGCTGTCGCATGGGAACTCCAGCATCGAGAAGGCTCCGGCCGTCATTCCGGCGTGCAGCCCGGCAGAAAAAGTCAGCACCCGGACGGTCACGTTCGGTAGTTCCGCAGCTTTCAAGATCTGGTGAAGTTGTTCCGCCATGATCGTGGCGCTGCCGATCGGGCGGCGCAACACGGCCTCGTTGATTATCACGCTGAGTTGCGGAGCGGAGAAGCGGGTGAGGAGCGCCTGCCGTTCAACTCGGAGCTGGATGGCGCGCTGCTGCTCATCGTCATTCCCGGCGTCGATCGCGCCGTTGGGCAGCTTGAGAAGCTGCTCGGTGTAGGCGCGAGTCTGGAACAGGCCGGGGACCAGCTCGGCCTGGTACTGCCGGATGCGGGACGCCGCACCTTCGAGGCCGACATAGAGCTGGAACCAGCGAGGCAGACCGGAGCCGATGTAGTCGTGCCACCAGTTCTTGTTCTCGCGGGTGGCTGCCGCCATCGCGAGGACCAACTCGATGTCCTCGTCCGAAGCGCTGTAGAGCTTGAGCATCTCCTTGACGTCGGCCGCCCGGAAGCGGACGTTCTCGGCGCCGCTCTCGATGCGGTAGAGCGTTGCCCGCGTCCGGTCCAACTCCTCGGCGGCCTTCTCCATCGTGAGGCCGGCGGCCTTGCGAAGTGCTTCGAGTTTCCGGCCGAGCTGACGCCGAAGCATGGTCGATCCGGTTACCGTCTGTGACACCCTGCCTCCGAAGGTCAGGTCGTGGTCGACACGCGTCTGCCCAATTAAACGCCTCCGATGTATCAGAAACAATAAACACGTCACGCTGCGTTCGAGTAACCCTGTCAGACGCTCATAAGACGGCCTTTGTTAGACGTTGCATCTGATCTGATGCGGTGCTTCACTGCCTCTGCGGCCACTGTGGAGTTCTAGCTGCTCAGTGGCCATGTGTGCCCCTGCTGTCGTACTGCCGATCGAGGCTGCGGTGGCAGGTGCCGGGGTGGGTCCGCCGGTGCGCGGCGGGCTGACGGGCCCGCCCTTCCACGGTGCGATCTCGACGGTGAGAGGCAGGTCCTGTCATGCGTGTCTTCCTCCGGCATGCCCGGCGTAACCAGCGGTCGGTCCTCGGCTCGACCTGCTACCGGTCGGCGCACTATCGGCCGCTGCGGCCCTGGCAGGTACGCGAGCGGCAGTTCCGGCCAACCCCGCTCGGCCGGCGTGGGCTCGACCCTCGGGAGGTGGCGGAGTTCCTCGACCGGGTCGCCGGCGACCTGGCCGCCGTCTACGACGCGCTCGCCGAGAGCCGCCGGGAGACCGACCGGGTGAAGAACGCGCTGCGCCGCTGGCAGTCGGAGCAGGCCCGGGCCCGCAACGAGCGGGGGTACGACCGGTGACCGAGCGCTGGGTGGTCCACCTGCCGGTGGTCGCCAACGACCTGCTCTCCGCGCAGCGGCTGGCCCGGGTGGTGGCGCACTGGACCCACGTCCTGCCGCAGAGCGAGCCGGGCGGGACCACGGTGTCACTCGAAGACGAGCAGCACGTACGCCACTGGGTGTTCTGCGACCGGTTGCTGGCCGGCGGCCGGCGCTGCCTGTTGCGGCCCGAGCACGACGGCGAGTGCTCCCGACGGTTCCAGCCCCGCTGACGCGGGCCGGCGGGGCCTGACAAATGTCACGGTGCGGAGGTGACGTGCGCTCCGGGGCGCGGGCCGCCGCACCCCGCACCATCATTGTCATGACCGACACCGCACCGGCCGTCGACCTGGCCGGACTCACCAAGACCTTCGGCCCGGTGACCGCCGTCGACGGGCTCAGCCTGCGGATCGAGCCGGGCGAGGTGGTGGCCTTCCTCGGCCCCAACGGCGCCGGCAAGACCACCACCGTGGACATGCTGCTCGGGCTGGCCCGCCCGGACGCCGGCACCGTCCGGCTCTTCGGCGGCACGCCGGCCGACGCCGTCCGGCTCGGCCGGGTCGCCGCCGTGATGCAGACCGGCGGCCTGCTCAAGGACCTCACCGTCGCCGAGACGGTACGGATGACCGCGCACTTCTACGGGCACACCCGCCCGGTGGCGCAGGTGCTGGACCGGGCCGGCATCGCGGACCTCGCCGACCGCCCGGTGGGCAAGTGCTCGGGCGGCCAGCAGCAGCGGCTGCGGTTCGCCCTGGCGCTGCTGCCCGACCCGGACCTGATGGTGCTGGACGAGCCGACCACCGGGATGGACGTGGAGGGCCGGCGCGACTTCTGGCAGGCGATCCGGGCCGACGCCCGGGGCGGCCGGACGGTCCTGTTCGCCACCCACTACCTCGACGAGGCCGACGCGTACGCGGACCGGATCGTGCTGGTCCGCCAGGGCCGGGTGGTCGCCGACGGCACCACCGCCGAGATCAAGAACCTGGCCGCCGGCCGGGTCGTCCGGGCCACCCTGCCCGGCGCCGACCAGAGCGCACTCGCCGCGCTGCCCGGCGTCCGCACCGTCGAGGTACGCGGTGACGCGGTGCTGGTGCACACCGAGGACTCCGACACCGTCGCCCGGCACCTGCTGACCCGGACCGCCGCCCGGGACGTGGAGATCACCTCCCGGAACCTCGAGGACGCCTTCCTCGCCCTGACCGCCGACGCCTGACCACCGAACGCCGACCACCGGAGCCCGAGATGACCGCGACCACCTCACCCGCCACCACCACCCGTACCGCCGACCGTCGGCCGCCCGCCCTGGGTGGCTTCTCCGCCGCCGTGCTGGCCATCGAGATCCGCCGCGTGCTGCGCAACCGCCGTACGCTGATCTTCATCCTGGTCATGCCGGCGGTGTTCTTCCTCCTCTTCGGACTGCCGCTGCGCGGGCAGAAGCTGGACAACGGCCTGCCGGTCGCCGGCTGGGTCATGATCAGCCTGGCCGTGTACGCGGCCATGGTCGCCACCACCAGCGCCGGCGCGGCGGTCGCCACCGAGCGGGCGCTCGGCTGGAGCCGGCAGCTCCGGCTCACCCCGCTGCGCCCGGCCGCGTACGTGGCCACGAAGGTCGCCACGGCGATGGTGCTCGGCCTGCTCGGCGTGCTGGTCGAGTTCGCCGTCGGGGTCGCCTCGGGCGTGCGGCTGCCGGCCCACGTCTGGCTGGAGTCCGGCCTGACCGCGTGGATCGGCTCGCTGGTCTTCGCCGCGTTCGGCCTCTTCGTCGGCTACCTCGCCCCGGCCGAGAACGTCATGCAGTTCATGGGCCCGGCGCTGGCCATCCTCGCCATGCTCGGCGGCCTGTTCATCCCGCTCGACACGCTGCCCCACGTCATGCAGCAGATCGCGAAGTTCACCCCGGTGTACGGCGTCGGCCAGCTCGCCCGCGCCCCGCTGACCGGGGCCGGGATCGACTGGACGGCGGTCGGCAACGTGGCCGCCTGGACCGCCTTCTTCGGCCTCGGCGCGGCCCGGCTGTTCCGCCGCGACACCACCCGGGTCTGAGCGGGAGAGGTGGGACTAACGTGGGCACCGTGGACCTGCCGTCGGATCGCTCCTGGGCCAGGGGCCACTGGCGGATCACGGGCTGGCTGCTCGCCGCGGTCTGGCTCTTCTTCCTCAACATCCCGCTGCTCACCGCCCTGCACCAGGCCGAGGTCTGGCGCCGGGCGGTGGGCGCGTCCACCCTGGTCGGCTTCGGGGTGCTCTACGTCTGGGTCTTCGAGTGGTCCCGGAGCTGCCGGCAGGCGCACCGGCCCATCCCGCGTCGCCGGGCCTGGTCCTTCCTGGCGGCGCTGCTCGGGCTGGGGCTCGCCGGCATCCCCGGCACCGAGGGGGACTGGCTGACCACGCTGGTCTTCGTCGCGGCGGCGGCGGTGTTCCTGCTGCCGACCCGGGAGGGTCTGGTGGTGGTCGTCCTCGCCGCGCTGGCCCCGCCGGTGAGCGCGGCCCTGGTGCCCGCCTGGAAGTCCGAGGGCACCGTCGTCTTCGCGGTGGTGCTCGCCTCGTTCGCCATGTTCGGGGTGACCCGGCTGGCCCAGCGCAACACCGAACTCCAGGCCGCCCAGCAGGAGATCCACCGGCTCGCGGTGGCCGAGGAGCGGGCCCGGACCGCGCGGGACCTGCACGACATCCTCGGGCACTCGCTGACCGTGGTGGCGGTCAAGGCGGAGCTGGCCGGGCGGCTGCTGGAACTCGACCCGGCCCGCGCCGCGGTGGAGATCGCCGACGTGGAACGGCTGGCCCGGCAGGCGCTCGCCGACGTGCGGGGCACCGTCGGGGCGTACCGGGGGGTGGCGTTGGTGACGGAGCTGGCGGGGGCGCGGTCGGCGCTGGCGGCGGCGGGGATCGTCGCGCAGGTGCCGGAGGCGGCGCCGCCGCTGCCGGTGGAGCGCGACGAGTTGTTCGGCTGGGCGGTACGCGAGGGGGTGACGAACGTGGTGCGGCACAGCGGTGCGCGGCGCTGCGAGATCCGGGTGGAGCCGACGGCGGTCGAGGTCCGCGACGACGGACGGGGACCGGCCGGCGAGTCGGATCCGGCGGGTCACGGCCTGGTCGGGCTGCGGGAACGGGCCCGCCGGCTGGACGCCACGGTGAGCGTTGGCCGGCGCCCGGACGGGCGGGGGTTCGTGCTGCGGGTGGCCGTGCCGGACGGGGACCCGGCGTGAGCGCCACGGCGGGACGAAGGACGTGCGGATGACCGAGCCGATCCGGCTGCTGCTCGCCGACGACCAGGCGCTGGTCCGGGGGGCGCTGGCCGCGCTGCTGTCGCTGGAGCCGGACCTGACCGTGGTCGCCGAGGTGGGCCGGGGCGACGAGGTGGTGCCCGAGGCCCGGCGCAGCGCGCCGGACGTGGCCCTGCTCGACGTGGAGATGCCCGGCCTGGACGGGATCGCCGCGACGGCCGCGCTACGGGCGGCGGTGCCCGGCTGCCGGGTGCTGGTGGTGACCACCTTCGGTCGCCCCGGCTACCTGCGCCGGGCGATGGAGGCGGGCGCGAACGGCTTCGTGGTCAAGGACACCCCGGCCCGACAGCTCGCCGACGCGGTCCGCCGGGTGCACGCCGGGCTGCGGGTGGTCGACCCGACCCTGGCGGCGGAGACCCTGGCCACCGGGGCGAGCCCGCTGACCGAGCGGGAGACCGAGGTGCTGCGCACCGCCCGGGGCGGCGGCACGGTCGCCGAGCTGGCCGCCACGCTGCACCTGTCCGAGGGGACGGTGCGCAACCACCTCTCCTCGGCGATCGGCAAGACCGGCGCCCGCAACCGGGCCGACGCCGTGCGCGTCGCGGAGGAGAACGGCTGGCTGCTGGGCCGGTGAGCCTCAGGCGAGCACGACCACCTCGGTGCCGGGGTGCAGCGCGGCGAGGAGCTGGCGCTGGCCGCTGCGGGTCAGCCGGATGCAACCGTTGGTGACGTCCTCGCCGAGCGTGTCGTCGTCGTGCCAGCTGTGCAGGCCGATGTGCGCGCCGCGCAGTCCGGTCGGCACCGCGTCCGGGTCGTCGGGCACCGCGCCCAGCGCGAAGATGTCCACCCCGCCGTAGACCTCCTGCGGCGGCGGTGTGCGGCCCAGCACGAAGGTGCGGCCGAGCGGGGTGGACTGGCCGGGTGCGCCGAGGCTGACCGGCCAGGAGTGCACCGGTGCGCCGTCGCGGTACCAGGTGAGCCGGTGCGCGCGACGTTCCACCACGAGCTGGTCGGGCAGCGCGACGGTGGTCCAGCCGCCGGCCGGCAGCCAGGCGATCCGGCGGTTCGCCGAGGGCAGCAGCACGGCGGTCCAGCCGACCTGCCGGTCCACCACGGGCACGGTCAGCGGCACGTCGCTGATGGTGGGGGCGAGGAACGCGCGGGGCCGCCCGCCGGGCGCGTCGTACGCGGCGATCCGGCGCTGCGGGGTGAGCCCCTCGGTGAGCGGCCGGGTGTCGGCGGTGCCCGGGTCGGCGGGGAAGCCGGTCGGCGCCGGGTCGTACGTGACGACCGGCAGGTCGGCCGGGGCCGGCGCGGCCGGCGGCACGGACTCCTGCGGCGTGGGGCTCGGCGGGGCCGGCGGGGGTGCGGCGGCGACCGACACCGGGGCCGGCGCGCCGGTGAGGGCCCGCCCGACCAGCAGGGCGGCGGCCAGCAGCAGCGGTACGCCGAACGCGGCGAGCAGCCAGCCGAGGGTCCACCGGGAGATCAATCGGTCAAACAGCACGAAATTACTCTAATCGACGGATGCCCCCCGCTCCGCCGGATCGGCGGGGCGAGGGGCGTCCGGGCGGGCGCGGACCGGCCGGATCGGGCCGGCCCGCGACCGGGTCAGGGCAGCTTCGCGCCGATGTGGATGGCGATCGCGTCGTGGGCGTTGACCGTGGCGGCGAACCAGCCGGCGGAGTCCACCGTGACCACCGGCCCGCTGCACGTGCCGTTGCTGAAGTCGCCGTGGATGACGTCGCAGTACCGGCCGGCCGGCAGGCCGGTGTAGTACGAGCGGCCGGTGACCGCGAAGTCCTCGTCGTTGACGGTGAGGTAGCCCTTGCCGGTACGGCTGAAGGCGATGTGCTGGTAGCCGTTGTCGTACCAGTTGCTGACCCCGGTGCCCTGGACGGCGTTGTTGAAGCCGACCATGTTGGCGATCGCCCGCCAGCGGTGCTCGCACTCCCAGCCGGAGTAGCAGGTGGTGTTCAGCACCTTGTTGGTCGCGTCCGAGGGCGGCGCCTGGTCCTTGTTGCTGAACGTGAAGCTCGACATCACCGCCGGGGTGCCGTACGGCCAGGCGAGCATGAAGGCGTTCGCGAGGGCGTACTCGCCGCGGTCCCTGTAGGTGAGCACCCCGCCGTCGCGCTGGGTGTCGTGGTTGTCCACGAAGGCCACCGCCTGGCTGCTCGGCAGGTAGCCCCAGGCCTCGCCGAAGTTCTTCAGGTACGCCAGCCGCTCGCTGTTGAACATCCGGGCCAGGTCCTTGCCGTACCGGAACTCGTGCACGTCGCCGTTGCCGGTGTACTCGGTCGGCTGGACCGGCTCACCGGCACCGTAGATGACCTCCTGCACCATGTACGCCGGGCGGGAGAGCTTGGCCTTGATGGCGGCGATGTCGGCGGCCGGCATGTGCTTGCTGCCGTCCATCCGGAAGCCGTCCACGCCCAGCGACAGCAGGTCGTTCATGTACGTGGCGAGCCGGGTGCGGACGTAGTCCGACTCGGTCTTCAGGTCCGCGAGGTTGACCAGCTCGCAGTTCTGCACCTCGTAGCGGTCGCTGTAGTTGACGATGTCGTTGGTGCCGTTGCGGCCGCAGTAGTGGAAGTCCTGCGCGCCGTAGTTGCCCGGGTAGTTGTAGTGCCCGTACGTGGTGCCGGCCCAGCCGGTGCCGCCGTTGTCCTGGCCGGACATGTGGTTGACCACGGTGTCGACGATGACCTTCACGCCGGCGTTGTGGCAGGTCGTGACCATCGACTGGAACTGCGCCCGGGTGCCCTTGCGGGACTCGATCCGGTAGCTGACCGGCTGGTAGGAGACCCACCACGGGGCGGCGTTGACGTGCTCCTGCGGGGGTGACACCTGCACGTAGCCGTAGCCCTTGGGGCCCAGCACGTTCGTGCACTCGCTGGCCACCGAGGTCCAGTTCCACTCGAAGAGCTGGACGATGACCTTCTTGCTGCCGGGCGTGGCGGCGGCGGCCGGGGGTGCCGCCACCGCGGTCGGGACGAGCAGGCTCGCGGCGAGGCCCAGGACGAGGGCCGCCGACCGGCATCGACGTCGATGCATCGGAACTCCTGTGGGGGTGCGGGGGGACGGGGGTGCGGGGAGGGAGTTCGTGCCGTGTTTTTGCAGGCGTGCCTGAAATTTTCGGCAAGGTTACAAGCGCGTTGCAAGACCTGTCAACGGATGGACATACGTCGTTGCGGATCGCGCCGGTACACGCGCGGCGGGCCCGGACGGTTCGACAGACCCGTCGAGAATTTCGCCACCGGACTGATCCGCGCACCACCTCCGTCCGTACTGGAGGTGGGAGCAGGGTCGGCCGGTGGGGCGCCGCCGCGAGACGATCGAGGAGCAGATGGCCCGGGCAGAACAGAACGAGAAGGCGGCGACGGTCCGGACCACCAGCACCAGCCGTGGTGCCCGGACCATGTCGAGATCCGCGATGATCGCGCTGGGCGCGTCCGTGCTCGCCCTCGCCTGGGCCGGCGTCGAGCTGGCCGGCGCGGGCGGCACCATGTACGCGTACGGCTTCTTCTTCACCGAGTTCTTCGCCGGGGTCGTCGCCCTGGTCTCGCTCAGCCTCACCGTGATGCTGGGGCTGCTCGCCACCGACCGGCTGGTGCTGCACATCCGGCACCGGGTGCTGTTCCAGTCGGCGCACCGGGCCACCGGCATCCTCGGCGTGGCCGGGCTGGTCTTCCACGTGATCACGAAGATCTCCATCGGCCGGGCCGGCCCCACCGACGCCGTGGTGCCCTTCGTCGGCGGCCGGGGCCTCTACGTCGGGCTGGGCACCGTCGCCGCGTTCCTGATGGTCAGCGTGCTCTGGACCGGACTGATCCGGGTCCGCTTCGCCGGCGTCGGTCCGAAGTGGTTCTGGCGGGCGCTGCACTCGATGGCGTACGTCTCCTGGCCCTTCGCCCTCATCCACGGCCTCAACGCCGGACGGACCGCGAAGGGCTGGGTGGTGCTGAGCTACCTGGCCTGCGTGCTGCTGGTGGTGGTGGCGCTGCTGGTCCGCGCCTCCGTCTACCTCGGCAAGCGCAGCCGGGAACAGCAGCAGGCCACCGCCCTGAACAAGGCGATGAGCGGCGCCGGCGAGCAGGGCCGGGGGCTGCTGGCCGCGCTGGGCCGCAAGCGCGCCGCCGGTGAGCAGGAGAAGGGTCGCGGCTCCAGCTGGGCGGAGAGCACGGCCGGCACCTGGACCGCGCCGGCCGGCACCGCCCGCCGACGCGACCCCGACCGGTTCGCCGTCCCGGTGGTGCCGGAGCCCGGATCGCTGCGCGAGCCGGTCCGGGCCGCCGCGGCCCGTCGCCGCGGCGCGGCCGAGCCGGTCTCCGGGGCCCGTGCCCGGACGGAGGAGCCGGTCGGCGCCGAGCGCCGCCGCGACACCGTCCGGCGCACCGGCGAGCCGTCCGCGCCGCGCGACGAGGAACGCCCGTCCCGGCGTACCGACGAGCGGCCCGGCCGGCCGGCCCGGCGGCGCGCCGAGCGCGAGGCGGTGGCCCGGCGCGGCGACGAGGAGCGCACGGCCCGCCGCTACCGGGACGAGGAGGAGCGGGCGCCCCGCCGGTCGGCGGCCGACGAGGACCTGGTCGCCCGCTACTCGGCCCCGCCGGAGTCCGGTGGTCGCCACTCGGCCCCGCCCGACCCGGGTACGCGCTACTCGGCCGCGCCCGACACCGGCGGCCGCCGGCCGTCCCGGGACGGGCAGCCGGAGGAGCCGTGGGACAGCCCTCGCCGCTGGCAGAGCGAGCCGGTGTCGGCCGGTCCGGTCTCCGGCACCCCGGTCTCGGCCGAACCGCGCAGCGGCGCCGGCCGGCACAGCGTCGAGGAGGAGCCGGACTACTGGCGGCCCCCGGCCCGCTACGACGTCGAGGAGGACACCTTCGTGGACGACACCCCCACCCTGGTCGACCTCGCCTCCCGCCGGGCGCTTCGCGCCTCCGGGGACAGCCGGTCGAGCCGGCGGCGACGGGCCAGCGCCGAGGCGGTGGACGGCGCGTACTGGGCCGGGCTGCGGGGTGAGGCGAAGTGAGGCGGACGACCGTGCCGCCGGTGGCCTGCATCGGCGAGGCCCGGCTCACCGCCGGCTTCGCCGAGTTCGGCCGGCTCGACCTGATGGCTCACGAGGACGTGCACGGGCCGATCGGGCCGGTGGAGCCGGCCGCGCTGCTCCGGCTCGCCGAGGCGATCGACCTCAAGGGCAAGGGCGGGGCGGGCTTCCCGTTCGCCCGCAAGCTGCGCGCCGTGCTGGAGTCCTGCGAGCGGCAGGACCTCTCCGCCGTCGTGGTGGTCAACGCCACCGAGGGCGAGCCGGCGAGCTGGAAGGACAAGGTCCTGCTCACCCGCGCCCCGCACCTCGTCCTGGACGGTGCGGCGCTGGCGGCGTACGCGCTGGACGCCGACGAGATCGTGATCGGGGTGTCCGACGACGAGATCGGCCGGCCGTCGCTGACCGAGGCGTTGCAGGAGCGGCGGATGCCGGTGCCGACCACCGTGGTCACCGTGCCGCACCGGTTCATCTCCGGTGAGGGCGGGGCCCTGGTCAACGGCATCAACGGCCTGCCGCACATCCCGCCGGGCACCAAGAAGCGGTCCAGCGACTCGGGGGTGGGCGGGCTGCCCACCCTGCTCTCCAACGCCGAGACGTACGCGCAGCTCGCGGTGGCCGCCCGGCTCGGCCCGTACGAGTACGCGGCGCTCGGCACCGACGACGAGCCGGGAACCGTGCTGCTCACCGTCACCGGGTCGGCGGCCCGGCCGGCCGTCGTCGAGTGCGCCGCCGGCACCCCGCTGCGGGACATCCTCGACCTGTGCGAGGTGCCCGACGGCCCGGGGATCCTGGTCGGCGGCTATCACGGCAAGTGGATCAGCCGGGAGGCGGCGGAGCGGGCCGAGGTGTCCCGCAAGGGTCTCGCCGCGGTCGGCGGGGCGCTCGGCGCCGGCATCGTCGTCCCGCTCGGCCACGACACCTGCCCGCTGGGCGAGACCGCCCAGGTGGTCCGCTACCTGGCCGGGGAGTCCGCCGGGCAGTGCGGCCCGTGCAAGATGGGCCTGCCCGACCTGGCCCGCGCCGTCGACCTGGCCACCGCCGGCAGCGCCCCGGTCGAGGTGGTCCGGGCCGCCGCCGGTGACGTGAAGGGGCGCGGCGCGTGCAGCCACCCGGACGGCACCGCCCGGTTCGCCCTCTCCGCCATGGAGGTGTTCGCCGACGACCTGCGGCTGCACGCCACCGGCGAGGGCTGCGGCAAGCGGGTGAAGGGCGTGATGGGGCTGCCCGGTGCCCCCGACGCGAACCCGCAGAAGCTCACCCTGGACTGGTCCCGCTGCGACGGGCACGGGCTCTGCGCCCACGTGGTGCCCGACTTCATCCGGCTGGACGGCAACGGTTACCCCGCCTTCCCGCCCACCCCGGTGCCGAGCTGGCTGCGGCAGGGCGCGCTCAAGGCGGTCAAGGTCTGTCCCGAACTCGCGCTCCGGCTGGTCAAGGCCGAGTAGCCGACCGCAGAGGAGACTCGGATGGCACGTCGTACCCCCGTGGTGACCCGACGCCTCGTCGCGGCCGCCGTGCTGGCCGCGCTGCTGCCCGCCGCGGCGGCCTGCGCGACCGCGCCGGAGCGGGCCGCGCCGGTCGGCGCGGTCGCCCCCGCGTCCCCGGCGGGCGCGGAGCCGGCACCGGCCGCGACGCCGACCGCCGCCGTGGCCCCGGGCCGCGTGCCGGAGACGCTGTCGTTCACCGCGAAGACCCTCGACGGTACGGCGTTCGACGCCGCGCGCCTGGCCGGCCGCCCGGTGGTGCTCTGGTTCTGGGCGCCCTGGTGCGCCACCTGCGCGAGCCAGGCGTGGACGGTGGCCGAGATCGCCCCGAAGTACCGGGACACCGTGCCCATCGTCGGCGTCGCCGGGCTCGGCGCGCAGCGGGCCATGAAGGATTTCGTCCGCGAGTTCGACCTGGGCGGCACCCCGCAGCTCGACGACCGGGCCGGCACCCTGTGGCGGCGGTTCGAGGTCGTCGAGCAGAGCACCTTCGTGGTCGTCGACCGCGACGGCCGCGTCGTGCACCAGGGCTACCTCGACGGCGAGTCCCTCACCCGCCAGGTGGAGACCCTCGCGAAGGGCTGACGGCGGCGGGGGCCCGGACGATGCCGGGCCCCCGCCGTCGTCGCTCCGTGGGTCAGCGCGGGGTGAGCCGGTCGGTGCCGAGCTTGTCGCGGAGCACCTCGGGCACCACGACCGAGCCGTCGGGCTGCTGGCCCTGCTCCAGGATGGCCGGGAAGAGCCGGCTGGTGGCCAGCGCGGAGCCGTTGAGCGTGTGCACGAAGCGGGTCTGCTTGCCGCCCGGCTCCCGGTAGCGGATGGCGGCCCGGCGGGCCTGGTAGTCGCCGGCCCAGGAGACCGACGACACCTCCTTGTACTTGCCGGTGCTCGGCATCCACACCTCGACGTCGAGCGTCTTCTTCATCGAGGCGCTGGCGTCGCCGGCGGCGAGCAGGCTGGTCTGGAAGTGCAGGCCCAACTGCTCGACCAGGCTCTCGACGTGACCGACCATCGCGGTCAGCGCCGCGTCCGCCTGCTCCGGCAGGGTGAACTGGAAGATCTCCACCTTGTTGAACTGGTGCCCGCGCACGGTGCCGCGCTCGTCGGAGTGCGAGCCGGCCGCCTCGCGCCGGTAGCACGGGGTGTACGCGAACGCCTTCAGCGGCAGCTTCGCCGTCTCCAGGATCTCGTCCTGGTACGCCCCGAGGATCGCCGTCTCCGCGGTGGGCAGCAGGAACTGACCGCGCGGCGCGGACTGCTTGTCCATCCGGTAGACGTCGTCGTAGAACTTCGGGAACTGCCCGGACGCGAAGCCGGCGGTGTCCAGCAGCAGGTGCGGCGGGAGCAGGAACTCGTACCCGGCCTGGATGTTCTGCTCGATCAGCCAGTTGACCAGCGCCCACTCCAGCCGGGCGCCGACGCCGGTGTACATCCAGAAGCCGGAGCCGCCGAGCTTCACCCCGCGCTCGTGGTCGACCAGGCCGAGCGCCCGGCTCAGTTCCACGTGGTCGCGGACCTTCTCGATGGCCGGCGCCGCGCCGAACGTCCGCACCACCCGGTTGGCCTCCTTGCCACCGGCGACCACATCGTCGGCGGGCAGGTTGGGCAGCTCGCTCATGGTGTCGCGCAGTCGGGACTGCACCTCGTCCAGCTGGGACTCCAGCTCGGCGAGCTGCTTGCGCTCGGCCTCGGGGGCGGCCGGCTCCGGCGTGGTGCCGGAGCGCTTCGCCTGCGCGTACGCCCGCGCCTCGGCCTTGCGGCGCTGCCGCTCGGCGTCGATCTCCGTGATCAGGGCGCGTCGTTCCTGGTCGAGCCGCTGGATCTCGTCCAGCGCCCGGTTGGCCTCGGCGGGATCCAGACGCTTCGCCAGCGCGGTCGCCACCGCCTCGCGATCCTTCCGGATCAACTCCATGTCGAGCATGCTGCTCCGTACGCCTCCGTCCAGGCAGTCAGGTGGGACCCCCAGAGCCTACCGTCGCGCCCCTTTCCGCCCGGCCCGGCCCGTGGACGCGGCTCCCGCCGCCCCGGACCGAGCGGCCGGGTGACGGTCGGTGACGCCGGACGGGTGGCGGGTCCTGCTGACTCACCGTGACCGGTCTGGCCCGGGGCGGGACGACGCTCGCCCCGTCCGCCGCAATCTCACCGGCCCGACCAGGTCAACCGTCGAGCGACGGCTCGGCCCCGGGATGTCCTCGCCCCCGCCTTTGCTCTGCTTCAACCGACGCAACAGTCGCGCAGAGTTTCTGTTGCGTGGGTTGAAGCAGAGCAAAGGAAGCCGGGGGCAGAGTGCCGAGAGTGGCCGGGCGTGACCCTGCGTCACCCTGACCACGGGTGCGGAGGTGACCGCCGGGCCCGGCCCAGGCCGCGGTCGGTCAGAGGCGGACCGGCATGAGGACGGAGAAGGCGTCCGCGTCGTCCGGGCGGCGGACCGCCAGCGGGGTGATCGGGCCGTCCAGCTCCAGCACCAGCTGCCCCCGGTCCCCGGCGTCCAGCGCCTCGAGCAGGTACTCGCGGTTCACGCCCACCCGCACCGCCGTCGGGCCGGTCTGCTCGTCTGGGCCGACCACGCGCCATCCGCCCCGTTCGTCGAGGCCGAGCACCGCCACCTGGTGGCGTACCCCCTCGTGTTCGCGGACCAGCGTCGCGGCCCCCTCGGCGCTGAGCGCCGAGCGCAACGCGGCCACGTCGACCTCGATCCGGTAGGCAGGTGCGCCACCGACCTGCGCGTGCAGCAGCCGCCGGTAGTCCGGGAAGTCGTACGGCAGCGGGGTGGCGACCAGCGGCCGGCCGGCGACCGACACCTCCACCCGCTCGGCGCCGACGGCCAGCTGGGCCTCCGGGGTGGCGCCGACGCCGGTGTCGAGCAGCGCGCGCAGCTCGTCGACCGCCGCCACCGGCAGCAACGCCCGGACCACCGGCCCGTCGACCCGGGCGGCCACCCGGGCCATGGCCAGCCGGTGCCGGTCGGTGGCCACCAGCCGGACGCCGTCCGGCTCCACGTCCAGCAGGACACCGGCCAGCACCGGCAGCTCGGGATCGGTGCCGACGGCGAAACGGACGGCGGCCACGGCGGCGGCCAGGTCGGCGCGGGACAGCGCGATACGGGTGGTCACGGGGTTCTCCTCCGGGTCGAGCAGGGCACGGATCCGGGAGAGCTCACGACGGGCGTCGGTGAGGCCGTCCTCCAGCCGCCGCAGGTGCGCGTCGAGCAGCCGGTGGACCACCGCCGGCTGGTGCCGGTGCCGCAGCGCGTCGGCGATGCCGGCCAGCGGCATCCCGACCCGGCGCAGCCCGGCCACCAGCCGGGCCGGCGCGACCTGGTCGTCGGCGTACCAGCGGTAGCCGGTGGCCGGGTCGACCAGGACGGGCACCAGCACGCCCGAGCGGTCGTAGAACCGCAGCGCGCTGACCGTCAGGCCGCTGGCCCGGGCCAGCTCGCCGATGCTGCGCAGGTCGCTCTCCACGAGGCCCGATGCTGGGCCCTCAACCCGGTCGAGGGTCAAGTGGTCGTACCCCCGTCGAGCACGCGGAACGTGATCCCGGCGGCGACCAGGCGGTCCAGCAGGGCGTCGCCCATCGCGGCCACCGGGGTGACCTGCCCGGCGGTCGCCGGGAGGTCGTCCAGCGCCAGGCAGAGCGCCGACTCGGCGAGCATCTTGGCGGTCTCGTCGTAGCCGGGGTCGCCGCCGGCCACCTCGGTACGGACCGTCCGGCCCCCGCCGGTGCCCACGAACCGGACCCGGAACCACGACTTCGCCCGCTGCTCGGCGCTCGGCCCCTGCCCGGAGGAGAGCCGGCCGAGCAGCCAGCGCCGGGTCGGCGGCAGCTTCACCAGCCCGACCAGGCCGGCCATGCCGACCCCGGCCACCAGCACGGTCGGCAGCCGCTTGAGCGCGGCGAAGTGCCGGTAGCGGAAGTCCGGCCCGTACTCCGGGCGGGCCGCGGCCGAGCGGCGGACGACCTGCGGGTCGATGGTGGGCAGCGGCACCGCCCACATCCCGGTCCCGGGCACCCGGCCCAGCTTGCCGGGCACCGCGCGGACCCGGCGACCCTCCGGGCGCGGCTCGACCGCCCGGCGGGCCTTCGCCGCCCGGCTCGCCTCGCCGGTCCGGGAGAACGCGGTGAGCGCCGAGTGGTACGTCCCGGCGGAGAACTTGCCGCCGGCCCGGACGAAGCCGTCCACCGTGATCGGCCCGTCCGACGGCAGCTGCTTGACGGTGTAGAAGGCGCCCAGGTCGTGCGGGATCGAGTCGAAGCCGCAGGCGTGCACCAGCCGGGCCCCGGTACGGACCGCCTCGGCGTGGTGCCGCACGTACATCAGGTCGACGAACTCCGGTTCGCCGGTGATGTCGAGATAGTCGGTGCCGGCGGCGGCACAGGCGGCGACCAGCGGCTCGCCGTGGTGCACGTACGGGCCGACGGTGCTGGCCACCACCCGGGCGCCGGTCGCGACGGCCCGCAGCGACGCCGGGTCGGTCACGTCGGCGGTCAGCAGGGGCAGCTCGGCCAGGGCCGGGTCGATCGCGACGAGGCGCTGCCGTACCGCGGCCAGTTTGTCGGGGTTGCGGCCGGCCAGCGCCCAGCGCAGCCCGGCCGGGGCGTGCCGGGCGAGGTACTCGGCGGTGAGGCCGCCGGTGAAGCCGGTGGCGCCGAAGAGGACGAGGTCGTGGGTGCGGTCGTCGCGCATCCGCCGAGTGTGCCACCCGCGGCCGCGCCGATCACGGGGAGAAGACCGCCCGGATGCAGCCGTCGGCCCGGTCGCGGAAGAGCGCGTACCCGTCCGCGCCGCGTTCCAGCGGCAGCCGGTGGGTGGCCAGGTACTCGGTGCGCAGCTCGTCGCGGGCCATCCGGTCGAGCAGGGTGGGCACCCAGCGCTGCCCGTGCTGGCGGGCGCTGCGCACGGTCAGGCTCTTGTTCATCACCGCGCCGAGCGGGAACGCGTCCACGGACCCGGTCCAGGTGCCCAGCGCCACCACGGTCCCACCCTTGCGGCAGGCGTGCACCGCCTCGCGCAGCGCGAGCGGTCGCTCCGCGCCGCCGCCCAGCCGGCCGAGCAGCCCCGGCGGCTCGGCCGCCATCCCGACCGCCTCCACGCACACGTCGGGGCCCCGCCCGCCGCTGCGCTCGCGCAGCTCGGCGAGGACGTCCACGTACCGGTAGTTGAGCGGTTCCGCGCCGACGTGCCGCTCCACCATCCGCAGCCGGTCGTCGCGGTCGTCCACCACGACCACCCGGGCCGCCCCGTGCGCCAGGGCCGCGCCGGCGGTGAGCTGGCCGACCGCCCCGGCCCCCCAGACCGCCACCACGTCGCCCGGGGCCACCTCGCCCAGCTCGGCGCCGAGCCACCCGGTCGGGGCGGCATCCGAGGCGAACACCGCCCGGTCGTCGCTGACCGCGTCCGGCACGGTGAACGCGCCGACGTCGGCGTACGGCACCCGGACGTACTCGGCGTGGCTGCCGGCGAAACCGCCCGTCAGGGCCGGGTGGCCGTAGCAGCCGGCGGTGGGCTGGCCCCAGGCCGAATCGGCCGCCGGGCCGGTGGTGCCGTTGTCGCAGCAGGCGTAGAGCCCCTGCCGGCAGAACCAGCAGGCGCCGCAGGCCACCGCCGCGCAGACCACCACCCGGTCGGCGACCCGGTGCCGGCGCACCTCCGCGCCGACCTCCACCACCTCGCCGAGGAACTCGTGGCCGAGCACGTCGCCGGTGGCCGGCCGTGGTGTCCGGCCGGCCAGCAGCGGCAGGTCCGCCCCGCAGGTCACGCTGCGCCGCACCCGGACGATCACGTCGCGGGCGTTGCGCAGTTCCGGGTCGGGGACCTCCCGGACGGCCAGCTCGTCCGGGCCGGTCCAGCACAGTGCCCTCACCCGGCGGCTCCCGGCCGGTCGAGCCGGGACCGGTCGGCCCGCAGCACCTCGCCGGTTTCGACGAGTTGCTTGGCCTCCCGCAACAGCTGCCGCAGGTACCGTCCGGGGTCGTCCCCGACCAGGTGCGCGGCCATCCCGGGCAACTCCGCGTGCCCGCCGAGCGGGCGCGCCGCCAGCTCGGTGCCGCGCCCGCCGGGCGCCGGGCGGGCGGACAGCTGCACCGCGCCGTCGAGGGGACGCAGCGGCTCGGGCCACCGCCCGCGCGGCAGCACCTCGTCGGGCCGGCCGGCCACCGTGACCACCTGCGCGCGACCGGGCCGCGGGTCCGTCCCGGTCGCGCCTTGCGGCCGCTCCCGCCGGCGTACGACCAGCCGCGCGGCGCCCGCTCCGGCCGCGGCGACGAGCCCGGCCACGGTCAGTCGTCCCGTGCGTCCCACCTGCCCCTCCCGTCGACGTCGGGTGCCCTGCGTCTCCACCGTCGTCCCCGGCGGGGTGAAACCGGCTCGCCCCGAGGGGGTGAACCCGCCCGCGCCGGGTAAACGCCGCCCGCACCGGGGGAGCGGACGCGACGGGGGAGGGCCGCATGCCGGACGAGGCTGACCGCGTCGAGGTGGCCGAGGCGTCGGAGGAGGTGACCGCGACGGTCCCGGCTGAGCCGGTCGTGGCCGCGCCGGCCGCGCCGCCGCCGTTGCTCGCCTCGCGGTTGGCCGCGCCCGCGCCGCCCGAACCGTTGCTGGCCCGTCCCCGGCTGCTGGACCGGCTGGACCGAGGGCTGGCCGGGCCGGTGACGCTGGTCAGCGCACCCGCCGGCTGGGGCAAGACGACCCTGCTCGCCGCCTGGGCCCGACACACCGGGGTCACGCCGGCACCGGCCTGGGTGTCGGTGGAGGACTCCGACACCGGCGCGCGGCTCTGGTCGTACCTGGCCGCCGGGCTGCGCGCGGTCGGGGGCGACCCGGCGGACGACGGGCCCCGACCGCCGGTGCCGGACGGGCCGCCCCGGCCCGACCAGCTCGAACTGCTCGCCGCCGCGCTCGCCACCCGGGAACACCCGGTGCTGCTGGTCCTGGACGACCTGCATCGGATCGCCGACCCGGCGGCGCTGGCCGGGCTGGAGTTCCTGCTCCGGCACACCGAGGGGCGGCTGCGGCTGGTCGCCGGTGCCCGGGGGGAGCCGGCGCTGGCCCTGCACCGGTGGCGGCTGGCCGGGGAGCTGACCGAGATCGGCCCGGGGGAGCTGGCCTTCACCGACGACGAGGTGGCCGACCTGCTGGTGGCGTACGGGGTGCCGGTGCCCGCCGCCGCGGTGCCCCGGCTGCGGGCGCGCACCGGCGGGTGGCCGGCGGGCCTGCGGTACGCGGTGCTGGCGCTGCACGGCCGGGCCGACCCGGCGCGGGCGGTCGAGCGGTTCGGCGGCGACCAACCGGACGTGGCCCGGTACCTGCGGGACGAGGTGCTCGCCCCGCTCACCCCGGACACCCGGGACGTGCTGCGGCGCACCGCGGTTGCCGGGGCGGTCTGCGCCGACCTGGCCGACGCGCTGACCGGGCGGCCCGACGCCGGTCAGCTCCTCGGCGAGCTGGCCCGGTCGGGCGGCTTCGTGGAGGCCGACGGCGGCAGCCCGGCCTGGTACCGCTGCCACCCGCTGCTGGCCGACCTGCTCCACGACGAGCTGGGCCGGCGGCTCGCCGAGGAGCGGGACGACCTGCACCGGCGGGCCGCCACCTGGTACGCGGCCCACGGCCGGCCGGCCGAGGCGCTGCGGCACGCGCTGTCCGGCGGCGACTGGGACCGGGCCACGGAGCTGCTGACCGAGCACTGGCCGGAGCTGGTGCCGTACGAGCCGGACGGGGTCGCCGGGCCGGCGCCGGGCGGGCCCGGCGACGAGGCGCTCCGGCGCGACCCCGAGCTGGGGCTGGCCTGTGCCGCCGAGCGGGCGTACGCGGGCGACACCGGCGCGGCCGCCGGGCACCTGCGCCGGGCGGTCGGGCTGGCGGCCGACCTGCCGGCCACCCGCGCGGACCGGTTCCGGCGGGTGGCCGGCGTGCTGGAGCTCACCCTCGCCCGGCTCGCCGGTGACCACGACGAGACCCGCCGGGCGGCCGAGCGGCTGCGCGCCGCCGGGCCGGGCGAAGGCCCCGGGGCGGCCGACGTCCGGGCGGTCGCCGGGACCGCGGCGGGCCTGGTCGCGCTCGACGAGGGGCGGCTACCGGTCGCGGCGCGGTGGTTCGCCGAGGCGCGGGCCGCCGCCCGGGAGGCGGGCCGGTCCCGGACCGAGTTGGTCTGCGCGAGCCGCGCCGCCCTGCTGGAGGCGGTCCGGGGGCGGTTGCGGGCGGCCGAGCGCACCGCGCGGGAGGCCCTCGACATGCCGCCCTGCGAGGGCTGGTCCTGCCGGGTCGACTGCGGCTACGCGTACCTGGCGCTGGCCCTGGTGGCGTGGCACCGGGACGAGCCGACGGAGGCGGCGGCGCACCTGGCCCTGGCCGGGCCGGCCCTCGCGGAGCCCGTCGCAGGGGTGCTGGCCGCGCTCTGCCGGGCCGAGCTGCTGGCCGTACGGGGTGAGCCGGCGGCCGCCCTGCGGACCCTCGCGGCGGCCCGCGAGGTCGCGGCCGGACCGGAGCCGGCCGACTGGCTGACCGTGGGGGAGGCCCAGTTGCGCGCCCTGGTCGGCGACGTGCCGACCGCCCGCGCCCTGCTCACCGAGGCCCGCGCCCGGCTCGACCCGGTCCCCCCGCCGGCCGGCGGGCCCGCCGCCGCGCGACCGGCTTCCGCGCCGGCCGGCGAGCCCGCTCCCGCGCCACCGGCTTCCGTGCCGACCGGAGAGCCCGCCCCCGCGTCACCGGTCCCGGCACCGGCCGGGACGGCGACCGGCGCGGATGCGGGGCCGGAGCGGGCCGGGCGGCTGGCGGCGCTGGGCGTGGCGCTGGCCCGGGTGGAGCTGCGGGCCGGCGACCCCCGGGCCGCCGGCCGGGCGCTGCCGGACTGGGCCGGGGAGGACGCCGGCTCCTGGCCGTTGGCCGTCCGCCTCGCCGCCGGCCTGCTGGAGGCGGTGGTGGCGCACGCCGACGGCGACGACCGGCGGGCCGGACGGGTGCTGGAGCGGGTGCTGGACCTGGCCGAGCCGGAGGGCTACCGACGGGTCTTCACCCGCGCCGAGCCGGGCGTACGCGACCTGCTCGCCGCGCACCTGGACTCCGGCACGGCGCACTGGGCCACTGTCAGCGACCTGGTGCGCGGGGCGGACGAGCGGCGCGCCGACGAGCCGGCGGAGCGGTCCGACGAGCCGGCGCGGCCGTTGGACGAGCCGCTCACCGAGCGGGAGCTGACCATCCTGCGCTACCTGCAGAGCATCCTGTCCAACGTGGAGATCGCCGGGGAGCTGTCACTGTCGGTCAACACGGTGAAGACCCACGTCCGCAACATCTACCGCAAGCTCGACGCGACCCGCCGGCGGGAGGCCGTCCGGCGGGCGCGCGAGCTGCGGCTGATCTGAGCGGTCAGGGGTTGGCGGCGGCGTCCACCACGGCCAGCAGCTCGGCCAGGTCGTAGCCGCCGTCGTGGCGGACGTCGTTGACGAAGAGCGTCGGGGTGCCGTTGACCCCGCTGCGGATGCCGCCGACGAAGTCGCGCCGGACCCGGTCGGCGTGCGCCTGCCCGGACACCTCCGCGCCGATCTCGTCGGGCGGCATCCCGAGCTGCTCGACGCCGAGCGACAGGTGCACCGGGTCGAGCTGGTCCTGGTGCTCGTAGAGCCAGTCGTGCAGCTCCCAGAACCGGCCCCGCCGGCCGGCGGCCTCGGCCGCCTCGGCGGCGCTCTCCGCGTACGGGTGCACGTTGGCGATCGGGAAGTGCCGGTAGACCAGCCGGACCGTTTCCGCGCGCTGGCGCAGCAGCTCGGCCAGGTTCGGGTACGCGGCCCCGCAGAACCGGCACTGGAAGTCGCCGTACTCGACGACGGTGACCGGGGCGTCGACCGGTCCACGGGCATGGTCGGTCTCGGTCACCGGGGTCCGCAGCCGGGCGGTGGTGACCTGCAGTGGCGTGGTCATCGGCTCACCACCCGCCGGTCCGCCTCCAGCGCCTCCAGGGCGTCGAGGATGCCGTCCACCCCCGGGTTGACGTCCATCGGCGACAGGTGGCTCCAGGCCACCGTGCCGTCGGGGTCGACGACCACCAGGGCCCGGGCCGCCTGCCCCTGCGGGGTGTACGCGCCGTAGCGGCGGGCCACCGCGCCCTTGGGCTCGTAGTCGGCCAGCAGCGGGAACCGGACACCCCGGCTCTCCGCGAAGGCGTTGTGCGACCAGAGGCTGTCCACCGAGATGCCGAACAGCACGGCGTCGTACCGCTCCAGCTCGGGCAGGGCGGCCTGGTAGAGCGCCATCTGGTCGCCGCAGACCGGCGTCCAGTCGGCCGGGTAGAAGGCGAGCACCACCGGGCGGCCGCGGAACTGCTCGGGGCCCACCTCTCGCCCGTCCGGGGTCGCCGGCAGGGTGAACCCGGGCGCGGGCCGCCCGGGTCCGATCAGCCCGTTCGGATCAGTCATGGTTCCCAGCCTGGCCGGTGCCCGGGTGACCGGGGATCACCCGGGCCGGGTGGTTCCGCTCAGCGCCCCACGGTGACGTGGTTGTGCACCTCGCGGATGCCGGGGGCGGACCAGACCACCCGCTCGATCTCCTCCCGTTCGGGCACGGAGTGCACCAGCCCCTCCAGCACGGCGGTGTCGCCGTGCACCCGGACGCTGATCCCCTCCGCCTCGCCTGCGCGGTTGCGGGCCAGCGCGTCCACGATCCGCTCGGCCAGCTCGTGCCCGTCGGCCCGGACGTCCGGTCGGACGGTGATCCCGTTGCTCACCCCGCGTACGCCGGTGAGCCGGCCGACGGACCGTTCGGCGGCCCGGCGCTGGTACTCCCACTCGACCTCGCCGTGCAGGGTGACCCAGCCGTCGGCGACGGTCACGTCGAGCGCCTCGACCGGCACGAAGGCGTCCCACTCCAGGGCCCGGACGGCGGCGGTGGCGATCTCCGGGTCGCTCTTGTCGGCCGAGGTGGCGATCCGGACGGCGAGGTCGTTGGCGACGGCCCGGACCCGGCGCACCCGGTGCGCGGCCCGTTCGGCGGCCCACTTCTTGGCGTAGCTGTCCACCGAGCCGCTCAGGGTGACCACGCCGTCGGTGACGGTCACCCCGATCTCGGTGGGGCGTACCCGGGGCTCCCAGGTCAGCTCGTCGAGCACGTCGGACTGGATGTCCTGGTCGGTACGGGTGATCGTCGCGGTGGCCATCGGCGGCTCCCTTCCGGGTCGGTGGTCGCGGCGCGGGTCCGGCGCGCCGGCACGGACGTCCGCACCACGATCCTGGCTCCGGCCCGGGTGAGCCGCCCTCACCCGACCGGGATGACGAGTTCCGTGGGAGCGCTTCCATAGCCGGTCGGGAACGGCTACCGTGAAGGTCCCTCGGCCTGCGGGAGCCAAGCGCGCCGACGGGGAGCCCGGGCAGCTCCCCCCTGTCACGCCGCCGGCGGCACACCGCCGCGCGTCGCTCCCGTCCCCACCACATTCGGGCAACCGAGAGGATCCCCCGCCCATGCGCAGAAGTCTCGCGGGCGCGGCCGCCGCCGCCCTGGCCGCCACCGCCGCGGCCGTCGCGGTGCAGTTCGCCGCCGCACCCGCCACCCCGGCCGCCGCCGCCTCGGCCGAGCCGTACAGCTGGAAGAACGTCCGGATCGACGGCGGTGGCTTCGTCCCCGGCATCGTCTTCAACCAGACCGAGAAGAACCTGGTGTACGCCCGCACCGACATCGGCGGCGCGTACCGCTGGGAGCAGGCCACCCGGTCCTGGACGCCGCTGCTGGACTGGGTCGGCGCGGACAAGTGGGGCTGGAACGGGGTCATCAGCCTGGCCACCGACCCGGTGCAGACCAACCGGGTGTACGCCGCGGTCGGCATGTACACCAACGGGTGGGACCCGAACAACGGGGCGATCCTGCGCTCGACCGACAAGGGCGCCACCTGGCAGGCCACCGAGCTGCCGTTCCACAACGGGGGCAACATGCCCGGCCGGGGCATGGGGGAGCGGCTCGCCGTCGACCCCAACAGGAACAGCACCCTCTACTACGGCGCCGAGGGCGGCAACGGCCTGTGGCGCAGCACCGACTACGGCGTCACCTGGGCCAAGGTGACGGCCTTCCCCAACGTCGGCAGCTACCCGTCCACCGGCTCGGACAACCAGGGCGTCGTCTGGGTCAGCTTCGACAAGAGCACCGGTACGGCCGGTTCCGCCACGAAGACGGTCTACGTCGGCGTGGCGGACAAGAACAACCCGGTCTACCGCAGCACCGACGCCGGGGTCACCTGGCAGGCGGTGCCCGGCGCGCCCACCGGCTTCATCCCGCACAAGGGCGTGGTGGACCCGGTCGGCGGCTACCTCTACCTCGCCACCAGCGACACCGGCGGGCCGTACGACGGCGCCAAGGGCGACGTGTGGAAGTTCAGCCGGGCCACCGGCACGTGGACCCGGATCAGCCCGGTCCCGTCGACCAGCACCGACGACACCTTCGGCTACTCCGGCCTGACCATCGACCGGCAGCACCCGAACACGATCATGGTGGGCACCCAGGTCTCCTGGTGGCCGGACGCGGTCTTCTGGCGCAGCACCGACGGGGGCGCCACCTGGACCCGGATCTGGGACTGGGCCGGCTACCCGAACCGCAGCTTCCGCTACAAGCTGGACGCGTCCTCGGTGCCGTGGCTGACCTTCGGCAACACCAACCCGACCCCGCCGGACACCTCGCCGAAGCTCGGCTGGATGAACGAGTCGATCGAGATCGACCCGTTCGACTCCAACCGGATGATGTACGGCACCGGCGCGACCGTCTACGGCACCACCGACCTCACCAAGTGGGACACCGGCGGCCAGTTCACCATCACGCCGATGGTGAAGGGGTTGGAGGAGACCGCGGTGCTCGACCTGATCAGCCCGCCCAGCGGTGCTCCGCTGCTCAGCGCCCTCGGCGACATCTCCGGCTTCAGGCACGACAACCTCGACGTGGTGCCCGGGTGGACGTACACCGACCCGAACTGGGGACCGCACGACCTGGACTACGCGGAGACGAAGCCGAGCGTGATCGTCCGGGCCGGCAGCTTCAAGGACGCCGACCGGCCGGGCGACAGCCACGTCGCCTTCTCCACCGACGGCGGCACGAGCTGGTTCCAGGGCACCGAGCCGGCCGGCCTCACCAACGGTGGCACGGTCGCCGCCGCGGCCGACGGCAGTCGGTTCCTCTGGGCCCCGGGTGACGCCGGCGCGGCCGTCGTGTACTCGGTCGGCTTCGGCACCTCCTGGACCGCCGCCACCGGCATCCCGGCGAACGCGCAGATCACCGGGGACCGGGTCAACCCGAACCGGTTCTACGGCTTCAGCGCCGGCCGGCTCTACGCCAGCACCAACGGTGGCGCCAGCTTCACCGCGACGGCGGCCACCGGGCTGCCGTCGTCCGGCCGGCTCAAGGCGGTGCCCGGCCAGGAGGGCGAACTCTGGGTGACCGGCTCCGGCGGGCTGTGGCGCTCGACCGACGGGGGCGCCACCTTCACCAAGCTGGCCGCCGTGAGCTCCGCCGGCAATGTGGGCTTCGGCAAGGCCGCGCCCGGCCGGACCCACCCGGCGGTGTTCGTGATCGGCACGGTGGACGGCACGCACGGCGTCTACCGCTCCGACGACACCGGGGCCAGCTGGGTCCGGATCAACGACGACCGGCACCAGTACGGCAACGCGGGCGACGCGCTGACCGGCGACCCGCGGGTCTACGGGCGGGTCTACCTCGGCACCAACGGCCGGGGCATCCTGGTCGCCGACCGGCTCGGCGGCACGCCCAGCCCGACGCCCACCTCGGCCAGTCCGGCGCCGACGTCGGCGTCACCCGGCCCGACCGCGCCGAGCCCGTCGCCCACCGCGCCGAGCCCGTCGCCCACCCCGACCGCGCCGAGCCCGTCGCCCAGCAGCAGCGGCTGTGCGGCCACGTACGCGGTGACCAACTCCTGGCCGGGTGGCTTCCAGGCCGAGCTCACGGTCCGCAACTCCGGTACCGCGCCGGTCGCCGGTTGGACCCTCTCCTGGACCTTCGCCAACGGCCAGAAGATCACCCAACTCTGGAACGGGTCGTACACCCAGTCCGGGGCGGCGGTGACCGTCAAGGATGTCGGTTGGAACGGCAACCTCGGCGTCGGTGGCAGCACCTCGGTCGGCTTCACCGGCAGCTGGACCGGTGCCAACCAGGTCCCGGCGGTGTCCTGCACCGCCCGCT
This sequence comes from Micromonospora auratinigra, assembly GCF_900089595.1. Taxonomy (GTDB): domain Bacteria; phylum Actinomycetota; class Actinomycetes; order Mycobacteriales; family Micromonosporaceae; genus Micromonospora; species Micromonospora auratinigra. The sequence goes on along the minus strand of NZ_LT594323.1, from coordinate 3,443,039 downwards.
GACCGCGCAGCACACAGCGGTGGCCGCCCCGCAGGGGCGGCCACCGCTCGTCGTTGCGGTCCGTCGGCCGGGTCGGTCAGCCGTCCAGGCCGACCGGGGAGTCGGGCCGGTCGACGTCGACGAACTCGATCTCGTCCAGGTCGCGCGAGCGGGCCCCGGCGGCGCGGGCGGCGGTACCGGCGGCCCAGCCGACCGCGGCCCCGGCCAGCGCGGCGGCGATGAGCAGGGTCCACGGCAGCGCCGGCCGGCGGCCGGCGAGCGCGTCGAAGGCGAGGGTGGCCCGGCGGCGGGCCTCGTCGGCGGCGGAGCCGACCAGGTCGGAGGCGTCGTCGGCCAGCCCCGAGCCGTTACGGCGGGCCGACCGGGCGACGTCCCGGACGCTGTCACCGGCGGAGCCGACGGCACCGAGCAGGTGCTGCCACGCCTGGTCGGCGATCCGCTCGGGCTTGTTGCGGCGGTCCAGCAGGGCGGTTCCGAACATCGTCTTACCTCCTCGGGGGCCGGAATCCGGCGGCGAATCGGACTCCGGTGTTCATCCGGCGCGCGGTCTCCTCTCCGCCCCTGTGCCCATCGCCCGGGCCCGCCAAACCCGCGGTCCGGGGCGGGGGCGTGGACGCGCCGGGGTCGGGTGCGGCGCGGGGCGGGCGCGGTACCGCTACCCTGGGTCCGCGGATCGGCCGGCCCGGCCGATCGTTGACGGTTGAGAACAGTTGTCCCAGGGAAAACAGGAAGCTGAAGATCCGGATTGGATGCCCAGGTGTGCCCAGTCCGCGAATTGCTCATCCCGAGGGGTGGCGACCGAGGGCATCGGAGGAATACTCTCGGTCGCGGCCCGCGTACTGATGAGGCGCCCGTACGGGCGAGTGGAGGTGCTCGCGTGAGCCTGTCGATCGTGAAGTCGGTTCTGCCGGGTGGTGTCGTGCAGATCGCCCCACGGGGTGAGATCGACGTCGACACCGCGTACGAGGTGCGTGAAGCGATCGCCGAGGTGCTCGCGAAGGCCCGGCCGGCCCGCATCGAGCTCAACATGCGGCTGGTCACCTTCATCGACTCCGTCGGCATCAGCGCCATGGTCGCCGGCTTCCAGACCGCCGAGGTCAGTGGCGTGAAGCTGGTGGTCACCGAGCCGAGCCGCTTCGTGCACCGCCAGCTCTGGGTCACCGGCCTGCTCGGCCTCTTCGGCGCGCCCGAGCCCTACTTCGCCGACAGCGGCTCCGAGGTGCTCCCCGGCGCCTGAGCCGCCCCACCGCCGTCGCGGGCGGGCCGATCCCCCTCGGTCCCGCCCCGTGCTCGTCCGCCGGGGACCTTCGACCGTTGCGGGGCCGGCCCCGGTACGGGACGATCGTCCGGACCGTCGACGGCGAGGGGGAAGGGTTGCTCAGCAGCGACAGCTTCAGCTACACCGTGCAGGCCCGGTGCCCGCGAGCGGAGGCAGCCGCCCTGCTCGGTGACCTGACCCGGCAGGGCGAGCTGCATCCGCTGATCGTCCGGGTGCGGGAGTTGCCGCCCCGGCCGGGCGCGCTGGCGAGCTACGCCATCACCGACCGGCTGGCGCTGGGCCCGTTGCACTTCCCGGTCACCTACCAGGCGGACGTGCTGATCGCGACCGACGACGAGGTGGTGACGGTGGCCCGGCAGCAGCCGGCCACCACGGTGCGCAACCACACCCGGCTGCGCGACGAGCCCGACGGCGTGGTGCGGATCGACGTGGAGATCACCCTCAGCGCGCCGGCCCCGCTGTTCGGCTACGCCTTCCGGCAGGCCCGGGCGGCCCACCTCGGCCTGGCCAGCCGCCTCGGCGCGACCCTGGAGGGGCGGGCGGCCTGAGTCAGGCCCCCGGCCGGGCCGGCACCGCCCGGCGGGCCACCGGCGCGGCGGCCCGGCGCAGCCGTCCCCACGGCTTGTACGTGGAGAGCACGGTGACGGTGACCAGCAGGGTGCTGGAGACGGCCGGCGCGATCACCAGGTCGGCGCGCAGGTGCATCGACGCGTCCCCGGCCAGCGCGCCGAGTTCCCGGACCCGGGGCAGCAGCGCCAGGTTGACCAGCCCCAGCATGACCGTAGTGATCGCGAACTTCACCAGCACCCAGCGCCAGCGCAGCAGGCCCCACGGGCTGAGCAGCGCACTGGCCAGCCCGAGCAGCCAGACCACCAGGCTCAGCGGGGCGAACAGGTAGGTGACCAGCAGCCCGGCGGTCGGATAGACCACCGCCGGGTCGGCCCCGCGCAGCCCGGCGACACCCAGGGTGAGCAGCACCAGGTCCGCGCCGAGCCAGCCCAGCGAGGTGACCAGGTGGACGGTGAGCAGGGCCTTGCGCCCGGCGGGGGAGAGTCGGCTCATGCCGCCGATCCTGCCCCGGCGCACTGGTGGCGTCGTGGTGCCGCTGTCGACATCGCGCGTACGTCGGTGGACGTACGGGTGGCCCGCCGGACGGCGGGCCACCCGCACGAATCAGTACACCGACAGGTGCACGTGGTTGGTGTGGTCGCTGGACGGGTCGCCGTTGCCACCGCTGTACGCCTTCCAGCCGCTGCTGGGCAGCCAGATCCGCTTGAACCAGATCACGTAGAGCACGGCGAGGGCGTCGGAGTTGCGGATGAAGTACGCCGCCAGGTTGTTGCCGTACGTCCGGTCGCCGCCGCTGGCCACCCCGCCGAAGCCGTCCTTCTGCGCGGCGAAGTCGCAGGCCCGACCCTTGGGATGCTCACCCGACCCGCTGGGCCGGTGGCAGGAGACGTACCGGGTGAAGCCGGCCGCCTTGGCCTGCTGCAGGGCGTGCAGGGTGCGCGGGGTGATGCAGCCGTCGGCGGGCGTCGGGTCGTTGACGCTGCACGACTCGGGCGGCCAGGAGCCGTCGGAGCTGCGCCGGGCCGGCTCGGCGTTCGCGCTCGACGTACCCCGGTTGTCGCCGCTGTCGCCGCTCTCGCCGTCGTCGGCGGCGGCGGCCTTGCGGTTCGCCACCTCCAGCGCCTGTTCGGCCTGCTGCTTGCGCTTGGCCATCACCGCGACCTGCTTGCGCTGCTCCTGGATCTCCACGGCCAGCGCGGTCTGGGTGCGGGTCGCCCGGTCCCGGGTGTCGATCAGCTCGCGCAGCGCCCGGTCCTCCTGGGCGGCGACCTGTTCCAGCGCGGCCGCGCGGTCCATGAAGCCCTCCGGGCTGCCGCTGGAGAGCAGCGCCGAGGCGGTGCCGAGCCGCCCGGAGCGGTACGCCACCCCGGCGATCTCGCCGACCTTGGCGTCCCGGGTGCCCAGCTCGGCGTTGATGGTGGTCAGCTCGGTGCCGAGCTGCTTCTGCCGGGCCACCGAGCGGGCCAGCGCGGCACGGGCGTCCAGCCAGCCCTTGCTGGCCGCGTCGAGTTGGGCCCGCAGGGCCGGGGTGCCGCCCTCGTCGTCGTCGCCGGGCGCGGCGGCGAGCAGGCCGGTCGGGGAAGCCGCCGAGGCGGGGGAGACCGGCACGGTCGCGACGCCGAGGGCGAGCGTCGCGACGAGCAGGGCCGCCAACCGGGCGGCCGTCCGTCGTACGGGTGGAACCGTTGGCATGCACATGTCCTTCCGTCATCCGCCGACCGGGTTAGCTGACGGGTTCGGGACGGAAGATCCCTACCGCGCGGACGCGGATGCACCCCAGGTGCGTGGTTCCCCGGCTCGCCGTGCTGCGGCGATTAGGCGACGGCCCACCCTCCGGACGCCGACGGGCGGCGCCCGACGCGGGCCGCGATCGAGCCTACCGGCGGGTCACCGACCCGGCTCGGGTCGCGTGGGCGGTCAAACCGCCCAAAACCGGCATAGGGCTACAATAACCACTGGAATTTAAGATTGTCCTAATTACCACTCGGTCGGCCCGCAGGCGCCGGCCGACGCTCCGGGTTCGATCTGCAACGTGGCGTGATCGATGCGGAAGTCCTCGTGCAGCGCGGCCCGGGCCGCCGCCAGCACCTCGCCCACCTCCGCGCCCGGGTGCATGGTCAGGTGCGCCGAGGCCACGTCCATGCCCGAGGTGAGCGTCCAGACGTGCAGGTCGTGCACCTCGGCCACGCCGGGCACGGCGGCCAGCCGGTCGTGCACCGCGGTCACCTGGAGGTGCTCCGGGGCGGCCTGCACCAGGATGCGTACCGCGGCGCGGCCGAGTCGCCAGGTGCGCGGCAGGATGAACAGACCGATCGCGACCGCGACCACCGGATCGGCCCACCACCAGTCGGTGAGCGCGATGACCATGGCCGCGGCGATCACCCCGAGCGAGCCGAGCAGGTCGCCGAGCACCTCCAGGTACGCCCCGCGCAGGTTGATGCTCTCCTGCGCCCCGGCGCGCAGCAGGGCGAACGCCACCAGGTTGGCCAGCAGGCCGAGCACCGCGACGACGAGCATCGGGCCGGCCAGCACTTCCGGCGGCTCGCCGAACCTGCGGACCGCCTCGACCAGCACGTAGATCGCGACCACGCCGAGCAGGACCGCGTTGGCGAGCGCGGCCAGCACCTCGAGGCGGTAGAGCCCGAAGGTGCGCTGCGGGTCGGTGTCGCCCCGGCGGGTCGCGGTGATCGCGGCCAGCGCCATGCCGATGCCCAGCACGTCGGTGAACATGTGCCCGGCGTCGGAGAGCAGCGCCAGGGAGCCGGTGCCGAAGGCGGTCACCGCCTCGACCACCATCAGGGCGCTGAGCACCCCGAAGGCGGCCCAGAGTCGACCCCGGTGGCGGTGTGCGGCGTTGGCCACCGCGCCGCTGTGGTCATGCCCTGCGCCCACGCCCACACCCTCTCGTCCCCGGCCCCGGCCCGGCTCAATCTATGCTCACATCGCTATGTGTGCAACTGAACGTCGAGGGTGGTCAGGCGCTGGGTGGCCCGGGACAGCGCCACGTAGAGCGTGCGCACCCCGGCGCCCGGCTCGGCCCGGATCTCCGCCGGGGCGACCAGCACCACCCCGTCGTACTCCATGCCCTTGGCCTGGAGGCTGGTGACCACCTGGAGCCGGGAGCCGCCGAGGCCGGCGAGCCAGCCGGCCACCTCGTCCCGGCGGGGCACCGGGGTGATCACACCGACCGTCCCCTCGACCTGGGCCAGCAGGTCCCGCGCCGCCGCCACGGTGGCCCCGGGCAGCTCGTCCGCCGGGACGGTCCGCTCGACCGGCTGCACCCCGGTGGAGCGGACCGCGGTGGGCAGGGCCAGGTCCGGGTAGAGCCGCCGGATCTCCGCCGCCGCCACCGCGAAGATCTCCGCCGAGTTGCGGTAGTTGGTGGACAGCTCGTAGCGGTACCGGCGGCGGCGTCCCAGCGCCTGGTCCCGGGCCCGGGTGAGTTCCTCCTCCTCGCCCGTCCAGGCGGTCTGCGCCGGGTCGCCGACCACCGTCCAGGAGGCCAGCCGGCCCCGCCGGCCGATCATGCGCCACTGCATCGGCGAGACGTCCTGTGACTCGTCGACCACCACGTGGGCGTAGTCGCGGTAGTCCTCCGGTCGCTCCCGGGCCGCGGCCCGGGCGGCCCGCTGCCGGTCCGCCGCGGTGCTCAGCTCGCGGACGCCCCCGGCGAGCTGGAACGGGTCGCGCTTCGGCTTCGCCCGCCGCACCGGCTTGCCGAGCAGCGCGTCCAGCTCGTCCAGGAGCGCGATGTCGGCGATGGTCAACCCGTCGGTGTCCAGGCTCCGCCAGGCCTCACCCAACAACCGGATCTCCGCGCCGGAGAGCACCCCACCGGCGTACCGGCGCAGCCGCTCGGGACGGGCCAGCCAGCCGAGCACGTGCCGGGGGTGCAGCCGGGGCCACCACGCCTTCAGGAACTCCCGGAACTCGGGCCGCTCGATGATCTCGTCCTCGAAGGCGGGCTGCGCCGGCAGCCGACCGACCCGCAGCGTCCGGGCCTGCGCGTACAGGGCGGCGAGGACGGCGTCGAAGCCGGCCCGGCGCACCTCGTTGCGGCGGGCTCCCCGGGGCAGCGCCCGGTCCCGGATCGCGTCGAGCTCGGCCCGGGTCAGCCGGAGCAGCTCGCCCCGGTAGAGCAGGCGCAGCTCGGTCGGGGCGTCCGGCACCGCGTCGCGGACCGCGCGCTCCAGCACCCGGCGCATCCGCAGCGAGCCCTTCACGGCCGCCACCCCCGGCGGGTCGGTGCGGGTCGCGGACAGGCCCGGGAAGAGCGAGCCGAGCGAGTGCAGGGTGGCGGTCTCCTCGCCGAGCGAGGGCAGCACCGAGGCGATGTACTCGACGAACACCCCGGAGGGCCCGACCACCAGGATGCCGCCGCCCGCGTACCGGGCCCGGTCGGCGTAGAGCAGGTACGCGGCCCGGTGCAGGGCCACCGCCGTCTTGCCGGTGCCCGGGCCGCCGGAGACGATCGTGACGCCGTTGCCGGGGGAGCGGATCGCCTCGTCCTGCTCCCGCTGGATGGTGGCGACGATGTCGCGCATGCCCCGCCCGGTGGCCCGGGACAGGGTGGCCAGCAGCGCGCCGTCGCCGACCACCGCCAGGTCCGCCGGCGCCGACTCCGGGTCCAGCAGGTCGTCCTCGATCCGGGTGACCTTCTCCGCCGCCGACTGGATCGTGCGCCGGCGTACCACGCCCATCGGCTCGGCCGGGGTGGCCTGGTAGAACGCCGCGGCGGCGGGCGCCCGCCAGTCCACCACCAGCGTCTCCGCGTGCTCGCCGCGCACCCCGAGCCGGCCCACGTGCAGCACCTGCCCGGTGCGCAGGTCGAGCCGGCCGAACACCAGCCCCTCGTGCTCGGCGTCGAGCACGTACCGCCGCTGGGCCGCGTGGAAGACCATCGCGTCCCGCTCCACCAGCGCGCCGAAGTTGCCGACCCGGGCCAGCCGGTAGCCCTCCCGCTCGGCCTCGGCGGCCGCCCGGCGCAGCTCCGCCAGCCGGGCGTACACCCGATCGAGATGCCGCTGTTCGGCGGCGATCTCCCGTTCCAGGGTGGTCTGGTCGCTCAACGCGGGGGCTCCTGAGGGTCACGTGGCGGGCACGACGGGCTGAATGAGGGTACGGGCCCTCGTCCAGTCCCCTGTCAGGGCCATGCCGGTGGCCGGACCCGCCCCGCGCCGGTTGCCCGTTATCCGGCCCTTCCCACCCGTTGTCCCTGGGTTCTGGTGGCGGGTCCGGCCCTCGGCGTCGATCGGCGGCCGGTCCGGTGCCCGCGACCGAGGTGCCGCCCGCGCCCGCAGGGCCGCGGCGGGCATGGCGGTGGGCCGGGCCGGGACCCGAGCCGAGCCGGAACCCGGGGCGAGCCGGGAGTCGGGAAGCGGATGGTCAGGCGGCGGCCGGGCGGGCCGTCGCCGGGGAGCGGCGCCGGCGGCGCGGAGCGGTGGCCAGCGCCCGGTCGAGGACCGCGGCGAGCGCGGCGTTGACCTGCTCGGGGCGTTCCATCATCAGCATGTGCCCGGCGCCGGGGCAGACGGTCAGCTCGGTGGTCGGCAGCGCGGCGGCGATCGACTCGGCGCAGGGCGGCGGGGTGAGCCGGTCCCGGTCGCCGACCAGCGCGGCGGCCGGCAGGTCACCGAGCGCGGCCAGGGTGTCCAGCCGGTGCTGGGCCCCGATCGAGGCGCGGAACCCGCCGATCGAGCGCAGCGAGGCGTGCGCCACCGCCGAGGTGACCAGGCGGATGTCCGCCGGGTCGCAGCGGTCGCCGAAGAGCATCCACCGGATGCTCGGGCGCAACGCCCGCAGCAGGGCGTGCGGGGGACGCCAGGAGCCGCACCGGGCCAGCACCCCGGCGCCGGTGGTCTCGGCGAGCCGGATCAGCCGGGTGATCCGGGGGGAGAGCCCGTACGCGGTGTGGGTGTGCCCCTCGGCGGTGGTCGACACGAAGACCAGCCCGGCGGTCCGGGCGGCGAAGTGCGCGGGGTGGCGGTGGGCGTACTCCATCACCGTCATTCCGCCCATCGAGTGCCCGACCAGCACGACCCGCCCGGACGGGACGATCGCGTCCAGCACGCCGGCCAGGTCGTCCCCGAGCTGGGCCAGGGTGGCGGTACGCAGCTCCATGCAGCTGGACCGGCCGTGACCCCGGGCGTCGTAGCTGACCACCCGGACCCGCTCGCCGTACCGCCGGCGCAGCTCGTCGCGCTGGTGGTGCCAGCTGCGCCCGTCCAACGTCCAGCCGTGCAGCAGCACGGCGGTGAGCTCGGCGTCGGCCGGGCCGGTGACCTCGACGTGCAGGCGTACCCCGTCGGGCAGCCGTACCTCCGACCGCTGCGTCATGGCGACCTCCCCGGGCCGTACCGGTTCCTCGCACCGGCGTAACCCGGCGGTAACAACCGGCGTACCCGACATGAGAGCACGCCAACCGGGGTGGTGAGAAGATTCCCAACCCGGCTCCGTGAGGTCGGATCGCTGACCAGGCTGTAGGACATGCCGCCGACCTTCGCCCGGACGCCCCGGGCCGCCCTGGCCGAGCTGCTCTCCGGCAACCGGCGCTTCGTCAGCGGGCAGCCGGTGCACGGGCACGACGTGACCGCCGCCGCGGCGGTGGCCTCCGGCGACCAGCAGCCGTACGCGGTCGTGCTGGGCTGCATCGACTCCCGGGTGCCGCTGGAGGCGATCTTCGACCAGACGTTCGGCTCGATCTGCGTGATCCGCACCGGCGCGCACGTCCTGGACCGGGCGGTCTGCGGCTCGATCGAGTACGTGGTGGGGCAGCTCGGCGTGCCGCTGGTGATGGTGCTCGGCCACGAGCGCTGCGGGGCGGTCGGCTCGGCGGTGGAGGCGCTGCGCACCGGGCGGCGGCCGGACGGTGCGCTGGGATACGTGGTGGACCGGATCACCCCGGCGGTCACCGAGGTCGGCGTGCACGACCCGCAGGCGCACCCGCTCGCGATCCGGCGGCACGTGCACCGGACGGTCGCCACCCTGCGGGCCGACGACCTGCTCGCCGGGCCGGTGGCGACCGGCGAGGTGGCCGTCGTCGGCGCCCTCTACGACCTGGCCACCGGTGAGGTCGCCCTGCTGTGAACGGACAGAACCGCCCGCCGGGGGTCCCGGCGGGCGGTTCTGGGGTGTCGCTGCGTGCGGGGCTCAGCCCTCGAACACACCGGCCTCGACGAGACGCTTCTCGGTGGCGTCCCAGCCGTGGTCGGGGTGGGCGGCGGCCAGACCGTTGAGCTCGGCGCGGATCTTGGCCGCGTGACCGGCGGCGGCCAGCACCCGGATCTCCTCGACGAAGGCCTCGGAGTCGGTGCGCAGGTGCGCGGTCTTGCCGTTGGTCAGGTTGCGCACGTAGGCGTGCTTGCCGCCGTTGAGCGGGATGAGGTACTTGAACTCGCCCAGCACGCTGAGGGCGCCACCCTGGCCAGCCTGGCCGGCCCGGACTGACGCGCGCGCGGTCTTAGAGGTGTTGCTCGCCACGGAGGTACTCCTTGCAGACGTACGGGAGGACTGTGATCGTCCGGGGGCTGTTGCGGGTGACGCCCGGATGAGCCTCGGCCCGCGAAGATGTGCGGCGGCACAGAACCGCCCAGAGAACTGTACACGACCTCGACGCCTGGCTGGTCGTCGCGCCGTCAGGGAGCACAACCAGGTCAGCCGCCCGGCTATTTCCCGCCGCGGTCGACGGCGAATTTTCCGATTCGCTGGCGCACCATCCGTCACGCGGGTCATCATGTGTTGCACGGGCCACTCGGGTCGGACGAGGTCGTAGGGGAAGACGCACCTCGCTCTCCGGGAGGTCACCGTGCCAACGCGTGGCGTCGTATACGTCCACTCGACCCCGCTCGCCGTGTGCTCGCACGTCGAGTGGGCGATCGCGCGCGTCCTCGCCGCGCCGGTCAACCTGCACTGGACGGGGCAGCCCGTCGACCCCGGCGCCCGGCGCGCCGAGTGCGGGTGGACCGGCAGCCCGGGGACGGGCGCCGAGCTGGCTGCTGCCCTCCGGCAGTGGCCCATGATCCGTTTCGAGGTGACCGAGGAACCGAGTCCGGGCGTCGACGGCGAACGCTTCATGTACGTGCCGGGCCGGGGTCTGTTCCGGGCCACGGTCGGCGCGGCCGGCGACATCCAGTTGGGTGAGGACCGGCTGCGCAGTCTGATGGCCGCCGCCCGCGCCCCGGAGGCGCTCGCGCACGCGCTGGACAAGGCGCTCGGCACCGCCTGGGACGCCGAACTGGAGCCGTACCGGCACGCCGGCGACGGCGCGCCCGTGACACTGCTCACCCGGGTGGGCTGACGATCAACCGAGTTGCCCCGATACGGTGGGCCCCGTGTCGATTTCCCCGCGACGCGCCTGCGTCGCGCTCGCCGCACTGACCGCGCTGCTCGTCTCCGGCTGCACCGGCGAGCCCGACCGGCCGCGTCCGAGCCCGCCGGCCAGCCCGTCCGAGCCGCCCTCGGCCGCCCCGTCACCGAGCGCGGACCCGGCCGCCCGGGCGGCGGCGCTGGTCGGCACGCTCTCCGACGAGGACCTGGTGGGCCAGGTGCTGATGCCGTACGCGTACGGCAGTTCGGCCACCAGGGTCTCGTCGGGCTCCGCCGCCGGCAACCGGGCCCTGGCCGGCGTCGACACCCCCGCCGAGATGGTGGCGAAGTACCGCCTGGGCGGGGTGATCCTGGTCGGCTTCAGCGCCGACGACCCCACCTCGGGTAACCAGGAGACCACCAACGTCGACAACCCGAAGCAGGTGCACGACCTCACCACCGGCCTGCGGGCCGCGGCCGGCAAGCTGCCCGCCGGTGCGGCCCCCTTCCTGATCGGCACCGACCAGGAGTACGGGGTGGTCACCCGGATCACCGACGGGGTCACCCAGCTGCCCAGCCCGCTCGCGGCCGGCGCGGCCGGCGACCCGAAGCTGACCGAGGCCGCCTGGCGGGCCGCCGGCGCCGAACTGGCCGCCATGGGGATCAACATGGACTTCGCCCCGGTCGCCGACGTGCTCGCCACCCGCAGCACGGTGATCGGTTCCCGCTCCTTCGGCGCCGACCCGGCCACCGCCTCCACCCAGGTCGCCGGCGCGGTACGCGGGCTCCAGGCGGAGGGGGTGGCGGCCAGCGTCAAGCACTTCCCCGGACACGGGCTGAGCGCCACCGACTCGCACAAGGACGTGCCCGTCATCGCCCAGTCCCGGGCCGTGCTGGACCGCACCGCGTTCCCGCCGTTCCGGGCCGGCATCGACGCCGGCGCGCTGGCGGTGATGTCCGCCCACCTCGACGTCAAGGCCGTCGACCCGGGCACCCCGGCCACCTTCTCCCACAAACTGCTCACCGACGTGCTCCGCGGCCAGCTCGGCTTCAAGGGCGTGGTGGTCACCGACGGGATGAACATGCCGCCGGCCAAGCGCTGGTCGCCGGGGGAGGCCGCGGTCCGCGCGCTGAACGCCGGCAACGACCTCATCCTGATGACCCCGAACGTGGGCCAGGCGTACGACGGGCTGCGCGCCGCCCTGAAGGACGGCTCGCTGCCCCGGGCCCGGCTGGTCGACGCGGTCACCCGCATCCTGACCATGAAGTTCACCCTGGCCGACCGGGCCGCCCCGGCGATGTCCACGCTGGGCTCCGCCGAGCACCGCCAGGCGGCCGACGCGCTCGCCGCCGCCGCCGTCACCATGCTGCGCGGCCGGTGCGGCGCGCCGGTCTCCGGGCCGGTCACGGTCAGCTCCTCGGCCGGCCGGGACCGTACCCGGGCCGCGTTGACCGAGGCGCTCAGCGCCGCCGGGGTGAAGGTGGTGCCCAGCGGCGGGACGGTGGTGCACCTCGTCGGGTACGGCGACGGGACGAAGGACCTGCGCGCCGACGCGGCGGTGACGGTGGCGATGGACACCCCGTACGTGCTGGCCGGCGCGAAGTCACCGACGCTGCTGGCGACGTACTCGTCCAGCCGGGCGTCGATGACCGGGCTGGCCGGGGTGCTCGCCGGCAAGAACCGGCCGACCGGGCGGTCCCCGGTGAAGGTCGCCGGGCTGCCCGCCACCACCTGCGGCACCTAGGCGGTCGACGTCGGGGCCCTGACCGGGGCTTACGCCGTCGACCGGCCCGGTCGGCGGCGGGCCGGCTGGTAGCGTCGGCCCGTCCGCCGCCGTACGCAACCGGAGGGTCGAGGGCCGTGACCGCAGCACAGCCGGCGCTCTCCGTGGTGGTGCCGATCTTCAACGAGCTGGCCGTCCTGCCGCTCTTCGCCGAGCGGCTGCGCGGCGTGCTGGACGCCCTCGGCGAGGCGTACGAGGTGGTGGCCGTCGACGACGGCAGCACCGACGGCACCGCGGCGGCGCTGACCGGCCTGCGGGCCGGCTGGCCCGAGCTGCGGGTGCTGCGGCTGCGCCGCAACAGCGGGCACCAGGCCGCCCTGCTCGCCGGGCTGCTCCGCGCCCGGGGCGGGTACGTGGTCAGCATCGACGCCGACCTCCAGGACCCGCCCGAGGTGATCGTCGAGCTGCTCCGTCGGGCCCGCGCCGACGGGCTGGACGTGGTCTACGGCGTCCGGGCCGACCGCCACCGGGACACCCGGTTCAAGCGGTGGACCGCGGCCGGCTACTACCGCCTGGTGCGGCGGCTGGTCGGCGAGCAGGTGCCCGCCCAGGCCGGCGACTTCCGGCTGCTCAGCCGGGCCGTGGTGGAGGCGCTGCGGGAGCTGCCCGAGCGCGGTCCGGTGCTGCGGCTGGTGGTGCCCTGGCTCGGCTTCCCCGGCGGCGAGGTGGCGTACCAGCGGCAGGAGCGGGCCGCCGGGCGGACCAAGTACCCGCTGTCCCGGATGGCCGGGCTGGCCGCCGAGAGCGTCACCGCCTTCTCGGCCGCCCCGCTGCGGGTGGCCACCTGGCTGGGCCTGGCCGGCGTGGCGGTGTGCGGGGTGCTGGTGGTGGTCGCCGTGCTGGCCTGGGCCGGCGGCGGCACGGTCACCGGCTGGCCCTCGCTCTACCTGGCGATCCTCTTCCTCGGCGCGGTGCAGCTGCTCTGCCTCGGCCTGCTCGGCGAGTACGTGGCCCGGATCTACACCGCCGTGCAGGGCCGGCCGGCGTACGCGGTGGCCGGCGACAGCGCCGACGGTGAGCCGGTCCGTCCCGGCGGCACCGAGCTGGCCGACAGCCTGCGGTGACCGCGCTCGCCCCCGGGGAGACCACCCCGTCGACCGTCGACCCGCGCCGTCCGGGCCCGGCCCGCTGGGCGCCGGCCGTCGCCGGGTACGCCCTGGTCGCCGCCGTGCTGCTGGTCGCCGGCACCCCGGTCGCCGCGCTCGCCCGCTGGACCGGGTACGCGCTGCTGGCCGTGCTGCTGCCCGGGACGCTGGTCTTCCGCGCGCTGCGCCGCCGCGCGTACACCCTGGTCGAGGACCTGGCGATGGGCGCGGCCGTCGGCCTGGTGCTGGAGCTGGCCGCGTGGGCGGTCTGCACCGCGCTCGGCGGGCCCGGCTGGCTGCGGCTCTGGCCGCTGGCCGTGCTGGTGCCGTTCCTGGCCGTGCCCCGGCTGCGCCGGCACTGGTGGGTCCGCTACCCCACCACCGCCCCCACCGGCTGGGCCTGGTCGCTGACCGGGGTGGTGGCCGGCTTCACCCTCTACCTGTACGGCTCCTTCCTCGCGGTCAACCCGGTGCTGCCCACCGACGAGGGGCAGGCCCAGTACATCGACCTGGCGTTCCAGCTCTCGCTGGCCGGCGAGGCCACCCACCGGGTGCCGCCCGAGGTGCCGCAGGCCGCCGGGGAGCCGCTGCACTACCACTGGTTCGGCTTCGCCCACCTGGCCGCCACCAGCCTGATCAGCGGCGTCGACCTGCCCACCGTCTTCTTCCGGCTGGCCGTGCCCGCGCTCTGCGCCCTCGCCGCCGTGCTGGTGGCGGTGGTGGGCTGGCGGATCACCGGGCGGCCGTACGCCGGGGTGGTGGCCGCCGCGCTGCTCTTCACCGTCGGCGAGTTCGGGTTCGAGAACGGCTGGCGGCAGCTGTTCGGCACCCAGGCCACCTTCATCGTCTGGGGCAGCCCGTCGATGACGTACAGCTGGGTCCTGCTGCTGCCGCTGCTCGCCGCCCTCGGCGAGCTGGTCGGCCGGGCCCGCGGCGTGACCGTGCCGCCGCTGGGCCGGGGCGCCTGGGTGCTGGCGGCGCTCTTCCTGGTCGCCTCCACCGGCGCGAAGGCGAGCACCCTGCCGGTGGTGCTGGCCGCGCTCGGCTGCGTCGCCGCCGGATCGCTGCTGCGCCGCCGCCGGCCGCCCCGGGCGGTGCTCGTCGCCATCGGGATGACGCTGGCCGCCCAGCTCTTCGCCACCGTGGTGCTCTTCGACCTCGAGAGCCACGGGGTGACCGTCGACCCGTTCTCAGGGCTGCGCCCGTACCTGCCGACCGACCGGCCGGCCGGGACGACCGCGCTGCTCTGGGTGCTGGTCGCGGTGGCGTTCCTGCTCAACCTCCAGCTCCGGCTGGCCGGCGCGGTGGCGCTGCTGCGGGGGCGGCGCTGGCGGCCGGAACCGGTGCAGGTCCTGCTGCTCGGCGGCGCGCTCGCCGGCCCCGCGATCTATCTGCTGGTCGGGCACCCGGGCAGCAGCAACCAGTACTTCACCCGGACCGGCTTCGCGTTCGGGGTGCTGCTCTCCGGCTGGGGCTGGGTCGAGGCGGCCGACCGGGCCGCGCTGACGGCCCGGGGCCGGCGACTGCTCGGCGCGGGCGCGGCCGGGTTCGCGGTGCTGCTCACCGCGGTCCAGCTCGCCGCCCCGGCCAGCACGCCGGCCGTCCCGGCGTACGCGCCGGTGCTGCCGCTGCTGTGCTGGGCCGCCGCGCTGACCGCGGTGGCCCTCGTGCTGGCCCGGTGCTGGCCGGCGCTGGCCGGCCGGTGGCCCGGGCTCGCCGGCCGGGGCGGGCTGCTGCTGCTCACCGCGGTGCTGTTGGCCGGGGCACCGGGCCTGGTCACGGACGCGGCGGCGGCCGGGCGGTACCCGAACGGCGGCGCCTATCCGGCGGTGCCGATGCCGGCCTCCCGGGTCGAGGCGGCCCGCTGGGTGCGGGCGCACAGCGCCCCCGACGACGTGCTGGCCACCAATGTGCACTGCCGGGCGGTGGTGGACGGCTGGTGCGACGCCCGCTCGTTCTGGCTCGGCGCCTACGCCGAGCGCGCGGTGCTGGTGGAGGGGTGGGCGTTCGCGCCCCGGATGGTGGGCCGCCCCGAGGGCCCGTACGCGCCGTTCTGGGACCCGGACCGGCTGCGGGCCAACGACGCGGCGTTCAGCGCGCCCACCGCCGCCGGGCTGGCCGTCCTGCGGGACCGCTACCGGGTGCGTTGGCTGGTCGTCGACCAGCGGGTCGGCCCCGGGTCACCGGCCCTGCGCGCCCTCGCCGACCTGCGCTACGAGAATCGCGGGATGGCCGTCTACCGGCTGCGCTGAGCCGTCACTCGTAGTCCCGGTTGTTCTTCGCGGTCTGCTTCACCAACTGGTACGCGGGCAGCATCTCCCGGTGCTCCTCCTCGTCGAGCCCGCCCAGGGTCAGCAGCAGCGGCCCCCAGATGGTGGACACCAGGGCCGCCCGCTCCGGGTTGCCGTCGGCGTCGGAGAAGCTCGCCTCGTACGCGTCGAGCACACCCACCTTGGTCCGGCGGTAGTCCCGCTCCGCTGCCGCCCCGTACGCGTTCAGGAAGGCGTCCAGGGTGCGCTCCGGGGTGCCGGACCTGCGGATCGTCCAGACCCGCAGGAAGCCGATGTTGCCGGCCGGCTTGGCGTCGATCTCGCACACCGGCACGGCCTCGCCGATCTTGACGTCCGGGCCGCCCCGCACCGCCTTCGCCCGCCACTTCGCCGGCATCGAGAACGTCGCGGGCAGCCGGCACGGGCCGGCCTTCTCGCCGATGGTGACCGCCGCCGCGGCGGGCGCGATCTCGTCGTACCAGGGCGGACCGGCGGCCACCGGCGAGCCGGTGGGGCCCGGCGACCCGGACGGCGCCGGGGCGCCCGCCGGCTGCGCGTCGCCGTCGCCGCAGCCGGCGGTCACGGCGAGGGTCAGCGCGGCCAGCGCGGCCGTCGCGGTACGTCGGAACATCGGCCCGGTCCTCCTGGTGCTCGACGCCGTCGCGGGTGACGGCGGTCCGGGCAGACTAATAGATCTTGGCGGCCGGCGGCGCCCCGATTTCCGGCTCACCCCGGGCGGTGCGCCCGCAGCATCAGCGAGACACCCGGCAGGCCGCGCACCGGCAGGTGCCGTTCGGCGGTGACCACCGCGCGCAGCCCCAGGTTCACCAGCGGGTGCGGCGCGGCCAGGTCGCTGCCGGTCGCGCGACGGCGTCGCCAGGCGGCCACCGGGCGCAGCAGCACGTTCCAGCTCCACAGCTCGTCGACCACCAGGCCGGCCTTCTCCACCACCGCGCGCAGCCCGGCCCGGTCGTAGCGGCGCACGTGCCCGACCGCCACGTCGTGCGCCGACCAGAGGCGCAGGTCGGCCGGCACCGCGATCAGCGCCGTACCGTCCGGGCGCAGCACCCGGCGCAGCTCGGCGGCGGCCAGGTGGTCCTCGTCGAAGTGCTCCAGGATGTCGAAGGCGACCGCCAGGCCCAGCGTGGCCGAGGGGAGCGGCAGGTGCCGGGCGTCGGCCCGGATCACGTCCAGGCCCCGCTCGCGGGCCACCCCGGCGCCCGCCGCGCTGTACTCCAGCGCGACCGGCCGCCAGCCGTGCGCCCGCAGCACCCGGGTGTTGCCGCCGCCGGCCGCCCCCACGTCCAGCGCCCGGTCCGGGGTGACCCCGGCGGCCGCCAGCCGGCGCAGCTCCCGGCCCAGCAGGGCGCGCCGCTCCCGGTACCACCAGTGGGTGTCCTCGAGCGCGGCGAGCTTGCGGATCTCGGTCGCTTCCACCCGGCCGACGCTAACAGGGGCCGGGAGCGGTCCGGCCTACAGCGGGATGTTGCCGTGCGCGCCCCGCGCGGCGGGTGCCGCCGCCAGGGCCTCGGCGATCCGCCGCCGGGTCTCCGCCGGCGTGATCACGGCGTCCACCACGCCGATCTCCAGCGCCCGGTTGACGCCCCCGGCGACGCGGATCTGCTCCTCGACCAGCCGGGCGCGCAGCGCCTCCCGCTCCTGCGCGGGGGCGGCGGCGAGCGTCTTGCGGTGCAAGATGTTGACCGCCGCGCTCGGGCCCATCACCGCGACCTCCGCCCGCGGCCAGGCGAACACCGCGCTCGCCCCGAGCGACCGGGAGTTCATCGCGATGTACGCGCCGCCGTACGCCTTGCGGGTCACCAGGGTCACCCGGGGCACCACCGCCTCGGCGAACGCGTGCAGCAGCTTCGCGCCCCGGCGTACCACGCCGTCCCACTCCTGACCGACGCCGGGCAGGTAGCCGGGCACGTCCACCAGCACCACCAGGGGGACGCCGAGGCTGTCGCACATCCGCACGAACCGGGCCGCCTTCTCCGCGCTGGACGCGTCGAGGCAGCCGCCCAGCCGCAGCGGGTTGTTGGCGATCACGCCGACCGTGCGGCCGGCGAACCGGCCCAGCGTGGTGACCACGTTCGGCGCCCACCTGGCGTGCAGCTCCACGCCCGGCTCGTCGAGCAGGGCCCGGACCACCGGCTTCACGTCGTACGCCCGGTTGGCCTCGGCCGGCATCGGGGCCGCCAGGTCGTGTCCCTCCGCGTCGCCGGCCACGTCGTCCGGGGCGAGCCGGCCCTGGCGGCCCAGCAGCGCCGCCAGCCGGCGCGCCTCGACCAGCGCCGAGTCGTCGTCCGGGGTGGTCACGTGCACCACGCCGGAGCGCCGACCGTGCGGCTCCGGGCCGCCGAGGCGGGCCATGTCGACCTGCTCGCCGGTGACGCTGCGGACCACCTCGGGGCCGGTCACGAAGATCCGACCGGCCCCGCTCATCACCACGATGTCGGTCAGCGCCGGCCCGTACGCGGCCCCGCCGGCCGCCGGACCGAGCACCACCGAGATCTGCGGCACCCGGCCGGAGGCCCGGACCATCGCCGCGAAGACCTGCCCGACCGCGTCGAGCGCGACCACGCCCTCGGCCAGCCGGGCGCCCCCGGAGTGCCAGAGGCCCACCACCGGCACCCGGTCCCGCACCGCGGCGTCGATCGCGTCCACCACGTGCCGGCACCCGTCGGTGCCCATCGCGCCGCCCATCCGGGTGGCGTCGGTGGCGTACGCGATCACCGGCGTGCCGTCGACCTCACCGCGCGCCCAGAGCGCCCCGGAGGTGTCCCGGGGCGCCGCCAGCCGCAGCGTGCCGGCGTCGAACAGGGCCCGCAGCCGGACCTCCGGGTCGCGCTGGTCCACGCTCGTGTCCTGCGCGCCGACGGCGGTGCTGGTCATGCTGCCTCCAAGGCGGGTCGGTCAGGCCCGGGTGAACACCAGGGCCACGTTGTGGCCGCCGAAGCCGAACGCGTTGTTCAACGCCGCGTTGATCTCCAGGTGCCGGGCCTTGTGGGCGGCCACGTCCAGGGTGAGGCCCTCGTCCGGGTCGTCGAGGTTGATCGTCGGAGGTACGACACCGTCGCGGATGGACAGGATCGTGGCGATCGACTCCAGCGCCCCCGCCGCCCCGAGCAGGTGCCCGGTCATCGACTTGGTGGCGGTCAGCACCGGGTGGTCGCCGATCGCCGTGCGCAGCGCGCCGATCTCCAGCATGTCGCCCACCGGGGTCGAGGTGGCGTGCGCGTTGACGTGCGCGATGTCGGCCTTCGCGACGTCCGCGTCGGCGACCGCCTTGGCGATGGCCCGGATCGCGCCCTCGCCCTCGGCGTGCGGCTGCACGATGTCGAACGCGTCCGAGGTGATGCCGGCGCCGGCCAGGCGCGCGTACACCCGGGCGCCCCGGGCGGCCGCGTGGTCGGCGCGCTCCAGGACCACCACGCCCGCGCCCTCGCCGAGCACGAAGCCGTCGCGGCCCTTGTCCCACGGCCGGGACGCCCGCTCCGGGTCGTCGTTGCGGGTCGACATGGCCCGCATCGAGGCGAAACCGGCGATCGGCAGCGGGTGGA
Source organism: Micromonospora auratinigra (assembly GCF_900089595.1). GTDB lineage: Bacteria > Actinomycetota > Actinomycetes > Mycobacteriales > Micromonosporaceae > Micromonospora > Micromonospora auratinigra. The sequence goes on along the minus strand of NZ_LT594323.1, from coordinate 3,424,184 downwards.
TCACGGCCTCGGTGCCTCCGGCCACCACCACGTCGGCCCGGCCGGCGCGGATCATGTCCAGGCCGAGCGCGATCGCCTCCGCGCCGGTCGCGCAGGCGCTGGCGACCGAGTGCACCCCGGCCTTCGCGCCCAGTTCCAGCCCGACCCAGGCGGCCGGACCGTTCGGCATCAGCATCGGCACCGTGTGCGGGGAGACCCGCCGCGGGCCGGACGCCTCCAGGATGTCGTCCTGGGCGAGCAGGGTGGTCGCGCCGCCGATGCCGGAGCCGACGCTGACGGCCAGCCGCTCCGGGTCGAGCCCGGAGTCGGCCAGCCCGGCGTCGGCCCAGGCCTGCTGCGCCGCGATGAGGGCGATCGCCTCGGAGCGGTCCAGCCGGCGCAGCTTGACCCGGTCCAGCACCTCGGACGGGTCCACCGCGAGCTGGGCGGCGATGCGGACGGGCAGTTGCCCGGCCCACTCCTGGGTGAGCGCACTCACCCCGGAGCGGCCGGCGAGCATGGCGTCCCAGGTCGACGCGACGTCCCCGCCGAGCGGGGTCGTCGCGCCGAGCCCGGTGACGACGACGTCGGGGCGACTCATGATCAGGACTGCGCCTCGATGTAGCTGACGGCGTCGCCCACGGTCTTCAGGTTCTGCACCTCGTTGTCCGGGATCTTGACGCCGAACTTCTCCTCGGCCGCCACCACGACCTCCACCATGGAGAGCGAGTCGACGTCGAGGTCGTCGGTGAAGGACTTCCCCTCGGCCACGTCGTCCGGGTTCACCCCGGCAACCTCTTCGAGAATCTCGGCGAGGCCGGCGGTGATCTCGTCACGGGTCATTGCGTCTGGTTCCTCTCATCGGGGCTTCCGCCGGCCGGCGTCGCCGGACGGCACACCTCGGCGCGTACGCGCCCGAGGGGGTCTCAGGGGCAGCGGACGACCTGACCGGCGTAGGTCAGGCCGCCGCCGAAGCCGAACAGCAGCACCGGGGCGCCCGCGGGCACCTCCCGCCGCTCGACCAGCTTGGACAGGGCCAGCGGCACGCTCGCCGCCGACGTGTTGCCGGACTCGACGATGTCCTTCGCGACGATCGTGTCGGGGATGTTCAGCCGCTTGGCGATCCCGTCGATGATCCGGGCGTTGGCCTGGTGCGGGACGAAGGCGGCCAGCTCGGACGGGTCGACCCCGGCCCGCTCGCAGGCCTGCAGGGCCAGCGGGGCGAGCGCGGTGGTGGCCCAGCGGAACACCGCCTGCCCCTCCTGCGCGATGTACGGGCGCCAGCCCTCGATGCGGACCGCGTCGCTCTTCTCCGGCACCGAGCCCCAGACCACCGGGCCGACCCCGGCTGGCTCGTCCTCGGCGGTCGCGGTGACCACCGCCGCACCCGCGCCGTCGGCGAAGATGATGCAGGTCGAGCGGTCGGTCCAGTCGGTGAAGTCGGAGAGCTTCTCGGCGCCGATGACGATCGCGTTGCGGGCCGCGCCGGCCCGGATCGCGTGGTCGACGGTGCCCAGCGCGTACGCGAAGCCCGAGCAGGCGGTGTTGAGGTCGTACGCGCCCGGGGCGGTGATGCCCAGCTTGGCGGCGACCCGACAGGCCACGTTCGGGCTGCGGTCGACCGACGTGCAGGTGGCCACCACGACGAGGTCGATGTCGGCGGCGGTCAGGCCGGAGTTGGCCAGCGCCTTGCCGGCCGCGGCGGCGGCCATGTCGGCGACCGTCTCGTCGCCGGCGATCCGGCGGGTGACGATGCCGACCCGGTCCCGGATCCACTCGTCGTTGGTGTCGACCAGCTGGGCCAGCTCGTCGTTGGTCACCACCCGGGAGGGCTGGTAGTGCCCCATCGCGACGATCTTGCTGCCGGTCATGCGTGGCCTCCGATGCGGGCGAGCGGCTGGCCCGGGGCGACCGGGTCGTCGTGGTGGGCGAGCCACTCGGTGAGCAGCCCGCCGGCGTGCGCGGTGACCTCGACCGGCCCCTGCCGGGTGGCCACCTGCCCGATCACCTGGCCGGCGCGCAGCTCGGCGCCCTCGGCCAGGTCGGCCAGCGGCGCGAACGCGCCGGCGGCGGGGGAGACCACCACCCGGAACTGGACCACCGGCTCGTGGCCGCGCAGGCCGCTGTGCCGGGCGATCAGGTCCCGCGCGGCGGGCAGGTCGTCGGGGGTGTTCAGGGTGACGATCTCGGGTGCGCCCTCGCCCTTGAGCTCCCGCTTGACCAGGTTGGCCAGGGTGCCGGCCGGCGGCAGCTCGATCACGCCGGTGACGCCCAGGTCGGCCAGCGTGCGCAGGCACAGGTCCCAGCGGACCGGGGCGGTGACCTGGCGGACCAGCCGCTGCACCATCTCCCGCCCGTGGTTGACGGCCGCGCCGTCGAGGTTGGACAGCAGGATCCGGGCCGGGTCGGCGGGGGTGATCCCGGCGGCCACCCCGGCCAGGGCGGCCTCGGCCGGGGCCATGTACGGCGTGTGGAACGCGCCGGCCACCTTCAGTCGGGTGACCCGGGCCCGGGTGGGCGGCTCGGCGGCGAGCTTGTCCAGCGCGTCGAGCGCGCCGGCGGCGACGATCTGGCCGGCGCCGTTGCGGTTGGCCGGGTGCAGCCCGTGCGCCTCGATCGCGGCGACCACCTCGTCCGGGTCGCCGCCGAGCACGGCGGCCATCCCGGTGGGCTCCAGCGCGCAGGCGGCGGCCATCTCCCGGCCGCGTACCCCGGCGAGCGTCACGGCGGCCTCGGCGGGGAGCACCCCGGCCAGGGCGGCGGCGCCCAGCTCGCCGACGCTGTGTCCGGCGACCAGCGCGACGTCGTACATCGGCAGGTGCTCGGCGGCGAGCAGCGCGGCGGCGACGAGCAGCGGCTGGGTGCGGGCGGTGTCCCGGATCTCGTCCGCGTCCGCCCCGGTGCCGAGGTGGACCAGGTCGACCCCGGCCAGCGCGGACCACCACCGCAGTCGCGCCTCGGCGCCGGGCAGGTCGAGCCAGGGGGTCAGGAAGCCGGGCTTCTGCGAGCCCTGTCCAGGGGAGAGTACGGCGAGCACGAGTACGACTCTGACGGATACTCGCGGGTCGCGCTGTAACGCACGGCACCAAACCGCACTAGAAGCTTTGGAGGATCCCTACAAAGATCGGCGGGAATCATCACCCGTCTGTGCTGTTTTGCGCGAAGATGCGTTCGGTGTCTGGTTCGGGACGGGTGCGACCGCCGGGACCACCGGGTCGAGCCGACCCACCGTCAACGCCACCTGGAGGGCGAACGCGTCCCGGGGTGCCAGCGGCGAGAAACCGGTCACCTCGGCGACCCGCTTCAACCGGTAGCGCACCGTGTTCGGGTGCACGAAGAGCGCCCGGGCGGCACTCTCCAGCGTGCCCCCGGCGGCGAAGAACGCGTCCAGCGTCTCCAGCAGCTCGCCGCCGGCCCGGACCAGCGCCGCGTACACGTCGTGACGCAGCCGGCGCCGGGCCTCCGCGTCCCCGGCCAGCGAACGCTCCGGCAGCAGGTCCGCCGCGGCCACCGGGCGCGGCGCGGTGGGCCAGGCCGGGGCCGCCCGGAAACCGGCCAGGGCCGACCGCGTCGAGTCGGTCGCCTCGTCCAGGCTGGGCACGGCCGGACCGACCACCACCGGCCCGTCGCCGAACGCGTCGAGCAGCTTCTCGGTCGCCGCCAGCGGGTCCGTCGCGCCGCCCAGCACGATCACCAGCCGGTCGCCGTGCACGCCGCCGATCACCTCGACCCCGATCCGGCGGGCCTGCCGGTAGACGGTGTGCAGCACGGCGGCCACCTCGCCGCCCGGGGAACGCCCCACCACCACCGCCACCGGCGGCGCGTCCGACCAGCCCAGCGCGGCCGCCCGGCTGGCCAGCACGTCGGGTGAGTCACCGCGCAGCAGCGCGTCCACCAGCAGTGCCTGGAGCCGGGCGTCCCACGAGCCGCGGGTCTCGGCGGCCCGGGCGTAGACCCGGGCGGCGGCGAAGGCGATCTCGCGGGAGAAGCGCAGCACCGCCTCCCGCAGCGGCTGCTCCTCGCCCTCGACGGCCAGGTGCGAGACCTGCTCCTCGACCACCTCGATGGTCACCTTGATCAGGGCCACCGTCTGCTGGAGGCTGATCGACCGGGCCAGCGCCTGCGGCGCGGTGGCGAAGACCTCGTCCGAGACCTCCTGGGTGCTGTCCGTCGCGCCGCCCCCCTGGCGCAGCCACTGCACCAGCGAGCGGACGCCGGCCTGGGCGACCAGCGTCACCCAGGACCGCTGGTCGGCCGGCAGCTCCCGGAACCAGGGCAGGCTCTCGTCCATCCGGGCCACGCTGGAGGTGGCCAGCGCCCCCGCGGCGCGTTCGATCCGGCGCAGGGTCGCCGACAGTTCGGTCCCGCCCGGCTCGCTCACCGCCCTAGCCTGACATGCGCTGAGCAGGGGCTCCACCCCGAGGGCGGGGACCGCCGCGCCGGCGCCCCGGGCGACCGGCGACAATGCTGTCCCGTGACCGACGCCTCGACCGCCCGCGCCGCGCTGGCCCGCGACATCGACGCCACCTGCCGCCTCACCGGACGCTTCGTGCTCCGCTCCGGCCGGATCGCCGACGAGTACTTCGACAAGTACCGGTTCGAGGCCGACCCGGTGCTGCTGGACCGGGTCGCCGCCGGCCTGGCCGAACTGGTGCCGCCCGGCACCGAGGTGCTGGCCGGCCTGGAGATGGGCGGCATTCCGGTGGTGACCGCGCTGGCCCGGCACGTCGGGCTGCCCTGCGCGTTCGTCCGCAAGACCGCGAAGGCGTACGGGACCGCGCGGCTGGCCGAGGGCGCGGACGTCGCCGGCCGGCGGGTGCTGGTCGTCGAGGACGTGGTGACCTCCGGCGGCCAGGTGGTGATCTCCACCGGTCAGCTCCGGGAGCTGGGCGCGATCGTCGAGCAGGCGATCTGCGTCATCGACCGCGGCGAGGGCGGGACGGAGGCGCTCGCCGGGCACGGCATCGCGCTGCGCGCCCTGCTCACCCGCGCCGACCTCGACGCCGCCCGCTGAGCGGGCCGCCCGGCGACCGCCGACCCGGTACGCGCCGTCCGCCCCGTCGGGCCCGGTGAGTACGGTGTCAGGGCACGTCGGGGCGATCCGCCCGACGGGCGATGGCGAACGTGAGGAGACCGGGATGGCGCACGGGGAGGCCGAACACGGCTGCGCCCAGGGCGAGCCCTGCCGGCTGGGCCACCACGAGCAGCCGGCGTCCGCCAAGCACCCGCGCCGGACGGGGCTGACCCATCCGGCCGAGCCGGCCGCCGGGCGGCTGCCCGAGCGGGCCGACGAGGATCCGCCCGCGCCCCGGCAGCGGGCCGCCGAGCCGGTCCTGCCGGCCGGGCCCGCCGACGACCCGCAGCAGGGCTGCCGGAGCGACCTGCCGGGCTGGGCGGGCGGCCACCGGCACGGCGCGGTCCGGCCCCGGAGCCGGACGATCCGCCGGGAAAGGCCACCGCGCCGCTGGTGCTGACCCCGCGACCGCCCTCCGGCGGCTAGCGTGAACAGCGTGAAGGCGATCGCGATCGACGCGTACGGCCCTGCCGACCGGCTCACCCTGCGCGAGCTGCCCACGCCACCGGTCGGCCCGGACACGGTCCTGGTGCGGGTCCGCGCCGCCGGGGTGAACCCGGTCGACTGGAAGGTCCGCGAGGGCCATCTCGCCGCCGCCCTGCCGACCCACTTCCCGCTGGTGCCCGGCTGGGACGCGGCCGGCGTGGTGGAGGCGGTCGGCCCGGCGGTGACCGGGTTCGCCGTCGGCGACGAGGTGATCGGGTACGTCCGCCGCGACGACGTGCAGCACGGCACGTACGCGGAGCTGGTGCCCGCCCCCGAACGCTGCCTGGCCGACAAGCCGGCGCAGGCGTCCTGGGCCGAGGCGGGTGGCCTGCCGCTGGCCGGGCTGACCGCGTACCAGGCGTTGCAGCTGGCCCGTACCGGCGGCGGGGACACCGTGCTGGTGCACGGTGCGGCCGGCGGGGTGGGGCACCTGGCGGTGCAGGTGGCCCGGGCGCTCGGCGCGGACCGGGTGATCGGCACCGCGAGCGAGGCGAACCACGACTTCGTCCGGTCGCTGGGCGCGGAGCCGGTGAGCTACGGCGACGGCCTGCTGGACCGGATCCGCGCGGTCGCGCCCGACGGGGTGGACGTGGCGCTGGACCTGTTCGGCGGCGCGGCGCTGGACGTCTCGGCCGAGCTGCTGGCCCGACCGGCCCGGCTGCTCTCCACCGCCGACCCGGAGCACGTGACCCGGCTCGGCGGCAGCTACGTCTTCGTCAAGCCGTCCACCGCCGACCTGACCGCACTGGCCGGCCTGGTCGACGCCGGCCGGCTGACCGTGCACGTGGCGCGGACCTTCCCGCTGGCCGAGGCCGCCGAGGCGCAGCGTCTGGTCGAGGCGGGGCACGTCCGGGGCAAGGTGGTGCTGGAGGTGTGAACTCCCCGGCACCGGCCCGTGGTGGGGCCGGCGGCCGGGGAGTCCGGGTGGTTCAGCGGGTGCGGCGACGCACCAGCAGCGCGATCCCGGCGAGCCCGCCGGTGATCAGCACCATCACGCCGACGTTGAGCAGCAGCAGCCGCTGCAACTCGTCCAGCGCGTCCCCGATGCCCTGCGCGGGGTCCAGCGGCTGCTCGGGAACGACCCGCTCCCCACCGCCGATGCCGCCGCTGATCGTGTCGGAGCGTGCGTCGAGCGGGACCCCGGCCCCGCGCAGCGTCTCGGACATGTTGAGCCGGCCGTAGAACCAGCCGGCCCGGGTCTTGCTCAGGTCCGGCTGCTTGGCCGGCCGGTAGACCCGGGGTCCGCCCTTGGCGAGCGGGTAGAGGTCGTAGGTCTTCGCCGGCGAGCCCGCGTTGAGCACCACGACCGTGTACTTCGGGCCCAGGTCCTTCGCCTCCGGGCCGCGTTGCTGCCCGGTCTGGCCGAGCCACTTCACCTGGTCGAGGACGGCGTTCACCTCGGTCGGGTGGGAGTCGGCGCGCAGCTGGAGCGGCTGCGTGAGCCGGTCGCCGGTGATGTCCACCCCGGCGGGCGCCAGCTTCGGCCTGGGTGCCGCCTGGGCGGCGGTCGGGCCGGCCAGGGCGAGCGAGCACGCGCTCGCGATCACCACCCCGGCCACGGCTGCCAGCAGCCGCCTCACCTTACGGACCATACGCCGCCTCCCCGCCCCGTTTCGATGGATGGCTTCCTGCAGGTCACGCTGGATCGGCCGACGGTGGTGGCCGTGCCCGAACTTCGGGTGCCCACCTCAAAGACTCCGCAGAACGTCGCTCGGTTGCAGCTGCTGGAAGAGTATTTGGAACTATCTGCGATCTGGGACCGACCAACTGGTGTGGCCGATGATCAGCGGCCGGATCGTACCCGGACGGAGGGGTTCATGGGGGGCACGCTCGCTCGCGTGGCGCGTACCTGGTCGGTGGTTCTCGGTGTGGCGCTCGGAGTGTCGGTGCTCCTGCCGGCCGCCCCGGCCGCCGCGCACAACTCGTTGACCGGCAGTGATCCGAAGGACGGGGCCCGGCTGGCGACCGCGCCGAAGCGGATCGAACTCCGCTTCCTGGCCCGCCCGGCCCCCGATACGACGAAGATCACAGTCACCGGGCCGGACAACGTGCCGGCCGGGGTGGGCGCGCCGACCTTCGCCGGCAGCCGGGTGAGCGTGCCGTTCACCGCCGGGCCAGCCGGCGTCTACATCGTCGCCTACCAGGTTTCCTCGACCGACGGACACCAGGTGAAGGGCGAACTCCGCTTCACCCTGACCACCGGAGCACCGACCGCTTCCGCCGCCCCGACCTCGGCCGCGCCGAGCACCCCGGTCGCCCCGCCGAGCGCCGGCTTGAGCCCGACACCCGCCGCCGCCCGGGCGCAGGACGACGGGGGTACGGGACGGTGGTGGCTCGTCGGCGCGGTGGTCGTGCTCGGCGCGCTCGGCGGGGTGCTGCTGCTCCGGCGTCGCCGGGCCTGAGCCCGCCCCTGGGGGCGGCCGGGCCGCGTGCCGACCGGACCACCCAGCTCCCGGGTGCCTTTGCTCTGCTTCAGCGGGCGCAACACTCAGCGACCCTGAGCGTCGCGTGGGTTGAAGCAGAGCAAAGGAGGGCGAGGGTCAGGTGGCCGGGACGCGAGGACGCCGGCCGTCGCCGGCAACCGGCTCGTCCCGACGCGCCGACCGCCCGTCGTGCAGGCGCCCGCCGACGACCGCCGTACGACGCGGGGCCCGCCGGACGACCGGCGGGCCCCGCGTACGCGTCCTCAGACCAGGCGCACCCGGGCGGCGCGCAGCCGGGTCAGCGTGCGCTCACGGCCGAGCACCTCCAGGGACTCGAAGAGCGGCAGCCCGACGGTACGGCCGGTGACGGCGACCCGGACCGGGGCCTGGGCCTTGCCCAGCTTCAGCCCGCGCTCCGCGCCCACCGCCTCCAGGGTGGACTTCAGCGACTCGGCGTCCCAGGACTCCAGCGCCCCGAACGCGGCGATCGCCGCGTCCAGCAGGTCCGCCGCGCCCTCCTTCATCGCCTTCGCCCAGGCCGCCTCGTCGATCAGTGGGTCGGCCAGGAAGAGGAAGTCGACGTTCGGCACGATCTCGCTGAGTACCGCGATCCGGGTCTGCGCCAGCGGCGCCACCGCGGCGAACGCGGCCGGGTCGAACTCCTCGGGCTGCCACGGCGGCGGGGCGATGGTCTCCGTGCCGGTGAGCCACGGCTGGCAGGCCGCGACGAACTCCTCGACCGGCAGCGCGCGGATGTACTCGCCGTTGAACGCGCGCAGCTTCTTCTCGTCGAAGAACGCCGGGGACGGGTTCACCTCGGCCAGCCGGAACTCCTCCTCGATCACCGACCAGGGCACGATCTCCCGGTCGCCCGACGGCGCCCAGCCGAGCAGCATCAGGTAGTTGCGCATCGCGTCGGCGAGGTAGCCCTCGTCCTTGTACGCCTCCAGGGCGACCTTGTCGCGCCGCTTGGACAGCTTCTGCCGCTTCTCGTTGACCACCACGGGCACGTGCGCCCAGATCGGCGGCTTCACCCCGAGCGCGTCCCAGAGCAGCTGCTGCTTCGGGGTGTTGGGCAGGTGCTCCTCGGCCCGGATCACGTGGGTGATCCCCATGGTCATGTCGTCGACCACGTTGGCCAGCAGGAACACCGGGGAGCCGTCACCACGGGCGATGACGAAGTCCTCGATCAGCTTGTTCTCGAAGGTCGGCTCGCCACGGATCAGGTCGACCACCACGGTCGCGCCCTCGTCCGGGGTGCGGAAGCGCAGCGCCCGCCCCTCGCCCGGGCCGAGCCCGCGGTCCCGGCAGAAGCCGTCGTAGCCCTGGTACTGCGAGCCGGTGCGGGCCTGCACGTCCTCGCGGGTGCAGTCGCAGTAGTACGCCCGGCCGCCGTCGTACAGCCGCTGGGCGGCGGCGCGGTGCTCGCCCGCGTACGACGACTGGAAGTACGGGCCCTCGTAGCTGCCCCGGGCGATGCCGATCCAGTCGAGCGCGGAGAGGATGCCCTCGGTCCACTCGGGCTTGTTGCGGGCCGCGTCGGTGTCCTCGATGCGGAGCACGAACACCCCGCCCTGCTGCTTGGCGTAGATCCAGTTCTGCAGGGCCGAGCGGGCACCGCCGACGTGGAACATACCGGTCGGGGAGGGGGCGAAGCGTACACGTACCGTCACGTCCCCCAGCCTACGGGCGGCGGCCAGCCGATTCCGCGAGGGGGCGGGTCAGGGCACCGAGCGGATCTTCAGGACCAGGGCGCTGCCGACCACGGTGACCACCGCGGTGGCCGCGTACAGGGTGGGATAGCCGCCCAGGTGGACCACGATCGGGGCGGAGAGCGCCGGGCCGAGCACCTGGGGCGCCGAGTTGGCGATGTTGATCACCCCGAGGTCCTTGGCCCGGTCGGTGGCGGTCGGCAGCACCTGCGTGATCAACGCGGCGTCCACCGCCAGGTAGACGCCGTAGCCGGCGCCGAGCAGCAGCGCCGCGACCACCGCCATCGGCCAGACCGGCGCGACCGCGAGCAGCAGCGCGGCCACCGCCATGATCAGCCCGGAGACGATCACGTAGACCTTGCGCCGGCCGGAGCGGTCGGAGAGCCGCCCGGCCAGCACGGCGGTCAGCACCATGCCCAGCGTGTAGAGCAGGATCAGCACCAGCAGGCCGCCCTCGGGGTCGGCCACCCGCACCCCGTCGGTGAGGAAGTACAGCAGGTAGAGCGTGCCGAGGGCGTTACCGAGCTGGACCAGGAACCGGGTGAACCAGGCCCAGGCGAAGTCGGGGTGCCGGCGCGGGCTGATCCACATCGAGCCGAGCAGGTCGCGCAGCCGCAGCGTGGGCCGGTGCTCCCGGGGCAGCGGATCGTCCTGGGTGAGCAGCGCGAACGGCAGCGACAGCAGCAGCACCGCCAGCGCGATCGCGGCGTACCCGGCGGCGTTGCCGGTGACCACGGCGGTGACCAGCACCGCGCCGACCACCAGGCCGAGCGCCTGGGGGATGCCCACCCAGCCGGAGACGCCGCCGCGCTGGGCCACCGGCACCCGGTCCGGGATGGCGGCGGTGAGGCTGGCCAGCATCGCGTTGAAGCAGACCTGGGCGGCGACCCAGCCGAGCGCGACGCCCGCGATGGTGTCCTGCCGGGCGAGCAGCACCAGGGCCAGTGCGCCGATGACCGCCCCGGACGCGGTCCACACGTGCCGGCGGCCCAGGTGCCGCTTCGCCAGCCGGGGCGAGGTCCGGTCCGACAGCGCGCCGGCCAGCGGGTTGGCCAGCACCGCGGCGAGCGCCCCGAGGCCCGTGACGACCGCCAGCATCGCCTCCTTGTCGCCCGGCGCGATCCGCTCGATCTGCTGCGGCAGCAGCACCTGGATCGGGGTGAAGAAGGCCATCCAGACGCCCAGGTTGGCCGCGAAGATCAGCGCGATCCAGCTCCGCCGGACCGGCACGGTCGGTTCGGCGAGCGCCGCCGGCAGCGCGGCCGGCGTCGGGTCCACCGTGGTCACCGCCGCACCAGATCCCGGAACCAGGCGTACGACGCCTTGGGGGTACGCCGCTGGGTGGCGTAGTCGACGTGCACCAGGCCGAACCGTTTGGTGAACCCCTCGGCCCACTCCCAGTTGTCCAGCAGCGACCAGACGAAGTACCCGGTCACGTCGACGCCGTCGTCGATCGCCTCGCGGACCGCCCGGACGTGCCCGTCGAGGTACCCGATCCGCTCCGGGTCGTCGACCCGACCGTCGGCGTCCGGCACGTCGTCGTACGCGCAGCCGCTCTCGGTCACCTGGATCGGGGGCAGCGCGTCGCCGTACCGGTCGCGCAGCCCGACCAGCAGTTCGCGCAGCCCGTCCGGGGCCACCGGCCAGTCGAAGGCGGTACGCGGGTAGCCGTCCAGCGGCACGATCTCGAACGGCAGCGGCGAGCCCTCCTCGGCGGCCCGGATGCCGGTCGGGTTGTAGTAGTTCACCCCGAGCACGTCGACCGGCGCGGCGACGACCGCCAGGTCCCCGTCCCGGACCAGGCCCGGGTCGACGCCGAGTTCCTCCGGGTACCCGAGACCGAGCAGCGGATCGGTGAAGAGCCGGTTGTGCAGGGCGTCGTACGCCGCCCCGGCGGCCCGGTCGGCGTCGGTGCCGCCGGCCAGCCGCACCGGGGAGTAGTTGTTGGCGATCGCGACCGGGCTGCTGCTGCGGGCGCGCAACGCGGAGACCGCGAGGCCGTGCCCGAGGAGTTGGTGGTGGGCCACCGGGAAGGCGTCGAAGAGCAGCATCCGGCCGGGGGCGTGCACGCCCGTCCCGTGGCCGAGGCTCATGTGGATGAACGGCTCGTTCAGCGTGATCCAGAGCTTCACCCGGTCGCCGAGCCGGGCGGCGACCAGGTCGGCGTACTCGGCGAAGCGGTCGGCGGTGTCCCGGTTGAGCCAGCCGCCCGCGTCCTGGAGCGCCTGCGGCAGGTCCCAGTGGAAGAGCGTGGCGACCGGGTCGACGCCGTGGGCGAGCAGCGTGTCCACCAGCCGGTCGTAGAAGTCCAGCCCGGCCGGATTGGCCCGACCGGTGCCGGTGGGCTGCACCCGGGGCCAGGCGATCGAGAACCGGTACGCGTCGACGCCGAGCCCGGCCAGCAGGGCGACGTCCTCGGCGTACCGGTGGTAGTGGTCGCAGGCCTCGTCGCCGGTGCTGCCGTCGACGATCCGGCCCGGTTCGTGGGCGAAGGTGTCCCAGATGGACGGACCCCGGCCGTCGGCGGTGGCCGCCCCCTCGATCTGGTACGCGGAGGTGGACACCCCCCACCGGAAGCCGGCGGGGAACTCGGGCATCGGCGCGGTCGTCATTCGCCCTCCCAGAAACGCGAAGCGTGCTCGCGACTCTAGGGCGCGGAACGGCGCTGGTCCATAGGCCTGCTGCCGGGCTCCGCGCAAGGGCCTTCGGCGTGTCTTTTCCGAACCCGTCCGGGTAAGTCCGATTTACCGCATACAGTGCGGAATATCGCGGATGTGTCCTTAGTGGGGGAAAGACGGAAATGATCCTCGTGGAACGCAGTGCGCACGTGGTGGCGCCGGTGGAAGCGGTCTGGGACGTCGTGCAGCGGGCCGAGCAGTTGCCGGCCTGGCTGGCGGGGGTCCGCGCGGCCGAGGTCCTCTCCGGGGAGGGCTTCGGCCGGCGACAACTGGTCCAGGCCGGGCGCGGCGCGGCGCACGAGGCCGAGGTGATCGCCTACCAGGAGCCGACCCTGATCGGGTGGCGCGAACGGGCCAAGGGCGCCGGTGCCCGGTCCGAGGCGCGCACCGAGATCTACGTACAGCTGACCCCGGACGAGGAGGAGGGCGGGACGATCGTGCGACTCATCGTCGTGCGGTGGCCCGCCGGGCCGGTCAAGGCCGCCCTGCTCCGCCTCGGCCTGCGTCGGGTGGGTGCCGACCTGGAGGACTCGCTGGCCCGGCTGACCGATCTGGCCGCCGTCGGCTGACCGGAGCCGGTCCCGGCGTCGCCCGCGATGACGATGGTCCGGCGTCCCCGCCAGGGACGCCGGACCATCGTCGACTCCAGCTCCGACCCGCCGCCCGCCACCCGTGGTCGGGGCGGAACGACGGAGGGGCCCGGCGCGACTGCGCCGGGCCCCTCGTGTCGTACCCGAACGGGTCAGCTGTCGCCGCCGGTCTCGCCCACCGGGGCGGCGTTGACGTCGTCCAGCACGTACTTGCGGGCCGCCTCGGCCGGCACCTGGGCCGGTACCGCGCCGCGCAGGGCGAGCTGACGCAGCGTCGCGACCGCCACCGACTCAGCGTCGACGTGGAAGTGCCGGCGCAGCGCGTGCCGGGTGTCCGACATGCCGAAACCGTCGGTGCCGAGCGACGTGTAGTCGCCGGGCACCCAGCGGGCGATCAGGTCCGGCACCGCGCGCATCCAGTCGCTCACCGCGACCTTCGGCCCGTCGGCGTCGGCCAGCTTCTGCTGGATGTACGGCACCCGCTGCTCGGTGCCCGGGTTGAGCAGGTTGTGCTCCTCGCACTCCACCGCGTCCCGGCGCAGCTCGGTCCAGGAGGTCACCGACCAGACGTCGGCGGCCACCCCCCAGTCCTCGGCCAGCAGCTGCTGCGCCTTGAGCGCCCACTGCATGCCGGTGCCGGAGGCCAGGATGTTGGCCTTCGGCGCGTCCCCGCCCACCTGCGGCGCGGGGGAGTAGCGGTAGATGCCCTTGAGCAGGCCCTCGACGTCCACCCCCTCCGGCTGCGCGGGCTGGAAGATCGGCTCGTTGTAGACGGTGAGGTAGTAGAAGATGTTCTCCTGCCCCTCGCCGTACATCCGGTGCAGGCCGTTCTCCACGATGTGCGCCAGCTCGTAGGCGAACGCCGCGTCGTACGCGACCACCGCCGGGTTGGTGGCGGCCAGCAGCAGCGAGTGGCCGTCCTCGTGCTGGAGGCCCTCACCGTTGAGCGTGGTCCGGCCGGCGGTCGCGCCGAGCACGAAGCCGCGCGCCATCTGGTCCGCCGCGGCCCAGAACCCGTCGCCGGTGCGCTGGAAGCCGAACATCGAGTAGAAGATGTACAGCGGGATCATCGGCTCGCCGTGGGTGGCGTACGCGGTGCCGGCCGCGGTGAACGAGGCCACCGAGCCCGCCTCGTTGATCCCCTCGTGCAGGATCTGGCCGGTGGTCGCCTCCTTGTACGACAGGAACAGCTCCCGGTCGACCGAGGTGTACCGCTGGCCGTGCGGCGAGTAGATCTTCTGGGTCGGGAAGAGCGAGTCCATGCCGAAGGTACGGGCCTCGTCCGGGATGATCGGCACCCAGCGCTTGCCGAACTCCTTGTCCTTCATGATGTCCTTGAGCAGGCGGACGAAGGCCATCGTGGTGGCCACCTTCTGCTTGCCCGAACCGCGCTTGACGTCGGAGAACCGCTCGGTGCCCGGGATCTGCAGCGTCTTGTGGTCGGTCCGCCGCGACGGCAGGTAGCCGCCCAGCTGGTTCCGCCGCTCCCGCAGGTACTCCAGCTCGTCGGACTTCTCACCCGGGGTGTAGTACGGCGGGAGGTACGGGTTCTCCTCCAGCTGCTTGTCCGGGATGTCCAGGTAGAGCCGGTCGCGGAAGAGCTTCAGGTCCTCCAGCGTCAGCTTCTTCATCTGGTGGGTGGCGTTACGGGCCTCGAAGTGCGAGCCCAGCGTCCAGCCCTTGATGGTCTTGGCGAGGATCACCGTCGGCTGACCGGTGTGCTCCATCGCCGCCTTGTACGCCGCGTAGAGCTTGCGGTAGTCGTGCCCGCCCCGCTTGAGGTTCCAGATCTCGTCGTCGGAGAGGTGCTCGACCATCTTGCGGGTCCGCGGGTCACGACCGAAGAAGTGCTCCCGCACGTACGAGCCGGACTCCGCCTTGTAGGTCTGGTAGTCGCCGTCGGGGGTGGTGTTCATCAGGTTGACCAGCGCGCCGTCGGTGTCCGCCGCGAGCAGCGGGTCCCACTCCCGGCCCCAGACCACCTTGATCACGTTCCAGCCGGCGCCCCGGAAGAAGGCCTCCAGCTCCTGCATGACCTTGCCGTTGCCGCGGACCGGACCGTCCAGGCGCTGCAGGTTGCAGTTGATCACGAAGGTGAGGTTGTCCAGCTCCTCGCGGGCGGCCACGCCGATCGCGCCGAGCGACTCGACCTCGTCCATCTCACCGTCGCCGAGGAACGCCCAGACGTGCTGCTGGGAGGTGTCCTTGATGCCGCGGTGGTGCAGGTACCGGTTGAACCGGGCCTGGTAGATCGCGTTCAGCGGGCCGAGGCCCATCGAGACGGTGGGGAACTCCCAGAAGTCCGGCATCAGCCGCGGGTGCGGGTACGACGGCAGGCCGCCGCCCGGGTGGGAGAGCTCCTGCCGGAAGCCGTCGAGCTGGTCGGCGCTGAGCCGGCCCTCGAGGAAGGCCCGCGCGTACATGCCGGGGGAGGCGTGGCCCTGGTAGTAGATGTGGTCGCCGCCGCCCGGGTGGTTCTTGCCCCGGAAGAAGTGGTTGAAGCCCACCTCGTAGAGCGAGGCGGAGCTGGCGAAGGTGGAGATGTGGCCGCCCACGCCGATCTCCGGGCGCTGGGCCCGGTGCACCAGCATGGCGGCGTTCCACCGGATGTAGGCCCGCAGCCGCCGCTCGATGTGCTCGTCACCCGGGAACCACGGCTCGCGCTCCGGCGGGATGGTGTTGATGTAGTCGGTGGTGGTCAGGGACGGCACCCCGACCTGGCGCTCGCGGGCCCGCTCCAGCAGGCGCAGCATGACGTACCGGGCGCGCTTGGTCCCGCGCTCGTCGATGACACCGTCGAGCGACTCGACCCATTCGCTGGTCTCTTCAGGGTCGATGTCCGGAAGCTGGCTCGGCAGACCAGCGGTGATCACCGGGCGCTTGCGTTCCGTAGCCACAGGCGTTCCCTCGGTTTCGTGTGGGATAGGTCTCTAGCGCCATCCTGCCCCCTCGTGGCGCTCGTCGTCACGTCTGGCTCCCCCAGACGCGACGCTCAACACAGGTACCCACCAGTAACTTTGTGCGACCACGGGGCACCGCGGGCGGGCGCGGCTGGACCCGTCGCACTACCCTGCCGGCATGTGGCGACGACCGGGTCTGCTGGGCGGTGGGCTGACCGCGCTGGGCCTGCTGGTGGTGACGGTGTCCGGCGTGATCCTGGCGCGGGAGATCGCCCGTACCCCCGACCGGGGGCCGGACCCGTTGCTCGGCGTCGGCGTCGGCGTCCTGCTGATGGTGGTGGGTCTGACCACCCTGCGGGACCGGCGTCGGTTCCCCCCGGGCTACCGGTCCGGCGCCGGCCCGGCCACCGCCTTTCCGTACACGCCGCCGCACCCCAACGCCTACGGCGGTGACATGCCCTCCTACGGCGGCGACTGCGGCAGCGGCGGGGACAGCGGCGGCGGTGGTGGTGGTGACGGCGGCGGGGGCGGGTGCTGAGCGGCTGCGGCAGAATGCCGGGTATGCGCAGTGAGGTGATCACCGTCCGGACCGGTTCCCGGCCGACCGTCCAGGACATCACGGCCGAGGCCGAGCGGTTCCTCGCCGGCGAGGGCGACGGCCTGCTGCACGTCTTCGTGCCGCACGCCACCGCCGGCCTGGCGATCATCGAGACCGGCGCGGGCTCCGACGACGACCTGCTGCGGGCGATCGACGACCTGCTCCCCACCGACGACCGGTGGCGGCACCGGCACGGCTCACCGGGTCACGGCCGCGACCACGTGCTGCCCGCCTTCGTCCCGCCGTACGCGACGCTGCCGGTGCTGGGCGGTCGGCTCCAGCTCGGCACCTGGCAGTCGATCTGCCTCGTCGACACCAACGGCGACAACCCCACCCGCCAGGTCCGCTTCTCCTTCCTCGCCGCCTGACCCCCGTCTCGCCGGGCCGCCTGGCCCCTGATTCACGGAAAGAGTGGTTATCCGACGCGGGACAACCACTCTTTCCGTGAATCAGCGCGGCGAGGGGACGGGGGCACCCGGTTCTGCGGCCAGCTGTGACGACGGGACGCGACCGTGGGCGCGTACGTAGAGTTGCGCCATGGCGCCCCCCACCGACCCGGACCGCTCCGCCCTGGCCGGTGACACCGTGCGCCGGATCATGCACATCGCCGCGGCCCTGCGGCACCACCAGGACGTCGAGGTCGCCGGGCTGGGCCTCACCCCGGCCACCGCCCGGGCCCTGGACGAGCTGGACCCGGACCGGCCGCTGCCGGCGCGGGACCTGGCCGAGCGGCTGCGCTGCGACCGGTCCAACGTCACCGCCCTGGTCGACAAGCTGGAACAGGCCGGGCTGGTGGAGCGGCGGACCGACCCGGCCGACCGGCGGCAGAAGGCGCTCGTGGTCACCGCCGACGGCCGGCGGGTCCGCGAGCGCGTACGCCTGGTCATGTCGGACTCCCGACTCCTGGACGGGCTGCGGACCGAGGAGTTGGCCACGCTGCGCGAGCTGGCCTGGAAGGTGTCCGACGGGGGCTGCCCGGAGCGGTGCGGGCCGGACTGATCCGGGCCGGGCGGAACGTGTCCGAGTGGGCGACCCGGGCGTTCGTCGGTAATGCTGTCCGACGTGACCCCGCAAGATCTCGACGACCGGTTCCGGGCGGCCCTGGGCGAGCTCCGTGTCCCCGCCCAGCGGCGTGACCTGGGCGAGCCGCTCTCCGCCGGCGCGCCGTTGACCGGCGCGCAGGCGCTGGCCCTCTTCGACGCGCAGCTGACCAGCCGGCTGCTGGATCTCGCCGCCCGCTGGCTGCGCAGCTTCGGCGAGGGCTACTACACCATCGGCTCGGCGGGGCACGAGAGCAACGCGGTGGTGGCCGCCGCGCTGCGGCCCACCGATCCGGCCCTGCTGCACTACCGCTCCGGTGCCTTCTACTGCCTGCGGGCCGCCCAGGCGGCGGGCGGCTTCCCGGCCGCGGCCCCGGACCTCACCGCGGCCGACGCCGCCCCGGACCTCACCGCGGCCGACGCCGCCCCGGACCTCACCGCGGCCGACGCCGCGGACCTGGCCGGGACCGACGCCGCGGGGCTCATCGGGACCGACGCCGCCCCGGGCCCCGGCGGGCGCGACGGCTCGGACCGCGCCGGAACCGACGGCTCCCACCCCGTCGGCACCCACGTCACGGCGGGCGGGCCCGCCGCCCACCACGCCGGCGGGACCGACCTTCTCGATGCGGCCGGGACCGACGTGCGGCAGGCCGACGCCCGGTCGTACCTCGCCGGAGCCGACGTCGACGGCGTGCCCGCCGACGCTGACGGCCCGGGAGCCGGTGCCGGCGGCGCGGCGGCCGGCGGGTGGGGCGATGCCGGGTCGACCGGCGCCGGGGACGACCCGGGCCGGACCGGGCCCGACGCCGCCGGTGCAAGCAGCCGCATCCCCGGACCCCGCGCTGCCGGAGACGTCCCGGTGGAGGACCGTGGCGCGGGGACCGGGACGGTCGTCGGGGGCGCGCCGTCGTCCGGGGAGCGGTTCGCCGACGCCACGGACGACGGGGTGGCGAGCCTGCCGGTCGGTGCCGCCGTGGTGGTCGACGCGGCCGGTGAGGCGACGGTGGACCCGCCGCCCCTGCCCCCGTCCGATCCGGTCGACGCGTACGCCGAGGCGGCGCGGGACGTGCTGCGCGGGGTGGTCGCCTCGGCGCGGGAGCCGATCGCCGGGGGCCGGCACAAGGTGTTCGGCCGGGCCGACCTGGCGGTCATCCCGACCACCTCCACGATCGCCTCGCACCTGCCCCGGGCGGTCGGTCTCGGCCTCGCCCTGGAGCGGTTGCGCCGGACCGGCGGCGGGCGGCGCACCGGCGCCGACGTTGCCGACCCCGCCCCGGCCGGTGCCGACGCGACCGGCGTCACCGGGACCGGCACTGCGAACGGGAGCGGCACCGGGATCGGCGGCGCCTGGCCGGCCGACGCCATCGTGGTCTGCTCGTTCGGCGACGCCTCGGTCAACCACGCCACCGCCACGGCCGCGTTCAACACCGCCGGCTGGTACGACCACACCGGCCTGCGCATCCCGGTGCTGTTCGTCTGCGAGGACAACGGGCTCGGCATCAGCGTCCGCTCGCCCCGGGGCTGGGTCGAGGCGACCCTGCGCGCCAAGCCGGGCATCCGCTACTTCGCCGCCGACGGCGCCGACCCGGTCGAGGCGTACCGGGTGGCGGTCGAGGCGGCGGCCTGGGTGCGCCGGCACCGGCGTCCCGCCGTACTGCACCTGGCCACCGTCCGGCTGATGGGGCACGCCGGGGCGGACGCGGAGACCGCGTACCGCAGCCCGGGTGAGCTGGCCGCGGACGCCGAGCGGGACCCGCTGCTGGCCACCGCGCGGGCCCTGGTCGAGGGCGGCTTCGCCGACGGCGCGGAACTGCTGGCCCGCTACGACGAGCGCGGCTGGCAGATCCGCCGGATCGCCGAGGAGGTGCTCGACGAGCCGAAGCTGTCGTCACCCGCCGAGGTCGTCGCGGAGCTGTCGCCGCGGCGGCCGGTGCGGGTCTCCCGGGCGGTCGCCGAGGCGGGCGTCCGGGCGGCCGGCCCGGGCGCGGGTGCCCGCGCCGAGGCGTTCGGTGGCCGGCTGCCGGAGCTGGCCGGTCCGCTGACGCTGGCGCAGAGCATCAACGCGGCGCTCACCGACGGGATGCTGGACCACCCGGGGATGGCGGTCTTCGGCGAGGACGTCGCCGCGAAGGGCGGCGTGTACGGGGTGACGAAGGGGCTGCGGGACCGGTTCGGCCCGGCCCGGGTCTTCGACACGCTGCTCGACGAGACCTCGATCCTCGGTCTCGGGCTGGGCGCCGGGCTGGCCGGGATGCTGCCGGTGCCGGAGATCCAGTACCTGGCGTACCTGCACAACGCCGAGGACCAGTTGCGGGGCGAGGCGGCCACCATGCGCTTCTTCTCGCACGGCGCGTTCCGCAACCCGATGGTGGTCCGGGTCGCCGGGCTGGCGTACCAGGAGGGGTTCGGTGGCCACTTCCACAACGACAACTCGCTGGCGGTGCTGCGGGACGTGCCGGGTCTGGTGATCGCGGTGCCGGCGCGACCCGACGACGCCGCGCCGCTGCTGCGCAGCTGCCTGGCCGCCGCGGCGGTGGACGGCACGGTGTCGGTCTTCGTGGAGCCGGTCGCGCTCTACCACACCCGCGACCTCTACACGGAGGGTGACGGCGAGTGGGCGGCCGGGTACGCCGAGCCGGGCGGGTGGGCCGCCGCGCACGTCCCGGTCGGCCGGGCCCGGGTGTACGGGGTCGGTTCGGCCGAGGACGTCACCATCGTCACCTTCGGCAACGGGGTACGGATGTCGCTGCGGGCGGCGGCCACCCTCGCCGACGAGGGGATCGGCAGCCGGGTGGTGGACCTGCGCTGGATCGCGCCGCTGCCGGTGGCGGACATCATCCGGGAGGCCTCGGCCACCGGGCGGGTGCTGGTCGTCGACGAGACCCGCCGCTCGGGCGGGGTGGGCGAGGGGGTGATCGCCGCGCTGGTGGACGCCGGCTACGTCGGAGCAGCGCGGCGCGTTGCCGGACTTGACTCGTTTGTACCATTGGGTCCGGCGGCGGGTCAGGTTCTGGTCTCCGAGGAAGCCATTACCCAGGGTGCCCGTACGCTGCTGGCACGGTAAATTCCGTTCCACCCGGTGCGCCACTTGCGCGGGGAGCCACAACTGTGTGGACTTGGCCCGACGGCGTCGCCGCGACGCCGCGAGCAGGGATGAGATGAGGAGGCACGCGACAGTGAGCGCGACCGCTGGTCAGGCCGCCGACGGGGTACGCAGCCTGGCGGACCGGTTCGGGATCGAACCGGGGATGGTCGTCATGGAGATGGGGTACGACGAGGACGTCGACCAGGATCTCCGGGACGCCCTGACCGACCGCTGTGGAGATCTGGTCGACGAGGACACCGACGAGGTGGTCGACGCAGTTCTCGTCTGGTACCGCGACGGCGACGGTGACCTCTTCGAGCTCCTCGTCGACGCCCTCGGGCCGCTCGCCGACGCCGGCGTGGTCTGGCTCCTGACGCCCAAGGCCGGCCGGGACGGCCACGTCGAGCCCAGCGAGGTCGCGGAGAGCGCGCAGACCGCCGGTCTGCAGCAGACCTCCACGATCAACGCGGGCCGCGACTGGAGCGGCGCCCGCCTCGTGCTGCGGCGCGGGTCGAAGGGCAAGAAGTAACGGCCGCCCACACCCGGCGGCCGACGCCGCCGGGTGTGGCAGGCTGATCATCTCCAGACCCGACCCGAGGAGTACGCATGCCCATCGAGGTTGGCGCCGAGGCGCCGGACTTCGTCCTGAAGGACCAGAACAACCAGGAGGTCCGGCTCTCCGACTTCCGCGGCAGCCGCAGTGTGCTGCTGGTGTTCTACCCGCTCGCCTTCACCGGCATCTGCCAGGGTGAGCTCTGCGAGGTGCGGGACAACCTCAACGAGTACGTCAACGACGACGTCCAGGTGCTCACCGTCAGCGTCGACTCGGTCTACGCCCACAAGATCTGGGCCGACCGGGAGGGCTACCAGTTCCCGCTGCTGGCCGACTTCTGGCCGCACGGCGCGGTCGCCCAGGCGTACGGCGTCTTCAACGACGTCGCGGGCATCGCCAACCGCGGCACGTTCGTGATCGACAAGGCCGGCGTGGTCCGGTTCGCCGAGATGAACATGCCCGGTGAGGCCCGCGACCAGCAGGGCTGGCGCAAGGCGCTGGCCGAGGCCGTCGCCGCCTGATCCCACCCCCAGGCACACCGTTCGACCGGGTCGGAGGCCGGCAGGTAAGCTTGCCAACTCCGGCCCGCCGTACGGCGTCCCGGGCGCGTAGCTCAGCGGGAGAGCACTCGCCTTACAAGCGAGGGGTCGCAGGTTCGAAACCTGCCGCGCCCACCACACACCACCAGCAGAAGTTCACTCCGCGAGCCAGGCGGCGACCTGCCGTGCAGGAGTTGTGGGCAGGCCGATCGCCTGCCCTGCACGGTGCGCCTCGCCGACCCGCCACCCCGGTCACCCGGTCGTCCAGGGTCCGCTGGGCGGTGCGGGCCGAGAGACGCTCCAGGAGGAGGCGGGATGCCAGCGCTGAGCGAACACGTGAATGTCTACACGACAGCGATCGCGGTCCTGGAGCGAAAGGGATTCTCAATCTGGTACGACAGAGAACGTGACATCTTTTGTGCCCAGCGGGGTGGCTGGGACTTCTGGGCGGACAATCCGGTTTCCCTGCTGGGCCTGGCGGCCATATTCGAATACAAGAACCCGAGTGAATATACGAGCCGTTGGTGGGAGACCGAGGGCAGCATCCGGTACCCGAACGTCCCCGAGATCGCACCTGAGTACGCCCCGGTCCACGACTAGATCTCGGAACGAGAGCGAGCGCTGACACGGGCCGCTCTGCCTGTGCGAACGGGTCATCCGGCCAGTTCTCGCAGCAGAAGTGCTCCGTTCCCGCTCCACAGTTCGATCGAGTAGCGCAAGCCCAGACTCGCGAGCACGGCACCGGGTTCGTCCACACGGGACGGTCGACGGGCGCGTACGCGGTCGGCGTGGTCCGGGGCGCCGACCCGATGGAGGACGATCCTCAGCATGGCTGATCCGAACGGGCTGACCGACGCCGAGTACCTCGTACTCAGCCCACTGGAAGGGGACCTGCCACTGCCGCTCGGGGAGATCGCGGACGCCTTCCTCGCCTGCGTGGCCGGCGAGCCGCCGACGACAGCGCAGGTGGCTGCCCTCCTCGGACCGGCGCTGGCCGCCCTGGCGGCCCACGGCCTGACCGCGGTGCGCCGCTTCGATTCCTGGCCGGCCCGGTGGGAGCACGGGGCCGAGGTGGTCGACCTCGGCGGCGATGGCGGACGCGTCGACATCTGGTCACGGACCCGTACCCATGACGTGTGGGTCGCCCGCATCACCGAAGCCGGCACCGGGTGGCTGTGACCGGTCGCCGCGGGGCGCACTCAAGTCGCTCGCCGGGCCGACTCGGCCTCCAGCAGGTGGGCTGCCTGCTCCACGGTGGTCACGAACTCGTCCGGTGGTATCCGGGCGACGAACACCCGGCCCAGGTCCGCCGACTCGGGATGATCCTCCCGCCGGAACGCGAAGACGATCACCAGATCCTCGTCGAGGTAGGCGTACGCCGAGACGTTGTCGACGGTCTCCCCCCACCGCAGGAACCAGAACTGTTCCCGGAACTCCGTCTCGTCCGCGTGGAGCAGCCGGAACACCTCCTCCGGCGTACGGCCAGGGAAGGGACAACCCGCGACGTCGCGTCGGCGTACCCGGGCAGCGCTCGACCGCAGGACGGGAATGAAGTACGGGAGGAAGGCCGAGTTGTCCTCGATGGTCAGCCGCCTGCCGGCCGCCCACAGGTCGACGACGCGCAGTTGCGACGGCTCGACCTCGCCGATCTCCACCGCGAACGTGGCCCGATCACTGAAGCTTCGTGTCATCAGCCACGAGACTACTGTCGCCGGTGTGAAAGACGATCGGCTGGCGGCCGTTTCGCGGCTCATGAAGGCGCACATGGACGCCGCCTTTCCCGGCCGGTTGCGGGCCGTCGAGGTGGCGGGCGTACACCTGGTGCTGCTCGATTCGACCGTCGCGGGCTGCGTCGGCTCCTGGCTGGACCACGGCGGCGAACTCGGTGACCGGTGGTGGGACGTCCTCGCGGGCTGCGAACGGGAGCTGGAGCGGGTGATACCGGAGCTGTCGGGTGACGAGGCCGCCTACTGCCGGCGGCTGCTGGAGATGACGGTGCTGGTGCTGGAGGCGTAGGGCGCCGCCGGCGACCGGGGCCTCCGGCTCCCGGCACGGGCCGGGCTACCGGAGCGGCATGCCGCCGTGCGGGCTGTTGATGATCAGGCTGGCCGATCCCTCCGCCAGGTAGGGATGGTCCGGGAAGTGTTCGACGTGCAGGTGGCCGCCGTCCTCGGCGGCGGCCATCGCTGCGACGTTCGAGGCCAGGACGGCCCGTGACGCCGCGGCGCCGGAGATCCGCAGGACGCCGTCCGCGTCCACCGAGATCAGCACCGGGCGGTCGGGTGCGGTCGACACCTGGATCCGGGACAGGGCGGTGCGACCGAAGGCGTCGACGGCGTCCGGCTCCGCGGGCAGGGTCCCGCCGCCGGCCGTGAGCAGGGCGGCGAGGGCGTGGTAGTCGTCGGCGGTTCCCGAGAGGTCGACCTCGCCGGACGCCGGATCGAGCAGGACCTGCACGGGTGTCACCGTCTCCTCGGGTCGAGCTTTGTGTCCGGGCCCCGGAGGGCCCGGGCGCCTGCCCATGATCCGCCACCGCCCGGTGCGGGACAAGCGGTCGGCTAGCCGTCGCCGGCCTGCCGCCCGACCCGCTCGTGGCACAGCAGCGCGGCGGCGCCGCTCCGCTCGACCGAGGCCAGCCGGAGATCGCCGACCCCGACCCCGTCCGGGAACAGTCGCCGACCGCCGCCGAGCACCGTCGGGAAGACCAGCAGGCGGTACTCGTCGACCACATCGTGCCCGATCAGCGTGTGCACGATGGCGGTGCTGCCGATGACGATGACGTCCCGCTCGCGCCGTAGCCGCCGTACCTCCGCCGTCAGCTCACCCCGCAGGAGCGCGGAGTGCGGCCAGGCGTCGACGTCGGTCAGGGTGCGCGAGGCCACCCACTTCGGCGCGGCGTTCATCTTCGCCGAGAACTCGTCGGAGCGGCCGGGCCACAGCCGGGCGAAGAGCTGCCAGGTACGCCGACCGAGGAGCAGCCCGCCCGTGTCGAGCCGGGTGCCGAGCCGGAACTTGTCCCCGGCCACCGCCTCGGGGCCGTGCCGGAACGCCCAGCCGCCGTCCGGCGTACCGGCCGATCCGTCGGGGTCCTCGACGACGCCGTCGAGTGTGCTGAACTGGATGACGATCACGCGGTTCATCTGCTGTCCTTCCCGGGCCGGCCGGCCCGTGCGGGTGGGGTCGGCAGTACCTACCGGCGGTCGGCGGTGAAGTCGTCGCGGTCGGCGGAATTCGTGGCACAGGGCGGGGCGGTGGAGCGGGCGTGGCGATCGGTGCGGACTTCGAGACAGCGGTCGCCCCGTTCCGACGGGAGCTGGTGGTGCACTGCTACCGGATGCTGGGCGCGGTGGACGAGGCCGAGGACGTGACCCAGGAGACGCTGCTGCGTGCCTGGAAGGCCCGCGACCGTTACGACGAACAACGGGCCTCGCTGCGTACCTGGCTCTACCGGATCGCCACCAACGCGTGTCTCACCGCGCTGGAGGGGCGGGCCCGTCGACCGCTGCCCGCCGGCCTCGGTGCGCCGAGCGACGACCCGTACGCCCCGCTCGTACCCGATCTCGCGGTGCCGTGGTTGCAGCCGCTGCCCGCGCGGTACCTGGCCGGTGCCGAGACGGATCCGTTGGTGCGGGCGGCCGAGCGGGACGGCGTACGGCTGGCCCTGGTCGCGGCGATGCAGCTGCTGACGCCCGGGCAACGGGCCGTGCTGCTGCTGCGCGACGTGCTCCGGTTCAGCGCGGCGGAGGTCGCCGCGCAGCTCGGCACGTCGGCGGCGGCGGTCAACAGCACCCTCCGGCGGGCGCGGGCCGCGCTCGCCGGGGCGGTACCGCCGCCGGACGGGCTGCGCGGGCCCGACGACCGGACGGTCCGGGCGACCGTGGAGCGCTACGTCCGCGCGTTCGAGGCGGCCGACGTGGACACCCTCGTCACCCTGCTCACCGAGGACGCGGTGCTGGAGATGCCGCCGGTCCCGCTCTGGTACGCCGGCCGGGCCGACTACGGCCGGTTCATCGCCCGGGTGTTCGCGCTGCGCGGTACGGGCTGGCGGATGGTGCCGACCGGCGCGAACGGTCAACCCGCGCTGGCGGCCTACTGCCCGGACGGTGCCGGTCCGCTGCGCCTGCACACGCTCCAGGTGCTGACCGTGACCGGGCGGGGCATCGCGCACAACGTGGTGTTCCAGGATCCGCGGGTGTTCGCGGCCTTCGCGCTCGACCCGACCCTGGAATCCGGTCGCTGACCGGGATGCCGGTGGGCATGATCGGGCGGGGCCGCACCGGGCGGCGGGACGGGGCGGTGCACGACGCGCGGAGGTCTACTCGCTGATGCGGGACAGCGACCTCCCGCCCGACGCGTACCTGACGGCGTTCTTCGACACCGGGGACGAGCGGCAGGAGGACGTGGGCGACGGAGACTGAGCCCTCGATCCCGTCGACAGCGGCAGGGGGCACGTCATTCCGGGCCGCCGGTCGTCTCACCGGGAGCGGGTTCGGGCCTGCCGGGCACGCGGTAACGGCACTCGGGGGCGACCCCGGTGTGCTGCACGACCGTGCTTCCGTTGATCTCGATGGAGCAGGTGAGCAACGGCGGGCGGAGCAGTTCCGCCAGCGTCGGCCGGTACCGGGGGCCGCAGTTGCAGCAGCGGGTGCCGTGTGCGGGGTGGCGGGCGGTGCGGCCCAACGTGGCCGCCAACTCCCGGCACGCGTCGTAGTCGCCGGTCGGGGGACCGCAGGAGCGCCCGCGGCACGGCCCGGTGCGCCCGGTCACGAAGACCGAGGTGTCCCGCGGGTAGGACAACGCCAGGTACCGGGGAAGGTCGCCCCCCTGCCGTACGACGCCGTCGTGACCCGAGGTGACGTACACCCGCCACGGGCCCTGCGGCTGCGCCGGCCCGAGGAACAGGAGCGCCTCGTACCTGACCGGGGTGGTCGGTTCGGCGGTCGCGGCAGCGCTGCTGGTGGCGGGAGCCGGATTGCCGGGAGTGCAGGCCGCCAGCATCAGGATCAGCGCGGCGGCCGCGACGACGGGTCGCACGGAGGCCTCCCGGGGGACCGGCGGGGTCGGGATCGCCACAGGGTATCCGGAGCGCCGGCGCGGCCGGGGGCACCGCGGAGGGCCCCGTCGGGCGGGACCCTCCGCGATCCGGTCAGCGCCGCTTCAGCGCGAACACCCCCCAGCCCAGGTACGGCCGCAGGTGGCGCACGTAGTCCAGCGGTGCCCGGTCCAGCTCGGCCCGGAACTCGCCGGCCAGGTCGTCGTCCGGGTTCTCGTCCAGCCAGGCCCGCACGGTGAACCACTGGGCGGCGACGTACCGGTCCCAGCTGTCCTCGTCGGCCAGCACCATCTCGACCAGGTCCCACCCCAGCCGCCCGAAGCGGGAGACCAGGGCGGGCAGGTCGTCGTAGTCCTCCTTGGCGGAGGCGTGGCAGCCCTCGACGGTCGCCTGGTCGGGCGGGTCCACCCGCCAGAACGGCTCGCCGACGAGCAGCAGGCCGCCGGGGCGCAGGCTGCGTTCCAGCAGGGCCAGGGTGCCGTCGACGCCGTCGCCGATCCAGGTGGCGCCGATGCAGGACGCCACGTCGACCGGCTCCGGCGCGACGTGGCCGGCGGCGTCGCCGTGCACGAAGGCCAGCCGTTCGGCGACGCCGAGTTCGGCCGCGCGGGCCCGGGCCTGGTCGACGAAGAAGGTGCTGATGTCGACGCCGGTGCCGGTGACGCCGTGGTCCCGGCTCCAGGTGCAGAGCATCTCGCCGCTGCCGCAGGCCAGGTCGAGCACCGACGTGCCCGGCCGGAGCCGGACGGCCCGCCCGAGGATGGCGAACTTCTCGGCGGTGAAGGGGTTGTGGATGCGGTGGTCGCGCTCGCGGATGACGAAGTTACGGGGCAGATCCACTTCTGGGGTTCCTCACGTCAGGAGTAGGGATGATCACGAAACCGCTACGGATCGACGTGACTGACACGGGCACCCAAGCACCTCCAGAAGCTGTCGAGGGGGCTCAAGCTAGCCGCTGCCCCCGACCCGCGCCTCCGCTTTTCCCACCCCGCAACCGTCTCCGGCGGCTGGCGCGGCCGTTCGGCGACGCAGGACCGTCGCCACGGTGGCGACGAGGCCCAGCACGACGGTCGCCAGCGCGCAGGCCAGCAGGGTCCGCCGGGCACCGAGTGCGCTGGTCAGCGGGCCGCCGAGCATGGTGCCCAGCGGTACGGCCAGCACGGTGATCGCGCTCTGCGCGGCCAGCGCCGCAGTCAGCCTTCCGGCGTCGGCACGACGTTGGAACAGCGCCATGGAGGTGGACCGGTACGGCGCCCAGACGAGACCGGCGACGGCGAACGCCGGCAGCGACAGGCCGACGGGCAGCCCCAGCCCCAGCGGCAGCAGTGCGGCGCCGAACCCGACGACGATGCCGGCGGTGGTGGGGCCGAGCGGCCAGCCGCTCAGGTAGCCGGTGCCCAGGCCGCCGGCCAGGGCGCCGACGCCGAAGGCGGTGTAGTACAGCCCGAGGGTCGTCGCGGAGCCGTGCAGGTCGTCGGTGACCAGGACCGGCATCGCCACGTAGAACGGTCCGAACAGCAGGAAGAACCCGAAGGACAGCACCAGCAGCCCGAGCAGCGCCGGGTCGCCGCGGATCACCCGGAACCCGGCGGTACGCGCCGGTGCCGGCCCGGGCTCGCCGGGTGGTCCACCGCGCGGGATCGCGAGCCGGTAGGTGACCGCCAGCACGGCGAAGGTGGCCGCGTCGACCGCGATCACCCAGACCGGACCGACGGCGGCGATGAGCAGGCCGGCCAGCGGCGGTCCGACGATGGTGGCGGCCTGGGAGAGCATGCCGAGCACCGCGTTCGCCGGCAGGTGGTGCCGGGGCGGCAGCAGCTCCGCGACCAGGGTGAAGCGTCCCGCCGAGCCCCACCCGTGCAGCAGCGAGGAGGCGGCGAGCAGGACCACGTACCACCGGACGTCGAGCAGGCCGGCCAGTTGGGCCCCCGGGATCGCGGCCAGCGCGGCGGCCCGCAGGGTCGCGTCCCAGCCGGCCAGCCGGGCTCCGTCGCGTCCGGCCAGGAGCCGGCCCAGGAGCACCGTCCCGGCCGCGCTGGGCAGTGTGTACGCGGCCACCGCGAGCCCGGTCCAGATGCCCCGCTGCCCGGGTGGCGCGAGTCGCAGGGCCAGCCAGGTCACCGCCACCAGGGCCATCCCGTCGCCCAGCGCGGACACCGCGAGACCGGGCAGCACCCGACGCAGCAGCGGGTGGGTGAGCACCGGCCAGTAGGGCGAGGAACGGGGAAACCGGGCTGTCCCGGGATCGGTCGGCATCCCGCCAGCACACTCGCCGGCACCCGGCCGGGGCAACGAAATCGCCGCTGGGCAGAACGCCGGTGGGTGGCCGGCCGTAAATCGCTGGCCGACGACCCCGCCGACCGGCGAGGGTGACGCGGTGCTGCTACACGACGACGAGATCCCGGTCGACGAGGGAACGGTCCGCTCCCTGCTCCGCGAGCAGCGGCCCGAGTGGGCCGACCTGCCCGTCGGGCCGGCCGGTTCCGGCACCGACAACACCATGTTCCGGCTCGGCGACGAGCTGCTGGTGCGGCTGCCGCGTACCCCCGACAAGGCCACCGCGGTGCGCAAGGAGCAGACGTGGCTGCCGCGGTTGGCGCCGCACCTGCCCTGCCGGGTGCCGGAGCCCGTCCACGCCGGCCGGCCCGGGCCCGCGTTCCCGACCGTCTGGTCGGTCTACCGGTGGATCGACGGCGACGAGGTCGGGCCGGGCAGCGTCACCGACTGGGCCCGCTTCGGCGTCGACCTCGCGGCGTTCGTCCGCAGCCTGCGCGCGGTCGACCTGATGGGGGCGCGGCGCGAGGGCGAGCTGAGCGGCTACCGGGGCGGCCCGTTGCGGGAGTACGCCTGGATCACCGAGTCCTTCGACGACTGCCGGCGGCTGCCGGACCCCGACCTGGACATCGACGTGCTGCACCGGATCTGGTCCGACTCGCTCGCCCTGCCCGGTTCCACCGCGCCGGTCGGCTGGCTGCACGGCGACCTGAAGCCGACCAACCTGCTGGCCCGGGGCGGGCGGCTGCACGCCGCCATCGACTTCGGCGGCCTCTCCGTCGGCCTCCCGGACGCCGAGCACTCGCCGGTCTGGGACCTGCCGGCCGAGGCGCGGCAGTCCTACTGGGACGCCCTCGACCTGGACGAGCCGACCTGGCTGCGGGCCCGCGGCTGGGCGGTCGCGGTCGGGGTCAGCGGCGTGGCCTACTACCGGGACAGCTATCCCGCCTTCGTCGCCGAGTGCCGGGCCCGGCTGCGCGCGATCCTCGGGGACGCGGCCGAGCGGGGCCGCTGACGGCGGCCCGGGTCGCCGAGGCGTCACACCCGGCGGGCATGCTCGCCGGGTGGACGACTTCCTGCCGGTGCTGCGCGCCGAGTTCGACGCCGAGGAGGGCAGCTTCCTGCTGACGGTGCGCTGCGACCTGCGCTGGGACCGCGCGGCCTTCAGCCGGCTGGAGCGGGCGATGCGGGCCGCCTGCCAGGCGTACGCGGACCGGGACCGGTTGGACCGCTGGCTGGCCGAGGGCTTCTTCTCCGTCGCCACCTGGGTCCGCGACCACACGTCGCACCCGGACTTTCCCCGGCCGCTGCCGGAGAGCTACTACGAGGCGTGCCTGGAGCGGCTCTGGGAGCTGGCCGACTGGTTCTTCCGCGGCGAGCACGTCTACCTGGAGCCGCACGAGTGGACGGAGCTGTAGCCCGGGACCCGGTGCCCTGATCCGATCAGGACAGCCCGGCGAGCAGCGCCACCACGGCGGTCAGCACCACCACGGGCGTGCCGGCCGCCACCGCGATCGTGCCCCACCGCGGCCCGGTCGTCACCTCGGCGCCGGTCGAGGTCGGCGGGACGGCGTCCAGGGCGGCCCGGATCCGGGCCGCCGCGGTCAGCTCCGCCGGCTGCCAGTTCCAGCGGTACTTGACCCAGAGACCGCGCATGCCGACCGGGATGCGGGCCGCCGGCCCGCCCGGCACGTCGAGGATCAGCGCACCCTGACCCGTCGGGTGCAGTTGCCCGGCCAGCCGGCGCGGCACCGACCGGCGGGTGAAGGTGGTCAGCACGACGAGCGCGTCGGCGGTGACCACGACCCGGTCGGCGAAGCCCAGCAGCGCCATCCAGACCGCCATCGGTACGACCACGACCAGAGCCGTGACCAGCTGCGCCACCGGCCCCTCACCGTCCCGTGGCCACCCGGAGGTCAGCGCGCCGGCGATCAGCACGGCGGACAGGATGCGCGGGAGGACGTCCCGGCGGGGGATCACCACCCGGCCCTCGCGGACCCTGACCGTCGCCGGCCCGGACTGCGCGACCCGGGTCAGGCGGGCGTGGTACACGGTCGTGGCGCGGCCGAACAGCGCCACGGCCAGGGCGCACCCGGCGCTGACGCCGAGCCATTCGGTCCCGGCGCCGGAGCCGCCGAGGTGGGTGATCATCGCGGCCACGCCGAGCACCGCGGCCAGTCCGACCACGGAGAGGGTACGGCCGGACGTCCACTCGAACTGGCCGCCGCGCGCCGTCGGGTTCTCGTTCACCCGGCGGACGGTAGCAACCGGCATCGAACTCCGGGAGGTGCCGTGCACGCAGACCACGGCACGCGCCCCGGACCGGTCGGCGCAGCCCGGCCGACGAGCGGGGCAGCGGGGCGATCGCCGCCGCACTACGGTCGGTGGGCATGACCCGCCTGTCGGCCCACCCCGGGTACGCCCGGTTCTGGACGGCCGACACGGTCTCCACCTTCGGGACGTACCTGACGACGATGGCGTTGCCGATCCTGGCCATCGTCGCGCTGGACGCCGGCGACACCGAGGTGGGCCTGCTCAACGGCGCGCGCTGGACGCCGTACCTCCTCTTCGGACTGCTGGCCGGGGTGGTGGCCGACCGCTACCGGCGGCGGCCGATCCTGATCGCCACCGACCTGGCCCGCGCGGTGCTGCTGGCGGTGCTCGCGACGTTGGCCCTGCTCGGGGCGCTGCGGTTGCCGGTGCTGCTGGGGCTGGTGGTGCTCTTCGGTGGCCTGTCGCTGCTGCACGACGCCGCCCACCAGTCCTACCTGCCGCGACTCGTCCCGCCCGACGACCTGACCCGGGCCAACGCCCGGCTGGAGCAGAGCTCCTCGCTGGCCCAGACCACCGGGCCGTTCCTCGGTGGCGCGGCGGTGACGGCGTTCGGCGCGCCGGTGGCGATCGTGGTCGACGCCGTGTCGTACCTCTTCTCCGGCCTGCTGCTGGCGACGGTCCGCCGGCCGGAGCCGGCCCCCCACCCGGCCCGCCGACACCTCGGGCACGAGCTGCGCGAGGGCCTGTCCTGGGTCTACCGGCACCCGGTGCTGGCCCCGTACGCGCTCACCCTGCACGCCCGGTTCCTCTTCGCCAGCGTCGCCTCCACCGCGTTCACCCTGCTCGTGCTGCGCGGCCTGGACCCGGGGCTGAGCACGGAGCGGGCGGCGTTCGGGCTGGGCCTGGTGCTGGCCCTGGGCGGCGTCGGGGCGGTGGTGGGCAACACGCTGTCGCACCACGTCGGCCGGTGGGGCGCCGGCCGGGCCATCCTGGTGGAACGGGTGGTCGAGCCGCTGGGTTGGGCGCTGGCGGCGCTGGCGGTACGCGGACCGGCCGGCTGGCTGATGGTGGGGGCCGCGCAGGTGGTGATCTGGTGCGCGCTGGGGATCAGCGGGCCGAACGAGATGGGGTATCGACAGGCGGTCACGCCGGACCGGCTCCTCGGGCGGATGAACGCCACCATCCGCTCGCTGAACTGGGGGATGCTCACCGTCGGCGCCCCGCTCGGTGGCCTGCTCGCCGAGTGGGTCGGCTACCGGCCGACGATCGGGCTGGCGGCGGCCGGGATGGCGGTCGCGGCCGTGGTCGCCGTGTGCTCCCCGGTGCGTACCGCCCGGCAGCCGGCGAACGGACCGGCCCCGGCCGCCCCGGTGGGCGGCTGACCCCGGCCGGCCCGGGGCGGCGGGTGCCACGGACGTGAGCTTCGCCACCGTTGCCTCGGGCGACCGCACGGCCGCAGCTCATCCGCTGGCTAGAGTGGGGGCGCGAAGTCGCTCCCCGGACCCGGGGTGCGACTTCGTAGTGCTTCACGGGACCCGTGGAGCCCAGCGGTTCCGACGTTCTCCGGGCCAACCGAAACGGAACCCGCTGCACCCCCACCGCCCGACCGGTGCGTCCGGCGGGCCAACCCGGAACGGAGTAAGCCACGCCATGAGCGTGACTACGCAGGATCCTGCTGCCCCGGTCGAGCCGGCGGAACCCGCCGAGCGGGGCCGCCTCGACCGCTACTTCGAGATCACCCGCCGGGGCTCGACGGTCAAGCGCGAGGTGCTCGCCGGGCTCACCACCTTCGCGACGATGGCGTACATCGTCGTGCTCAACCCGCTGATCATCGGCACCGCCCCGGACAAGGACGGCAACCTGCTCGGCATCGCGCCGGTCGCCGGGGTCACCGCCCTCGTCGCCGCGGTCATGACGATCATGATGGGTGTCGTCGGCCGGGTGCCGTTCGCCGTGGCGACCGGCCTGGGCCTGAACGCCTTCGTCGCGTACGCCGTCGCCTCCCAGATGACCTGGGCCGAGGCGATGGGCCTGGTGGTCATCGAGGGTCTGATCATCACCGTGCTGGTACTGACCGGCTTCCGCAAGGCCGTCTTCCGGGCGATCCCGGCCGAGTTGAAGGCCGCCATCGCCGCCGGTATCGGCCTGTTCATCGCGCTGATCGGCTTCGTCGACGGCGGCTTCGTGCGGGGCAGCACCGGCGTGCCGCTGCAGCTCGGCTCCGGCGCCAACGGCACGCTGCGCGGCTGGCCCACCGTCGTCTTCGTGATCGGCCTGCTGGTCACCGGCATCCTGGTCGCCAAGAAGGTCAAGGCCGGCGTGCTGATCGGCATCGTGGCCACCACCGTCGTCGCGGTGATCGTGAACGCGTACGCCAAGCCCGGCGGGGCGTTCACCGCGGACGGCAAGCCCAACCCGGACGGCTGGCGGCTCAACGTGCCGACCCTGCCGGACCCGCTGGTCAAGGGCCCCGACCTGCACCTGATCGGCAACGTGTCGTTCGGCGCGTTCGCGCACGTCGGCGTGATGACCGCGCTGCTGCTGGTCTTCACCCTGGTGCTCGCCGACTTCTTCGACGTCATGGGCACCACGGTCGGGCTGGCCAAGCAGGCGAACCTGGCCACCGAGGACGGCACCGACATGCCCCGCCTCGGCCAGGTGCTCCTCGTCGACGGGGTCGCCGCGGTCGCCGGTGGCGCCGGCAGCGCCTCCTCGGCCACCACGTACGTGGAGTCCTCCTCGGGCATCGCGGACGGCGGGCGTACCGGCCTGACCAGCGTGGTCACCGGCCTGCTCTTCCTCGGCGCGCTGCTGCTCACCCCGCTGGTGTCGCTGGTGCCGAGCGAGGCCGCCGGCCCGGCCCTGGTGATCGTCGGCGCGCTGATGATCCGCCAGGTGAAGGACATCGACTTCACCGACGTGGGCGTCGCCGTCCCGGCGTTCCTGACCATGACCCTGATGCCGTTCACCTACTCGATCACCAACGGCATCGGCGCCGGCTTCGTCAGCTGGGTGGCGATCCGGGTCGCGCAGGGCAAGGCACGCCAGATCCACCCGCTGCTCTGGGCGGTCGCCGTGGCGTTCGTGCTCTACTTCGCCATCAACCTGGTCAAGGCGGTCACCGGCGTCAGCTGACCGCATCCGCCGCGCCCCCGCTGCCCGTTGGCCCGAGGCAGCGGGGGCGCGGCGTATCCGGATCATGGGCTAGAGTGCGCAGGCGCGGACACGCGACCGTCGTGGGCGCAGGGGAGTGTGAGGCCATGGATCGCCATGAGCTTCCCCTGCCATGCCTTTTTCCGGGTCGCGCGCGCACCTGCTGACACGCCGCGGCCCGGGTCACTCCACGACCTTGGAGATCGCGTTGTCCTTTCCTGACCTGACCACCGACCGTCTCGTGCTGCGCCACTGGTCTCCCGAGGAGGCCGCGGCGGTCGTCGCCGACGAGCGCCGTCCGCACTGGGCGGCGGACTTTCCCGCTCCGGGCGAACGGATGATCGCCGGCCTGCTCACCCGCGACCCGGACCGCCCGCACGGGCACTTCCAGGTGATCGAACGGGAGACCGGCCTGACCGTGGGCGGGATCGGGCTGAAGTTGCCCGCCGTCGACGGGGCGCTGGAGTTCGGCTACGGCATCGTGCCGTCCCGGCGCTGCCGTGGCTACACCACCGAGGCCGTCCGGGCGCTGGTCGCCTTCGCCCGCACCCTGCCCGGGGTGACGGAGGTCTTCGCCACCGTGGACCCGGCGAACGTGCCGTCGGTGCGGGTGCTGCAGAAGGCCGGCCTGCGCCACACCGGCAGCGTGCCCGCCGACGAGGTGACGCTGCACCGGTACGTGGCCGGATAGCACCGGTCCGGTCCGGTGGCGGGGCGACCCGCCGCCGGACCGGACCCGCGCGTCGTTGTAGGGGGCATGGGTTACGCCGACGTCAACGGGGTGCGCCTCTGGTACGAGGTGCACGGGAGCGGCCGGCCGCTGGTGCTGCTGCACGGCGGCTACGGGTCGGTGGAGACGTTCGCCCGGATCCGGCCCGCCCTGCTGGCGCGTCGCCGGGTGATCGCCGTGGACCTGCCCGGGCACGGCCGGACCGCCGACGGGGACCGGCCGTGGCGCTACGAGTCGATGGCCGACGACATCGCCGCGCTGCTGGGCCACCTGGACCTGCCGGCGGTCGACCTGCTCGGCTACTCGCTCGGCGGCGGGGTGGCCCTGCGTGCCGCGATCCAGCACCCGGCCCGGGTCCGCCGGCTGGTGCTGGTCTCCACCCCGTACCGGCGGCGGGGCTGGTACCCGCGGGTGCTGGCCGCGATGTCGGCGCAGGACGAGCGGGCCGCCGAGCGGATGCGCGGCACCCCGCCGCACCAGCTGTACGCGCGGGTGGCGCCGCGCCCGCAGGACTGGCCGGCGCTCTGGGCGCGGAGCGGGGAGCTGCTGCGCCGCGAGTACGACTGGTCGGCCGAGGTGGCCGCCCTGCCGATGCCGGTGCTGCTGGTCTACGCCGACGCCGACTCGATCCCGGCCCGGCACATGGTCCAGTTCTTCGGCCTGCTCGGCGGCGGCCACCGGGACCCCGGCGGGGACGGCGGTGGCCGCCCGGTGTCCCGGCTGGCCGTGCTGCCCGGCCTGACCCACGACGACATCGTGGGTTCACCGATGCTGCCCGCCGTCGTGCTGCCCTTCCTCACCCATCAACTCCGCGCCCCGGACTGAGCGGGTCGCCGGTCAGCCGAGCCGGCGGGTGAGCCAGCGCAGCACCGCGTCGCCCTGGGCGCGCTGGAAGGCCCGGACGGTGGGGATGCCGGGCGGCGGTGGCCGGCGGGCCCCGTCGAGGAAGAAGCCGGCGAACCCGGCCAGCACCCCGGTCACCGCGGCCGGGTCGACGTCGGCGGTACGCGGTCGGGCGCGTAGCAGCGCCTCGACGTCGTGCCCGCCGTGGAGCTGCACGTTGACCAGGATCAGCAGGCTGTCCAACCAGGCCGGCCCCCGGCACGCCCAGGGCCAGTCCACCACGACGACCGTCCGGTCCGGACGGACCAGCAGGTTGTCGGCGCGGATGTCCAGGTGGCAGAGGGTGTCACCGGTCAGCGCGGCCAGTCCCCGCTCGCTCGCGGCGCACAGCTGCGGCAACCGGTCGCGGGCCCACGGGTCCAGGTCGGCGGGCGGCTCCTCGGCGAGCCGCCGCCAGCCGGCGAAGTCCCACCCGAGCTGGTCGGCGGCGGTCGGGGCGACGGTTACCGAGGTGGGGGTGAGCGCGCCGGCCATGGTGTCCAGGGTGTCGAGCACGGCGGCCAGCTCGTCGGCGTGCCACGGGGTGACCGGGTGCCGGCCCTCGACGTCGGTGAGGACCAGCGCCACCCAGTCGCCGTCGTCGTAGCTGCCGAGCAGCCGGGGGGCCGGCGCGGCCGGCGGCAGGGCGGCGGTGACCAGCGCCTCGGTGCGGTGCAGGCCTGGGCTGTGCTCGTTCTGCGCCGGGCTGACCGCCTTGACGAAGGCCCGCCGCCCGGCGGCGGTCCGCACCCGGTCGGCGGTGCCGGGGGAGAAGCCGCCGGGCTGCGAGACGGCGGCCACCACCCGGTCGCCGAGGATCTCCTCGACCGCCGCCCGCACCCGGTCGGGCAGGTCGGCCCAGCCGATCCGGGTCTTCGTTCCGCGCGTCACCGACCCACCCTGTGCGAGGACGCCGGTCGTGGGCAACCGATTACCCGGCGGCGGCGTAGCGCAGGACGACCACGCCGCTGTCGAACGGGCGGGCGTCGCGCAGCGTGAGGCGACGCGGGTCGAAGCCCCGGTCGACCAGCGGCACGCCGCTGCCGATGACCAGCGGGCTGAGCTTGACCACCAGCTCGTCCACCTGGTCGAGGAGTTGGCCGGCGAGCTGCCCGCCGCCGCAGAGCCAGATGTCGCCCCCGGGTCGGGCCTTCAGGTCCCGGACGAAGGCGGCCGGGTCACGGTCGACGATCTGCACCTGCGGGTCGTCCGAGGGCGGCAGGGTACGGGAGAAGACGTACTGCGCGAGGTGCGCGTACGGGCTGGTGACGCCCATCTTCAGCGCGGGTTCGTAGGTGCCGCGACCCATCAGCACCGCGTCGAAGCGGCCGGTGGGGGGCGAGGCGATGCCGAACTGCGGGTGGGTGAAGGTGGGGAAGGTCTGGGGCCACTCGGCGGCCAGGTGGGCCAGCACCTCGGGTTCCTGGGGCAGGAAGTCGAACGACCCGTCGGGGGCGGCGATGAAGCCGTCGAGGGTGCTGTTGACGTAGTAGACGAGCGTGCGCAAACCGACTCCGATGTCCGACACAACCACGACGGCTGTCGTGGTTGAGGAGAGACTACAACACCTGTCGTGGTTATTGCTAGGGTGATGTCATGGCCAGGAACCCGGAACGCCGTACCCTGCTCGCCGACGCCGGCCTGCGGGTGCTCGCCGCCGCCGGCGCGCGCGGGCTGACCCACCGCGCGGTCGACGCCGAGGCCGGCGTGCCCACCGGCACCGCCTCCAACTACTTCCCGTCCCGGGCCGCGCTGCTGGCCGGCCTGGCCGAGCGGATCTTCGACCGGCTGGCCCCCGACCCGGCGGTGCTGGCCGACCTCGGCCGGCGCGCGCCGTCCCCGGCACTGGTCACCGACTACCTGCGCGACATCGTCACCCGGACCACCCGCGAGCCGGACCTCACCCGGGCGCTGCTGGAACTGCGGCTGGAGGCGTCCCGCCGGCCCGAACTGCGCCGCGCCCTCGGCGACGTGCTGCGCAAGGGGTACGCCGACGACGTCGCCTTCCACCTGGCGGCCGGCCTGCCCGGCGGCGCGTTCGAGGTGGCCCTGCTGCACTACGCGGTCGACGGGCTGCTGCTCGACCTGCTCACCACCTCCGTCGACGCCGGATTCGACGTCGATCAGGTGGTATCCGCCCTGGTCTCCCGGCTGGTCGGCCCGGCCGGCGGCTGATCATCGGCACCGCACCGAGGTATGTCGACCGGTGCAGCGGGAAACCGCCCCGGGACGCACCCGGGGAGGAGTGACGGATGACGGATGGCACCGGACTGACCATCGGTGTGCTCGGCTCGTACGGCGGCCGCAACCTCGGCGACGAGGCGATCCTCACCGGCCTCCTGGCCGACCTGCGGCGGCACGAGCCGAACGCCCGGATCATCGTCTTCTCGCGGAACCCCGCGCACACCGCGCTGGCCCACCCCGACGTGGAGGCGGTCCCCTGGGAGGGGGTCAGCCGGGTCGACTCGTCCCTGGTCTTGGCCCAGCTGGACCTGCTCGTCCTGGGCGGCGGCGGCATCCTCTACGACAAGGAGGCCCGCCGCTACCTGCGGGTGGTCCGGGTCGCCCAGGAGCGTGGCCTGCCGCTGCTCACGTACGCGGTCGGCGTCGGCCCGCTCAGCGACAGCGTGGACACCGGCATGGTCCGGGAGACCCTGGCCGGGGCGACCGAGGTGACCGTGCGCGACCAGGAGTCCCGGATGGTGCTGGAGGAGGCCGGGCTGGTGAACCCGATCACGGTCACCGCGGACCCGGCGTTCCTGCTCGAACCGGAGGAGTTCCCGGCGCACTGGCTCCGCGAGGAGGGGGTGCCCGCCGGGGCCCGGCTGGTCGGGTTGAGCGTGCGCGAGCCCGGTCGGGCCGCGGAACGCCTCGACGTGGACGGCTACCACCGGCTGCTCGCCCAGATCAGCGACTTCCTGGTGCACCGGATCGACGCGTACGTGCTCTTCGTGCCGATGGAACGCGACGACATCCGGCACTCGCACGGGGTGATGTCGCACATGATCGCCGCCGAACGGGGCCGGATCCTGCACAACGACTACTCGCCCCGGCAGGTGCTCGGCCTGATGAAGCACTTCGACCTGGCGGTCGGCATGCGGCTGCACTTCCTGATCTTCGCGGCGATGATGGGCACGCCGTTCCTTCCCCTGCCGTACGCGGGGAAGGTCTTCGACCTGGCCCAGCGGCTCGGTGTGCCCGCGCTGCGCGGCGTGGAACGCGAGGTGGAGGGCCCGCTGCTGGCCGAGGTGGACCGGCTCTGGGACGAGCGGGAAGCCCGTGCCCCGGAGACCGCCCGCCGGGTGGCCGAGGTGTGCGACCAGGCGCGCGGCACCTCCCAGGTCACCCGGGGCGTGCTGGAGAGCATCCGGTCGCGGCGGCTGACCCGGGTCTGAGCCGCCCGGGCCGGGTCAGACCGCCGGTCCCCGCCAGGTGTACACCCACGGGCGGCCCTGCTCGTCGTCGGACTCCAGCTCGTAGATCTGCGCCCCGGCCAGCCCGTCCGGGCCCAGGTGGTGGTGGGTCAGCGGCGGGCGGCCGTTGCTGTCCAGCTCGACGGTGACCGTCTCGCCGTCGGCCTTGCCGCCCACCAGGGGGATCTGCGCCGTGGATGCCATGCGCCCATCCTGCCCCGGCGGCCGCCGGTCCGCAGCGGGATGCCGGGGCAGCGGGCCGGCGGGCGCCGCGACTAGGGTTCGACGATGGCGGAGCAGACGATCGACCCCACCCTCGGCCCGGTCCTCGCCCGTACGGGCGACGAGCGGGCGGTCCTCGAATCGTTCCTCGACTTCCACCGGGCCACCGTGCTGCGCAAGGCCCGCGGCCTGCCCCACAGCGACGCGAGCCGGCGCCTGGTGCCCTCCCTGACCACCCTGGCCGGCCTGCTCAAACACCTCGCCCTGATCGAGCGGAACTGGTTCCCGGTGCTGTTCACGCCGCAGCCGGGCGACGTCTACCTCACCTCCGGGGCCGACGCCGAGGCCAGCTTCGCCCTCGCCCCGGAGGAGACCGTCGACGGGCTGGCGGCCGCGTACGAGGCGGCCTGCGCCCGGTCCCGCGCGGTCGCCGCGCGCTTCGACCTGGACCACGTGGTGCCGCACCCGCAACTCGGCGAGGTCTCGTTGCGCTGGGTGCTGGTCCACCTGATCGAGGAGACGGCCCGGCACGCCGGGCACGCCGACATCCTGCGCGAGCTGACCGACGGCGAGACCGGGGCGATCTGAGCCGGCCCGGCCGGCGGTCCGCTCAGTCGCGGGGCAGCAGGTCGGCCGGATACTCCATCCCGTCCAGGGTGCACGCGGCGGCGGCCACCCGGGCGGCGTAGCGGGCCGCCTCGACCGGGGTCGCGCCGCGCAGCCGGGCGGCGATCAGGCCGGCGGCGAACGCGTCGCCCGCGCCGTTGGTGTCCACCACCGGGGCGGGCGGGGTGGTCGCCGGCACCCGGGCCGGCGGCCCGTCCGGGGTGTGCAGCGTCGACCCGGCCGCGCCGGAGGTGACCACCACGGTCCGCGGCGCCAGCGCCGCCGCCACCGCGCCGGCCCGCTCGCCGAGCTGGACGTCGCTGACGAGGACCAGGTCGGCGGCGTCCGCGAAGGGGCGGTGGTAGGCGTTCTCGCCGTCCCAGTCGTGCAGGTCGGTGGAGAGGACCGCGCCGCCGGCGAGGCCGGCGCGCAGCGTGGGCAGCGCGTCCCGGGCCCAGTCCATGATCGACACGTGCACGTGCGCCGCCTCCGCGACCAGCGCGGTCAGCTCCGCCGCGCCGAACGGCGGCGGGCCCGACCAGGGACGCGGGTCGTAGAGCGACATCCGGCGACCGGCCGGGTCCACCATGTTGACCGAGCGGCGGGTGCCGGCGGGGGCGTCGGCCAGCACCGTCCGGACCGAGGTGCGGGCCAGCGCCGCGCGGACCACCGCGCCGGCCGGATCCGTGCCCAGCACGTCGACCAGCGCCACCCGCAGCCCCAGCGCGTGCGCGGCCAGCGCCACCCCGGCGCCGGTGTTGCCGATCCGCAGCTCGATCGGGGGTACGGCAAGCGAGTCGGCGGCGGGCAGCGGGAGCGCGGGCACCCGGGCCCGGATGTCGACGCCGAGGCCACCGATGACGAGCAGATCGATCATGGCGGAGACGGTAGCCGACCGCCCGCCCCCGGTGCCGGCCCCGTCTCGGCGGCCGTCGTCGCACGGACGGATGTCGACGGCGTGGCAGGCCGGCCGGGTCGGTCCGGGCTCCGGCTATCCTCGACAGGCGTCGCGAGGAGGAGACAGTGCTGGTCGTCCACGGGTCGTGGCTGGCCGGTACCGGCCTCGCCGTCTGGGCGGAGGACAGCGGGCGCCCCGCCGCCGCGCCCCGCCGTCCCGGTCGCGCGCCGCGCGAGCGGCCGCATCCGTTCGCCGCCGACCACCCGGCGCTGGCCGCCGCGCTCGGCGGTCACCCGGGCGAGCCCGGCAGCGTCCTGCTGACCCTGCCCACCCGGGCCGGCGTGCCGCTGGACTCGCCGGAGCTGGTCCGGGCCGCCGTCGCCGACCGGGTCCGCGGCGCGGTCACCCTCGCCGGCTGGCGGGTGCCGACCCTGGGGTACGCCCCGGACGCCGCGCTGTCCCTGCTCCGCGCCCTCGACGGGCTCGCGGAGGTGGCCGGCGCGAGCCTGCGCCACCTGGCCGAACTCGCCGACTTCGCGGTCGACCTGGTCACCCGGGGTCGGGTCCTGCCGGGGCTCGCCGACCCGGTCCCCGCGCCCGGGGAGGTCGCCGCCCGTGCCGTGTGGCGGCCGCTGCTCACCGGCACCGACGCGGGCTGGGCACGGTCGCTCGCCCTGGCCCTGCCCCCGGCCGCCCGCGCGGCCACGCCCGACCGGGCGGCCCGACCCGGGCCGGGCGAGCTGGTGGCCGACGTGCTCGACGCGCTGACCGACGCGGCCGCCCGGGCCGCCCTCGCGGACACCGCCCTGCACCGGGGCATGCGTCCCGGTGGGCCGGTGCCCCGGTGGCTGGCCGCGCTGACCCGGGCGGAGCCCACCTTCACCGTCGCGCCGGCCGAGCTGGACCTCCTGCGGACCGAGCTGGACGCCTGGCAGCGCGACGCCGCCGGTGGCGCGGTACGGGCCGCGTTCCGGCTGGTCGAGCCGGCCGTCGACCCGGTGGCCGAGCTGGTCGAGGGGGGAATCTGGCGGGTCGAGTTCGGTCTGCACCCGGCCGACGAGCCCGGGTTGGTGGTGGACGCGGCGGACATCTGGCGGGGGGCCGCGCCGGCGCTGGCCGGACGGGGCGGGGACCCCCAGGAGACCCTCCTGGCCGAACTGGGGCGGGCCAGCCGGCTCTGGCCGGAGCTGGACGACGCGCTGCGCACCGCCACCCCGGAGGGCATGGAGCTGGACGCGGAGGGAGCCCACCGGTTCCTCCGCGAGGGCGCGCCGGTACTGCACGCGGCGGGCTTCGGCGTACTGCTGCCGTCCTGGTGGCGGCGCTCCTCGTCCCGGCTCGGCGCGCGGCTGCGGGCGCGCGGTCGCGGC
This sequence comes from Micromonospora auratinigra, assembly GCF_900089595.1. GTDB lineage: Bacteria > Actinomycetota > Actinomycetes > Mycobacteriales > Micromonosporaceae > Micromonospora > Micromonospora auratinigra. The sequence continues at coordinate 3,381,652 of NZ_LT594323.1, read as the reverse complement.
ACCGCCGCCCCGGGCACGGTGAGCGCCGCGGCGAGCGGCCTCGGCCTCGACGCGCTGGTCGACTACCGCTGGGAGGTCGCCCTCGGCGACCAGCCGCTGAACGCCGAGGAGCTGGCCACGCTGGCCGAGCTGAAGTCCCCGCTGGTCCGGCTGCGCGGCCGCTGGGTCGAGCTGGACCCGACCCGGCTGGAGGCGGGGCTGCGGCTGCTCCGTTCGGCCGGCGAGCTGACCGTGGCCGACCTGCTGCGGATGGGCCTGACCGGGGAGGAGCGCCCGGACGCGCTGCCGGTGCTGGAGGTCACCGCCGACGGGGCGCTCGGCGACCTGCTGGCCGGCGAGGCGGAACGGCGGCTCGCCCCGGCCGACCCGCCGGCCGGGTTCGCCGGCACGCTGCGGCCGTACCAGCGGCGAGGGCTGGCCTGGCTGGCCTTCCTGCAGTCCCTCGGGCTCGGCGGGATCCTCGCCGACGACATGGGGCTGGGCAAGACCGTGCAACTGCTCGCGCTGCTGGCCGGGGACCCGCCGGCGGCCGGGCCGACGTTGCTGGTCTGTCCGATGTCGCTGGTCGGCAACTGGCAGCGCGAGGCCGCGAGGTTCACCCCCGGCCTGCGGGTGCACGTGCACCACGGCGCGGAACGCGCGCGGGGTGCGGAGTTCGCCGCCGCGGTGCACGGGGCGGACCTGGTGCTCACCACCTACTCGGTGGCCGCCCGGGACGCGTACGAGCTGGCCGGGGTCGACTGGCACCGGGTGGTGGTGGACGAGGCGCAGGCGATCAAGAACGCGGCGACCCGGCAGGCGGAGGCGGTCCGCGCCCTGCCCGCGCGGCACCGGGTCGCGGTCACCGGCACGCCGGTGGAGAACCGCCTCGCCGACCTCTGGTCGATCATGCAGTTCGCCAATCCCGGCCTGCTCGGCCCGGCCGCCGCCTTCCGGAAGAAGTTCGCCGAGCCGATCGAGCGGCACGGTGACGAGGAGGTGGCCGGGCGGCTGCGCCGGATCACCGGCCCGTTCGTGCTGCGCCGGCTCAAGACCGACGCGTCGATCATCTCCGACCTGCCGGAGAAGCTGGAGATGGAGGTGCTCTGCAACCTCACCGCCGAGCAGGCCGCGCTCTACCGGGCGGTGGTCGACGACATGCTGGCGAAGATCGAGTCCAGCGCCGGGATCGAGCGGCGCGGCCTGGTGCTGGCCACCATGACCCGCCTCAAGCAGGTCTGCAACCACCCGGCGCAACTGCTGCACGACGGCTCGGCCCTGGCCGGCCGCTCCGGCAAGCTGGAACGCCTGGAGGAGATCGTCGACGAGGTGCTCGCGGCGGGGGAGAAGGCCCTGCTCTTCACCCAGTACGCCGAGTTCGGCGGGATGCTGCGCGGGCACCTGGCCGCGCGGACCGGCCGGGAGGTGCTGCTGTTGCACGGCGGCGTCGGCAAGGCCGAGCGGGACACCATGGTGACCCGGTTCCAGTCCCCGGCCGGCCCGCCGCTCTTCGTGCTCTCGCTCAAGGCGGGCGGCACCGGGCTCACCCTGACCGCGGCGAACCACGTGGTGCACGTGGACCGGTGGTGGAACCCGGCGGTCGAGGACCAGGCCACCGACCGGGCCTTCCGGATCGGTCAGCGCCGCCGGGTGCAGGTGCGCAAGTTCGTCTGCGCCGGCACGGTGGAGGAGAAGGTGGCCGCGATGATCGCGGACAAGCGGAGCCTGGCCCGGCGGGTGGTGGGCAGCGGCGAGCAGTGGGTCACCGAACTCTCCACCGACACCCTGCGCGAGTTGTTCACGCTGGAGGCCGGGGCGGTGGTCGAGTGAGCCCCGAGCCGCGGCGTCCCCCGTTCGCCGAGTTCGGCCCGCCCCGCCGGGTCGACGGTGGCCTGAAGGCGCGCAGCACCCGCGGCGCGATCGGTCAGTCCTGGTGGTCCCGGCGGTTCCTGGAGGTGCTGGAGTCCTTCGCCCTCGGCACCCGGCTGACCCGGGGCCGGGCGTACGCGCGCCGGGGCCAGGTGCTGCGGCTGGACATCGCCCCCGGGCAGGTGACCGCCGAGGTGCAGGGCTCCCGGCCCCGGCCGTACCCGGTGCGGATCGGGCTGGCCGCGTACCCGGACGAGGTGTGGGACCGGATCGAGGGGGAGCTGGCCGGGCAGGCGCTCTTCAGCGCCCGGCTGCTCGCCGGCGACCTGCCGCCGGAGCTGGAGGCGCGGTTCGCCGCCGCCGGCGCTCCGCTCTTCCCGGCCGCCGTCGGCGAGCTGGACCAGCACTGCGGCTGCCCCGACTTCGCGGTGCCGTGCAAGCACCTGGCGGCCACCTTCTACCTGCTCGCCGAGGCGTTCGACGCGGACCCCTTCCAGTTGCTGCACTGGCGCGGCCGGAGCCGGACGGAGCTGCTGGACCGGCTGCGTACGCGGCGCGGCGCCGGCGCCGCCCCGGACGGCGGGCCGGCCGAGCGGGCGGCGGCCCCGGACGGACCGGACGCCCCGGCGGGCGGCCCGACCCCGACCGGTCCGCGCGCGGGCGCGGGGCGGGTGCTCGACGGCCTGCCGGCGGTCGCGCCGGACGAGGAACTGGACCGGTTCTGGCTCGCCCCGGTGCCGCTGCCCGACCGGCCGCCCACCCTGGCGGCCGGGCCGGACCTGCTGCTGCGCCAGCTCGCCCCGCCCGGCGCGGCGGTCGGCGGCCCCGGCCTGGTGGAGCGGCTGCGGCGGGCGTACCGGGAGTTCGGGCGACCGTCGGCGGCGGACCCGGACGGCCCCCCGCCGGGCTCGTCGCCGGCGCGGCCGGAACCGGACGGGGCGGCGCCGGGGTCATAGCCAGCGCCGCCGGAACCGCCACATCAGTCCGGCGTTGGCCACCAGCACCACGGCGCAGACCGCGCCGGCCAGCCGCCCGGCGAGCACGGTCATCGCCGGCAACGAGGCCCACAGCACGATCGTCAGCAGCATCAGGTACCGGCCACGGCGGCCCCGGGCCCGGTTGTCGAGCCGGGCGAAGAACTGCGGGTCGCTCTCCCGCAGCTGGCGGGTGATCTGTTCGAACCTGCGCTGATCCTCTTTGCTGAGCATGGCGGTGCCTTCCCCTCACGGCTTCAGCGGTTCGGCGGCATACCCGCAACGGCGGCCGGTCACGCGCCGCTCCTGCTGCTACTTTCCGCGCCGACGAGGGATGGGGTCTGCCCGGCGGACACCTCAGCGCCGACTTATCCGCGCCTTAAGTTTCCCTGAGCGCTCGAACGTCCCGAACAGCGTCGTCGTGGGCGGAAACGTTACGGCGTGACATTCCCGGGACGGGTCCGCCCTGCTCGGGACGTCGCCGGTCGCGGCGGGACGGACCGCATCCCCGCCGGCCGGGGTGAGCAGTGTCTTAAGTGCCCGTCGGAGCGCCTTGAGCGCTCCCGGACGGCTGGCTACTTTCCCGTAGCAACTCCCCTGGCAACCGTCGCCGCCCCCGCGCCCGCCCCCGGCCGCAGGGACGTGCCGGCGCTCGAAGAAAACGGGACAGGTACATGGCCGACCGCAACGTGCCACCGCGTCGAACCCGGGACGACCGCGGCTGGGACGGCACCCAGCACCCCCTCCCGGACGGATACCACGATCTCGGCGGCACGCCGTACACCGCCCACGCGGACTACGCCGCGTCGTACGCCGGCCCCACCGCCCCCTACGCCGGCCCCGGCTACGCCGGCGCGCCCACCGCAGGCCCTCAGTGGGTCGGGCCGGACGGCTTCACCGGCCCCGGCTACGCCCCGACCGGGTACGCCCCGTCCGCCGGCCCCGGACTGCCCAACCTGGACGACGACGACCGGCCGCGCGACGGCCGGCGCCGCACCCTGGTGATGGGCGCCGCCGCCGCGGTGGTCGCCGGTGGCGCGGCGCTGGCCCTGTCCCCGCAGGTACGCGGCCTCTTCAGTGACGACCCGGTCGGCGACGCCACCGGCACCGCCACCACCGACGGCAGCGCGGCCCGCCCCAGTGGGCAGCAGCCCAGCACGGTGCGGACCTACACCGAGCAGAACGAGAGCTACATGGGCTCCCGGGCCGGGGCCGCGCTGAAGCGCAACTCGCCCTCCGGCGGGCGGGTCTTCGCCGGTGCCGCGGCGGCCGCGGCGGCCACCCCGGTCACCGTGAAGACGGTGCTGGCCAAGGACCCGGTACGTCACCTGGCCAGCCGGGCCACCTTCGGCGCCACGCCGCAGGTCATCGCCGACATCAAGCGGCTCGGCATCGACGGCTGGCTGCGCCAGCAGCTCGCCCCGGAGCAGATCGCCCCGACCAAGGCCGAGCTGAAGCTGACCGAGCTGCCCTCGTTCAAGCTGTCGCCGCAGCAGTTGCGCGACCAGCGCGACCAGCTCAACGAGCGGGGCGTCGACCCGGCCCGGGAGACCATCGACGCCACCATCGCCCGGCAGATCTGGTCCGACCGCCAGCTCTACGAGGTTATGGTCGACTTCTGGAACGACTTCCTGCACGTCGCCGCCGACTTCGACGGCGGTGAGGCGTACCGCAACGCCTTCGACCGGGACGTCGTGCGCAAGCACGCCCTGGGCAGCTACCCGGACATGCTGGTGGCCGCCAACAAGCACCCCGCGCTGCTGCTCTACCTGAACCAGAACGACTCCCGCAAGGACGCGGTCAACGAGAACCTGGCCCGGGAGAACCTGGAGCTGTACTCGGTCGGCGTGGACGGTGGCTACACCGAGAAGGACGTCCGCCAGGCCGCCCTGCTTCAGACCGGCCGGGGCGTCGTCGACGGGCAGTACGCCTTCCGGGCCGACCAGCACTACCTCGGCAAGGTGAAGATCCTCGGCTTCAGCCACGCCAACAACTCGGCCGACCCGAAGGTCGCCGACAAGGTGATCGACTCCTACATCCGCTACATCGCGCTGCACCCGTCGACCGCCGGGTACGTGGCCCGCAACCTGGCCACCCGGTTCGTCTCGGACACCCCGCCGAAGTCCCTGGTGGACCGGCTGGCCAAGGCGTACACCGCCAACAAGGGCCAGATCAAGCCGGTGCTGACCACGCTGTTCAACTCGTCGGAGTTCTGGGCCGCGGTCGGCCAGAAGGTCCGCCGGCCGATGGAGTACCTGGTCGCCACGTACCGGGCCCTCGGGGTGTCGCCGACCGCGTCCCCGCAGTTCAAGGGTGACGGCCGGCGGACCGCGTACGCCCAGGGGCTGCGCCAGGTGCAGGACAAGCTGCGCGAGCTGGGCCAGTACCCGATGGGCAAGCCCACCCCGGACGGCTACGCCGACGTCTACGTCGCCTGGACCTCGGCCGGGACCATGGTGGACGGCTGGAACGAGGCCGGTGACCTGCTCGCCGGCTGGCGTACCGAGTTCACGTACACCAAGCCCGAGAAGCTGGTGGCGAAGCCGCCGGCGACGGCCGGGGCGTACGTCGACGCGCTGGCCCTGCGGCTGGTGCATCAGAAGCTGAGTGCCCGCGAGAAGGCGCTCGTGCTCGGCGTCGCCGGCGTGACGGCGAGCACCAAGGTCGACGCCACCTTCAACGGGGCCATCGCCGCGGTCGCGCGGACGATCCTCGCGTCCCCCCAGCACCACCTCCGGTGAGGCATTCGATGGAGATGACCGTGAACCCGTACCCCCTGCACCCCGAATGCCCCGACCTGCGCCGGCTGGCCGACAACCCGGCCGAGGCGCTGCTGCGCGCGGAGGCCGGCATCGTCGCGGCCGAGAACGCCGCCGAGGCGGACCGGTACCGCCGCCTGGAGGAGCTGGAGGAGGCCCAGCATGACGGCCGGGGCGTCACCCGGCGGACCTTCGTGGCCGGCGCGGCGGCCACCGCCACCGCCCTGGCCACCGCCCAGTTCGTCACCACCTCGGCCTCGTTCGCCGCGACGAAGACCGGCACCCTCATCCACGTCTTCCTCTACGGCGGGCTGGACGGGCTGAGCCTGGTCGCCCCCGCCGACGACCCGGTGCTCACCAAGACCCGGCCCGACCTGCTGCTCGGCAACGACTCGCTGGCCCTCGGCCGGGGCTTCAAGCTGACCAGCGCCTTCGCCCCGCTGGAGAAGTGGCTGAAGGCGGGCCAGCTCGGCTTCGTCCCGGCGGTCTCCGACCCGCGGCTGTCCCGCAGCCACTTCCAGGCCGCCGACGCCTGCAACCTGGGCGGGCTGCCCAGCGAGACCGCCGGCCGGGGCTGGCTGGACAGCCTGGTCGACTCCCTCGGCAAGGGCACCGCGTTCCGCAGTGTCGGCATCGGCAGCACGCTGCCCCGCTCGCTGGTCGGCGTCAACGGCGCGCTCGCCCTGAACAGCGTCGGTGAGCTGCGGCTCAACGGCGACGACCGGTACCGGGCGGCGACCGAGAAGGCGATCCGGGGGCTCTTCACCGGGATCAACCACCCGGTGGAGGAGGCCGTGCAGGAGGGGATGAGCGCGCTGGCCACCGCGCAGAAGCTCGCCGCGAAGCCGTACCAGCCGCTGGCCGGGGTGCAGTACGACGGCGTCGGCCGTTCCTTCCAGCAGCTCGCCCAGCTGATCAAGGGTGGGGCGAACGTCCGGGTGGCCACCGTCGGGATGGGCGGCTACGACACCCACGAGAACCAGGGCACCCGCGAGGGCGGCCAACTCTGGCGGCGGCTCAACGAGCTGGCGACCGCGATGGCCGCGTTCTTCACCGACCTGGGAGACAAGGCCGCCGACGTCACGATCATGGTGTCCAGCGAGTTCGGCCGCCGGGTCGCCTCGAACCAGGGCGGCACCGACCACGGCCACGGCGGGGTGGTCACCATCCTGAGCGGGCGTAGGCTCGCCGGGTCCCTGCTCGGGACCTGGTCCGGATTGAACGATCTGGACAGCGGAGACGTACCCGAGTACAACAACATGTTCAACGTCTACGGATCGGTAGCACAGGGTCGATTCGGACTGACCACCGCACAAGTGGACAAGATCTTCCCCAGGCAGAAATACACCCCCATGAAGTTGTACGCGTGACATACCAGGACACTTACGAGACGTACGCCGGCCGCCGGACGAGGACCCCCTCGTACGGCGGCCGTGCCGCGCACCGGCCCGCCCCGGTGCCCCCGCCGGCGCCCGAACCCCCGCGACCGGCGGTGCGGGGCGTGCCCCGGCGCGGGCCCGGCCCCCGCCGCGCGCTGGCCGCCCTCTTCTGGGCCGGCCTGGTGCTCAGCGTGCTGCCCTGGTGGCTGAACACCCCGGCCGGCGGCCTGGCCACCACCGGTGACGTGCTGCTCGCCGTCGGCCGGATCACCGGCCTGATCGGCGGCTACCTGCTGCTGGTCCAGGTGCTGATGATGAGCCGGCTGGCCGTGCTGGAGCGCTGCCTCGGCGGCGAGCGGATCTCCCGCCTGCACCGGGACCTGGGCGCCACCCTGCTGGTCGCCGTGCTGGCCCACCTGGCCACTCTGGTGGTCGCGTACGCCCGGGCCGAGCAGCACTCGATCCTCGGCCAGGTCGGGGTGATGCTCTCCGACTACGCCGACATGCTCTCCGCCTTCGTCGCCGCCGGCATCCTGGTGCTGGTCGCCCTCACCGCCGTCCGGGCGATCCGCACCGCCCTGCCGTACGAGCTCTGGTACCTCCTGCACCTGTCCAGCTACGCGGTGCTGGCGTTGGGCTACGCGCACCAGTTCAGCAACGGCGCGGAGCTCTACCCGGCCGGCCCGGTGCGCACCGGCTGGTACGCGGCCTACCTGCTGGTGATCGCCGCGCTGGTCTGGGGCCGGCTGATCGCGCCGCTGCGGTTCAACCTGCGGCACCGGCTGCGGGTCGCCGAGGTGGTCGCGGAGACCCCCGACACCATCTCGATCTACCTGACCGGACGCCACCTCACGGCCCTGCCGATGCTCGGCGGCCAGTACTTCCGCTGGCGCTTCCTCGCCCTCGGCTGCTGGTGGCAGTCCCACCCGTTCTCGCTCTCCGCCGCGGCCAACGGCCGCTGGCTCCGGCTCACCGTCAAGGTGGTCGGCGCGCACACCGCCGACCTGCGCGACCTCGAACCCGGCACCCGGGTCTGGGCGGAGGGGCCGTCCGGCACCTTCACCGCCGCGCACCGCACCCGGGAGCGGGCGCTGCTGATCGCCGGCGGCAGCGGCATCGCCCCGCTGCGCGCCATGCTGGAGGAGCTGCCCCCCGGCACGGCGGTCATCTACCGGGCCCGCAACCCCCAGGAGGTGCTGCTGCACCGGGAGCTGGACTGGCTCGCCGAGGCCCGCGGGGCCTCCGTCTGGTACGTCATCGGCTCGCGCCACCAGCCCGGCCCCCGGCAGGTGATGAGCCCGGACGGGCTGCGCCGGCTGGTGCCCGACCTGACCCGGCGCGACGTCTACCTCTGCGGCCCCGCCGGGCTGATCGAGGAGGCGGTCCGGGCGCTGCGCCGGGCCGGCGTGCCCCGGCGGCAGATCCACCAGGCCACGTTCGAACTGTAGGAAGGCTGAACAGATGCGTCGCGCGTTGCTCGCGATCACCGGTCTGGCCGCCGGCACCACCGCCCTGGTGGTGCTGAAGGGCTCACCCGAACCCGGCCAGGCGGCCCAGGTGCTCCCCGGCGACCAGCCGCCCGCGGTGCCGGGCGGGGTCGACCCGGCCGCCACCGCCGCCGCGTCCGCCGCCGCCTCCGGCGTGACGCCGGCCCCGTCGGCCACCCCGACCGGCAGCGCCCGGCCGTCCGTCGAGCCGAGTGCGAGCGCCCGACCCGGCGGGACGCGGACGACCGCCGCGCCGCGGACCGCCACCAGCGCCCCGAAGACCACCACCGCCGCCCCGAAGCCGGCCACCCGGACCCTCTACGGCTCCACGGTGAGCTACAAGTACGGGTCGCTGCGGGTGCAGATCACCGTCTCCGGCACGAAGATCGTCAACGCCACCGCGACCGGGATGCCGAGCAGCGGCGAGTCCGGCCGCAAGAGCGACGCCGTGCAGGGCGACTACAGCGGCACCTCCGGGCAGGTCGTGCAGAAGCAGAGCGCCAACCTGAACACCGTCTCCGACGCCACCTACACCAGCAACGCGTACAAGCAGTCGCTGCAGAACGCGCTCAGCCAGATCTGACGTGGCGGCCGACCGGCCCGGGCTGACCCGGGTGGAGCACGTGATGGGCACGGCGATCGAGCTGGACCTCGCCGACGACCTGCCGCCCGCGCGCCTCGCCGAGCTGGCCGACCGCACCTTCGACTGGCTGCGCGAGGTCGACGCCCGGTTCAGCACCTACCGGGACGACAGCGAGGTGTGCCGGCTGGACCGCGGTGTGCTGCGGCTCGCCGACGCCTCCGCCGACCTGCGGCTGGTGCTGCAGCGCTGCGCCGACCTCTGGGCGGCCACCGACGGTTGGTTCGACGCGTACGCCACCGGCCGGCTGGACCCCTCCGGCTACGTGAAGGGCTGGTCGGCGCAGGTCGCCTCGGACCGGCTGGTCGCCGCGGGCGCGCCCAACCACTGCCTCAACGCCGGCGGCGACGTGGTGGTCCGGGGGCTCTCGCCGACCGGCGGGCCGTGGCGGATCGGGGTCCGCCACCCCGACGACTGGGCCTCGGTCTGCCTGGTGCTGGCCGGCAGCGACCTGGCGGTCGCCACCTCCGGCGTGCACCACCGCGGCCACCACGTGATCGACCCCCGGCGCGGCGTGCCGGCCCGCGGGCTGCGGCTGGTCACCGTGGTCGGCCCGGACCTCGGGTACGCCGACGCCTACGCCACCGCCGCGCTGGCGATGGGGGAGCCGGGTGTCCGCTGGCTCGACCGCCTCGACGGCCACCTGCACGCGGTGGTCACCGACGACGACCGGCTGCTGCACTCGACCCACCTGCCCCTGGTCGACTGACCGGTGCGCCCCGCCCGTCGGCCGACCCGGCCCCGCCGCGGCGGCCTCAGCGGGGCGGGCGGTGCAGGATGGCCGGCCGGGAGCCCGTCGGGCGGGGCCGGCCGGGCCGGGTGCCCCACGGGCGGGTGCCCGCCCAGCGGTACGGGCGGCGATGGTGCCGCGAAGGTTCGGTGCCGCCGGTGTGGCGGGCCGCGTCGTCCCTGGACATCCTCAACCCCCGCTCTGGCGCATCCGCGCCCTCGTCCGGTGCAACGAGTACGCCACGGTGCAGGACGCTGTCGGGGAGCCGTCCGTCGGTCAGCGACCGCGACGGGGCAGCGGGAGATGGCCCGGCAGCAGGTCGGAGGTGAGCGTGACCCCGGCTGCCTGCAACGCCACGATCAACGCGTTCTGCACCAGGTACGAGTCGGGCAGCTGCCAGCGGGCCTGCTCGGGGGCGACCGCCCAGCGGACCGTGCCCTCCGGCAGCCGGGTCGGCGGCGCGGCGATCCACGAGCCGGGGCCGTGCCGGACCACGTGGAAGCAGTGCTCCAACTCGGGCCGGAGCGGGTCGCCGGGGCGGACCAGGAACATCCACCGCCCGGTCGGGGTGACCAGGACCGGCCCCCGGACGCCGAAGCCGGCCGGGTGGGTGGCGACCGCGTCCAGCACCCGCCGGCCGAGGTGGGCGGCCACCTCCAGCACGTCGAACGCCCGCCCGGTGGGCAGCAGCACCCCGTGCGGGCGGTCCCGCCACCAGGTCGCCACCCGGGCCGGGTCGGCGCTCGCCGCGTGCTCCCAGTCCTCCAGCGCCGGGTGGCAGCCGACGGTGGGGCAGCCGGCGCGGCCGCAGACGAAGCGGCTGTTGGCCAGGCAGGCCCCGGGGGTCACCGGCCAGCCGTGCAGGGCGTAGCGGACCGCGACCCGGCGCAGCCGGACGCGTTCCAGGGGCGACAGGTGAGCCACGCGCGGTCCGACATTCCCCCACATGCGTCTGCCATCCCTCCGGTCCCGACCGTCATCACGTCACACGTCGAACGCCGTCACTGCCGTAACCCACACTCGTTGAGCTGACGAACGGCTGATGCAACTTGCACGAAAACTACGAGTGCTGCCCGTACGGCTGACGCACAGGCTGTGCGACCAGGGCAAATCTGGTGGACGTGGGGGGAGCGGCCGACACCGGAAGGGGGAGGAGCTGGGATGGACGAACTACCCATCGGGCGGCGGGTGGCCTACTGGCGCAGCCGGCGCAAGATGTCCCAGCAGGTCTTCGCCGACCGGTTGGGCAAGTCCAAGAGCTGGGTGGACAAGGTGGAGCGCGGGGTCCGCCGGCTGGACAAGTTCTCCGTCCTCTACGAGATCGCCGACATCCTCCAGATCGACGTCCAGCTGCTGCACGGCAAGGACCCGGAGCGGCGTACCGACGCCCTCAACTGCATCGACCAGGTCGAGGTCGAGGAGATCCGGGCCGCCCTGGAGCGGTACGACTCGATGAGCGCGTACTTCGACGCCGCGCCCTACCCCCCGCCGCTGGGCGACATGCGCAAGGCGGTCAACCACGCCTGGCTCACCTACCAGTACGGCCGCTACGGGATGCTCACCCGGGCCCTGCCGAAGCTGCTGCGCGACGCCCAGGCGGCGGACGCCGGCCACGGCGGCGACCAGGCCCGTGAGGCGGCCCACCTGCTCGGGCAGGTCTACCAGATCGCCTCCTCGGTGCTGCGCAAGCTCGGCGAGTGCGACCTGGCCTGGCTGGCCGCCGACCGGTCGATGGCGGTCGCCCAGCGGGCCGACGACCCGCTGCTCGCCGGGATCGCCACCACCCGGGTCTGCAACGCGCTGGTGGCGATGGGTCGCCCCCGGCCGGCGCTCGAACTCAACGTGCGGATCGCCAACCGGCTCGCCCCCGGCAGCGGCAACGACGTCCGGCCCGAACGGCTCTCCGTCTACGGCATGCTGCTGCTCCAGGGCGCGATGGCCGCCGCCCGGATCGGCGACTCGGCCACCGTCGGCGACCTGCTCACCGGCGCCGAGGAGGCGGCCACCCTGCTCGGCGGTGACCAGAACCACTACTGGACCTCGTTCGGCCCGACCAATCTGCTGCTGCACCGGGCCGCCGCCGCGGTGGAGCTGGGCGACGGCGGCCGGGCGGTGGAGACCCACCACGGCATCGCCGAGCCGGCCTTCAACGCCCTGCTGCCCGAGCGCCGCGCGCACCACCTGCTCGACCTGGCCCGCGGCTACGCCCAGCTCGGCGACGTCGCCAACGCGGGGGAGATGCTGCTGCGCGGGGACCGGCTCGCGCCGTCCGAGATCCGGTGCCGGCCGATCGCGCACGAGGTGATGTCGGACGTGCTGCGTCGCACACGGGGTGCGCCGCCTCCGCCGATAGCGGAGTTGGCTGAGCACATGGGAGTAGGAGTATGAGCGCGGGCGTGGTCGGATGACCGCTGCGCACACCGTCGACGGGCACCGGCCGGTGCTCTACGTCATCGCCTGCGGTTCGCCGCTGGCCCGCAACGTCGGCCGGCTGGTCGACCTGGCCCGGCAGGAGGGCTGGGACGTCTGCGTGGTGACCACGCCCGACGGCGCGAAGTTCGTCGACCGGGCGGCGCTCGCCCGACAGACCGGCCATCCGGTACGCACCCACTACAAGAACCCCGGCGACCTGGACGTGCTGCCGCCGGCCGACGCCATGCTGGTCTGCCCGGCGACGGTCAACACCGTCAACAAGTGGGCGGTCGGCATCACCGACACCCTCGCCCTCGGGCTGCTGGTCGAGGCACAGGGGCTCGGCGTACCGATCGCGGCCGTGCCGTACACCAACGTGGCGATGGCCGCGCACCCGGCGTTCCTGAGCAGCCTGGCCCGGCTGCGCGAGTGGGGCGTACAGGTGATCTTCGGGGACCACGTCGTGCCGCTGCACGCCCCCGGCACCGGTGAGCGGCACCAGGACGCCTTCCCGTGGTCGGTCGGGCTCGCGGCGTTGCGCGACGCGCGGCGCCCGGTGGCCCCGGTCGGCTGAGCCGGTGGGCGGGCCCCTCGTCCCCGGATCGCGGGGCACGACGGGCCCGCTCGACCGCCGGTGGGCGTGACAGCGGCCGGACGCCGGTAAGCTGGCCGGTCGTGAGCAGAACCGGATCCCCGCCCACCGTCGGCGACGTGGTGGCCGCGCTCGACCGCCGTTACCCGCCCGCCTGGGCCGAGGAGTGGGACCGGGTCGGCCTGGTGCTCGGCGAGCCCCACACCGAGGTACGCCGGGTCGCCTGCGTGGTCGACGTGGTCCCGGAGACGGTGGACGAGGCGCTCGCCGCCGGCGCGGACATGATCGTCGCGCACCACCCGCTGCTGCTGCGCGGCGTCTCCTCGGTCGCCGCGACGACGTACAAGGGGCGGATCGTCCACCGGCTGATCAAGGCGGACGTCGCGCTGTACGTGGCGCACACCAACGCCGACGTGGCCGACCCCGGGGTCTCCGACGCCCTCGCCGCCCGGTTCGGGCTGACCGGCCTGCGCCCGCTGCACCGCCCGGCCCCCGGCACCCCCGCCGACGGCCCGGGGCGGGGCATCGGCCGGATCGGCGAGCTGCCCACCCCGATGACGCTGGCCGAGCTGACCCGGCACGCCGCCGCCGTGCTCCCCGTCACCGCCTGGGGAGTTCGCGCCGCCGGGGATCCCGGGCGTATGGTTCGTACCCTCGCGGTCAGCGGCGGCGCCGGGGACAGCTTCCTCGGCACGGCGACCGCCGCCGGGGTGGACGCCTTCCTCACCGCCGACCTGCGCCACCACCCGGCCGGTGAGCACCTCGCCGCCGGTGGCCCGGCCCTGCTGGACGCCGCCCACTGGGCGACCGAACGACCCTGGCTGGACGACCTGGCCGCCCTCCTGCGGGACGAGCTGGGCGTCGAGACCGTGGTGTCCGACCTGGACACCGACCCGTGGACCGTGCACGCCGCCGCGCCCCGACCGGACGACAAGGAGCCCCGACCGTGAAGGCTGACCCGAAGGTGCAGCGCCGCCTGCTCGACCTGCAGGCGATCGACACCGCCCTGGCCCAGCTCGCCCACCGGCGCCGGACGCTGCCGGAGCTGGCCGAGCTGGAGTCCCTCGCCCGGGCGCTCTCCGCGCTGGAGGACGAGCGGGTCCGGGCCCAGGTGGCCGTCGACGACCTGGACCGGGACATCGCCCGGCTGGAGAAGGACGTCGACCAGGTGCGGGCCCGCAAGAGCAAGAACGAGGCCCGCCTCGCCGCCGGCAGCGGCCCGGCCCGCGAGCTGGAGGCGCTCCAGCACGAGCTGGTCTCGCTGAACCGCCGGCAGGGCGACCTGGAGGACGCCGAGCTGGAGCTGATGGAGCAGCGCGAGACCGCGCAGGGCGTGCTCGACGGCGTCGAGCGGCGGATCGCCGAGGCCCGCGACCGGCGCGAGGCCGCCGAGCGGCGTCGCGAGGAGAGCCTGGCCGAGATCGCCAAGGAGGAGGACTTCAAGCGCAGCTCCCGCCAGCCGCTCGCCGGTGACCTCCCGGACGACCTGGTGACCCTCTACGACCGGATCCGCACCGACACCGGGCTCGGCGCGGCGCTGCTCACCGGCGCCCGCTGCGGCGGTTGCCGGCTGGAGCTCTCCGGCGCCGACCTGGCCCGGATCCGCAAGGCCGCCCCGGACGACGTGGTGCGCTGCGAGGAGTGCCGGCGGATCATGGTCCGTACGAACGAGTCGGGGCTGTAGTCGCCGTGGCGGTGCGGGCGGTCGTGATCGAGGCCGACGGTGGTTCCCGGGGCAACCCGGGGCCGGCCGGCTACGGCGCGGTGGTGCGGGACCCGGAGACCGGTGAGGTGCTCGCCGAGCGCTCCGAGGCGATCGGTACGACCACCAACAACGTCGCCGAGTACCGGGGCCTGATCGCCGGCCTGGAGGCCGCCGCCGAGCTGGGCGCGGTCGAGGTCGAGGCGCGGATGGACTCCAAGCTGGTGGTCGAGCAGATGTGCGGCCGCTGGCAGATCAAGCACCCGGGCCTGCGGCCGCTGGCCGCGCAGGCGGCCGGCCTGGTCGGCCGGTTCGCCAGCGTCCGGTTCAGCTGGATCCCCCGGGAGCGCAACAAGCACGCCGACGCCCTGGCCAACGCCGCCATGGACGCCGCCGCCGGCCGGAACCCGGCCCGGGCGACGGTCCAGCCGCCCCGGCTGGTGGAGCCGCCGCGCGAGGTGGCCGGCCCGGACTCGGCGGCCCGCGCCGCCGCCCGCGAGGTGGCCGCCCGGGCCGCCACCGGGAAGGCCACCGGCACCGACCCGGCCACCACGCCGGCCTCCTGGGAGCCGCGGCCCACCGAGGAGGCCACCCGGCTGATCCTGGTGCGGCACGGCGAGACCGAGCGGACCGTGCAGAAGCGCTACTCGGGCCGCGGTGACGTGCCGCTGACCGCGCGGGGCCGGGCCCAGGCCCGGGCCACCGCCGCCCGGGTGGCCGCCCTGGCGCCGTCGGTCGCGGCCGTGGTCAGCTCGCCGCTGTCGAGGTGTACGGCGACCGCCGAGGCGATCGCCGCGCTGGTCGGCAACCCGCCGGTACGCCCTGAGGACGACCTGATCGAGTGTGACTTCGGGGTCTGGGAGGGGCGCACCTTCGCCGAGGTGCGCGACGGCTGGGCGGGCGAACTGGACGCCTGGCTCGCCTCGACCCGGGTAGCCCCGCCGCAGGGTGAGTCGTTCACCGCCGTCGCGGAGCGGACCGGCCGTGCCGTCGAGCGGCTGCGCGGGGCGTACCCGGGGGAGACGGTCGTGGTGGTGTCCCACGTCTCGCCGATCAAGCTGGTGCTGCGCGACGCCCTCGCGGCCGGCGACGCCTTCCTGCACCGGCTCTACCTGGACACCGCGGGGATCTCGGTGCTGGACCTGTACCCGGACGGCGGCGTCGCGGTCCGCTCGGTCAACGACACCGCCCACCTCACCGACGCCTGAGCCCGGCACCGCCCGGGCCGGGCGGCCCGGGCCGGCCGCCGCCGACGGGTCCGCCGTTCGGCGCACGCGGGCGGCCGCTCGGCGCACCACCGTCGACCGGTTGAACGTGACCGGGCTCACAGAGTCGTAGCCTCCGGCCGTCACATGGCAAGTCACGACTCCCCGGAGGTGTGTCAGATGGCTGCACCAGAACCGGAGGCGCCGACCACGGCGCGATCCAGGGCGAAGGACCACAGCCCCTGGAACTGGTTGCTCTTCGTCCCGATCGTGGTGCCGCTGATCCCGGCCTTCTTCAACGCCGACTCGCCCCGGCTCTTCGGGTTCCCCCGCTTCTACTGGCTGCAGCTGGCCTGGATCCTGCTCGGCGTGGCCACCACCACGCTGGTCTACCGGATGACCAAGAAGCGGGGTGATCACTGATGTGGCGCGACCACCTCACCGAGATCATCGTCTTCTCGATCCTCTTCCTCCTGGTCAGCGCGATGGGCTTCGTGGCGGCCCGGTGGCGGGCGCCGCGCGACATGGCGCACCTGGACGAGTGGGGGCTGGGCGGGCGCAACTTCGGCGGCTGGATCACCTGGTTCCTGGTCGGCGGTGACCTCTACACCGCGTACACCTTCGTGGCGGTGCCGGCACTGGTCTTCGGCGCGGGCGCGATGGGCTTCTTCGCCGTGCCGTACACGATCGTGATCTACCCGATGGTCTTCCTGGTGCTCTGCCGGCTCTGGTCGGTGTCGCACCGGCACGGCTACGTCACCCCGGCGGACTTCGTCCGGAACCGGTTCGGCTCACCGGTCCTCGCGCTGCTGGTGGCGATCACCGGCATCGTGGCGACCATGCCGTACATCGCGCTGCAGCTCGTCGGCATCGAGTCGGTGCTCAAGACGATGGGCGTGACCGGCGACAACGCGCTCGCCCGGCACCTGCCGATCATCATCGCCTTCGCCATCCTGGCGGCGTACACGTACCAGTCCGGGCTGCGCGCGCCGGCGCTGATCGCGTTCGTCAAGGACTCGCTGATCTACATCGTGATCCTGGTGGCGGTCATCTACCTGCCGTACAAGCTCGGCGGCTGGGGGAGCATCTTCGACGCGGCCGACGCCAAGTTCAAGGCGTCACCCGCGCCCGGCGACGGCATCCTGCTCAACGCCAACAACCAGCTCCAGTACGTCACCCTGGCGTTCGGCTCGGCGCTGGCGCTCTTCCTCTACCCGCACAGCGTCACCGGCGTGCTGGCCAGCCGGAACCGTGACGTGATCAAGCGGAACATGTCCGCGCTGCCGGCGTACAGCCTGCTGCTCGGGTTGATCGCGCTGCTCGGCTACATGGCCATCGCGGCGAAGGTGAAGCCGCTGCCGGGCGCCTCGGCGGGCAGCGTGGACAGCAACACCGTGGTGCCGTTGCTGTTCGACCAGCAGTTCCCGGACTGGTTCGCGGGTGTCGCGTACGCGGCGATCGGCATCGGCGCGCTGGTGCCGGCGGCGATCATGTCGATCGCGGCGGCGAACCTGTTCACCCGCAACATCTACAAGGAGTACCTCAAGCGCGACGCCACCCCGGCGCAGGAGGCGCAGGTCTCGAAGGTGACCTCGCTGCTGGTCAAGGTGGGCGCGCTGGCGTTCATCATCTTCCTCGACCCGCAGTTCTCCATCGACCTCCAGCTGATCGGCGGCGTGATCATCCTGCAGACGCTGCCGGCGGTGGCGCTGGGCCTCTACACCCGCTGGTTCCACCGGGGCGGCCTGATCGCCGGTTGGGTGGCCGGCATGGGCCTGGGCATGTGGATGCTCTACCAGATCCCCAACGCGGCCACGAAGCGCGCGCACTTCGGCGGCTCGGCCTTCCCGCTCTCCGACTTCGGCTTCGACACCAAGAAGACGATCTACGTCGGGATCGTGGCGGTGCTGGTCAACCTGGTGGTCGCCGCCCTGGTCACCGTGGTGCTGCGGTCGGCGAAGGTGGCCGACGGGGTGGACGGCACCTCTGGAGACGACTACTTCGCCGACGAGGGCGATCCGCGGGTCACCCCCGGCGCCGACCGCGACGCCGACTCCGCCCGCGAGCCGGTCGCCTGAGCCGGACGAGGCCCCCGGGACGCCGCTGCGCCCGGGGGCCTCGTCGTGCGCTCAGCGTCGCCGGTTGCGGGCGTCCAGCGCCTCGTTGAGCCGGTGCAGCAGCTCGGCGAGGGTGTCCCGGTCGTCGCCGGTCCAGTCGGCCAGGATGTCGCCGTAGAGCCGGGTGCGGGCCGCCTGGACGGCGGCCATCCGTTGCAGGCCGGCGGGGGTGGGGGAGATCACCGTGCCGCGCCCGTCGGCCGGGTCGGGGGTACGCGCGATCAGCCCGTCCCGCTGCAACGCGGAGACCTGCCGGGTGACCGTGGAGCCGTCCAGGTTCAGCCGGGCGGCCAGCGCCGAGACGTTCTGCGGGCCGGCGGTGTCCAGGTGCCGCAGGATCACGTACGCGGCCCGGTCCAGCACCCGGTGCTCGGCGCTGCCGGAGGCCCGGCGGGTCGCCTCACCCAGCCGCATCAGCAGTGCCACCTCGGTCTCGATCCGGCCGAGTGTGACCTCTTCCGCATTGTCGTCGTCGCTCATAGCTGTATCATACAAGGGAATTACCTGTACGATACAGCTATCTGTCTGGAGGCGCGGAGTGGATCGGCGATCCGAACCCAACCGCAGTGCCATCT
Organism: Micromonospora auratinigra; assembly: GCF_900089595.1. Taxonomy (GTDB): domain Bacteria; phylum Actinomycetota; class Actinomycetes; order Mycobacteriales; family Micromonosporaceae; genus Micromonospora; species Micromonospora auratinigra. The sequence continues at coordinate 3,363,232 of NZ_LT594323.1, read as the reverse complement.
ACGCCACCACCCTGGTGGCCTTCCTCGCGATCGCCGGCATCGCGGTGGTGGACCCGATCCTGCCGGCAATCGGTGAGGCGATCGGGGTCACCGCCTGGCAGGTCGAGCTGCTCTTCACCGCGTACATCGCGGTGATGGCCCTCGGCATGATCCCGGCGACCCTGGCCAGCGGCCGGTTCGGCTTCAAGCCGGTCCTGATCACCGGCGTCTCGGTGGTCGGCGTGGCCGCCATCCTCGCCTCGTTCAGCAACGACATCGTCCAGCTGTCCCTGCTGCGCGGAGTCTGGGGGCTGGGCAACGCGATGTTCTTCGCCACCGCCATGGTGGTGCTGGTCAACCTCGCCAACGACCGGGAATGGGTGGTCGGTCTCTTCGAGACCGCGCTCGGCCTCGGCTTCGCCGTCGGCCCGCTGATCGGCGGCCTGCTCGGCGAGGTCAGCTGGCGGCTGCCCTTCTTCGTCTGCGGCGTGTTCATGGTCCTCGCGCTCGGGGTCGCCTCGCGCAAGCTGCGCGAGCCGGCCACCAGGCAGCCCCCGGTACGCGTCGGCCAGATCTTCGCCACCTACCGCAAGCCGGCCTTCGTCACGCTCTGCGTGGTCACCGCCGCGTACAACTTCGTCTTCTTCGTGGTGCTCGGCTACACGCCGCTCTTCCTGCACCTCGATGTCATCCCGCTGGGTCTGGCCTTCACCGGCTGGGGCCTCGGCCTGGCCGCCGGCATCCTGCTGATCGGCCACCGGCTGGCGCACCGGATCGGCGCGGTGCAGACCGTCGGCGTCGCCGTCGTCGGCCTGCTGGTCTGCATGGTCCTCTTCGCCACCTCCACCGGCACCGCCATGTCGCTGGTGGTGCTGGTGCTCGCCGGCCTGTTCATGGGCCTGGCCAACGCCAACCTGACCGACCTGGCCCTCGGCCTCGGTTCGCGCGACCGCCGCGTCGCCACCGGCGCGTTCAACCTGGTCCGCTGGGGGGCCGCCGCGCCCGCGCCGATCATCTCCGGCAAGCTCGCCGAGCACGGCCTCGCCCTGCCGTTCTGGGTCGGCTTCGGGGTGCTCGCCGTCGGCGTCGTGGTCTACCTCGCCTTCGCCCACGTGATGGCCGCCGGCTACGGCGAGCGGGTGCTCTGGTCGCGGTGGAACTCCGCCGCCCGGCGCAACGAGCACGCCCCCGAGGAGCCGGTCGGCGAGGCCTACTGACCGACCGTCCCCGGACCGCCCCGACGCGCCGCGTCGGGGCGGTCCGCCGGTTCAACGCAGCGCGCGCCAGAGCAGGTAGAGGCCGATCGTCGTGCCGAAGACCACGATCAGGGACTTCAGCACCACCGGCGGCAGCCGGCGGACCAGCCGGGCCCCCGCGTACCCGCCGACCAGGGTGGCCGGCGCGACCACCGCGACCGCCGCCCAGTGCACCGGGCCGAAGAGCGCGAACACCACCAGCGTGGTCAGCCCCACCACCGCCGAGAGCAGGTTCTTGATCGCGCTGACCCGGGCCAGGGTGGTGTCCAGCACCAGGGCCAGCCCGGCCACCAGCATCACCCCGAGCGCCGCGCCGAAGTAGCCCCCGTACACCGCGCCGAGCCCGACCATCGCCTGCACGGTGACGGTACGGCGGCGCGGGCCGAGGTCGGCCGGATGGCCGACCAGCCGGCGCAGCGGATCCTGGAACGCCAGCACCGCCGTCGCGCCCAGCACCAGGAACGGCACCACCAGCTCGAACGCCCGCGCCGGGGTGGCCAGCAGCAGCAGGCAGCCGGCCACCGTGCCGACGATCGTGGTGGGGATCAGCAGCGCCACCCGCCGGGCCGGCGGCAGGTCCGCCCGGCTGCCGACCACACTGGCGACGTACCCGGGGAAGACCGACACCGAGTTGGTCACGTTCGCCGGCACCGGCGGCAGGCCGGTGGCGATCAGCGCGGGGAAGGTGATGAGCGAGCCACCGCCGGCCACCGCGTTCACCGTGCCCGCGGCGAGACCGGCGGCGACCAGCAACGCGACGTCGGAGAGGTCCATGGTTACCGGAGGCTAGTACCCCACCGGACGGCGCGCCCCCGACGGACTCAACCTTTCCCAATCCCGCCGCGTCACAGCCTGTGAAGGGTCGACGGAGGGAGCGCGCGGTGAACGGGCACAACGGGGGGTCGGCGGGTGGCTGACCCGGAGTTCCGTGACTTCGTCACGGCCCGCTACGCGGACCTGCTGCGCACCGCCTACCTGCTGACCGGCGACCGGGACGCCGCCCAGGACCTGGTGCACGAGTCACTGGTCAAGGTGATGCGGCACTGGCGACGGCTCGACGAGCCGATGGCGTACGTGCGGCGGACCATGGTGAACGAGCGGACCAGCCGCTGGCGCCGGCTCGGGCTGCGCGAACTGCTCACCGCGGCGGTGCCGGACCGGGCCGGCCCGGACCCCACCGACGTGGTGGCGGTCCGCGACGAACTGCTCGCCGCGCTGGACCGGCTGCCGGTCCGGATGCGCACCGTGCTGGTGCTGCGCTACTGGGAGGACCTGCCGGAGGCCGAGGTGGCCGCGCTGATGGGCTGCGCACCCGGCACCGTGAAGAGCCAGGCGGCCCGGGGACTGGCCCGGCTGCGCGACGTGCTGGGCGCGGAGCGCGCCCGGCTGACCGGCGACCTGCTGGAGGGACGGGCATGAGCGTGGACGAGCTGCGGGCCGGACTGGCCCGGATCGCCGACACCGTGGTGCCGGACCCCGACCCGTACACCCTGGTGCTGCGGCACGCCCGGCGACGCCGCCGGCACCGCCTCGCCGGTCTGCTGGCGGCGGTGGCCGCGGTGCTGGCGGCGGCGCTGGCCGGACCGGCGGCGCTCACCGCCGCCGGCCTGCGGCAACCCGTCGATCACAGCGACCTCGGCCACGGCCACCCGATCGAGTCGCCCTGGAGCCTGCGGCTGCTCGACTCGCCGCCCCGGGGCAACCTGGCCGGGGACGCGGCCTTCCTCAGCGAGGTACGCCGGCTCTTCGACCGCCGCCGCGCCGAGGTGATGATCGCGCCGGACCTGCCCGGAGTGACGGTCCTCTTCGCCGACGAGTCGACCGGCGCACGGGAGGTGGTGGTGGCCTACCGCTCGGCCACGTCCGCCGCCCTGGTGACCCGGACCGGCCCGCCCGGCGCATCCCCCGCGCAGCTGCTGGGCGGCGACGGGGCGGCCAACCTCCCGGCCGACCCCTTCTTCGTCGACTCGGTCGCCGCGGGTGGGGCGGCCGAGACGCGGCGACAACTGCTGCTCGGCCTGGCACCCGCCGGCTGCCGGATCTCCCTCGGCCGCACCGCCTACCCGGGCGACGTCGGGCTGCGCCGCACCTGGCAGGCCGTGCCCACCGACGGGTACGCGTTCGTCGACGTGGACACCCCCGGCTGGTGGCGGGTCGAGTGCGACGGGCAGGTCCGGCAGGCGGGCCCGGTCAGCTTCGGGCCCGACCTCACCGGCGCCGGGACGCTGGACGCCACGTGGCCCAGGGACCAGCGCCCGAAGCCGACCCCCGAACCGCCGAACACCACCGTGACCCGGCAGGCCGCCCTGGCGTACCGGAGCCTGACGGCCCAGGCCGGCCTGGTCGACCCCGCGCCCCCGGTGATCCGCTGGTCCGGCCGGCTCGACGACGCGGGCGGACCGGCCGTGCTGCTCGGCGCGCAGGGCAAGGGACCCCTGCTGCTGGAGGTGGGGGAGACCGGCGCCGGCCCGATCCTGGCCCGGGCCACCAGCCGGGACCCGGACCCGGCGGACCCGGGCGGCGACCTCGGACCGCTGCCGCCGCCGTTGGTCGCCACCGGCTACCCCCCGGCGTACGACCTGCTGGCCGTCCGGGTGCCGGCGCGCGACGGCAACCGGGCGGTGCTCACCGACCGGCTGCTCGTCGTGCCCCGCCCCGGCGTGACCCGGATCGAGGCCGTCGCCGGTGGGAAGGTCCGCGCCAGCGCTGCGGTGACCGACGGCGCCGCCCTGCTGGACCTGCCCGTCGGTGCCGACGTCACGCTGCGCGGCCGGGACGCCGCCGGCACGGTCCGCTGCTCCGGGCCGTTGCGCGAACCCGCCACCGGCGACCGGGTCTTCAACGAACCGCTGGTACGGGACTGGTCGTGAGACGGCCGTCCCGTGCCCGGAATCGGGCGGGCAGGGCGCGTCGTTAGGATGGGAGCGCGACGGACGAGTCGACCGGGCGGTCGCGTCGACGGGCTGCGGCCCGTCGCCGAGGAACGTCCGGACTCCACAGGGCAGGGTGGTTGCTAACGGCAACCCGGGGTGACCCGCGGGACAGTGCCACAGAAAACAGACCGCCGCCCCGGAAACGGGACGGTAAGGGTGAAACGGTGGGGTAAGAGCCCACCAGCATCCCGGGTGACCGGGATGGCTCGGTAAACCCCACCCGGAGCAAGGCCAAGAAAGGGCCGTCACCGCAAGTTGACGACCCGCGCAGACGCTCGAGGGCTGCCCGCCCGATGTCTGCGGGTAGGCCGCTGGAGCCTGCCGGCAACGGCAGGCCGAGATGGATGGCCGCCGCCGACGCGCGCCCACGGGCCGCGTCGGTCACAGAATCCGGCGTACAGGTCGACTCGTCCGTCGCCCACCAGCTCAGAGCTTTGATCATGGCTCTGAGCTGGCCGTTTATCTGGTGCCGTTGGTTGACCTTGGTCATCGTTGGGTGGCGTCTGACGGCCTGGCCACGGCCTGAGACGGCCTGGAGACGGCCTGAGTGCTGGGTCAGTTGATCGTCGTCTCGGGTCGTGCGGCTGTGCCGTCGTGGACCGTCTCCGGGCCGGCGCTCGATGGCCTCGGGAGTCGAGCCGGCGGCTGTGGGGGAGGGCCGCGCGCGTCCTGGCGATGGAGCTGATGCCGTGACTCGGTGGCAAGCCAGTCCCGGGGTTGGACTGGCGCGGCAGCCGGAAGCCCTGACGCACGACCAGGCTGACCCGCTGGCTTCCGTAGCGGTCTTGGTGATCCCATTCGTGGATGAAGTGGGATGAGTGCGTGCCGGAGCTGCTGGAGCACCTGGGGGAGATGGGCCTGGTCGCGATGGTCAAGATTGACGGCGAACGGGAGCGCAAGCCCTGGACGGTGGTGGTCTCGGGTCAGCGGCTCCCTGGTGAGGCGTTCAGAGTCGATGGCCACAGCCTTGAGGACTGCCTACGCCATCTGGTCGCCGCGCTTCATGAGCGCTTCCCGGACGAACTCGCGCTGAGCTGAGATCCGACTGTGGGGCGGTGTCCCGGCGGCTGTCGGTGGCTCACCGCCCCGGCGCCGTAGGCGGCCGGGGCGGCTTGCCGCCGGCCGGGCTTGCCGCCCCGCACCGCGCGGAGCGCGGTGCCTTGATTTAGAAGAGAAGAAATCAGCAATACCGCCAGTTCGATTTGCCAGTTCGATTCAGCCGTCGCCGACTGATATGCGGCAACCGTCCGCCGCCCGATCTATGGCGCCTCGGGGTGTCGGTTGGGGCAGATGGGAGAATCTGTGGCGAGAAAAAAATGGCCTCCTGTGGCTCAACGTGGCGAGTTTCCATTTAGTGTCACCTCAACCATTGACTTCGGTCTGATTACCCGGGAGAGATACGGCGGTAGCCATGTAAGATCTGCTGCATCGAAGCTTTCTTGCAAATCAAAAGTTGACCCTAGCGAGTCAATTAAGATTAGGTCAAGGTTCCGAAGGTTCCGAAGGTTTAGTAGTGACTCCTGAAGCCCTGTCTGGAGACCTGGGTATGGATATATTCCACCGTCAGCGTGAATCTTTCTGCGGAGGTCGTCCCTAACTGCAATCACTCGTAATGTCGTCAGCGAAGGAAGCTTTTGCATCATGATTAGTTCCTCGCGTGAAGGCCAGCCAACAAGGGTGATCTCTTCGATGCCCACGTTGCCAGTAAACTGGTGCATCGAAGGGCGACGCCATCCTAGGGGCTGAAGTTCGCGAGGGCTGAACGTTTTATAAATTCCGTCTAAGAATCGCGCAAAAGTGGCTGAGGACAGAAGGTTAAGCGACTTAAGGCTCTGGCCGGGGGCTACCGCGTGAGGAACGTTCGAAGCAACTAAAGACCAATCCACCGTCAATTTCGATAGGTTGGGGAACAGGCTGAAGATCCTGCTGAATTCCCCCGCAAGGTTTGCGCCTCCTCGAGCTGTGGCGTTGCCAATTAGGCTGAGTTCCTGAACTGATGGGCTAGCGGCTGCATCGAGTCCATTCTCAATAGTTGTGTTGCAAAGATCTAGTACTTTAAGGTGGCGCAAGGCTGCTGCTTCGAAACCTTCCAGCTGGCAGCTCACAAAGGCTGCCGTTTCTAGCACCGTGGCCCGACTTAATGAATGGAGGCCGCCACTGTGACCGTCCACGATGAGCCGACGCAGTCCATCAATGTGCTGTAACGAATGAAGCTGGCCTTCGCCGCGTGCCACTACTGCCACGTCGCTTAGGTCCATCAGGGCTAACACTGAGCGCGCATACTCCTCGGGCGCAACCTGCGGCCAGAAAGCAGCAAGTTTTCTGCGAATAGCTGGCCGAGGGCTTGCGGCAATCCGTGCCAATACAGGCAAAGTATCTTCTGGGTGGAACCTATTGATCAATTGTAGGAGATACAAGCCTTCGTCGTCTGAAAGGGTAGAAGGGTCTGGCACGAGGTCAAGAACGATATCTCCGGCCTCAGCCAACTGCTCTGCGGCAATCGCCGTCTTTGGAGGCACAAGCCTCCGCAGGAGGCGCTTCACTGTTGCAGCGAGATCTGGATCAAGGGCACCTGGATGCTCGAGGCAGGCGGCGGCTACTAAGATCTTCCGGTTCGAATCCTCGGGGTCCAGGTCATTGTCTGGCATTATGAGGCTGCGAATTATGTTCTCGCGCTCGTCTCGGCGGCCGTGGCCTACAGCCATGACGACAACCTCGCGCCAGGAATCCTCATGCGCGTGCTTCGTCAAGTAGTCGATATCACCCTCGTCTAAGATCGCCTGCGCTGCAAGATACTCCTGAAATGTCTTATGAAGAAAATCGATCCGACCCTTCACTGGCTCCCGCAGTACTCCTGAGCGCAGCAAAAGATAGTCCAAGACTTGGCTCGGCTTGGCGGTGATGTGAGACATGGCAGCGAGATATTTGCGTAGCCTTCGAAGCGCTTCTTCACGATCAACGTCGGACCTGCCGTTGCGCACTAGCCAGTACGCCAGCTGAGCCAGTAGCATCTCTTGGTCTTTTTGTGACAACAAAACCCCGTCACCGGCGATTTCTTTCGCTTCATCGCGACGAACCAGCAGCATCTCGAGCGCGGCTTGGTAGAGGCCGATCCGATCTCGAGGGAGTTGTCTGTACCGATCAATATGCAATGCGCAGGTCAGCGCGCAGAGAAGTGGGTTGGTGGCTAGCCGACGCAGATCTCGGCGCTGTGCGAGCTTATCGAGCAGATCAAGCTCGTATTGCTTTAATCTGTTTGGCTCAGTTCCCTCGCGCTTGGTCGATGCCAACGCGGAGTGCCACTGCCGTACGAACGTTCGCACATCGGCAGAGCCCATCGGCAGTAGTAAGAACGTTTTAAAGTCATCTGGTACGACGATCGTGGCATCCGCTGCAGGGGGCCGCGAAGTAATAACGTATCGCGCATCCTCATAACTGACAACTAGATCATGCAACCATTTCCAGATTTCATTGCGTTTGGCTGCCGGCAACTCATCCACGCCGTCAATGAGGACAACGGCACGTCCCGATCGCATAACTCTCTGCACCCATTTGTCCGGTGCTTCACCAGACAAGGCGGGCGCAATCTCTTTTGTGAATTGCTCAGGGGTGGGGAGATCTCGAAGCGCGTATCTCCGCAAGGGGATGAAAAATGGAACTGCTGGGGTCCAACCACCAGGCAGTTGTCCTTCTTCCTTGACTAGGTTGATGGCCAGCCACTGGAGTAAGGTGGTCTTTCCTGAGCCGGCCTCTCCGCGGATGAGTATTCTGCTGGTGTCCGCTAGTGCATCGTGCACTCTCAGCCGTTGCGACGCAGCTAGATCAAGTCGAGAACCTGCACGAGGTTTCCGTCTGCCGGACTCCTGTGCTGCGGAGAGGCTCAGGTAAGCGGTGCTCAAGGGGTACGCCTCGTTTTTGCTGAGGGTTACCCCGAACAGCTGAAGTGAGTCGAGCTTCCGAAGTACGAGGTCGCTATACCTTCGCTCGAACTCGCGGTCCTCGGGTGTTAGGTGAGCGCGCTCTAGTGCCGCGTCTAAGGATTCCTGAAGCGCTGCAGTCCGTCGAATGAGTTCGACGTCGACGCGCTGCCGGAATTCTGGCCGTTGCGTTATGAATTCAATTACATGCCGACAAGACTCATCAAGCAGTCGATGATAGACCACCGTGCCCGCACCGCTAAGTAGCTCGCGTTGCGGTCGATCTGGGTCGGCTTGGAGCGCCCGCTCAACGAGGCTGTGATGGCTAAGATTGAGCTGGATAGCCTCTGTTACCCCAATTGGCCCCAATGATCTCAGGGTCGCCCCGACGGCAGCGACGGCTGGGTTCCAGTCACTCTCGCCCAAGACCTTGAAATCATGGAGACGGACAGACTCAAGGCGGTGAGAAAGCTGCTCGACGAGTGCGTCTATGTGTTTCGGAGAAAGTGATCTTTCAAGCTGTTTTCCGGGTAGCCTCACCCGGCTATCGAGACGAACAGGCTCCTTGACTGTGCCGGCTCCTTGCTGTGGTGGCTGCACTAGTGCCTTCACCACGAGATTGAGGACCGGCCCGAGAACCCGTCCGACGTCAGCAAACACGTCGCCTCCCTCTGGTACTCAAGTACGTACTGAACCGAGAAGCTCGGGTCCAGAAACCCCATCGTCCTACATGGAGACGGGCCCTGGCTACGGTGCAAGTTGTCTGCTGACGCCGCGATCCCAGCCGATGGACGCGATGAGGGCCGGAAGCGGAGATACTGGCCCTGGGGCCTCTGCGAAGATCGAGCCCAACAGGGTCAGAGTCGAGGTGCTTTCTTGATCATGCTCGAACGTCTCGCTGCGGCGAACCTGCTGCCAGTGAATATCCTGTGCCAGGAGTCACTCTGCTGGACGGTATGACTGGATTACCTTTTGCACTTTCCCGCTTTGGCGGACGACTATTTCCTCCTCTTCTACGAGGTCGCCTGGCTTAATTTCTAGTAGTTTGGCGACGGTAGGTGTCGCTGGGGTCTTCTGAGATTGCCGAATCATCTCGGAGGCAGCAGAACGATTCAGATTCTGCGGTGGACGGACAATAGTGCCGCGTCCGTGCTCTGTTTCGATCAGCCCCTCGTCTCGCAGAAGGGCAAGTGCGTGGCGAATTGTTCCCCTGCTGGCCTTAAATTCGGCCATGAGGGCGCCTTCGGTGGGAAGGAGGCTTCCCGACTCGATCAAGCAGGCGTCGATCCGTGCTCGCAGTTCACCTGCGATGACGCGGTAACGGGGCTGTCCGTAGTGCGGGGTGGGCACCTGCTCACCGTACCTGGCACTTGTCTTACCAAGTGCCAACCAAGCGACCCGTTTCGACGTCTGGACAACTCGTCCACTTGTAGATACGTTTCCTTGTGTGCGGCCGGGGTGACGGTTCGTATCAGGGGTGGTGTCGCGCCGGCCCTGGCCGCGTCTGATGCGCGGCGTCCTGTCGGACCGGTTGCGGTAGCCGCGCGGAAGTCGGCTCGGCGATACCCGACCCGTCTGCGTCGGACGGTGCGCCGCGCCTTCATCCGGGCCGGTGGCCGGCTGCATTCCCCCGTGGCTGGCCACCGGCTCCCGTCTACCCGTGGAGGTGCGATGTCTGGATCTCATCGTCGGCGCCGCTGGTTCTCGTTGTGGTGGTCCCGGAAGCGCCCGTCGGCGGCGACCGGTGGTCGCATACCGGTTCCCCGCTCGGCGGTCATCCTGTCTACGCCCTGGTGGTCGGTCGGGCCGACCCGAGAGGTGCCCACCTTGCCTTACGCGCCGTTGATGACGCTGGCCCAGACTTACCGGGGCAACAGTGGGCGGTGGCCGCGGTGACGCGTACGAGCAAGCCGACCGTCACCGTTTCGCATCCGGACTGGTGCGACCCGGCCCGCTGTGGCCACCTGGTGCCGCCCCTGATGACGCACATGGCCCGCCGGCACCGCGGCGAGATGTTCCGCGTCGGCGAGACCAGGGCGAGCGGCATGATCATCACGTACCTCATCGGTGCGGAGGCATGGCCGCCAATGATTGCCGTGCACGCTACGTCGAGGGCGGGGAACGGCTGGGCGGAGTTGTCGGTGAGTCAGGCCGCCCAGTTGGTCGAGCGACTTGGCGCTCTGGTGGCGCAGGCCGGCGGTGTCCGGAGTGACGATGACTGAACACGCAACCGAGGTCGAGACCGACGAGTCGTCGAGTGCATGTCCGAAGTGGTGCCGGGGCTGCGGACCGAACGATCCGATGCATCGAGGGTTCCTCGCCACCGTTGGGCGGGAGGACACGGGCTGGATCAGTACCCAACTGCTGCTCGACCGCTTTGAGCGGCGCGGCCTGGCGGTCAAGCTGGATGCCACCCGTAGCGGCGCCACTCAGGCCGTCCTGTTCTCCCTGGCGCAGTTGGATCGGCTCATCTACGAGCTGACCTACGCCCGGCTGATGATGATGACCAAGGGGCTGCCTCTGGAGGGACACGATGAGCGCCACTGACCCCCGGCTTGCCCGGCGCACACCTATACCTACGAAGCAGCAGACAAAGAGACCGCCAGCGCCCGTCGCTCCGATACCTGAGCGGCCCGCCGGCGGGACCACCTGGCAGACGTTGGAACGTCTAGGGGGTACGGTGGCCGGTGTGCAAGCCCGGGACTGGCGCCCTCGCTACCTGCAACTCGCAGAGGAGTTGCGGGCGAAGATCACGCGCGGTGAACTGGCCCCCGGCACGCTGATGCCGAGTGAAACCGAGCTGGCCGATACGTCGGGCCTGTCCCGCACCAGCGTGCGCAACGCGATCCGGCAACTCCGTGAATGGGGCCTGGTCCGCGCAGAGCAGGGGCGCGGCACCTACGTCCGGGCACCCCGCCAGCGGGTACGCCGGCGTAACGCCGAGCGGTACCAGTGGGAGAAGGACCGGGTCCTGCTCGACGAGACCGAGCGGTTGAAGACCGGCGCCATCGAGCACGACACCGGCCTGACCGTCGACGACCTCAAGTTCCACGCCGAGTACACCCGCGTGGAAGCGGACGAGGACATGGCGGCGGCCCTGCGGGTAGACCCGGGTACGCCACTGCTCCGCCGGGTCTACTGGACGTCCTCCCGGCACGAGAACGCGCCGCTGACCATGTCGTACTCGTACCTGCCCTACGACCTGGTGGCCGCGAACCCGGACTTGCTCGACGCTGGCAAGGAGCCGTGGCCGGGCGGGACTCAGCATCAGCTTCACACCCTCGGCGTCGAGGTGGACCGGATCGACGACGTGATCCGTGCCCGCCCGCCGTCACCGGACGAGGCCGAGCTGTTGGACATCGACCCGGGCGTCTCGGTGCTCACCGTCCGCAAGACCTCGATCGACACCAAGGGCCGCGTCGTCGAGGTCGCCGACGTGGTGATGCCGGGTGACCGGACCGAGCTTGTCTACTCCCACAAACTCCAGCGGTGGAAAACTTGACGCAGATCGTCTCGGTCATCACGCCCGTCCACGCGCCCAGCATCGAGCACCTCGCTGGCGCCTACGCCTCGTTGGCCAAGCAGGAGATGCCCGACGGGTGGGACTGGCAATGGCTGGTCCAGGAGGACGGCCAAACCGGCGCCCTGGTTGACGCGTTGCCCGACGACCCCCGAATCAGCCTCGGCACCGGCCGATCGGGTGGGCCTGGCGTCGCCCGTACCCTGGCGCTGTCGCGAGTGTCCGGGGACCTGATCAAGGTCCTGGACGCCGACGACCAGTTGACGCCCGGAGCGCTCGCCCGGGACATCGCCGCTTTCGACGCGCACCCGCAGATCGGCTGGACCACCTCGCGGGTACTCGATCTGCTTCCCGACGGGTCTACCGCCGGCTGGGACAAGGACCCGGCCGGCGGCGTCGTCGCCCGCGGCTCCGTCCTGTCCTTCTGGCAGGCCAACGGCTACCGGGCGTCCGTGCACCCCGCAACGCTCTGCCTGCGGCGCGACCTCGTCTTTGCCCTGGGTGGCTGGATGGCGTTGCCTGCCTCCGAGGACACCGGGCTCCTCCTCGCCGCCAACGCGGTCAGCGACGGGTACTTCACCCGCGAATACGGCTTGCTGTACCGGAAGTGGCCCGGCCAAGTGACCAGCCAAGCCGCGCACCGCGAGCCCACCGAGTACCAGGGACGCATGAAAATCATCGAGGCCAGAGCCGAAGCCCTGACCTCGATGCTGCCCGACGGACTGCCACTCACCCCTCCGCCGGCGTAGCTTCATGCCCCGGCATGCCGTGGGTGCGGCGCTGCTGCTTCAACTCGGCCTCGTAGATGTGCCGCCGACCGCCGGCTAGCTTCTCCCGGGTATCGCGCTCGATCTCCTGGAAGGCGGCGTAGTAGCCGTCATCGAACTCCTCCATGATCTGGAAGGTCCAGCGGCCAGGGAGCACGTTTCGTCCCAACAATTCGTGCTCGACTCGGTCCGCGATTTCGACGTGTCCTGCCGTCCGTAGGAGTTTGACTACTCGGTCAAGCGTAAGGTCTGCGCCCCCGACTAGTTGGTGAGCTGAATACAGATGACCCCTTACCCGGTGGATGGTCTCCAAAGCCTTACTCAGTTCGCCAAGTCCCTCGACCGTGGTGTCATCCAACCCGGCTGGCCTCTCGTGCTTGGAGTCTGAGCCGATGACGCCTTGTTCCTTCTCCATGAGACGCCCATACCCACTTATCGGTTGCACAAACATACCTCTAGTCCTCTGGGTGGGGAGGGTTCTCATCGGCCTCATCGGCATGACTAATGACCGCATTCTGCATTCGAGCACTTTGAAGGTTTGCTCCGTTAAGGTCCGCGCCTATTAAGGTTGCGTGATTGAGGCTGGCGCTCGATAGTTGAGCGGAAACGAGTTGCGCGCCCGTCAACCTTGCAAAGCTTAGGTTGGCGCGTGAAAGATTGGCGTAGCTGAAGTTCGCCCCAACAAGCTGAGTGCGGCGAAGATCGGCTCCACGAAGGTTCGCTGAGTGCAGGTTCGCTTGATATAGGTTTGCATCCTCCATATTGGCCTCAACCAAATGTGAATTCACTAGCTCGGCCTCGCTCATGCGGGATTTCGCCAAGCGAGCTTGGGCTAGGCTTGCCCGCCCCAGCCGTACTTGTGAGAGCTCTGCACTCCTTAGGTTTGCGCCGTCGAATAGTGCACCCCGTGCGCTTGCCCCCGACAGATTGCACTCTTGCAGGTCGGCACCCCTAAAGTCTGCGTCGTCCAACTGGGCATCTGCCAGATTAACTGCCCGTAGGTGCAAGTCATGGAAATCTAAGAGGTGGCGGTCGGACTGATGTTTCTTGGGGCGATGAGCTAGCGCGGTAAAGGCGGCTTGAACGTCCGCTTCCGGCTCGTTCGGAAGCTGGCGATGCGGGTAAATCGAGGGCGCCGTATCGTTGAAGTCCCCGGCCCTCGGGGCGCGAGCGCGTATGAAGGCAGCCAGCACCTCCACGCAGTCAAGATAATGGTCTGGAGAGTCTTGCATAACATGACCGAGTGCCCGGATGCCACCGATGCGGATATAAAGCTCGTTGGAGCCGAGGCGCTCTAACGATTTTGCAAATCGGTCCGTTACTTGGCCGCGGTGGGCTAAGCGATAATTACGCGCCGTATACAGGAGGCCCGCGCCGACAACGAGCGCACTCACGACTGAGATAACCAAAAGTCGTGCATTATGGGCTGCGGTAAGCCTGGCCTCTGGGCTTGCCGCCGACAGCTCCAGGGTCAGGATATCTGGAGCTTTCCAAAGGGCAACGACGTACAGCCCGAGCGCGACCGTCGCTAGGGGTGCCATCCAGGCAATGGGGTGGACGGCAAATTTGCCCCTCCTCTCGCGGAAAGCATTTATCTTTATCTGCTTCCATATCTTTAGTCGCCAGTAGAGGCTTCGCAGTCTCTGCACCTCTACATGATGCTTGCCGAGCGACAATCCCGCAGGCGACAAAAACGGCGAAGACATTAAAGCGCGCAACACGGGCATGAGCCGGGTGGGCTAACTTGTTGACTTGTCTGCCAAGTGCCATTTACCTTGGACCGCAACTTGGCAGACAAGTTAACGACCTGGAGGTTGAGCGATGGCTCTGCGAGGCGGCACCCGGTTCGTCGTGCGGTTCGAAGATGTGTTCCCGGCGGGGTGCGCGTTGGTGCCCGAGTCGATGGGTGAGGTCGAGGACTACGACGAGAAGACCGGCCGTCGCAGCCCGGCTAAGGACAAGGTGACCGGCCAGCGGGTGTGGCAAGTCCGGGTGATGGACCTCGATCCCGAGCTGGGGAAGCGGTCCCGGGAGACGACGGTGAAGATCTCCGCCGACTACCAGCCGGTGCCGCCGACGGGTGCGCCGTTCGAGGCGGTGGAGTTCGACGGGATGACGGTCACGCCGTACGTGAGCAACAACGGCCGAATGGCGTACTCGCTGCGTGCGACCGGGCTGCGGGCCCCGGCGGGCGTGACCAAGAAGGCGGCGGCGTAGCCGCATCAGGTGGGGGCGGGGCTGTCAGGTCTTGGCGGACGGCAGCCCCGCCCTCTGTCTCTTCCCCCTGCTCAGGCGAGAGAGGTAGTGACATGTCCAAGGGTATGCCTGCCGTCGGGTGGGTGCTGGTGGCGGCCGTGCGGGGTGCGCGATGATCCGCCGGCCGCGTGGTGAGGTCGTGATGACCACGGCCGGGGATCTGATGGTGATCCGGCCGCGCCGGCTGGAGCTGCCGGTCTGGCTGATAGCGCTGGGCCTGGTGCTGCGGTGGCTGTGGCGCGGTCTGTGGTGGTGCCTTCGCCACCCGGTCTCCGTCGGCCTGGTGGTGGCCGCGGTGCTGCTCTATCGGGAGTTCGGTCGCTCGGGACTGATCGTGCCGCTGGTCCTGGCGGGCTTCGTGTCGGCGGTTTGGCGGTGGAAGCACGAGGCGTCCTGGTGGGCCTGGTGCGCCGGCCCGGTGCTGGGCCGCATCCGTCAGGTGTTCGTCTACCGGCGGGCGTGGCGGGAGGCCATGACGCTGTGCGGGCTGACCCGCACGTATGACCATCGGGTCGTCCTGCCGCAGTTGTTGCGGGTGCGGTCGGATCAGGCGCTCGACGTGCTGACGATCCGCATGGTGCGGGGTCAGACGCCGGAGGAGTTCCAGCGGGTCACCGCGAACTTGGCGTACGCGTTCGGCCGCCGGCACGCCCGGGTCTACTCGGAGCGTCCGGGGGAGCCGCCCGTCCGTTCCGGCTACTGGGCACTGGTGCTCGGCTGGGTGGACCGGCTGCGGTACCGGGACCGGCCCTCGCTGGTCTACCTCGTGGTTGTCCGTACCGATGCGCTGCGGACCGTGGTGAAGCCGTTCGACGTGCCCTCGGTACCGGACTTCACCGCGCTGCCGCTGGCTCGACGCGAGGATCTGCGGCACTGGCGCCTGCACCTGCTCGCCACCCACGTACTCATCGGTGGCGCCACCCGCTCCGGCAAGGGCTCGGTGCTGTGGTCGCTGGTGCGGGCCCTCGCCGGCGGGATCACCTCCGGTCTGGTGCGGCTGTGGGTGATCGATCCCAAGGGCGGGATGGAGTTCGCGATGGGGCGGCCGTTGTTCGCCCGGTTCGCCTGCAAGTCCTTCGAGGCCATGGCGGACCTGCTCGACGAGGCCGTCACGGTGATGCGGGAGCGACAGGCCCGGTTGGCCGGCGCGGTGCGGGTCCACACCCCGACTGAGGCTGACCCCCTGGTCGTGGTCGTCATCGACGAGATGGCGGCGCTGACCGCGTACCTCCAGGACGTCGACCTGCGCAAGCGCATCGCGTCCTCGCTGGGGCTGCTGCTGTCGCAGGGCGCCGGCGTTGGCGTCTTGGTGGTGGCCGCGTTGCAGGACCCCCGCAAGGAGGTGCTGCCGTTCCGGGACCTGTTCCCGACCCGGATCGCGCTGGGCCTGACCGAGGCAGCACAGGTCGACCTCGTATTGGGTGACGGCGCCCGCAACCGAGGTGCCCTGGCCGACCAGATGCCCAGGTGGGCCAAGGGCGTCGGGTACGTGATCCTCGACGGCACCCCGGAGCCGGCACGGGTCCGCTTCTCGTACATCTCCGACGACCACATCCGCGAGCTGGCCACCGAGTACGCGGCTCCGGCCGACGCGGCGGACATCCTCGCCCAGGTCGGCCGGGAGACCGCCGACGAACCGACCCGACCGTCGCTGCCTCGGCCCCGTCGCGGGCCACTGCTGCCGGACTCGCTGCTGACCTTCCTCGACCGCGACGCCGACGGGGGAGAGCCGCGGTGACTGCCCCCGCTTTCTACCGGCTGCGCGCCCCGAACCCCGACGGCGCGACCAGCACCGCCGTATCCGTCCGCGTCGACCCGCAACGGCCCGACCCGTACCCGATCTGTCTCGCCGTCGGCGGCGGCCGGCGCCGGATGCACCTGACTCCCGACGAGGCGTGGGCGCTGTGGCGCTGCCTCTCCGAAGCGGTCGCCTCCCTCGGCGAGCCGCCCGAGCACATCCGTACCCGCGTCGCCCCTGCCCGGAGGTAACCGATGTCCCTCAAGCGCTTCTTCCTCGGCACCCACCGCATCAAGCCCCTGAACGTCGACCTCGACGGCTCCCCGGACCGACTCGCCGCCGCCCTGCACGGCCTGGCGCACATGGTCCGCTACCGCGACGACCTCGACGGGCAGCGCATCCGCATCACCATCGTCATCCGCAACCCCGGGAGCGGCCAGTGATCCGCGCTCGCGCCGAGTCCGGCGCGCGGCTGCTGATCCTGCTCGCCGTCGGCACCATGGCCGGCGCCGCCGCCTTCACCCACGTCCACGATCTGACCGTCGCGCACGGGCAGCCCGACTGGATCGGCTGGGCCAACGCGGTGGCCGTCGAGCTGATGGCGATCTACCTCGGGCTGGAGATCCGCGCGCGGCGTCGCGCCGGCCGCCCGGTCGGCATGGTCGGCGTACTCCTGGTCGCCTTCGCCCTGCTGTCCCTCGCCGCCCAGGTCGCGGAAGCCGAACCGTCCGTGTGGGGCTGGATCGTCGCCGCCGTGCCGTCGCTGGCCTTTCTCGCCCTGGTCAAGGTTGTCCTGTCCAGCGCGCCGGCCGTACCGCCGGCCCCTGAGCCGGAGCAGCCGCGGGCCGACTGGTACGACGAGCCGCAGCAGGTCGAGCCCGCCCCGCCGGCTCCGGTGATGCCGCCGGCATCGGCCGCGGTGCTGCCTCCGGTCGGCGTCGTCCCGCCCAACCGGCCCCAGGTCGTGGGGATCATCCGATGACCGCGCCGACCCTGCCCGGCCTCGCCCCGTCCCCCACTCCGGCTGCTGCTCCTCGGCCGGGGTCGCGGGCGGCCCGCATGGCGCTGCCTCGCTCGGTCGACGTGCTCAAGCAGATCGCGATCGAGTACGGCGTCTGCGTCCGGCCTCTGGCCATGCGCCGCACCGACCTCGACACTGGCCTGACCGAGGTCATCGACCTGCCCTGCGGGGCGACCCGCGAGGACAAGTGCCCGCCCTGCGCCAAGAAGAACCGCCGGCTACGGCAGGCCCAGATCCGCGAGGGCTGGCACCGCGACGACGAACCCCTACCCGGCCCGGAACCCGCGACCGAGGCGCAGAAGTCCCTGATTCTCTTCCGGGCGCACCTGGAGTTCTCCCGCGACGAAGCGGTCCGTGCCGCCCAGTGGGACCAGGTGACCGACCTCGACGAGGCGATCCGCGAGGTGGAAGAGGCCATCGCGGCGGAGGGCCTGCGTGGGCGCGTCGGCCCACCCCACGTCGGCGTCGACGAGGACCAGGACGAGGAGTCTGGCCGCCGGCGCAAGCGCTCCACCCGCCGGCGCCAGGATGCCCCGGACCTACCTCGACGGAAGGTTGAGCGGCGCACCGTCGGCAAGACCTACACCGCTCCGGACGGTGCCACCTACCGGCCGTCGATGTGGCTCACGCTCACCCTCGACTCCTACGGCCCGGTTCGCCCCGACGGCACCCCGGTCAACCCCGGCCGGTACGACTACCGCCGCGCCGCCTGGGACGCCGTGCACTTCCCTCGGCTGCTCGACCGGTTCTGGCAGAACCTGCGCCGCTGTGAGGGCTGGAACGTCCAGTACGCCGGCTGCGTCGAGCCGCAACGCCGCCTCGCCCCACACGCGCACTTCGCCATTCGGGGCACCATCCCCCGCGACGTGCTTCGCACCGTGGCGGCGGCGACCTATCACCAGGTGTGGTGGCCGTCGGTTGACGTCCAGCGGTACACCCTCGACCGGCTCCCCGTCTGGGACGAGCAGGCGGCGGCATGGGTCGACCCCGACACCCGGGAGCCGCTGACTACCTGGGCGGAAGCCCTCGACGCCATCGACGACGACCCGGACTCCGAGCCCGTGCACGTCGTCCGCTTCGGCGCCCAGGTCGACGCCCGCGGCGTCATGCCCGGCACCGAGGACGCCGAGCGGACCATTCGCTACGTCACGAAGTACATCACCAAGCACACCGGCGACTGCCACAAGATCACCACCGATCGGCAACGCGCTCACCTCGACCGGCTCTGGCAGGAACTCCGGATCACCCCGTGCACTGATCGCTGCGCGAACTGGCTGCTGTACGGCGTCCAGCCGAAGAAGGCACACGCGAAGCTCAAGCCGGGCCGCTGCAAGGGCAAGGTCCACCAGCGCGACACCCTCGGCATCGGCGGCCGGCGCATCCTCATCTCGCGCGACTGGTCCGGTAAGACCCTCGCCGACCACAAGCACGACGTCCGGGCCTGGGTTCGCGCGCTGCTCGGCGTCACCACCGACAGCGCTACCGCTGGGCAGCTCGTCGACGACCAGGGCGACACCGCCGAACGGGTGCGGCACGCCTGGGAACTCGCACGGCCCGACGACCCGGACGTGGGACCGATGACCCACCGGCTCATGCGCTCGATCAGTGAACGCGCCCGGTGGCGGTCCGAACTGCTCGCCGTGAAGGACCGAGCTGCCCAGCCGCCGGCGGATGAATCGACGACGCGAACAGATGGCACGACGGGGGAGGGGCTGTGACGGTGGCGAACGATGAACTCTGGACCGTCCGGGACGTGGCGGCGTACCTGCGGGTGCCGACCGAGACGCTGTACCGCTGGCGCAAGGTCAAGTACGGTCCGCCGGCGGCTCGGGTCGGTCGACACCTGCGGTACGAGCCGGAAGCGGTTCGGGCCTGGGTACGTGAGCAGGCGGCGGCCTGATGGGACACGTGGAAGACCGCTGGTACAAGGTGATCCGGCACCCCGGCGGCCGGAAGGAGCGTGTCAAGTCGGACCTGTTCGGCAAGGGGATGCGCTACCGGGTCCGGTACATCGGCCCCGACGGCCGGGAACGTAGCCAGTCCTTCCCGGACCGGGCCAAGCGCGAAGCTGACGCCTTCCTCGTCTCCACCGAGACGGACAAGCTCCGCGGCTCGTACGTCGACCCGTCCGCCGGCCGAATGACCTTCGCCGAGTACGCCGAGAGCTGGTTGCGTACGCGCTCCTTCGACGAGTCGACGCGGGAGAGCACAGAGTTCCGGGTACGCAAACACCTGCTGCCGTTCTTCGGCTCTCGGCAACTGGCCTCGATCAAGCCCGGCCACGTTCGAGAGTGGGACGCCGCGATGGTCGGCAAGCTGGCCCCGGCGACCCGGGCCGTGGTCTTCGCTCACCTTCGGACCATCCTCGGCGCGGCCGTCGACGACGAGCGCATCGCCAAGAACCCGTGTTCGGCTGCCTCGGTCAAGGCGCCCAGGCCCGTGCAACGTCGCGTCGTCCCGTGGCGGGCCGACGAGGTTTCGGCAATCCGCGGTGGCCTCGCTGAGCGCTACCGTCCGATGGTCGACCTGGGCGCCGGCTGTGGGTTGCGGCAGGGAGAGATCTTCGGGCTCGGCGTCGATGACGTCGACTTCCCCGCTGGCTCGGTGCACGTCGTTCGGCAAGTCAAGGTGGTCCGCTCGCGGCTGGTCTTCGGCCTGCCAAAGAATGACCGGGATCGCCGGGTGCCGCTCCCGGACTCGGTGGCGCGGTCGCTCAAGGAGCACATCAAGAAGTACGACCCGCTCTCGATCACCCTGCCCTGGGAGGACCCGTTCAGCGACGAGCGGGTGACGGTGCCTCTGATCTTCACCACCACCCGACGAGGTGCGATCAAGCGGGCCACCTTCGACGGCAAGAGTTGGCGCCCAGCGGTCGAGGCGGCCGGTATCGTCCCGACCCGGGCGACCGGGATGCATGCGCTACGCCACTTCTACGCCTCGGCGCTGCTCGATGCGGGGGAGAGCATCAAGGCCCTCGCGTCGTACCTTGGGCATTCCGACCCGGGCTTCACCCTCCGGGTCTACACACACCTGATGCCCGCCAGCGAGGAGCGCACGCGCCGCGCGATTGATGAGCTGTTCGGATGAAGAACTCTGCACCCGATAGATATACAAAAGTCACGTTGATGGCCGATAAAGGTAATAACAGCTATTCAGCCTTAATGACCCTTTCGGGGCGAAGGTTGTCACGCTCGGTTCGAGGCTCGGTGGAGCCGGGCACGGAATGTGAATCTGACTCGCACTGTCGTCTATGCGACTCATTTGACTTCGAAGGCCGGAGGGTGGGAGGTGTTCTGGCAACCTTGCTACCACTACCCTCGATTCATGGGTCTGCTCGCCAGTCAGCCTCTGTCTGCCGCAATAGGGTTGGCGCTGGTTCTGTTCCTGGTCTGGTTTCTTCCTGGCTACGACTGGCTGGGGGGAGTCCTCCTGTTGATAGCGATAGCGTACGTAGCAGTTCCCTTCACAAGTGGCGGCGATTATGTGAGTCATATCATGGCGGAACAGGCCGCCGTGATGCTTTTTCTTATTGGCCGAGGCATAAAAATTCGGGTTACGGGCTATGTCACTTCCGGCGCCTTCAGGGCTATTCTCGGCGCCTTAATGCTCTCAGCGTTATGGGTCTGGATCCAACGCGGGGCTCCGTTCAAGCTGTGGGTGGCAGCGACGTTGGTTGTAGTCGTAGTCCTTTGGCGCGTTGCTGCAAACGTTGGTAGCTCATTGAGTGCCGCTGAAGCTGATTTCCAATATCAGGCTGCGGCTGAAGTTACGCCTGAGGCCCTGATGAAGCGCGACGAAGCTCTTCTGCAGGCGATATACAAGGTTGCACACGGCCGTGCCGGAAGGTTTGTTGCCGCACGAGATATTGCCCCCTTCCTGCAGTTGTCTGGCTACGAGGCCGAGGTGGCTGCTCATCGCCTTATTGACAGTGGGAAGATTGAGGAAAACGAGTACGGTTACGCATTAAAGCAAAGGGGGGTCGAGGCGTATGAGCGCCAGCACGCCAACGGAAAGCGGAGGTCGCCGGTGAGTAACATCTTCAACTTTCATGGCAGCGCCTCTGGCGTCTTCGGGTCCGGGAACGACGTCCATGGCAATAAGTTCACATCTGGCGTTCTGCCGGATGGCTTACTCGACCGGCTCATCTCGACGGCTGTTCAAGTGCGTGCCGAGGCGGCAGAGCATCAAGCTCGACGTATCGACGCGGCCGTGGTCGATCTACGAGGAGCTGGCGACAGTCCAGAACGGCTAAGGAGAGGGGCTCAGCGGCTTGTGCAGATCGCGGGCACGCTGGGCGATATCGGTGTTCCACTTCTGAAAGTCGCCGCTGAGGTAATGTCTGCGCTCCCAGGCTAGGCACCTGCAGCCAGGTATTGCGCCCGGACGGCCTGACGGCGGCCTGTAGAGCTCAATGTCCAGTACTTCCCCAGGTCAGTACGCACTTCCTGCTCATAATCCGGCGTACAGGTCGACTCGTCCGTCGCCCACCAGCTCAGAGACCGGATCAAAGGCCCGTTTGTCGCCGAAAGCGCGGCTTGTGCCGGGACCGGCGTGCTGGGTGGCGTTCTGCCGCGAGCGAATCCGCTTGTCGGGTCGCGGGGCGCTGGAGAGGATCGATGGATGGATCTCCACACTGCGGAACGGCAGCTCCAAGCCGCGCAGCGCGCCGCCGATGTCGAGTCCCTAGACGCGCTCCTGCACCCCCGGCTCGTGGCTGTCGGACCGGATGGCGCGATCTTCACCAAGGAAGATGACCTGGAGAGCCACCGCTCGGGCGTCCTGCGGATCACCAGCCTCGTGGAGGAGTCCCTCGACGTCCAGGAAGACGGTGAGACGGGGGTGACCCGTACGGTCGCCGCGGTGGATGCCGTGCAGGGTGGTGCCGTCGTTTCCGCGCGGTTGCGCTACACCCGGCTGTGGGTACGTGACGACGGCACTTGGCGGGTGCTGGCCGCCACCATCGTCCCGGTCCAGTGAGCGCTTCGGCTGCCGTGGCGGCCTGGCGGGCGAAAATCGCTGTCCGGTGGTCCGAGAACACTGGTAGACAGCCCCAGTGCACAAGAATTTGACGTTCTCTGATCATCTGCGGCTGATCGACGAACGGTCGACCGCCTTCCGTGCCGCGGTCGCGGCGGCACCGAGCCTCGACGCGCAGGTGCCGAGCCGTCCCGAGTGGACGCTGTTCGATCTTGTGCAGCGCGTGGGTCTGAACCGCCGGAAGACGGCCGCCGTCGTCGCCGCCGGGCCTGCGGACGGGCCCCCGGAACAGTCGGCCTGGGACGACGGCACGGGTGCGCCTCGGGAACGCGAGGCACTGCTGGCGTGGTGGACCGAGTCCGTCGCGCACCTGCTGGGCGTGCTGCGCGCGGCCGGCCCGGATCGCCGGTGTTGGACGTGGTGGGACGACTCGCCGTCACCACAGACCTCTGGTGCCTGGGCGCGGCGCCAGGTTCCCGAGATCGCGGTGTTCACCTCCGACGTCCAGCGCATCCCGGGCGCCCCGCAGCCGCTGTCGGACGAGGTCGCCCTCGACGGTTTCGACGACTGCCAGTTCACCCTCTGCGCGACCACCGTCGCCTGGCCGCACGATCCCGCCATCGTCGACTACCACGCCACCGAGGGCCGATCCTGGCGTCTTCGGCTCTCCCCCGAGGGCGCACAGGTCGTCCGCGTCACGCCCGGTGCCGGCGGAGATCGCGAAACGGCCGACGTCCACGCCCGGGGCACGGCCAGTGACCTGGTCCTCTTCTTCTACGGTCGGATCCCGCTGGAAGCGCTGGAGTTCGCAGGCGACCGTCGAGTCTTCGATCAGCTCGCCGCCTGGGACCCGTCCGTGTGACAACCGACGGCAGCGGCATGGAGCCCGCAGGTGCCGTCACCCGAGACGAGCCGACGACAGGATGCGAACAGGTGGATCGACTGCCCCTCCGGCCCGGTGACCATGTCGAGCTGGCCTGCGAAGTGGTCGAGTGGGTGGATCTGACCCTCTTCCCGGCCGTGGTCCGGGTCGTATTCGCCGACGCGCAGGGTCGTGTCTGGTCGCTCGTCGACAAGGAGCCGATCTTCGGTACGGACCTCGACCCCGGGTCGGCGCTGCCGAGGCCGGCTGCGGTGCGGTGCGTCGTCAGGGAGTTCCGTGCCGGGTCGGATGCCTCGTCGGTGCCGCTGGTCATGGTGTCGACCGAGCCCGACGGGGTGGCGGCCGAGGACGGAACGGCCGTTTTCCTCGTGTCCGCGGACCTCTTGGCCCCGGTGCCGACCGGCTGATGACGGCGCGAGGCCACCGGCTCATCCGGGCGGTGTGCCGTCGTCGAGGCTCCCTGAGCTTCGCCGGTCGGCGGTTCGTCCGTCCAGCTCCGGAGCGAGCAGGAGGAAACGCGCCAGCGGCGGCACCGTCGGGTCGGCCGCAGCCGCCACCCGTGCGGCGCGGTGCCACTCCGCCCTGCCGCCAACCGGTAGAAGACGCCTGATCGCCTGGATGAGTCCTCGCATGACGACGAGAGTCGTGGTTCAACCACGCTTGAGGTCAAGCCGGTCGGGACAAGGGTGGATGAGTCGAACACCTGGTCGGTCTGGGGGCCACCGCGCTCGTCCAGGCGGTGGTCGTGCTGCTCTCCGGCTCGGTCGCGCTGCTCGGCGACACCCTGCACAACGTCGCGGACGCGCTGACCGCCGTGCCGCTGGGGATCGCGTTCCTGCTCGGCCGGCGGGCCGCCACCCGCGCCTACACCTACGGGTACGGCCGCGCCGAGGACCTGGCCGGCATCGTCATCGTGCTGGTCATCGCCGGCTCCGCGGTCGCCGCCGCCTGGACGGCGGTGGACCGGCTGGTGCGGCCCGCCGAGGTGACCCACCTGCCCTGGGTCGCCGCCGCCGGCCTGGTCGGCTTCGCCGGGAACGAACTGGTCGCGCGGTACCGGATCCGGGTCGGCCGCCCTGGTCGCCGACGGCCTGCACGCCCGGACCGACGGGTACGCCTCGCTCGCCGTGCTCGCCGCCGCCGGCGGGACCGCCCTCGGACTGCGGTGGGCCGACCCGGTGGTCGGCCTGGTCATCGCCGTCGCCATCACGTTCGTGCTCCGGGACGCGGCCCGCGCGGTCTACCGGCGGCTGATGGACGCCGTGGACCCGGCACTGGTGGAGCGGGCCGAGTCCACCCTGCGGGCGGTGGACGGGGTGCGGGACGTGACCGCGGTGCGGTTGCGCTGGATCGGCCACCGGTTGCACGCCGAGGCGGACCTCGTGGTGGCCGCCGACCTGAGTCTGCTCGCGGCGCACGAGATCGCGGCCGACGCCGAGCACCAGTTGACCCACGCGCTGCCCCGGCTGACCGGCGCGACCGTGCACACCGACCCGGACAGCCACCCCGGCGGTCATCACCACCCCGACCTGTCCCACCGCCGGCGACAGCCCGCCGCCGACCGGTGAACAGGTCGGCGGCGGGCGACAGACCCGCGGGCGGCCCACCGCGGCCGACCCCCCACGAGTCGGCCGCGGTCGCGCGCCCGGAAGCCGGGCGGGGCGCGGTCACGCGGGGCTGGGCGTGACCCCGTCCAGGAGGCCGGCGAGGCGGTCGGCGATCGTCGGGGCGTGCAGGTGCAGCCGGGCCACGTTGATGCTGTCCTGGCCGACCACGGCGAGCAGCGCCTCTGGGCTGACCGCGTAGACGCTCAGGTAGCCGTCCCGGTTGCGGACGGTGGACTGGTGGAAGTCGCCCTGCCCCAACCGCAGCCCCACCTGCCGGCCCAGGCCGAAGGTGGTGGCGGCCAGCGCGGCCAGTTCGTTCGCGTCGATGTCGGTCTGCATGTTGTGGGTGATCAGCAGCCCGTCCACGCCGCCCAGGACACAGCCCTGTACGCCGGGGATCTGCACCCGCAACGTGGCCAGCTCCTGCCCGATGGCCGGGTACGGCAGCGCGGGGTTGCCGGCCAGCGACGGCGGGAGCCGACGTGGCGGCGGCGACTCGGCGGTCGGGGTGCGGCGGGGCAGGGCGGGCCGGGTGTCGTCGGGCCCCCTCACAGCTCCAGGCTCTCCTCGATCGCGCGTAGCTGGTGCCGGGCCATGGCGAGGTTGGCCCGGCTCTTGGCGACCATCAGGTAGAGGAAGAGCCCCTTGCCCGTGTGCCGGGTCAGCGGGCGGATCAGGTGGTACTGCGTGCCGAGCGTGATGAGGATGTCCTCGATCTCGTCGTTGAGGTTGAGCATCTCGATGGTGCGCAGCTTGGCGCGGACGACGTCGGTGTTGCCGGCGGCGGCGACGGTCAGGTCGATCTCGCCGGTGCCGCCGGCCACCCCGAGCGTCATGCCGCTGGTGTAGTCGACGAGTGCGGCGCCGATCGCGCCGTCGATGGTCATCGCGCTCTTGAGCGCGAGGTCCAGGTTGGCCACGGTGTCTTTCCCCCCAGGTCCGGCCGGCCGGATCCGTCCACGCCTGGGACCACCCGGCGGCGACGGGCGGTGCGGCCTCGTGCAAACGCTGCACCGACAGTTGCACATGATGACCGTCGATGCACTCGTAGCCGCCACTTCGAGCTGACCGGACCACGACCGGGGGACGTCGGTCCCGTAAATGGGACCCGCCGAGGGATGGTCCACCGAGGACCAGCTTGATATGAAGACGGAAGCAGGAATCCGCGGTCGGGTCAGCGGCCGGGCAGGCGGACCTCCGGCAGGTCCAGCCAGGACGCCAGCGCCCGCAGCTCGTCGCGGACCGCCGTCGCGACCTCCGCCGGGAACGGGACGTCCTCGTGGATCGCGTCCACCCGCAGCACCCCGCCCTTCCGGTCGGCCGTCGCGTCCACCTTGCCGACCAGCCGGTCGTGGTGCAGCACCGGCAGCGCGAAGTAGCCCCACCGTCGCTGCGCCTTCGGCACGTACATCTCCAGCCGGTACTCGAAGTCGAACAGCTCCAGCGCGCGCCGCCGGTCGTGCACCAGCCGGTCGAACGGGGAGAGCAGGGCGGTGCGCCCGGTGAACGGCGCGCCGTCGAGCGCGGTCGGGTCGACCCGCCAGGCGCCGGACGTACCCTCGATCTCCGCCGGCTCGCCGGCCGTGCCGACCACGGCGGCGCGGGCGACGCCGAGCGACCGGAGCCGGCGCTCGTCGCGGGCCCGGCGGGCCTGCTCGGCGGGGAGCGCCGGCGTGTCCGGCGGGTAGACCCGCTCGGCCAGGTCCCAGGTGCGCTGCCGGCCCACCCGGCCGGCGACGGCGACCTCGCCGCGCGCCGCGAGGAACTCCAGCAGCTGGGTGACGTTGCGGTTGTTGGTCCAGCCGGTCGACGGCCAGGGCACCGCCGCCCGGTCCGGCACGTCCCGGCTGAGCAGCGGACCGGAGTCGCGCAGCAGGTCGAGCACGTACCGGCGGAACGCGTCGTTGGCGGCCAGCCAGTCGCGCCAGCGGGCGTGCGCCACCCAGGCCGCCATCTCGGCCCGGTGCAGCCCCAGGTCGGTCATCGGCCGCACCATCGCCCGGTACTCGAAGAGGGCGCGGTCGGTCTCCAGCGCCCGGGTGAGCTGCTCCGGCCGGTACCCGTCGCCGAGCCGGGTCCAGGCGACCAGGTCCGCGTTCGGCGCGACCGCCGCGGTCGGGTCGAGCTGGAGGAAGGTCAGCTGTCGTACGGTCGCCAGCAGGTCGGTGGGGCGCCGCGCGTCCAGGAGTTGGGCGCGTACGGCGACGCGGCGGGCGGTGACGCGGTCGAGCCGGTGTGCGGGCATCACCGGAGGCTAGCGTGCCGGCCGATCGGGGGGATGCACCCTATGTAGAAAACGGATAGAGTGTGCGGCGTGCGAATGACGATTCCTGTGGCGAAGGTGCTGTCGGCGTTCCTCGCCGACCCGGAGGCGCCGCGCTACGGCCTCGACCTGATGACCCTCACCGGCCTGCCCAGCGGCACCCTCTACCCGGTGCTGCACCGGCTCCAGGCCGCCGGGTGGCTCGCCGCCGAGTGGGAGGAGGTCGACCCCAGCGCGGCCGGCCGACCCGCGCGGCGCTACCACCGGCTCACCCCGGAGGGATTGCGCGCCGCCCGCCAGGCCCTGGCGGAGCTGCGCGCCCTCGCCCCGCAGCGGTCGCCCCGCGGCGGCACCGAGCCGACCGGAGCCCCGGCGTGGTGACCCGACGGCTCGCCGAGACGCTGCTGCGGACCGCCGCCCGGCGCTGGCCGGTGGCGGTCCGCGACGAGCTGGCCCGGGAATGGGCCGCCGAGCTGCACGTGCTCGACGAGCGCGGGCAACGGTGGAGGATGCTGCGCTTCGCCGCCAGCCTGGCCGCCCGCCGGGCCGGCGGTCCGGTGGTCGACCGCGCGGTGCTGCACCGGCAGCTGCGGCGCACCGCGGGCGTGCTGCTCCTCGCCCCACCGGGAGCGGTCGCCGCCGTCGCGCTCGCCGCCACCGTGATGACCGTGGTGTACGGCACCTTGACCGGCTACGTCGCCTGGGCGGACCGGGTGCAGGTGCCGCTCTGGACCGTGCTGACCGCGGGGCTGGGGGCGCTGCTCGCGCTCCCCGTCGCCCGCGCCGCCCGCCGCACGGTACGCACCGGGCCGCTCGCCACCGCCCTCGGCGTGCTGCTGCCGATCGGGGCGACCGGGACGCTGGTCCTCTGGGCGCTGGTCGGTCGGCACGAGCGGGACGCGCTGTCCATGGCGCCCGGGGTGCTGCTCTGGCTGGCGCTGCTCGCCGGCGCGCTCTGGGCCGCCGGTGCGCTGGCCCGCCGGGGGCGTACCCGATGGGCCTGGCTGGTCGGGCTCGTCGGCGCGCTGGTGGCGGCGGACGCGGCGGTGGTGCTCGCGGTCGTCACCTCGTTCCCGGCCATCGATCCCGCTCCGCTGACCGACGGCGCCGCCTCGGACGCGGTGAGCCGCGTCTCCGCGCCGCTCTGGCTGCTCGACATCTGGACCGACTCGTCCCTCGGGCTGCCCCGGCCCACCGAGTGGGAACGGTTCCTCATCACCGACCGGATCGTGTTCGAGCCGATGCTCTACCTGGCCTGCACCCCGTACGCGGTGGCCTACGCGATCGCGGTGGCCCGGCGGCCGGCGGACCCGGTGCCGGCCGCCGACCCGGTGCCGTCCGTGGTGTGACCGGGCGGGTGGGTCAGGCGGCCCAACTGACCGCCCGGCCCACCCGCTCGTAGTGCCGCCGCAGCTCGGCGTCGAGCCGCTCGACCCGGGCGTCGGTGAGCGCCACCGCCGGGTCCCGCCAGCCGCCGGCGGTGAGCCGCCGGTGCCGCAGGCCGGCCGGGGGATGGGTGGCGAAGAGCGAGGTGTCCTCCCGCACCGAGAGCTGACGCAGCAGCGGCAGCCGGTCCGTCGCCCCGGCCAGCGCGGCGGCCGTACCGGCACGCCAGGTCGCCGGCCCGTGCCCACCCCGGGCGGCCTTGCGCACCACCAGGGCCACCGACTCGGGGTTGAGCAGCACGTCGAGCAGGCGGGTCGCGGCGGCGGTGCCGGCCACCCGGGCCGCCAGCTCGTCGGCCAGGTACTCGGCGCGCTGGCTGTTGCGCAGCGCCGTGGCGACCAGCACCAGGTGACCGGCGAAGAGCAGCCGGGACAGCGTCCCCGACAGCAGCCGACCCAGCATCTCGCCGACGAGCACGAAGATCCCGCCGCCGGCGTCCCGGGTGTCGTGGTCGGGGCGGAACAGGTCGGCGGCGGTGCCGAGCGTGGTCAGCGCCGTCTGGGTGAGCGGCCCCCGGCGTACGTCGCCGTTGACGAAGTGCCCCAGCTCGTGGCCGAGCAGCGCCACCCGGGCCTGCCCGTCCAGCGCTCCCCACAGCGGCAGTCCGAGGCAGAGCAGCCGGCGCCGCCGCAGCCCGACCGAGGTCGCGTACGCGTTGATGTCGCCGTCGACGCCGATGACGTGCGGCACGGGTGCGCCGGTGGCGGCGGCCACCTCGGCGACCAGCGCGTGCAGCTCGGGCGCCTCGTCGGCGGTGAGCACGTCGACGTCCGGGGGGATCCGGCCGAAGCGCGGGCGCAGGGCCACCGCCAACCCGACCATCGCCAGGCCGAGCGGGACGGCGAGGTTCGGGAACGGGTACGCGAAGACCAGCCACACCCCGGCCACGGCCAGCGCGAGCACCCCGATCAGCAGCAGCAGGGCGACGCCGACGGTGACCACGGCGGCAGGCCCCCAGCCGGCGCGCTCCAGGGACCGGCCGGCCAGCGCCGCGTACTGCTGTCGGGTCGAGCGGACGGCCAGCCGGAAGGTCCACCGGTCGACCGGGGACCAGCCGAACTCCGCTGCCCGACCGGCGCGGTCGTAGCCGTCGAGGTTCCATTCGCAGCGGGCGCACCAGGGCGGGGCCCCGCGCAGGGAGACCGTCGCCGTGCCGCACTCCGGGCACGTCCCCGGGCCGGCCTGAGTGGAGATCATGAGCGTCGATCCTGGCCGGCTCGCGGGCGGGCCGCCACCGGCCGTTCGGTGCGAGCCGGTCACCGCGGGCACGGCAGCCGCTCCAGCGCGGCCGGGGCGGCGGAGCCCCGCACCAGTTGGGCGAAACAGCCGGCGGCGCTGGCCCGCTGCCAGCCGAACACCGAGGAGGCGGTCTTGCGTACCCGGACCCGGAAGACCAGCCGGACCCCGGCGGTGTCGGTCCGCACGGTCAGCACCTCGACCCCGTCCACCGCGTCGGCGGCGTCGCGCAGCGACCCGGCCCGCCCGGCCGGCGCGGCCAGCAGGGCCGCGCGGGTGCGCTGCGCGGTGGCCGAGACCTCCCGGTCGGCCCGGTGCTCCAACCGCCGCTGCGAGCGGTCCCGTAGCAGCGGCAGCAGCAGCGCCGCGCCCACCACCCCGACCACCACGAAAGCCGTCCCGGCCAGCAGCCCGCGTCGCAGGCGGGCCGACGTTCCTCCCCCGTACCGCACCCGGGGATTGTCCGCCACCGACCCACCGGCCGGCTGCCCCGTTCTGCGCGGATCGACCTCCGGCGGCCCGGCAGCCGGTCTACAGTGGAGGACATTATCGGCTATTTCGGGCGTTCCGGTGGCGGTCGGACGCTTCCCGGTGCACAGTGATCGCATGAGCGACAACGGAAGTGGTGCGCACTACTACTGGTGCACGCGACACCACCGGGTCGAGACCGATGCCGACGTGTGCCCCGCCAAGCAGGTTCTCGGACCGTACGCCTCAGCCTCCGACGCGGAGAACGCCCTGCAACGTGTGCAGGAGCGCAACGAAGCCTGGGAGGCCGAGGACGCCCGTTGGGCCGGGGAGGAAAGGTAGACGGCGCGGGACGGCCCGCGTCGAGGTGATCCGTGCTCCGCGAGGGCGAGAGCACGTCCCCAAGGAGGGAACCGAGATGGCCGTGACACAGCAGGCCACCACCCGCCCGGCGGCGAAACGTACGACCGCGACGAAGACCGGCGCGGCGCGGCGGACCGTGGGCGCCACCACGGCCGGGACGGCGAAGGCCACCAAGGCCGCACCGAACGCCTCGGGCGCCGGCGCCGGCCGGGTGCCGGCCAAGAAGGCGGTCGCCCGGAAGGCGGCGGCCAAGAAGGTCGTGTCGGCGGCGCGCAAGCCGACCGCCACGACGGCACCCGCCAGCCGGACCACCGCCAAGAAGGCCCCCGCCAAGAAGGCCACCACCAAGGCCACCACGGCGGCGGCCAAGAAGACGACGGCGGCCAAGAAGACGACGGCGGCGAAGAAGACGACGGCGGCGAAGAAGACCACCGCCGCGAAGAAGACCGTGGCGGCCCGGACGTCCACGGCGGCGAAGAAGACCACCGCGAAGGCGACCACCGCGAAGGCGACCACCGCGAAGGCGACCACGGCGGCGAAGAAGGCGCCGGCCAAGAAGACCACGGCGGCCCGCAAGACCACGGCCACGGTCAAGAAGACCGGCGCGGCGGCGAAGAAGACCACCACGGCCCGGAAGACCACGGCGAAGAAGGCCCCGGCCACGAAGACCACCGCCTCGACGCGGCCCGCGGCGCGCAAGACGGTGGCGAAGAAGGCGCCCGCGAAGAAGGCCACCACGGCGAAGAAGACCACGGCCGCCAAGAAGACCACGGCCGCCAAGAAGGCCACGGCCGCCCAGAAGGCGCCGGCCACGAAGGCCACCGCCCGCAAGACGACCACCCGGCGGGCCACCGCCTGACGTCGCGCGGACCCGCGCCGCCGCGCCGCTGAGCGGATCTCGCGGCACGCTGTCAGGATTGACCCTGTGGTGATCCGACGCGTACTGGCGCCCCGTATCGACTTCGGCGCGCTGCGCCGCGAGCTGGGACTGCCCGAGGGCTTCCCGGCCGCGGCGCAGCGCGAGGCCGACCAGGCGGCCGGCGCGCCGCTGCCCGCCGTCCCCGACCGGACCGACGTCCCGTTCGTCACGGTCGACCCGGCGACCTCGCGTGACCTCGACCAGGCGATGCACCTCAGCCGCCGGTCCGGGGGCGGCTACCGGGTCCGGTACGCCATCGCCGACGTCGCCAGCCATGTGCGCCCCGGCGGCGCGCTGGAGGAGGAGACCTGGCGGCGCGGCCAGACCGTCTACCTGCCCGACGGCAACGTGCCGTTGCACCCGCACTCGCTCAGCGAGGGCGCGGCGAGCCTGCTGCCCGACGCGGACCGGGCGGCGGTGCTCTGGACCATCGACCTCGACGCCGACGGCGAGACGGTCGGCGTCGCGCTGGAACGGGCCCGGGTACGCAGCCGGGCCAAGCTCGACTACGTGGGCGTGCAGCTCGCCGCCGACGCCGGGCGGCTGCCCGAGCCGATCGCCCTGCTGCCCGAGATCGGGGCCCTGCTCACCGCCCGGGGCCTGCGCCGGGGCGCGGTCAATCTGCCGCTGCCCGAGCAGGACGTGGAGCCGCAGGGCGACGGCTGGCGGCTGGTGCTGCGCGGGCCCGGCCCGATGGAGGACCACAACGCGCAGATCTCCCTGCTCACCGGGATGGCGGCCGCCGACATCATGCTCGCCGGACGGATCGGGCTGCTGCGGACCATGCCGGCGCCGAAGCCGGAGGCGGTGCAGCGGCTGCGGCTGGCCGCCGGCCCGCTCGGCGTGCACTGGCCGGACGGGATGTCGGTCGGCGAGGTGCTCGCCGGGCTGGACGCCGCGCAGCCCCGGGCGGCCGCCTTCATCGACCAGGCGGCCGAGCTGATGCGCGGGGCCGCGTACACCGCCTTCGACGGGGAATCGCCGGAGCAGCCGGAGCACGGCGGGGTGGCAGCCGCGTACGCGCACGTCACCGCCCCGCTGCGGCGACTCGCCGACCGGTACGCCACCGAGGTCTGCCTGGCCCTGCACGAGGGCCGCGAGGTGCCCGACTGGGCGCGAGCCGCCCTGCCGAAGCTGCCCGAGGTGATGGCGACCACCGACCGGACCGCGTCGGCGGCCACCCGGGGCGCGATCGAGCTGGCCGAGGCGGTGCTGCTGTCCCACCGGGTGGGCGAGACCTTCGAGGCGGCCGTGCTGGACGTGGACGCGCCCCGCCCGGCGCCCGAGGTGCCCCGCCAGCCCGACCACGCCGGCCCCGAACAGCCGGCGGGGCAGACCGGTGGTGCCGTGGCGGTGCCGGGCCCGTCGGGTGGGACCGGCGTCGCCGTCGAGCCGGAGCGGCCGGGGGAGCGCGCCGGTGCGGCGGGCAGGACCGGCGGCGGAGCGGGACGACCCGGCGCCGGGTCGGGCCGGTCCGGTGGCAACGGTGGCGGCCGGGCGGGCCGGCCGCCGGGCGGCACGGTCGCCCTGGACGAGCCGCCGGTCCGCGCCCGCTGTCTCGGCGACCTGCCGCTCGGCGAACGGGTCCGGGTCCGCCTGGTCACCGCCGACCCGACCGAACGCAAGGTCCTCTTCGAACGCGCCTGACAGCAGGGGGGATTGTCACAGGGGCGGGGCGTGCCGGTGGACGGCGGGCTTTGCGAGGATGGCGGCATGGCTTACGACGCGACCACGCTGCCCGACGTCTCCGGGCTGACCGTCGGCATCATCGGTGGCACCGGCGACCAGGGGCGCGGTCTGGCCTACCGGTTCGCCCGGACCGGGCAGACCGTCCTGATCGGCTCCCGCTCCGCCGACCGGGCGGCCGAGGCCGCCGCCGAGATCGCCGCGCTGCCCGGCGTGCCGGCCGGCGCCGACGTGTCCGGCGCGGACAACGACGAGGTGGCGCGCCGCAGCGACGTGGTGATCATCGCGGTGCCGTGGGACGGGCACGCGGCCACCGTCGCCGCCCTCGCCGGCCCGCTCGCCGGCAAGATCGTGGTCGATTGCGTCAACCCGCTCGGCTTCGACAAGCAGGGCCCGTACGCGCTCACCGTCGCCGAGGGCAGCGCCGTGCAGCAGGCCGCCGGGCTGCTGCCCGAGTCGCGGGTCTGCGCCGCGTTCAACCACGTCTCCGCGCCGCTGCTGGCCGACCCGGAGATCGACCGGATCGACCTGGACGTGCTGATCTGCACCGAGGACCGGGAGCTGGTCGGGGTGGTCGCCGCGCTCGCCGCCCGGATCCCCGGCATGCGGGGCATCTACGCCGGCCGGCTGCGCAACGCCCACCAGATCGAGGCGTTCACGGCCAACCTGATCGCGATCAACAAGCGCTACAAGGCGCACGCCGGCATCCGGGTCACCGACCTCTGACCGGCCACGGCCCGTTCGCCGGACGGGCGGGGGCCCCGCTTCCGGGGCCCCCGCGTCCTCAGAAGGTGTGCTCGGCGGCGGGGAAGTCGCCGCCGCGTACCTCGTCGGCGAAGCGGCGGGTGGCGTCGGTCAACGCCCCCGCCAGGTCGGCGTAGCGCTTGACGAAGCGCGGCGCCCTCCCGGTGCGCAGCCCGGCCATGTCCTGCCAGACCAGCACCTGCGCGTCGGTCTCCGGGCCGGCCCCGATGCCCACCGTGGGGATCGGCAGCTCGGCGGTGACCCGCTTGGCCACCTCACCGGGGACCATCTCCAGCACCACCGCGAAGGCGCCCGCCGCGGCCACCGCCCGGGCGTCGGCGATCACCTCCTCGGCGGTGTCACCGCGGCCCTGCACCCGGTAGCCGCCGAGCGTGTGCTCGCTCTGCGGGGTGAAGCCGATGTGCGCCATCACCGGGATGCCGGCCCCGACGATCGCCTCGATCTGCGCGGCGCAACGCCGGCCGCCTTCCAGCTTGACCGCGTGACAGCCGCCCTCCTTCATGAACCGCACCGCGGTCCGCAGCGCCTGCGTCGGCCCCTCCTCGTACGAGCCGAAGGGCAGGTCCCCGACGATCAGCGACTGCCGGGTCGCCCGGACCACCGCCCGCACCAGGGGCAGCAGCTCCTCGGCCGTCACCGGCAGGGTGGTCTCGTAGCCGAACACGTTGTTCGCGGCCGAGTCGCCGACCAGCAGCACCGGGATCCCCGCCTGGTCGAAGATCGAGGCGGTGTACTGGTCGTACGAGGTCAGCATGGCCCAGCGCTCGCCGCGCTCCTTGGCGGCGATCAGGTCACGGGTACGGACCCGCCGGGTGGCCGGCCCGCCGTAGAGGGCGGTCACCTCGGCCGGGGTGGACTCCACCATGACTCTCTCCTTCCTCGAGGCCGCGTTCGCGGTCCCCGGGTTCCGTCGCGATCGTCGCACCGGACGAGCCGGCGGCGGCAGGGCGGAGTGGAGGAATTCACTCCCCGGCCCGTGACTGGCGGGCCGGGGACCGCCGTCGCTCAGCCGTGCTCGCGCCAGCGGTTGGTGATCGGCAGCCGCCGGTCCCGCCCGAAGGCCTTGATGGAGATCTTGGTGCCGGGCGCGGACTGGCGGCGCTTGTACTCGGCGGTATCCACCATCCGCAGCACCTTGTCCACGATCGCCGGGTCGTGACCGGACTCGATCAGGCCGGCGCGGCCCAGGTCGCCGTCGACGTAGCCGATCAGGATCGGGTCGAGCACGTCGTACTCGGGCAGGCTGTCGCTGTCGAGCTGGCCCGGGCTCAGCTCGGCCGACGGCGGCTTGCCGATCGAGTTCTCCGGGATCGGCGGGGTCTCGCCGCGCCGCTCCGCGTCGGCGTTGCGCCACTTCGCGAGCCGCCAGACCAGCGTCTTCCAGACGTCCTTGATCGGGTTGTAGCCGCCCACCGAGTCGCCGTAGAGGGTGGAGTAACCGACCGCCAGCTCGCTCTTGTTGCCGGTGGTGAGGACCAGGTGGCCCTCCTGGTTCGACAGCGCCATCAGGATCACGCCACGGACCCGGGCCTGGAGGTTCTCCACCGCCACCCCGGAGAGCGACAGGTTGGCCAGGAAGGTGTCCACCATGGGCTGGATGGGTTCGATCCGGTAGTCGAGCCCGGTCCGCTTCGCCAGTTCCTCGGCGTCGGCCCTGGAGTGCTCGGAGGAGTGCTGGCTGGGCAGCGAGACGCCGACCACCCGGTCCGGGCCGAGCGCGTCGACCGCGAGGGCCGCCACCACCGCCGAGTCGATGCCGCCGGAGAGGCCGAGCACCACCGACGGGAACCGGTTCTTGTTGACGTAGTCGCGCAGGCCCAGCACGAGCGCCTGCCACACCTCGGCCTCGTCGGCGACCGGCTCGATGATGCCGCCGTGGGCGACCTCGCCGGTGGGGGCCGGCGGCAGGATGTCGCTGACCTTCGCGCGGACGACGCGCATGTCGTCGGCGAGTTCCCCGCCCGCGTCGACCGGTTCCTTGGCGGGCGGCAGGTCCACGTCGTGCACCAGCAGGTGCTCGACGAACTGCGGCGCCCGGGCGAGCAGCGCGCCGTCCGCCCCGACGATCATCGAGTCGCCGTCGTAGACCAGCTCGTCCTGGCCGCCGACCATGTTCACGTACGCGATGGTGGCGCCCGCCTCGGCGGCCCGGCGCTGCACCAGCGGCAGCCGGACGTCGTCCTTGTCCAGCTCGTACGGCGAGCCGTTGATGGTGAGCACCAGCCCGACGCCGGCCTGCCGGGCCACCGCGAACGGGCCGCCGGCCTGCCACAGGTCCTCGCAGATGGTCAGCGCCACGTCGACCCCGCCGACCCGCACCACGGTCAGCGTGTCGCCGGGCACGAAGTACCGGTCCTCGTCGAAGACGCCGTAGTTGGGCAGGTGGTGCTTGAAGTAGGTGGCCACGACCGCGCCCCGGTGCAGCAGCGCGGCGGCGTTGCGGGCCCCCCGGCCCGGCTCGGCGTCGGCGCTGACCTGCGGCGGCCCGTCGGCGTCGAGGTAGCCCACCAGGACCGGCAGGTCGCCGAGCCCGTCGGCGGCCAGGTCGGTGGCGAGCCGGGTCAGGGCGGCCCGGGAGGCGGCCACGAACGAGCGCCGGAAGACCAGGTCCTCCACCGGGTAGCCGGTGAGCACCAGCTCGGGGAAGAGGGCGAGCTGGGCGCCGGCGTCGGCGGCCCGCCGGCTCCAGGCGCGGACCAGGTCGGCGTTGCCGTCGAGGTCGCCGACGGTGGGATTGACCTGGCACAGGGCGAGACGCACGGTGGGCATGTCCTCATCTTGCCCCAGCGGGGTGGGGCGAATCCGACCGGACGCCGGAGACGATCGACACCCCGGCCCGGTGCCGTCCCCCGGGGCGGGACACGGCGGGACGGCCGGTGGGTCTTCGCGTAACGTCTGCGTAACGAGGCCCGGGGAGACTGGGCGGTCAGGTCGGGTGAAGCCCGGCCGAAGGCGGACAAGAGTGTCGCGAGGGGTTGGGGAAGTGGACCGTCAGCAGGAGTTCGTCCTCCGTACGCTGGAAGAGCGGGACATCCGGTTCGTCCGGCTGTGGTTCACCGACGTGCTCGGCACGCTCAAGAGCGTGTCGGTGGCCCCGGCCGAGCTGGAGGCGGCGTTCGACGAGGGCATCGGCTTCGACGGCTCGGCGATCGAGGGCTTCGCCCGGGTCTTCGAGTCGGACATGGTCGCCATGCCGGACCCGACCACCTTCCAGGTCTTCCCGTTCGAGGGCGGGGTCAGCGGCGAGAGCGCCCGGATGTTCTGCGACATCCTGCTGCCCGACGGCAGCCCGTCCTGGGCCGACCCCCGGCACGTGCTGCGCCGGATGCTCTCCCGGGCGGCCGAGAAGGGCTTCACCTTCTACACCCACCCGGAGATCGAGTTCTTCCTGCTGGAGAACGGGCCGCAGGACGGCTCGCTGCCGGTCCCGGTGGACAGCGGCGGCTACTTCGAGCACACCACCCACGCGGTGGCCCGGGACTTCCGTCGGCAGGCCGTGCTGGCCCTGGAGCGGATCGGCATCTCGGTGGAGTTCAGCCACCACGAGGTCGCCCCCGGCCAGCAGGAGATCGACCTGCGCTACGCCGACGCGCTGACCACCGCCGACAACATCATGACCTTCCGGCACGTGGTGAAGGAGGTGGCTCTCTCCACCGGGGTGCAGGCCAGCTTCATGCCGAAGCCCTTCACCGACCAGCCGGGCAGCGGCATGCACACCCACCTGTCGCTGTTCGAGGGCGAGCGCAACGCCTTCCACGACGCCGGTGACCCGATGAAGCTCTCCAAGGTCGCGAAGTCGTTCATCGCCGGGCTGCTCACCCACGCCCGCGAGTACACCGCGGTCACCAACCAGTGGGTCAACTCGTACAAGCGGCTCTTCCCGCAGGCGCTGCCGGACCGGATCACCGAGAGCCCCGCGTACGTCTGCTGGGGTCACCTGAACCGGTCCGCGCTGGTCCGGGTGCCGGCCTACGGCAAGCCGAACTCGGCCCGGGTGGAGGTCCGCTCGCTGGACTCGGCGACCAACCCCTACCTGGCCTTCGCGGTGATGCTCGGCGCCGGCCTCAAGGGCATCGAGGAGGGGTACGAGCTGCCCCCGGGCGCCGAGGACGACGTCTGGTCGCTGAGCAGCGCCGAACGCCGCGCGATGGGGTACGAGGCGCTGCCGGAGAACCTGTCCGAGGCGATCGACGTGATGGCCGGCTCCGAACTGGTCGCCGAGATCCTCGGCGAGCACGTCTTCGACTTCTTCCTGCGCAACAAGCGCGCCGAGTGGGAGCAGTACCGCCGCGAGGTCACCCCGTACGAGCGCCAGCGTTACCTCTCGCTCTAGATCACAGTGGCGCGGTGCCGCTATCGTCTGCGGCACCGCCGCGGCACCCTCGCCCGGCGTGCGAATCGGGGAGGCGTCGGTGCTGGAGGATCTGCTGAGCGGGGCGTGGCAGAGCATCGTGTTCGGGGTCGTCGGGGTGGGGCTGATGGCCGCCGGCTTCCTGCTGGTCGACCTGCTCACCCCCGGCAAGCTGCGGCACCTGATCTGGGTGCAACGCAACGGCAACGCCGCGCTGCTGCTCGCCGCCAACCAGCTCGGCATCGCCGGGATCGTCTTCACCGCGATCCTGACCAGCTACAGCGACTTCGCCAAGGGGCTCGCCTCGACGGTCATCTTCGGCATCATCGGCCTGCTGGTGATGGCGCTGGCCTTCTTCGTGCTCGACCTGCTCACCCCGGGCCGGCTCGGCGAGGTCATCTGCGCCGAGGAGCCGCACCCGGCCGCCCGGGTCAGTGCCGCCACCCACTTCGGCGCCGCGCTGATCGTCTGCGCCTGCATCGCCTGACGGCTGTCGTACCCGGGGCATAGCGTCCCGGGCGTGAACCGGACGGACCGTCTCTACGCCCTGGTCGAGGAGCTGCGGGCGGTGTCGCCGCGCCCGCGCAGCGCCCGCTGGCTGGCCGCGCGCTTCGAGGTCAGCACCCGCACCGTCGAGCGCGACATCAGCGCGCTCCAGCAGGCCGGGGTGCCGATCTGGGCCGAGCCGGGCCGCACCGGCGGTTACGTGGTCGACCGGTCGCGCACCCTGCCGCCGGTCAACCTGAGCCCGGGCGAGGCGGTGGCGATGGCCGTCGCGCTGCACCGCCTCGCCGGCACGCCGTTCGCCACGGCGGCCGGCGCGGCGCTGCGCAAGCTGGTCGCGGTGCTGCCGCCCGCCGACGTGGCCGAGGCGCACCGGCTCGCCGGCCGGGTGCACCTGATCGACCGCGGGCCGGCCGGTCCCGTCCCGGCCGCCGTCGCCGACGCGGTCGCCGCCGGGCTCGTGCTGCGGCTGCGGTACGCGGACCGGGGCGGCACGGATTCGCTGCGCGACGTGGAGCCGCTGGCCTACCTGGGCAACCCGACCCACTGGTACCTGGTGGCCTGGTGCCGGCTACGCGACGGGGTGCGCTGCTTCCGCACCGACCGGATCGTCTCGGTGCGCCCGCTGGCCGAGCCGGTCACCCGGGAGCTGCGCGCCGAGGACATCGACATCCCGCGGCACCGGCTGCGTCCGCTCAGTCTGGTCTGAAACCCGACAGCGTTTCCGGTCCGGATGCGGGATCCTGGCGGGTCTGCCGTCCCCCGGGGGAGGAACGCCGGTGCCCGACACGCTCAGCTACGCCGACGCCGTACGCCTGCTGGGCGGGGAGAAGAGCCGGGCGGTCGACTGGTTCGACCGGCTGACCGGGGGCGCGCTGTTGGCCGCGTCGGTGCCGGTGCCGGCGCTGCTGGGCATCTTCGACGCCAAGGCCGACTTCGTCCGGCTCGGCCACGAGCTGGTGCGCGCCGTGTCGGAGCAGCGCTCCGGGCTGTCCCGCTACGGGCGGACCCAGCGGCTGGAGGCGGCGCACGCGGTGATCGCGGTGACCGCGTTCTTCGAGGCGCTGGCCGAGGCGGACCTGCCGTTCGACTTCGCCGAGCTGGCGCTGAGCAAGCCCGAGCAGGTGACCCTGGCGGGCGCGGGTCCGAGCGATGCCCGGGACGTCGTCCACACCCTGTTCGAGATGCCGACGCCGTTCCCCGGGCCCGAGCTGCCGTACCCGGAGCTGCGGGAGGCCCTGGACTTCTACTACCGGTTCCTGGCGGCCCGGGTCGAGTCGTTCGTCGGCGGCCTGGCCGTCGGTGACCGGTTGACCGTGGGCCAGCAGCACGCGCTCCGGGACGCGCTGAAACGGGTGCCGGCGTCCGCGGTGGACCGCCACCGGGATCTGCTCACCGCTCTGGCGGCCGATTTCGCCGAGGTCCGGTACTGGGCGGGACTGCACGAGCACGAGGCGACCCGGGCCGAGGTACGGCACCTCGCGGTCGGGCTGGCCGAGTTGCGGGAGATGGTGACGGCCATCGGCACCGGCGGTACGCCCAGCGAGGCGCGGCAGGCGCTGGCCCGCGCGTACCGGGCGGAACTCGACCGGCCGATCGTCAGCTCGGGCGAGGTGCCGGACGGGCTCCGGGTGCCCACGCTCGGCCGGGCGTACGTGCCGCCGGCGTACCGGGTGGTCACGCTGAACGAGCGGTCGCGGCCCGGCGACGAGGCGTGGTGGGTGGAGCGTCCGGTGCGGGAGGACCTCGCCGAGTTCCTGACCGGGCACCTCACGTCGCCCTGGGCGGTCCGGGCGCCGCTGCTGGTGCTGGGGCAACCCGGCTCCGGCAAGTCGGTGCTCACCCGGGTGCTCGCCGCCCAGTTGCCGGCCACCGAGTTCCTGGTCGTCCGGGTGGTGCTGCGCGAGGTGCGGCTCGAGGTGGACCTCCAGGACCAGATCGAGCAGGCGGTCCGGGACGCCATCGGGGACGGGCTCGACTGGCCCGCGCTGGCCCGCTCGGCCGGCGACGCGCTGCCGGTGGTGCTGCTCGACGGCTTCGACGAGCTGCTCCAGGCCACCGGCGTCACGCAGACGGACTACCTGCTCAAGGTGGCCCGGTTCCAGCAGCGCGAGCTGGACCGGGGTCGACCGGTGGCGGTGCTGGTGACCAGCCGTACCAGCGTCGCGGACCGGGCGAAGCCGCCGGGCCGCACGCTGGCGTTGCGGCTGGAACCGTTCGACCCGAGCCGGGTGGCCCGCTGGGTGGCCACCTGGAACGCCACCAACGCCGACCGTTTCCCGGCGCTGGGCGTACCGCCGCTGGAGCCGGCCGCCGTGCTGGTCCATCCCGAGCTGGCCGGGCAGCCGTTGCTGCTGCTGATGCTGGCCCTCTACGCGGCCGACGGCAACGACCTGCACGCGGCCGGCACGCTGGGCCGGGGTGAGCTGTACGAGCGGCTGCTGCGCAGCTTCGCCCGCCGGGAGGTGGTCAAGCACCGGCCAGGGCTCTCCGAGCGCGAGCTGTCCCGGGCCACCGAGGCGGAGTTGCGCCGGTTGGCCGTGGTGGCCTTCGCGATGTTCAACCGGGGCGTCCAGTGGGTCACCGAGGAGGAACTGGAGGCGGACCTGGCCGGATTGTCCTTCCTGGCCGGG
The DNA here is from genome assembly GCF_900089595.1 of Micromonospora auratinigra. Lineage (GTDB taxonomy): Bacteria > Actinomycetota > Actinomycetes > Mycobacteriales > Micromonosporaceae > Micromonospora > Micromonospora auratinigra. The sequence continues at coordinate 3,321,744 of NZ_LT594323.1, read as the reverse complement.
GAGTCGCCGCGGCTGCGGGCCGACGGCGGTTTCCGGGAGCCGTTGCGGGCCGCCGAGATCGTGCTCGGGCGGTTCTTCTTCGTGCACCGCGCCCAGGCGCTCCAGGGCGACCACCGCACGGCGACCTACGAGTTCCTGCACGCCACCTTCGGCGAGTACCTGGTCGCCCGGACGACCGCGCTGGTGCTGGGGGAGCTGGCGGCCCGGGAGGCCGCCGTGACCATGCTGCGTACCGCCTCGATCGATGACGATCCGTTGCACGCGCTGCTCTCGTTCGCGACGCTGACCGGGCGCGTGCCGATCGTCATCTTCCTCGCCGAGGCCCTCCGGTCCCACCCGCAGGAGCGCCGGGAGGAGATCACCGAGGTGCTGCTCCGGCTCTTCCGGACCGCCCACCACGCCCGGCCCGGCCGGGAGCTCACGTCGTACCGCCCCCGGGCCGTGTCGGTACCCGAACGGCACGCCGTCTACAGCGCCAACCTGCTCGTGCTGGCGCTCTGCGCGGCCCGGGAGTTGTCCGGCGACCAGCTCTACCCCGCGGAGGCGGACGTCCGGGTCCCGTGGACGCGGCAGGCCCTGCTCTGGCGTTCGCAGCTCGCCGAGGGCGAGTACCGCAGCCTGGTCAACATGGTCGCCCTGGACCGACTGGGGGACGGCCGGCAGCGGCAGATCCGGTTGTTCCTGGCACATGCGGGGTGGCGACCGGCGGAGGTCGACCTCGCGTGGACGTACGCCCCGACGACGTCGCCGGGGCCCTGGTTGCGGGGCGAGTCGGGTCCGGACGCGCAGATCGTGCGGGCGACCGCCAACTTCGAGTGCGACGTCGACGGAGATCTGGTGGCGCACGCGGTGGCGCCGCTGCTGGAGGTCTTTCCGCCGGCGCTCAGCACCCTGGTGGGCGAGGGCGGCTCGGGTCAGTCCTCGGTGGGTCGGGTGCTCCTGGCTACACTGCTCGGCTCGCCGGGTGTCGTCCCGGTGGAGCGGGCCTGGCACTACCAGGCATTCGGGTCGGTGGTGGTCGCCTCGCGCGAGAGGAACGGGCGGGCCGTCGCCGACCTGGCCGAGGTGCTGCTCGACCGGCTCGCCGCCGACCGCACCGTGTCCCGCACCGTCGCCGCCTCGGTGTTGGACGGGCTCGACTTCGTGACGACCCGGGGGGACCGTCCCGCCGCGGCGTATCTCCGCTGCTGCCTGGCCCTGATGAGCGGGGACGACCCGGTGACCCGCGACGTGGCGCGCCTGGTGCGCAAGGTGGTCCACAACGACCAGGGCTCCTGGAGCCCGCGCACCGAGGAGTTGGCGGTGGAGGCGTTGGTCCGGCTCTCCGAACTCGGGGTCGAGCAGTACTACCTGAGCCCGGAGGAGGCGGAACGGCTGATCCTGCTGCTGGGCGGACGCCGTCCTGACCTGGCGCACCGGATCCGGCCGCTGGTCCTGGATCCCGGCTCGCTCTCGCCTCGCGGGTTCCCGATGCCCGGCGGGGCGGCGGACTGACCGGGAAACACCGACAGGACGGTGTCGCGGACACCGGTGAAGCTGACTCCTGACGACGCCGGCCGACCGGCCGGCGCAGCCGAGGAGGAAGCATGTCCAGCACGCCCGTGACCTGGTTCGAGATCGGCTCCGACCGCCCCGACGAGGCCGAGCGCTTCTACGCCGGGCTGTTCGGCTGGGCGTTCGAGGCGCAGGGCGGGTCGTACCGTCAGACGGTGGCCGGGGGTGAGCGGGGGATCGGAGGCGCGATCCGGACGCTCGACGCGGGTGCTCCGAACTACGCGACCTTCTACGCCGAGGTGGCCGACGTGGCGGAGACCTGCCGGCGCGCGGAGGCGGCGGGCGCCACGGTGCTGGTGCCGCCGAACACCACCCCGAGCGGGCTGGTGCAGGCGCGGCTTCGCGACCCGTTCGGCAACCTGATCGGCGTCTTCACCCCGCCGGCCGAGGGCTGAGCGGTCCGGGTGCGGCGGTGCTCGCCCCGATGACCACAGCCGCACCCGAACCCCGTCGCAAGCTGTTTCGGCAGGTGCAAGCCATTGCAGTGGCGGGGCGCGAGGAAATCCGGATCCGTCGATGATGAACCCCTGGTTTCGGGGGATTGAAGCTGGTAACTTCCTGGCACCGCAACCGCAACTTCTTGCAACGCCTTCATCCTTTTGCGCCCATGCGGCGGGCGCGGGCGTCAGGAGAGCCACCATGAGGCGGACCACCATCACGTCCCGACGCCGGTGGGGCGCGTTCGCGCTCGGTGCCGGCCTCGTCGTCGGGCTGCTGCCGTTCAGCGCGGCGGCGGCCGCCAACTCCGTCACCGTCTACTACCAGCCACCGGCCGCCTGGGGCGGGGCGGTCAACATCCACTACGGCGTCGACGGTCAGGCCTGGACCGCCGTGCCGGGCGTACCGATGGGCACCGCCTGCACCGGTTGGCGGCGCAGCACCATCGACCTCGGCGCGGCCGCCGGTCTCCAGGTCGTCTTCACCAACGGCGGCGGCGTGTGGGACAACAACAACGGCGCCAACTACCGGCTCGGCACCGGCACGGTCACCGTCGCCGCCGGGAAGGTCGGCACCGGCGACCCCTGCGCCGGCAGCACGCCGTCACCGGGCCCGTCCGGCAGCGCCACCCCGTCCCCGTCCCCGGCGGGCAACACCGCCGAGGTCTGGTACCACCTCACCGCGCGCGGCTGGACCGCCGCGAACATCCACTACCGGCCGACCGGCGGGACGTGGACCACCGCACCCGGGGTGGCGATGGAGGTGCGCTGCGCCGGCTGGGCCCGCCGGGTGGTCGACCTCGGCAGCGCCACCGGCCTGACCGCCGCCTTCAACGACACCGCCGGCACCTGGGACAACAACAACTCCGCCGACTACCCCATCGGCACCGGGCGCAGCACCGTCGACGCGGGCCGGGTCACGCCGAACGCGGCCGACCCGTGCGCCCCGGCCACTCCGGACCGCACGCCGCCGAGCATCCCGGCCGGGCTCACCGCCACCGCCGACGGGCTGGCGGTGACGCTGAGCTGGACCGCCGCCACCGACGACCGGGGCGTCACCGGGTACGAGCTGACCCGCACCGGCGGCGCCGGCAGCACCACCGTCACCAGCACCACCCCCCGGTACGTCGCCTACGACCTGCTGCCCGGCACGGCGTACACCTGGACCGTGCGCGCGGTGGACGCGGCCGGCAACCGGTCGGCGGCGAGCCTGCCGGCGTCCGCGACCACCGGGAGTGCGCCGGCCGGCGGCGCACCGCTCGGCGGTGACCCGCGTGAGGACAGCATCTACTTCGTCATGACGGCCCGCTTCGCCGACGGGGACACCGGCAACGACCGGGGCGGCAGCCAGCACGTGGCGTCCGGGAACGCGGCCAACGACGACCCGATGTTCCGGGGCGACTTCAAGGGCCTGGTCGACAAGCTCGACTACATCAAGGGCCTGGGCTTCTCCGCCATCTGGATCACCCCGGTGGTGCTCAACCGCTCCGACTACGACTACCACGGTTACCACGGGTGGGACTTCTACCGGGTCGACCCGCGCCTGGAGAGCCCCGGCGCGTCCTACCAGAACCTGATCGACGCGGCGCACGCCAAGGGCATCAAGATCTTCCAGGACGTGGTCTACAACCACACGTCCCGCTGGGGCGCGAAGGGCCTCTTCACCCCCACCGTGTACGGCGTCCGCGACGAGCAGTGGAAGTGGTACTACGACCAGCCGCAGGCCGGCCGGGAGTACGACCCGCTGGTCGAGGCGACCGGCACCGACCCGGCCCTGACGCCCGCGCAGAACGCCAAGGCCAAGGGGCGGCCGTACAACGGGGACCTGTGGTCGTCCGCCCCGCCCACCGGCAACCAGTGCCTGAACTGGGGTACGCCGACCGGCGGGCGCAGCGCCGAGGGCTTCACCCTCTACAACTGCCAGTGGCCCACCCCGACCGGCAAGCTCTTCCCCGCCGACCTCTACCACCAGTGCTGGATCGGCAACTGGGAGGGCGAGGACGCCCGCAGCTGCTGGCTGCACGAGGACCTGGCCGACCTGAACACCGAGAACGCCACCGTGCAGCAGTACCTGATCAACGCGTACAACCGGTACATCGACATGGGGGTGGACGGCTTCCGGATCGACACCGCCGTGCACATCCCCCGGGTCACCTGGAACCGGCGCTTCCTGCCGGCCATCCGGCAGCACGCCGTCTCCCGGTTCGGCGCGAAGGGCAGGGACTTCTACGTCTTCGGCGAGGTCGCCGCGTTCGTCAACGACAAGTGGAACCGCGGCTCGGTCAACCACTCCGCCCAGTTCTACACCTGGTCCGAGCGCAAGGAGTACAGCCCGGACGACGTCAAGGCGGCGATCGAGCAGTACGACTACGAGCAGCTGCTCGGCCCGAGCGGGCAACCCACCACCGACAACGCGTTCCTGCGCGGCAACGACTACCACGCCCCGGACCACTCGACGTTCTCCGGCATGAACGTCATCGACATGCGGATGCACATGAACTTCGGTGACGCGACGAACGCGTTCCTCAACGGCAGGGACTCCGACGACAGCTACAACGACGCCACCTACAACGTGGTCTACGTCGACAGCCACGACTACGGGCCGAACAAGTCCTCCACCCGGTACGCGGGCGGCACCGACGCCTGGGCGGAGAACATGAGCCTGATGTGGACGTTCCGCGGCATCCCGACGCTCTACTACGGTTCGGAGATCGAGTTCCAGAAGGGGGCCCGGATCGACTGCGGGCCGACCTGCCCGCTGGCCACCACCGGCCGCGCCTACTACGGCGACCACCTGGCCGGCAGCGTCACCGCCACCGACTTCGGCGTGGTCGGCTCGGCCGGCGGCGCGGTCGCCACCACGCTGAGCCAGCCGCTGGTCAAGCACGTGCAGCGGTTGAACCGGATCCGGCGGGCCGTACCCGCCCTGCAGAAGGGGCAGTACTCGACCGAGGGGATCAGCGGGAACACGCTGGCGTACAAGCGGCGCTACACCGCCGGCACGGTGGACAGCTTCGCGCTGGTCACCGTCTCCGGCGGCGCGACCTTCACCGGCATCCCCAACGGCCGCTACGTCGACGTCGTCACCGGGACCGTGCAGACGGTCGGCAACGGCACCCTGACCGCCCCGGTCAGCGGCAAGGGCAACCTGCGGGTCTACGTGCTCGACCTGCCCGGCAACCCGGCCCCCGGCAAGATCGGCACGGACGGGCCGTACCTGCGCTGAACGGGACCGGCCCCCGCCCCGGCGACGCTGCCGGGGCGGGGACCGGTGGGGGAGAGGTCACGGGTGGCCCCGCCGTGGAAGGGTCCCGGCCGGGAGGGAACCGTCGGCCGGTGCGGAGCCGGCGGGGCCACCCGGGTCACGCGCGGACCGGTCAGCGGTGCCAGCCGCGGTGGCCGCCGCCACCCGGACCGGGGAACACCCCGGCCTCGGCGGCCTTCAGCACCGCGTCGGCCTGCTCCTGGGTGAGCTTGCCGTCCTTGACGGCCTGGTCCAGCCGCTGCTTCAGCATCGCCTGCCGGTCCTCGGTCGAGGGCCGCTCGGGCCGGTCACCCTGCCGCTGCTCCCGCAGCTTCTCCAGGGCGGCGGTCACCTTGTCGGCCGGTACGCCCAGCTCCTTGGCGAGCGCCTCGGCGAACTCGGCCTGCCGGTCGGCGCGGCGGTCGCCGCCCTGCTCGGTGCTCGTGCCGGCGCTCGGGCTCGGGCTCTTGTCGTCGGCGAGCGCCACCGCCGGGGCGGCGATCCCGACGCCGAGCACTCCGGCGGCGGCCAGGCCGACCAGCAGGCGCTTCCTCGTCGTGCGGATCATGCGGTACTCCAGTTCGGTGGTGGGACGATGACCTCACCGACAGTGACCGCTCAACCTGGGGAAACACCGTCGCGACCCTATGAACACGCTGAGAGTTCCGCACCGGGCGCGGCCGAAAGTGGTTGCCGCGCCGTCGGCGGAACCGGAAGGGTGGGACGAATTCCGACGGAAGGCCACCCCATGACACCGCCCGTGATCCGCGAGGTCCCGCTCACCGGGCCGGGCTCCGGCCCGTACTCGATCACCATCGGCCCCGACGGCGCGCTCTGGCTGACGCTGGCCGGCTCCGGCGGCATCGCCAGGCTCGGCCCCGACGCCGGCGTGCGGATCTTCGACGCCGACCCGCCGGCGAGCCGGCCACTGATCATCACCGCCGGGCCGGACGGCGCGCTCTGGTACACCCGCTCCGGCGACGACCGCCTCGGCCGGGTCACCGTCGACGGGCGCACCAGTTCCGTCGCGCTCCCGGCCGGCACCGCCCCGTGCGGGCTCGCCGTGGGTCCCGACGACGCCCTCTGGTACGCGGGCACGGGCGACGACACCATCGGCCGGGTCACCGTCGACGGGGCGGTCACCCGCCACCCGCTCCCGGTGACCGGCGGCTTCCCGTCGATGCTGACCGCCGGCGGGGACGGGGCGCTCTGGTTCACCCTCAACCGGGCGAACGCGATCGGCCGGATCGACGTCTCCGGCGAGGTCACGCTGCACGCCCTGCCCACCGCCGACGCCGGCCCGGTCGGCATCACCCGGGGCGGGGACGGCGCGCTCTGGTTCGTCGAGATCGCCGCCGGCCAGCTGGGCCGGATCACCGTCGACGGCCGGATCGCCGAGTTCCCGCTGCCCGACCGGGCGGCCCGGCCGCACGCCATCGTCGCCGATCCGGCCGGTGGCTGCTGGTTCACCGAGTGGGCCGCGAACCGGATCGGCCACGTCGACCCCGCCGGCCGGATCACCGGTCACGACCTGCCGACGCCCGCCTCGGAGCCGCACGGCCTCGCCGTCGCCCCCGACGGCACGGTCTGGACGGCCCTCGAAATCGGTGCCGTGGCCGTCCTCACGCCCTGACCCACGGTCCTGCCGGCGGGAACTCCGCCCACCGGCCGGACCGTGGGAGCCGCGCAGCCGTCAGACGCAGGCGGGGAACTCGGTGCCCACGAGGGTGCAGTCGGTACCCGTCACCGGGGTGCCGAACTGGTTGAGGAACTGGAGGTTCCACGTCGTCCCGATGTCCCGCAGGGCCGCGTAGCCGAAGGCCTGCACGGTGATCAGGTGTCCCAGCGGTACGCCGTCCACCGGCTTGCCGATCAGGTCGGCGTCCCGCCAGGTCTTCGGGTCGAGCGCGGTGCCCGAGTCGCCGACGGTGACCTGCGGCGGACGGCGCGGTGCGGTGCTGCGGTCGAAGTCGAGCATCTGGTAGAGGTGCACGTGGCCCGACAGGATCAGCCTGATGCCGGCGTCGAGCGTCTGGAGGGTGGTCCCGGCCACCGCCTTTTCGAGGTCCCCGTCGATGTACTCCGGGTTGCCGAACGGGCTCTGCCCGACCACGGCCCAGATCGGGGTGTGGCTGAGCAGGAAGTTGTCGCCCGGCCCGACGAGGCTGGTGTTCACCCGCTCGAACTCGGCCGTGTAGGTGGGCACCCGCTGGCTCGTCGCACACGTCGCGACGGGCTGGTCGTCACCGGCGCAGGAGGTGTCCATGAGCAGCAGGCGCAGCGTGCCGGCGTCGATGCGGACCGGCGGGCTGTAGTCCTCCGGGGGCGTGGCGGCACACGCGTTCGGGTTCGGCGTGGGCGCCAGGTAGCGGAACCAGACCTCGCCGGAGCGGCCGCAGGTCTCGTGGTTGCCCCGGACGAACACGAACGGGGCCCGCGCCAGCAACGCCTGCGCCGGCTCGAAGAAGTCGGTGACCAGGCAGCCCCAGGTGTGCGGGCTCGTGCTGGTACCCGGTCCGCCGCACAGCGGCGCGGGCTGCTGCTCCGGGCGGGTCCGGTAGATGTAGTCGCCGGTGTGCACGACCAGGTTCGGCGGCACCGGGCTGGTGGCGGCGTTGGTGGCGACGCGCTGCAACGGCCAGTTGTCCGGCTGTCCGGTGCAGATCTGGGCCGGGCCGACGGCGGGGATCCGACACCCGGTGTCGCCGATCTCGGCGATGCTGGCCGGCCGTACGACGCTCGCCCCCGGTTGGGTCCAGTTCGGCAGCGGAACGACCCCGTTGACGTCGGGGCGTACCGGGGCCGGGCTGGTCCGCACGTCGATCTGCGCCGCCGTGGCGGCCGGCGGAACCAGCCGGGTGCAAACGGTGGCCGTGCTGGGGAACAGGCCGACCGTGCTCTCCAGCACCATCCGGCGGCGGACCGACTGCGTCCCGGTGGTGATCGTCAGGAACGGGCAGTCGGTCGCGGGGGTGGCGAACCTGACCTGGGTGCCCTCCGGGGTGAGCTGGGTCCACGCCCACGCGTCCCGGGGCGGCGGTACCGCGCCGGGTGGCGCGGGCGGTGGCGGCGCGGGCGTCGGGGGTGGTGGTGCCGGGTGGTGGCCGCCGTCGTCGCTGCTCCACCAGCCGCGTCCGCCGCCGTCGTCCGCGCCGGCGACCGGCATGCGCAGGGCGGAGGCCAGCGCGACGGCCGCCGCCAGGGCGGACACGATCGCGAGTCGCAGCCTGTTCCGACGCTTCATCTGGCCCTCCACGGTGCGACGACCCCGCCGACCTGCGGCGGTATGCCCGATAAGGGCATGTCACTGACCGTATCGACAGATTCTCGCGTTCTGGAGGCTTTTGTGAGTATTTGTCGGTGTGTCGCTCGTCAGCGGACCGCGGCCGACACGGTCAGGGTGCCGGCGTCCGCGTCGAGGACGGCGGGGGTGCCGACCGGCACCGTGAGCTGGCCGACGCCGTGGCCGACCGGGAGCCCGCCGAGGACCGGCACGCCCAGGTCGCCGAGGCGCTCGGTGAGCACGTCCACCACGGTGGTGTCCCAACCGTCGGCGCACTCGGTGAACTGCCCCACCGCCACCCCGGCGATCCCGTCCAACGCGCCGCAGCGCCGCAGGTGGGTGAGCATCCGGTCGACCTTGTACGGCGGCTCCTGCACCTCCTCGACCAGCAGCACCGCCCCGGTCAGGTCCGGCATGTCCGGCGTGCCGACGGAGGCGGTGATCAGGCACAGGTTGCCGCCGAGCAGCCGGCCCTCGGCCCGGCCGGGCACCCGCACCGGGTACGTCTCCTCGTCGCGTACCGCCTCGACGGTCACCGGCGCGGTGGTCATCAGCGCCGTGTGCAGCGACTCCGCCGAGCGCAGCGGGGTCCGCTCGTCCAGCCAGGCCGCCCCCGGGCCGTGCACGCTCGCCAGCCGGGCGCCCCGCCAGAGCGCGAACTGCAAGGCGGTGATGTCGGAGAAGCCGGCCACCACCTTCGGGTCCCGGCGGACCGCCGCCATGTCGATCAGGTCGACCACCCGCTGCGCGCCGTAACCGCCCCGGGTGCAGATCACCCCGCGCACCGTCGGGTCGGCGAACGCGGTGTCCAGGTCCGCCGCCCGCAGCTCGTCCCCGCCGGCCAGGTAACCCTGCCGGGCGTACGCGTTCGGGGCCAGCACGGGGCGCAGCCCCCAGCCGGTCAGCAGCTCGATGCCGCGCGCCACCCGCTCCGGCCGGGTCGGGCCGGAGGGCGACACCAGCATCACTGTGTCGCCGGGACGCAGGACCGGGGGCTGTACGCAGTCGTCGGTGAGCACCTGCCGCAGCCTAGTGGGCGCCGCGCCGTGCGGAGCCGGACCGGGTGCCGTCGGGCGTACCCGATAGCCTCGACGTCGTGGCGACCGCGCTGGTGATCGAGAACGACCCGACCGACGACCTCCGCCGACTGGGGGAGTGGCTGACCGAGGGCGGTGTCGAGCTGCGGGTGCTGCGCCCGCACGCCGGCGACGCCCTCCCGGCCGACCTCGACGGGTACGCCGCGCTGGTGGTGCTCGGCGGCGAGCAGCAGGCGTACCCGCTGACCGACGGCAGTCCCGGCGCGCCCTGGTTCCCCGCGCTGGAGGGGCTGCTGCGCAAGGCCGTCCGGCAGCGGGTGCCCACCCTGGCGATCTGCCTCGGCGCCCAACTGCTCGCCGTCGCCCACGCCGGCGAGGTGGAGCGCAGCCCGTCCGGGCCGGAGGTCGGGCCGACCGTGGTCGGCAAGCGGGACGCCGCCGACACCGACCCGCTCTTCCGGTACGTGCCGCTGATGCCGGACGTGCTCCAGTGGCACTCCGACGAGATCACCGAACTGCCGCACGGGGCCACCCTGCTGGCCGCCGCCACCCGCCACCCGCACCAGGCGTTCCGCCTCGGCGACCGGGCCTGGGGTCTGCAGTTCCACATCGAGTGCGACACCGCGATGATCGCCGACTGGGCGCGCGACTCGACGCTCCTGGCCGAGCTGGGCTACGACCCGGAGCTGGTGGTGGCCGCCTGCGACCGGGCGATGGCCGACCTCGAGGAGGTGTGGCAGCCGTTCGCGATCCGGTTCGCCGCCCTCGCCCTCGGCGAGCTGGACGACGACACGCCCCGCCGTAGCCTGCCGCTGCTCGGGCACTGACGTGACCCGACCGACCAGGGGACGCCTCGCCCGGTACGGGTTCGCCACCGGCGACGGTGGTCGCGCCGGCGAGCTGGCCGGCCCGGACGGGCTGGGACTGTGGCGGCCGGAGGCCCAGGAGCCGACCGACGAGCGGGCCGCCGAGCTGCTGACCGCGCTCTCCCGCGCCGCCGACCCGGACCTGGCGCTGCGGCAGCTGCACCGGCTCGTCGAGGCGGAACGCCGTGCCACGGGTCCGGGCGCCGCGGGCCCGGGTGCGGCCGTATCCGGTGCCGCGCCGACCGGCCCGCCCGCCGCGCCGAACCGCCCGGCGACCCCGCCGACCGCGTTGCTGGACGCGCTGCACGACGATCCGGGGCTGCGCCGCCGCCTGGTGGCGGTGCTGGGCGCGTCCTCGGCACTCGGTGACCATCTGGTGGCCAACCCCGACCAGTGGCGGGTGCTGGCCACCGCCCCGGACGGGCTCGCGCCGCGCGCCGACGGCCGGCTCGACCTGGCCGCCGCCGCCCGGATGACGGCGGCCACCGGCCCGGTCCCGGTGCTGCGGCAGGCGTACCGGCTGGCGCTGCTGCGGATCGCGGCGGCCGACCTGACCGGCGGGCGCGGGCTGGAGCAGACCATGGCGGCGCTCTCCGGGCTGGCCGACGCCACCCTGGCCGCCGCGTACGACCTCGCCGTGGCGGAGCTGCCGGCGGGGACCGCCCCGCCCCGGCTGGCGGTGGTGGCGATGGGCAAGTGCGGGGGCGACGAGCTCAACTACGTCTCCGACGTGGACGTCATCTTCGTCGCCGACACCGACGACGACCTGGCCGCGGCGACGCTGGTGGCCACCCGGCTGATCCACGTCTGCGGGCTGGTCGCCTGGCCGGTGGACGCCGCGCTGCGCCCCGAGGGCAGCCGGGGACCGCTGGTGCGTACCCTGGCCAGCCACCTCGCCTACTACCGGCGCTGGGCCCGCACCTGGGAGTTCCAGGCCCTGTTGAAGGCCCGCCCGGCCGCCGGGGACCTCGACCTCGCCCGGGAGTGGATCACCGAGCTGGCCCCGCTGGTGTGGACCGCCGCCGAGCGGCCGGAGGCGGTCGAGGACGTCCGTGCCATGCGCCGGAAGATCATCGACCACATCCCGCCCAAGGAGCTGGAACGCGAGATCAAGCGCGGCCCGGGCGGGCTGCGCGACATCGAGTTCGCCGTGCAGCTGCTCCAGCTCGTGCACGGCCGGGCCGACGAGTCGCTGCGGGTACCGGGCACCATCCCGGCGCTGCGTGCCCTGGTCACCGGCGGTTACGTCGGCCGGGCCGACGGCGAGGCGCTGCTGCGCGGCTACCGCTTCCTGCGCGCCGTCGAGCACCGGCTCCAGCTCCAGGGCCTGCGCCGCACCCACACCGTGCCGACCGACCCGGCGGCGCTGCGCTGGCTGGCCGCCGCGCTGGACTACACCGCCACCCCCGGTCGCAGCGCCGTCGAGGAGTTCCGCGCCGAGTGGGTCACCCACGCCACCGAGGTACGCCGGCTGCACGCCAAGCTGCTCTACCGGCCGCTGCTGGAGTCGGTGGCCCGGGTGCCCGCCGAGGGGCTGCGGCTCACCCCGGAGGCGGCCCGGCACCGGCTGGAGATCCTCGGCTTCGCCGACCCCGCCGGGGCGCTGCGGCACCTCCAGGCCCTCACCGGCGGCGTGAGCCGGACCGCCGCGATCCAGCGCACCCTGCTGCCGGTGCTGCTCAGCGAGTTCGCCGACGCGCCCGAGCCGGACCGGGGGCTGCTCAACTACCGGCAGGTCTCCGACAAGCTCGGCAGCACCCCGTGGTATCTGCGGCTGCTGCGCGACGAGGGGCCGGTGGCCCGCCGGCTGGCCCGGGTGCTCTCCTCCTCCCGGTACGCGGCCGACCTGCTCGCCCGGGAGCCGGAGGCGCTGCGCCTGCTCGCCGAGGAGTCCGAGCTGAGCCCGCGTCCGCGCGAGGTGCTCCACGAGGGCTTCGCCGCCGCGGCGGCCCGGCACGACGACCCGGTCGAGGCGACCCGGGCGGTCCGCGCCCTGCGCCGCCGCGAGCTGGTCCGGCTGGCCTGCGCCGACGTGCTGAGCCGGGCCGGCGCGCTCACCCCGCGTACCCCGCGCGCCGCCGGCCGGACGCCCACCCTGGCGGACGTCAGCGCGGTGGGCACCGCCCTCGCCGACGTCACCGACGCCACCCTGGCCGCCGCGCTGCGGACCGCCCGGGCCGCCCAGCCGGCCCCGGCCGGGCTGCGGTTCGCGGTGATCGGGATGGGCCGGCTCGGCGGCTACGAGTCGAACTACCTCTCCGACGCCGACGTGCTCTTCGTGTACGACCCGCCGCCCGGGGTCTCCGAGGCCACCGCGAGCGCCGCCGCGCACGCCATCGCCGAGGAGCTGCGCCGGCTGCTCTCCGCGCCGGCCCCCGATCCGCCGCTCGGCGTCGACGCCGACCTGCGCCCGGAGGGCCGACAGGGCCCGCTGGTCCGCAGTCTCGCCGCGTACGCCCAGTACTACGCCCGCTGGTCGAAGGTCTGGGAGGCGCAGGCGCTGCTGCGGGCCCGGTTCGTCTGCGGCGACGCGGACCTGGGCGCCGAGTTCGAGGCGATGGCGGACCCGGTCCGCCACCCGGCCGACGGGCTGACCCGCGAACAGGTGGTGGAGATCCGCCGGATCAAGGCGCGGGTGGAGACCGAGCGGCTGCCCCGGGGCGCCGACCCGGCCACCCACACCAAACTCGGTCGGGGCGCGCTCGCCGACGTCGAGTGGGCGGTGCAGCTGCTCCAGCTGCGGCATGCCGGCCGGCTGCCCGAGCTGCGCGGCACGCGTACCCTCGACGCCCTCGCGGCGGCCCGGGACGCCGGCCTGGTCGACCCGGAGGACGCGGCCGAGATGGCCGCCGGCTGGACACTGACCGCCCAGGCCCGCAACGCGCTGATGCTGGTCCGGGGGCGGGCCGGCGACCAGCTGCCCCGGCACGGGGTGGAGCTGGCCGGGGTGGTGCGGCTGCTCGGCCACGACGACCCGGGCGAGTTCCTCGACGAGTACCTGCGCACCGGACGCCGCTCCCGCGCGGCCATGGAGCGGGTCCTCGACGCCCCCGCCTGACCACTCCGCCACCACCCTGCCCTGCCTTGCCCCTGTCCGGCGCGGCGCGGCCCGGCCCGGCGCGGTGTCACGGCGGCGTTCGGACGGTGGCCGGGAGCGCTTGTCGGCCGCTGCAGAGTTGACGTCACCAATGAATCGCGCTGGCTGCACCGGCCGGCGACCGATTCGTTCACGTCATCACGTTTGTCGCGTGCGTGAGGTAGTAGGTCAGCCGTGGCCGACCGGCCGAGGTGGGCGATTGCTGGCGGCACGCGCTCGCGGCGGTGTCAGCCACCCAGGGTGTAGGTGCCGGCGCGCGGCACGGTCACCATCGTCCAGTCGCCGTCCGGGGCGAGCGTCGCGCCGCCGCTGACCGTCAGCCAGCGGTCGTGCCGGACCCGGACCGGCACACGGCCGGGGCCGGCAGCGCGGAAGGTGACCGTGGCGGCGTCCTGCCGGAGCAGCTCGCCGGGCGCGCCGACCAGCGGGGTCGGGTCGGTGACCGCGTAGAGCCGCCAGTGCGGGTCCGACCAGACCTCGGTCAGGTACGGCAGGCCGCCGGTGACCAGCTCCGCCTCGGGGCGGCCCACCCAGGACAGCTCCGCGTCGGGCACCGCCACGTACTGCACGGCGTGGTCGGCCAGCCAGGCGCGGTAGCTGTCGGCGGTCAGCGGCACGCCGGTGCCGGTCGCGCCGGGGACCGTGGTGAAGAAGAGCGGGTTGCGGGCGATGTCGGCCTGCCGCAGCCAGCCACGGGCCAGCGGCACCTCACCGAGCCGGGCCGCCTCCCAGTAGTTGCGGGTCGGCGGCACCTCCACCCGCCCGGTCAGCCCGCGCCGGGTCAGCTCGGCGCGCAGCGGCGCGAAGTACGCCGGATCGGCCGTCGGGTCGTCCGCGCTGCCCAGGTCGGCCGCGACCACCGGCGGCTGCCACCAGGCGACCGCCGCCAGCAGCGCGACCAGCCCGACCGCCCCGGGCAGCGCTCGGGCGGCCGGGCCCCGCCGTGCTCCGGCTGCCCGGTCGGGCGTCGACCCGCTCGTCCGGTGCGGCGGGGGCGCGAGGCGGGCCGGGAGGCGGCGGGTCAGCCGCTCCGGCAGCCGCGCCGCGGCGGCCAGCACCGGCAGGGCGAACATCACCACCAGCCGGGTGGCGTTCAACCCGACCGGGGTGTGCAGCAGGGCGGCGGCCAGCACCCCGGCCGCCGACAGCAGCGCCCCCACCCGCACCGGGCGGTACCCGACCAGCGCGGCGGCCAGCAGGCTGGTCACCACCGCGTGCAGGGTGTCGGTGCCGCTGATGTTCATCCAGCCGCCCTCGCCGAAGAGCAGCCCGGTCACCGCGATCGGCACGGCGGCGGGCACGGCCAGCAGCAGGCCGTCGGCGTACCGGCGGGTGAGCAGCAGTGCGACGCCGGCCAGGCCGACGAAGAGGCCGGCCACCGGGCTGGCCGCCGAGGCGAACAGGGCCGCCGGCACGGCGAGGCCGCCACGCCACCACCGGGAGCGGACGGCACCGGCCGGCAGGGTGAGCGCGAGCAGCGCGGCCAGCCCGAAGGCCACCCCGAGGGCGTACGTCACCCGGCCGGAGACCAGGTTGCCGGCGATGGTGAGCACCCCGACCAGGCCGCCGAGCAGCGGCCGGGGCACCCGGGTGCGCACCAGCAGCGCCGCGAGGGCGGTGGCCGAGGCGAGCAGCGCGAGCGCGCCGGTGAGGCGTACCCCGAGCAGTGCCATCAGCGGCGGGGAGAGCAGGCTGTAGCCCCACGGGTGGACCCCGCCGTACCAGCGCAGGTCGACCGGCGCGGCGCCGTGCGCGGCGAAGAAGCCGGCGCGGGCCACCTGGGCGGACAGGTCCGATCCGGTCGCCGGGAGGGTGAGCTGGAGCACCCCGAGCAGCAGCGCCGACGCGGCGCACAGCGCCACCACGCGACCGCCCCGCATGCCCACCTCCCGATCGCGACCAACCGTACTGGCAGCATGTCCGGCGTGCCTCACCACCTCTCGCGCTGGATCGGCCTGGCGGGCTCGGTGCTGCTCGCCGTGGCCGCCTTCCTCGGCGGCGCGTTGCCGCACGGCGACCTGCGCCCCACCCCGGTCAGCATCTGGCAGGGGCCGCACGGCCCATTGATCATCGCCACCTGGCTGGTCGGCACGGCGCTGCTGGCCTGGGCCTGGTGGTCGCTGCGCGACCAGGTGCCGGACACCCGCTGGGTGCTCGTCACGATCGCGCTCTGGCTGCTGCCGATGCTGGTCACACCGCCGCTCGGCAGCCGGGACGCGTACGCCTACGCCTGCCAGGGCGCCAGCTACGCGGGCGGGATCAACCCGTACGAGCAGGGCGTGTCGGCGTTGCCCTGCCCGTGGCTGGACACCATCTCCTACATCTGGCGGGACACCCCGGCCCCGTACGGGCCGCTCTTCGTGGTGCTCTCCGGCGCGGTGGTGACGGCCGCCGGGTCGCTGGCCGGCAGCGTGGCGCTGTTCCGGCTGCTCGCGGTGGCCGGCGTGGCGCTGACCGCGTGGACCCTGCCGGTGCTGGCCCGCCGCTGCGGGGTGCCCCCGCAGCGGGCCCTGTGGCTGGCGCTGGCCTGCCCGCTGGTGCCCGTGCACCTGATCTCCGGGGCGCACAACGACGCGATGATGGTGGGCCTGCTCGTCGCCGGGCTGGCGGTGGTGGCGAGCCGGCCCGGCCGGCCCCTGCCGCTGCTCGCCGGCGGGCTCCTGCTGGGGCTGGCCGGCGCGATCAAGGTCACCGCGCTGGTGGTGCTGCCGTTCGCGGCCCTCGCCGCGATCGTCGGGCCGTACCGGATCCGCACCCTGCTGCGCGACGGCGGCTGGGTGGTCGGCGCGGCGGTCGCCACGGTGGTCGGGGTGACCCTCGCCGCGGGGCTCGACTTCGGCTTCATCAGCGGCCTGGAACAGGGTGGCCTGGTGGTCGCCTGGACCTCGCCGCCCACCGCGGTCGGGCAGACCGTCGGCTACCTCGCGGCGATCTTCGGCGCGCACGTCGACGCGCTGCCGGTGACCCGGGCGATCGGCATGGTGGTGCTCCTCGCGCTGCTGGTCTGGCTCTGGTTCCGGGCGTTCCGCCGCCGGGACCCGTTCTGGCACGCCGGTCTGGCGCTCGCCGCGACGGTCGCGCTCTCCCCGCTCTTCCATCCCTGGTACTGGACCTGGCCGCTGGTGGTGCTCGCCGCGACCGCCCGGCGTACCGGCTGGTTCTCGCTGGTCGCGCTGGTCTCGTCGTTCCTGGTGCTGGCGGACGGCACCGGCCTGCCCCGGTGGACCAAGATGCCCGGGGCGCCGTTGATGACGCTGTTGGTGATCGTGGTGACGGTCCGGTTGGTACGGTCGGCTCGGGCGGCCCGCCGGCCGGTCCCCGCCGACCGGGGAGCCGACTGAGCGTCGGCCGAGGAGCCGACCGAGGAGAGCGCCGGTGAGCGAGCCTGACGGGCCGGTCCGGCCCGTCGCCCCCGCCGTGGCCCGGTACGCCGGCCTGGCCGGGGCGGTGCTGCTGACCGTCGCCGGCTGGCTGGGTGGCGCGCTGCCCGGCTCCCCGCCGACCGGCCGGCTGGTCGACATCTGGCGCGCCCCGGCCGGGCCGGCCGTCCTCGGCTGCTGGCTGCTCGGCACGCTGCTGCTGGTCGGCGCGTGGTGGGCGCTGCGCTGGGGCGCCCCGTCGACCCGGTGGGCGTACCTGACCGCGGGCGCGTGGTCGCTGCCGCTGCTCCTCGCGCCGCCGATGGGCAGCCGGGACGTCTACTCGTACGCCTGCCAGGGCTGGTCGTGGACGCACGGTGTGGATCCGTACCGGATCGGGGTGGCCGCCGCGGGGTGCCCGTGGACCGACTCGGTGGCACCGATCTGGCGGGACACCCCGGCCCCGTACGGGCCGTTCTTCGTGTTGCTGGCCGGCCTCGCGGTGCTGCTCGGCGGTGGCCTGGCCGGCACGGTCGTGCTGCTGCGGGCGCTGGCGGTGGCCGGGCTGCTGCTGACCGCGCTCTGCCTGCCCGGCCTGGCCCGGGCGGCCGGGGTGCCGACCCGACGGGCGGCCTGGCTGGTGCTGGCCACCCCGCTGGTCGGGGTGCACCTGGTGGCCGGGGCGCACAACGACGCGGTGGCGCTCGGCCTGGTGCTGTTCGGGCTGCTGGTGCTGGTCCGCCGGCCCGGCAGGCCCCGGGCGCTGCTGGTCGCCGGTGCGCTGCTGGGGCTGGCGGTGGCGGTCAAGGCGCTCGCCGTGGTGGTGCTGCCGTTCGCCGCGCTCGCCGCGGTGCTGGGCCGCTACACCTGGCGCGCGCTGCTGCGGGACGGGGGCGTGCTGGCCGGGGGAGTGCTGGGCACGCTGCTGGTCGTCTCGCTCGCCACCGGGCTCGGCCTGGGCTGGGCGGGCGGCCTGGCGCGCAGCGGCGACTCCGAGCAGTGGACCTCCGCGCCGACCGCGGTGGGTTTCGTGGTCGACTACGCGGCCCGGCTGGCCGGTCGGCCGTCGCACGCCGTGCCGGTGGTGCGGCTGCTGGCCCTGGTGCTGCTGGTGGTCCTGCTGGTCGCGCTCTGGTGGTGGGCCTGGACCGCGTTGCGCCGGCTCAACGAGGTGCGGCAGCGGGTGGCCCGGCTGTCCGTCGCCCGCCCCCGGGTGGCGCTGGTCGGGGCGGGTCTGGCGCTGGCCGCCACCGTCGTGCTGGCCCCGGTGTTCCACCCCTGGTACGCGATCTGGCCGCTGGCCCTGCTCGCCCTGGTGACCCGCGCGCCGGCGCGGACGGTCTGGTTCGTCGCGCCCGCCGCGGTGGCCGCGCTGCTGGTGCTGCCCGACGGCCTGAACCTGGCCCGGTTGACGAAGGCGCCGGGCGCGGTGCTGATGACCCTGCTGGTGGTCGTGCTGCCGATCCTCGCGGTCCGGGCCCGGCGGGCCCGACGCGCGGACTGAATCCGCTGGAGTCGTTGACAACACCCCTCGCCAGCTCTACATTTAACGAGTCAGCTAATTAACGAGGTGGTTAAGCAGTGGCAACCGACCGACTCAGCGTGATCTTCGCGGCGCTGGCCGACCCGACCCGCCGGGCGATCCTCGCCCGACTGGCCGAGGGGGACGCCACCGTCACGGAGCTCGCCGAGCCGTTCGAGATCAGCCTCCCGGCGATCTCCCGGCACCTGAAGGTGCTGGAGCAGGCCGGCCTGATCACCCGCGCCCGCAGCGCCCAGTGGCGCTCCAGCAGCCTCAACCCCGAGCCGCTGCGCGAGGCGACCGCCTGGATGGAGCGCTACCGGCGGTTCTGGGACGCCAACCTCGACCGGCTCGACGCCCACCTCAGACGGATCCAGACCGAACGCACCGAGAAGTGAGAGAGAGGACCGCATCATGAGCGAGACCACGGCCACCCAGGAACTCGTCGTCACCCGCGTCTTCGACGCGCCGCGCGAGCTGGTCTACCGCGCCTTCGTCGACCCCGACCAGCTCGCCGCGTGGTTCGGCCCGGTCGGCTTCTCGGTGCCCCGCGACTCGGTGAGCATCGACGCCCGGGTCGGCGGCCACCAGCGCTTCACCATGGTCAGTGACACCGACCCGGAGATGACCTCGCCGGTCGACGCCACCTTCACCGAGCTGGTGGAGAACGAGCTGCTCGTCGGCGAGCAGCAGGTCGACTTCGGGGCCGGCCCGGTCGTCTTCCGGCTCCGCGTCGAGTTCCACGACGAGGCGGGCGGCACCCGGCTGGTGCTGCGCCAGGGCCCGTACGGGCCGGAGATGCAGGAAGGCGCCCGGGAGGGCTGGAACAGCTCCTTCACCAAGCTGGACGCGCTGCTCGCCCGCTGACCCTCCGGTCGTCCCGCCCGGGGCCGCCGGGCGGGACGACGGAGGTCAGCGAGCCGGCTCGTGGGCGGACCGGTCGGCCCGCGCCCGACGGCGGACGGCGAGCGCGGCGGCGAGGGCCGCCGGCCCGAGCAGGCCGACCAGCACGGTGACGCCGATGAGGGAGGGGACCGTGTCGGCGCCCACCCCGAACGCGATCCGGGACAACGAGAGCAGGCCGACCGGGGTGAGCAGCAGGAGCAGGGCCCAGCCGCCCCGGCCGTCCCGGCGGGCGGCCAGCCCGGCGCCGATGGCCAGGGCGACGGTGAGCAGGGTCGCGCCCGCGATCGGTGGCAGCTCGCGGATCGGGCCGTGGTATGCCCACCAGCCCGGCGTCCGGAGCAGCTCCGCGGCCAGCAGCGCGCCGGCTGCCGTCGCCACCGCTACGGCGACCCGGGCCGACCGGGGCAGGCGGTGCGGCAGGCCCAGCGCCAGCAGCCCCAGTGTGAGCTGGGGCAGCAGCACCAGCAGGGGTGGCCGGGGCAGGCCGGCCAGTGCCCGGACCGGCACGACGGCGACGGTGAGGACCAGGGCGACCGCGACGGCGGTCCGGACCGTCCGGCCGGTGGTGGTCAGGGCCAGGGCGGCGGCCAGTAGCCAGGCTCCCCAGGCGAGCGCTCCCGTGCTGTGGACCGGGCCGAAACCCGGCGCGGCCAGGTCTTCGGGAAGTCGGTGCAGCTCCGCCACCGACCAGCCGGCGGCGAGGGCGCTCGTGGCGACGAGGGCCAGGACGGCGGCGAGCCGTACGCCGGTGGTCAGGTCGGCTGCTCCGGCGGCCCGTAGCCGCTGGCGGAGGCCGCCGAGCACGAGGTCCGCGACGTCCCCGGGCGACGGGCGGCGCTGGCCCGGCCGGGCGAGATCCAGGTACGTCCCGACGATCTCGGCGCCGCGGGCCCGCCGGTACTCCGCCGGGTAGGCCCGCAGCAGTCGGTGGTAGCGACGTTCCAGCTCCGTCATGCCAGCCCTCCGGCCAGGCCGTCGACCGTTCCGGTGCCGCGCACCCGGTGCCGCAGCCGGGCGGTGGCCGCGGCCACGTTCTGGCGCAGTCGCTCCGTCTCGGCGGTGAGGGTCGCGTCGCCGTCCCGCGTGAGGCGGTAGTGGCGGCGCAGCCGGCCGTCCACCACCTCCTCGCGGTCGACCTCGACCAGGCCGGCGTCGACCAGGCGGTCCAGCGCGCCGTAGAGGGTTCCGGGGCGCAGCGACACGCGCCCGCCCGACATGGCCGCCACCTCGGAGATGATCCGGTAGCCGTGCATCGGCTCGCCGGCGAGCGCGGTGAGGATCAGGAAGGTGGGTTCTCGCAGCGGTGTAGGTGTATCCATCGCCGTAATATATCGGACGCGAAGGTATGTGGATGACCCCCGGGAATTTTTCTCTGCGCCCGGCGTCGGATCCGGGTCCGGTCGTTCGTAGAAGAGGTGGGGGCGGCGATGCCCCACGTGCTCCGGGAGGAAACGGCATGGCGAAGCTGATCTACGTGACCAATGTGTCCCTCGACGGCTACATCGAGGACGACAGCGGGGCCTTCGCCTGGCTCCCGCTCGACGAGGAGGTGTTCGCGTTCACCACCGGCCTGGTGCGGTCCGTGGGCACCTTCCTCTACGGGCGGCGGCTGTACGAGTCGATGGCCGTCTGGGAGACCGACCCCGCGCTGGCCGCGCAGTCCGGTTCGATGGCGGGCTTCGCCGACGCCTGGCAGGCGGCGGAGAAGGTCGTCTACTCGACGACCCTGACCGAGGTGTCGACGGCCGCCACCCGCCTGGAGCGCCGGTTCGACCCCGCCGCCGTACGCGAGCTGAAGGCCGCGGCCGACCGGGACCTCACCATCGGGGGCGCCGACCTGGCGGCGCAGGCCATCCGCGCCGGCCTGGTCGACGAGTGCCACCTGCTGGTCTGGCCCGTCGCCGTCGGCGGCGGCAAGCCGGGGCTGCCCACCGGCGTACGCACCGATCTCACGCTCCTCGACGAGCGCCGGTTCGGAAACGGCGTCCTGCACCTGCGGTACGGCGTTCGCGGCCACTGACCGCACCGACCGCTCACCCGACGGCGCGCGGACGACACGAAACGGCGGTCACGCCCGGCTGTGTGCCGGGCGTGACCGCCGTGTCGATCTACCTCAGCAGTCGAAGTACATCGCGAACTCGTGCGGGGTCGGGCGCAGGCGCACCGGGTCGACCTCGTTGGCCCGCTTCCAGCCGATCCAGGTGGAGATCAGGTCCGGGGTGAAGACCCCGCCGTCGAGCAGGTAGTCGTGGTCGGCCTCGAGCGCGTCGAGCACCGCCGGCAGCGAGCCCGGCACCTGCTTGACGTCGCCCCACTCCTCCGGCGGGAGGTCGTACAGGTCCTTGTCGATCGGCGCCGGCGGCTCGATCTTGTTCTTGATGCCGTCCAGGCCGGCCATCATCATCGCGGAGAAGGCGAGGTACGGGTTGCTGGACGGGTCCGGCACCCGGAACTCGACCCGCTTGGCCTTCGGGTTGCTGCCGGTGACCGGGATGCGGGTGCAGGCGGAGCGGTTGCGCTGCGAGTAGACCAGGTTGACCGGCGCCTCGAAGCCCGGCACCAGCCGGCGGTACGAGTTGACCGTCGGGTTGGTGAAGGCCAGCAGCGACGGGGCGTGGTGCAGCAGGCCGCCGATGTACCAGCGGGCGGTGTCGGACAGGCCGGCGTAGCCGGTCTCGTCGTAGAAGAGCGGCTCACCGTTCAGCCAGAGGCTCTGGTGGGTGTGCATGCCGGAGCCGTTGTCACCGAAGAGCGGCTTCGGCATGAAGGTCGCGGTCTTGCCGGCGGCCCAGGCCTCGTTCTTGATCAGGTACTTGAAGAGCTGGAGCTGGTCGGCGGAGTGCAGCAGGGTGGAGAACTTGTAGTTGATCTCCGACTGCCCGGCGGTGCCGACCTCGTGGTGCGAGCGCTCGACGGTGAAGCCGGCGTCGACCAGGCGGCGGACCATGCCGTCGCGCAGGTCGGCGTAGTGGTCCACCGGGGGCACCGGGAAGTAGCCGCCCTTGTACGCGGTCTTGTAACCGCGGTTGCCGCCCTCCTCGACCCGGCCCGTGTTCCAGGCGCCCTCGATCGAGTCGATGTAGTAGTACGACTGGTGGGCGGAGGTCTCGTGGCGGATCGAGTCGAAGATGTAGAACTCCGCCTCGGCGCCGAAGTACGCGGTGTCGGCGATGCCGCTCGCGGCCAGGTAGGCCTCGGCCTTCTTGGCCACGTTGCGCGGGTCCCGGGAGTACGCCTCACGGGTGAACGGGTCGTGGACGAAGAAGTTCAGCGCGAGGGTCTTCTGCGTGCGGAACGGGTCGATGAACGCGGTCGCCACGTCGGGGAGCAGGAGCATGTCCGACTCGTGGATCGACTGGAAGCCGCGGATCGACGAGCCGTCGAAGGCGAGGCCGTCGCTGAAGACGCTGTCGTCGAAGGACTCGACCGGCAGATTGAAGTGCTGCATCACGCCGGGCAGGTCACAGAAACGTACGTCGACGAACTTCACGTCCTCGTTCTTGAGGTAACGCAGCAGTTCCTCGGGATTGGCGAACACACGTCCTCCTGGCAGGTCCACTTCGCGGGTGGCTGGCTCCTGGCGACGGTATGGCGGTGCGGTTGCCCGGCCGTGTCTCCTCTGTTTCCGCCGTGTTACGTCCCTCGCGCAGCGTCATCCCGGCCGCTCAGTCGCCCTCCGGTCTCCGTTGGCACGATACCCGCTGTGGCGATGTGCCGCTGATTGATGGCTTTGGCCCTATTTCTCGCTCTGTGCTCGACCGGCGCATCCGGGCAGTGACCGACACCCCTGGTGGTCGCGCTGCCGGCGGTCCCCGGGCCGGCCCTGACTACCCTTGACCGCTGTGACCGATACCGCCGCCGTACCGGTGCCGCCCGCCGCGGACCCGGCCTTCACGCCGCCGACCCTGGGCCGCCGATTCGGCGCGCTCGTCATCGACTGGGTGCTCTGCCTGCTGGTCGCCAACATCTTCGCCGACCCGGTCCGGGACGGCTGGTCACCGGTCCTGGTGCTGATTCTGGAGTACGGCTTCTTCCTCGGCCTGTTCGCCCAGACCCCCGGCATGTACATCACCCGGATCCGCTGCCTCTCCTGGGCCGACGGCGGCCGGATCGGGCTGATCCGGGCGCTGCTGCGCGGCGTCCTGCTCGCCCTGGTGGTGCCCGCCCTGATCATGGACGGTCACCGGCGCGGCCTGCACGACCGCCTCACCGGCGCGGTCATCGCCGCCGCCCCCCGCTGAGCCGGCTCACCGACCGGTCCGGTCGAGCTCGGCCAGGCCGGCCGCGACCACCGTGCGGGTGGTCCGGGTCAGGCTGGCGATCGCCTCGTCCGGGCGCAGGCCGACCAGATCGGTCAGGGTGAAGAACGCCTCCGCGCTCACCACGGCGGCCAGGTCCTGCTTGAGTTGCCGCAACCGGGCCCGCGTCGCGTCGTCCGGCGCCGGCAGCACCGGATCGAGGGCCGTGTCGATCAGGCCGAACCGGAAGCCGGGCCGGGCCGCGGCGCCGCCGGGCCGGACGATGGTGGCGGCGATGACGGCGCGGACCGAGCCCTGGAAGGCGTGCACCCGGCGGAGCAGGAACTCGCACGCGAAGGCGGCCCGCTCGACCGGGTCGGCGCAGTCCGCGACCGGCGACAGCGCCTCCTCGGGGGTGGGCCACAGGCCGGCCAGCGACTCGTTGGCCAGCGTCACCAGGTCCGGGAAGTGCCGGTAGGCGGTCGCCTCGGACACCCCGGCGCCGGCGGCGACGGCCGGCATGGTCACCAGTTCGCCGGAGCGGATCAGGTCGCGGCAGGCCGCCACCAGCGCCTCCCGGGTCCGCCGCTTCTGCTCGGCCCGGCCGACCCGCTCGGCGTCACCACGCGGTGGTTGCGCCATGCCTGCTCCGTTCCTCGGGGGACCACGCCGCCCGGACGGCGGTTCCGGATTTTCGTGAGAGCGTACTCGCATGAATGGCGGAAAGGGGCTATGTTCGTGAGAGTCCACTCTCGCGAATGGCGGTCGTCGCTCCTCGGCGGCCCACCCCAGCCCCCAGGAGTCCCCGTGACCATCCACCTCGTACCGCAGGCCGGAACAGACCCGATCGCGGTGCACGTCGACGAGTACGGCACCGGGGACGCCCCGTTCCTGCTGCTGCACGGCGGTGCCGGGCCGCAGTCGATGACCGGGTTCGCCGCGCTGCTCGCCGAGCGCCACCCGGCCCGGGTCCTCGTGCCGACCCACCCCGGCTTCGGCGGCACCGCCCGCCCCGAACCGCTCACCACCGTGGCCGACCTGGCCCGGCTCTACGCGGACCTGCTGGAAGAGGCCGACCTGCACGACGTCACGGTCGTCGGCAGCTCACTCGGCGGGTGGGTCGCCGCCGAACTGGCCCTGCTCTCCTCGCCCCGGGTCGGCCGGCTGGTCCTGCTCGACGCCGTCGGGATCGAGGTCCTGGGTCACCCCGTGGCCGACTTCTTCGCGCTCACCATGGACGAGGTCTTCCAGCTCTCGTACCACGATCCGGCGCCGTTCCGGTTCGACCCGGCCACGCTGCCGCCCGCCGCGCAGGCCATGGCCGCCGGCAACCGGGCCGCGCTCGGCGTCTACGGCGGCCGGTCGATGGCCGATCCCACCCTCGCCGGCCGCCTCGCCGGCATCGGAGTCCCGACGCTGGTGCTCTGGGGCGACAGCGACCGGATCGCCGACGTCGACTACGGGCGTGCCTACGCCGGGGCCGTCCCGGCCGCCCGGTTCCGGGTGCTCCCCGACACCGGGCACCTACCCCAGCTGGAGACCCCGGAGCAGACGGTGCACGCCCTGCTGGCGGACGTCACCGCGCCGACCACGGCCGGCTGAGCGGGCCGGAGACGCCGGGAGCCGGGCCCGCGCTGGCGGACCCGGCTCCCGGTGTACGGCGAAGAGGTCAGCGACCCCGCGACTGGCGGAACGCGCGCGGCGGCCGCATGTTCTTCGGGATCGCGCCCTTGGGCATCTGCGGGCGGGCGGTGAGCGCCTTGAGCCGCTTGTCCAGGGCGTTGACGTCCTTCGGGGCGAGGGTACGGGGCAGCCGCATCAGGGTCATCCGCAGCTTGCGGATCGGCAGCTCGCCCTCGCCCTGACCGATCACGTAGTCGTGCAGCGGGGCGGAGCCGATCACCTTCGCCAGCCGGCGCTTCTCCTGCCCGAGCAGGCCGCGGACCCGCTGTGGGTTCCCCTCGGCCAGCAGGATCACGCCGGGCCGGCCGATGACCAGGTGCACCATGTCCATCTGCGTGGTCGAGCTGACCGCCGGGGTGACCCGCCAGTCGCCGCGCATGCTCTCCATGATCTGCGCGGCGGCGCCCGGCTGACCCTCGGCGGCGTTCATCATCGCCTTGTTGGACCGCAGGTTGAGCACGATCAGCACCGCGAGCAGGGTGAGCAGGATGCCGATCGGCAGCCAGATCCAGCCCCAGAGGAGCACCGCGACCACGGTGAGCGCGAGCGGAATCAGCACCGCCGCCGCCGTCAGCGGGGCGAACCACCGGTCCTGCTTCGCGGTGAACCGGAACACCATCCCGATCTGCTTCAGCCGCTGGCCGAACGAGACCTTCTCCTGGGGCTTTGCCATGTCGCAGAGTCTAGTGGTCGCCCCGCGACCCGTTGATCCGTGGCCGCCGTTACCTCTCAGCGCGCTTTAGTGAGCACGCGTTTGGTAGTCCTACCTTGCGGTGGGACGGTCCCGGTCTGACCGACTAGCGTCGTGCCGGGTTGACGTTTCGCAGCCACCAGCCCCGCGGGCGGGGTCTTACGGTCGGCTCCACGTCCCGCCACCGGGCCACTCCCGGCGGTGTCGAACTCAGCCGCGAGAGCGGCCAGGTTACGGGCGGCGTTGGCATCCCGATCGAGGATCAAGCCGCATGTCTGGCAGTGGTAGGTGCGCTCGGACAGGGGCAGCTTGGTTTTCGCGGCACCGCAGCCCGAGCACGTTTTGCTTGACGGATACCAGCGATCGGCCAACAGCAGCCGGCCGCCGTTCCAGTTGGTCTTGTACGCCAGTTGTCGGCGGATCTCCGCGAAACCAGCGTCGGCGATGTGCCGGGCCAGCTTGCGGTTGGCGAGCATTCCGGTGACGTTGAGGTTTTCCGCCACGACGCTGCCGTACTCGGCAGCCAGCCGTGAGGTGAGCTTATGCAGGCCGTCGCGGCGCAGGTTCGCCACCCGGGCATGCGCGCGGCCGAGCCGGGTCGCTGCCCGTTCCCACCGCTTCGAAGCACGGCGGCCGGTACGCCGGTCCGGTCCAGTCTTACGCGACAGCGCCCGGCCCAGCGAGCGCATCCGCTGCTGCGCGGCGACCAGGTGACGCGGGTTGTCGACCATCTCGCCGGTCGACAGCACGGCGAGGTACTTGATACCGACGTCCACACCGACCATCAACTGCGGTCGGGCTGGGGTGCGGTCGGCGCGCTCGACTTCGACGGTGAATGACACATGCCACCGTCCGCCGTCACACCGCACGGTTGCGGACATGATCCGGGCGGTGCCGTTGTCCACACGCCGGGCCAGCTTACGGGCCGACTCGTGCGGCTTCAGCCGGCCCAGCCGCGGCAGCACCACATGTTTGCGGTCGGGCTCGACGCGGATCGCCCCGGTGGTGAAACGCACGCTGGGCGTGCTCCGACGGCGGGACTTGAACCGCGGGAAGCCGACCGGGCGGCCCGCCCGGGTGCCCTTGCGGAAGTCGGCCCAGTTCTTCAGCCCGCGAGCGAGAGCGTCCAGGCCGGTGTTGAATGCTTCCTTGGACACCTCGGTCCACCACGGCGCAGCCTCGGGTTTGGCCTGGTTCCAGGCCTTACGCAGCCCGGCCAGAGACCAGGACTGCGGTGGCGTCAACAACTCGTCCGGTACGCCGTAGGAACGCTCGGCGCACCGTTGGTCCATGACGGCTTTGACTTTGGCGAGCGCCCAGTTATGGGCGACGCGGGCTGCCCCGGTGTGCGTGAGGATGACGCGTTCCTGGCGGCGGTTGAGGTCGAGGGCGAACCGGTACGCCTGGATCGTCTTCACGCCGGAGGATCGGTGGCCGCTTCGATCGCGCGGCGGGCACGGTTCGCGGCAGCGCGACGGCCGTAGAGGCGGGCGCACAGCGACGTCAGGAGCTCGGTGACATCGCGCACGAGATCGTCATCGACCTCGGCCGGGTCCACGACCAATAGGCGGCGGCCTTGCGCGGCCAGCGCGGCCTCGACGTACTCGGCGCCGAACCGGGCGAACCGGTCGCGGTGTTCGACCACGATCGTGGCCACGGCCGGGTCGCGTAGCAGCGCGAGGAATTTCTTACGGTGCCCGTTGAGCGCCGAGCCAACCTCGGTCACCACCCGGTCCACGCCGAGCTGCTGCCCGGTGGCCCACACGGTCACCCGGGCGACCTGCCGGTCCAAGTCGGCCTCCTGATCGGCCGACGACACCCGCGCGTACACCACCGTCTGCCCGGCCTCGGCCGACGTGCCGGTCAGTGGTTCGCCGACCATGATCAGACGGCCGATCCGGTAAGTGGGAACGGGCAGCGTCCCAGCCGCGTACTGCCGCCGAGCGGTGATGTACGCGACGCCGGTCGACGCCGCCCACTCCTTGAGATTCACGCGCACACTATAGCTGTCTTAAGAACGCTAAAGATGCTCGACACGTCAACAGCTAACTATCCCTTCCCGACGGAGCCGGCCCCGGCCGCGCCGGCCGGCGTCGCGCGTCCGCTCAGCGGCGGGGCAGGTAGATCCGCCAGCCGGGGACCTCGACCAGGTCGAGCGCGCCCGGCTCCGGGCCGAGCCGGGAGTCGAGCCGGGCGGCCAGCGGGGACCCGGCCGGCGCGACCCAGGCCGCGGTCGGGTCGGCCGCCACCGCGCGCCGGTACCGCGGCAACCGGTCGAAGCCCGGACGCTGCTCGTCGTCGACGACCGCACAGACCACCTGCTCGCCGGTGGCATAGGTGAGCCGGTTGCAGGTCCAGTAGCCGGCCCGCACGTGCCGGACGCCCCGCGTGCGCAGCTCGTCGACGAGCGCCCGGTGCCGGTCGGCCTCGGCGTGCGTCGCCGGCACGGTCCGGACCGCGCCGGCGGTGGCGGCGCCCGCCGTGGCGAACATCCCGGCCAGCAGCCCGACCGCCACGAGCCCGGCCACCCGCGCCCACCGCCCGCCCGCCCGGTCCCCGCGCCCGGCCGGGACGGCCCGCCGCGCGGCCCGCCACAGCGGCCAGAGCAGCGCGGGCGTCGCGACCGCCAGGCAGGACAGGTAGCGGGAGCTCTCCACCGGAGTGCTGCCCGCGGCGCGGCTCACCGTGTACGCGGCCAGCACCCCCACCGACCCCGCCAGCAGCGCCAGCCGGACCGCCGCCGACACCCACCGGTCGGCCGGCTCCGGGCCGCCCACCGCGCCGTCGTCGGCCCGGACACCGCCCGGTCCCGGAGAGGTGCCGTCCGGCGCGAGCGCGGGCGGGGAGAGCCGGCCGCGCAGGGTGCGCCAGGCGGTGGCCACGGCGAGGACGAGCAGGACCGGGTAGGCGACCGCCCACCAGAGCTGCCAGTCCGCGCAGCGGCCGGGGTCGCAGAAGCCCGTCCCGAGCGGTGGCCCGAGCACCAGCCCGCCGTGCAGCCGCTCACCCCAGCCCACCGGCACCGTGCCGCCGCCGGCCGCGAGCACCGCGGCGAGCGGGTCGCGGCCGTGCCGCAGGCTGTCCCACAGCATCGGCGCCGCCCCGAGCAGCAGCGTGCCGGCCGCCACGAGGCCGGCCCGCCCGGCCAGTTCCCGCCGCCGCGCGACCACCAGCACCGCGCCGGTGCCCAGCACGTACGGCAGGATCAGCGGGTCCACCCAGAGCATCAGCCCGGAGACCGTCCCCCAGGCCGCCCAACGGGGCAGCCGGCGAGCCGGCCCGGCGGCGCACAGTCCCACGGTGAGCAGGGCCAGTGCCGCCCCGGCCGGGTTCAGCTCGGGATAGCCGCCCCCGGCGATCAGCTGGTTCTTCACCACCCGGTCCGAGCCGAGCGCCAACAGCGCGACGACCAGCAGGGCGAACCAGGGATCACCGCCGAGGCGCCGGGCGAGCCGCCAGGACAGGGCGAGGAAGAGCGCGTACAACGCCAGCGTCGGCACCCGCAGCGCGAGCGTCGACGGCCCGGTGAGCGCGAGCAGCGGCGCGGCCAGGTACGCCTCCAGCGTGCCCATGTACGCCTGGCCGTAGAACCAGACCGGGAAGTCCGCGCCCCGGGCGATGTGCAGGGCGGCCAACCCCATCGTCGCCTCGTCGCTGTTGGTGGGCGGGGCGTCGGCGAGCAGCAGCGCCAACCGGTGGCCCACCCCGGCCAGCCCGACGAGCAGGGCCAGCAGCACGGGCAGCCGGGGACGCCGGGGCGTACGCGGGCGGACGGCCTCGCGTGGCTCCTGGCGTACCCCGGCGGTCATGCCTGTGATCATGGCATCCGGCGGGCGGCCGGCGGTGGGTGACGCGGCGGGCGGCCGGCCTCAGCCGGCGGCGACGGCTCCCTCGCGGGCGGCCAGCGCCTGCTGGTAGAGCCGGCCGGCCCGGTACGACGAGCGGACCAACGGGCCGCTCATCACGCCGGCGAAGCCGATCTCCTCGGCCTCCTCGCGCAGCTCGACGAACTCCTCCGGCTTGACCCAACGGGTCACCGGGTGGTGCCGGGGGGAGGGGCGCAGGTACTGCGTGATGGTGATCAGCTCGCAGCCGGCCTCGTGCAGGTCGCGCAGCGCCTGGGAGACCTCGGCCCGCTCCTCGCCCATGCCCAGGATCAGGTTGCTCTTGGTGACCAGGCCGTCGGCCCGGGCCTGCCGGATCACGTCGAGCGAGCGCTCGTAGCGGAAGGCCGGCCGGATCCGCTTGAAGATCCGCGGCACCGTCTCGACGTTGTGCGCGAGCACCTCCGGGCGGGAGCCGAAGACCTCGGCGAGCTGCTCGGGGACCGCGTTGAAGTCGGGGATCAGCAGCTCGACGCCGCAGCCGGACTGGAGGGCGTGGATCTGGCGGACCGTCTCGGCGTAGAGCCAGGCGCCACCGTCGGGCAGGTCGTCGCGGGCGACACCGGTGATGGTGGCGTAGCGCAGGCCCATCGCGGCGACCGACTCGGCCACCCGACGTGGCTCGTCGGCGTCGAACTCGGCCGGCTTGCCGGTGTCGATCTGGCAGAAGTCGCAGCGCCGGGTGCACTGGTCACCACCGATGAGGAAGGTGGCCTCGCGGTCCTCCCAGCACTCGTAGATGTTGGGGCAGCCGGCCTCCTGGCAGACGGTGTGCAGCCCTTCGCGCGAGACCAGCCCGCGCAGCTGGGTGTACTCCGGGCCCATCTTGGCCTTGACCTTGATCCACGGCGGCTTGCGCTCGATCGGCGTCTCGGCGTTGCGCGCCTCGATCCGCAGCATGCGCCGCCCCTCCGGGGCGACCGTCGCGGTGCGCGCTGCCTGCTCAGTCGTCGGCGCGGTCTGCTCGATGGTCACGAAACCGAGCCTACGCCGGTCGGTGGCGGTCGATGAACCGCGGGCGACCGGCGTCACGCCCCGAACGTTGTGACACCGGACACCGAGGGGTGAAAAACGTCGTCACACGAACCGTGGTCGGCGTGTTAGCGTCCCGGCAGAGCTGTGACGGAGCCGAGTAGCGTGCCGACCCGCCAGCGCAGAGAGCCGCCGGTTGCTGAGAGGCGGTCTGGCGCCGGTCCGCGAAGACCCTCCCGAGCTGCGGGAAGAACGGCGCACCGCGCCCAGTAGAGCCCGCCCGGCTGGCCCCGGTGAAAAGGCGACGAACGAGGTCCTCCGCCGAGGCGGAGGGCGAAGGTGTGGTGGCACCGCGAGGTTTCCCGCTCGCCCACACCTCCCTGGGGCCGAGGCGATGCTTCGCCGCCCGAGGGCGGCGAAGGCGTTGCGATCGACCGAGGAGCAACCCGCCATGAAACGCATCCTGTCCTCCCAGCTCAGCCACCATGTCGGCGAATCCGTGCGGATCGCCGGCTGGGTGCACCGCCGCCGGCTGCTCAAGTCGGTGGCCTTCCTGATCGTCCGGGACGCCGCCGGCCTCGGCCAGGTGGTGGTCACCGACCCGCAGGCCCGCGCCGCCGTCGAGGCGCTGCCCGAGGAGACCGTCGTCGAGGTCGTCGGCACGGTGGTCGCGAACCCCACCGCGCCCGCCGGGGTCGAGCTGACCGACCCGACGGTACGACCGCTCGGCCCGCCCGCCGTGCCGCCCCCGTTCGACCTGTACCGGCCGACGCTCACCGCCACCCTGCCCACCCAGCTCGACCACGCGCCGACCGCGCTGCGCCACCCGACCCGCTCGGCGGCGCTGCGGATCTCGGCGGCCGCGGTGGCCGGCTTCCGGGCCGGCCTGGACGCCCGTGGCTTCGTGGAGATCCACACCCCGAAGGTGGTCGCCTCGTCCACCGAGAGCGGGGCGAACGTCTTCGCGCTCGACTGGTTCGGCCGGCCCGCGTACCTGGCCCAGTCGCCGCAGTTCTACAAGCAGCTCATGGTCGGCGTCTTCGAGCGGGTGTACGAGGTGGGGCCGGTGTTCCGGGCCGAACCGCACGACACCGTGCGGCACCTGGCCCAGTACACCTCGCTCGACGTCGAGCTGGGCTTCGTCGCCGACCACCGGGACGTGATGGCGGTGCTGCGCGACACCCTGGCGACCATGCTCGACGCGGTGACCGAGCGGGCCGGCGCCGCGCTGGCCACCCTGGCCGTCGCGCCGCCGCCGGTGCCGGCCGAGATCCCGGCGGTGCACTTCACCGAGGCGCTGAAGATCGCCGGCGCGCCCGCCGACGAGTCGGACCTCGCCCCCGCCCACGAGCGGGCGCTGGGGGAGTGGGCCCGGGCCGAACACGGCTCGGACTTCCTCTTCGTCACCGGGTACCCGATGGCGAAGCGGCCCTTCTACACCCACCCGGACCCGGCCCGGCCGGCCCACTCCAACGGCTTCGACCTGCTGTTCCGGGGCGTCGAGCTGGTCACCGGCGGGCAGCGGCTGCACCGGCACGAGGACTACCTGGCGGCGCTGGCCGCCCGGGGCGAGCCGGTCGAGCCGTACGCCGGCTACCTGGACGCGTTCCGGCACGGCATGCCGCCGCACGGCGGCTTCGCGATCGGCCTGGAACGCTTCGTCGCCCGGCTGACCGGGGCGGCCAACGTCCGGGAGGTCACCGCCTTCCCGCGCGACCTGCACCGACTCACCCCCTGACGGCACGGCGGCGCCGGGGCGCGGGTGAATTCGCCCGTGCCCCCGGCGCCGGTCAGTCGCGGGGGTTCTCCCGCAGCGGTCGGACCGCGGCCGGTACCGGCACGCGCCCGGCCGGGACGTGGTCGACCGTGAAGCTGCCCGAGTAGCCGAAGAGCGGGCCGAGGTGACGGTTGACCACCCGGACGTCGATGCGGAACCGCTCGGTGCGCTCGTCGTACCACTCGCGCAGGCGGGCCTCACCGGTGAGCGCGGCCGGGCAGCGGAGCCCGCCCCGGAACCGTTGGGTCCCGCTGCGCACAGTGAGCGCGCCGGCGTCGTCGACCGCGAGGCGCAGGTCGACGGCGAGGTGCTGGTGGGTGCCGAGATAGTCGACCAGCACGCCGCGGCGGGGGCTCCACACCATCGTGGCGTCGAAGCGCCGCCGCCGGTGCGGCGCGACGTCGAAGGTGCGCACGAAGGTCAGCGTCGGCCGGCCGTACGAGTCGGGGTAGGCCCAGTTCTCGATGGTGAACGGCACGTCGGTGCCGGTCTCCGGGAAGAGCACGTGCCGCAGGGTGCCCAGCCGCAGGAACGGCGTGGTGAAGGCCCGGCCGCGCCAGATCCGGTCCATCACGCCGGTGCCCACGCAGCCCGCGTCGGTGTCCCCGTCCACGGCGAAGCGGCGGCGCAGGGCGGGGTGGAGCCGGTCGAAGTCGGCGCCGAGGGCGTGCTGGAAGACGGAGGTCACAGTTGCTCCAGGAGGGATGGTGGGCGGGCGGCGAGCCGGTCGGGTGGCCGGCGCCGGCAGCGCCGGGCCGCGGGGGTGTGCGGGTGCGGGGGCAGCGCCAGCGCCACCGCGGTCCCGGCGAGGACGGCGAGCGCCGTGCCGGCCGGGCCGGCCGGTAGGGCCAGCGCCGCGAGCCCGCCGACCGCCAGCGCGCGCAGCGCGACCTCGCGCGCCGCGTTGGCCCGGGCCCGTTCCGGGGGTACGCCCCGCTCCAGCCAGAGCCGTAGCCGGTCGAAGGACCAGGCGGTCGCCCAGCCGAAGGCGGGGCCGAAGAGCCGGTCCGCGAGCCGGCCCGCCCGGCCCCAGCGCGGGACGTAGCGGTACCCGGTGAGGAACCGCACGCCGTCCGGCCCGGGCAGGTAGCGCCAGTAGCCCGAGCCGGTGGCGATCAGCGAGCGCGGGTCGTCGGAGCCGAAGCGCAGGGCCGAGGTGCGGGACCCGTCGGGCCGGGCGTGCTCACCCGCGTGCCACCCGTGCCCGCCGACCCGGACGCCGGGCAGCACGGTGGTCTCGTACCGGAACCGGGCGGGTGAGCTGCCCGGTACCGGATCGATGCGGCCGAACCGGGCGTCCCACCGGCGGTGCGACCCGGGATCCTGGGTCGCCGCCCAGATCCGCTCCACGGGCGCGTGGATCAGCGTCTCCACGTAGACGACCGCCACCGCCGACCCCCGTTCTTGAGCGACTGCTCAAGTCAAAGGATAGCCATGTTTGAGCAACTGCTCAAGAGGGTGGGTCAGGCCGGGCCGAGCAGGTCCCAGGGGTTGCCGGCGAGGTCGCGGAAGACCGCGACCCGGCCGTACGGCTCGGTGCGCGGCGGCTTCACGAACTCGACCTTCGCCTCGACCATCCGCCGGTAGGTGGCGTCGAAGTCGTCCACCTGGAGGAAGAAGCCGACCCGGCCGTGGGTCTGGTCGCCCACCGCCGCCTGCTGCCGCTCCCCGTCGGCCCGGGCCAGCAGCAGCCCGGTGCCGCCGCCCGGCGGACGGACCACCACCCAGCGCTTCGGCCGGCCGTCGTTGGTCAGGGACGGCGTGTCCTCGGTCAGCGCGAAGCCGAGCACCTCGGTGAAGAAGGCGATCGCCGGGTCGTACTCGGCGACGACGAGGGTGACGAGATCGATCCGCACCGGCCGAGGGTACGCCTCAGCCGATCAGCTCGTCCCGGCGTCGGCGCAGGTGGTCGGCCTGCGGCGCGCTCAGGTCCAGGGCCAGCGCCCGGTCGTACGCGTCGACCGCCTCGGTCGGCCGGTCCAGCCGACGCAGCAGCTCGGCCCGGGTCGCGTGCCACCACGGGTAGCCGGCCAGCCCGTCGATCGCGTCGACCAGGGCCAGCCCGGCGGCCGGACCGTCCCGCTCCGCCACCGCCGCCGCCCGGTTCAACCGGACCGGCGGTGTGTCGTGCACGGTGAGCAGCACGTCGTACCAGGACACGATCGCGTCCCACGGGGTCCGGTCCCCGCTCGGGGCGAGCGCGTGGCAGGCGGCGATCGCGGCCTGCACCACGTACCGGTCGGGGTGGTCCGGGGTGCGGCGCAGCGCCCGGCCGACCAGCTCGACCCCCTCGACGATCGCGCCCCGGTCCCAGTGGGAGCGGTCCTGGTCGGCCAGCAGGACCAGCCGCCCGTCCGGACCGGTCCGGGCCGCGCGCCGGGAGTGCTGGAGCAGCAGCAGCGCCAGCAGCCCCAGCGCGGTCGGCTCGTCCGGCATCAGCTCGGCCAGCAGCCGGGCCAGCCGCAGCGCCTCGTCGGCCAGGCCCAGCCGGACCAGGTCCGCCCCGCCGCCCGCCGCGTAGCCCTCGTTGAAGATCAGGTAGATGGTGCCGGCGACGGCGGTCAACCGGCCGGGCAGTTCCTCGGCGGCCGGCACCCGGTACGGGATCCGGGCCTGGGTGATCTTCTGCTTGGCCCGGGTGAGCCGCTTGGCCAGCGTCGCCTCCGGAACCAGCAGCGCGCGGGCCACCTCGGCGGTGCTCAGCCCGCCGAGGGTGCGCAGCGCCAGCGCCACCCGCGCGTCCAGCGCCAGCGTCGGGTGACAGCAGGTGAAGACCAGGCGCAGCAGGTCGTCGCGGACCGTCTCCGGCGGCTCGGGCGTGGGATCGAGCAGGGACACCGCCGCCGCCTCCTTGCCGACCCGGTTGGCCTCCCGGCGGATCAGGTCCACCGCCCGCCGCCGGGCCACCACCAGCAACCAGCCGCGCGGATTGTCCGGTACGCCGTCGCGCGGCCAGGTCTCCAGCGCGCGGACCACCGCGTCCTGGGTGGCGTCCTCGGCGAGGTCGACGCTGCCGGTGACGCGGATCAGCGTGGCGAGGATCCGGCCGCGCTCCTCGCGGACGAGCCGGGTCACCGCCGCCGACGCGTCCGCGTCACCGGTCAGCACCGACGGCACCTCAGAACTGGATGACCGGTCGGACCTCGACCGCGCCGGCCCAGGCCGCCGGGATGGTCGCGGCGACCCGGACCGCCTCGTCCAGGTCCGCGCACTCCAGCAGGTAGAAGCCGGTCAGCGCCTCCTTGGTCTCGGCGTACGGGCCGTCGGTGGTGAGCACCTCGCCGCCCTTGCCGCCGGAGACCCGGACGGTCGTCGCCGTGGCGGTCGGGTAGAGCGCGTTGCCGCCCCGGATCACCGCCGCCGCGGCCGCTCCGAACTCGTTGTACTCCTTCATCTCCGCGGCGTACTCCGGCCGGGTCCAGTCGACGTCGGCGGCGTAGATCAGCGCGGCGTACAAGGGCATGGTTGCCTCCGGTGAGGTCGGTGGCCGGCCCGGTGGCCGGCGTCTCACCATAGGGACGATCGGCGTGAACCGTCCCGGGACACCACGGGAGGAAAAACTTCCGCCTCAGGCCGCGACGATCGTGGCGAGGTGCCGCTCGACCACCGGCAGCACGTCGGCGACGGTGACCGGGCGGCCCAGCTCGGCGGTGAGCGAGGTGACCCCGGCGTCCCGGATGCCGCACGGCACGATCCGGTCGAAGTACGTCAGGTCGCAGTCGCAGTTGATCGAGAAGCCGTGCAGCGTCACGCCCCGGGCCACCCGGATGCCGATGGCGGCCACCTTGCGGGCCGGGCCCCGGTCGTCCTCGGGCACCCAGACGCCGCTGCGCCCCTCGACCCGGCCGGCGGTCAGCCCGAACTCGGCGCAGACGTCGATCAGCATCTGCTCCACCCGGCGGACGTAGGCGACCACGTCGACCGGGTCGGGCAGGGTGACGATCGGGTAGCCGACGAGCTGCCCCGGCCCGTGCCAGGTGATCTTGCCGCCGCGATCGACGTCGACCACCGGGGTGCCGTCCATCGGGCGGTCCCACGGCTCGGTGCGCTTGCCGGCGGTGTAGACGCTGGGGTGCTCCAGCAGCAGCACGGTGTCGCCCTGCCCGCCGGCCACCACGGCCTCGTGCAGCCGGCGCTGCTCGTCCCACGCGGCCTGGTAGTCGAGCACACCGGCCCGTACGGCCGCCAATCCGGAAGTAGTCGCACTCACGCCACCAGCGTAGACCCGCAGCGGTGCCCTACCTGGGGTGAGCCTCGTCGCCCAGGGAGCCGGCCCGGGGCGGATGGCCAGGTTCTGTTCAGGCGGTCGTGACCACCGGGTCGGGGGGCGCGGGCCGGCGCCGGCAGCGCCCACGGAAGACGAGGGCGCCGCCGAGCAGGGGCACCGCCAGCAGCAGACCGAACAGCCAGTACGGCGCGGCCCAGGGCGACGGGCGCGGCTCGGCCCGCCCGTACGCCGCCCGGGTCAGCAGCTGGCCGGGGATCTCGATCCCGGTGGACGCGGTCGGGGCGGTCCCGAGAAGGGGTCGACGGTCACCAGCCGCCGGGGGGCCGGGTCCAGAGCCAGACGTCGTCGACCCGGCGCGGCTCGCCGAGCAGCGCGGTGGCGGTGCGGCGCACGGTCTCCTCGTCGACGTCGTACTTTGCCCCGTCCACCGTGTCGGTGAGCACCACCGCCTCGACACCCCAGTAGCGCAGGTCGGCGCGGGCCAACCGGATGGTGCCGTCGGTGACGATCGGCATCACGCCGTACCGGGCGGCCTGGTCCATCAGGGTGTCGAAGGTGCGCGGCACCGGCCCGATCCGGCCCCGGCCGTCCGGCCCGCCCGGGCCGAGGAAGAAGCCGGCCGGCAGGCGGAACTCACCCTGCCGGTGGGCCAGCGCGTACGCCTGCCAGCGCTGCCCGTCCGGGTAGACGTCGACGGTCAGCGGCAGCGGGGTGAGCACCCCGCCGGGGGAGACGTAGCGCTGCCAGGCGCCGCTGGTGACGAAGGTCGGGATCGGCTCGCGGGCGCGGGTCAGCAGCGGGGTGGGCAGCAGCGGCAGCAGCGCGACGGCGAAGCCGACCGCCCAGGCCCAGCCGGCCGCGCGGTGCCGGGGCGGCCGGGCCCGCAGTCGGTCCACCGCGTACGCCAGCAGCAGGCCGAACACCGGCGCGACGGCCAGCGCCAGCCGCGACGGCAGCGCCGCGTTGACCACCGGCAGGTTGTCCAGCACCCCGAACGGCAGCAGCTGGTCGGTCCGGCTGCCGTTCCACTTCGCCTTCGGCCCCCAGGAGAGCACCGCGAAGACCACGGCGACGGTGCCCAGCGCGGCCAGCGTGGCCCGGAACGCCCGGTCGGCCCGGGTCCAGCAGTACCCGAAGCAGGCGACGGCGAGCAGCAGCAGCGGGAGGCCGAAGAAGGAGTTCTCCTCGGTCGGGTTGGGTGCCAGCGAGGTGCCCCACCCGGCCCAGCCGGCCAGCGACCGGCGCGGGTACGAGCCGTACGCGGCGATGTCCTCGGAGTGGATGAGCGGGTCGAAGCCGGTCCCGTGGAAGCGCTGCGGTCCGGCGAAGTGCAGCCACAGCGGGTACGCCAGCAGCACCCCGGCGACCAGGGCGGTCACCCCGAGCCCGCGCAGGAAGCTCGGCAGCGCGGCGCGGGCCTCGGCGCGGCGGGCCGGGTGCAGCGACCGGACCGCCAGGAACAGGGCGAGCGCCAGCGCGGTGAAGAAGAGCCCCTCGGCGGCGATGGAGAAGGCGACCGCGACCAGCAGCCCGAGCGTGACGCCGCCGGAGACCGCGCTCCCCGGGCGGCGCAGCCGGAACACGCCCCAGATCAGCAGCGGCACCAGCCAGCCGGCGGTCCAGTTCAGGTGCGCGTTGGCGTGCGAGACCATCGCCGGGCAGTAGGCGATGAAGAGGGCTCCCGTCGCGGCGGCCAGCCGGCTGCCGACCAGGTGCCGGCTGAGCAGCCAGTACCAGGCCACCGCGGTGGCGGCCAGGTTGAGGGTGAGGATCACCAGGAAGGTCGCCGGCGGTCCGATCAGGTACGTGAGCGGGGCGAAGACCACCGCGTACACGGTGATCGAGGTGTTGACCGCGAGGTTCACCCCGTCCGGGACGTTGAGCAGGTGGGTGAAGAGCGGGTTCTCCCCGTGGGTGACCGCGTGCCCGCCGAAGGCCAGCAGCCACTCGAAGAGCGCCTGGTCGCTGGAGTTGACGGTGATCGCCCGACCGTTCGGGTCCACCCACATGCCGCTGGTCACCCAGGCGGCCAGGACCACCGCGGCGAGCACCAGCAGGAGGTCGGCGCGCCGGTCCCGGGCGGGACCGGTGGACGCGGGGGAGGGCCCGGTGGCCAGGGACGGGGAGGTCGGCACGGAGCGGACGTTACCAACCGGAACTGGACACGCCGGTCAGACACGGAACCCCGATCGCACACTTCGGCGTTCGTGAATGTGTGAGCGGCCGCCATTCCGGCTGCCGGAAACGCGGACGTAACGTCGCGGCAACCTTAGTGACCCAGTTCACACTCTGCCGTCGGGAGGCCGCCGTGCGCCGCTCCTCATCCCTTCTCACCCGGCTCGCCGGGGCGGCGGCCGGCGTCGTGCTGGCCGCCGCTGCCGTGCTCACCGCCGCCCTGCCCGCCCAGGCCGCGACCCTCACCCAGGTCACCGGCTTCGGCTCCAACCCGGGCAACCTCGCCATGTACGCGTACCGGCCGGACGGCCTGCCGGCGGGCGCGCCCGCCGTGGTGCTGCTGCACGGCTGCACCCAGAACGCCACCGGCTACTTCACCAACTCGGGCTGGCAGAAGTACGCCGACCTGTGGAAGTTCGCGCTGATCGTGCCGCAGCAGGCCAGCGGCAACAACGCCAACTCCTGCTTCAACTGGTTCGAGACCGGCGACACCGCGCGCGGCCAGGGCGAGGCCCTGTCGATCAAGCAGATGGTCGACTACGCGAAGAGCGCCTACGGCGTGGACAGCGGCCGGATCTACGTCAGCGGGCTCTCCGCCGGCGCCGCGATGAGCGCCGTCATGCTCGCCACCTACCCGGACGTCTTCGCCGCCGGCTCCGTCATCGCCGGCCTGCCGTACCGCTGCGCCACCAGCACGACCAGCGCCTACTCCTGCATGAACCCGGGCGTGGACAAGACCCCGGCGCAGTGGGGCGACCTGGTCCGCAACGCCTACCCCGGCTACGCCGGCGCGCGGCCCCGGGTGGCGATCTGGCACGGCACCTCGGACACCACCGTCGCGCCGCTGAACGCCGCCGAGTCGCGCGACCAGTGGACCAACGTGCTCGGCGTCTCGCAGACCCCGACCAGCACCGCGTCGCTGCCCGCCGGCACCGGCCTGGAGGTGTACGGCAACGACCAGGTCCGGCTCTACCGGGTCACCGGGATGGGCCACGGCACCCCGGTCGATCCCGGCTCCGCCACCGACCAGTGCGGCAACACCGCCGCGTACTTCCTCGACACCATCTGCTCGACGTACCGGGACGCGCTCTTCTTCGGCCTCGACGGCGGCGCGTCGCCCGGCCCGAGCCCGACGGCGACCGCGTCGCCCACCGCCTCGCCCACCCCGTCGCCGTCGCCGACCGCCGCGCCGGTCTGCGTCACCGCCAGCAACTACGCCCACGTGGTCGCGGGGCGCGCCTACCAGTCCGGCGGCTACGCCTACGCGCTCGGCTCCAACCAGCGGATGGGCCTCTACAACACCTTCTACACGACCACCCTCAAGCAGACCGGCCCGAGTTACTGGGTGATCGGCTGCTGACCCCGCCCCGCCGCCGCCCTCACTCGGTGAGGGCGGCGTGCAGCGCGCCCGGCAGGTCCGGGTGGGTCCACCGGAAACCGGCCCGGTCGAGCACGGCCGGCAGCACCCGGGTGCTGGTCAGCGCCTCGTGCGCGAAGCCACCCAGGACGACCTTCAGGGCCGGCGCCGGGATCGGCATGATCGCCGGCCGGTGCAGCTGCCGGGCCAGCTCCCGGGTGAACTCGGCGTTGGTGACCGGGGCCGGACCGACCAGGTTGACCGGGCCGGCCAGCTCGTCCCGGGTCAGCAGGAACGTGGCGGCGTCGAGCCAGTCCCGCATCGAGATCCAGGGCAGCCACTGCCGCCCGTTGCCGAGCTTGCCGCCGACGCCCAGCCGGAACGGCAGCAACTGCGGCTTCAGCAGACCGCCGTCGCGGTGCAGTGGCAGCCCGGTGCGCAGCCGCAGCACGCGTACTCCGGCGTCCTCGGCCGGTCGGGTCGCGGCCTCCCAGACCCGGCAGACGTCCGCCAGGAACCCCTCGCCGGCCGGCGCGTCCTCCTCCACCGCCCGGTCGCCGGTGTTGCCGTACCAGCCGACGGCGGAGGAGTTGAGCAGCACGCCCGGCCGGTCGGCCTCGGGCAGCCCGGCGATGGTGATCGCCAGGGTGGTGGTGCTGTCCACCCGGCTGGACCGGATCAGCTTCTTGTACTCGTCGTTCCAGCGCTTGTCGCCCACCCCGGCGCCGGCCAGGTTGACCACCGCGTCGGCCTCGGCGACCACCGCCGGATCGAGCTGGGCGGCGGACGGGTTCCACCGCCGCTCGTCGGCGCTGCGGGGGGTGCGGCGGACCAGGCGGGTGACCTGGTGTCCGTCGGCGGTGAGCCGGTCGACCAGTCGGGTGCCGAGGAAGCCGGACACACCGGCCATGAGGATCCGCATGCCCCTATCTTCGGGCACGGCGGCCGACTTGGATGCGCGGAGCGGCATCACTCACTCCGCACGCCGGTCTTACACGGCGCGCGGCATCGCCTCAGCCGCCTAGTCCCGGTACGGCTCCCACCCGGCGACGATGTGGTCGACCTCGTCGAGCAATCGCTTCCAGCTCTGGAGCGTGGAGACCGGTCCGGAAGGATCGAGCAACTCCAACAGCTGACGCCGGTGCTGATTGAAGCGGTTGCGGACGGCGTCCCCGCGGCGACCCGTTTCTCCTGAGGCGGTCAGCAGACACGTGCGGAGGACATTCTTCGGATCAGCCAGTGATTCCACCTCATGTCTCTTCGGCAGAGTGAGGTTCATGCGACCCTTCGGATTGCCAGCTACCAGCCGGATGGCAGCCTCATCCAGTAGGAGCCAAGCCTCCGTCATGCGTACCGGGATCACGGGAATCAGCGCGCTCGGTACCTTCAGGGACGAGACAGCCGTGACGATTTCCTGCCGACGGGCAGCATGCCCGGCATTGTCGGCATCCCGGTGCACCACGATCAGGTCAGCGGGTTCCCCGGCCAGTCGCAGCCCGGCCGACACCCGGGAGCCCACGTCCTTGGCAACTCGGCCGAGGAGGCTGAAGTCCGGTTGGCTCAGTCGGACGTCAACTCCGCGCTGGAGAAACAACGACTCGATGAGCTCGGCAAGAGGTGCGTCGGAGCTGCCCTCCGCCACGAAAAGGCCGGAGTAGGAACGCTGAGTCATCCCACCATGTCCAGCGGCAGTCGTAGCTGGGCTCCAGGCGGCGCTGCCAGATAGGCCACGACGTCCGCCTCCGAGAAGCTTGGCTGGCCTGGAGTCGTCCGCCAGGAACCACGGTAGGGCAACAACTTCAGCGCTCGGGTGATGCTGCCGTCAGGCGCCCGGCTCGGGCGGACGTCCGCCAGTAAGAGGTCCGAGGGATCGCAAAGGGCGACCACTCCTGGGGAATGCGTATTCACAATGACCTGGCGGAAGGGGTTTGTGTCTCCCGGAGCGACGCTGGAGTCAACGGCCAGATCTTGGACGAGCTGCACCATGGCCGGCAAATTGGCGGGGTGGATGCCATTCTCCGGCTCTTCCATGCAGATCAGACCAGTGAACCCAGGGTCTTCTAGCAGTACACACAGGGCCAGGAAGCGGAGTGTGCCCTCCGAAAGCGCCCGGGCGGGCAGTCGGAGGTTGCTCTTCTCGTGCAGGAAGAGCGTGAACACCTCACGGACCTGGTCGAGTTCTACGGTGAGTCCCCTCACGCCCAGCCCTATGAGGTCGGAGAGGCGGCCAGCGACGCGTGCGTAGACGGCGGCGGGGTCGGCTTCCTGCTGGCCCTCGGTCGGCTCGTTCGCGATGCGATAGAGCGTGGCGGCCAGATGACGACCGTCGGCAGCGAGGGAGCGCGGGTCAGCGAAACCATCAGGGGTACGTAGGGCGGAGGGCTCGAGAGCAAGCCGTCGCCAGCTCTGCATCTCTCGACGGGCCGCCAAGATTGTCGGGTAGTCGTTGGTGGTAACTGTACTGAGAACGGTTCGGCCGGCTCGGGCCGCGGCTCGCGGCTGTGGCTTGCCCCGGCTTCCGCCATCGCCGTGCACATTGATGACCGTGCCCGTGTCTCGATCTTCGGTTGACAAGAATGGCCCGCCGCGCCGCTCGCCGCGCACGACGTCACTGCGGAAGCGTGCTGCGCTGTGGCGGAAACGAAGATGTTGTCCAGCCTCGCCACGCCGAATGTGCCGCAGTTCCTCACCGAGCAGGCTCAACCGACCGATGCTGCCCTCCCGTTTCGGGGCCTCGAAACCGAGGACCACCTCGTAGCGGAGGAAGGTCGT
This sequence comes from Micromonospora auratinigra, assembly GCF_900089595.1. Lineage (GTDB taxonomy): Bacteria > Actinomycetota > Actinomycetes > Mycobacteriales > Micromonosporaceae > Micromonospora > Micromonospora auratinigra. The sequence goes on along the minus strand of NZ_LT594323.1, from coordinate 3,278,662 downwards.
CGTGGCATCGGCCGCCGCCCCTAGGTCATCCTCCACCTCCGCGGGAACGATCATCTCTGCGGCGAGTTTGATTTGATGCTCGTGATCCCGATACCCGTCCCAGAAGAGGTCGCGAGGGTCACCGCCGCGCATGCCGGATGCGCCGCGGACACGTTGTGAGGCCTCGACCAGGCTGTCGCTGGCGAGATACGACATGAATTCGATGGCGTCGAAGATGTTTGACTTCCCGACGCCGTTCGCGCCGGCGATACAGGTGAAGGGGCCGAAATCGACCGCGATGTCGAGCAGGTTCTTGAACCCCTGCACCTCGAGCCGTGTCAGCATGGCCTGAGCCTAGCCGCTGACGTACCCGCCACCCGTTCCACCTCAGCGGTGGCGCGGCGGTGCTCAGGATTAAGTTCCGGTGGTGGATGCTCGTAGTCGGTGCTGTGCTCGTTCTTCTGCCTCGGCCTGTGGTGATGGCAGCGCATCCGCGTGGGTCAGGCGCTCGCCGGGGTGCCGCGCAGCTCGGCGAGGAGCCGCTCCACCTCGGCGAAGGCCGCCTCGGGCAGCGGCCCGTACGCCAGGGTGCCCAGGTTCTCCTCCGCCTGCGCGACCGTGCGGCAGCCGGGGATGGGCAGGGTGCGCGGGCTGCGGGCGAGCAGCCAGCCCAGCGCGCCCTGGGCGAGGGTGCGGCCGTCGGCGGTCAGCGCGTCGCGTACCCGGGCGACCCGGTCGGCCCACTCGGCGCGCGGGACGCCGTCGGCGAACCAGGGCAGCCACTCCGGGGCGACCCCGCGCACGTCGTCGCCGCCCCGCGCGGCCGGTGCGCCCTGGTACTTCGCGGTGAGCAGCCCCATCGCCAGCGGCCCCCGGTTCAGGCTGGCCAGGTCGTACTCGTCGCAGACCGCCAGCATCTCCGCGTTGTCCCGCAGCACCGACTGGTCGTGCTGCACGGCGACGCAGTGCGGCCCGGCGGCCGCGAACGCCCGCGCCGACGCCGGATCGTCGGTGCTCCAGCCGTACGCCCGGATGGTGCCCTCGGTGACCAGCTCCTCCAGGGTGCCGATCAGGTCCAGTGCCTGCGGCACCGGCAACCCGTTGAGGTGCAGCTGGTACAGGTCGACGTGGTCGGTGCCCAGCCGGCGCAGCGAGTCCTGCAGGCTGCGCCGCGCGTACGCCGGACTGGCGTCCTCGCCGGTGGCCTGCCGGCTGGCCTCGTCGGTCCGGTGGCCGAACTTGGTGGCGATCACCGCCCGGTCGCGGCGTCCGGCGAGGGCCCGGCCGAGCACCCGCTCGCTGTGCCCGGCGCCGTAGTTGCCCGAGGTGTCGAAGAGGGTCGCGCCGAGGTCGAGCGCCCGGTGCACGGTCCGGATCGACTCGTCGTCGTCCACCTCGCCCCAGCCGAGCGGCTGCGCACCGGCCCAGAGCGGCCCGCCGATCGCCCAGCAGCCCATGCCGATGGCGCTGACCTCGATGCCGCTGCGACCCAGTCGTCGTGTCGTCGTCATGGGTCCACTGTTCAACCTGGAGCGCGCTCCAGGTCAAGGGCTACCCTGCGCGGGTGAGATTCTCCCCGTCGGAGGCGGCCCGGCGCAGCGGCTTCAGCCTCGACACGCTGCGGTACTACGAGAAGATCGGCCTGCTCAGCGGGGTGGACCGGACGTCCGGCGGGCGTCGCGTCTTCACCGACGACGACCTGGGCTGGCTGGCGATCCTGCGCTGCCTGCGCGACACCGGCATGCCGATCGCCGAGATGTGCCGCTACGCCGAGCTGGCCCGCGCGGGTGAGCACACCGCCGGGCAGCGTCAGGAGCTGCTGGAACGGCACGCCGGACGGGTCGAGGAGCAGATGGACCTGCTGCGCCGCCAGTACGAGCACCTGCGCGAGAAGATCCGCTGGTACGAGACGGTCGCCGGCGCCGTCCCGACCCGCTAGCGGCGGCGGGCCGGGGATCGGATCCGGGACAGCGCGATGGTCACCCCTGCAGACCGAACCGGGACAGCAGCGGCGTCAACGGGGTCACCGCGTCGGCGCGTACCACGAAACGGGTGACGCCCCAGCGGCGCCGGTGCCCGGCGACCGCCGCGACGATCTCGTCGGCGGTGCCGATCAGCACGAACGGGGTGGCGAGCAGTTCGGCGACGGTGAGCCCGGTGTCGGCGGCGATCGCCGCGGCGGCGGCCTCCGCGTCGTCGGTGACGGCGACGTGCTGGACCAGGGCCTCCAGCGCCGGCGGGGTGGTGCGCCCGGTCGCTCCGGCGGCCACCTGGTCGAGCTGCGCCTCGAGCTGGTCGGCCCGCCACCGGACGTCGTGCGCGTGCCCGTCCGGCAGGGTACGCCCGAACCCGGTCAGCCCCACCACGTCGGCGTGCGCGCCCGCCCACCGCAGCAGGGTCGAGTTGGCCGTCCCCAGGGTGAACGGGACGCGGGCCTGGACCGGCCGCAGCCCGGTGAGGCGGGCGCCCCGCGCCACCAGCTCCGGGGTGTCCACGGTGACCTCCTCGCCGGCCAGCAGCGCGCGCACCGCCCCGGCGACGGCGAGGCAGCGGCGGACCCGGCCGGCCACGTCGGGGCGGTCCCGCCCCACGGCCCGCCACTCGGCCGGGGTGTGGCCGGCGCCGAGGCCGAGCCGGGCCCGACCCCCGGAGACCACGTCCAGGGTGGCCACGTCGGTGGCGAGCAGGATCGGCTCCCGGACGCCGGCGTGCGAGACGTACGAGCCCAGGCCGAGGGTCGAGGTGACCGCCGCGGCGGCGGCCAGCGCCACGAACGGCGACGCGCCGTGGCCGGGATGGTCCGAGGCCAGCAGCGCGTCGAAGCCTGCCGCCTCGACGGTCCGGGCCAGCCCGGTCCAACTCGTCGCGTCGGTCGGTCGGGCCTGCACGGAGAAGATCGCCATCGGCCGAGCATGGCCGGCCCGGCGGGTGCGGGCCACCCCGCACCCGCCGATTCTGCCGACGGGCGAATCGGTGAGGAAGGGTCCCTTCACCCGCACCAGGCGTTGCGAGGGGACCCTTCCTGTCACCCGGTGCGGTGCACGGCCGCCAGCCGGGTGAGGTCCTCGTCGGTCAGCCGCAGGGCGGCGGCGGCCACGTTCTGCACCAGGTGGTCCGGGTTGCCGGTGCCGGGGATGGCCAGCACGTTCGGCCCCTGGTGCAGGGTCCAGGCGAGCCGGACCTGGGCCGGCGTGACGCCGTGCGCGGCGGCGACGGCGCGTACCTCGTCGGGTTCCGCGCCGCTCGCGCCGGCCTCCCGGCCGCTGGTGGCGAGGGAGAAGAACGGCACGAACGCGGTGCCGTGCGCCGCGCAGTCGCGCAGCAGCGCGTCGTTGCTCGTGCGGTAGCCCAGCCCGTACGAGTTCGACACCGCGACCACCGGGGCGATGCCGCGTGCCTCGTCGACCTGGTGCGGCCGGACCGCCGAGACGCCGAGGTGCCGGATCAGCCCCGCCGTGCGCAGCTCGGCCAGCGCGCCGAAGTGCTCGGCGAGCGAACCGGCGTCGTACACCCGCAGGTAGACCACGTCGAGGTGGTCCCGGCCGAGCTGGCGCAGGTTCTCCTGCACCTGGCCGCGCAGCTGGTCCGGCCGGGCCATCGGCAGCCATTCGCCGGACGGGTCCTTGCCCGGCCCGACCTTCGCGACGATCACCAGGTCGTCCGGGTACGGCGACAGCGCCCGGTTGATCAACTCGTTGGCCGAGCGCAGCGGCGAGAAGTAGAACGCGGCCGTGTCGATGTGGTTGACGCCCAGCTCGACCGCGCGGCGCAGTACGGTGACCGCCCGGTCCCGGTCGCTCGGGTTGCCGGCCGCGTCGCCGGTCAGCCGCATCGCGCCGAAGCCGAGCCGGTTGACGGTCAGGTCGCCGAGCTGCCAGGTGCCCGCCGCGGCGGCGTCGACGGTGTCGGTGGTCATGATCTTTCCGTCCCCCTCGGATCTGCGGGTCGCGCCGGTCGGTCGGCCGGCGCGACGCCGCGTGGTGTCCCGCCGGGCGGTCACCGGCGTGGTGCGGCCCGGTCGGAACGGGGGACGCTACGGGATCCGATGACCGTGCGCTGCCCCGTCCGGCGCGGACCGGCCGGACCGCTCACTCGCCCTCGTCGCGTTCCTCGGGTTCGTGCCAGCGCGCCCGCCAGGCCGCCTCGTGCGCCTCGTGGCTGGCCCGCTCCTCGAAGACCAGCCCGCGCAGCGCCCGCCGGCCCTCGTCGAAGATCACCACCTCGGCGACGACCAGGCCGACGCAGATCGCGGTCAGCAGGGCCAGCGCGGCCAGCGCGGGCAGGTGCGAGGCCACCGGGATGCTCACCGCCAGCAGCAGCACCGCGCCCACCCGGGTCCAGCTCAGTGTGCGCAGGGTGCGTAGCTGGAACAGCATGTTGCCGCACAGATAGCAGATCACGCCGCCGAAGAGCAGCGGCACGCCCGGGCCGTGGGGTGGCAGGTGCTCGGGCATCGACGGATCGGCGATCTGGTGCACGATGGTCTCCGCGCCCAGCGCGAAGAGGATGATCCCGGCGATCATCGGCAGGTAGAGGTAGGCGTACGCGTCGCGGGCCATCGCCACCCGGGGGCCGTCCTTCGCCGTGTGCAGGGCGATCCGGGCGGCCGGGCCGATCATGTCGTAGTGCACCCACCAGAGCGCGGCGGTGAAGAAGATGCCGAGCGTCGCCGCCGCCACCGCCGGCACCGTGGGCGGCTGGCCGAGCAGGTTGCTGCCCACGCCGACCGAGATGACCGACTCGCCGAGCGCGATGATCAGGATCAGGTCGTACCGCTCGGTCCAGTGCTCGGCGGACGCCACCCCCCAACCCCAGGTGCCGGCGATCATGCCGGTCGAGTACTGGAGCACCACCACGGCGGCCCACAGCCCGTCGCGGACCAGCGACGCCGAGGCGAGGCCGTCGAGCTGCGGCGGGACCAGCGCGGCCACCCCCAGCAGCAGGGTGCTGCCGATCACCTCCGGCGCGAACCGCATCAGCTGCCGGCGCTCGTTCGGGCTGTCCCGGACGGCGTGCAGGTAGAGCAGCAGGTGCACCATCCGGAGCACGGTGTAGCTCACCGCCGCGACGATCGGCCCGGCGGCGTTGCCGCGCGGGTCCCGGAACGCGTTGGGCAGGGAGAGGGCGAAGCAGAACAGTGCCGCCATGCCGAGCGTCATCAGCACCGGCACGAAGCCCTCGCCGAGCCGCACCCGGGTGGCCACCACGCTGTGCACCACCCAGGACCACCAGAGCACCGCGAGGACCAGCAGGGCGTGCAGCAGCGCGCCGCCGGTGATCTGGAGCGCGGTGGCCCGGGTGATGATGAAGAAGGAGAAGACGAAGACCAGGTCGAAGAAGACCTCGAAGCGGTCCACCCGGGCCCCCGGGGCCACCGGCACCGCCGGGCCGAGCCGCCCCCGCCACCGGTACCCGCCCACCTGCCGAGTCTGACAGCGCACCGGCCGGCGCGAGCCGAAACCGCCCGGCCGGCCGGAACGACGAAGGGGCGCGCGGCCTTCGCCGCGCGCCCCTTCGTCGCTGAGGTCAGAGACCCAGTTCGGCCTCGAAGTTGCCGGCCTCCAGCCGCTCCTTGACCGCGACCAGGAAGCGGGCGGCGTCCGCGCCGTCGATCAGCCGGTGGTCGTAGGACAGGGCCAGGTAGACCATCGAGCGGACCGCGATGACCTCGCCCAGCTCCGGGTCGTTGACCACGACCGGACGCTTCACCACGGCACCCGTGCCGAGCATCGCCGACTGCGGCGACGGCACGATCGGGGTGTCGAAGAGGGCGCCGCGGCTGCCGGTGTTGGTCAGCGTGAAGGTCGCCCCGGCGATCTCGTCCGGAGTGATCTTGTTGGTCCGGGTGCGCTCGGCCAGGTCGGCGATCCGCTTGGCGATGCCGCCCAGGTTGAGGTCACCGGCACCGTGGATCACCGGCACCATCAGGCCGCGCTCGGTGTCCACCGCGATGCCCAGGTGCTCGGCGTCCGGGTAGGTGATCGTGCCACCGTCGAGGTCCATGCTGGCGTTGACGATCGGGTACGTCTGCAGGGCCTCGATGGCGGCCAGCGCGAAGAACGGCAGGAAGGAGAGCTTCACGCCGTGCTTGCCGACGAACGAGTCCTTCGCCTGCGCCCGCAGCTTGGCGATCTTGGTGACGTCCACCTCGATCACCGTGGTGAGCTGCGCCATCTCGTGCAGCGACTGCTGCATCCGCTTCGCGATGGTGGCCCGGATCCGCGGCATCTTCTCCGTGGTGCCCCGCTTCGCGCTCGGCTGCGGCTTCGCGGCCGGCTTGGCGGCAGGGGCCGCGGCGGCGGGCTGCGCGGCCGGCGCGGCCTTGGCGGCCTTCGCCTTCTCGGCCGCCTCCAGCACGTCCTGCTTGCGGATCCGGCCGCCCACACCGGTGCCGTTGACCGCGCCGAGGTCGACGCCGTGCTCGGCCGCCAGCTTGCGGACCAGCGGCGTCACGTACCCGGCGGCCTCCTCGCCGCCGCCCTGGACCTGGGCGGTCGGGCGCTGCGCCGGCGTGGTCGGCGCGGCGGGCTGGGCGGCCTGCTCGGCCTTGGCCGGCTCGGCGGCCTGCTCCGCCTCGGCGGCCGGCTCGTTGTAGGACATGCCCGGGGTGGGCTCCTGGACCTTCGGCTCCGGCTTCGGCTCGGCCTTGGGCTGCGCGGCCGGCTTCGGCTCGGGCTTCGCCTCGGCCTTGGGCTCCGGCTTCGGCTCGGCCTTCGGCTGGGCCGGCGCCGCGCCGGCCGCGCCGACGATCGCCAGCACCCCGCCGACCTCGGCGGTCTCGTCCTCGGCGACCTTGATCTCCAGCAGCGTGCCGGCGACCGGCGAGGGGATCTCGGTGTCGACCTTGTCGGTGGAGACCTCCAGCAGCGGCTCGTCCACCTCGACGGTCTCGCCGACCTGCTTGAGCCAGCGGGTGACCGTACCCTCGGTGACGCTCTCACCCAGGGCCGGCATCTTCACCGGGGTGCCCTCGCCCGACGGCGCCGCCGCCGGGGTGGACTCCTCGACGGCCGGCTGCTCCGCCTCGGCCTCGGGCTCGGCGGCGGCCTCCTCGGCCTGCTCCGCCGGGGCCTCCTCCTGCTGCTGCGGGGCGGCCGCGCCGGCGTCCTCGCCCTCACCGGCGATGACCGCCAGTTCGCTGCCGACCTCGGCGGTCTCGTCCTCACCGACCACGATCCGGCTCAGCACGCCCGACGCGGGCGACGGGATCTCGGTGTCGACCTTGTCGGTCGACACCTCGAGCAGCGGCTCGTCGACCTCGACGGTCTCGCCCTCCTGCTTGAGCCAGCGCGTGACGGTGCCCTCGGTGACGCTCTCGCCGAGCCGGGGCATGGTGACCGATACCGGCATGTTCTCCAGACTCCTTCATTCCCCTGGTGGGATCATCGCCCGTCGCCGGACGCCGCGGTTGTCGTGGTCAGGCGTGCGCGTGCAGCGGCTTGCCGGCCAGGGCCAGGTGCGCCTCGCCCAGGGCCTCGTTCTGCGTCGGGTGGGCGTGCACGAGCTGCGCCACCTCGGCCGGGTACGCCTCCCAGTTGTAGATGAGCTGCGCCTCGCCGATCAGTTCGCCGACCCGGGCGCCGACCATGTGCACGCCGACCACCGGGCCGTCCTCGACCCGGACCAGCTTCACGTGGCCGGCGGTCTTGAGGATCTGGCTCTTGCCGTTGCCACCCAGGTTGTAGTTGTAGGTCTTGATCTTGTCGGCGCCGTACTGCTCCTTGGCCTTGGCCTCGGTCAGGCCGACCGACGCCAGCTCCGGGTCGCAGTAGGTGACCCGCGGGATGCCGGCCTCGTCGATCACGGCCGGGTTCTGGCCGGCGATCTCCTCGGCGACGAAGATGCCCTGCTGGAAGCCGCGGTGCGCGAGCTGGAGGCCGGGCACGATGTCGCCGACCGCGTAGACGTTCGGCACGCTGGTGCGCAGCCGCTCGTCGGTCAGCACGTAGCCGCGGTCCATCTTGACGCCCTGCTGCTCGTACCCGAGGTCAGCGGTGTTCGGGCCCCGGCCGACCGCGACCAGCAGCAGCTCGGCCTCGACCACGTCGCCGCCCTGGATGGTCAGCTTGACGCCGTTGTCGGTCTTCTCGACCTTCTCGAACGGCTTGCCGACCTTGAAGTTGATCTTCCGCTTGCGGAAGGCCCGCTCCAGCGCCTTCGACGACTCCTCGTCCTCGGCGGCGACCAGCCGGGGCAGCGCCTCGACGATGGTCACGTCCACCCCGAAGGACTTCCACACGCTGGCGAACTCGACGCCGATCACGCCGCCGCCGAGCACGATCACCGAGGACGGGACCCGGTCCAGGACCAGGGCGTGGTCGCTGGTGATGATCCGCTCGCCGTCGACCTCCAGGCCGGGCAGGCTCTTCGCGTACGAGCCGGAGGCCAGCACGATGTTGCGGCCGGTGTAACGCTTGCCGTCCACCTCGACGGTGTCCGGGGCGACCAGCTTGCCGTGCCCCTCGACGATGGTGATCGCCTTGTTGCTCTTGAGCATCCCCTGGAGGCCCTTGTACAGCCGGCCGATCACGCCGTCCTTGTACGAGTTGACGGCCGCCATGTCGATGCCGACCAGCTCGGCCTTGACGCCGAACTGCTCGGACTCGCGGGTCTGGTCGGCGATCTCGGCGGCGTGCAGCAGCGCCTTGGTGGGGATGCAGCCGTTGTGCAGGCAGGTGCCGCCGAGCTTGCCCTTCTCGATCAGGGCGACGGTCAGGCCCAGCTGGACGGCGCGCAACGCGGTCGCGTAACCGCCGCTACCACCTCCGAGGATGACGATGTCGAAGGTCGTGTCGTTCGGCTCGCTCACATCCAACTCCCAGGTCGCGTCACTGCATCGGGGGTTACGGCGGAGTAACAGGCACACCCCACCTCGGTCATCTTGTCACCACCGGGAGCGGGGCGCGTAGTGAGGTGCCCAACGACACGTCGGTGACACGTACGCTTGGCACCGTCTTCGATGACGTCCGGGGGAGGAGTGGACCGGTGGGGCTGTTCCGACGACGCAGGGCGACGCGTCCGGCGAGTCACGACCGGGCCGCCGACCGGGCCGACCTGGAGCACCTGGAGAACTTCGTGCGCACCCGGCGCGGGGTCGAGGCGTACCTGGAACCCCGGACCACCGTCACCGAGACCACCGTGATGCTGATCGCCGACGACGGCGAGTGGACCCGCCGCCGGATCGGCGGCCCGGAGGCGGCCCGGCGCTGGGCCCACAAGATCGCCATCCCGATCTACGACGTCCGCCTGATGGGCTACCCCCAACGCATGCGCGACCACAACGAACGCCGCAAGCGCCGCCCCGAACTCTTCTGACCCCGGGTAGGCCGACGGGGCGCCCCCGCTGGGAGGACGCCCCGTCGACCAGGTGTGGGTCAGCCGTTGGCGGCGATGTCGTCGACCAGGTGCAGGAGGGTACGCACGGGCACGCCGGTGCCGCCCTTGGTCCAGTAGCCGGTCGGCTCACCCGAGTGGTAGCCGGGGCCGGCGATGTCGATGTGCGCCCAGGAGACGTCCGGGGAGACGAACTCGCGCAGGAAGACGCCGCCCTGGAGCATGTGCCCGGCCCGGTCCATCACCGCGTTGACCTGGGAGATGTCGGCCACCTCGGAGTCCATGCCCTTGCGGACGTCGTCCGGCAGCGGCATCGGCCAGGCCGGCTCGCCGGTCGCCTCGCCGGCCACCTTCACCCGCTCGCACAGCTCCGGGCTGCCCATCACGCCGGCGATCTTCTTGCCCAGCGCGATCACCTGACCGCCGGTCAGCGTCGAGGTCTCGAACAGGTAGTCCGCGCCGTCCTCGCAGGCCCGGGCGATGGCGTCGGCCAGGATCATCCGGCCCTCGGCGTCGGTGTTGAGCACCTCCACCCGCTTGCCGCTGTACATGGTGATCACGTCGCCCGGCCGGTAGCTGGTGCCCGACGGCATGTTCTCCGCCATCGGCAGGTAGCCGGTGACCGCGACGGCGGGCTTGAGCGCCGCCACCGCCAGCATGGCCGCGCCGACCGCCGCCGCGCCGGCCATGTCCGACTTCATCTCCCACATGCCCTGGGCCGGCTTGATCGAGATGCCGCCGGTGTCGAAGGTGATGCCCTTGCCGACCAGCGCGACCCGCTTGCCGTTGCCGCCACCCTCGGGGGTGTACGTCAGCTTGACCAGGCGCGGCGGGGCCTCCGAACCCTGGCCGACGGCGATGATGCCGCCGTACCCGCCGGCGCGCAGCGCCTCCTCGTCGAGCACCTCGACGCCGAGCCCGGCCTCCCGGGCGGCGGTCGCCACCGCGTCGGCGAACGACGGCGGGCGCAGCTCGTTGGGGGCGGTGTTGACCCAGTCCCGGCTGGTCCGCACCGCGCCGGCCACCGCCTGGGCCCGGGTGACCTCGGCCCCGGCGGTCGCGTCCGCGGCGTCCGGGACCGCGATCAGCACCTCGCCGACCGGCTCCCGCCGGGCCGGCTGCGGCTTGGTCTTGTAGCCGGCGAACCGGTAGCCGCCCAGCAGCGCGCCCTCGGCGACCGCCCGCAGCGCGGCCGGGGCGTCGGCGTCGTCCGGCAGCGGCAGGGCGAGCGCGACGCGCGGCGCGCCGGCCAGGGCCCGGACCGCGGCACCGGCCGCCCGGCGCAGGGTCTCCGGGGCCGGGGCGGCGCCGGTCGGCTCGGGGCCGAGCCCGACGGCAGCGACCACCGGGGCGGTGACCGTGCCCAGGGTGGCCAGCTTGATCACCTCACCGGGGCCGCCGGTCGCGCCGAGCAGGGCCAGCGTCTCGGTCAGCTTTCCGTCGAACGCGGCGGCGATGCTCTCGGCGCCGCTCGCCAGCAGCAGGGCGGCGGCCGGTGCGCCGGCCTCCGGCTCGCCGGTCTGGCTGTGCACGCCGATCACGATCGCGTCGACGGCGAGCTCGGCGGGGTCGGTGTCGACCAGGCTGAGGGTGGTGCGGGGCGATGTCACTGAGGCTACTCCGGGCGGGCCGGGCCGGCCGCGTCGTCGCGGGCCGGCGATGAAGGTCTCCGGCGGCAACCTACCCGCCGGACGCGTGGCTGTCCCGCCGAAGTGCGCAGGCGGGTCCCGCCGATGCTAACCAGGCGTTCAGGTGGCGGTAAGTTGCCACCCATGACCGAGGTGACCTCCGCCGCCGCCGCGACCCGGCTGCGCCGTTCCCCCCTGCACGAGCGGCACACCGCGCTCGGCGCCAAGTTCGCCCCGTTCGGGGGCTGGGAGATGCCGCTGGAGTACGCCGGCGGCGGCGTGCTCAAGGAGCACACGGCGGTGCGTACCGGGGTGGGCGTCTTCGACGTCTCGCACCTGGGCAAGGCCCGGATCGCCGGCCCGGGCGCGGCGGACTTCGTCGACGCCTGCCTCAGCAACGACCTCGGCCGGATCGCCCCCGGCCAGGCGCAGTACACCCTCTGCTGCGACGACGCCACCGGCGGGGTGGTCGACGACATCATCGCCTACCTGCACGCCGACGACCACGTCTTCCTGATCCCCAACGCGGCGAACACCGCCGAGGTGGTCCGCCGGCTGCGCGCCGCCGCGCCGGACGGGGTGCGGATCACCGACGAGCACGAGGCGTACGCGGTGCTGGCGGTGCAGGGTCCGCGCTCGGCGGAACTGCTCGGCGCGCTGGGCCTGCCCACCGGGCACGACTACATGAGCTTCTCCACCGCCACCCTCGACGGGGTGCCGCTGACCGTCTGCCGCACCGGCTACACCGGCGAGCTGGGCTACGAGCTGGTCGTCCCGGCCGAGCACGCCACCGCCGTCTGGGACGCCCTCTTCGCCGCCGGCGAGGCGTACGAGCTGCGGGCCTGCGGGCTGGCCGCGCGGGACACCCTGCGCACCGAGATGGGGTACCCGCTGCACGGGCAGGACCTCTCGCTGGAGATCACTCCGGTGCAGGCCCGCTCCGGCTGGGCGGTGGGCTGGGGCAAGCCGGCCTTCTGGGGCCGGTACGCGCTGCTCGCCGAGAAGGCCGCCGGCCCCGCCCGTACGCTGCGCGGCCTGGCGGCCGTGGACCGGGCCATCCCGCGCCCCGGCATGGTGGTGTACGCCGGTGACCGTGAGGTCGGCGTGGTGACCAGCGGCACGTTCAGCCCGACCTTGAAGCAGGGCATCGCGCTGGCCCTGATCGCCACCGACCCGACGATCGCCGACGGCGACCTGGTGGAGGTCGACATCCGCGGCCGCCGCGCCCGGATGCGCCTCACCCGTCCCCCCTTCGTCCAACCCTCCGTCCGCTGACCCGGTTCACGTCGACGCGCCGGGACAGCGGCCCGAGGCGGTCAAGGGGTGCCGGCTCGGTCGACGTCTCCACAGCGCCGGCAAACGTGATGACGTGGACGATTCGCTGTGCTGAGTCGTTCACGTCATCACGTCCGTAGCGGATCCTGAGCCCTCCCCGCCCTCGGGCCCGTAGCGGTCGACGGCCCGAGGTTCTCGTTCCCGCCGGCGGCAGCCGCGCCCGGCGGCACCCGGTCCCGGTCAACCCTCCCGGCCGGGGGCGGGGCGCCCCGCCAGGTAGGTGGCCAGGTTCTGCTGGGTGATCGCCGAGAGGGGGGCGGGCAGGGCGGTCGGGGGGAACCAGTCGACGGCCGTGCACTTCGCCGGCTCCAGCGGGCGCGGTACGCCGGAGACGTGCCGGGCCAGGTAGGTGACCGAGATCCAGTGCTGGTGCTCGGCCGGCAGCAGGTGGTCGAAGACGCCGAGCAGGCCGGTGACCGCCACCTCGATCCCGTACTCCTCGCGGAACTCCCGGCGGACCGCGTCGGCGAGCCGCTCGCCGAAGTCGACCATCCCACCGGGGAACTCCCAGGTGCCGACCTCGTTGCGGGCCGCCGGTCCCCGCCGGGCCAGCAGCAGGCTGCCCCGGTCGTCGAGGACGATCGCGCCCACCCCGACGCCGACGAAGTCGCGACCCGGGGTCATCGCATCGCCGGCAGGATCAGGCTCAGCGCGTACCACCACATGAAGCCGATCGAGCAGGCGATGAAGAGCACGATGTAGGTCTCGTACCAGCGGCGCAGGTTGCCCACCCGGGGCGCCCGGCGGAAGCCGGGGAAGATCATCCCGTCGGTCAGCTCGCACTCCTCCCGCCGGTAGTCCAGCCAGTTCAGCACCCCGGTGACGATCAACAGGATGGTGAACGCGGCCACGATGGTGACCAGCCAGAGCAGGCCGAGCACGCCGGCCCGGGCGGTCGCCGGGTCGATCTCCCACTTGCGGTAGCCGACGAAGAGCGCCAGGGCCGCGCCGACCAGGGTGGTGGCCAGGGTCTGGTAGAGCGCCAGGAACCGGTAGACGTTCTCGTTGAGCACGTGCAGCTGCTGGAGGATGTACTTGTAGCGCTCCAGTTGCGCGCCCTCGGCGACCGGGTCCGGGGTGGCGGGCGCGCGGCGGGGCGGCCGGCGCCCCACGGTCGCCCGCTCGCCGGCCCGGCCGGCCCGGCGCGGAGCGGGCAGCACGGCGACCCGCCCGGTACGCCCCGACGCGCTCATCCACCCTCCCCGTCCCGACGGTCAGGTCAGGTTACCGCCCACCCTCCACGGTGGAGGGCCGCCGGGCCGGGTGACTCAGTCGACGCCCGGCCGCTCACCGGCGTCCAGCACCGCCTGGGTCCAGCCGCCCTCGATCACCCCGGTCCCGTCGAGCACCGCCCAGTCGACGACGTCGGTCGCCGCCACCACCACCGGGGCGCCGATCCGCACCGCCGGGTCGGTGGCGGCGTCGCTGGCGCTGGCGCCCACGATCCGCTCCGGGTTCTCCCAGGAGGTCACCCCGGCCCAGACGAACTCGGGACCGTCGTCGCCGGGCAGCCCGTACTTGACCACGAGCTGCGTCTCCGGCGGGAGCGTGCCGGCGAGGAACCGGGCCCGCACGTCACCGAGCCCGGAGCGGGCGGTGGCGATCGCCCGGCTCATCGCGTCGCCCGCGCGGGCGTACCGGACGTCCGGCTGGATGCCGTCGAACAGGGTGGCGCAGGCGGCGGCGAAGTAGCGGCCGGGCGGGCCCGGGTGCCCGGGTGGCGGGCGCAGGGTGAGGAACGAGTCGGCGTCCGGGTCGGTCGCCGGGTCCAGCTCCAGCGCCAGCAGCACCGGCGCGGTCGCGCCGTGCTGCTCCGGATTGCCGTACGCCACCGCGATGTCGTGCCCGGTGACCGTGGCCAGCATCGGCAGCTGCACGAACGCCGGCACCTCCTCGCCGGCCAGCCCGTCGGTCCAGTCCCGCAGCAGCCGCCGGGCGGCGCCGGTCATCACCGCGCCCCAGGCCCGGGTGAGGTGGTCCGGCACGCCCTGGGTCTGCAGCTCCAGCAGGCCGAACCGGCGCAGCCCCTTGGTGGTGAACCAGAGCCCGTCGGCGTCCGACGAGTACGGCACCAGCACCCAGTCGACCAGCCGGATCCGGCCGTGGGCGTCAGGCAGCGAGCGCAGCGCGGTGGCCGGGTCGAGGAACTGCAGCCCGAAGACGTCCACCACGTCCCCGTCGACGGTCTCGGCGACCGCCGCGGCGACCGCCCGGGCGGCCCACTCGTGCGCCGGCGGCCAGCCCGGCCGGTACTCGGCCTGCACCACCACCAGATGGGTGGCCGCGGCCAGCCGGGCCAGCTGGGCCTCGGTGGCGCCGAACGCGGTGAGCAGGTCCGGCGGCAGCTCGGGGAACTCGCTGATCGGCCGGGTGTCCACGCTCATCAGCGGGCTGTCCAGCATCTGCTTCGCCAGCCCGTGCACCGGCTCGGCGAGCCGGCCCGCGAGCGCCTCGACCGCGGTCTTCGGGCTGACCTTAGGCAACCCGACGAGCGGCACCAGATAGGTCGCGTCGAGCGACTCCGGGACCGGTACGGGCAGGAAGTCGTCCGTGATGAGCATGCCGTCCCCCTCGACACCGCCGGTGCTGTCGTCCCCGAACGCTACCTGCCCGAACGGGTGACGCTCAGCCGGACAGCACCAGTCCCAGGTAGGCCAGCGTGGTGACGATCTCCACGGTGGCCCCGAGCACGTCGCCGGTGACCCCGCCGAGCCGGCGTACCACGTGTCTCAGGAGCCCCACCGCGACGGTGAGGGCGGCCAGCACGGCGAGCGGGCCCTGCCACGGGCGGCCCGCCACGGCGGGCACCGCCAGCAGCGCGACGGCGGCCGTGCCGACGACCAGCGCGACCGGTGGGACCGTGCCCGCGACCAGCGCGCCGAGCCCGTCCGGGCGGGCGGCCGGGACACCTCGGCGGCAGGCCAGGCCGACGCCGAGCCGGCCGGCCGCCGTCGCCGCGACCACCGCCGCGAGCGCGGCCGGCCGGGACCGCCCGGCCAGCTCCGCGAGCACCGCCGCCTGGAGCAGGAGTACGACCACCAGCGCGACCACGCCGAACGGGCCGACGTCCGGCTTCTTCATGATCTCCAGCGCCGCCGCGCCCCGCCGGTACGAGCCGAGCGCGTCCACGGTGTCGGCCAGCCCGTCGAGGTGCAGCCCCCTGGTGAGCAGCGCGCCCACCCCCACCGTGACCACCGCCGCGACCGGCGCGGGCGCGAGCGTGGCGGTCAGCAGCAGGACCCCGCCCAGCAGGGCGCCGAGCAGTGCCCCGACCGCGGGCGCGAGCGTCATCGCGACGCCGGCCACCGCCCGGTCGATCCGGCCGGCGCGCACCGGCAGCGTGGTGAAGGTGGTGACCGCCAGCCGGATCCCGGCGCCGAGGCGCGACTCAGTCGGCACGCCAACCCGGGGCGACCGGTCCGGTGGTGGTCGGCCCGGGCCCGGCCGGCTGCGGCTCGGTGAAGTCCGGCTCTCCTTCGGTGCTGGTCGGCCCCGGCCCGGCCGGCTCCGGCTCGGCGAAGTCCGCGTCGTCCGGTTCGTCGCCGCCCAGCGACGGGTGCACCGGCAGCCCGGCGGCGAGCGCCAGCACCGAGCGCAGCAGCGGCAGGGTGGCCAGCGCGGTCGTGCCCTCGCCCAGGTCGAGTCGCAGGTCCACCAGCGGGGTCAGGCCCAGCACGTCGGCGGCGAGTCGCACCGCCGGCTGGCCGCCGTGGTCGGGCAGCAGGCACCAGTGCCGGGCCTGCCCGGCCAGGTCCCGGCTGACCATGCCGGCGGCGACCCCGACCGGGCCGTCCAGCAGCACCGGGATCCGCCGGGCGGTCGCTCCCAGCAGCACGCCGGTCGCGGTGGCGATGTCCCCGCCGCCCAGCTCGGCCAGGATGTCCTTGGCGTCGCGGGGCGAGCGGCGGGTGCGGTGCAGCGCGTCCCGGACCGCCGCGCAGCGGACCATCCAGGCCGCGTCGTCGTACTCGCCCTGCTCGGTCACCACCCGGCCCAGCACCGCCGGGGGTTCCGCGCCGGCCGTGGCGGCCAGCACCGCCGCGGCGGCCGCCTCGGTGCCGGCCCCGCAGGCCGCGAGCACCAGCAGCTGTACGCCCGCGTCGGCGGCCTGCTCGGCGAGCCGCCAGCCGTAGCGCAGGGCCGACTCGACCTGCTCGGCGGTGAGCGCCGGCCCGTCCTCGATGGGGGCCGAGGCGGGTGCCTCGACCACCTGGAGGCCGGCGCCGCTCTCGGCGGCCAGCCGGGCCAGGGCGCCCCGGCCGGTCCGGGCCTGCCCCGCCCGGCGGGCCGACTCGCCGGGCGTCACGCCGGCCGAGGCGCCGCCGGCGTGGTCGCCGTGCAGCAGCAGCACCCGCACCGAGTTCCACGGCGTCGGGGTCGCGGTGCCCTGGGTGGCGGCGGCGAAGCCGACCACCCGTTCCAGCACGCCCAGACCGGCGCCCGGGATGTCGAGGGTGGCGAGCCGGTCGACCGCCTGCGGGCCCGCGTAGTCGTCGGGCATCGGCAGTTCCATGCCCGGCTGGATCACCAGGCCGGTGGCGATCATCGGCAGCGCCATGGTCGGCGCGGCCCAGGCATTCCCCGGCGTGGCCGGCGCGGGGGCGGGTGCGGCCGGCGCGGCCGGGGTCAGCACCTCGGGCAGGCTCTCCTCCGGCACGGTGCCGTGGTGCGCCGCCGTGCCGTCCGGCCCGGCCGGAACCGGCCCGGTCTGCTCCGGTCCGCCGGGTGCGGGCACGGCCTGCCCGGGGACGGCCTGCGTCGGCACGGGAGCGTGGGCGGGCGGGCCGGCCGGCTTCAGCCACGCGGGCTGGCCGGCCACCACGAGCACCACCGCGTCGCAGGCGTCGGCGACCGCGCGGTTGGTCGCGCCCAGCGCGTCGGTGAAGGCCCGGCCCAGCGGGGTGGTCGGCACCAGGGAGAGCCCCACCTCGGGACTGACCAGCACCAGCCGCGCCGCGCTGGCCCGGACCGCCTCGGCCAGTTCCGCGACGGTGGCGGTGTCGTCGGCCGGCTGGTGGGCCGGGTCGAGCAGCACGCTCACCCAGCCGCCCAGGTCGTCGACGAGCACCGTCTCGTTCGGTTCCGCGCCGGCGATCACGTCGGCGAGCCGGCGGGGGTCCGCCGCGGTCTCCTCGGTGGTCCAGCTACCCGGCCGGCGGGCCCGGTGCGCCGCCAGCCGCTGCGCCCACTCGGTGTCCTCCGGGTCGCCCTCCGGCGCGGTGGCCACGTACCGGACCGTGGGCGCGTCGGCGACCAGCGATTCCGCGAACTCGGACTTGCCGGACCGGATACCGCCGAGCACCAGGAGCGTGTTCCACCCGTCAACGGACATGCCCGTACCTTAAGGCCGTCCGGCGGGTCCCCGCCCGCCGGCCCGGACGGTGCCCGCGCCGGCTCAGTCGCAGTGCTCGAAGGCGCTGCCGTAGGCCGCGCCGCCGGTCGACCCGCCCCACTTCACGCAGACCCCGGCCGCGGCGGCCCGGACCGGCCCGGCGTAGAACTGGTACGCGCCGCTCGCCGTCCGGCGGGCCTTCCCCTGCACTTCCAGGAACGCCGACATCGTGGTGGCCCGGCCGACCTCGCGGTCCTTCAGGGTGACCACGCAGTTCGTCCCGCTCGCGGCGTCGTAGAGCAGGTAGACCCGGCCCTGACGGACCCCGTTCGCGGTCAGCGTGGCCGAGTCCAGCACCTGGTAGCCGCCGCCGCACACCTGCCTGGCGGTGTACGGCTGCGCGGCGGCCGGGGAACCGCTCGCCGGCGCGGGCCCTCCGCTCGCGCCGACGGTCGGGTCGGCCGCCCCGGTCGACGGGGCCCCGGAGGCTGGCGCGGTGGGGCCGGGCGACGCGCTGCGGCTCGGCCTTCCGGGCCGGCTCGGGGTGGGTCGGGGCGTGCGCCGGCCCGACGACACGCTGCCGGTCGGCGCGGCGGGCACGGACTCCCCGGTCAGGGTCTGCGGCTGCTCGCGCACCGGGTCGTCGGGCGAGTTCAGCGCCGTCACCGCCCCGGCGGTCGCCAGCGCGACGAGGACGACGCCGGCCGCGGCGAGGGCCAGCGTGCGGCCCCGGCCCCGTCGGCCGCGTTCCTCCATGGTCGCGGGCACCCCGGAGCCGGCGTGCCGCTCCGCCTCCGCGCCGGACCCGCCGGCCCCCACCGACCAGGCCGGTCCGACCGGCGGCGGTACGGCCCCGGGCACGGCGGCCACCGACCGTCCGGGCGTGAAGCCGGCCGGGCCCGAGCCCGGCCCTCCGGAGCCGAAGCCGGGCGGGGTGGCGGCCGGCCCGCCGGGGGTGAAGCCGACCGGGGTGGCGGTCGGCCCGCCGGCCCTGGAGCCGGCCGGGGTGGGCAGGACGGCGGGACCGGGGACGGCCGGGCCGGCCACCGCCCACGGCGGCAACGGCGGGGCGGACAACCGGGCCAGGGTGGCGTCCCGGGCGTCCTGGGCCGCCTCGGCCAGGGCCAGCGCGCTCCGGTGCCGGTCGCGCGGGCTCTTCGCCAGCGCGTGGCGGACCACCTCGGCCACCGCCGGGGGCGTGTCCGGCGGCAGCGGCGCCGGCTCCTCCTGGGCGTGCCGCAGCGCCACCTGGAGCGGGTTGTCGCCCTCGAAGGGCGGCCGGCCGGACAGGCAGAAGTACGCGACCGCGCCCAGCGCGTAGACGTCGGTGACCGCCGAGACGGGCTGCCCGACGGCCTGCTCGGGGGACATGAAGGAGGCGGTGCCGAGCACGGTGTGGGCGGCGGTGATCCCGGCCGTCGCGCTCGCCCGGGCGATGCCGAAGTCCACCAGCACGACCGTGCCGTCCCGCTTGACCAGCAGGTTGCCCGGCTTGACGTCCCGGTGCACGATCCCGGCGAGGTGAGCGGTGTGCAACGCCCGGGCGGCCTGCGCCACCACCGACATCGTCGACGCCGGGTCGAGCCGGCCGGCCCGGCGGATCCAGGTGACCAACGGCTCGCCGTCGACGTACTCCATCACCAGGTAGCTGACCCGGCTGCCGTCGGTGAGGACGGCCGAGCCGAAGTCGTGCACCTGGACGATGCCGGGATGGCGCAGCGCGGCCAGCATCCGGGCCTCGGCGTGGAACCGGGTGGTGAACTCGGGATCCGCCACCAGCGCCGGCAGCAGCACCTTCACCGCCACCTCGCGGTCCAGCAGGGTGTCGGTGCACTTCCACACCGCACCCATGCCACCGGTCGCGATGCGGTCGTCCAGCCGGTACCGGTCGCCGAGCAGCACTCCTCGAGTCAGCACCGCGTCACCGTACCGGCGGGCCCCGGCCGTCCTCTCGCGACCGTCGGGGCCACGCGACACCGGCCCGGCTGGAAGGATGCGGTCCGGTACGCGGACCGACGGGGGAGAGCGGATGCCGGGTGGACTGTCGACGGACGACCGGGCGGGCGGCGGCGGAACCTCGTTCGGGTGGGGGCTCGCCTGGTTCTTCTGGAACCTGCCGATCACGATCGGCGTGTTGTCGCTGGTCTCCGTCGCGCTCACCCTCGCCGACCAGCTCGCCTCCGGCGACGGGGTGAACCTCTCCGGAGTGCTCGGCGGGCTCGTGCTCGCCGTGCCGTGCTACAGCTACCTGGGGTGGTTGACCGGCTCCGGGCTGATCGCGGCGGCCTGGGCGGCCGGCGCCCGCAACCGGCTCCTCGTGCGACTGCTGCTCGCCGGGCCGGCGGTGCTGCTCGCCGTGCCCGCACGGCAGGACGGCTGGATCGCGGCGTTCATCGCCTGCTCCGGCCTGGGCCTGGCGGCGACGCTCCGGCTGCCCGGCGCGTCCCGGGCCGCACGGCCCGCCGACCCGGCCGCGTCCGCGGGCTAATCTTGCACCCGTCGCCATGTGTGCGACACGACGGCGAGGGGAGACACGGCATGGCGTGGAGCTGGCGGTACGAGGGCACCGACGGCGGTTCGGTCGACGGACCGGGCGAGTCGTTCAGCAGCCAGGCGGACGCCGAGTCGTGGATCGGCCAGGCCTGGCGGGAGCTCGCGGCGTCCGGCGTCACCTCCGTCACGCTCGTCGAGGACGACCGGGTGGAGT
This sequence comes from Micromonospora auratinigra, assembly GCF_900089595.1. GTDB lineage: Bacteria > Actinomycetota > Actinomycetes > Mycobacteriales > Micromonosporaceae > Micromonospora > Micromonospora auratinigra. The sequence continues at coordinate 3,258,348 of NZ_LT594323.1, read as the reverse complement.
ACCGGATGAGCCTGCTGCCCCCGGCGGAATGATGAGCTGGGACCGCCCCGGCGACCCGCTGGTGCTCGGGGTGCCCCGGGCGGCGTTCCGGCCCAGCCCGGTCTTCCTCGCGCTGGTCGCGCTCTTCGTGGCCAGCGGGGTGATGACCTGGCTCGGGTTCGGCAACGTCCGGTTCGACGTCTTCCTGTTCGTGGTGTCCGGCTGGCTGGTCTCGCTCTGCCTGCACGAGTACGCCCACGCGGTGGTCGCGTACCGGGCGGGGGACACCGACATCGCGCACCGTGGCTACCTGACGCTCAACCCGTTCAAGTACACCAACCCGCTGCTGTCCATCGTGCTGCCGGTGGTGGTGGTGCTGCTCGGCGGCATCGGCCTGCCCGGTGGCGCGGTCTGGGTGGACCGGCACGCGATCCCCGGCCGGCTGCGGCACACCCTGGTCAGCCTCGCCGGCCCGGCCACCAACGTGCTGTTCACCCTGCTGCTGGTGGTGGTGTTGCAGGTCGGGCTGCGCAGCGGCGGGCCGCTGGAGTTCTGGGCCGGGCTGGCCCTGCTGGCGTTCCTCCAGCTCACCGCCAGCGTGCTCAACCTGCTGCCGGTGCCCGGCCTGGACGGCGGCAACATGATCCAGCCGTGGCTCGGCCCGCAGTACCGGCGGATGTACGACCTGTTCGCCCCGTTCGGGTTCATCCTGCTCTTCGCGCTGCTCTGGAACCCGCGGATCGGTGGCGCCTTCTTCGGCGCGATCTTCACCGTCTCCGACCTGATCGGCCTGCCGCCCCGGCTGTACGCCGAGGGACTGAGCCTGATCCGGTTCTGGGAGAACTGAGCCACCGGGAGCCGACGCGCAGCGGCGGGTGACCCGCCGGCCGCGTACGCCGGGGTCCCGGGTCCGGCGCGGTGGGCGCGCCGGGCCCGGGGCGAGCGTCAGGGCCGGCTGGCCGGGCTCTCGGTCTTCGCCGCGTCGCGCTCGGTGACCGGCTCGACGATCTCGTCGATGGCCTTCAGCAGGTCGGCGTCGAGCTTCACGCCGGCCGCCTTGACGTTGTCGTGCACCTGCTCCGGCCGGGACGCGCCGACGATCGCCGAGGCGACGTTCGGGTTCTGCAGCACCCAGGCGACGGCGAGCTGCGGCATGGTCAGCCCGGCCTGCTCGGCGAGGGGCTTGAGCCGCTGCACCCGGGTGAGCACCTCGTCGTTGAGCCAGGCGGCGATGAAGTTCGCGCCGGACTTCTCGTCGGTGGCCCGGGAACCGGCGGGCGGCGGCTGACCCGGCAGGTACTTGCCGGAGAGCACGCCCTGGGCCATCGGCGACCAGACGATCTGGCCGAGGCCCAGCTCCTCGCTGGTGGGGATCACCTCGGTCTCGATGACCCGCCACAGCATCGAGTACTGCGGCTGGTTCGACACGAGCGGGATGCGCAGCTCCCGGGCCAGCGCGTGCGCCTCCCGGATCTGTGACGCCTTCCACTCGGAGACGCCGATGTAGTGCGCCTTGCCGGAGTGCACGATGTCGGCGAACGCCTCCATCGTCTCCTCCAGCGGGGTGCTGTAGTCGTAGCGGTGGGCCTGGTAGAGGTCCACGTAGTCGGTCTGCAGCCGGCGCAGCGAGCCGTTGATCGACTCCATGATGTGCTTGCGGGACAGCCCGCGGTCGTTGCGGCCGGGGCCGGTCGGCCAGTAGACCTTGGTGAAGATCTCCAGCCCCTCGCGCCGTTCGCCCTTGAGCGCGCGGCCGAGCACCTCCTCGGCCTTCGTGCCGGCGTACACGTCGGCGGTGTCGAAGGTGGTGATGCCGCTGTCCAGGGCGGCGCGCACGCACGCGGTCGCCGCCTCCTCCTCGACCTGCGAACCGTGGGTGATCCAGTTGCCGTACGAGATCTCGCTGACCAGCAGGCCCGAGCGGCCCAGATGACGGAATTCCATACCTGCGACCCTAGTCCCGGCGGCCGTCGCTCACCCGGTGCGACCCCGGGGGTCAGAGCACCGGGCTGGTGTCGGCGAGCAACTGCTCGATCTCGGCGACCACGGCGGCCCGGTCGGGGTGCACCGGGTCGAGCAGCGGCCCGCCCCGTCGGTCCAACGCGCCCCAGCGGCCGGTGTCGTCGCTGACCAGGAAGGCCACCGGGTGCACCACCAGTGTCGGGTACGCCGGCGCGACGAGGACCCGGCCGGTACGGTCCACCACGCCCCGCCGGCCGGCCAGCTCCACACCGGCCAGCCCCTCCTCGGTGAAGCCGTCCACCTGCCGCCCGTCGGCCAGCGCGGTGGTCAACCCGTGGTACCGGGTCGGCACCACCAGCTGGCCGGTGCGGTCCACCGCGCCCCAGCCGCCGTTCTGCCGGACCGCCGCGAGACCGCCCCGGAACGGGCGGACGTCCTCGTACCCGGGCGGGATCTTCACGATGTTGGTCGGGTCGACCGCCATCCACCTGCCCTTGCCGTCCATCGACACCCAGGCCAGCCCCTCGGCGAAGGAGCCCACCGCCCGGTAGCCGTTGTTCGCCTCGATCAGCGCCGCGCCGGTGGTGTCGATCAGCGCCCAGCGGGACGCCTCCGGCCGGCGTACCCACGCCATCCCCTCGCGGAACGGCTGCGCCTCGGCGTACCGGTGTGCGACGACCAGGTTGCCGTCGGCATCCGCGTACCCCCAGAGCTCCTGCTCCTCGTCGAAGGTCGGCACCGGGTACCGGGCGCGGCCCAGGACCGTCTCCCGGCTGCGCGGCTTCGGCCCGAAACCGCCGGTCACCGCCCGCGCCGCGACCGCGTCCAACGCCACCGAGGTACGCGCGTTCAGCTCCGCGTCCTCGCCCTGGCGCAGGTCGAGGGCCCGCTCGAAGTGCAGGCACGCCTCGGTCAGCCGGCCCTGGTCGTAGCAGCTGCGGCCGGCGTGCTCGTGCAGCACGGCACGCAGCCGGTCGGGCAGCTCGGTGGAGTTCGCCTCGGCGAAGAGCCGGTCGGCCTCCGCGTGCTCGCCGCGCCAGCGCAGCACCTCGGCCAGCCGCGCCCGGGCCAGTGCGGTCCGCCGCAACTCGCCGGTGGCTTCCGCGTACGTGAGGGCCAGCCGCGCGTCGGCGAGGGCGTCGTCCAGCTCACCGAGGATCCGCGAGGCCACCGACCGCAGGCTCAGCAGCCGGGCCCGACTGCGGTTGTCGAGCGCGCTGCCCAGCTTCGTGGTGAGCCCGTCGCGTACCGCCCGGAGCGCCGCCGGATCGGGGGCCTCCTCGCGCAGCGTCTCGGGGTGCAGTCGCCAGCGGAACGCCGCCAGCGCCTGCTCCGGGTCGCTCGGGGGTGCCTCCGCCGGTGCGGTGACGACCGGCGCGTCCACCGGCGCTGCCGCCTGCGGCGGCCCGTTCTCCGGCTCGCTGCCGTTCGCCGGTCCGGCCTCGGCTTCCGGCTCGCCGGTGTCCTCCGGTCCGGCGGTGTCCTCCGGTTCGGCGGTGTCCTCGGGCTCGGTGGTGGGCTCCGGGTCTCGGACTGCCTCCGGTCCGGTGGCGGTCTCCGGTTCGGCGGCGGACTCCGGATCGCTGAAGCTCTCCGGTGCGGCGGTGGCCTCCGGATCGCTGATGCTCTCCGGTGCGGTGGTGGCCTCCGGATCGCTGATGCTCTCCGGTTCGGCCGCGGACTCCGGTTCGGCCGCGGACTCCGGTTCGGCGGCGGACTCCCGGGCGCGGATCGCCACCGGCTCGATCGCGGGCTCCGGTCCGGTGATGATCCCCGGGGCACGGAGGACCGCTTCCGGTTCGGCGGTGGCCGCTGGGGCGCGGACCGCTTCCGGCTGCGGTGCCACCTCCGGCTCGTCGGTGGCACCCGGGGCCCGGGCCGCCGCTGGTCCGGCGGTGGCATCCGGGGCGCGGACCGCCGCTGGCTCCGGGCCGGCTTCCGCTCCGGGGCCGACCGGCTCGCCCGTCGTCCGGGCCGGCCCGACCTCTGCCGTCCTCGCGGCGTCGTCGTCGGCCGGTGTGGCGGCCGGATCCGTCGTATCCGGCGACGAGCCCTCCGCCGCCGGCCCGTTCGACGGGCGGGTGGGCGCGGCCGTTGCCGGGTCGAGCACGGGTGCAGCGGCGTCGGGCGCGGGCCCGGGCGGAACGGGAACGGGCCGGACGTCGACCGGGTCGGAGCCGGCCCCGGGTCCCTCCGACGCGACCCGCTCCTCGGTCGGGACGGCGGGCGTGGCCACCTCCGCCGGGATCGCGAGCGATCCGTCGACGGTCGATCCGTCGGCGTCCGGGCCGACGGCGAAGTCGGGGACCGCGGCGGTGGTGTCGGTGGGCGGAGCCGCGTCGGCCGAGGCGGTCGGCGCCGCCTCGGGTCGGCTCCTGGCGGCCGCCTCCGGTACGCGCGGTGCGTTGCGGGCCGGGCTCTCCCCGTACCGCTGCGGCGGCTCGACCACCGGCGGGTCGGCGGCGGCGGGACGGGCCCGCTCGTCCGTCACGGTGCCCGGCGGGACCGGCGCGGGCGACCCCGACACCGGCATGGCGGCGGGTGGCGTGGTGGAGGACGGCGGCGTGGCGGTCGGGGGCGCGGCGACCGGCCGGGCCGGCGGAGCCCAGACCGGGGGTGCGTCGACCGGCCGTCCGGCTGCCGGACCGGTCGGCGCCGCTGCCGTCGACCCCTGGGAGGCGGACGGCGAGGAAGCGGCCGGGGCCGTCGGCGCGGGTTGGCTCGGCCGGAACCAGGCCTGCGGCCCCTCGACCGTCGGAGCGCCCTGGGACGAGGACTGGTGCACCGGGCGGTCCGGGCGCGGTGGGTCGACGCGGCCGCTCTCCACGGCGGGGCCGGGTGCCACCGGGGCCGTGGCGGGGTTCCCGCCGGAGGGTGCGGCGACCTCGGTCGGCTCGCTCGGGCGGGCACCGGGATACGCCGGCGGCGCCGACGCGGGGCCAGCCCGCATCACCTGCGGCGCAGGGCCGGCCGGCTCGGCCAGGGCCGGTGCCTCGGGAGCGGGCCCGCCGACGACGGGACCGGGAACCGGTGCCGTCGCAGCGGCCGAGGGTGCCGGGGCTGCCGGTCGGGATGCCGGTCCCGGTGCGCCCGCCTCCATGGGCCCGGGCCGGCCGGCTCCGGCCGACCAGACCGGCGGTGCGGAGACCGGTCGGGTGGCGGCCGGTGGTGCGGAGACCGGCTGGGTCGTCACGGGCGGTGCGGAGACCGGTCGGGTGGCGGCCGGTGGTGCGGAGACCGGCTGGGTCGTCACGGGTGGCGCGGGGACCGGTCGGGTGGCGGCCGGTGGTGCGGAGACCGGCTGGGTCGTGGCCGGCGGGGCCGAGACCGGCTCGGCCGGCGAGGGTGGCGCGGAGACCGGTCGGGTGGCGGCCGGCGGCGCGGAGACCGGCTGGGTCGTCACGGGCGGTGCGGAGACCGGTCGGGTGCCGGCCGGTGGTGCCGAGACCGGCTCGGCCGGCGAGGGTGGCGCGGAGACCGGCGGGCCGGCCGCCGGCGGCGCGGAGACGGGCCGGGCGGTGGTGGCCGGCGGCGCGGAGACCGGTGGACGGCCGGTGTCGACCGGTTCCGGCAGGTCCGGTGCTGCCGCCGGCGGCGGGGCCGGCAGGAATTCGACGCGCAGGTGCGCCGCGGGTGGCACGGAAATCGGAGCGTCCAGGACCGGGGTGCCGGGAACCGGCACGCCGGAGGTGGGCGCACCGGACACCGGGACGCCGGACACGGGCGCGTCCAGGCCGGTGCCGCCGGGCCCGGGCGGGCCGGACACGGGCGCGGTCGGGCGCGGGTCGGGCCGTTCCGCGGACCCGGGCCGGGCCGGGGCGGCGGGGAGGGCCGCGTCCCGCGGCTGGTCCGACCGGGCCGGGGCCGCCGGACCGGAGTGCAGCGGTGGCGTCCGCCGGTTCTCCACCTCTTCGGGACGGGTCCGGGCGGCGGGTTCGTCCGGTACGCGCGGCCCGCTCCACGCCGGTACGTCCGGTGCCGTGCCCCGACCCTGGGCAGCCGGACGGACGTCGCCGGGCCGGGTCGGCCGTGGTTCCGCCGGACGCTCCTGCGGGCGGGCCGGGAACTCCGGCCGCGGACCGACCGATTCGGGTCGCGGGCCGACGGTTCCGGGCCGTGGACCTGTCGACTCGGGTCGCGGTGCCACCTGCTCGGGCCGGTGGCCGGGGTGCTCCGGGCGTCGGCCGGTCGACTCGGGTGCACCGGACGTCGGGTGGGGGCCGTCGGGACGGCGACCGTCGTACCGGGTCGACTCGTCGACCGGACGCAGCGGCCGGCCGTCCGGGCCCAGCGGTGGGCGGCCGTCCCGGCCCGGCGTCGGCCGGCCGTCCGGGCCCAGCGGTGGGCGGCCGTCCCGGCCCGGCGTCGGCCGGCCGTCCGGGCCCAGCGGTGGGCGCTGGCGCTCGTCGGGGCGCTGGACGGTGGGCTCGGTGCGCGGCCGGCGCTCGACGACCGGCCACTGCTCGGGCTGCGGGCGACCGGGCTCGACCGGGGGACGCCGGCCCTCCCACCGGTCGTCGGGGCGGAAGGCGGCGGGGCGGGGCGCGCCGTACCGGCCGTCCTCGGGGCGGTGCGGGTCCGTCGGACGGTACGGGTCGGCGTCGCGCCGCGGGCCGTCGACCCGGTGCTCGGCCGGCCGGCCGAAACCGGGGTCCCGGGCGTCCGCCGGACGGGCGACACCCGGCTCGTGCCGGGATCCCCGCCCGTCGATGTCGCGGCGGTCCAGGCGTGGTTCGCGGCGGTCGTCCCAGCCCGGCTGTCCGGGGGCACGGCGGCCGGGGTCGCGCCGGTCCACCGGACGCCCGGGGTCGGGCTCAGGTCGCGCGCCGCGCACCGGCTCGCGCCAACCGTCCCGGCCGGCGTCGCGGCGGTCCACCGGGCCGCGCGGGGGAGGGGTCTGGCCTCGACGCTGCTGCGGGTGCGGCGGGTACTCGCCCGGCTCCGGCAGCCAGCCGGGCTCGGATCCGGGGGCGACCGGGCGGTGACCGGCCGCGTCCCGCCGCCCCGGCTCGGGGCGTACCCAGCGCTGGTCGGCGCGGTCGTCCCACCCGGCGGCGGGCTGCTCCCGGCCGGGCGTCCAGCCGGGACCGCGCCGGTCGTCCCGGTCGTCGGGGTGCGGCTGCCGGCGGTCGGCCCAGGTCCGTCGCCCGTCGGCGGGCGCGTCGGGCCGGCCGTCGCCGTCCGGGTGCCCGCGCCGCTCACCGGGACCCGGCCCCCGCGGGTCCACCGGAGCCGGGCTGACCGGGTAGGTGCCGCGTCGGCCGTCGGGGCCGGCCGGGCTGACCGGGTAGGTGCCGCGTCGGCCGTCGGGGCCGGCCGGGCTGACCGGGTAGGTGCCGCGTCGGCCGTCGGGGCCGGCCGGGCTGACGGGGTACGTGCCGCGTCGGCCGTCGGGGCCGGCGGGGCTGACCGGGTACGCGTCCTCCACCGGCGCCGGGCTGACCGGCTGGACCTCGGCGCGGCCGACGACGGCCGCCCGGCCCCGTGGTGCGGGTGGGGTGAGGTGTTCGAGGCCGATGTCGCCCGGGTAGCGCTGCCCGGGGAACTGCGGACGCCACTCGTGGGTCGGCTCGGCGGCCCACGCGGGTTCGGCCAGCTCGCGCCAGCGGTCGTAGCCGCTCATCGCGGGGCCCGGTCGCCGCTCGCGCGGCGCGGCCCCGGGGCCGGCTCGCGTCGCTCGCTCACGGCGATGTCACCTCGTCGGAAATTGTCGCGCTGGGCACCGGACCTGCCGGTAGAGTCGCTCGGTCCGGCACGTCTGGCTGCGGAAGGAGGGTAGCGGCGTGGGCTCTGTCACCGCCACTGTGGCACCGCCCACGGAGTCAAACGTTACCCGATGGATTCGGACATTCGGCGCGATAGCGGTAGCCGGATTCCGGCGACACGCCACCTACCGGCAGGCCGCCGTGGCCGGCGTCGTCACCAACACCGTGTTCGGCTTCCTCCGCTGCTACATCTTCCTGGCCGTGGCCGACGGTGCCGGCCGCGCCGCCGGTTACGACCGCGCCCAGCTCGCCAGCTACGTCTGGGCCGCGCAGGGCCTGCTGGCGGTGATCGCGATCTGGGGCTGGTCCGAGCTGGCCGACCGGATCCGCACCGGCGAGATCGCCGCCGACCTGCTCCGCCCGGTCCACCCGGTGACCAGCTACCTCGCCACCGACCTGGGCCGCGCCGGCTTCGCCGCGCTGGCCCGCATGATCCCCCCGGTGCTGACCGGCCCGCTCTTCTTCGCGGTGTACGTGCCGCACCGGTGGGCCACCCTGCCGCTCTTCGCCGGCTCGGTGCTGCTGGCGGTGATCGTCTGCTTCGCCTGCCGCTACCTGGTCAACGCGACCGCGTACTGGCTGCAGGACGTGCGGGGGCCGATGATCCTCTGGACCCTCTTCTCCGGCGTGCTGGCCGGTCTGTACTTCCCGCTCGGCTTCCTCCCCGGCTGGTTGGAGACGGCGTTGCGCTACGCCACCCCGTTCCCGAGCCTGTTCCAGACCCCGCTCGACGTGCTGGTCGAGCGGGAGCCGATGCCGCAGCAGCTCGTTCTGGTCGGGCTCCAGGTCGGCTGGGCGGTCGCGCTGCTGGCCCTCTGCCGGCTGGTGCAGCGCCGGGCCGAGCACAAGCTGGTGGTGCAGGGTGGCTGAGCCGGTGACCCTGGCCGGCCCGGATCCGGCCGGCGTACGCGACGGCGGGCCCGATGCCCGGGTGGCCGACCGGGCGGGGCGGCTGGCGGCGTACCGGGCGCTGCTGGGGGCGCAGGCCCGCTCGCAGGCCGCGTACCGGACGTCGTTCGTGGTGGACCTGGTCGGCAACGTCGGGGCGACCGTGTTCGACGTGGTCACCGTGCTGGTGCTCTTCGGAGTGACCCGGGAACTGGGCGGCTTCACCCTGCGCGAGACGTTGGTGATCGTCGGCCTGTCGTCGTTCGCGTTCGCCACCGCCGACCTGTTGGTCGGCAACATCGAGCGGCTGCCCCGCTACGTCCGCACCGGGCTCTTCGACGCGGTCCTGGTCCGGCCGCTGGCCGCGCTGCCCCAGCTGCTGCTGATGGACCTGCCGGTCCGCAAGCTGTCCCGGAGCGTCTTCGGGCTGGCCGTGCTGGTGGTGGCGGTCACCTCGGCCGGTATCGCGTGGACGCCGGCCCGGCTGGTGCTGGTGGTGGTCGCCCCGCTCGCCGGGATCGTCTTCTTCGGCGCGTTCTTCGTGGCCACCGCCACCGTGTCGTTCTACTGGGTCGACTCGGGCGAGCTGGCCAACTCGGTCACCTACGGCGGGCGCGACTTCACCTCGTACCCGGTGACCGTCTACGGCGGCTGGTTCCGGACGATCTTCGCGTACGGGCTGGGTTTCGCCTTCGTCAGTTACCACCCGGCGCTGGCCCTGCTGGGCCGGGCCGACCCGCTCGGCCTGCCCGGCTGGGTGGGGTGGGCCGCGCCGGGGGTGGCGCTGGTCGCCGCGGCGCTCGCCGCCCTGGCGTGGCGCGTCGGTATCCGTCACTACCGGAGCACGGGGTCATGAGCGTCATCGAGATGAACGGCCTGCGCAAGGAGTTCACCGTCCGGGTACGGGCCGGCCGGCTGCGCCGGGAGAAGCGGACGGTCACCGCGGTCGACGGGATCGACCTGCGGGTCGAGCGGGGCGAGATGGTCGGGTACATCGGCCCGAACGGTGCCGGCAAGTCGACCACCCTGAAGATGCTCACCGGCGTGCTGATGCCGTCGGCGGGCGACGCGCGGGTCTGCGGGCTGCGTCCGGTGGCCGAGCGCACCCGGCTGGCGCTGCGCATCGGCGTGGTGTTCGGGCAGCGTTCGCAGCTCTGGTGGGACCTGCCGCTGCGCGATTCGTTCGCGCTGCTCCGGCACGTCTACCGGGTGCCGCCGGGCGACCACGCGGCCCGGCTGACCCGCTGCCGGGGCCTGCTCGACCTGGACGAGTTCCTGGACACCCCGGTCCGGCAGCTCTCCCTCGGCCAGCGGATGCGCGGCGAGCTGACCGCGGCCCTGCTGCACGGCCCCGAGGTGCTCTTCCTGGACGAGCCGACGATCGGGCTGGACGTGGTGAGCAAGCAGGCGGTCCGGGGCTTCCTGGCGGAGCTGGGGCGGGCCGGGGACACCACCCTGGTGCTGACCACCCACGATCTGGCCGACATCGAGCGGCTCTGCCGCCGGCTGGTGGTCATCGACCACGGCCGGGTGGTGCACGACGGCTCGATCGCCGCCCTGCACAGCCGCTACGGCTCCCGCCGGCTGGTGGTGGCCGAGCTGGACGGGGTGCTGACCGAGCCGCCGACGCTGCCGGGCGCGCCGCTGGTCCGGGTGGAGGCGGACGGGCACCGGCTGGTCTTCGAGTTGGAGTCGGCGACCGTCGCGCAGGTGGTCGCCGGCCTGGGCGGGCTGGCGAGCCTGCGCGACATCTCGATCGTCGAGCCGGACATCGAGGAGGTCATCGCCCGCCTCTACCGCACCCCGGCGGAAGGGAAGGGCCCCCTCCTGACGCCTGGCGTATAGGAAGGGGCCCCGTTTCGACAGCTCCGAGGGGAGAGCCTCAGATCTTGTCGCCGATGTTCACCTGGGGCGCGGGGGCGCGCATCCGGCGGAACGTGATCGAGCGCATGATCGCGTAGAAGTAGAGCGAGCCGAGCTTCTCGGTGCTGCGCGGGAAGCGCTCCCGCACCAGCTTCCTGATCCTGCGGGAGATCAGCACCGAGTCGATCACCACACCGAGCGCCAGCAGCCCCCACAGCACGTTGGAGAGCAGCCGGACGACCGCCGGCATGGCCTGGTTGGAGCCGATCAGCACGATCAGCGCGCCACCGAAGAACCAGGTGCCGACGGTACGGCGGGAGTCGACCACGTTGCGCGCGAGCAGCCGCTCGGGGCCCCGGTCGCGGGGGCCGCCCTCCCGGCGGAACTCCGCCGCCGCCTCGGCGCGGGCCGTCCGGCGCTGCTCCCGGGCCTCCTCCTTGGTCAGCGGCTTGCTGGGCGCGCCCGGACGCCGGCCGGCGCCGGGTCGCTTCGGGGTCTCGCGCCCCTTCGCGGGCGTGTAGCCCCGGGGGCGGTCAGCGGTGGACGCCTCGTCGGTCGTCACCGTGGTGACGGACTCCTCGACCAGGTCGGTGGGCTTGCGGCGAAACAGCGACGGCACGCCGGCAAGGGTAGCCAAACAGCCGCGCCCGGTGCACATCGCGGGTGCACCGGGCGCGTGGTCACGTCCTCGGCACGGTGTCGTGCCGGGGACGCGGGTGGGTCAGGGACGCTCGACGTGCGCGCCCAGGTCGGCCAGCTTGGCCTCGAAGTCCTCGTAGCCGCGGTTGATCAGGTCGACGCCGTACACCCGGGAGGTGCCCTCGGCGGCGAGCGCCGCGATCAGGTGGCTGAAGCCGGCCCGCAGGTCCGGGATGACCAGGTCGGCCGCGTGCAGCTTGCTCGGGCCGGCGATCACCGCGGAGTGCTTGAAGTTGCGCCGGCCGAAGCGGCACGGGGTGCCGCCCAGGCAGTCCCGGTAGACCTGGATGTTGGCGCCCATCGTGTTCAGCGCCTCGGTGTAGCCGAGCCGCTGCTCGTAGACCGTCTCGTGGACGATCGACAGGCCGCGGGCCTGGGTCAGCGCGACCACGAGCGGCTGCTGCCAGTCGGTCATGAAGCCGGGGTGGACGTCGGTCTCCAGCGCCACCGCGTTCAGCTCGCCGCCCGGGTGCCAGAAGCGGATGCCGCCCTCCTGGCCGGGCTTGCCGCCGCGCGGCGGCCGCAGGTCGGTGACCTCGTACTCGCCGCCGACCGAGCGGAAGATGTTCAGGAAGGTCATCATGTCGGCCTGCTGCGCGCCGAGCACCTCGACGTGGCCGCGGGTGGCCAGCGCGGCGGCCGCCCAGCTCGCCGCCTCGATCCGGTCCGGGATGGGCCGGTGGGTGTAGCCGCTGAGCCGCTTCACGCCCTGGATCTCGATCACCCGGTCGGTGTGCACCTTGATGATCGCGCCCATCTTCTGCAGGATGCAGATCAGGTCGACGATCTCGGGCTCGACGGCGGCGTTGCGCAGCTCGGTGACGCCCTCGGCCATCACCGCGGTGAGCAGCACCTGCTCGGTGGCGCCCACGCTCGGGTACGGCAGCGCGAACTTCGTGCCGTGCAGCCCGTTGGGCGCGGAGAGGTGCAGGCCCTCCGGGGTCTTCTCGACCGTCGCGCCGAACTCGCGCAGCGCCTGGAGGTGGAAGTCGATCGGGCGCGGCCCGATGTGGCAGCCGCCCAGGTCGGGGATGAACGCGTGGCCGAGCCGGTGCAGCAGCGGGCCGCAGAACAGGATCGGGATCCGGCTGGAGCCGGCGTGCACGTTGATCTGGTCGGTGCTGGCGCTCTCGACGTTCGACGGGTCGAAGACGAGCTCGCCCTCCTCCTCACCGTCGCTCACCTTGACGCCGTGCAGGCCGAGCAGCCCGCGGACCACCTCGACGTCCCGGATCCGCGGCACGTCGAACAGCCGGCTGGGAGTGTCCCCCAGCAGGGCGGCGACCATCGCCTTGGAGACCAGGTTCTTCGCGCCGCGCACGCGGATCCGCCCTTGCAGCGGAGTTCCTCCGTGTACGACCAGGACGTCGTCGGTCAACGCAACCTCCAGCGCGTTGGTACTGCCCGTGTGGATGGCGGGATCACGATCTGCATCGGTACCCGAAATGCGGCCGCGGAAAAACGCCCCGCGTGTGTCGTCGCCGGAGGCAGCATAGCCCTCCGTGACGAAAATGGAATCGGTCACATCACCAGCGCCGGCACGAACCGGTAATTCGGCGCGTTTCCGTGCCGGTGATGTGACCGTGGGTGATCAGGCGCCCGGCAGGGCGAGCATCTGGTCCAGCGCGGCCCGGGCGTGGCGCGCGGTCTCCGGGTCGACGGTGATCTGGTTGACCACCCGCCCCGCGACCAGCTCCTCCAGCGCCCACACCAGGTGCGGCAGGTCGATCCGGTTCATCGTCGAGCAGTAGCAGACCGCCCGGTCGAGGAACATGATCTGCTTGTCCGGGTGGGCCAGCGCCAGCCGGCGCACCAGGTTCAGCTCGGTGCCGACCGCCCACGCCGAGCCGGCCGGGGCCGCCTCGATGGCCTTGATGATGTACTCGGTCGAGCCCACGAAGTCGGCGGCGGTGACGACCTCGTGCCGGCACTCCGGGTGGACCAGGACGTTGACCCCCGGCACCCGCTCCCGGACGTCGTTGACGCTGTCCAGGGTGAAGCGGCCGTGCACCGAGCAGTGCCCGCGCCAGAGGATCATCTTCGCGTCCCGGAGCTGCTCCGGGGTGAGCCCGCCGCCCGGCTTGTGCGGGTCGTAGAGCACGCAGTCGTCCAGCGAGAGGCCCATCTCCAGCACCGCCGTGTTGCGGCCCAGGTGCTGGTCGGGCAGGAAGAGCACCTTCTGCCCCTGCTCGAAGGCCCAGTCCAGGGCCCGCTTGGCGTTGGAGGAGGTGCAGACCACACCGCCGTGCCGGCCGACGAAGCCCTTGATGTCGGCCGAGGAGTTCATGTATGTCACCGGGACGGTGTCCGCCGCGACACCCACCTCGGTCAGCACGTCCCAGGCGGTCTCGACCTGCGACAGCACGGCCATGTCGGCCATCGAGCAGCCGGCGGCCAGGTCGGGCAGGATCACCTTCTGGTCGTCCGAGGTGAGGATGTCCGCGCTCTCGGCCATGAAGTGCACGCCGCAGAAGACGATGTACTCCGCGTCGGGGCGGGCCGCCGCCTCCCGGGCCAGCTTGAACGAGTCGCCCGTCACGTCGGCGAACTGGATCACCTCGTCGCGCTGGTAGTGGTGGCCGAGCACGAAGACCTTCGTGCCGAGCGCGGCCTTCGCCGCCGCCGCCCGGGCCACCAGGTCCGGGTCGCTCGGCGCGGGAAGGTCGCCCGGACACTCCACGCCACGCTCGGTGGCGGGGTCGCTGCCGCGGCCGAGGAGCAGCAGCGCAGTGGCGGTGTTGGAGGGCTCAACCCAGGTCGAAGTCACGCCTCCCATGGTCCCACAGCGTGGCCGGCGCGCAGCCGCCCCCGGTGTGGCCTGCCACACTGCACGGCATGCGCGTGCTGCTCTGCCCCGACAAGTTCGCCGGCACCCTGCCGGCCCCGGAGGTGGCCGCGGCGGTGGCCGAGGGCTGGCGGACCGTGTCCCCCGGCGACGAGCTGGTGCTCCGGCCGCTGGCCGACGGCGGTCCGGGCTTCGTCGCCGTGCTGGCCGGGGCACTGGGCGGGCGGCGGCTGCCGGTGCCGACGGTCGACCCGCTGGGCCGGCCGGTCGCCGGTGAGATCCTGCTCACCGACGACGGCACCGCCTACCTGGAGAGCGCCCAGGCCTGCGGGCTGCACCTGCTCGCCGCCGCCGAGCGGGACCCGAAGGCGACCACCTCGTACGGGCTGGGGCTGCTGGTCGCCGCCGCCGTGGAGGCGGGGGCGCGGACCGTGGTGACCGGGCTGGGCGGCTCGGCCACCAACGACGGGGGTGCCGGCATGCTCACCCCGCTCGGCGTGACCGCGCTGGACTCCGCCGGCCGGGCCCTGCCGTACGGCGGGTCCGCGCTGGCCGCGGTCGCCGCGCTGGACGGCGCGCCCCGGCTGCGCGGCGTCGCGCTGGTCGCCGCCACCGACGTCGACAACCCGCTGCTCGGCCTGCACGGGGCCAGCAACGTGTACGGCCCGCAGAAGGGCGCCACCCGGGAGGACGTGCTGCTGCTCGACGCGGCCCTGGAGCGCTGGGCCGAGCTGCTGGAGCGGGAGCTGCCCGGCTGCCCGGCCGGGCTCGGCGCGCTGCCCGGCGGGGGCGCGGCCGGCGGGCTGGGCGCGGCGCTGCTGGCGCTGGGCGGGCGCTGCGAGTCCGGCATCGGGCTGGTCACCCGCGCCATCGGGCTGGACGCCGCGCTGGACGCCGCCGACCTGGTGATCACCGGTGAGGGCTCCTTCGACCACCAGTCGCTGCGCGGCAAGGTGGTCGCCGGGGTGGCCGGGGCGGCCCGGGACCGGGGGGTGCCCTGCGTGGTGCTGGCCGGGCAGGTCAGCACCGGCCGGCGGGAGGCCGCGGCGGCCGGTGTGACCGACGCGTACAGCCTGGTGGAGCACTTCGGCGGCGAGGAGCGCGGCGGCCTGGCGGCGGCGCTGGAGCGGCCCGCCGAAGGGCTGCGCGCGCTCGGCGCCCGGCTCGCCGGGCAGTGGAGCCGCTGACCGGCCCCACGCGGGGCGGCCGGGCCCTGCCGGCCCGGCTGCGGCGCGGCTCACCCGCGCCCGGTAACCGCACCGGAGGTGACCCCGGGCCGGGCGGCGTACGATCGGAGCTGGACCACACCGGGAATCACTGGCGGGCGCGTGACGTTGGCCAGTGCGTCCGGACCCATACCGCGCAGGGAGATTTCCACGTGACCACGCCAGCGCAGACCGAGTCGACCGAGGCCCAGGCCTCCAGCACCGTCGTCCTCACCGACGTCGCGGCGCAGAAGGTCAAGGCCCTGATCGAGCAGGAGGGCCGCGACGACCTGCGGCTCCGGGTCGCCGTGCAGCCGGGCGGCTGCTCCGGCCTGCGGTACCAGCTCTTCTTCGACGAGCGGTCGCTCGACGGTGACATCGTCACCGACTACGACGGTGTCGAGGTCGTCGTCGACCGGATGAGCGCCCCCTACCTGACCGGCGCGACGATCGACTTCGCCGACCGGATCGACGCCCAGGGCTTCACCATTGACAACCCGAACGCCGGCAACTCCTGCGCCTGCGGCGACTCCTTCAGCTGAGTCGACCCACGCGTCCGGGTCGCCGGAGCGAGCACGACGGCGGGGCCGCCCCTGGTGGGGCGGCCCCGCCGCGCTTCGTCCGGGCGGCGGTGCCGCCGTTCGTGCCACCGGCAGGTGTCCGGCCGGTGGCCGGGGGTCGACCGCTCGTCGACCGACCTGCGACCACCGCACCGAGGCGACCGGTAGGCTGACCCGCGCCGTGCTCCCGACCACGAGGGTTGACATGAAGATCGCCGTGACCGGCTCGATCGCGACCGACCACCTGATGAGCTTCCCCGGCCGTTTCGCCGAGCAGCTCATCGCCGACCAGTTGGACAAGGTCTCCCTGTCCTTCCTCGTCGACGAGCTGGTGCTCCGGCGCGGCGGCACCGCCGCCAACATCGCCTTCGGCATGGCCCAGCTGGGCCTGCGTCCGGTGCTGCTGGGCGCGGTCGGCGCCGACTTCGCCGACTACCGGTCCTGGCTGGAGCGGCACGGGGTCGACTGCGACTCGGTGCACGTCAGCGAGGTGGCGCACACCGCCCGCTTCGTCTGCACCACCGACCTGGACATGTGCCAGATCGCCTCGTTCTACGCCGGCGCGATGAGCGAGGCCCGCAACATCGAGCTGGCCCCCGTGGCGCAGCGCCTCGACGGGCTCGACCTGGTGCTGGTCAGCGCCAACGACCCGGCCGCGATGATCCGGCACTCCGCGGAGTGCCGGGAGCGCGGGTACGCCTTCGTGGCCGACCCCTCGCAGCAGCTCGCCCGGATGGACGGCGCGGACGTGCTCGGCCTGATCGACGGCGCCGACTACCTGATGACCAACGAGTACGAGAAGTCGCTGCTGCAGAACAAGGCCGGGCTCACCGACGAGCAGCTGCTGGAGCGGGTGAAGGTGCGGGTCACCACGCTGGGCAAGCAGGGGGTGGAGATCGCCGGCCGGGACTTCGCCACCATCCGAGTGCCGATCGCCCGGGAGATCCAGGCGGTCGACCCGACCGGTGTCGGCGACGGTTTCCGGGCCGGCTTCTTCGCCGCGCTCAACTGGGGCGTCGGGCTGGAGCGGGCGGCCCAGGTGGGCTGCCTGCTCGCCACCCTGGTGCTGGAGAACTTCGGCGGCCAGGAGTACGAGGTGCGCCGGGACCTGTTCGTGAAGCGGCTCGCCGAGTCGTACGGTGACGAGGCCGCCGACGACGTGCGGCCGCACCTGCTGCCGTGAGCACGGCGGCGTCCGCCCCGGACGGCGGCGCGGACCCGGGCGCGCCCCGCCCCGCCGCGGGCGGCCCGGTGCTGGTCGCCTTCGCCGGGCTGCCCGGCGTGGGCAAGACCACTCTCGCCGTCCGGGTCGGCGCCGCCCTGCGCGCCCCGGTCCTGCCGGTCGACCCCGTCGAGCGGGCGCTGCACCGCTACGGCCTGGTCGGCGACGTGCCCGGGATGGCCGCCTACGGCGCGGTCGCCGGGCTGGCCGAGGTGCAGCTCGGGCTGGGCCTGAGCGTGGTGGTCGACGCGGTGAACCCGGTGGCCGCCGCCCGGGGCCTCTGGCACGACCTGGCCGAACGGGCCGGCGTGCCGCTGCGGGTGGTCGAGGTGCACTGCGGGGACGAGGCCGAGCACCGTCGCCGGGTCGAGTCCCGGCTGCCGGCCGAGCCGGACCCGCTCGCCCCGACCTGGGACCAGGTCCTGCTGCGCCGGGCCGGGTACGAGCCGCTGATCGGCCCCCGCCTGGTCGTCGACACCACGGTGGACGTCGACCCGCTCCCCGGCATCCTCGCCTACCTCCGCTGACCCCGGCGGCGGGTCAGCCGGTGCGGCGGACGTCGTAGGCGGGACCCCGGTCGGGGTGGGCGGCCAGGAACTCGTGACCGCGCAGGCGGCAGAAGGCCGGGATGTCCACCGCCGCCGCCGGGTCGTCGGCGAGCACCCGGACGATCGCGCCGGGCGGCAGGTCGGGCAGCCGGCGAGCGAGATTGATCACCGGGAGCGGGCAGCGCTGGCCCCGGCAGTCGAGCACCTCGTCCGGCTCGCTCACAGCCCGGTCACCCCGGCCTCGGCGCGCAGGTCGGCCACGATGCCGGGCAGCTCGTCGAGGAACCGCTCGACGTCCGCCGCGCTGCTCTCCCGGTGCAGCGACACCCGTACGTTGCCGTGCGAGAGCACTCCCATCGCCTCCAGCACGTGCGACGGCCGCAGCGTGGACGAGGTGCAGGAGGAGCCGGAGGAGACCGCGAAACCCCGCCGGTCCAGGGCGTGCAGCAGCGCCTCGCCGTCCACGTACAGGCAGGAGAAGGTGACCAGGTGGGGCAGGCGGTCCACCGGGTCGCCGACCACCTCCACGTCCGGCACCTCCGCCGCCACCCGGGCCCGGATCCGGTCCACCAGCGGGGCCAGCCGGGCCGCCTCGGCCGCCGCGTCGGCCGCCGCCGCGCGCAGGCTCGCCGCCGCCGCCACCACCGCCGGCAGGTTCACCACCCCGGGGGTACGCCCCGACTCCCGCCCGTCGGCCGGGTACGGCGACTCCCACCGGGTGCCCTTGCGGACCACCAGCAGGCCCACGCCGGGTGGCCCACCCCACTTGTGCGCGCTGGCGCTCAGCACCGACCAGCCGGCCGGCAGCGCGGCCCGGCCGACCAGCTGCGCCGCGTCGACGTAGAGCGGCACGCCCGCCTCGGCGCACAGCTCGGCCGCCGCTGGCACCGGCTGCACGGTGCCCACCTCGTGACTCGCGCCGATCAGCGCGGCCAGCGCGACGCCCGGCGTGGCCACCGCCGCTGCCCAGGCGTCCAGGTCCAGCCGGCCCCACCGGTCCACCGGTACGGAGTCCGCCGCGCCCCCGCCCGCCACGTGCCGCTCGGCGGCGTGCAGCACCGCCGAGTGTTCGATCGCGGAGTGCACCAGCCGGTTCCCGACCCGCCGCCGCCCGGTCAGCCCACCCAGCACGGCGGCGTGCGCCGCGGTCGTACCGCTGGGGGTGAAGGAGAGTTCGTCGGCGCGGACGCCGAGGGTGTCCGCGGTGGCCTCGCGGGCGGCGTCGAGCAGTTGCCGGGCCCGCCGGGCCCGGCCGTAGAGCTTGTCCGGGTCGGCCCAGCCGTCGTCGAGGGCGGCCAGCAGCGCCTGTCGCGCGACCGGGTGCAGCGGGGCGGCGGTGGCCGCGTCCAGGTAGACCGGGGATGCGCTCACGGGTAGCAACGCTATCGCCCCGGTACCGCCATGATCCCCCCGATGGGGGCGCAGAGTGACCCCAACACGGTCAGGCCCGTCATGGTCGAGTAATCTGCGACCGTCGGTGACGCCTTTGCCGTCGGTGCTGAGAGAAAGAACCGCCGCGGCGCGCTAGGGAGGCAGGACCAGGTGGTCGCAAGGAGTTCGGAGGTACGGTCGTCGGCCGTACGGCACAGCGCTTCCCCAGGGGCCGGTGGACGCCGGCGGCGTGGTGCTGGTCGGCTCGCCGGGCTCGGTCTCGGCGCCGTGGCGCTGCTGGTCTCGCTCACCGGTTGCGACGTCGGCAAGACGTTCGCCGGCTTCGGCTGGCCGCAGGGCGGGATCACGCCCGAGTCGCACCGGATGTACGACCTGTGGATCGCGTCCTGCATCGCGGCGCTCGCGGTCGGCGTGTTCGTCTGGGGCCTCATCTTCTGGTGCGTGATCCGCTACCGGAAGCGTGGCAACGAGCTGCCGGTGCAGACCCGCTACAACCTGCCGATGGAGTTCCTCTACACCATCGCGCCGATCCTCGTGGTCTCCGTGCTCTTCTACTACACGGCGGTCGTGCAGACCGACGTGATCAAGGAGTCGAAGAACCCGGACGTCACCGTCGAGGTCGTCGCCTTCAAGTGGAACTGGCAGTTCAACTACCGCGACGGCCAGGGCCGGGACGCCAACACTGTCGCCTCGACGCTGGGCACCAGCGAGGTCATCCCGATCCTGGTGCTGCCGACCGGCAAGTCGATCCGGTTCGAGGAGACCAGCCGCGACGTCATCCACTCGTTCTGGGTGCCGGAGCTGCTCTTCAAGCGCGACGTCATGCCGGGCAGCATCCGCAACACCTTCGAGGTCTCCAGCATCGACCAGGAGGGCGCGTACGTCGGCCGCTGCGCCGAGCTGTGCGGCAGCTACCACGCCTTCATGAACTTCGAGCTGCGGGTCGTCTCGCCGGAGAAGTACGAGCAGTTCCTGGCGGCCAAGAAGGCCGGCAAGTCGACCCAGGAGGCGCTCACCGCGATCGGTCAGAAGCCGTACGCCGAGACGACCGAGCCGTTCGACACCCGGCGTACCAAGAGCAACTTCAACCCGACCGACGCGTCGGCCGGTACGGGCAGCTGAGGGGGCCGGCATGAAGACCGAGTGGAAGATCTTCCTGATCATCTCGACGTTCCTGTTCGGCGCCACGATCCTCTACGGCGCCTGGACGGCCGGCGACTCCGGCCGGGTCGAGTGGGTCGGCACCGTGGCCCTGCTCCTGTCGGGCCTGCTCACCACCATGTGCGGCGGCTTCTTCTGGTTCGTCTCGCGCCGTATCGACCTGCGGCCGGAGGACCGGCCGGACGGCGAGATGGCCGACGGCGCGGGCGAGATCGGCTTCTTCAGCCCGGGCAGCTACTGGCCGTTCGGCCTGGCCCTGTCCGCCGCGATCGCCGGCCTCGGCCTGGTCTACTGGCAGGCCTGGCTGCTGGGCGCGGGCCTGGTGGCCGTGATCTTCGCCGCCTGCGGCCTGCTCTTCGAGTACTACACCGGCACCCGCCGGACCGCCGAGCACTGACCTGACGGCGTCGAGAGGCCCGCGTCCCCACCGGGGACGCGGGCCTCTCCGCACACCCACCCGCCCCCCGACCGGATCTCCACCCGCCCCGCCCCGCGCCGCCCCCGCCGACCGCTGCGTCGATCAAGGATTTTGTGTCGGCCGGGACGCGGATCCCGACGCAACCCCTTGATCACCGGACCGGACCGGGCCGAGGTGGGCCGGGCGGGGCGAGACCGGGTCGGGGCAGGTCGCGGTGAGGCCGAGGGACGGGGGAGAGGGGCGCTCAGGCGGCGCGGCGGCGGGGAACGGCGCGGCGGTGGGCCAGGCGCGGGGCGCGGAAGGCGAAGGTGGCGATCAGCACGGCCCCGCCGCAGCCGGTGCAGACCAGCTCGGGGCAGTCGGCGTCGTGCCCGTCGGCGCAGGGCGGCGTCTCGAACAGCACCACGCCCTCGCAGGTGTCGCAGTAGAGCTCGCGGTCCGACACGGGCGTCTCCTCTCGTTCCGGCGCCGCCGGGCGACACGGTCACCATCGGCGGAAATCGGAAAATTACTCCCGCGTAGTTTGGCACGCCGGTCCGACACTTTCCCGGCCGGACCCGTCGGTCAGAGGCTGCGGGCGACGTCGAGCCAGCGGTCCAGGGCGGCCGCTGCGGCGCCCGAGTCGATCGACTCGGCGGCCCGGTCCATGCCGGCCCGCAGCGCCCCGGTCAGGTCCCCGTCGAGCGGGCCCTGGGTGGCCAGCGCCGCCCCGGCGTTCACCAGCACCGCGTCGCGCACCGGGCCGGTCTCCCCGGCCAGCAGCCGGTGGGCCACCCCGGCGTTGTACGTGGCGTCTCCGCCCCGCAGGTCGGCGAGGGTGGCCCGGGGTACCCCGAGGTCCACCGCGTCCACCAGCGCCTCTCTGACCGTGCCCTGCTGGGCCACCCAGAGGCGGGTGGGGGCGGCGGTGGTGAACTCGTCCAGCCCGTCCTCGCCGCGCATCACCACGACCGAGTCGCCGCGGGCCGCGAAGACGGCCGCCATCACCGGGGCCATCCGCAGGTCGAAGCAGCCGACCGCGCCGGCCCGGGGGCGGGCGGGGTTGGTCAGCGGGCCGAGGAAGTTGAAGAAGGTGGGCACGCCCACCTCGCGCCGGACCGGGCCGGCGTGGCGCATGCCCGGGTGGAACCGGGCCGCGAAGCAGAAGCCGATCCCGGCCTCGGTCACGCAGCGGGCCACCTGCTCGGGGTCGAGGTCCAGCGGGATGCCGAGGTGCTCCAGCAGGTCGGCGGTGCCGCAGGAGGAGGAGGCGGCACGGTTGCCGTGCTTGACCACGCGCACCCCGGCGCCGGCCACCACCAGCGCGGTCATGGTGGAGATGTTGACCGTGTGGGCGAGGTCGCCGCCGGTGCCGACCACGTCCAGCGCGGTGGCCCGGATCTCCTCGGGCAGCTCGACCTCGACCGACCGGCCCAGCATCGCCTGCACCAGGCCGGCCAGCTCGGCGGGGGTCTCGCCCTTGGCGCGCAGTGCCACCGCGAAACCGGCCATCTGGGCCGGGCCGGCCGCGCCGGTCATGATCTCGTCCATCGCCCAGGCGGTGTCGGCGGTGGAGAGCTCCTCACCGCGCAGCAGCGCGTTGAGCAGAAGCGGCCAGGTCCGATCGCCCATGGCGGGCCTCCCGAGCGGCGTGGATTGCGGGTGTGGCGACGGGCCACGGCCGCGTCGACGTGGCACCGGACGACGGCTCCGCGCCGCGGCGTCGGATGCGCCGCGGGGGAGCCGTCGGGGGCTGGTTCAGGCCGCGGCGTGCGTGCGGCGCAGCAGTTCGGCGACCGTGGTGCCGGCGGTCACCGGGTCGAGCGGGTAGGTGAGGGTGGCGTCGACCTCGGCGTACGCGGCCAGCCAGCGGTCGGCCGCCCGGGCGATCACCACGCAGGTCGGCGGGGCGTCGTCCCGGTCGTCCTTGATCTGCCGGGCGATGCCGATGCCCCCGCCCGGGGACGCCTCACCGTCGAGCAGGAGCAGGTCGATCTCGTAGTCGTCGACCAGCCGGACGCACTCGGCGTACGCGGCGGCCTCCACGAACTCGATCTCCAGGCCGGGCGCGGGCCGGGTGCCGACGGCCAGCCGCATCCGGTCGCGGACCTTGGGGTCGTCGCTGTAGAGCAGGACGGTGCACACACGCTCACTCATGGCTGGCTTGGCTCCCACCTCGTAGCTGCCCGCTGATCGTAGCGGGCGTCACATCCGGCCGGACCGCCCGCCCTCGCGGGGCTCAGGCCGCGGTCTCCGCGGCGCGTTGGCGGGCCTCCTGGCGGTCCAGCTCGCGGTCCATCCGGCGGGCCTCGCGCTCGGACTGCTTGATCCACTGTACGACCAGCACGGCCAGCATGGTGACGCTGACGATCTCGCCGCCGGCCCAGAGCACGCCGCCGGCCACCACCTGGTCGTTGCGCGGGTCGGACCAGGCCAGGCCCAGCGACGGGTACCAGTCGCCGCCGAGCAGCGTGGTGCTCTGCATGATGGTCAGCCCGAGCACCGTGTGGAACGGCACGGAGAGCAGCATCAGCAGCGCCCGGGCCGGGTACGGCCAGCGGCCGGGGAGCGGGTCCAGGCCCAGCAGCGGCCAGAAGAACACGCAGCCGGTGGCGATGAAGTGGGCGTGCACCAGTTCGTGCGCCCACTCGTGCTGGAGCGTGTAGTGGTAGAGATCGGTGAAGTAGAGCGCGAACGGGTTCACCACGAAGATGGCGAACGCCACCAGCGGGAAGCTGTAGACCTTGGCGACCCGGCTGTGCACGATCGCCAGCAGCCGCTTGCGGGGCCGCACCGGCAGGGTGCGCAGGGCCAGGGTGACCGGCGCGCCGAGGGCCAGGAAGATCGGCGCGATCATGGACAGCACCATGTGCTGCACCATGTGCACCGACAACAGCGTGGTGTCGTACGCGCCCAGCCCGCTGAGCGTCACGGCGGCGATGCCGCCCAGGCCGGGGCCGAGGAAGCAGACGGTGCGCAGCACCGGCCAGTGGTCGCCGCGCAGCCGCAGCCGGTGGACGCCGTAGAGGTAGAGGCCGGCGGCGAGCAGCAGCCCGAGGGTCAGCCAGCTGTTCAGCTCGAACTCGGTGAAGACCCGGGCGACGGTGAACGGCGGCGGGACGCTGCCGCCGCTCGCCAGGGACGCGGAGGCGTCCGAGGTGGCGGCGAGGATCTGATCGACGTGCAGCACGCTTTTCAGGGTAGGTCAGGCGAAGCGGACGACCCCGATCGGGCCTTTGACGGCACAGGTTTGCCACCCCGCTGATCCTCGGTCCCGGTCAAGGGCAATAATGACCGCGTGACTGCGGCCCCAGCCATTGACAAGAGCCGGATCCACTCCCTGACGCGTCCCAACATGGTCAGCGTCGGGACGATCGTGTGGCTCTCCAGCGAACTCATGTTCTTCGCGGCGCTGTTCGCGATGTACTTCTCGATCCGCGCGGCGGCGCCGGAGCAGTGGGAGAAGCACACCGAGGTCCTCAACATCCCCTACGCGACCACCTTCACGGTGATCCTGGTGTTGTCCTCGGTGACCTGCCAGCTCGGTGTCTTCGCGGCCGAGAAGGGCGACGTGCACGCCCTCCGCCGGTGGTTCACGATCACCTTCGTGATGGGTCTGATCTTCGTCCTCGGCCAGGCGAACGAGTACCGCAACCTGGTCCACGAGGGCGTCAAGATCAACGCCGACGGGTACGGGTCGATGTTCTATCTCACCACCGGCTTCCACGGCCTGCACGTGACCGGCGGTCTGATCGCGTTCATCATCTTCATGATCCGCACCACCATGGGCCGGTTCACCCCGGCGCAGGCGACGTCGGCCATCGTCGTGTCCTACTACTGGCACTTCGTGGACGTCGTGTGGATCGGGCTCTACGCCATGATCTACTGGCTCCAGTGATCTTGGCGCGTCACGTACCGCGCCGCTGCTCCGTCCCCTGAGACAAGGTCCAACCGGTTAAGGACACAGGTCATGACTTCTGACAACGACCGCCGACGCGGTCTGCTCGCGCGGCTGCGCGGGCGGCCCGTGGCGCGCAGCAGGGGCCGCCGCCGGCTGGGTGCCGCGGTCCGCCTGATCGCCGCGCTGACGCTGGCCGGCGGCGCCTACACCGTCTTCGCCCCCGGCGTGCAGGCGCAGGACAACCCGCCCCTGAGCGCCGCCGCCAACGAGGGCAAGGCGCTGTTCGACGTGAGCTGTGTGACCTGTCACGGTCGCAACGCCCAGGGCGTCGAGGGACGTGGTCCGAGCCTGATCGGCGTCGGGTCGGCCTCGGTCGAGTTCCAGGTCAGCAGCGGCCGCATGCCGATGGCCCGGCAGGAGGCCCAGGCCATGCGGAAGCCTCCGGTCTTCACCGACGAGCAGGTCCGCCAGCTCGGCCAGTACATCCAGGAGCTCGGCGGCGGCCCGCAGGTGCCGCAGGGCAACCTGCGCGAGGGCGCCAACCTCTCCACCGGTGGCGAGCTGTTCCGGATCAACTGCTCGCAGTGCCACGCGTTCGGCGCGGGCGGCGGCGCGCTCTCCTCGGGCAAGTACGCGCCCAGCCTGAAGCCGGCCAGCGACCGGCAGATCTACGCCGCCATGCTGAGCGGCCCGCAGAACATGCCGGTGTTCGGCGACAACCAGATCACTCCGGAGCAGAAGGCGGACATCATCGCCTACATCCAGGAGACCCTGAAGACCGACCAGGACCAGGGCGGTTTCAACCTGGGCCGGTACGGCCCGTCGACCGAGGGTCTGGCGATCTTCCTGGTCGGCATCGTCGCGCTGGTCTTCGCGAGCCTGTGGATTGCGGGCAAGTCGTGACCGGGCGGAACATTGGTTTCAGCGCTGTGGCGTCGGCCAGCGACGCCACCCGTAGCGAGGTGACGGCATGAGCACCCACACCGGGCAGCAGGCCCCCCAGGGCCGGGAGCCGCTCGACGTGAACGACCCCCGGCTCTCCCGGTTCGACATCGTCCTGGAGGGCGCGCGTCGGGACGACATCGAGATCGTCCACTACGAGGAGCAGGTCGTCCCGGGCAGCA
Source organism: Micromonospora auratinigra (assembly GCF_900089595.1). Taxonomy (GTDB): domain Bacteria; phylum Actinomycetota; class Actinomycetes; order Mycobacteriales; family Micromonosporaceae; genus Micromonospora; species Micromonospora auratinigra. Next base: position 3,232,897 of record NZ_LT594323.1, on the reverse strand, counting down.
AGGCCGAGCGCCGGATGACCCGTACGGTCGCCTCGTTCTTCTGGCTGACCGGCATCTTCGCCACCGCGTTCCTGGTGGTCTACATCTGGTGGCCCTGGAAGTGGGAGGCGGGCCGCGGCGGGGACAAGTTCTACACCCCGCTGCTCGGCCTGACCCTCGGCCTGGCGCTGCTCGGCATCGGCTTCGGCATCCTCACCTGGGGCAAGAAGCTGCTGCCCAAGGAGGTCTCGATCCAGGACCGGCACGACCAGCCGGGCCCGGCGGAGGACCGCAGGATCACCGGCGAGACCATGCGTTACCTCGCCGACGAGATGGGCGTCCGGCGTCGTCCGCTGCTGGGCCTGTCGGCCCTCGCGGGTCTCGCCCCGGTCGCCGCGGTCGCCGCCGCGCCGCTGGTCGGTGGCCTGATCTCCAACCCGCACAAGAACAACCAGATGTTCACCACCGGCTTCGCGCCGAAGGACGGCAAGAAGATCCGGCTGATCCGCGAGGACGGCCGGCCGATCCGCCCGGCCGACGTCAGCGCCGGTGGCCAGCTCACCGTCTTCCCGGGCATCGACGGCGGGGTCAGCAACAAGCACGCCGACTCGCCGACCCTGCTGATCCACCTCCGTGAGGACGACGCCCAGAAGTCGCGTGCCGCCAACGCCCGGGAGGGCCACGGCGACTACATGTGGGGCAACTACGCGGCGTTCTCCAAGGTCTGCACGCACGCGGGCTGCCCGGCCAGCCTCTACGAGCAGCAGACCAACCGTCTGCTCTGCCCGTGCCACCAGTCGCAGTTCCTCATCACCGACAACGCCAAGCCGGTCTTCGGCCCGGCCAGCCGGCGGCTCCCGCAGCTGCCGATCGAGGTGGACGAGGAGGGCTTCTTCGTGGCGAGGTCCGACTACACCGAAACCATCGGTCCCGACTTCTGGGAGCGGCCATGAAGCGCCGAAAGTTTGACGTAGCAGCGGTGCCGGGCAAGGCCGCCGGGGCGGTCGACGACCGCTTCCAGGTGGCGACGCCGCTGCGCAAGCTGCTGAACAAGGTCTTCCCCGACCACTGGTCCTTCCTGCTGGGCGAGATCGCGCTCTTCTCGTTCGTCGTCCTGCTGCTGACCGGTGTGTTCCTGACCTTCTTCTACGAGCCGGCGATGACCGAGGTGGTCTACGACGGCAGCTACGCGCCGCTGCGCGGCACCCCGATGTCCGCCGCGTACGCCTCCAGCCTGGACCTGTCGTTCGACGTCCGGGGTGGTCTGGTCATGCGGCAGATGCACCACTGGGCGGCCCTGATGTTCATGGCCGCGATCGTGGTGCACATGCTGCGGGTCTTCTTCACCGGCGCGTTCCGCAAGCCGCGGGAGACCAACTGGATCATCGGCTCGCTGCTGTTCTGGGTCGGTTTCCTGGCCGGCTTCACCGGCTACTCGCTGCCGGACGACGGCCTCTCCGGCACCGGTCTGCGGATCGCCTCCGGCATCATGCTGTCGATCCCGGTGGTCGGCTCCTGGGTCACCTCGTCGGTCTTCGGCGGGGAGTTCCCGGGCACCATCATCATCAGCCGGTTCTTCATCGCCCACGTGCTGCTGATCCCCGGTCTGCTGGTGGCGCTGATCAGCGTCCACCTGGGCCTGGTCTTCAAGCAGAAGCACACCCAGTGGCCCGGCCCCGGCCGGACCAACGAGAACGTGGTCGGCGAGCGGATGTTCCCGCGCTACGCGCTCAAGCAGGGCGGCTTCTTCATGGTCGTCTTCGGCGTGATCGCGCTGCTCGGCGGCCTGTTCCAGATCAACCCGATCTGGTACTTCGGCCCGTACGAGGCGTGGGTGGTCTCGGCCGCCAGCCAGCCCGACTGGTACGTCATGTTCCTCGACGGCTCGACCCGCCTCATGCCGGCATGGGAGATCAACATCCCGATCGGTGACGGGTACGTCATCCCGCCGCTGTTCTGGCCGACGGTCGTGCTCCCCGGCATCCTGGTCGGCCTGTCGACGATGTACCCGTTCCTGGAGGCCCGCCGGCTCAAGGACTACAAGCACCACAACCTGCTCCAGCGGCCGCGCGACGTGCCGGCCCGGACCGCGGTGGGCGCGATGGCGGTCGCGTTCTACCTGGTGCTGACCCTCTCCGGGGCCAACGACGTCATCGCCGACAAGTTCCACATCAGCCTGAACGCGATGACCTGGGCCGGCCGGATCGGCATTCTGATCGTGCCGCCGTTGGCCTACTACGTCGCGTACCGGATCTGCCTCGGTCTGCAGCAGCACGACCGCGAGGTGCTGGCGCACGGCGTGGAGACCGGCATCATCAAGCGGCTGCCGGACGGTCGGTTCATCGAGGTCCACCAGCCGCTCAGCGCGGCCGACGGCCACGACGGGCACGCACCGGCGCTGGACTACGTGGGCTGGGTCGTCCCCAAGAAGATGAACCGGCTGGGCGCGCTCGGCCCGGCGATCCGGGGCTTCTTCTACCCGATGGAGAAGCCGGCCGAGGCGCCGGTCTCGCCGGGACACCCGCCGGTCGAGCCCCGCGCCGAGCGGGAGGAGATCGGCAGCGGCGAGAGCCGCCGCTGACCCGCAGCGTACGAACGCCCGTGGCGCCCGCCGGATCCCTCCGGCGGGCGCCACAGGCGTTTTCGCACCGTGTCTTTCGGTCCCGCCCGCCGGATCCCTCCGGCGGGCGCCACGGGCGTTTCCGCGCCGTGTTTTTCGGTCCCGCCCGCCGGATCCCTCCGGCGGGCGCCACGGGCGTTTCCGCGCCGATCGCCCCCTCCCGCCCACTCCGTGATCGACGGTGCCGCTCCGCCACGCCGCCGCCCCCGGACACTGCACGGGTGGAAACGCAGGAATAACCCCGGTCAGCCGGGTATCCGTGCGGTCCAACGTCTCAAGGGGGGGAAAGCATGTTGGGAATCAAACGCCTGGGCCTGCTGGCCGCGCTGGTGCTCGTCGGGCTGGCGCCGGCTGCGGCGGCACAGGCCGCGGCGCAGCCGTCGACGCAGGACACCCAGTACCTGCAGGCGGTGCACCAGGTGAACCTGGCGGAGATCGCGAGCGGCAACCTGGCCCAGCAGAAGGGCCAGAACCAGCAGGTAAAGGACCTGGGTAAGCAGTTCGTGACGGACCACACCCAGCTGGACCAGACGGTGCAGAGCACCGCTCAGCAGCTGAACGTCCAGTTGCCGTCCGACCCGACCGCGGACCAGCAGAAGGTCATCAACAAGCTGAACAACCTCAGCGGCGCCGAGTTCGACAAGGCGTGGGTGACCGCCGAGCTGGCCGGCCATGTCGCGGCCATCCAGGCCACGCAGACCGAGATCTCGCAGGGTTCCGAGCAGTCGGTGGTCCAGCTGGCCCAGGACGCCCTGCCGGTCCTCCAGGCGCACTACGACGCACTGGTCGCCCTGGCCCAGACCCTGGGCGTCCCGGTCCCGCAGACCAGCGCCAGCGGCACGCCCGGCCCGGGCGGCAGCACGGCGCCGGCTCCGGGCGGCACCGAGTCCCCGGCCCCGGGCGGCAGCAGCGAGGCGCCGGCCCCGGGCACCACGGAGAGCCCGGCGCCCAGCCAGAGCTGACGCGGTACGGCTGAGGCGTGGCCGGTCCGACCCCTCGGGGCGGGCCGGCCACCCGCGTACCCGGGTCAGTCGGCGTTGGCCAGCCCGATCGCGAACGCCTCCTCCAGGTCGTGCTGGGAGTACGCGCGGAACGCGATGTGCGACTCGGTGTTCAGCACCCCGGGCACCTTGGAGATGCGTCCGGCGATGACCTGCGCGATCTGCTCGAACTCGCGGACCCGGACCACGGCGATCAGGTCGACGTGACCGGCCACCGAGTAGACCTCGCTGACGCCGGGCAGGTTGGCCAGGGTCTCGGCCACCTCGGGAATGGAGTCGGTGGCGCAGTCGATCATGACGATCGCGGTGATCACGGGACATTTCTCCGTTCGTCGGCGTCGTCGCCCATGCTAAGTCCTCGCCGGGACGGTCAGGTCCGCGCCGGCCCGGATCACGTCAGTGAGCCGCTCGTCCTCGCGTACCGTCGCGCCCGGCCAGATCACCGCCCGGGTGAGCGCGCCCCGGACCGTCGCCCCGGCGCCCACCACCGCCCGGTCCACCGGCCCGGTGACCGTCGCGGTCGGGTCGACGAGGCTGCCGCCGCCGGCCGCGTGCAGGTTCGCGGCCAGGTAATCGGCCGGCGTGCCGGTGTCGTAGAAGACTCCCCGGTAGGGCACCACCTCCAGCGCACCCGCCGCCTCCGCCGGCCGCCACACCGCCCGGACCAGGTCGCCGAAGGTCGCCGGCAGGTCGCGGACCAGCCGCCAGGGCAGCAGCGAGAAACCCACGAAGCGGTGGCCGCTGAAGGTGCCCGGTGCCGTCGGGTCCGCCGCCGGCTGACCCAGCAGGCGTACGCTGCGCCCGTCCCACCCGTCCAGCAGCGCCGCCACGTCCGGTCCCGGCGGGGCGGCCGGATCCGCCAGGTACGCGTCGGCGTTGCCGACCAGCACGCCCCGCCCGGCGATCCAGTCCCGCAGGTTGCCCAGCCCGCCCGCGGTGCCGAGCGGGTCGCCCGGCTCGACCGAGAGGTGGGCCCGCGACCCGACCCGCGTCACCACCTGGTCGCCCAGGTAGCAGGCGTTCACCGCGACCCGCTCCGGGCCGGTGAGGCCCAGCCCGGCCAGCCGGTCCAGGGCCCGGTCCAGCAGCGGCACGTTGCCCACCGGGCAGAGCGCCTTCGGCACCGACAGGGTCAGCGGCCGCAGCCGGGTGCCCTCCCCGGCGGCGAGCACCACCGCACAGACGTCCACCGCCTTCCGCCCGGCCCCCGCCGCGCGACCGGGCCCGGGTCGGGTACGGCCGTCCGCCGATTCCGGGCCGGCGGTGCGCTGGGGGCCGGTGCTGCTCTCCGGGCCGGGGGCGCCCTGCCTGCCGGCGGGGCCTTCCGGATCGCCGGGGCGTTCCGGATCCACGGGGCCCCCGGGAGCCGGGGGACGGGCCGGACCGGTGGCGCCGGTCGGACCCTCTCCGCCGCTCGGGCCGGTGCCGGCCCGGCCGGCGGGTCCGCTGGGCCGGCCCGGGCCGGCGGGACCGGTGGAACCCCGCGCCCCGCCGGGGCGGCGCGCGCCGGTCACGCGCCCGGCGCCGTCGCCGGCGGTGTCCCGCCCGCGGCCGGGCCGATGCCGTAGTGACCGAGCAGGTTGGCGGTGGCCCGGCTGAGCCGGGGCAGGTCGTCCAGCGGGTGCCAGGCCGCCTCGAAGACCTCGGCGCCGTCCACCGCCAGCTCGGTGGTCGAGGCCGGCACCTCGGTCTCGAAGACCACGTCCACCCAGCCCTTGGCGTGCACCACCGCGTTCGGCACGGCCGGGCGGAGCCGGTCGGGGGAGAGCCGGACGCCGGACTCCTCGTACAGTTCGCGGGCGGCGCCGACGATCGGGTTCTCGCCGCGTTGCAGCAGCCCGGCCGGCAGGGTCCAGCTGTAGCCGGGCGGCTGGCGCAGCAGCAGGATCCGGCCCGCGCCGGTGGCCTCGGCGTCGCGGACCAGGGTGACCGCGCCGACCACGTACTTCGGTACGGCGAGCCGGACCAGCCGGCGGCGCAGCGGCACCGGCAGGCGGTAGAAGAGCTGGTAGCCGAGGGCTCGTCCGGTGGCTCGTGCGCGGGGGATCATGCCTTCAGGCTAGTGGCCGGCCGGGGTCGAGGGGTGAGGGGCGTTCAGGTACCCGGTCGGCGGGCGGTGGCCGCGGCCCGGAGCCGCGGTCAGGGGCGGTGGTCGACGAGGTGGATCAACTGCTCGACGACGGTGTCCGGCTCGACCGCCCGGTCGAAGACCGCGACCAGCATCGTCTCCAGGTCGGGGTAGCCCAGCTCCTCGGAGAGCCGCAGCAGCGGCAGGTCGCTGGCCAGCCCCCGGTTGTGCTTGCGCAGCGCCAGGCCGATGCTGGCCCGGCCGAGGCGTACCTTGTCGGCGATCGAGATGCCCGGCTCGGTGTGCTCGGCGAACCAGCGGTTGATCTGCATCTGGGCGTGCGGCGACTTGACGAAGCCCAGCCACTCCCGGCGCGGCCCGCGCGGCGCCACGTCGGCCTCGAAGCCGCTCTCCGCGTCGCTCTCGGTGAAGATCTCCACCACGTCGCCCTCCTCCAGCTCGGAGGAGAGCGGGGCCAGCCGGCCGTTGATCCGCGCGGCGAGGCAGTGGTCGCCCCGCTCGGTGCCCAGCTCGTACGCGAGGTCGACCGGGGTCGCGCCGGCCGGCAGGACGATCTGCCGCCCGTCGGCGACCACCTGGATCTGGGTCTCCGCCAGGTCGCAGCGCAGGGAGGCCATGAACTGGGTCGGGTCGACGGTCTCCTGCTCCCAGTCGAGCACCCGGCGCAGCCAGGCCAGCTCGTCGGACCGGTCGGCGCCCCGCGCGGCGGCCCGCGGGAAGCGGTACTGGGCGGCCACCCCGTACTCGGCGGCGCGGTGCATCTCCTCGGTGCGGATCAGCACCTCGACGGTGCGGTCCTGCGGGCCGCAGACGCTGGTGTGCAGCGACCGGTAGAGGTTGTTCTTGGGGGAGGCGATGAAGTCCTTGAACCGCCCCGGCACCGGGCGCCAGAGCCCGTGCACCGCGCCGAGCGCGGCGTAGCAGTCGGTGGCCGGCCCGTCCACCACGATCGCGATGCGCGGCAGGTCGTACGGGGCGGCGTGGCCGCCCGACACGGTGTCCTTCCAGATCGAGTAGAGGTGCCGGGGACGGGGGGAGACCTGCGCGTCGACCCGGTTGCGGCGTAGCGCCACCTTCGTCTGCGCCACCACGTCGTCGAGGTACGCGTCCCAGCCCGGCCGGTCGTGCACGAAGCGGGAGAGCCGGGTGTGCTCCTCGGGTTGCAGGTGCAGCAGCACCACGTCGTCCAGCTCGCGCTTGAGGGTCTGGATGCCGAGCCGGTCACAGAGCGGGACGAGCACCTCCAGCGTCTTGCCGGCGATCCGCTCCCGGGAGGCGGCGGAGCGTACGCCCAGGGTGCGCATGTTGTGCAGCCGGTCGGCCAGCTTGATCACCAGCACCCGGACGTCCTTGCCGGCCGCGACGATCATCTTGCGGACGGTCTCCGCCTCGGCGGCCTTGCCGTAGAACGCCTTGTCGAACTTGGTCACCCCGTCGACCAGGTGGGCCACCTCGCGGCCGAAGTCCTCCTGGAGCGCCTGGAGGGTGTAGCGGGTGTCCTCGACCGTGTCGTGCAGCAGCGCGGCGACCAGGGTGATGGTGTCCATGCCGAGGTCCGCGCAGATCTGCGCGACGGCGAGCGGGTGGGTGATGTACGGCTCGCCGCTCTTGCGGAACTGCCCGCGGTGCATGTTCTCGGCGATCGTGTACGCCCGGCGCAGCACCGAGGCGTCGGCGCTGGGGTGGATGCCGCGATGGGCGCGGACCAGGGCGGTGACCGGGTCGCCGTCGGCGGTGGGCCAGGTGAGCAGGGCGCGCAACCGCCGGCTCAGCGGCAGCTCGCCGGGCTGGGTCGGCAGGGCGCCCCCCAGGGCGGCGCCATGTCCGGCGTCGACGTCCACCTGGGACACCTCCTCACCCCCGCTCCGGGCCGCCGGGGCCGGCGACCGGGAGCAGGCCCGCGAATCGGGCAGGACTGCACTTCTCTAACAGCCTAAGCGAGTCGACGTCGTCCGATCGGACACTTGGTCATGAGCGTTCGGTCGAGAGTTGGTGGGACCCCCCGTTTTCCGCCTTGGCCAGCAGGGCCCGGAACCGGCCCGCGCCGCCGGTCGGCGAGGCCCACCCGGACGAGGCCTCCACCAGCCGGGTCTCCGGTCGCTCCAACCAGGACAGGATGCGTTCGGACTCCTCGGCGGTGGCCGCCGGCACCGGGCCGTGACCGGGCAGCACCGTCTCGGCGGTAGCCCGGATCGCGACGATGGTCGGTCGAGGGTGGACGCCGGGCGGCGAGACGCCCGCGCCGGCCAGCCGGCCGTGCCGGACCAGGGCCAGCTCCCAGCCGCCCCGGGCGGCCGGGCGGGCGGCGGCCAGCTCGGCGATGCCGGTGAGGGCGGCCAGCCGCTGCATCCGGACCGCCGCGCGCAGCACCGCGGCCAGTCGGGAGCGGACCACCGCGGCCTCCTCGTACCGCTGGGCGGCGGAGAGCGTCTCGATCCGGGCGAGCAGGGCGTCCACCACCACCTGGGGGTCGCTGGTGGTGGCGGTGCGGAACGGGGTGGCGGCGCGGTGCTCGTACTCCTCCGGGGTGATCCGGTGCTCGCAGGGCGCCGGGCAGCGACCCAGCTCGGCCAGCGCGCAGGCCGGCATGGTGGTGCGCCGGGAGAGCCGGTGGGTGCACTGGCGCAGCGGCACCGCGTCGTGGAAGCCGGCGGCGGCCAGCTCGGCGGCCTGCTTGGAGCGGAACGGGCCCAGGTAGGCGGTGTCGGTGGGGGCGATGTCCCGGACGATCGACAGCCGGGGGTACGCCTCGTCGGTCAGTTTCAGCCACACCTGGCGTTCCGGGTACTTGGAGCGCCGGTTGTACGGCGGCGCGTGCGCCGCGATCAGCCGCAGCTCGCGCACCTCGGCCTCCAGCGAGTGCGCGCACTCCACCGCCTCGACCCGCTCGGCGGCGGCCAGCATCTCCGAGATCCGGGCCCGCTTCTCGCCGGCGGTGAAGTAGCTGCGGACCCGGGTGGCGATGTCGCCCGAGGTGCCGACGTAGAGCGGGCGGTCGTCGGCGGCGCGGAAGATGTAGACCCCGGGCACCTTCGGCAGCCCGTCGGCGAGGTGCCGCTTGCGGCGCTGGGTGGGGGTGACCGCCCGGGCGAACTCGATCGCCTCGCCGACGGTGTCCACCCGGTGCCCGCCGAGCCGGCCGATCAGCCCGTGCAGCACGTCGACGGTGGCCTTGGCGTCGTCGAGCGCCCGGTGCGTCGGCTGGGTGGTGGTGCGGAAGAACGCCGCGAGGGTGCCCAGCTTGCGGTTGGGCACCTCGTCGCGGGTCAGCACCCGGCGGGCCAGCGCGGCGGTGTCCAGCACCCGCGGGTTGGGCCAGCGGTAGCCGTGCCTCGCGCAGGCGGCCTTGAGGAAACCCACGTCGTAGGGGGCGTTGTGGGCGACCAGCACGGCGTCGGAGATGAACTCCAGGAAGCTCGGCAGCACCTGCTCGATCGGCGGCGCGGGCAGCAGCATGGCCTGGGTGATGCCGGTCAGCACGGTGATGAAGGGCGGGATCGGCACGCCCGGGTTGACCAGGGTGGCGAGCACGCCCAGCTCCTCGCCGCCGCGCACCTTCACCGCGCCGATCTCGGTGATCCCGCCGCCGTCGGGCGCGCCGCCGGTGGTCTCCAGGTCGACCACCACGAAGGTGGTCGCGTAGAGCGGCAGCGCGGGGTCGACCCCGTCACCCGGCGCCCGGTCCAGGCCGGCCAGCGCCTCCTGGACGTACTCCCCAGTCGTCACCCGCGGCACGCTAACGGCCGGGTGCGACACTCCCGTCCCAGCCGTCCCCTCCGTTACCACGGGGATAGGATGAGAGATCGGCTCACTCACCGGGCGGTGGGCCCGTTCGGGGTGGGAGACTTGCCACATGCCCCTCACCGAGCCGCACGACGACCGCTCCTCGCTGGAGGAGCCGGTGGTCGACGGGCACGTCGGTGAGGCCACCGGGGACGACCCGGCCGACCCGGGCGCGGAGACCGACGCGGGCGCGCCCGAGCCGGAGCCGATCCTGCCCGAGCCGGTCCGCCAGCGGATCGTGGCGTTGACCGCCGCCGTGCTGCCCGGCCTGCCCGCCGACGAGGTGCCGGTGCCGTTGCGCCGGGTCGCCAAGTTCGCCCCCAACCGGCGGGCCCGACTCGGCGCGCCGGCCATCGCCGCCCAGCTCACCGCCGACCCGCTGTTCCGGCAGCGGGTCACCGCCCGGGTGCTGGCCGACGCCGGTGACCTGGGCGCGGCCGTGGTGTCCGGGACCGCGCCGGCCGCCGCCGACCCGGTCGAGGTGGCCGCCCTGGCGTACCTGGCCCGCCCCCGGGGCTGGCGGGACCTGATCGAGTCCAGCGGCGCGGCGGTCCGCGCCGAGGCGGACACCGCGGTCGTCGCCGAACTGGTCCGCGAGGCCGAGCAGCGGGCCACCCGCGCCGAGCACGACCGGGCGGTGGCCCGGGTCGAGGCCGAGAAGCTCCGCGACGAGCTGGCCCGGGTGCGTGAGGAGCTGAACCAGATCCGCGAGGAGAACCGGCAGCTCAGCCGTACCCTGCGGGAGACCCAGGCGCGGGAGCGCAAGGCCACCGAGCTGCTCGCCACCGAGCGGGGCCGGGCCACCCGGGCGGCCGCCGACACCGACGCCGAGCTGCGCCGGGCCCGGGCCCGGCTGGCCGAGGCGGAGGCCGCCGCCGGGGTGGCCCGGGCCAGCGCCAAGGAGGCCCGGTCGGTCGACGACGCCCGGCTGTGGCTGCTGCTGGAGACCATCGGTCAGGCCGCCGTCGGGCTGCGCCGGGAGCTGGCCCTCGACCCGGTCGACCGGCTGCCCGCCGACTTCGTCGGCGACGCCTTCGCCGACCAGTCGGCGGCCACCCCGGCCGGCGCGTCCGCCCGGGCCCGGGACACCGACGACCCGGCCCGGCTGGACCAGCTCCTCGCCCTGCCCAAGGCGCACCTCGTGGTGGACGGCTACAACGTCACCAAGCGGGGCTTCGGCGAGATGTCCCTCGAACAGCAGCGCAAACGCCTGATCAGCGGGCTCGGCGGGATCGCCGCGCAGACCGGCGACGAGGTCACCGTGGTCTTCGACGGCGCCGAGCGGATCCACGGGCTGCCGCCCGCGCCGCGCGGCGTACGGGTGCTCTTCTCCCGCAAGGGGGAGACCGCCGACGAGCTGATCCGCCGCCTGGTCCGGGCCGAGCCGGCCGGCCGGCCGGTGGTCGTGGTCTCCTCCGACCGCGAGGTCGCCGACGGGGTGCGCCGGCACGGCGCGTACCCGCTGGGCGCGGACTCGCTGCTGCGTCGCCTGGCCCGCTCCTGACCTCCGTACCGGGCCCCGCCCGGTCGCCGTGGCGCGAGCCCGTCGGGGTCGCCCCTTGATGATCGGATTCGGGGCGGCTGCTGCCTCGTTGTCCGGTTCTGTCGTACCCCTGGCCTAGCGTCGTGGTGACCGACGGTGCTCGGGCGGTCCGCCGTCCGCCACCGCCGACCGCGTCAGGAGGCATGGATGCTCATCGACTGCGACACGTGCGGGATCCGTGGGGCCGGTTGCTCCGGCTGTCTGGTGACCGCGCTGCTCGACACCGGCCCGGCGGCCGACCTGGGGCCGGCCGAGCTGCGCGCGATGGAGGTGTTCGCCCGCGCCGGCTTCGAGGTGGAGGTGCTGCCGGCCTCGTCCGCCCCACCGGTCCGTCGCCCCGGCCGGCGTCGCCGCGTCGCCTGACCCGCCCGGTCGCCGGGCCGTCGCGGTCGTCGCGACATCCCGGGTCCGGGCCGGCCGCGGGCTCCCGGCTCGGCGCGGCGGCGCCGGGCAATAGGATGGGCGCTCTCGGCGGGAGGAGCGGCATGGGACGGGCGGGCCACGACGGCGGGGTACGGCGGTGAGCCCGCGCGGCTGGGCGGTGCTGACCCTGGCCGGGCTGCTCGTCGCCCTGGTGGTCGCCGGGGCGCTGCTGATCCCGTGGGGCCGGCCGCCGGCCCCGCGCGCCGACCAGCTGGCCGCGCTGCGGGCACTGCCGGTCGAGCAGGTGGCCCGGGGGCGGGCCTTCCACGGCGCGCTGCGCCCCGCCGGCTGGTCCGCGCTCGCCGTCGGCCTGGTGGTGGCGCTGGTGCTCGGGCTCACCCCGCTGGGCGGCCGCATCGTCACGCTCGTCGGCCGCCCCTTCCACGACCACTGGATCGCCCAGGCGGTGCTCGGCGGGCTGGCCGTGATGTTCCTCGCCGACCTGCTCACCCTCCCGTTCGCCGCCTGGCGGCAGACCGTGCTCACCCGGTACGGGCTGAGCACCCAGGGCTGGGCCGGCTGGGCCGCCGACCTGCTCCGGTCGTACGCGGTCAGCGCGGTCATCGGCGCGCTGGTGCTGCTCGGCTTCTACTCGGTGGTCCGCCTCGCGCCGCGCTGGTGGTGGGCGTTCGGCGCGGCCGGGGCCGCCGCGCTGGTGGTGCTGCTGTCGTTCGTGCTGCCGGTGCTGGTCGAGCCGGTGTTCAACCGGTTCACCCCGATGGAGCAGGGGCCGCTGCGCACCGAGCTGATCAGCATGGCCGCCCGCGACGGCGTACCGGTGCGCGACGTGCTGGTCGCCGACGCCTCCCGGCGGACCCGGGCGGTCAACGCGTACGTCTCCGGGCTCGGGCCGACCCGGCGGGTGGTGGTCTACGACACCCTGCTGCGCGAGGCCACCCCGGAGGAGGTGACCAGCGTCGTCGCGCACGAGTTGGGGCACGCCAAGGACCGGGACGTGTGGACCGGCACCCTGACCGGGGCGCTCGGCGCCGCGCTCGCCGTGGTGGCGCTCTACCTGCTCGGCTCCTGGGCGCCGCTGCTGCGCCTGGCCGGCGTCGACCGGATCACCGCCCCCGCCGCGTTCCCGCTGCTGATCGCGTTGATCAGCGTGGCCGGCCTGCTGGCCACCCCGGTGCAGGCCCTGGTGTCGCGGCGGGTGGAGGCCCGGGCCGACGCGCACGCGCTGGCGCTCACCGGCGACCCGGTCACCTTCGAGGCAATGCAGCGCCGGCTCGCCGGGGTCAACCTGGCCGACCCCGACCCGCCCCGCTGGGAGCACCTCTGGTCGGCGTCCCACCCGTCCACCGTGGAGCGGATGGCCGCCGCCCGCGCCTACGCCAGGGAGCACGGCAGATGAGCCGGACCTTGCTGATCACCAACGACTTCCCGCCCCGCCCCGGCGGCATCCAGTCCTTCGTGCACCAGCTCGCCGTACGCCAGCCCGCCGGGTCCGTGGTGGTCTACGCGTCGAGCTGGCGGGGGGCCGACAAGTTCGACGCCGACCAGCCCTTCGAGGTGGTCCGGGAGCACACCAAGGTGCTGCTGCCCACCCCGCTGGTCGCCCGCCGCGCGGCGAAGCTGGCCCGGGCGTACGACTGCGACACGGTCTGGTTCGGCGCGGCGGCCCCGCTCGGGCTGCTCGCGGCGGGGCTGCGCCGGCGGGCCGGCATCCGGCGGGCGGTGGCCCTGACCCACGGGCACGAGGCCGGCTGGGCGACGCTGCCCGGGGCCCGCGCCGCGCTGCGCCGGATCGGCCGGGGCGTGGACGTCACCACCTACCTCGGCGAGTACACCCGGTCCCGGCTGGCGAAGGTGCTGGACGGGGTGACCGAGCTGCGCCGGCTCGCGCCCGGCGTGGACGTGGACACCTACCACCCGTCGGTCGACGGGGAGCGGGTCCGGGTGCGGCTGGGCCTCGCCGACCGGCCGGTGGTGGTCTGCGTGTCCCGGCTGGTCCCGCGCAAGGGACAGGACATGCTGATCCGCGCCCTGCCGGAGATCCGCCGTCGGGTGCCGGACGCCGCGCTGCTGATCGTCGGGGGCGGCCCCTACCGGGCGACGCTGGAGAAGCTGGCCCGGCAGACCGGGGTGGAACGCGACGTCGTCTTCACCGGCTCGGTGCCCTCGGCCGAGCTGCCCGCCCACTACGCCGCCGGCGACGTCTACGCGATGCCCTGCCGGACCCGCAACCGCGGCCTGGACGTGGAGGGCCTGGGCATCGTCTACCTGGAGGCCAGCGCGACCGGGCTGCCGGTGGTGGCCGGTGACTCCGGCGGCGCGCCGGACGCCGTCCGCGAGGGCGAGACCGGCTACGTGGTGCGGGGCCGCGACGTCGCCCAGCTCACCGACCGGGTGGCCACCCTGCTCGCCGACCGGGACCTGGCCCGGCAGCTCGGGGCCGCCGGCCGGGCCTGGGTGGAGCGGGAGTGGCGCTGGGACACCCAGGCCGAGCGGATGGCGGCCCTGCTCGCCGGCTGACCCGGCCCTCAGGCCGTGGTGCCGGACAGGACGGTGACGCCGGAGCGGGCGGGGGAGCGGCCCAGGTGCTGGGCGGCGGGCCCGGGCCGGCCGAAGTGCCAGCCCTGCGCGGCGTCGCAGCCGATCGCGCGCAGCCGGTCGGCCTGCCCGGCGGTCTCCACGCCCTCGGCGGTCACCGTCACGTTCAGCGCGTGCGCCAGCGACACCAGCGAGGCGAGGATCCGCTCGTCGGTGCGGCCGGCCGGATCGTCGGCGGGCTTGCGCAGCCCGGTGACGAACTCGCCGGCCAGCTTCAGCTCGGTCACCGGCAGGCCCCGCAGGTACGCGAGGTTGCAGTAGCCGGTGCCGAAGTCGTCGATGGCGATCCGGACACCCAGGTCGGCCAGCACCCGCAGCGCGCGTACCGGCTCCTCGGCGGTGCTCATCATGGTGCTCTCGGTGATCTCCAGCTGGAGCCGCCCGGGTGGCAGGCCGGTCCGCCGCAGCAGCTCGCGCACCTCGTCCACGAGGTCGGGCCGGCGGACCTGCTGGACGGCCAGGTTCACGCTGACGAACGGGGCGGCCCCGCTGCCGTCGTCCCAGCCGCGGGCCTCCCGGCACGCCTCGGCCAGCACCCAGGCGCCCAGCGGGACGATCAGGCCGGTCTCCTCGGCCAGCCCGATGAAGCTGTCCGGCCGCAGCACGCCCAGCTCCGGGTGCCGCCACCGGACCAGCGCCTCCATGCCGGCCAGCCGCCCGTCGCGCAGCGCCGTCAGCGGCTGGTAGTCGAGATAGAACTCGCCCCGCTCCAGCGCGGTGGGGATGGCGGCGGAGAGGGCGTACCGGGCCAGCTCCTGGCGGTTGCGGTCGGCGTCGAAGATCGACCAGCGGGCGCCGCCGGCCGCCTTGGCCCAGTGCAGGGTGCTGTCGGCGGCCCGCATCAGCTCCATCGGTGAGGTGCCGGCCACCGGCCGCTCGACGATGCCGATGCTGGCCGAGACGGTCAGCTCGTGCCCGTCGACCAGGGCCGGTTCGTTGATCGCGGCGAGCGCCGCCTCGGCCACCCGGATCACGTCGTCGGCGCAGCCGGTCCGCTCGACCAGGATGACGAACTCGTCGCCGCCGAGGCGGGCCACCAGGTGCCCACCGAGGGCCCGGCGCAGCCGCTGCGCCACCGAGACCAGCAGCAGGTCGCCGATCTGGTGGCCGAGGCTGTCGTTGACCACCTTGAACCGGTCCAGGTCGAGGAAGCAGACCCCGACCCGCTCGGCCTCGTCCAGCGCGGCGGCGAGCCGCTCGGTGAACAGCGTGCGGTTGGGCAGCTCGGTCAGCGGGTCGTGGGTGGCCTGGTGGCGGAACCGGGCCTCGCTGTCACGCAGCGCCCGTTCGGCCTGGGCGCGGGCCATCATCGCGGCCCGCCGGATGGACTCCTGCTCGTCGAGGGTGCGGTCACGCAGGGCGCGGGCGTACCCGGTGGCCACCGTGGCCAGCAGCCGGGCCATCCGGTCGTCCACGTCGTCGGCGACCAGGCCCAGGTCGCGGACCAGGCGCAGTTGGATGACCTCGATGGTCCGACCGAGCCCCTCGGCGGAGGCGATGTGCGCCCGGACCAGTTCCGCGCCGACCTGCTGCCCGATCCGCAGGTCGAACGGCTCGGACCGCAGGGCCACGGCGAGCCGCTCGGTGAGCCGCTGCAACAGCGTCTCCAACTGGGCCTGGGTCATCGGCAGGTAGCTCGTGCCGGAGACGGCCTTCGCCCAGGCCCGGGCGAAGACGCCGGGGCAGGAGCGGCCGGTGCCGGCGGTCTCAGCCACCGAGCCGCCCGACCCCGCCCAGGAAGCCCGCCTGCGCGGCGTCCTCGGCCTGCTCGGGCGACTCGGGCCGCCACTGCGGCACCCAGACCACCCCCGGATCGACCAGCGCGAAGCCGTCGAAGAGCGCGGTCAGCTCGGCCCGGCTGCGGAACCAGAGCTGGTTGTCGGTGCGCCGGTAGACGCGTTCGGCCTCGGCCCGCTCGCCGGTCTCGCCGCGTCCCTCGTCGCTGGCCTGGGAGAGGACCAGGTAGCTGCCGGGCGCCAGCGCCTCGCGCAGCGTCCGCAGCATCTCCTCCGGCCGGTCCGCGTACGGGATGAAGTGCAGCACCGCCACCACCATCACGGCCACCGGCCGGGAGAAGTCCAGCAGTCGGGTCACCTCGGGGTGGTGCAGGATCTCCGCCGGCCGGCGCAGGTCCTCCTGCACCACGGTGGCCCGGTCGTTGCCGGCCAGGATCTCCCGGCTGTGCGCCACCGCGATCGGGTCCACGTCGACGTAGACCACCGTGCAGGCCGGGTCGACCCGCTGGGCGATCTCGTGCACGTTGCCGACGGTGGGGATGCCCGAGCCGATGTCGAGGAACTGGCGTACCCCCGACTCGGCGAGGAACTGCACGGCCCGGCGCAGGAAGGCCCGGTTGGCCTGGGCCATCAGCGGCGCCTCCGGGACCGCCTCGACCATGGCCCGGGCGGCGGCCCGGTCGACCGCGAAGTTGTGCGAGCCGCCGAGGTAGTAGTCGTACATGCGGGCGACGCTGGGGCGCTCGATGTCGATCGTGTCCGGTGCCCAGTCCGGCCGTTGCATGCCCTGCCCCTTTTGGTGTCAACCGCCGCGCGGGGTCACCGCCGCGCGAGTCACCCGGGTATTCTGCCCGCCCGTTCTCGTGGTGCAAAGACCACCGTCGCTGCGCGGTCGGCCGCTCACGCTGCGCGGTCGACCGGGCCGCGGACGCGGACGAGGCCCGCGTCCGGATCGGGACGCGGGCCTCGGGCCGTCGGGGTGGTCAGAACTTCGGCGCGTCGGGTGCTTCCAGCAGACCGAGACGGAGCGCGGTCATCAGCGCCTGGGCCCGGTTGGCCGCGCCGAGCTTCTCGTAGAGCTTCGAGATGTGCGTCTTGGCCGTCGACTCGCTGACGAAGAGCTGCTTGGCGATGCCGGCGACGCTCATGCCGTCGGCGAGCAGTCGCAGCACCTGACCCTCGCGGGGGGAGAGCTGCGGCCCGGACGGGGCCAGCCGGCGCTTCATCGCCTCGGCCAGGTCGGCGGCGGTGAACGCGCTGGGGGAGGAGGCGGCGTGCCGGGCGGCGGCCACCACCTCGTCGGCCGGGGCGGTCTTCGGCACGAACGCGCTCGCGCCGGCCTCCAGGGCCCCGAAGAGCTGGTCGTCGCCGGCGTACATGGTCAGCACGACGATGCCCATGGTGGCGCTGGACTTGCGCAGCGCGCGGGTGGCCTCCAGGCCGCTGCCGTCGGGCAGCCGCAGATCCATGATCACCACGTCCGGCTGGAGCGCGCCGGCCTGGCGGACGCCCTCGGCGGCCGTGGCGGCCTCGCCCACGACCTCGAACTGCCGGTCCCGCTCGAAGGCGTGCCGCAGACCCTTGCGGATCAGGTCGTGATCGTCGACAAGGAGAACCTTGGTACGGGTGGCCGGTGTCGGACTAGTGGTCATCCTCGGGTTACTCCCCTTCTGCTGCTGCGGCGCTGCCGCGCACCTTATCGCGCCGGGGCGAGGAGCCGAGTACCACCGCCACCGTCGTGCCGCTGGGCTGCCGCGGGCTGATCTCCAACCGGCCCCGGATACGTTCCGCCCTCTCCGCCATGATCGCAAGACCATAGTGCCCGTCCGGGCGCTGGTCACCGATGCCGTGACCGTCATCCGACACTTCGATCTGGGCGTACGGCGGGTCGACCTCACACGTTACCCACAGGTTCGACGCGCCGGCATGCTTGCGCGCGTTGGTGACCGCCTCCTGGGCGATCCGCAACAGCTCCGCCTCGGTGGCGGCGGGCAGCCGGGCGGTGGACTCGTCCAGCGACAGGTGCACCCGCAGCCCGCCGGACGCGCCGACGGTGCGCGCGTACTCGGCGATCGCGGCGGCCAGCCCACCGTGCCGGTCCACCTCGCTGCGCAGCTCGAACAGGCTCAGCCGCAGCTCGGTGATCACCCGGGTGACCTCCTGGCGCAGGGTGCGCAGCGCCTCGGCGGTCTCCTTCGGGTCCTCGTCGACGTACGCCAGGGCGTTGTCGATGCCGTAGCCGACCATCACCAGCTCCTGGGCCACCCCGTCGTGGATCTCCCGGGCCAGCCGCTGCCGTTCCTCGTTGGTGGCCAGCGAGCGCACCTCGTCGAAGAGCAGCGCGGCCTCCAGGCGCAGCGCGGCCGGGCCGGTCAGCGCGGTCACCCGGGACATCACCGCCGCCGGGTACGCGTGCGCGGCGTCCGCCTCGATCACCACCAGGCCGACCGTGCGGACCCCGGCGACCAGCGGCACGATCAGGGCGGACACCTGCCCGGACTGCCGGGAGCGGGCCTGTGAGCGGCTCGACGTCTGCGGCTGCTGGCTGGCCCACGCGTCGGCGATGGCCGAGTCCGCGTCGAGCGTGGTCTCCCAGTCCACCCGGTCCGCGCCGATCTGGGCCAGCACCACCAGCCGGCCGCCGCCGGAGGCGGAGAGCACCGCGCCCCGGTCGGTGCGGGCGACCATCCGCAGCTCCTCCAGCAGGTGCTCGGAGATGCCGCCCGGGTCGAGGGTCGCGCCGGGGAGCTGGCGGGCCACCGTCCGCAGCTGGGTCAGCAGCCGGGTCGCCTCGGCGTACGGCTGGGGCTTGCCCTCGCCGCGGACCCGCACCACCCGCTGGAACGTGACGGCGGTCCAGATGCCCAGCCCGGCGAGGATCAGCCACTGCGCGCAGACCGCCAGGTAGCCGAGCTGGCCGAGCTGCCGCCCGCCGTCGACCTCGGTGAACGCCGCGCTGAGCAGCAGGGTGGCCGCGGCCACCACGAGCAGCGCCACCCCCTCGGCGTAGCGGCGGCGCAACGCCGTCACGGTGACGGGCACGGCCAGGTACGGCAGCACCGCCGAGGCGCCCAGCCCGCCGGTCACCCCGGTCAGGTGGGTGGCGGCGGCGATCTGGCTGGCGGCCAGGCCGAGGACGACCACCTCGGCGAAGCGGCTGAGCAGCCCGAGCTGGCGGTGTTGCGGGGCCAGCACGGCGGGCAGCCCGGCGATGCCCAGCAGGGCGATCCACCAGAGCGGGGCCAGCTCACCGGTGGCGAACAGGGTCAGGGCGGCGACCAGCGCGAGGAGCACCACGCGCGCGGCGGCGGCGATGGGGCGGGTCTGCGGCTGGCTGGCGGTGGAGGCGGACACCTGACGGATCGTAGTCAGCGTCGGTAGATGTCCGCGATCTCCGCCGCGTAGGTCTTGTGTACGACCTGCCGCTTGACCTTCAACGACGGGGTCAGCTCGCCGGTGGCCTCGGTGAAGTCCTGCGGCAGGATCCGGAACACCTTGATCGCCTCGGCCTTGGAGACCGACTGGTTGGCCAGGTCCACCGCGCCCTGGATCTCGGCCCGCAGCGCCTCGTCGTCGCGCAGCTCGGCGACCGGGGTGCCGGCCGGCTTGCCGTGCGCCTCCAGCCACTTGGGCAGCGCCTCCTCGTCGACGGTGACCAGGGCCGCGATGAACGGCTGCCGGTCGCCGACCACCAGGCACTGGCTGACCAGCGGATGCGCCCGGACCTGGTCCTCCAGCACCGCCGGGGCGACGTTCTTGCCGCCGGCGGTCACGATGATCTCCTTCTTCCGGCCGGTGATGCTGAGGTAGCCGTCCTCGTCGAGCTGGCCGAGGTCGCCGGTGCGGAACCAGCCGTCCGGGGTGAGCGCCTCGGCGGTGGCCGTGTCGTTGTGCCAGTAGCGGCGGAAGACGATGTCGCCGGAGATCAGGACCTCGCCGTCCTCCTCGATCCGGATGGTGACGCCGGGCAGCGGCCGGCCGACCGTGCCGACCCGGGTGTGGCCGGGCAGGTTCGCGGCGGCGGCCGGGGAGGTCTCGGTGAGGCCATAGCCCTCGCAGATGGTCACCCCGACCCCGCGGAAGAAGTGCCCGAGCCGGGCGCCGAGCGGGGCGCCACCGGAGATCGCGTCCCGGCACCGGCCGCCCATCGCCGCCCGCAGCTTGCGGTAGACGAGCTTGTCGAAGAGCGTGTGCTGGGCCCGCAGCGCCAGGCCCGGCCCGTCCCGGGTCTCCAGGGCCTCGCTGTACGCGATCGCGACCTTCTCGGCCCGGTCGAAGATCTTGCCCTTGCCCTCGGCCTCGGCCTTCTGCCGGGCGCCGTTGTAGACCTTCTCGAAGACCCGGGGTACGGAGAGCACGAAGGTCGGCTTGAAGTCCTGCAGCTCGCCGACCAGGTTCTTGGTGTCGGCGCAGTGCGCCATGGTGGCCCGGGCCTGCACCACGCCGATCTGGATCAGCCGGGCGAAGGCGTGCGCGAGCGGCAGGAAGAGCAGGGTGGACGCGCCCTCGCGGAAGAGGTTCGGCAGCACCGGCACCGCGTTGGCGATGTCGGCGTACATGTTGCGGTGGGTCAGCACGCAGCCCTTGGGGCGGCCGGTGGTGCCGCTGGTGTAGATGATCGTGGCGACGTCGTCGGCGGTCAGCGAGGTACGGCGTACCTCGATGTCGGCCGCGTCGACCGCCTCGCCGGCGGTGACCAGCTGCCCCACCGCGTCGAGTTCGAGCTGCCAGACCTCGCGCAGCTCGGGCAGCCGGTCGCGGACCCCGGCGACCAGGGTGGCGTGCGCGGTGCTCTCCACCACGACGGCGACCGCGCCGGAGTCGGCCAGGATCCAGGCGGCCTGCTCGGCGCTGGAGGTCTCGTAGATCGGCACGGTGACCGCGCCGGCGGCCCAGATGGCGTAGTCGAACAGGGTCCACTCGTAGCGGGTGCGGCTCATCAGCGCCACCCGGTCGCCGGGCGCGATGCCGGCCGCGACCAGGCCACGGGCCACCGCGACCACCTCGTCGCGGAACTGCCGGCAGGTCACCTCGGTCGAGGTGCCGGCGTCGCGCCGGACGAACTGCACCGTGTCGGGGGCGGCCTCCGCGTTCTCCCAGACCGGGTCGGTGAGGTTTGCCGCGTCGCCGACGGTGACGATCGGCGGGACGGAGAACTCGCGCACCTGCACTCCCTCGTGCTCGCACTGGCCGGGCCGGCCGCCGGGGCGGCTCTGTCGAAACCTACCCGCCCGTATCCGAGGGCCGGCCAGCGAGGTTGCCTGCCCGGGTGGTGGGACGCGGGCCGGCCCTGCCCCGGCGCGGGTTCGGGCCCCGCCGGGTAGCCTCCCCCCATGGCGGACTCCTCCACCCAGTCGATCATCATCGGCGCGTCACCGGACCGGGTGGCGACGGTCATCTGCGACTTCCCCCGCTACCCCGAGTGGGCCGAGGCGGTACGGCAGGCGGAGGTGATCGAGGAGTACGAGGACGGCTACGCCAGCCAGGTCCGGTTCACCCTCGACGCCGGGGTGATGGCCGACGAGTACGTGCTGGCCTACGAGTACGCCGAGGACATCTCCCGGATCGAGTGGCACCTGGTGGCGCCCTCGAAGATGCAGAGGTCCCAGCGCGGGTCGTACGACCTGGTGGGGAACCCGGACGGGACCACCACGGTGACCTACACCCTGGAGGTGGAGCTCTCCGTGGGCATGCTCGGCATGTTTCGCCGCAAGGCCGAGAAAATGATCATGGATGCGGCGTTGAAGCAGCTCAAGCGCCGGGTAGAAGCATCCGGTGCGGCCCACTGACCCGACCGCCGACTGGTCGTCACGGTAGAGGAGCCGACCCATGGGCACCACTGATCCCGGTTCCGCCCGGGAAGAGGCCGAGCGCCTCGTCGCCATGCTGCTGGGCGCCGCCCGGCTCGCCGCCGCCGCGCCGGGGGCGGGTCCCTGGGGTCCGCTCGGTGGGATCCTCTCGGGTGTCCTCGGTCACACCCCGGGCGGCCCCGCCGCCGGTGACCGGACGGCGGCGTCCAGCGGCTCCGCGTCCGGCGGCGCGGGATTCGCCACCGGATCACCGGAATGCTGTGTCTGTCCGGTCTGTCGTGGTATCGCGGCCTTGCGGGACCCGAGTCCCGAATTCGCCGAGCGGCTCGCCACCGGTGCCGGCGATCTGGCCGCCGGGGTGGCCAGCCTGCTGCGGGCCTTCGCCCCGACCGGACCCGCCACGCCGGCCGGCCCCGCGGGGCCCGGCGCGAACCCGGCGGCGGACCACGTGTGGCGCGAGGCCACCCGTACCGGGCATGATTCTCAGCCGGCACCCGAGCAGGACGTGTGGTCCGCCGCCACCCGGGGGGAGGGCGCGGCCGATCCGGGTGCCGCCGCACCGACGCCCGCCGGGCCGGACGGGCCGGACCCGAGCCGGCCGCCGGCCGGCCGTCCCGTGGTGCCCGCGTCGCGGGTGCCCGACGAGGTGGGCGAGGACGCATCAGGCGACGGGGCCTGACCACCGGACATCCCGGCATCGCACGGCCGGTTCGGCCGATGTCGGGCAGCACAGCAGAGGGGAGTGGCAGCGGTGACGCTGACCATCGGAGTCGACGTCGGTGGCACGAAGGTGGCCGGCGGTGTCGTGGACGACACCGGCAAGGTACTCGTGCAGACGCGACGGGACACCCCCGCCGACGACGTGGCCAAGACCCGTGACGTCATCATCGAGCTGGTCTCCGAGCTGGCCACCGGCCACCAGGTCGAGGCGGTCGGGATCGGGGCGGCCGGCTGGATCGACGCCTCCCGCTCCACCGTGCTCTTCGCCCCGAACCTCGCCTGGCGGGACGAACCGCTGCGCGAGTACGTCAGCAACGCCACCGGCCTGCCGACGATCGTCGAGAACGACGGCAACGTGGCGGCCTGGGCGGAGTTCCGCTACGGCGCGGCCCGCGAGGCCGAGGACTCGATGGTCATGTTCACCATCGGCACCGGCGTCGGCGGCGGCATCGTGCTCGGCGGCGAGCTGGTCCGCGGCGCCAACGGCATCGCGGCCGAGCTGGGGCACATGCTGACCGTGCCGGACGGCCACCAGTGCGGCTGCGGCCGGCTGGGCTGCATCGAGCAGTACGCCAGCGGCAGCGCCCTGGTCCGGTTCGCCCGTGCCGCGGCCCGCCAGGAGCCGCACCGGGCCACCGCCCTGCTGGAGCTGGCCGGGGGCGAGGCCGAGGCGGTCACCGGCCCGATGGTGACCGCCGCCGCCAAGGGCGGGGACCCCGTCTCGACCGAGGCGTTCGCCCAGGTGGGCCGCTGGCTCGGCACCAGCCTGGCGGACATGGCGCAGATCCTCGACCCGCAGGTGCTGGTGGTCGGCGGCGGCGTGATCGACGCCGGTGACCTGCTGCTCGGCCCGACCCGCCGGTCGTTCAACGACGCGCTCGCCCAACGCAGCCGGCTGCCCGTGGCCGAGGTGCGCCCGGCCGAGCTGGGCAACACCGCGGGCGTCATCGGCGCCGCCGACCTGGCCCGGCGGATCTGACGTGCCGGGCGGCGTGCCCCTGCGGGTGGTGTCGTACAACATCCACAGCCAGCGGGACGACACGGCCGCGCTGGCCGAGGTGGTCCGCGCGGCCGAGCCGGACGTGGTGATCGTCCAGGAAGGGCCGCGCCGGTTCCGGTGGCGGCAGAAGACCGCCACGCTGGCCGAGTCGTTCGGGCTGGTGGTGGCGGCCGGCGGCCTGCCCTCGCTGGGCAACCTGCTGCTGACCAGCCTGCGGGTGCGGGTGCTCGGCACCCGGTGCGAGCGCTACCCGCTGACCCCGGGACGGCACCTGCGCGGGGCCGCGTACGCCGAGTGCCTGGTGGGTGGGAGCCGGTTCCTGCTCGCCGGCTCCCACCTCTCCACCGACCCGGCCGAGCGGCCGGCGCAGGCGGCGGCGTTCAAGCGGGAACTGGCCGCGGCGACGCTGCCGGTGGTCGCCGGGGCCGACCTCAACGAGGGACCGGACGGGCCGGCGTGGCGGACCGTCGCCGAGGGACTGACCGACGCGGCGGTGGCGATGGACCGGGCCGACCGGCACACCTACTCCTGCGCCCAGCCGCGCCGGCGGATCGACGCCCTCTTCGTCGACCCGCGGGTCGAGGTGGTCGACTACGACGTGGTGGACACCCCGCGCACCCGGCAGGCCAGCGACCACTTCCCGATCCTGGTCGACCTGCTGCTGCCCGCCGCCGACTGAGGTTGCGGCCGACCCGCCGCACCGGGGTGACGCGCGCGCGGGGACGGGCCGGTTCGCCGGGGCGGCTGGACAACGGCGGGCATTCTCGGCAGGATTTCGCACCGACCCGGCACGCGTGCCGCACAAAGGAGATCTCCCGGTGTCCTCCTCCACCGACCTCGGTCACCCCGACCCGGACCTGACCGTCACCCTGACCCGGGACGGCCGCCCCGTCTCCGACCGGGGTGACACCGTCTGCGTCATCGGGGCTGGCGCCAGCGGCCTCACCGCGGTGAAGAACCTGCGCGAACACGGCTTCGGCGTCGACTGCTACGAGCGGGAGACCGGCGTCGGCGGGGCCTGGAACTGGCGGCACGACCGCAGCCCGGTCTACGCCAGCACCCACCTCATCTCGTCCCGCCCGTTCACCCAGTTCCCCGACTTCCCGATGCCGGACGACTGGCCGGACTACCCGCACCACGCCCAGCTGCTGTCCTACTTCGAGCGCTACGCCGACCACTTCGACCTGCGCCAGCACATCTGGTTCGGCACCGAGGTGGTCCGGGTCGAGCCGGTCGCGGGCGACCGCTGGGACGTGACCACCCGCAGCACCGGCGGGTACGGCCCGGAACGCACCTCGCGGTACGCCGCGGTGGTGCTGGCCAACGGGCACAACTGGTCACCGAAGCTGCCCCGGTACGAAGGGCTGGAGCAGTTCCGCGGCGAGGTCATGCACGCCTCGTCCTACAAGGACCCGGCGCAGCTGCGCGGCAAGCGGGTGCTGGTGGTCGGGGCCGGCAACACCGGCTGCGACATCGCGGTCGAGGCGGCGCAGCAGGCGTCCCGCTGCTGGCACTCCACCCGCCGCGGCTACTGGTACGCCCCGAAGTACGTCTT
This sequence comes from Micromonospora auratinigra, assembly GCF_900089595.1. Taxonomy (GTDB): domain Bacteria; phylum Actinomycetota; class Actinomycetes; order Mycobacteriales; family Micromonosporaceae; genus Micromonospora; species Micromonospora auratinigra. The sequence continues at coordinate 3,208,082 of NZ_LT594323.1, read as the reverse complement.
CGGCCGCCCGGCCGACCAGGTCAACGACACCCTGCTCGCGCTGCGGGTGCCGCTGCGGGTGCGGCAGTGGCTCTACCACTGGACGCTGCGGCTGACCGTCGGCGACCTGACCCGCTTCGGCCTGCCCAGGCCCGACCACCGGGTGTACGAGACGCACCCGATCGCCAACAGCCAGCTGGTCTACTACGTCGGCCACGGCGAGGTCACCCCGGTGCCCGACGTGGCCCGCTTCCACGACCGCGCGGTGGAGCTGACCGACGGCCGGCAGATCGACCCCGACCTGGTCGTCTTCGCCACCGGCTACCTGCCCCGGTTCGAGTTCGTCGAGGGCGGGGTGCTGGGCGACGAGGAGAACTCGGGTCGCCCCCGGCTCTGGCTCAACGCGTTCGCCGCCGGCCACCCCACGCTGGCCGTGGTGGGCCTGGTGCAGCCGGACTCCGGCATCTTCACCATCTCGCACTGGCAGAGCGTGCTCTTCGCCCGGCTGCTCACGCTGCGCACCGGCCGGCCGGAGCGGGCCGCCGCGTTCGACCGCCGGGTGGCCGCCGGGCTCGGCGAGCGGTACTCGGGTCGGGTCAAGGAGAGCACCCGGCACTGGTTCGAGGTCGGCCACGCCGACTACCTGCGCGCGCTCCAACGCGCCCTGTACGAACTGGAGGGCAAGTGAACGGGACGGCTCGGGCCACCGCGAACGGAGGGCCGGTCACGTGACTGCCGAACGGGTCCGGGTCGTCCGGGCGTGGGAGTGGGCCCGCCCGGAGCGGCCGGCCCGCCGCGAGGTGCTCTCCGCCGAGCCCGAGCTGGAGCAGGCGAAGCCGCCGCTGCTCTTCGTGCCCGGCTTCGGCCACGGGGCGTGGGCGTTCGCCGAGCACTGGCTGGAGCACGCCGCCGCGCGCGGTTTCCCGGCGTACGCGCTGAGCCTGCGCGGGCACGGTGGCAGCGAGCCGGCGCCGGACGCGACGCTGCGCTCGTACACCCATGACGTGGTCCAGGTGGCGGCGAGCCTGCCCCGGCAGGCGGTGCTGGTGGGGCACGGCGCCGGCGCCCGGGTGGTGGCGCACGCGCTGGCCCGCTACCCGGCCCGGGCGGCGGTGCTGGTGGCGCCGGTGCTCGGCGGCTGGGCGACGTTCGGCACCGCGCTGCGCCGCAACCCGGTCGGCACGCTGCCGGCCGTCCTCGGCGCCGGGCTGCGGCTCAACCGCCGGCAGTTGTTCAGCCGGGAGCTGCCCGACTCCGAGGCCCGCCGGTACCTGTCCCGGCTCGGCCGGGCCAGCCGCCGGGCGCAGTGGCAGCTGCTCACCGGGCGGGAGCCGGAGCCGGCGGTGGGGCGTCCCCCGGTGCTGGTGCTGGGCAGCCCGGACGACCGGGTGGTGCCGCCGGCCACGCTGAACCGGGCCGCCCGCCGGTACGCCTCGGCCCCGCTGCTCTTCCCCGGGATGGGGCACGACCTGATGCTCGACGCCCGCTGGCGGGAGCCGATCGACGCGATCCTCGACTGGCTGGAGAAGGACCCGGCGCCGGCGCCCGGCTGAGGCCCCCGGCGCCGGGCCCCGCGGCGTCAGTCGGCCGGGACCAGCCGGTCGCGCAGCGCGCCGCCGGTGTCCAGCACGGTGAGGTACGAGCGGGCCCAGGCGTGGATGTCGTGCCGGCGCACCTGCTCGCGCATCGCCCGCATCCGGGTGGTGACGTCCTCCGGGGTGGCCCGCAGCGCGGCCAGCAGCTCCCGCTTGAGCCCCTCCAGATCGTGCGGGTTGACCAGGTACGCCTGCTCCAGCTCGGCGGCCGCCCCGGCGAACTCGCTGAGCAGCAGCGCCCCGGCGTCGTCCACCCGGGCGGCCACGTACTCCTTGGCGACCAGGTTCATCCCGTCCCGCAGCGGGGTCACCGCCATCACGTCGGCGACCCGGTAGAGCGCGGTCAGCTCGGCGCGGTCGAAGGGCTGGGTGAAGTAGTGGATGGCCGGCTCGCCCACCCGACCGAACTCGCCGTTGATCCGGCCCACCTGGTGCTCCACCCGGTCCCGGAGGATCTGGTACTGCGCGACCCGCTGCCGGCTGGGCACCGCCACCTGGATCAGCACCGTGTCGCGGACCTTGACGTCCCCGCTGGCCAGCAGCTCGCGGTACGCCTTGAGCCGCTGCTCGATGCCCTTGGTGTAGTCCATCCGGTCGACGCTGAGGATGACCTTCTCGGGCTCGCCGAGATCCTGGCGCAGCCGCCGGGCCCGGTCGGCGACCTCGGGGCGGGCGGCCAGCGCGGCCATCTCGGCGGCGTCGATGGAGACCGGGAAGGCGCCCACCCGGACCACCCGGTCGTCGACGGTGACCTGCCGGTCGGTGGCGGGCAGCTCCAGCACCTTCGCCACCAGTTGGGCGAAGTTGTGCGCGGCCTGGGCCCGCTGGAAGCCGATCACGTCGGCGCCGAGCATCCCGCGCAGCAGCTCGGCGCGGCGGGGTAGCTGCATGAACAGCTCCGGCGGCGGGAACGGCACGTGCAGGAAGAAGCCGATCCGCAGGTCCGGGCGGAGCCGGCGGAGCAGCCCCGGCACCAGCTGCAGGTGGTAGTCCTGCACCCAGACCAGGCCGTCCGGCTCGGCCACCTCGGCGGCGGCCTCGGCGAACCGCTGGTTGACCCGCTGGTACGCGTCCCACCAGCGCCGGTGGTACTCGGGCTGTTCGACCGCGTCGTGGTAGAGCGGCCAGAGGGTCGCGTTGGCGAAGCCCTCGTAGTGGTCACGGAAGTCGTCGGCGCTCAGCGGGACGGTGTGCATCCGCACGCCGTCCACGTCGGGCAGGTGCGGGGCGGGCCCGGTGCCACCGGCCCAGCCGACCCAGGTGGCCGGGGTGTGCCGGAGCAGCGGGTGCAGGGCGCTCACCAGGCCGCCGGGGCTGCGGCGCCATTCGCAGGCCCCGTCCGGGGCCACACTGTCGTCGATGGGGAGGCGGTTGGCCACCACCACGAGGGGACTCTGTCGCATCTCGGGCGTATCCGATCAGCAGAGACCGGCCACCGGGGTGAGGAACAATCCGGACAGCCGGTGCGGGAAGTGACGTACAGCGGTATTCCTACTGACAGTAAGTTACACCGCTGTTACGCGCCCGCGCGTGGGCGGGCGGCGTCCCGCCATCCGGGCGGCGGCGGTCAGACGACCGCGCCGTCGTCCGGGTCGTCGTCGTCGGAGTCGCCCGGGCGCAGCCGCCAGATCAGCATCACGAAGCCGGCGAGGATGCCGGTGAAGCCGAAGAGCGTCACCACCGACGGGTCGACGGTCGACAGCAGCGTGGGGGAGAGGAAGAGCAGGAAGCCGAGCACGATGCAGAGCACGCCGACCACCGCGTACTTGGAGAAGCGCGGCAGCGGCGGTGGAGGCGGCGGGGTGTAGTGCTCCTCCTCGTCGGGCAGGCCGGCGCCGAAGGTGTCCAGGCCGTCCAGCAGGGACGGCTCGTCCGGTCGGCCCGGGCTCACCGAGACCCCCGAGACGTCCGCCGCGTACGGCAGCCGGCGCACGTCGGTGGCGGTCGGGCCGGCGGGCTCCTCCGCGCGGCCACCCCCGCCGCCGGTGGGGCCGGCCGTTGGGTCGACCGGGTCGGTCGGGTCGTCGACGTCCTCGGCGGCGGGCCACGGGTGGGTCCCGGCGTCCGGGGTCAGGTGGAAGCCGGCGACGATCTTCGCCCACTCGGCCTCGATGTCCGGCTCGTCGTCCCGGGGCGGCTCGGGGTCGTTCTCGTCGGCCAGTTGGGTGAGGTAGTCGCGGGCGGTGGTCAGGTGCGACCGGTCGACGTAGAGCCGGTCGACCGGGCGCGACGGCACGGTGGTGGTGCGGGTCACCGGGTTCAGGTCGGCGGAGGGCTGGAGGTAGGCGGCGATGCCGCCCGCGGCCAGCACGTCGAGCAGATGCTCACCGACGCGCGGATCGACGTCGCCCGCGACCGCGTACTCGGCCGCGTCGAGCCCGTTGTCCCGTCGTCCCCGACGGGGGCCACCCGCTGACACCGGCACCTCCTCGCCGCACCCGTTGCGTGCCTGTCGACCCGACGCCCCGTACGTCGTGCCCTGAATCGTGACACGTCGAGGCCCGGTTCCGGGAGTGCGTTGTGGCGTGCCGCTCCCGGTTCGTAGGCTTCTCCCCGACAGTTTCCCGCTCGCCGACGGCGCCCCGGGCGCGGTCCGGGCGTGGGCCGGCGGCGCCCGGCGCCCCTGGAAGGACCCCGGTGCTGTACTGGCTGCTGAAGTACATCATCCTCGGCCCGCTGCTGAGGCTGATCTTCCGCCCGCAGGTCGAGGGGCTCGAGCACGTCCCGGAGACCGGCCCGGTCATCCTGGCGAGCAACCACCTCTCCTTCTCGGATTCGATCTTCACTCCGCTCATCGTCAAGCGAAAAGTCACATTCATCGCAAAGGCGGAGTACTTCACGGGCAAGGGCATCAAGGGCTGGCTCACCAAGATGTTCTTCGTCGGCTCCGGCACCATCCCGGTCGACCGCTCCGGCGGCCGGGCCGCCCGGGCCGCCCTCGACACCCAGCTGCGGGTGCTGCGCTCCGGCGGGATCGCCGGCATCTACCCGGAGGGCACCCGCTCGCCCGACGGCCGGCTCTACCGGGGCAAGACCGGGGTGGCCCGGCTCGCCCTGGAGAGCGGCGCCCCGGTGGTGCCGATGGCGATGCTCAACTCCGACGAGATCCAGCCGACCGGTCAGATCATCCCCAACCTCGGCCGGGTGCGGATCCGCTTCGGCGCGCCGCTCGACTTCTCCCGGTACGCCGGGATGACCGGCGACCGGTTCGTCGAGCGGGCCGTCACCGACGAGATCATGTACGAGCTGATGGAGCTCTCCGGCCGCGAGTACGTCGACACCTACGCCCAGAAGGCCAAGGCCCAACCGAAGCAGCCCGTCCCCGCCTGACCCCCGCCCCGCCCCCCGCCGTAGCGCTAATTCACGGAAAGTGGCCTTATCCCCGCGCGCTTAAGGCCCCTTTCCGTGAATTAGCGGCCCGCGGGCGGGCGCGGCGGGGCGGGGCGGGGTCAGCAGGCGACGGCGGGGCCGGGGTCGGGGACCGGGCGCAGGGCCAGCGCCAGCAGGCCGGGGGCGTCGTTGCGCTGCGCGAACGCGCGTACCTCGGCCAGCGGCGCCGCGGCCCCGGGGTCGCCGGCCCGGTCCAGCTCCGCCGCGGCCAGGGCGAGCGCCAGCATCCGGTCGGTGACGTCCGGGATCCGGGCGTAGATCTCCGCCCCGGCCAGGTACAGCTCACCGGCGCGCCGGTGGTCGCCGTCGGCCGCCGCGAGCGCCCCGGTGACCGTGCGCAGCGCCGCTTCCGACCAGGGCGTCCGGTGCCCGACCCGGTCCAGCATCGTCCGGACCCGCACCGCCGCGTCCCGACCGACCAGGGCGCCGGCGTACGCGGCCGCGGCGATCCACTCGCCACTGGCCAGCGCCGGCACCGCCGACCACGAGCCGGCCAGCTCGTCGACCAGCTCCGCCGCCTCCGCCGTACGCCCCTGCAGGGCGCGGCAGAGCGCCGCCATGCCCAGCATCGTCCAGTGCGGCCGGTGGAAGCCGCTGCGCCGGGCGCTCTCCAGTGCCGCGGCCACGTCGTCCCGGTGCGGGGCCGTCTCGGCGTCGCCGGCCGCGCGTTGTCCGGGCGCCGGGCGCGGCGCCACCGGCACCGGCTGGCCCCGCAACACCAGCAGGCAGGAACGCAGCCCCCGGACCTGCATGTCCCAGCCGCCGGTCGGGGTGTCCACGAACGCGTCGGCGGCGGTGACCAGGCGGGCGAAGTCGCCGTCGAAGTAGGCCCGCATCGCCTCGCCGGAGTAGCTCGTGGCCAGGGTCTGCCCGCTTCCCCTCGCCTCCGGCGCGGTGCTCAGCAGGGCGTCGGAGCGGAGCCAGTCACCCTCCTCGCGCAGCGCGAAGGCGAGGTTCTGCAGCGCCCGGGGCAGCGCCAGCAGCTGCTGCGTCCGGCTGGTCTCGGTCAGCGAGTGCAGCTCGTCCAGCCCCGAGCGGTCACCGGACTGGTAGCGGGCGGTCGCCGCGGTGATCCGCGCGTTGATGTTGATCTCGACGAGGCCGAGCCGCTCGCCGATCGCGGCGGCCGTCTCCGCCGCGGCCACCGCCGCGTCCCGCTCGTAGTTGAGCATGTGCAGCCGGCCCAGCTCGGCGTGCGCGTCCGCCTTCTGCTGGCTGTCCGGCAGCGGCGCGAACAGCGTCACCGCCCGGTCCAGGCAGGCCACCGCCGCCGTCCGGTCGGCGCGCAGCCAGGCGGCCTGACCGAGCAGCGTCCAGGCCCGGGCGGCGCAGGCGTCGTCGCCGTGCGCGAGCAACCGGTCGGCGAGCGCGTGCAACTGCTCCGGCCCGCCGCCGGAGAGGAACCCGTTGCCGTCGCGGTAGAAGGAGATCTCCGTGCTCAGCAGTTCGAGCTGCAACCGGCCGACCGGGTCGGTGTCGTCCGCCAGGCCCAGCGCCCGGCCGGCGTGCGCGGCCGCCGCCTCCAGCCCGTGCAGCGCGTACGCCCGACGGGCCGCCCGGTGCAGCGCCGTCCGTGCCGGCCCGGCGTAGCGGTGGGTGTCCATGCCGAGGGTCCGGGCGATCTCGTGGGCCGCCCAGCGGTGGTGGGCGAGCACCTCGGCCAGGTCGGTGTCCCGGCTGGCGGAGAGCGCGTCCAGCCAGTCCGCGGTCCGCTCGTGCCGGGCCACCCGCTCGGTACGCGGCAGCCGCTGGTAGCAGACGTCGCGGACCAGCACGTGCCGGAACCGGTACTCGGGCTGCCCGGCCATCGTGGACGCCGCCTGCTCGTGCACGAAGTCGCGCTGCTCCAGCCGGCGCAGCGCCCGTTCCACCGACTCGACCGGCTGGCCCAGCGCGGCGGCCACCGCGCCCGGCCAGAACTGGACGCCCACCACCGAGGCGGCCAGCAGCACCGCCCGGTCCTTGGCGTCGAGCAGGTCCACCCGGTTGGCGATGACCGCGTGCACGCTCTCCGGCATCGGCAGGTCGAGGTGCTTCTCCAGGGACCAGCCGCGCCCGGACTGGCGCAGCGCGCCCTGCTCGATGAGCATCCGGACGTACTCGTGGGCGTAGAGCGGGTTGCCGCCGGCCACCTCGACCAGCGGGGTGAGCATCTCGGCGGGGAACGCCGCCTGGCCGAACATGTGCGCGTACAGCGAGGCGATGCCGGTGTCGCGCAGCGGGGGCAGGGTGATGGTGACCGAGCCGGTGATCGTCCCCGCCCAGTGCGGGTCCCGGTCGACCAGTTCCGGCCGGGCGGTGCAGAGCAGCAGCAGGGGGACGTCGCGGGCGGCGGCGCCGAGCAGCTCGACGAAGCGCAGCATCGCGTCGTCGGCCCAGTGCAGGTCCTCGAAGACCAGCACGGTGGGCCGGCGGGCGGCCAGCGCCAGCAGGAACCGCCGCCAGGCCGACTCGGCCTCCTCGGCCGGCATCGTGGTGCCGGCCAGCCCGACGAGCGGACGCAGGGCGTCGGAGATCCGGTCCCGCTCGGCCGGGCCGACCAGTTCGGCGACCGCCGAGGCGAGCCGCTGGGACGCCGCCGACGCCGGGTCGGTGTCGAGGATGCCGGCCTCGGTCTTCACGATGTCGGCGAGCGCGGCGAAGGTGACGTTCTCGCCGAACGGCGGGCACCGCCCGGTACGCCAGGTCAGCGGCTCGTCGACCAGCCGGCCGGCGTGCCGGTGCAGCTCGCGTACCAGCCGGCTCTTGCCGATGCCGGCCCGGCCGAACACGGTGACCACCTGCGGCAGCCGGTCGCGCAGCGACCGGTGCAGGGCGTTGACCAGCATGCCCAGCTCGTGCTCGCGGTCGATCAGCGGAGTGGTGTCGGGCTCCCGGTCGGTGGGCTGCCGGCGTACCGGGGCGAGGGCGAGCCAGACCTCGGTCGGGGTGGAGCGGCCGCGCAGGGTGACCGGCGGCTGCTCCTCGTAGCGGATGGTGTCCTTGGTCAGGGCGTGCGTGACGCCGCAGACCAGCACCCCGCCGGGCGGCGCCACCGACTGCATCCGGGACGCCGTGTTGACCACGTCGCCGGCCACGATGGCCTGCCCGCCGTCGCGGGCGGCGGCCACGTCCACCAGCGCCTCGCCGGTGGCCACCCCCACCCGGAAACGCAGCTCGTCCCGGCCGGCGGGGGCGAACCGGGTGAGCACCCGTTGCAGCTCCAGGCCGGCCCGCACGCAGCGCAGCGCGTCGGTCTCGGTGGCCACCGGCGCGCCGAAGAGCGCCATCACGGCGTCGCCGATGTACTTCTCGACCACGCCGCCGTACTGCCCGACGACCCGCTTGGCGGCGGAGAAGAAGCCGGTCTGCATGCCCCGGACCTGCTCCGGGTCGGCCCGCTCCACGTACGGGGTGAAGTCGATCAGGTCGACGAAGAGCACACTGACCCGGCGCCGGTCCTCCTGCGGCGCGGGGGCCGGCTGCTTGGCGCCGGCCCGGGGCGACCCGCACGAGGTGCAGAACGCGACGTCGGTGGCGAGCGGGCGCAGGCAGTGCGGGCAGACCGCGCCCAGCTCCGCCCCGCAGCCACCGCAGAAGCGGTCGCCGTCGGCGGCGGTACGTCCACAACGGTCACACTGCGCGGAGATGACACCCTCCGGTGGGTGGATCGACCGGCCGGGTCCCGGCCGCGGCGCCGCCCCCCGCGGCGTCCACGCCGAGTATCCCGGCCCCCGGCACTGTCAGGTACCGGGCTGTTGGCTTGTGGACACTCATCCGGGCAGTCAGGGTGCCGTGCCGGGAGCTAGATTCATGCCCGCCGGACGACGAAGACCGTGATCACTAGGGGGACCTGATGGTGTACGTGAAGCTGGAGAGCGACTGGACCGACGGCGACGGCATCGCGCACTCGGCCGGGGAGTCGGTGGACGTGGACGCCGCGACCCTGGCGGTGCTGCAGGCCGAGGGCATCGTCGGGGAGGGCTCCGGCGGCGGCAAGGACGGCACCGACTGGGCCGGACCGACCGGCACCAACTGGGCGGGGCCGACCAGCACCACGCCGTGACCCGGCGGACCTGAACGGACGGCGCGGCCGGGGCGGATGTCGCCCCGGCCGCGTCGCGTGTCAGCGGTCGTTCATCCCGGCGCGGCGGCGCAGCGCGGCCACGTCGGTGACCACGATCCGGCGGCCCTCGGTACGCAGCCAGCCGCGGCTGGCGAAGGAGCCGATCGCCTGGTTGACGCTCTGCCGGGAACCGCCGGCCATCTCGGCCAACTGGCTCTGGTTGAGCTCGATGGTGATCATCGGGGCCTGGCTCTCGCCGGCCAGCCGGACCAGGGTCTTGGCCACCCGGCCCGGCAGGTCGAGGAAGACGTGGTCGGCGTTCTGCTCGGTGAGCCGGCGGATCAGCCCGCCGAGCGAACGCATCACCGCGTCGAGGATGCGCGGGTTGGAGTGCACCAGCTCCATGAAGGCGGGGCGGGACAGCGCCAGCGCGGTGCAGTCCTCGATCGCCTCGGCGGACGCGGAGCGGGTGGAGGCGTCCAGCAGGGAGACCTCACCCAGCACGTCCGGCGGGCGGATCACCGACAGCACGGCCCGTTCGCCGGTCGGCGCGGTGCGGAACACCGCCACCGCGCCCCGCCGCAGCACGATCAGCGACTCGCCGGGGTCGTTCTCCACGAAGAGCAACTGCCCCTTGCGGTACGTGCGCGGCACGGCCGCGGCGATGACCCGCTGGCGCACCTCCGGCTCCAGCCCGGCGAACATCTCCACGCCGGTGAGCGCGTCGCCCGGCTCCGGCAGGCGCATCTCCACGGCCCAACCCCTCCCCGGTCAAGGACCACAACTCGCACACCGGGTGAACCTGTCATTCCCGGCACGAGGCATCAGAACCGGTTCGGCGTCCGGCGGCGTACACATCAGATCATGACGGTCCGGTCGCTTGCTGTACACCCCTGGAGACACTTCCGTGATGCTCCCGAGCTGCGGCGCGGCGGCCGGGTGACCTCGCCGGACGCCCCGCCGGTCGGGCCCGCCCGGCGGTGGGCCAGGATGGTGGGGATGGTCTACCGCTACTTCTACGACTGCGAGTTCATCGAGGACGGCCGGATCGTCGACCTGGTGTCGATCGGCGTCGTCGACGAACACGGCCGCGAGTTCTACGCGGTCTCCACCGAGTTCGACGACTCCCGGGCCGTGCCCTGGGTGCGTCGCAACGTCCTCGACAAGCTCCCCTCGCCGGCCGACCGGGCCTGGCGGTCCCGGGAGCGGATCCGCGACGACCTCTACGACTTCCTGATGGAGCCGGTCCGCGACCGGCCGGGGGAGCAGATCGAGCTCTGGGCCTGGTACGCCGCGTACGACCACGTGGTGCTCGCCCAGCTCTGGGGGGCGATGCCGGCGCTGCCCCGGGAGATCCCCCGGTTCACCAAGGAGCTGCGCCAGCTCTGGGACGACCGGGGTCGGCCGCGACTGCCCGACGCCGACGCGGAGCGGCACGACGCGCTCGTCGACGCCCGGCACAACCTGGCCCGCTGGCGGGCGCTGACGACGCGCTGAGCGCCGGGCAGGTTTGACCGGTTCTGTCCGGGGCACGGGTCGGTATCTACCCGACCCCGAGGGAGGACCGCGATGAGCAACGAGCCGACCACCGCCCAGGAGGCCCGTCACCGGGTGACCGAACTGATCCGGGACGCGCGGATCTGCCTGCTGACCACGACCGGGGTGGACGGGCGGTTGATCAGCCGGCCGATGGCGCTGCAGGAGGCGGAGTTCGACGGCGACCTGTGGTTCTTCGCGTACGAGGACTCCGCCAAGATCCGCCAGATTCGGGTGAACCCGCAGGTCAACGTCGGCTTCTCGGACCAGCGCCACCACGCCTGGGTGTCGGTGGCCGGGACCGCGCAGGAGGAGTGGGACCGGGCCCGGGCCGAGCGGCTGTGGAACCCGCTGCTCAAGGCGTGGTTCCCGGACGGTCTGGACACCCCCGGGCTGACCCTGGTCAAGGTGCACGCGAGTTCGGCCGAGTACTGGGACTCGCCGGGTGGCGCGGTGGTCAACCTGCTCGGCTTCGCCAAGGCGGCGGTGACCGGCCGGCCGCCGCAGGCGGGGCAGAACCACGAGGTCAGCTACTGACCGGTAGCTCCGTCCGTCGGTCGGAACGGCCCGGGGCGCGGTGTCGGCGTACACGCAGGACGACTACAGTGCGCACTGACGGCCCGCCCCGGGCCGGCAATGGCGCCGATGGTCTGATCTGACACATATCCTGGGGCTTATCCGGGCTTTACCTGATGCTCCAGGAGGATGAGCAGATCATGCGTATCGGCGTGCTCACCGGCGGCGGCGACTGCCCAGGTCTCAACGCGGTTATCCGGGCGGTGGTCCGCAAGGGCGTCGCCACCTACGGTCACGAGTTCGTGGGCTTCCGGGACGGCTGGAAGGGTCCGCTGGAGGGCCTCACCAAGCCGCTGGGCATCGCGGAGGTGCGGGGCATCCTGCCGCGCGGCGGCACCATCCTCGGTTCGTCCCGGACCAACCCGTTCAAGATCGAGAACGGCGTCGAGCGGATCAAGGAAAACCTCGCCGCGCAGGGCGTGGACGCGCTGATCGCGATCGGCGGCGAGGACACCCTCGGGGTCGCCACCAAGCTGCACGAGCTGGGCGTCAACGTCATCGGCGTGCCGAAGACCATCGACAACGACCTCGGCGCGACCGACTACACCTTCGGCTTCGACACCGCCGTCAACATCGCCATGGAGGCGATCGACCGGCTGCACACCACCGCGGAGAGCCACCACCGCACCCTGGTCGTCGAGGTGATGGGCCGGCACGCCGGCTGGATCGCCCTGCACGCCGGCCTGGCCGGTGGCGCCAACGTGATCCTGCTGCCCGAGCGGCAGTTCGACGTCGACCAGGTCGCCGGGTACGTCGAGAAGCGCTTCCAGCACCAGTACGCCCCGATCGTGGTGGTCGCCGAGGGCGCCCAGCCGCTCGACGGCCAGATGGTGCTGCACAACCAGGAGCTGGACTCGTTCGGTCACGTCCGCCTCGGCGGCATCGGCCAGTGGCTCGCCGAGCAGCTGGAGGCGAAGACCGGCAAGGAGGCCCGCACCGTGGTGCTCGGCCACATCCAGCGCGGTGGCACCCCGACCGCGTTCGACCGCGTGCTCGCCACCCGCCTCGGCCTGCAGGCGATCGACGCGGCGCACGAGGGCGACTGGGGCAAGATGGTCGCGATGCAGAGCACGGACATCGTCCGCGTCCCGCTCGCCGACGCCACCCGGGAGCTGAAGACCGTGCCGCTGGAGCGGTACGAAGAGGCCGAGGTCTTCTTCGGCAGCTGATCGACGGCCGGCGGCGCGGCGGGTTCGACGGGCCCGCCGCGCCCCGCCGCGAGGCGAGAGGGGCACGACGTCATGGCACCCGAGGTGCACACGGTCGCGGTGATCGGCGCCGGCAAGATCGGGGAGCTGATGCTCTCCGGGCTGCTGCGCTCCGGCTGGCCGGCCGACCGGCTGCTCGCCACCGCCCGGCGGCCCGCCCGCGCCGAGGAGCTGACCGCCCGGTACGGCGTGCGGGTGGTGGACAACCTCACCGCGGTCGACGAGGCGGCGGTGCTGGCCGTCTCGGTCAAGCCGCAGGACGCCGCCACGCTGCTGGACGAGATCGGCCCCAAGGTGCCGGCCGACAAGCTGGTCATCTCGCTCTGCGCCGGCCTGCCCACCAGCTTCTTCAACCGGCGACTGCCCGAGGGCACCCCGGTGGTCCGGGTGATGACCAACACCCCGGCGCTGGTGGACCAGGCGATGAGCGCCATCTCGGCCGGTGCCCACGCCACCGGCGCGCACCTGGCCCTGGCCGAGGAGATGTTCTCCCCGCTGGGCGCCACCATCCGGGTCCCCGAGTCGCAGCAGGACGCGGTCACCGCCCTCTCCGGCTCCGGTCCGGCCTACTTCTACCTGCTGGTCGAGGCGATGATCGACGCCGGCATCCTGCTCGGGCTGCCCCGCCAGGTGGCGCACGAGCTGATCGTGCAGACCGCCATCGGGTCGGCGGTGATGCTGCGCGACTCCGGCGAGCACCCGGTGAAGCTCCGCGAGGCGGTCACCTCGCCCGCCGGCACCACCATCTCCGCGATCCGGGAGCTGGAGAACCACGGCGTACGCGCGGCCATGCTGGCGGCCCTCGAAGCCGCCCGGGACCGGGCCCGGGAGCTGGCCGCCCAGGCCGACTGAACCGGCGGCGGGGTCAGCGCCGGCGGTGTCCGGCGCCGGGTTGCGGCGTCGCCCAGGACGGCCGCCAGGCCGGCTCCGGCGGCGCGGGGAGGCCGGCCAGGTGGTCGAGGATCGCCCGGAGCCCCGGGTGCGGGTTCGTCCGGGGCAGCAGCAGCGAGATCGGATACGCCAGCGTCGGGTCCGCGATCGGGATCCGGCGCAGGTCGTGGCCGGCCGGCCAGACGTAGCGGTCGCGCGCGCCGACCAGGGTCGCCACGTCGGCGGAGTCCGCGAGCACGTCGAGCAGCACCTCGTCGCCGAAGTGCGGGCCGGTCGCGTCGACGTTCAGGTCGAAGGCCGTGGCGAGCTGGTCGTAGAACTCGCCCCACTCGCTCCCGGGCGCGATGCCGGGCACCCAGATCCGCCACCCACGCAACTCGTGCGGGCGCAGGGTGCGGGCAGCGGCGAGCGGATGCCGGGGCCCGACGAGCAGTTCCAGCGGGGAGTCGAAGGCGTGGACCATCCGCACCTCCGGCGGCAGCGCGGCCGGATCGGTGACGGTGCGGAACGCGGCGTCCACCTCGCCGGCCCGCACGGCGGCGGCCGCCACCCGTGGGTCGTCGACCCGTAGCGTCACCACGTCCAGGGCGGTGCCGGGGCGCGACCGCCAGTGGTCGTGCAGCACGACGGCCTGCGCGCTGCGCCGGCCCAGCACGTCGATCCGCCGCGCCCGGGCGCCCGGCCGGACCGCGCCGACGGCCCGGTCCACCGCCGCGACGATGCCCCGGGCGTGCGGCAGGAACGCCTGGCCGTCGAGGGTCAGCTCGACCCCGCGCGTGGTCCGGGTGAACAGCCGTACGCCCAGCTCACGCTCCAGCGCGGCGACCCGCTTCGAGACCGCCTGCTGGGTCACGCCCAGCTCGTCGGCGGCGTGCTGCAACTGCCCGCGGTCGGCCGCCCGGACGAACGTCCGCACCCCCTCGGTCTCCACCGGCCCAGCCTAGGCGGCCCCAACCGATGGTGGTGGCGCGCCGGACGGCGGTTGTTTGCGCCGGCGCCCGTGCGGCCGATCTGATGCGACCTCGACCCGTCGCGGAGGGGAGGGAGCACCGTGCGCACCGGACTGGGGGCCGCCTTCGGCTGGCTGTGGGCGGCCTACGCGGTCAGCACCTACGGCACCTGGCTCGCCTTCGGCGCGTTCCCGCTGCTCGCGGTCCGGGTGCTCGACTCGTCGCCGGTGGCGGTGTCGCTGCTGGAGGCGGCCGGCCTGGCCGTCGCTGCCCTCGTCGCCGTCCCGCTCGGGCCGTGGGTCGCGTACCGGCCCAAACGCCCGGTGCTGGTGGCGACGGACCTGGTCCGGTTCGCCGCGCTGGCCAGCGTCCCGGTCGCGTACCTCCCGGGCCTGCTCGGCTACGGTCAGCTGCTGGTCGTGTCGGTGGTCTCCGGCGCCGCCGGGATCGCCTTCACCGCCGCCTCCGGCGCGTACCTGAAGCACCTCGTCCAGGGCGAGGACCTGCTCGTCGCGAACGGGCGGTTCGAGAGCACGAGCTGGGCGGCGGTGGCGGTCGGACCGCCGCTCGGTGGGGCGCTCGTCGGGCTGCTCGGTCCGGTGGTCACCGTGCTGGCCGACGCCGTCAGCTACCTGCTCTCCGCGCTCGCGGTCGGCCGCATCCGGGGCGACGACGTGGTGGTGGCCCGGGACCCGGGCACCCGGTCGCGCGCGGCGGAGCTGCTGCGCGGCTGGCGGTCCGTGCGGGCCGACCCGGTCCTGTGGCGCCTGTTCCTCAACTCGATCCTGGTCGGCGGCCTGATCATGGCCACCGCACCGCTGCTGGCCGTCCTGCTGCTGGGCCGGTACCACTACCCGGCGTGGCAGTACGGCCTCGCCTTCGGCGTGCCGGCCCTCGGCGGCCTGGTGGGCGCCCGGCTCTGCGCCCCGCTGGTGGCCCGGCACGGCCGCTACCGGGTGCTGGCCGTCTCCGGCTGGCTGCGTTCACTCTTCCCGCTCGGGCTCGCCCTGGTCCGGCCCGGCGTCGCCGGGCTGGTCACCGTGATCGTGGTGGAGGGGCTGCTGATCACCAGCATGGGGGTCTTCAACCCGCTGTCCGCCACCGAGCGGCTGCGCCGGGTTCCGGCCCGGCACACCGCCCAGGTGATCGGCCCATGGAGTGTCAGCGGCAAGCTGGCGCAGGCCACCCTGATGGTGCTCTGGGGGTTCCTCGCCACCCGCATCGGGCCGCTGCCCGCGATCACCGTCTCCGGGCTGCTCCTGCTCGCCACCCCACTCCTGCTACCGAAACGGGCGGACCTGACCTGCCCCCCCGCCCCCCACCCCGAGCGCTCCGTCCACGCTGATTCACGGAAAGAGTGGTTATCCGGGCCCGCATAACCACTCTTTCCGTGAATGAGGCGCCCCGGTGTGGTGGGGCGGCCCGTGCGGCGGGGGAGGGGCTCTCAGCGGGGGGGTGGCCGGTGGTCGTGGCGCATACTGGCGCGGTGTTCACACTCGCCCAGGCGCGGCACCTGGTGGCCACCCTGCGACCGCGCGTCGACGAGCTGATCCGGCTCCGCGCCGACCTGGCCGAACTCCGGGCCGACCTGACCGACCACGGGGTCAGCGTGCTCGGCGGCCGGGCCGAGCTGAAGTCCCTGGAGGCGCGGCTGCACGCCGTGCTGGAGGAGCTGCACCAGCACGACATCCAGGTCAAGGGGATCGCCCCGGTGCTGCTCGACTTCCCCGGCGAGCGGGACGGCCGGGCGGTGCTCTGGTGCTGGTTGGAGGGGGACACCGACGTGCGCTGGTACCACCGCGCCGAGTGTGGCTTCGCCGGCCGCCGGCCGGTCTGACGGCCGCGCTACCGGTCGCTGGGCTTCGCCGGGACCGCGGAGCCGACCCTGCGGTGGACGTCGCCGCCGGCTGATCGCCGACGCGGTGGTCCCGCGGTCAGCTATCCGACCGTCGGCACCGTCCCTTGTGGTCCGTCGGTAGCATGACCCCTTCGTGATCGACGGCCGTCGGCGGCAGCGGTGTTCCGGTGGCTCGGGGCCGACAGCGAACGGGTGCCGGTGACAGCTGTGAACTCCTTCGAGAAGACCTCGCTCTGGCGTCGGACGCTCGGCGTCCGGGAGGACGACGAGGCCGCGGCGGAGCGGGCCGGACTGCGGTCCGCGTACCTCCAGTTCCGGGCGGCGGTCGAGCCGTTGGCCGGGGAGATCGCCCGCTCGATGCCGATGTTCACCGACCACTCGATCGCGCACATTGACTCGTTGTGGGACACCGCGTCGCTGGTCTGCGGTGAGGACTATCCGCTCACCCCGGCCGAGGCGTTCGTGCTCGGCGGCGCGTTCCTGCTGCACGACCTGGGCATGGGGCTGGTGGCCTATCCGGGCGGCGCGGCGGCCATCCGGGCGGACCCGCAGTTCCAGCACACCGTGCGGTCGGTCCAGGCGCGAATGGCCGAGGACACCGGGGCCACCGCGGAGGAGAGCCGGGCGTCGGCCGAGGAGGAGGCGATCGTCCGGCTGCTGCGGCGTCGGCACGCGGCCCAGGCGGAGCGGCTGGTCACCGAGACCTTCACGGTGCCGGGCGGGACGAGCTTCCACCTGCTCCAGGACGCGGCGCTGCGGCAGTCGCTCGGGCCGCTCATCGGCACGCTCGCGCACAGCCACTGGTGGGGCGTCGACGAGATCGCCGGCCGGTTCGCGCGCCGGCGGGGATCGTTGCCCCAGCACCCGGCCGAGTGGACGATCGACCCGCTGAAGGTGGCGTGCGTGCTGCGGTTGGCCGACGCGGCGCACATCGACAGCCGGCGGGCACCCACCTTCCTGCACGCCTTCCGTACGCCGCCGGACCTCTCCGGCGAGCACTGGTACTTCCAGTCCCGGTTGACCCGGCCGCTGGTCGAGGACGACCGGCTCCAGTACACCTCGACCGAGCCGTTCCTGCACCGGGAGGCGTCCGCCTGGTGGCTGGCGTACGAGACGGTGCAGATGATCGACGGTGAGCTGCGCGCGGTCGACTCGCTCTGCGCGGACCTGGGCAAACCCCGGTTCGCCGTACGCTCGGTGGCCGGCGCCGACTCACCGGCCCGGTTCGCGAGCTTCGTGCCGACCGACGGCTGGCAGCCGATCGACGCGCGCCTGCGGGTGAGCCAGGTCGAACACCTGGTCGGCAACCTCGGCGGCCGGTACCTGTACGGCAACCAGCCGATCGCGGCGGTCCGTGAGCTGATCGCCAACGCCTCGGACGCCACCCGGGCCCGGCTGGCCGCGTACGGCGGGAGCGACGCGGTGGTGAACGTCGACCTGGCGCAGCGGGACGGCGACGAGTGGTGGCTGACGGTGGCGGACAACGGCATCGGCATGGACGCGCATACCCTGGTCTCCTCGCTCACCGACTTCGGTCGGTCCGGATGGCGCTCCGAGGGAGCGCTGGGGCCGGACGCCCGGCCGTTGGCGGACACCTTCGAGCCGGCCGGCAAGTTCGGCGTCGGCTTCTTCGCGATCTTCATGCTGGCCGACGAGGTGCATGTCACCAGCCTCAAGTACTTCGACCCACCGCAGCACACCCACGTGCTCGACTTCCCGTCCGGGCTGAAGGGGCGGCCCCTGGTCCGGGTGGCCGACGAGGGTGAGCGGCTGCGCTTCGGTGGCACGGTGGTCCGGGCCCGGCTGAAGCACCCACCGACCTCGACCCAGGGGTTCCTGGGCACACCCTGGCGCAACCAGACGGTCGGCGAGGAGCTGCGCAGCACGATCCTGCGCCTGTGCGCGC
Organism: Micromonospora auratinigra; assembly: GCF_900089595.1. Classification (GTDB taxonomy): domain Bacteria; phylum Actinomycetota; class Actinomycetes; order Mycobacteriales; family Micromonosporaceae; genus Micromonospora; species Micromonospora auratinigra. The sequence continues at coordinate 3,190,148 of NZ_LT594323.1, read as the reverse complement.
TCGCCGAGGTGGACATCGACGTCCGGGGGCCGGGGGAGACAGAGGGCACCCGGATCGTGCGGGCCAACGACTGGCGGCACATCCCGCCGGAGGAGCTCTTCGAGCGGGTCTACCAGTCGAGTCGCTACTCGTCGATGAGCGGCTTCCTGAGCCAGATGAAGCAGGGCTTCTGCCGGTACGCCTCGCCGGTGTCGGGCAGGAACGACGAGACGGTGGGCCGGGCCATGATGACGCCGGACTTCGTCTTCGACGAGGGCGACGACCTCTGGTACTACCCGAGGTTCCTGCAACGCGCGTCCATCTACGTCGGCGGCTTCCACGCCGACACGATCGACGGGGCGGTCGGCGTGTTCCAGGGCTATCCGCTGAAGGCGGACCGCTTCTCCGCGTTCACGCTCGCCGCACCGGACAGCCTCCGCCGGTGGGTCGGCGCGCAGGCCACCTCGCTGCGACCGCATCTGGCGGACCGCCCGCAGGCGCAACTGTCGCTCGGCGCCACCGCCAACTCCTTCGGCGTGGTGCTGCCGGATCTGCCCTGTGCCGTCGTCGAGGGACGGCTGGCCATGCCGGCGGAGGTGACCCGCTGGGCCGCCGGGCACGACCGGGTGCTGCTGGTGGACGGGGAGGTGGTGCAGACCTATCTCGACGACGACGGCGAGGTGGTCTTCTTCTGCGGGCGGACGGGTCGCCGGCTCCGGCTGCCGCCGGACGCGGCCGTGGTCGACATGTGGGCCGAGTGGATCTACCCGGAGGACGTCCTGCCCCGCCCCCGGCCGGACCTTCCCGGTGGACGCTCCGACGACGAGGGTGGTTACAACCTGGTCGACTGGTGGAACTCGGTGGGCGGCACCGGTCCGGTGGACGTCACGGTGCGGGCGGTCGCCCGGGCCTGGGGGGTCGACGTACCGGGGCTCGTGGCGGCCTCGGCCGGCGTCTGCTTCCAGGACGAGGACGGCGAGCAGATCGAGGTGCCCTTCGCGGACGGCGGTGGGACGAGGAAGTTGTACGCCGTACCCGTCTGCCGGCCCGGTACCGTCCCGGGTCCGGCCGCCGCGCCGGCGGCCGGACCCGGTGCGGACGGTCAGCTGTCGGCGTAGCGGCGGGCGGCGGCGAGCGCGGCGCGCAGCGTCGCCGCGTCCACCGGCGCCGGCCGCTCCCAGTCGGCCGGGTCGGCCGCGTAGAGGGCGGCGTACGCGCTGGTGTCGCGCTGGTACCGCCAGCCCTCGGCGAGCGGGCCGACGTCGACCGTGTCGTAGCCGAGCGAGTCGAGGAACGCGCTGACGCTCCGCTTGGCCGCCGCGTCGTCACCGGCGATCGGCAGGGCGGTCCGGTCGGCCGCGCCGCTCGGCCGGCCCAGCGCGAGCAGGTGCTTGAAGTAGATGTTGTTCAGGCCCTTCACCACCCGGGATCCGGGCAGGTGCCGCTGGAGCAGCTCGCTGGTGGTGGTGGACTCGTCGTCCAGCTCGGGGAACCGGCCGTCGCGCTCCGGGTAGTAGTTGCCGGTGTCGATGACCACCTTGCCGGCCAGCGGTTCGGCGGGCACCTGCCGGTAGGCCAGCAGCGGGATGGTGACCACCACCAGGTCACCGGCCGCCGCCGCCTCGGCCGGGGTGGCCGCGCGGGCCCGGGGGCCGAGCTCGTCGACCAGCTCCTTGAGCGTCTCCGGACCGCGCGAGTTGCTGAGTACCACGTCGTGGCCCGCGGCCACCGCGAGCCGCGCCACGGTGCCGCCGATGTTGCCGCTGCCGATCAGTCCCACAGTCGTCATGACTCGGCCAACCCGTTCCGGCGGCACCGCATTCCCGACCACTGTGGTGGGTTGTTCGCCGGATGGTCGCGCGGCGGTCCCCGGTAGGAAAACTTCACGATGGTACTCTCGCGTCGGCAACGATTTGTATCGAAATGGATCTATGGGCGGCGACCGCGAATCGTTGATCTTCCGTCGGGGTTCGATCTATTGATATCAATTTCGCACCACCACTTCCCACCCCCAGGAGTGCGACGTGCGGAGATCCCGTCTTGCCACCCTCGTCCTGTCGTTGGCCTCGGCCTTCGGTGTCACGCTGACGCTGGCCGTCCCGGCCCAGGCCGCCGCCACCGACCGCTACGTCGCGCTCGGCGATTCGTACGCCTCCGGCGTCGGCGCCGACAGCTACACCTCGGAGAGCGGGTCCTGCCTGCGCAGCACCAACGCCTACCCGGCGCTGTACAACACGAACATCAAGCCCGCCTCGTACCGCTCGGTGGCCTGTTCGGGCGCGACCACGGCGGACGTCATCAACAGCCAGCTCGCGGCGCTCTCCTCGACCACCACCCTGGTCAGCGTCACCATCGGCGGCAACGACGTCGGCTTCTCCAGCATCATGAGCACCTGCGTGCTCCAGGGTGAGACCCAGTGCGTCGCCGCCGTGCAGGCGGCCGAGGACAAGGCCCGCAACGAGCTGCCGGCCAAGCTGGCCAACGTCTACAACGGCATCAAGGGCCGCTCGCCGAGCGCCCGGGTCGTGGTGGTCGGCTACCCGGTCTTCTACCAGCTCGGCACGCTCTGTGTCGGGCTCAGCGCGACTTCCCGCGCGAAGATCAACGAGGGTATCAACCTGCTCGACGACATCACCCGTACCGCGGCGACCTCGGCCGGCTTCAAGTTCGCCGACGTCCGCTCGATCTTCGTCGGGCACCAGCTCTGCAGCTACGGCGAGAAGTGGCTGCACGCGTTGAACTACCTCAACCTGACCGTCTCGTACCACCCGACCGCCGCGGGCCAGGCCGGCGGCTACTACCCGGTCTTCCGCTCCGTCGCGGGCTGACCGACCCGGACGGATGCGGGGCGGACCTGGCGGCCCGTCCCGCATCCGTCCGTGTTGTCGGTGCTCGTCGCTACGCTGCGCCCGGTTTCATCGAGCGAGCGAAGTGGAGGGTCCATGGGGACCTGGGCGGCGGGACCGTTCGACAACGACACGGCGGCGGACTGGTGCGGCGCGCTGGACGACGCCGCGCCGCGGGAGCGCCCGGTCCTGGTGGAGCAGGCGCTACGGGTGGTCGTCGACGACGCCGGCTACCTCGACTCGGACCTCGGGGTCGAGGCGGTGGCCGCCGCCGCGGTGCTCGCCGCGCACCTGCCCGGCGCGTCGCCGGTGAACTCGGCGTACGCGCCGGACTTCCTCACCGGGGGCGTCCGGCTGGAGTTGCCGGAGCGGCTGCGCCCGCTGGCCGTGCGGGCGCTGGACCGGGTGGTCGGCGAGGAGTCGGAGCTGGCCGAGCTCTGGGTCGAGGCGGGCGAGCCGAACAAGTTCCTCGTCGAGGTGGCCGGGCTGCGGACGCTCCTCGCCGCCGCCTGACGGGTCGCGGGTCGCGGGGGCGGTGTTGACGGGGGAGCGGGAAAACGTAATCCTGTGGAAGCGCTCCCATCGGCGAGCTTCGAACCTTTCTGAAGGGACAGCTCGTGCGACCCACCACAGCACTGCTCCCGGTAGTCCTGGCCGCCGCTCTCGGCGGTCTGGCCCTGCCGGCGCCCGCCCTGGCCGCCTCCGGGCCCGCCCTGGCCGTCGACGCCACCACCGGTCGACACCCGATCAGCCCGTACGTCTACGGCATGAACTTCGCCGACGAGGCGCTCGCCCGCGACCTGCGACTGCCGGTGCACCGCTACGGCGGCAACGCCACCACCCGCTACAACTTCCGTGCCGACACCAGCAACCGGGCCGGTGACTGGTACTTCGAGAACATCCCCAACGACAACGCCGACCCGGCGAGCCTGCCCGACGGCTCGGAGACCGACCGGTTCGTGGCCCAGAACAAGGCCACCGGCGCCGCGACGGTCATGACCGTGCCGATGATCGGCTGGGTGGCCAAGGACCGGACCAAGTCCTGCGCCTTCAGCGTGGCCAAGTACGGCACGCAGCAGTCCACCGACCCCTGGGCGCCGGACTGCGGCAACGGCAAGAAGCCCGACGGCACGCTGATCACCGGTAATGACCCGAAGGACACCAGCGTCGCGGTCGGCCCGGAGTACGTCACCGACTGGATGACCCACCTGAAGGGGCGGTTCGGCTCTGCGGCGAACGGGGGCGTCCAGTTCTACAACCTGGACAACGAGCCGGACCTGTGGCACTCCACCCACCGCGACGTGCGCCCGACCGGGCTCGGCTACGACGAGCTGCGCGACCGGACGTACCAGTACGCGGCGGCGATCAAGGCCGCCGACCCGCAGGCGAAGACCCTCGGCCCGGTCGGCTGGGGGCTGAACTCGATCTTCTACTCCGGCCTGGACCAGGACACCTGCTCGCGTACCGGGTGCTGGTCGAACCCGCCGGACAAGGCCGCGCACGGCGGCCAGGACCTCGGCCCCTGGTACCTGGACCGGATGCGCGAGTACGAGCAGCAGCACGGCACCCGGATCCTCGACTACTTCGACATCCACCTCTACCCGCAGCAGTCCGGCGTGTTCGGCGACGCGGCCGGCGACGCCACCACCCAGGCGCTGCGGCTGCGCTCCACCCGCCAGCTCTGGGACCCGACGTACGTCGACGAGAGCTGGATCAACCAGCCGGTGCGGTTCATCCCCCGGATGCGGGAGCTGGTCGACCAGCACTACCCGGGCACGAAGATCGCGATGACCGAGTACAGCTGGGGCGGGTACGGCTCGCTCAACGGGGCGCTCGCCGAGGCCGACGTGCTCGGCATCTTCGGCCGGGAGGGGCTCGACCTGGCCACCCTCTGGACCGCCCCGAAGACCGACCAGCCGGTCGCCAACGCCTTCCGGATCTACCGCAACTACGACGGCAAGGGCGGCGCGTTCGGCGAGACCTCCGTCAAGGCCACCAGCGCCGACCAGGGCAAGCTGGCCGTGTACGCGGCCGAGCGGACCGGCGACAAGGCGCTGACCCTGGTCGTGGTGAACAAGTCCGGCGACGACCTGACCAGCCCGGTGGCCCTCACCGGCGGCTCGGCCGGCACCGCCCAGGTCTACCGCTACAGCGCGGCGAACCTGGCCGGCGTCGTCCGGCAGGCCGACCAGCCCGTCACCTCGACCGGGTTCACGGCCACCTTCCCGGCCAACTCGATCACCCACCTGGTGCTGCCGCGCGGCACCGACAGCGGCGACACCCAGGCGCCCACCGCCCCGGGCAGGCCGACCGCCGGCCCGGTCGCCAGCGACAGCGTCGCCCTGAGCTGGGCGCCGGCCACCGACAACGTCGGCGTCACCGGGTACGACGTGCACCGCCTGGACGCCTCGGGCACGGTGAAGGTCGGCAGCGCCACGGGCACCGCGTACACCGTGACCGGGCTGAACCCCGACACGGCGTACACCTTCGTGGTGACCGCCCGGGACGCGGCGGGCAACGTCTCGGCGGCCTCGCCGGGGCTGTCGGTGCGGACCGCGCCGGCGACCACCCCGACGGGCGGCTGCGCGGTGACCTGGGCGGCGAACAGTTGGCCGGGGGGCTTCACCGCGACCATCACGATCAAGAACACCGGCAGCGCCGCGATCGACGGCTGGAAGCTGGCCTTCGACTTCCCGACCACCGGGCAGAAGGTCGGCCAGGGCTGGTCGGCGACCTGGCAGCAGAGCGGGGTGACGGTCACCGCGCAGAACCTGAGCTACAACGGCCGGCTCGCGCCGGGGGCCAGCACCAGCATCGGCTTCAACGGCACCTGGACCGGGTCCAACCCGGCGCCGACCGCCTTCACCCTCAACGGGCAGCGCTGCGGCTGACCCCGACCACCGACCGGCGGGCCCGGGGCGCGACCGCGCCCCGGGCCCGCCGCCGTCAGGCCGGCAGCACCTTCTCGATCGCCGCGCGCAGTTCGGGGGAGTCCGGGGTCACCTGCGGGGCGAACCGGGCCGCCACCGTGCCGTCCGGGGCGACGAGGAACTTCTCGAAGTTCCACCGGATGTCGCCGGTGTGTCCCTCGGCGTCCGGGGTGGACACCAGCTCCGCGTAGAGCGGGTGCCGGTCGGGGCCGTTGACGTCCACCTTCTCCGTCAACGGGAAGGTCACGCCGTAGTTGACCTGGCAGAACTCCTCGATCTCGGCGGCGCTGCCCGGTTCCTGGCCGGCGAACTGGTTGCACGGCACGCCGAGCACGGTCAGGCCCCGGTCGGCGTAGTCGTCGGCGAGCGCCTGGAGGCCGGCGTACTGCGGGGTCAGCCCGCACTTCGAGGCCACGTTGACCACCAGCAGGGCCCGGCCGCGGTACCGCGCGAGGTCCGCGGTGCCGCCGGCGAGGGCGTCGATCGGTACGTCGAAAACGGTCATGCGCCGAGGCTACGCGGGTGGTGGAGGTGTGGGTGGGCGGGCTCGCGGAGATCGACGCATCTACATCTTGACGAACTGATGACGGCGTGAGTAGCGTCTCAGCATTCAATAAGGAAAGTTTCCTAACTGTTTGGGGAGACGCCGTATGAAGAGATCGCTCCGCCGGACCCTCTGGGCCACCGGCGCCGTGGTCGCGCTGATGGCCGCGGCGATGCCGCTGGCGACCGCCTCCGCGGCCGGCAGTGTGACCGCCACCTTCACCAAGGTGCAGGACTGGGGCACCGGACACGAGACCCGGGTGACCGTCACCAACGGCACCGGCGCCGCCGTCGACACCTGGCGCATCGAGTTCGACCTGCCGTCGGGCACCACCATCAGCAGCTCCTGGGACGCCGACGTCACCAGCAGCGGGAACCACTACGTCGCGGTGAAGAAGAGCTGGGCCGGCCCGCTCGCCGCCGGGGCCAGCTTCAGCTGGGGCTACAACGGCACCGGCCCGTACGCCGGCCCGCTGAACTGCACCGTCAACGGCGGATCCTGTTCCGGTGGCGGCACCCCGCCCACCACGACCCCGCCGGCGACGACCGCACCACCCACCACCGCGCCGCCCACCACCGCGCCGCCGACGACGGCTCCGCCGACGACGCCGCCGCCCACCACGCCGCCGCCCACCACGACCCCGCCGACCGGCGGGAAGAAGATCGTCGGCTACTTCACCGAGTGGGGCGTCTACGGCCGCAACTACCACGTGAAGAACGTCCACACGAGCGGGTCGGCCGCCAAGATGACCCACCTGCTGTACGCCTTCGGCAACACCACCGGCGGCCGGTGCAGCATCGGTGACAGCTACGCCGACTACGACAAGGCGTACACCGCGGCGGACAGCGTCGACGGGGTGGCCGACACCTGGGACCAGCCGCTGCGCGGCAACTTCAACCAGCTGCGCAAGCTGAAGAAGATGTACCCCAACCTGAAGGTGATCTGGTCCTTCGGCGGCTGGACCTGGTCGGCCGGCTTCACCCAGGCCGCGCAGAACCCGGCCGCGTTCGCCGACTCCTGCTACGCGCTGATCAAGGACCCGCGCTGGGCGGACGTCTTCGACGGCATCGACATCGACTGGGAGTACCCGAACGCCTGCGGCCTCCAGTGCGACACCAGCGGCCCGAACGCCTTCAAGAACGTGATCGGCGCGCTGCGCAGCAAGTTCGGCTCCAGCTTCCTGGTCACCGCGGCGATCACCGCCGACGGCAGCAGCGGCGGCAAGATCGACGCCACCGACTACGCCGGCGCCGCGGCCAACCTGAACTGGCTCATGCCGATGACCTACGACTACTTCGGCGCCTGGGCGGCCCAGGGCCCCACCGCGCCGCACTCGCCGCTCTACTCCTACACCGGGATCCCGCAGCAGGGCTTCTGGTCGGACGCGGCGATCCAGAAGCTCAAGTCCAAGGGCGTGCCGGCCAACAAGCTGCTGCTCGGCATCGGCTTCTACGGCCGGGGTTGGACCGGGGTGACCCAGACCGCCCCCGGCGGCACCGCCACCGGCCCCGCGCCCGGCACCTACGAGCAGGGCATCGAGGACTACAAGGTGCTCAAGAACAGCTGCCCGGCCACCGGCACCGTCGCCGGCACGGCCTACGCCAAGTGCGGTTCGAACTGGTGGAGCTACGACACGCCGGCCACCATCGGCGGGAAGATGAGCTACGCCAACACCCAGGGCCTCGGTGGCGCCTTCTTCTGGGAGCTCTCCGGTGACACCAGCAACGGTGAGCTGATCGGCGCCATCAAGGGCGGTCTCGGCTGAGCCGAGGGCCGACGCACCACCCACCCGGCGGGGAGGGGCCGCACCGGCCCCTCCCCGCCCGCGTGGGTCAACCCCGCCCGGCCCGCTCCCGGTGTTCGCCGGGGGACACTCCGTACGCGGCCCGGAACGCGCGGCTGAAGTGCGCCGGGTGCGCGAAGCCGCACCGGGCGCCGACCTGCGCGACGCTCAGCTGCCGCAGCTGCGGGTCGGCCAGTTCCCGGGCGGCCCGGTCCAGCCGGCCGCTACGGATCAGCCCGCCGACCGTCGCGCCGGTGCCCTCGAAGAGCCGGTGCAGCGACCGCAGGGACAGGTGGTGCGCCGCCGCGACGGTGGCCGGGGACAGCTCCGGGTCGGTCAGGTGCTCCCGGACGAACGCCGTCACCCGGGCCCGCAGCCCGGTGACCCGGACGTCGACCGGCAGGTCCCGCACCGCGTCCAGCTGCCCGGCCAGGGTGCCGGCGATCAGGTCCAGCGCGATCCGGTCGAGCTGCGGCGCGTCGGCCGCCGCGTACTGCTCCGGATGCGCCATGATCCGCCGCAGGAAGGCGGCGAGCAGCGCGCCCATTCCGGTGCCGGCCGGGATGCCGACGGCGCACAGCGCCGCCAGCCGGTGCGCCGGCACCGGCAGCGCGTGGTGCGGCACCAGCACGGTCAGGGTCTGCACGGTCCCCGGCGTCGTGCCGTCCGGGCCGTGCCGGGATTCGTGCGGCCGGACCGTGTCGACCAGGGCGAAGGCGGACGGGTCGAGGCGACCCTCGCGGCGCTGCTGGGTCATCACGCCGCGCCCGGAGAGCGGCAGGGCGAGCTGGTACAGCTCCGGGTCGGTGCTGTTGATCATCGGGGCGGCGCGGGTGAACTCCAGCGACGGGTAGCGCCAGACGCCGAGGCGTACCGCGCCGAGATCGACCGCGCGGGCCGAGGCGGCGAAGTCGGCCGCGTGCGCGCTGCGGATCCGGGCCGCCGCCGACTGCCGGGCGACGAGGTCCTGCCAGAAGCCGAACCGCTCGGCCGGCGGCAGCCAACCGGTGTCGACCGACGCCACGGCGAGGATGGTCGGTCACCTCCCGGCACGCCGCGCGGCCCGGTGCCACGCGGCCACCAGAGACTAGCCACCGGCCGCCCGGCGCGCCGGGCGACGTGCGCGCCGGTCTGGCCGCACGGGGCGATCAGGGCGAGGATGGGGAGGCCACCGACCCGCGCGCGGGTCGGTGTGACAGACTCGCCGCTCGGCACGTCTCGATGCCCCGGCGCCGATGGGAGGGACCGATGGGTCAGTCGCACCGCAGGGTGGCGACCGCCGCCGTCCTGCTCGCGCTCCTGCCGGTCGCCCTGACCGGCTGCGGCGACGACGACACCGACACGGGCGCCGCCGCCCCGACACCGCGGGCGCCGGCGCAGGAGGCGGCCAGCAAGAGCCGGGAGCGGGTGCAGGCGTACCTCGACGCGATGGCCGCCAAGGACGTCGACGCGGGGCGCAGCCAGCTCTGCGCCCCGTTGCAGGCCACCTTCGACACCGCCGCCACCGGGCCCAACGGCGACTTCGCCGACCACTTCACCGTCCCGCAGGCGGTCATCACCGACGTCCGCTCCGGCGCGCACGGACAGGAGGTGAGCACCACCGTCACGGTCGCCGCCGGCGCCCGCAAGGCCACCCGGCCGGTGCTGTTCACCGTCACCCGCAGCGGTGCCGACTGGTGCATCGCCGGCGAGGCGCCGGGCGACAACACCCCGGCTCCGTCGACCACGCCGTGATCCGCCCGCCGCGCTGACCTGCGGTGTGGCGCTGGTCTCCCAGTTGCCGGAACCGTCCCCCTCGGCGCTCGGCCGCCCGGGCGGTCGCCGTACGCTTTCTCCCATGCGCCATGAGTGGCACCAGCTGAGCCATCCCGCCGTGGGCAGCCCCGGCCTGCAGACCAGCCGCCCGACCGCCGACTCCGCCGAGGACGCGGCCCTCGGCCTGGACCGCTGGCGGGACCTGCCCCGCGCGCAGACCCCGCCCTGGTCGGACCAGACCCAGGTGGCCGAGGTCTGCAAGGTGCTCGACACCGTGCCGTCGGTGGTCGCCCCCTACGAGGTCGACCAGCTCCGGCGGCGGCTCGCGCTGGTCTGCGAGGGCAAGGCGTTCCTGCTCCAGGGCGGCGACTGCGCGGAGACCTTCGCCGACAACACCGAGAGCCACCTGCTGGCCAACGCCCGCACCCTGCTCCAGATGGCGATCGTGCTCACCTACGGCGCGTCGCTGCCGGTGGTCAAGGTGGCCCGGGTCGCCGGGCAGTACACCAAGCCCCGGTCGCTGCCGACCGACGCCCGCGGCCTCCCGGCCTACCGGGGCGACATGATCAACTCGCTGGAGGCCACGCCGGAGGCCCGGGTCGCCGACCCGCAGCGCATGATCCGGGCGTACGCCAACTCCGCCGCCGCGATGAACATGCTCCGGGCGTACCTGGCCGGCGGCCTGGCCGACCTGCACGCGGTGCACGACTGGAACAAGGACTTCGTCCGGCAGTCGCCGGCCGGCGAGCGCTACGAGGCCATCGCCCGGGAGATCGACCGGGCCATCGCCTTCATCCGGGCCTGCGGGATGACCGACGAGGAGGCCCTGCGCACGGTCACCCTCTACTGCTCGCACGAGGCCCTCGCGCTGGAGTACGACCGCGCGCTCACCCGCATCTCCGACAGCCGGGCGTACGGCCTGTCCGGGCACTTCCTGTGGATCGGCGAGCGCACCCGGCAGATCGACGGCGCGCACATCGACTACATCTCCCGCATCGCCAACCCGATCGGCGTGAAGCTCGGCCCGACCACCAGCCCGGACGAGGCCATCGAGCTGTGCGAGAAGCTCAACCCGGACAACATCCCCGGCCGGCTCACCCTGATCAGCCGGATGGGCAACCACCGGGTCCGCGACGCGCTGCCCCCGATCGTCGCCAAGGTCACCGCGGCCGGCGCCAAGGTGGTCTGGCAGTGCGACCCGATGCACGGCAACACCCACGAGTCCTCCAACGGCTACAAGACCCGGCACTTCGACCGGATCGTCGACGAGGTGCTCGGCTACTTCGAGGTGCACCGCGGCCTGGAGACCCACCCGGGCGGCCTGCACGTCGAGCTGACCGGCGAGGACGTCACCGAGTGCCTCGGCGGCGCCCAGGGCATCGAGGACCTCGACCTGCCCGACCGGTACGAGACCGCCTGCGACCCGCGACTGAACACCCAGCAGTCGCTGGAGCTGGCCTTCCTGGTCGCGGAGATGCTGCGGGGCTGACCGCCCGTGGGCCCGCGACCGGCAGCGGAAAGGATGACCGTGCCTGACAACCTGATCGACCTGCGTTCGGACACCGTGACCCGGCCCACCGCCGGGATGCGGGAGGCGATGGCGACCGCCGAGGTCGGCGACGACGTCTACGCCGAGGACCCGACCGTCGCGGCGCTGGAGGCCGAGGTGGCCGCCCGCTTCGGGCACGAGGCCGCGCTGTTCGCCCCGACCGGCTCGATGGCCAACCAGATCGCCCTGCAACTGCTCGTGCCCCCGGGCGACGAACTGCTCTGCGACGCCGACGCGCACGTGGTGACGTACGAGATCGGCGCCGCGGCCGCGTACGGCGGGATCTCCTCGCGGACCTGGCCGGCGGTCGGCGCGGCGCTCGACCCGGACGTGGTGGCCGGCATGGTCCGGCCCGACGGCTACTTCGCGGTGCCCACCCGGGCGATCGCGGTGGAGCAGACCCACAACCGGGGCGGCGGCGGGGTGATCCCGCTGGACACCCTGCGGGCGCTACGCCGGACCGCCGACGAGCACGGCCTGGCGCTGCACTGCGACGGGGCCCGGATCTGGCACGCGCACGTCGCCGACGGCGTGCCGCTGGCCGAGTACGGCGCGCTCTTCGACACCCTCTCCGTCTGCCTGTCGAAGGGGCTCGGCGCGCCGGTCGGCTCCCTCGTCGTCGGCAGCGCCGAGCGGATCGCCCGGGCCCGGTTCCTGCGCAAGCGGATGGGCGGCGGCATGCGGCAGGTCGGCATCCTCGCCGCCGCCGGCCGGTACGCCCTGGCCCACCACGTCGACCGGCTCGCCGAGGACCACGCCAAGGCGGCCCGGCTGGCCGAGGCGATCGCCCCGTTCGGGGTGCTCGCCGCGCCGGTGCGCACCAACATCGTCCCGCTCGACCTGACCAAGCACCCGCTCGACGCGAAGTCGCTGGCGGCGGCCGCCCGGGCGGCGGGCGTGCTGATCTCGGTGCTCGGTCCGCGTACCGCCCGGCTGGTCACCCACCTGGACGTCGCCGACGAGGCGGTCGACCGCGCCGCCGACCGGCTCACCACCGTCCTGCGCGGCTGACCCGACCCCATCCCGTCCCCCGACTCGTTGATCAAGGAGTTTGCGTCAGGATCCGTGCTCCGGATGACGCGAACCCCTTGGCCGACAGGGCGGACGGCCGCAGGCCGCGCGGGGGACAGGGTGCGGGGGAGGGGCAGCGGGTCAGGGGTGGAGGCGCCTGAGGGTGGCGATGTCGGCCGCGTGGCCGACGTGCTTCTCCGTCGGGGTCTCCACCACCACCGGGATGCCGGCCGTGGCCGGGTGCCGCATCAGCTCGGCGAACGCCGGCTCGCCGATGCTGCCCTTGCCGATGTTCTCGTGCCGGTCCCGGGTGGAACCGCACAGGTCCTTCGAGTCGTTCGCGTGCACCAGCTTCAGCCGGTCCGCCCCGACCGTGGCGACCAGGGTGTCCAGGGTCGCCGTCATCCCGCCCTCGGCCGCCAGGTCGTGCCCCGCCGCCCAGGCGTGGCAGGTGTCGAAACAGACGCCCATCATCGGGTGCCGGTCGACCGCGTCCAGGTAGGGGCCGAGGTGTTCCACCCGGGAGGCCAGCGACCGGCCGCCCCCGGCGCTCGGCTCCACCAGCAGCAGCGGCCCGCCGGCCGCGGCGGTCTCGTCCAGCAGCGGCAGCAGGGCCTCGCGGACCTGCCGCATCGCCGCCTCGGTGTGCCCGGCGTCCACGGCGCTGCCGGCGTGGAACACCACCGCCTCGGCGCCGATCGCCCGACCCCGGCGCAGCGCGTGCGCCAGCGTTTCGGCCGACCGCTCGACCGTGGCCGGGGTGGGGGAACCGAGGTTGACCAGCAGCGAGGCGTGGATGAAGACCGGCACGCCCCGCTCGCCGCAGCCGTCGCGCAGCAGCACGTCCTGCGCCGGGTCACCGGCGGGCAGCGCCCAGCCCCGTGAGTTGGAGACGTAGACCTGGACCACCTCGGAGGCGGCCGCGTCGACGTACGGCAGCACCGCCTTCGCCAGCCCGCCGGAGGTGGGGGTGTGCGAGCCGACCCGTCGCCGCGTGCCCGCGCTCACAGGCAGGTCACCGTGACCGGGGTGCCCGGGGGCACCGGCGTGTTCTCGCCCGGGTTCTGGAAGCGGGCCACCCCGTTGGGGTTGAGCTGGATGTTGACCGGGAAGCCCTGGCTCTCCAGCACCTGCTTGGCCTGCTGGCACGGCATGTCCACCACCCGGGGGACGACCACCTGGGCGGGCCCCTTGCTGAGCTCCAGCTTGACCTCGGCGCCCTTCTCCACCCCGGCGCCGTCGGCCGGGCTCTGCCCCAGGACCTCGTCCTTCGGCTTGTCCGAGTCCTTGTACGACTCGACCGGCTTGAGGCCGAGGCCGGCGAGGATGCCCCGGGCCTCGTTGACGTTCTTGCCGACCAGGTTCGGCACCGTGACGGGAGCGCGACCCTTGCTCAGCACCAGGGTCACCTTCGCCCCGGGCCGGACCACCGTGCCCACCTTCGGGTCGGTCGCCAGCACCACGCCGGCCGGCAGCTGGTCGTCGTAGCGGGACGGGCCCTTGACCGGGACCAGCTTGGCGTCGGTGAGCTGGGTGCGGGCCAGCTCGAAGTCCTGGCCCACCACGTCCGGCACCGGCAACTGCTCCGGGCCGAGCGACAGGGTCAGGGTGATCGTGCCGCCCTTGAGGATGCGGGCCGCCGAGGCCGGGTCCTGCCCCAGCACGCTGTCCTTCGGGACCTTCTCGTCGTAGCGGGCGTCGGCGTACTTCAGCGTGAAGCCGCCCCGGGCCGCCTGCGCCTCCGCCTCGGCCCGGGTCATGCTGACCAGCTGCGGGGCCACGGTGTACCGCCCCACCCCGAACCACCAGCCGCCGAGCGCGGCGACCAGGCCGAGCACCACGGCCGCCGCCGCGACCGCCAGCCGGCCGCGGGGCGAGCCCATCACCCGGGTACGCAGCGCGGCCAGCCGGGCACCCAGGCTCTCGCCCTCCGGGTCGGCGGCGCGCCGCCGGTGCGGGCGCGGCCCGCCGGCCTCCGGCAGCCGGGCCCAGGGGGGCCGCTCGGTCGGACGGACGGCCGCCACCACCATGGTCGGCTGGGCCAGCGCGGTCTCGTTCTCGACCCGGCGCAGCACGGCGGTGTGCGAGTTGGCGTTGCCCAGGTCGTCGCGGACCTGCTGCACCTCGGCCAGCAGCGCCCCGGCATCGGTGGGGCGGGCCCCCGGATCGCGCCGGGTGGCCCGGCCGACCAGGTCGTCGAGGGTGGTCGGCAGCGTCGGCACCAGGGTCGAGGGAGCGGGCACGTCCCGGTCGACGTGCTGCCAGGCGACCTCCACCGGGCGGTCGCCGTCGTACGGCACCCGGCCGGTGAGCATCTCGAAGAGCACGATGCCGGCGGAGTAGACGTCGGTGCGCGGGTCGGCGCGGCCCTCGGTGACCAGCTCCGGGGCGACGTACGCCACGGTGGCCATCAGCTGGTTGCCGTTCTCCTCGTCGGCGCTGGCCTCGACCGCCCGGGCCAGCCCGAAGTCGGCGACCTTGACCACGCTGTCGACCAGGTTGGCGGGGCTGCCGGTGGGCGCCTCGGCGACCAGCACGTTCTCCGGCTTGACGTCGCGGTGCACCAGGCCGGCGCGGTGCGCGGCGGCGATCGCGGCGAGCATCTGCTCGGCGATGGCGAGGGCCTCGTCCGGGTCCAGCCGGCGGCGCTCGGTGAGCACGTCGCGCAGGGTACGACCGCGCACGTACTCCATCACCAGGTAGGGCAGGCCCGCGTGGGTGCCCTGGTCGTAGACCGCTACCACGTTCGGGTGGGTCAGCCGGGCGATGGTCTTCGCCTCGTCGGTGAACCGCTCCACGAACCCGGCCAGCCGAGCCCGAGCCTCCGGCGCCTGGGTCGGGTGAATGATCTTGACCGCCACGGTGCGTTCGAGACGCTCGTCGGTGGCGGTGTACACGGTCGCCATGCCGCCACGGGCCACGCGACCGCGGATGCGGTAGCGCCCGTCGAGCAGCGAGCCCAGCAACGTGTCGGCGACCTGTGTGTCCATCGGCAGGAAGTCTATGTGTCCATCGGGTGAAGGTTGAACAGGATGCTACAGCGGGCGGCCGACACCAGCGGGCCCGGCGCGCACGCGGGGGGCCGCTGCGCGCCCGGCGGGGCACGTGGCAGGGTGGTCGGGTGACCGATTCCGTACCCTCCGACGCCGCCGCCACCGGCGCCGACCTGCCCGGACCCACCGACCCGGCCGGCTGGCTGACCCTGCCGGACGTGGCCGAGCGCC
The DNA here is from genome assembly GCF_900089595.1 of Micromonospora auratinigra. Classification (GTDB taxonomy): domain Bacteria; phylum Actinomycetota; class Actinomycetes; order Mycobacteriales; family Micromonosporaceae; genus Micromonospora; species Micromonospora auratinigra. The sequence goes on along the minus strand of NZ_LT594323.1, from coordinate 3,174,527 downwards.
TCGAGCTGTCGATCAGCAAGGTGCACCAGCTGATCCGGGACCGCGAGCTGATCGCGGTCCGCCGCGACGGTGTCCGCCGCGTGCCGGCCGACCTGGTGGCCAACCAGACCGTGCGCAAGCACCTGCCGGGCGTGCTCAACCTGCTCGCCGACGCCGGGTACGACGACGAGGAGGCGGTGCGCTGGCTCTACGAGCCGGACCCCACCCTCGCCGGCGGCACCCCCGCCGTGGCCCTCGGCGGCGACCAGGCCCGCGAGGTCAAGCGCCGCGCCCAGGCCCTCGGCTTCTGACCCCACCGGCCCGGTCGGGGATCACCCGCCCCGGCCACCTCGTCGATCATGAAGTTGACGGCACTTTTGGAGATCCACATCGCCGTCAACTTCATGATCGCCGGCATCGGCGGCATCGGCGGCATCGGCGGGCGGCGGGGGTGCGGCGGGCGGGCCTGGGGTCAGTCGGCGCGGCGGGTGGCGGCGATGGCCAGGTCGACCAGGGACTGCCGGGCCTCGGTGTCCAGGTCGACCGTGGCGAGCGCGGCCAGTGCGCTCTCGGTCAGCGTGGCGATCCGCCGCTCGGTCCGCTCCAGCGCCCCGCTCGCCGTGATCAGCTCCCGCAGCCGGGCCACCCCGTCGGCCGTCAGCGCCGGATCGCCGAGCCCGCCGAGCAGCAGCTCCCGGCCGGCCGCGTCGACCGCCTCCAGGGCGGCCGCCACCAGATAGGTCCGCTTGCCCTCGCGCAGGTCGTCGCCGGCCGGCTTGCCGGTGCGCTCCGGGTCCCCGAAGACGCCCAGCACGTCGTCGCGGAGCTGGAACGCCTCGCCCAGCGGCAGCCCGTACGCCGAGTACGCCGCGCGCACCTCGGCCGGGGCGTCGGCCAGTGCCGCGCCCAGCAGCAGCGGCCGCTCGACCGTGTACTTGGCCGACTTGTACCGGGCCACCTTGCCGGCGCGTTCCAGCGAGGTGTCCCCGGTCGCCTGGGTCAGCACGTCCAGGTACTGCCCGACGGTCACCTCGGTGCGCATCTCGTCGAAGACCGGCCGGGCCCGGGCCACCGTACGCGGGTCGAGGCCCGCCGAGTGCAGCACCTCGTCCGACCAGACCAGGCAGAGGTCGCCGAGCAGGATCGCGGCGGCGTCGCCGAAGGCGTCCGGGTCGCCGCCCCAACGGGCCGCCCGGTGCCGCGCGGCGAACCGCCGGTGCACCGCCGGCTCGCCGCGCCGGGTGTCCGACCGGTCCATCAGGTCGTCGTGGATCAAGGCGCTGGCCTGCACGAACTCCAGCGCGGCCAGGGCCGCGACGACCTGGTCGGAGTCGACCCCGCCGGCCCCCCGGTAGCCCCAGTAGGCGAAGGCCGGGCGCAGCCGCTTCCCGCCCCCCAGCACGAACGCCTCGATCGCCTCGGCGACCGGCACCAGGGCGTCGTCGACGGTGGTCAGCCAGCCGCGCTGGCCGGTGAGGAACTCGGTGAGCGACTTGTCGATCCGTTGGCGCAGGCCGGCGCGGTCGACGGGGGAGACGGGAGCAGCGTGGGTCACGCCACGACGCTAGCCGGTCCCCGCCGGTCCCGTCGTGTCGCCGGGTCGGCGTGGCGCACGGGCCGACCGGGGCGTTCGGGCCCGCGCGGCCGGCCGGCTCCGGGCGGGCAGCCACGGGCGGGCCGCCGCCAGCAGGTCGGCGTACCGCCGGGCCGCCGGTTCGTCGCGGTGCCCGGACAGCCGGCGGCGGACCTCGGTGAGCTGGTCGACCGCGCGCGGCGACCCGGACCGGACGGCGTCCAGCAGCGCCGCCCCGGCCACCGCGCAGGCCGTGTCGACCTCGCCGAGCCGCAGCTGCGCCCGGGCCAGCCAGGCGCCGTAGACCGCCGCCCGCCGGGGCCGGCCCGCCCCGCCCGCGGCCGGCTCCAGCAGTGGTACGGCCGGTCCCGGGCGGCCCAGCGCGACCAGGGCGCGCCCGGTCATCGCCGCGAGTTCGGCCGGATCGAGCCAGTACAGCCAGGACGGCTCCCGGCCGGGGTCGGGCCCGCCGGTGTCCGTCGCGGCGGTCAGGGCCCGGCGCGCCGTGCGGGACCGGCCGGCGAGCGCGGCGGCGAACGCGATCCGGTGCAGCAGCAGGGCCCGCAGCCCCGGTGGAGCCGCGTCGTGGCAACCGGCGTACGCCGCCCGACCCAGCACCAGCGCCCCGGCCGGGTCACCGACCCCGGCCAGCAGGTGGCTGGCCGAGCCGAGCACGTGCCCGGCCAGCCCCCGGTCGCCGGCGGCGACGGCCGCCCGCAGGGCCAGCCGGTAGACCTCCAGGCCGTCGGTCAACCGCCCGGCGTCGGCGGCGAGCCAGCCGGCGAGCTGGGCGGACTCGGCCAGCACCGGCAGCAGCCGGTGTCGACCGGCCGGCCCGGCGACCCGGTAGCCCCGGACCGCGCGGCGCAGCCGCCGCAGGCCGGCCCCGGCCAGGTCCACCCCGCCCAGCAGATCGTCCCACCGGCGCAGCTCGGTCAGGTCCGCCCCGCCGGGCAGGTCGTCCCGGTGGCACAGCTCGGTCAGGTCCGCGTCGCCCGGCAGGTCGTCCCGGTGGCGCAGCTCGGCCAGGTCGGCGCCGGCCGTGCCGTCCCGGCCCGGTCCCGCGGCGGGCCGGGTGAACGGCGACGGACCCGGGTCGGGCCCCGCCGCGGCCCGGCCGGCCAGCGGATCGGCGAGCGGGCCGCCCAGCGACACCCCGGCCGGATCGGCCGACCAGCGGTGCGCCAGGGTGAGCAGCGCGGCGCGGGCGCGCCGCGCACCCCGGTCGACCGTCGCCGGCACCAGCCCGAGCCGACGGCTGTGCGCCGCGGCCTCGGCGAGCAGCTCACCGGGCACCCCGAGGACCACCGCGAGCCACCCGAGCCAGAAGTCGCCCGGCAGCCGGCGCTGCCGCTCCCACCGGGAGATCTCGTGCCGGGTCAGGGTCGGTACGCCCGAGGCGGCACAGAGCGCACCGGCGACGCGCTGCTGACTCCAGCCGCGCGCGGACCGCAGCTCGGCCAGGAGCGGCCCGAGCGGACGCGGATCGGGTGGCGGGAGCGGGATCATCGGTCCTCCGGAGGGCGTCGGCGCGGGCGGCGACGCGGACGCCCGGCCGGTGCCGGACCGGCCCGTCGCCGGTCGTGCTGACCCCCGCGCGGGCCCCCGGCCCCGGCCGCCGCCGGTCCCACCGCGCTGGTCCGTTTCTACCCCCGGGGTACGACGCTTCGCGGTGCGGTGTTCGCGGGCTGGGAAGATCCTGGGGTCGACCGGGCCCGACGGTTACAGTCGGGGCGTGGCGCTCGGTCTTCCCTCCGTCCTCCCCAATCCGCAGCCGGCGATCGGGGAGCTGATCCGCGACGGCCGGCCGACCTTCTCGTTCGAGTTCTTCCCGCCCAAGACCGCGCAGGGGGAGCGCCTGCTCTGGCAGGCCATCCGCGAGCTGGAGCCGTTGCGGCCCTCGTTCGTGTCGATCACCTACGGCGCCGGCGGCTCGACCCGGGACACCACCGTCGCGGTGACCGAGCGGATCGCCACCGAGACCACCCTGCTGCCGATGGCGCACCTGACCGCCGTCGACCACTCGGTCGCCGAGTTGCGGCACGTCATCGGCCGGCTGGCCTCGGCCGGGGTCCGCAACGTGCTGGCCGTGCGCGGCGACCCGCCGGGCAACCCGGGCGGCGACTGGATCAGGCACCCGGAGGGCGTGCTCTACGCCGAGGAGCTGGTCCGGCTGGTCCGCGACTCGGGTGACTTCAGCGTCGGGGTGGCGGCCTTCCCGTACAAGCATCCGCGCTCGCCCGACGTGGCCAGCGACACCGCGCACTTCGTCCGCAAGTGCCGCGCCGGCGCCGAGTTCGCCATCACCCAGATGTTCTTCGACGCCGACGAGTACCTGCGGCTGCGCGACCGGGTGGCGGCGGCCGGCTGTGACACGCCGATCCTGGCCGGGGTGATGCCGGTGACCCAGCTCGCCACCATCGAACGGTCCGTGCAGCTCTCCGGCGCGCCCTTCCCGCCGGCGCTGGCCGAACGGTTCGCCCGGGTCGCCGACGACCCGGAGGCGGTCCGCCGGCTCGGCATCGAGCAGGCCAGCGAGATGTGCGCCAAACTGCTGGACGAGGGCGTGCCCGGGATCCACTTCATCACCCTCAACCGGTCCACCGCGACCCGGGAGGTGTGGCAGCACCTGCGGGCCGACGCGCGAGTGTGACCACCCGCGGCGCGACACCCGCACGGCCCTTCTACGGTTGATCCCGTGGTGGGCACACAGCTGAACTGGGACCAGTACGCGACCGCGTGGGCACGGTTGCACGGCGGCTTCGATCCGCGGATGGCCGCGCCGGTGGTCCGCGCCTGGCTGCGCTTCGCCTACCACGTGGGCTACGTGCTCGGCCGGCTACGGATCGGCCCGACCGCGGTGACCGTGGTCGGGGTGCTGTTCTGCTTCTGCGTACCGCTGCTGGTCGGGCGGGCGGGCGACGGGCCCGTCCTCGGCGCGCTGTTCGTGCTGCTCGCCTCGGTGGCGGACAGCGTCGACGGCGCGGTGGCGGTGGCCACCAACCGGACCACCCGGCTGGGCTACGTCTACGACTCCGTCGCCGACCGGCTCGGCGAGGCCGCCTGGCTGACCGCGTTCTGGCTGCTCGGCGCGCCCGGTGCGCTGGTCGCCGCGGCCGGTGGGCTGTCCTGGCTGCACGAGTACGTGCGCGCCCGGGCGGTCTCCGCCGGGATGCGGGAGATCGGCGCGGTGACGGTGGGGGAGCGGCCGACCCGGGTCTGCGTGGCCCTGGTCGGGCTGCTGGTCGCCGGGCTCGCCGGGCTGATCGACCCGGACCTGACCGCCGGCACCATCACGATGGCCACCACCGTCTGGGTGCTGCTGGCCGGCTTCGGCCTGGGTCAGCTCCTCTCGGCCGTCCGCCGCGCCCTCATCGACGCCGACTGACCTGCCCGGCGAGCGGTGAGACGGGTTCCCTTCTCTACCGCAGGCGTCACGAAGGGGCCCTTGCTCACCAGGCGGGGCCGATCTCGTCGGCCACGATCTTGGCGGAGAGGGTGACCATGGGGAGGCCGCCGCCGGGGTGGGTGGAGCCGCCGACCAGCCACAGCCCGGCCGCCGGCCCCCGGTTGGCCGGGCGGAGCAGCCCGCCCGCGGTGCCGTAGATCGTGCCGCCCGGCGCGCCGGTGGCCGCGCCCAGGTCGGCGGGGGTACGGATCTCCCGGAACTCCAACCGGTCCCGGACGTCCACGCCCCGCTCGGCCAGCACGTCGAGGATCCGGTCCGCGTACGCCTCGGCCAGCCCCGGTCGCCGCCAGTCCACCGCGCCCGCCGCGGTGCCCTGCCGGGCGGCGTTGACCAGCACGAACCACGCCTCGTGCCCGTCCGGGCGGGCGGCCGGGTCGTCGGCCACGGTGACGAAGACCGTCGGGTCCGGGGCCGGACGGGCCCGCACCCCTCGCCCCGGCGCGCCGAAGACCGCGTCGAACTCGGCGTCGTAGTCGTGCGGGAAGAAGACGTTGTGGTGGGCCAGCCCGGAGTCGCCGCGCACGCCCAGCAGCAGCACGAAGCCGGCCAGGCTGCGGTCGGTGAGCCCGGCCAGCCGGCGCGGGCTGGGCAGCAGGTCGCGGTAGACGGTCAGCGCGTCGGTGTTGGCCACCACCACGTCGGCCGGGACGGGGGCGGCCGCCCCGGCGAGGCGTACCCCGTGCACCCGGCCGCCGGTGGCGTCGATCCGGGTGACCGTGGTGCCGGTCTGCACCACCACGCCCAGGTCCAGGCAGCGCGACAGCAGCGCGTCGGCCAGCGTGCCCAGCCCGCCGCGCAGGTACCAGCCGCCGAATGCCAGCTCCGCGTAGGGGACCGCGACCAGCGCCGCCGGGGCGCGCCGGGGGTCCGCGCCGGTGTAGGTGGCATACCGGTCGAGCAGCATCCGCAGTCGCGGGTCGGACAGGTGGCTGCGGCCGAGCCCGCGCAGGCTGCGGCCGGGGCCGATGGCGGCCAGGTCGGCCAGCCGCCAGGCCAGCGCGGCCAGGTCACGGGGCGAGTCGATGGCCCGGCCCAGGATGTCCCGGTGCGACGCCTCCCACACCCGGGCGGCCCGCCGCCAGAGCCGCTGCCAGTCGGCGGCGGAGCGGTCGCCGAGGGCCGCGCCGATCCGGGCGGCGAACTCGGCCGGGTCGGCGCAGGAGTCCAGGGTGGGACCGCCGCCGGGGAAGACGTGCCGGACGATCGGGTCCAGCGGCACCAGATCGAGGTACTCGTCGAGCTTGGCCCCGGTCGCCTCGAACAGGTCGTGGAAGACCTGCGGCAGGGTGAGCAGGCTCGGCCCGGTGTCGAAGCGGTAGGTGCCCGCCGGGGTGTCGTGGGCGTACCGGCCGAGCTTCCCGCCGACCGTGTCGGCCTGCTCGAAGACGGTGACCTCGTGCCCGGTGACCGCCAGCCGGGCGGCGGTGGCCAGCCCGCCCACGCCGGCGCCGATGACCACGATCCGCGCCATGCGTGCTCCTCCTAGGTGACCGGGCGACCGCGCCAGGTGAGGCGACGTCGCTTCCGCAGATGGTACGACCGCAGGGTCAGCCAACCGAGGACCACGACCGACACGGGGTGTGCCAGCGCGTCGGGCCACGCCCGGCCACCGGTGGACCGGGCGGTCAGCGCCCGCCCGGCGACGCCGGACAGGTAGGCCAGGAACGCCACGCCGGCCACCGTCGGCGCGCCGGCCGCCAGGGCCGCCACCGCGACCAGCGGGGGCGCGGTGTAGAGCGCGAGCAGCAGGATCACCACCACGGCCGCGGCCGCCGGATGCCCGAACGAGGCCCAGAGCGACTTGGTGTAGCCGTCGCGCAGCTCCGGCCAGGTCTCGTACATCCGGCAGGCGGCCAGCCGGGAGCCGTCGGCCAGCGCGATCCGGCCGCCCGCCCGCTTGACCGCCCGGGCCAGCTCGATGTCCTCCAGCACCCGGTCGGCCACCGCCGCGTGGCCGCCGGCCCGCAGGTAGCCGGCCCGGTCCACGACCAGGAACTGCCCGCCCGCCGCGGCCAGCGACGGCCGCGCCGAGCGTTCCATCGCCCGCAGCGGCAGGAAGGTCAGCCAGAGCCACTGGAGCAGCGGCTGCACCAGCCGGTCGGCCGCCGTCCGCACCAGGATCCGGGGGTACGGCGACAGCAGCGTCGCGTCCGCCGCGCGCAGCTCGGTCACCGCCGCCGCCACCGCGTACGGGGTGAGCACCACGTCGGCGTCGACGAAGGCGAGCACGGTCGGGGCCGGGTCGGTGCGGCCGGCGAGCTGCCAGCAGGCGTGCGGCTTGCCCAGCCAGCCGGCCGGCGGGGCGACCCCGGTGAGCAGGGTGAGCCGGGGATCGTCGCCGGCCACCGCGCGCACCACGTCGGCGGTGCCGTCGGTCGAGCCGTCGTCGAGCACCACGATCCGCAGCCCCGGTACGCCCCGCTGGGCGAGCAGGGCGCGCAGGCAGGGGGTCACCCGCCCGGCCTCGTCGCGCAGCGGCAGCAGCACCGCCACCGCCTCGGTCACCTCGACCGGGCCCGGGGTGGGGCGGCGCAGCCAGCGGGTGGCGTTGACCAGGGTGTGCCCGGTGAGCGCGGCGACCGCGACCAGCAGGACGAGGACGGCGGTCATGCCGGGGCGTCGGCGGCCGAACCGGCCGGGGCGTCGGTGGACCGGGCCGGGTCCGCCGTCGGGCGGTCGTCGCCGGCCCGCCGGTCCCGCCACAGCACCAGCGCCAGCGGCACGGCGGCCACCGCCATGCCCGCCGCGCCCCAGACCGCCGAGGCGGGCAGCCGCAGGAACACCGCGTGCGCCAGCACGCTGGAGGCGTACGTCCACAGGTAGAGCGCGAACATCGGCGCGTCCCGCCGGTCGACCCGGTCGACGGCCGGCCCGGCGAGCGGACGCAGCGCGCTCATCAGCAGCACCGCGAAGAGCAGCCAGCCGAGGTAGTTGCTGACCGGGATGCCGGGCAGGCCGGGCAGCGCCGGGGTGGCGTCGCGCCAGACCCAGTAGCCCTCGGCCACCATCTGCGGGTCGAGGAAGAGGTCCCAGGCGGCCAGCCCGAGCGCCGCGAGGGCGATCCGGGCCGGGCGGGAGGCGGTGAGCCGGACCGCGGTGAGCCAGGCCGGCCAGGCCATCCAGGTCCAGGCCAGCGGGATGATCAGCGGCACCCCGGCCAGCTTCGGGCCCAGCTCGCCGGAGTAGTCGTAGCTGCCGAACGGGAAGCCGGTGGCCACCCCGAGCGCCTCGATCGCGAAGCCGCCACCGGTGGCCACCGCGACCAGCGCGAGCGCGCTGCGCGTACCCCGGCTGAGCAGGGCGTGCCCGACGGAGAGCAGGTAGCCGAGCACGACCGTGGCGACGGTCAGCGCGGCCCGGGTGCCGCCGCCGGTGAGCGGGTAGCAGATCTGGGCGAGGACCAGGACGCCCAGCAGCGCCCAGGGCAGCCGGCGGCTCACGGCGCTGCCGCGGCGGGTGGCGGCGGGGGCAGCGGCAGGTCCCGGCCGAGCACGCCGAAGGGACGCTCGTCGCCGGGGAAGTGGAAGTGGCGCAGGATGTCGACGAAGCCGAACCGGCGGTACAACCGCCAGGCGCGGGACCGCTGCTCGTCCGCCTCCGGGGTGGAGAGCAGGGTGGTGCTCCCCTCGGCCATGGTGAGCAGCGCGCGCAGCTGTCCGCTGCCCAGGCCGTGCCCCTGCGCGGCCGGCCGGACGTGCAGTTCCACCACCTCGAAGCAGTCGGTCAGCCAGCGCTGCCGGGCCGCGCCGTCCAGCGCCCGGTGCACCTGGTCGTGCCACCACTGGCCGGCCGCGCCGAGGTAGCCGTACCCGAAGCCGGCGAGGTGTCCCTCGCTGGTGAGGCTGGCCACGGCGCGGAAGCCGGGCCGACGGACGTGGGTGGCGATGTAGCCGCGCCGGGCCTCCAGCAGGTCGGGGCGGTAGCCCATCGCCTCGCCGTAGACGGCCACCACGTCGTCCAGCCGCCGGACGAGATCGTCCGGCGTCCAGCGCACCAACCTCATGCGTGTCCTCTCGCTGTCTGCGGGTCGTCCCCGGCGGTCCAGCCCAGGACCGTCCGGTCGCCCACCACGTCGTGCACCGCGAACCGGGCGAACAACTCCTCGGCGTACCACCCCTCGGTGGGGGTACGGGTGATCGCGGCGCGGTGCTCGGGGTGACGGTACGCGAACGCGACCAGGTCCGCCGGGTCGCGCCACACGCTCACGGTGCCCTGCCAGCCCAGCGGGGCCTCGCCGACGCCGAACCGGGCCAGCAGCCCGGGGGCCGTGTGCAGGGCGGCGGCGACCGGCGGGATCGCCCGCCAGAAGGTGGCCGCCCGCCGGGCCCGCAGCCGGGCCCGGGTCAGCGCCAGCACCGGCCCGGTGACCCGGCCGCCGGAGGGCTCACCGAACGGCCGCCGGCCGGACCACTCGCCGCGGCTGGTCAGCGGGCGCAGCTCCACCCGGGCCGAGGCGTGGGCCAGCCGGGCCCAGGAGCGGCCGACCGGGGAGGCGTCGAAGCCGGCCGCGGCGGCGGGCGAGTCCCAGGCCACCAGGGCCGCCCAGCGGGTCAGGTCGGCGTCGGCCGGCCCGAAGCCGGTGCCGGTCCCGGTGCCGAGCAGCTTGGCGAAGCGGACCCCGGGCAGCCGGCGCAGCGACCACGGGTGCAGCGCCATCCGCCGCAGCGCGCCGGGCAGACCCGTGCGGCGGATCCGCCACACGTGCAGGGTGACCAGCCCGGGTACGTCCTCGGCCGCGCTCACGCCACCTCGGCCGGGGCGCCGGCGGTGAGGCGGAGCAGCTCCGCGTACGTGGTGGGGAAGACCGCCTGCGGCACGCCGCCGGCCGCCCACACCTCGGCGTACGCCGCCAGCGCGGTGTCCACCACGGTGCGCAGCGGCGCGGGGTGACCGAGCGGGGCGACCCCGCCGATCACCTGGCCGGTGTGCGTCCGCACGAACTCCGGGGTGGCCCGGCGCAGCCGGGTGATCCCGAGGGCGGCGGCCAGCCCAGCGGTGTCCACCCGGTGCGCGCCGGAGGTGAGCACCAGCAACGGCGTGTCGTCGGCGTCGAAGATCAGCGAGTTGGCGATGGCGCCGACCTCGACGCCGAGCGCCTCGGCCGCCGCCGCGGCGGTGTGCACCGCCTCGGGCAGCAGGCGGACCCGGCTCGCTCCGCCGGAGCCGTCCCGCGCGCCCGCGTCGTCGAGCGCCCGTTGCACCGCCTGCACGTTCGGGTGTGGCTGCATGCCGTCCATTCTCCCCGCCGCGCCGGTGCGGCCGGCACCCACCCACGCCGTGTCCCGCCGCGCGTCGCCGGGCGGCCCCGACGGTCCGGCCGGCTAGTGGAACCGGTCGGCGAGCGCGGTCAGCTTGTCGACGTACGCCGGCCAGTCCTGGCCGTCGGGGAGGCCGGAGTTCTCCCGCTCCCAGCCGACCGCCCCGTCGTGCTGTTCGCGCAGGATGTCGGCGTGACCTGCGTGCCGGGCCAGGTCGTAGAGCACATGCGCGATGACCCGGTGCAGGGTCGTGGCGTCGTTCTCCGGCCACCACGGCACCTCTCCCGGGGTGTCGAGCGGCAGCAGCGCGATGGTCTCGTCGGCGAACGCCCCGACCCGCCGGTAGAGGTCGATCAGCCCGTCCTTCGTCTCGTCCTCCCGGGCGTACCAGTCCGCCTGGGGGTCGGCCTGCTGCTCCGCATCGGACACCAGTTCCTCCGGGTTCGGGAACGCGCGCCCGAAGGTGGGGCCGAAGTAGCCGGCCTCGACGTTGAGGCAGTGCTTGATGATGCCGAGCAGGTTGGTGCCGGTCGGGGTGCGGGGCAGCCGGACCTCGCGTTCGCTGAGCCCGTCGAGCTTCCAGATCAGGTCGTCACGGGTCGCCCGCAGGTAGCGGCGCAGTGCCGTCTTCGGATCGTCCTTGTCAGCCATGCGGGCCAGTCTGCCGGTTCCGGACCCTCCGGTGGGGTCACGGCCGGTCGCCCCGGGCGGCGCGGCGGGCGGTCACCAGGGCCGCGATGCCGTCGAGGATGCGGGCCAGGCCGAAGTCGAGGGCGTCGTCGGCCCTGCCGTCCGGGTCGGGACGCAGCGCGGCGGCCAGCGCCGGGTAGCGCTCCTCGCGGCCGCGGACCAGCGCCGCGAACGCGGCCTCCCGGCCCGGCCCGGGGGTGGCGTCGGTGGGCGCGTGCTGGGCCAGGTTGCGGGCGTGCCCGATCAGCAGCACCGCGACGTCGAGCTGCTCGCCGCCGGTCAGCCCGGTGCCGGTGAGGGCGGCGACCACCCGTTCCAGCCAGGCCAGCTCGTTCGGCCCGGGCAGCCGCGGGGCCACGGTGGCCGCGTGCGCCCACGGGTGGCGGCGGAACCGGTCGAACATCTGCCGGGTCCAGTCGTCGAGCTGCCTCCGCCAGTCGGCGTCGGGTGGCGGCGGGGCCGGCTCGCCGATCGCCACCTCCAGCATCAGGGACACCAGCTCCGCCTTGCCGGGCACGTACCGGTAGAGCGCCATCTTGGTGACGTCGAGCGACTCGGCGACCCGCTGCATGGTCAGCCCGTCGAGGCCGTCGGCGTCGGCGATGGCGATGCCGGCCCGGGCGATGGCCTCGGTGGTCAGCGTCGGGCGGGGGCCGCGCCGGGGGCCGCCGGGGGTGCCCCACAGCAGGTCGTAGAGCCGCCGTTCGTCGTCCACCGGACACCCTTCTTGCTCGCCCACCGAAACTGCGTCTACAGTACTCTGTATCCAACGGACACAATTAATGACGGGGGAACCATGTCGCTCCCACTGCGCGGTACGCGCGTGCTCGTCTCCGGCGCCGGGGTGGCCGGTCCGGCGGCGGCCTGGTGGCTGGCCCGCCACGGCGCGGAGGTGACCGTGGTCGAGGCCGCCCCGGCGCTGCGGACCGGCGGGTTCGCGGTCGACTTCCGCGGCCGCACCCACCTCGGCGTGCTCGACGCCATGGGGGTGCTCGACGCGCTGCGCGCGGTGCGGACCCACGCCGGCGCGACCAGCCGGGTCGACGCGGCCGGCCGGGAGATCTTCCGGCTGCCGACCGAGTTCGCCGGCGGTGAGCTGGAGGTCCGCCGCCGGGACCTGTCCCGGATCCTGTACGAGCGCGGCGCGGACCGGGTCGAGTACCGCTTCGGCGACCGGATCACCGCGCTCACCGAGACCACCGACGGGGTACGGGCCACCTTCGCCCGGGGTGACGAGCGCGTCGTCGACCTGGTGGTCGGCGCGGACGGCATGCACTCCGGGGTGCGCCGGCTGGCCCTCGGCCCGGAGTCGGCGTACCTGACCCACCTCGGCCACCACCTGGCCGGCTGGGACGTGCCGAACGACCTCGGGGCGGACGCCGTCTGCCGGCAGTACAACGTGCCCGGCCGGATGGCCAGCGTGGTGGCCGACCCCCGGGAACCCGGTCGGGCCACCGCCCTGGTGGTCTTCACCGGCCCCCGGCAGGACCACGACCGGCTGGACGTGGCGCGGCAGAAGGCACTGGTCACCGACGCCTTCGCCGGGCTGGGCTGGCACGTGCCCCGGCTGCTGGCCGGCCTGCGCGCCGCCCCGGAGCTCTACCTCGACGCGATCGCCCGGGTCCGGGTCCCGCGCTGGCACGCCGGCCGCAGCGTGCTGCTCGGCGACGCGGCCTGGGGGGTCACCCTCGGCGGGATGGGCGTCGGCACGGCCGTCGTCGGGGCGTACGTGCTCGCCGGTGAACTGGCCCTGGCCGGTGGTGACCACCGGGTCGCGCTGCCCGCGTACGAGCGGCGGATGCGCGGGTACGCGTCCCGTTGGCAGCGCGGCGCCAGCCCGGGTCAGTTCCTCGCCCCGGCCAGCGGCTGGGGGCTGTGGTTGCGCGACCGGCTGCTGGCCGCCCGCCCGGTGCAGTCGATGCTCATCCGCGGTGTCGGCTCGTTGGCCACCGAGGCCGACCTGCCCGACTACGCGGCGGCGGTCTGACCCGCCGGCCGGGAGCCGGGCCAGTCCGGGGTGGCCCGGATCCGGCCGGCCGCGTCGACCAGCAGGGCCGCGTACCCGTCCAGGGTGGCCAGCCAGTCGAGGGCGTCCGCGCCGCGGGCGACGGCCGCGGTCGCGTACACGTCGGCCCAGAGCAGCTCCGGGCCGACCACGGTGACCGACCGGACGGCCCCGGCCGGCCGGCCCGAGCGGGGATCGGTGATGTGCGCGCCGCGCCGGGCGGTGCCGGAGGTGGCGACCGCGCCGCGCGCCCGCTCGACGACGTCGAGCATCCGCGCGGGCCGGTCGGGGTCCTCGATCCCGACCCGCCAGGCCGGCCGGCCCGGCGCGGTCCGCAGCAGCACGTCCCCGCCGGCGTTGAGGCAGAGGTCGTGCCCGGGCAGGTCGGTCAGGTGCCGCGCGACCCGTTCCACCGCCCACCCCTTGACCAGCCCGGACGGGTCGAAGCCGGTGCCGCCCCGCGGGAGCGGCAGGCGGCGGGCGTCGAACCAGCCGTCGGTGCGGGCCCGGGCCTCCTCGCAGAGCGCCACCACCTCGCGCACCAGCGGGTCGGCGGTGGCGGCCGGGCCGGGCGGCGCGCCGCCGAGCCGACCCAGCACGCTCTCCGGCCGGTACGTGCTGAACACCGCGTCCAGCTCGCGCAGCTCGGCGAAGACCCGCTCCACCCGCTGCGCCACCGCGTCGGTGCGCACCCGCGGGCCGCGCAGGTGCACGCTGACCGGCAGCCCCATCACCTGCACCACCCAGGCGCGCCGGTCGAGGTCGGTGCTCATTTCAGGTGCGCCGCGTCGATCGCGGACTGCAGCGACTCCCGGTAGCCGTCGCTGGTGACGGTGGCCCCGGAGACGGTGTCGATCTGAGCGCTCTGCGCGGCCAGCGCCTCCTGCCGCAGGATCGGCACCGCGTAGTCGTTGATCTCCTGGTCCCGGTGGTTGCCGTCGGGCACCTGCACGGCGGTGACGTCGGTGATCTTCCCGCCGGAGACGGTGATCTTGACCTGCACCGGACCCCACCGGGTCTGCGCCACCGCGCCGGTGGCCGTGCCGCTGCCGGTGCTGCCGCTGCCGGTGCTGCCGTTGCCGCTCGGGGTGCCCCCGCTGTCGCCGGTGGTGCCCCCGCTGTCGCCGGTGTCGCCGCCCGCCGGGCCCGAGCCGGTGCCCCCGCCGTCCGTGCCGCTCCAGGAGCCGCCGGCCGAGCCGTCGGTGCCGGAGGCGATCGCGCTGGTCTCCCCGCCCGGACCCATGGTGCTGGTCTTGTAGCTGAACAGCAGGACCAGCGCGGCCACGGTGGAGAGCAGCCAGATGGTGATCCGTCGCACGGATCCTCCCTTCGCGCCTGTCACCAGGCGAAGCGTTCGTGGTGGACGTGCGCGTCGGGGACCCCCGCCGCGCGGATCGCGGCGCGGGCGGCGTCGACCCAGCCGTCCGGGCCGCAGAGGAAGACGTCGTGCCCGGCCACGCCGGGGGAGAGCCGGCGCAGGGCGTCCGCGTCGGACATCCCCTGCGCGTACGCCGGCAGCCAGGCCGGCTGCTGCGCCCGGGGGCCGACCAGGTGGTGCACGACCAGTCCGCGCTCCGCGACGAGCCGGTCCAGCTCCGCCCGGAAGGCCAGGTCCTCCCCGGTACGCGCGCGGTGCAGCAGCACCGCCTCGCCGGGGGCGTACGGCAGCTCCCAGAGCAGCGCGAGCAGCGGCGTGATGCCCACCCCGCAGGCCAGCATGGTGATCCCGCCGCCCCGCCAGCGCTCCCCGGTCAGCCGTCCGTACGGCCCCTCGACGAGCACCTTCGTGCCGGGGCGCAGGGTGGCCACCCGGGCGCTGTCGTCGCCGAGGTCCTTGACGGTGATCCGCATCAGGTCGCCGTTCGGCGGCGCGGACAGCGAGTACGGGTGCGCCCGGGACCAGCCGGGGCCGTCCAGGAACCGCCAGAGCAGGAACTGCCCGGCCCGGACCGGCAGCCGGTGCAGGTGGCGTCCGCGCAGCCAGACCGAGGTGATCCCGGGGGCCTCGGGGACCACCGCGGCCACCTCGATCCGGTGCCGCGCCGAGCGCCAGGCGGGCAGCCCCAGTCGCCAGATCAGCACACTGGCCAGGGCCAGCAGGTAGACCGTCCACCAGTAGGCCCGGGCGGCCGCCGAGGCGAGGAAGTCGGCGCCGGTCCAGAGCTGGTGCGGCAGCGCCAGCGCGATGCCCAGGTACGCGTAGAGGTGCAGCAGGTGCCAGGACTCGTAGCGCAGCCGGCGGCGGGCCGCCCGGACCGAGGTCACCACGACCAGCACCAGCAGCGCCAGCGCCGCGGTGGCCAGCAGCATCCCCGGGTACGTGACGACCAGGTCCCAGGTCTCGGCCAGCACGCCCTGCCGGGCGGTGCCGGCGTACCCGAGGACGGTCAGCGCCACGTGGGCGAGGAGCAGATGGAAGGAGGTGAAGCCGGCGAGCCGGTGCCAGCGGGCGATCCGGTCCTGGCCGAAGCTGCGCTCGATCAGCGGCACCCGGGCCATCAGCACCACCTGGATCAGCATCAGGTCGGCGCTGACCAGGCCGGCGAGCCGGCCGAGCGAGGTGAGCCCGGTGGCCACCCCGCCGAGCAGTTCCTGCACGCCGCGGTCGGCGGTCCAGAGGGCGGTGACGACCAGCAGGCTGAGCACCGCGACGCTGCCGGCGACGTCGGCCCACCAGGCGGGGACCGGCGGCGGGGCGCGGTGGGCGGTCCGCCGGTCGGCGACGGCGGCGGTCACCGGAGGGTCTCTTCGGTACGGCTGACGGTCATGACGTCCACCCTGGGGCAGGGAACTCTGCGCCCCCTTTGCCGCTGCTGTGCCCCGGCTGAGAATCCGGCCGGCCCCCGGCGCGTCACACGTTGCATTTTCGTCGGAGGGGAGGTGTACTGTCGGGGTAGTTAGAACGAGTGTTCGATTCAGTCGTACGCCCGTTCCAACCACCCGGGAGCGGTGTTTCGCGGCTCCGGCTCCCGGGAGGTGCGGTTCCGCGGACCGCACCGGGATCCGGACAGTCGCGAGTCCGGGCCCGTCAAGGCAGGATCGTCGCCCGCCGCCCACGACCCCCGGGCGGCGGGCGACGGACCCGCCGGTACGCCGGCCGGGTGTGGTGTGGGGAAGCGTCCACACCCGGCCGGCCCCCACCCTGGTGCGTCTTCCTCCGCACCGACCGCTCCGGGCGCGCCCCGACGGACCCGTTCCGTCCCGGCCCGCCCGCCCCGGCCCACGCGGAGGAGAGACCATGCCGACCAGTCCGGCCCAGGCGCCCACGGTGCCCGCGCACGTGCTGCCGCACCGCACCCCCGCCCAGCTGCTCGTGGTGGCGCGCGACGGGCTGGCCGAGGCCGCCCGCACCCGTCCCGACGGCCTCCGGTACGCCACCGCCCACCTCGCGGCGCTGCGCGCCGCCGCCGCCCTGCTCGCCGCCCGCGCCCGCCCCGCGCCGGCCCGGCGCAACCGGATCACCAGCGTCTGGGTCCTGCTCGCCACCGTCGCCCCCGAGCTGGACGAGTGGGCCGGCTACTTCGCCGCCGGCGCGAGCAAACGGGCCGCCGCCGAGGCCGGCATCCCCCGCGTGGTCACCGCCCGGGAGGCCGACGACCTGCTCCGCGCCGCCGAACAGTTCGTGACCGTGGTGGAGACCGCGCTCGGCCTGGCCCACCAGCCGCCGCTGGACGGCCTGCACCGGTCGCCGCGCCCCGGCGAGCCCGGCGTCGCGCCGCGCCCCGGAGCAGCCGCCGCCTAGTCGTGGCGTCCGGCCGCCACGGCGGGACCCAGGGTGGCCGGACGCCACCGGCGCGTCGCCCGACGCGCCGTCCGCTCAGCACCAGCACCAGACGGGGGACGACCCCCGTGCGACACGACGGGGGGTAGGTCCGATGGCGGGCCGCATGGTGGTCGGTTCCGCCGCACTGGCCGAGCTGGTGCGCCCGGCGAGCGCACCCGACCCGGCGGGCGGTCACCGGGTGCTGCCCGTCCGGCGCGAGCTGACCGGGCTGCTGCCCCACCGGGGGCTGCGGCGGGGCAGCACCGTCGCGGTCGGCGTCGGGCAGCCCCGCGGCAGCGGCGGGACGTCACTGATCCTCGCCCTGCTCGCCGAGGCGTCCCGGGCCGGCTCCTGGTGCGCCGTGGTCGGGGTGCCCACCTTCGGGGCGGGCGCGGCGGCCGAGGCCGGCATCGCCCTGGACCGGCTCGCCCTGGTGCCGAATCCCGGGCCGGAGTGGCCCACCGTCGTCGCCGCCCTCATCGACGGGGTGGACGTGGTGGTGACCGCCGTGCCCGCCACGGTCTCCGCCTCCGTGGCCACCCGGCTGGCCGCCCGCGCCCGGCAGCGCGGCAGCGTGCTGGTGCCGTACGGCCGGTGGGACGGCGCCGACGTCACGCTCCAGGTGGTCCGCGGGGTCTGGGAGGGGCTCGGCGCGGGCCGGGGACGACTGCGCCGCCGGGAGGTGACCGTCTCGGCACGCGGGCGGGGAGCCGCGGCCCGCCCCAAGGAGATCAAGGTCTGGCTCCCCGGCGACGAGCTGACCCGGGTGATCCCCCGGTCGACCGGGCTCGGCGTCGCGCCGGCCAGGGTCGGTGCCGGGTCGGCCCGGGTCGCCGTCGGCGTGGCGGTTGGGCCCGCCGGCACCGCCCGGCCCGCGCTCACCGTGGTCGGGCCGGCATGACCGGTGCACCGGTGCGGACCCTGCTGCTCTGGTGCCCGGACTGGCCGGTCCTCGCCGCCGAGATCGTCGACGGGGTGCCCGCCACCGACCCGGTGGTGGTGCTGCACGCCAACCGGGTGGTCGCCTGCTCGGAACGGGCCCGCGCCGAGGGCGTACGCCGCGGCCTGCGCCGGCGGGAGGCACAGGGACGCTGCCCGCAGCTGGTCGTCGTCGACCACGATCCGGGCCGGGACACCCGGGCGTTCGAGCCGGTGCTGGCCGCCGTCGAGGAGGTGGCCGCCGGGGTGGAGGTGCTCCGGCCGGGCGCCTGTGCGCTGGCCGCCCGGGGGCCCGCCCGGTACCTCGGCGGCGAGGAGGCGGCAGCCGAACGGATCGTCGAGCACGTCGCCCAGAGCTGCGCGGTGGAGAGCCAGGTCGGCATCGCCGACGGGGTCTTCGCCGCCGGGCTGGCCGCCCGGGAGGGGCGGATCGTGCCGCCGGGGAAGAGCACCGGGTTCCTCGCCGACCTGCCGGTGGAGGCGCTGGGCCGCCCCGCCCTGACCGACCTGCTGCGCCGGCTGGGGGTGCGGACCCTCGGCGACTTCGCCGCGCTGCCCGCCGGGGACGTACTGGCCCGGTTCGGCTTCGACGGCGCGCTGGCCCACCGGCTCGCCGCCGGGCGGGACCACCGGCAGCTCGCGGTCCGGCAGCCGCCGGCCGACCTGACCGTCACCGCCGACTACGACGAGCCGCTCGACCGGGTCGACGCCGCGGCGTTCGCCACCCGGACGCTGGCCGAACGGCTGCACGAGCGGCTCGCCGGGTACGGGCTGGCCTGCACCCGGCTCGGCATCGAGGCGGTCACCGCGCACGGGCAGGAGCTGCACCGGGTCTGGCGGCACGACGGCCTGCTCAGCGCGGCGGCCATCGCCGACCGGGTGCGCTGGCAGTTGGACGGCTGGCTCTCCGGCGGGCACCGCCGGGGTGGCGCCCACCCGGCCCGCCCCACCGCCGGGATCATCCGGCTGCGGCTGGTGCCGGACGGGGTGCTCGCCCAGGCCGGCCTGCAACCCGGCTTGT
The DNA here is from genome assembly GCF_900089595.1 of Micromonospora auratinigra. Taxonomy (GTDB): domain Bacteria; phylum Actinomycetota; class Actinomycetes; order Mycobacteriales; family Micromonosporaceae; genus Micromonospora; species Micromonospora auratinigra. Next base: position 3,155,830 of record NZ_LT594323.1, on the reverse strand, counting down.
GGGGGGAGGCCGGCGAGGAGCGGGAGCGGGCGCACCGGGCGTTGAGCCGGGTGCAGGGCATCCTCGGCCCCGAGGCGGTGGTCACCGCCGTGCTCGGCGGCGGGCGGTCCCCGGCCGACCAGGTGCGCCTGGTGCCGTGGGGCGACGAACGCCTGCCCGCCCGCCCCGGCCCGCCGCCCCTGCCGCCCGCCCCTGCCGTGCCCGCTGACCCGGCTTCGCCTGCTGACCCGGCCTCGACGGGGTCGGCCGGTGCGGCGCGGGAGGTGGCGCGGGGCGGTGGCGCGCGGTCCGGCGGCCTGGCGCGGGCCGGTGGCGTGCGGTCGGGTGGTGGGGCGCGCGGCGGCGGGGCGGCGGTGCCGCCGTGGCCGGGGCGGCTGCCCGCGCCCGCGCCGGCCGTGGTGCTGCCCACCCCGCTCCTGGCCGCCGTGCACGACGCCGCCGGGGAGCCGGTGGCGGTCAATGCCCGGTTGGCGGTGAGCGCCGCGCCCGCGCGGCTGGTCGTCGGCACCGGCCGACCGGCCGAGATCGTCGGCTGGGCCGGCCCGTGGCCGGTGGACGAACGCTGGTGGGCGCCGGCCGAGGCGCGCCGACGGGCCCGGTTCCAGGTCTGCCTGGCAGACGGGGCCGCGCTGCTGCTCGCGGTCGAGGGCGGCCAGTGGCTGGTGGAGGCGATCTATGACTGACCGGCGTGCAGCGGCCGGCCGGCGTGGCCCGGCCGAGTGGCGCGTCGGCGTGCTGCGCCGGCATCGACCCGCCACCGCCTACAAACGTGATGACGTACATGGATCGCCCTGCACCACCGCCACGGCGACCACCGCCACGGCGACCATCGCCACGACCAGCGTCGCCGCCGGTGCCGTGATTCATCCACGTCATCACGTTCGTGGGCGGCCGCCAGTGGCCCGCCATCGGGTCCGCGCGGCCGCCGCGGGAGATCTCGGCAACTGCCGGTCCTTCCCAGGGGCGAAATCTTCCGAGATTTCGACGAGCGCCGGACGCGAGGTGCGGCGGCGGTGAGCTTCCACAACCCGAAGATGCCCTGGTCGGAGCTGGAGCAGGTGCTCTCCGGGCGGGGCGGCGACGGGCGTGACGGCGACGGGCGTGACAGCGACGGGCCGGGCGGCGCGGGACGGGCGCGGGGCGAGCGGCACCTGCACGTGGTGGATCCCCTCGCCGTCGACGCCGACGGCGGCGACTCCCCGGCGTGGAGCCGCAAACGACAGCGGTACGAGCCGCCCGAGCTGCCCCGGCCGGACGGTGCGGTGCCGTACGCGGAGCTGCACGCGCACTCCAACTTCAGTTTCCTCGACGGGGCCAGCCACCCGGAGGAGCTGGCCGAGGAGGCCGCCCGACTGGGGCTCACCGCGCTCGCCGTCACCGACCACGACGGCTTCTACGGGGTGGTGCGGTTCGCCGAGGCGGCCCGGACGCTGCACCTGCCGACGGTCTTCGGCGCGGAACTCTCCCTCGGGCTGCCCGGCCCGCAGAACGGCGAGCCCGACCCGCTGGGCCGGCACCTGCTGGTGCTCGCCCACGGCCACGAGGGGTACGCCCGGCTGGCCGCCACCATCTCCCGGGCCCAGCTGCGCGGCGGCGAGAAGGGCCGCCCGGTCTACGGGGAGCTGGAGGAGGTCGCCGCCGAGCTGAGGGACCACGTGCTGGTGCTCACCGGCTGCCGTAAGGGGCACGTGCCCGGCGCCCTGCTCACCGAGGGGGTCGACGCGGCCGCCCGGGAGCTCGACCGGCTCACCGCGCTCTTCGGCGCCGAGACGGTGGCGGTGGAACTGACCGACCACGGCCACCCGGTCGACGCCGACCGCAACGACGCCCTGGCCGAGCTGGCCGCCGCGACCGGGCTGCCCACGGTGGCCACCAACAACGTGCACTACGCCACCCCGGGCCGGCGGCGGCTCGCCACCACCGTGGCGGCGGTGCGGGCCCGGCGCAGCCTGGACGAGATCGACGGCTGGCTGCCCGCCGCCGCCACCGCCCACCTGCGCAGCGGCGCGGAGATGGCGGCCCGGTTCGCCGCGTACCCGGGTGCGGTGGCCCGGGCCGCCGAGTTCGGCGCGGAACTCGCCTTCGACCTGCAGCTGGTCGCGCCGCAGCTGCCGGCGTACCCGGTGCCGGCGGGGCACACCGAGATGAGCTGGCTGCGCCACCTGACGCTGGCCGGCGCGCACGAGCGCTACGGGCCGCCCGAGGCGCATCCGGAGGCGTACGCGCAGCTGGAGCACGAGCTGCGGATGATCGACGAGCTGGGCTTCCCCGGCTACTTCCTGGTGGTCTACGACATCGTCAGCTTCTGCCGGGAGCAGGACATCTACTGCCAGGGCCGGGGCTCGGCGGCCAACTCGGCGGTCTGCTACGCGCTGCGGATCACCAACGTGGACGCGGTCCGGCACCGGCTGCTCTTCGAGCGCTTCCTCGCCCCGGAACGCGACGGCCCGCCCGACATCGACGTGGACATCGAGTCCGACCGCCGGGAGGAGGTGATCCAGCACGTCTACGCCCGCTACGGCCGGGAGCACACCGCCCAGGTCGCCAACGTCATCTCGTACCGGCCGCGGTCGGCGGTGCGGGACGTGGCGAAGGCGTTCGGCTTCTCGCCCGGGCAGCAGGACGCCTGGAGCAAGCAGATCGACCGGTGGGGCTCGGTCGCCGCGGTCGACGTCGAGGACATCCCCGAGCAGGTCGTGGAATTTGCCAACGAGCTGGCCGGTGGCTCGGGGAGGGGGGCGGGCTTCCCCCGGCACCTGGGCATCCACTCCGGCGGCATGGTGATCTGCGACCGGCCGGTGATCGAGGTGTGCCCGGTGGAGTGGGGGCGGATGCCCGGTCGCAGCGTGCTCCAGTGGGACAAGGACGACTGCGCCGCCGTCGGCCTGGTCAAGTTCGACCTGCTCGGCCTCGGCATGCTCTCCGCCCTGCACTACGGCTACGACATGATCGGGATGAGCCTGGACCTGGGCGACATGACGCTGGACGACCCCGAGGTCTACGACATGCTCTGCCGGGCCGACTCGGTCGGGGTGTTCCAGGTGGAGAGCCGCGCCCAGATGGCCACCCTGCCCCGGCTCAAGCCGCGCGAGTTCTACGACCTGGTGGTGGAGGTGGCGCTGATCCGTCCCGGCCCGATCCAGGGCGGCTCGGTGCACCCGTTCATCCGGCGCAAGAACGGCCAGGAGCCGGTGACGTACGCGCACCCGCTGATGCGCAACGCGCTGGAGAAGACCCTCGGCGTGCCGCTCTTCCAGGAGCAGCTCATGCAGCTCGCCATCGACCTGGCCGGCTTCGACGCCGCCGGGGCCGACCAGCTGCGCCGGGCGATGGGGGCGAAGCGGTCGGTGGAGCGGATGGCGCAGATCGCCGACCGGCTCTACGCCGGGATGGCCGAGCGCGGCATCACCGGCGAGCTGGCCGACGACGTCTACCGCAAGCTCACCGCCTTCGCCAGCTACGGCTTCCCGGAGAGCCACGCGATGAGCTTCGCCTACCTGGTGTACGCCAGCTCCTGGCTCAAGCGCTACCACCCGGCCCCGTTCCTGGCCGCCCTGCTCAACGCCCAGCCGATGGGTTTCTACTCGCCGCAGACCCTGGTCGACGACGCCCGCCGGCACGGGGTGGAGGTCCGCCGCCCGGACGTCAACGCCAGCGGCGCCAAGGCGGTACTGGAGTCGACCCCGCAGACCCGGTGGGGGAGCGGGCCCGGTGAGCCACCGCACGCCTGGGGGCTGGGCGGCCCGGCGGTCCGGCTCGGGCTGGGCGGCGTACGCACCCTCGGCGACGACGTGGCCGAGCGGATCGAGGCGGAGCGGACGGCCCACGGCCCGTACGCGGACATGCCGGAGCTGGCCCGGCGGGTCGGGCTGACCGCGGCGCAGCTGGAGGCGCTGGCCACCGCGGACGCCTTCGCCTGTTTCGGGCTGACCCGGCGGCAGGCCCTCTGGGCCGCCGGCGCGGCGGCCCAGGACCGGCCCGGCCGGCTGCCCGGCACGGTGACCGGCGCGGCCGCGCCCACCCTGCCCGGCATGGAGGCGGTGGACCGCCTGGTCGCCGACGTCTGGGCGACCGGCCTCTCCCCGGAGAGCCACCCGGCCCGGTTCATCCGGGAGCGCCTCGACGCGCTGGGCGCGGTGCCGATCGCCCGGCTCGGCCGGGTCGAGCCGGGGCAGCGGATCCGGGTCGGCGGGATCGTCACCCACCGGCAGCGACCGGCGACCGCGGGTGGGGTCACCTTCCTCAACCTGGAGGACGAGACCGGGATGCTCAACGTCACCTGCTCGCCGGGGCTGTGGCAGCGCTACCGGCGGGTGGCCCGGACCAGCGCGGCGCTGGTGGTGCGCGGGCGGTTGCAGCGGCACGAGGGGGTGACCAGCCTGACCGCCGACCGGCTCGACGCGATCGACCCGCCGGTCACCCCGGCGTCGCGCGACTTCCGCTGACCGGCCGGAGACATTCGCCACAGCCACCCCCACCGGGGCATGCCGTTGGCCACACTCGCGTTTGTCGGAACGGGAGCCGGAGAACGTGTTCCCGGCGCGGGCAGAGTCGCCCGCGTAGGAAAGGTGGAGAACGATGACGGGGAGCAACACCTACCGTGGCGTCGCGAACGCGCGGCGGACCCGACTCGGCGCGGACTGGGCCCCGGCCCACGACACCGAGGCGCACGAGTACCCGGTGACCGAGGGGCCGGTGGCCAACGCCCGCCGCTCGCGCGCCGAGGAGGACCCGGCCGGCGGCGGCGAGTCCTGACCCGACCGGCCCGGGTGACTAGGCTCGGCGGGGTGGAGCAGACGCGAACCCTGACCCCCCGTACCGCCGTGATCTGGGCGGTGCTCCGGGCCGAGCTGGACCGGCGGGCCGGCGAGCAGCTCACCGTGCTCGACGTCGGCGGCGGGACCGGCGGTTTCGCCGTCCCGCTCGCCGAGGCCGGCCACCGGGTCACCGTGGTCGACGCCAGTCCCGACGCCCTCGCCGCGCTCACCCGCCGGGCCGCCGAGGCCGGGGTCGCCGAGCGGGTACGCGCCGTGCAGGGCGACGGCGACGCGCTCGCCGGCCTGGTCGAGCCGGCCACCGTCGACCTGGTCCTCTGCCACTCCGTGCTGGAGGTGGTGGACGATCCGGCCCCGGTGGTCGCCGCGCTGGTGGCCGCCCTGCGCCCCGGTGGCGCGGCGAGTGTCCTGGTCGCCGGCCGGGCCGCCGCCGTGCTGGCCCGGGCGATGAACGGCCACCTCGACGTCGCCGCCGCGCTCGCCGCCGACCCGGACGGCAGCGCCGGCCCCCGCGACACCCTGCGCCGGCGTTACGACGCCAAGGGCGCCGTCGCGCTGCTCACCGCCGCCGGGCTCGCCGTGGAGGAGATCCACGGGGTACGCGTCCTGGCCGACCTGCTGCCCGCCGCCGTCGCCGACGGTCAACCGGCCGCCCTCGTCGAGCTGGAACGGGCGCTGGCGGCCCGGCCGCCGTACCGGGACCTCGCCGCCGCGCTGCACCTCTTCGCCCGCCGCCCGGCATGACCGGCCCGGTGGCGGGTCCGCTCGACCCGGTGCCGCCCCGTTACGGCGGCGCGAGCCTCGCCGACGTGCTGCCCAGCGCGTGCGCGCTGCTCGGCGTGCCCGGCGCGGCCGACCTGCTCGGCCTGGCCCCCCGGCTGGCCGGGGTACGCCGGCTCGCCGTGCTGCTGGTGGACGGGCTCGGCTGGCACCAGATCCCCACCGCGGCCCCGTACGCCCCGACCCTGGCCGGCCTGGCCGCCACCGCCGGCACCCCGCTCACCACCGGCTTCCCGTCGACCACCCCGACCAGCCTGGTCAGCCTCGGCACCGGCGTCGCGTCCGGCGCGCACGGGGTGCTCGGTTTCACGGTCCGGGTGCCCGGCACCGACCGGGTGCTCACCCACACCGACTGGACAGGCGACCCGGAGCCGCTGCGCTGGCAGCCCGTGCCCACCTGGTACGAGCGGGCCCGCTCGGACGGCGTCGCGGTCACCGTGGTGAGCCGCCCCGAGTACGCCGGCAGCGGGCTCACCCTCGCCGCCAACCGGGGCGGCGACTACCGGGGCGCCGCCGGGGTCGACGCGCTCGCCGTACGGATGCTCACCGCCCTGTCGGCCGGCGCGGGCCCGACCCTGGTCTCCGGCTACCACCCCGACCTGGACCAGCGGGGCCACCTCGACGGCGTCGACTCCGCCTCCTGGCGGCTCGCCGCCGCCGAGGTCGACCGGCTGCTCGCCCGGCTGGTCGACGGGCTGCCGACGGACGCCGCGCTGCTGGTCACCGCCGACCACGGGCAGCTCAACGTGCCTGCCGGGCACCGGATCGACCTGGACACCGATCCCCGCCTGCGCGCCGGGGTCCGGGTGGTCGCCGGGGAGCCGCGGGTGCGCTACCTGCACGTCGAGCCCGGCGCGCAGGCCGACGTGCTGGCCACCTGGTCGGCGGTGCTCGGCGACGCCGCCCGGGTGCTCGGCCGGGACGAGGCGGTGGCCACTGGCTGGTTCGGGCCGGTGCCCGAGGAGCACCTGCGCCGGATCGGCGACGTGGTGGCGGTCTGCCGGGGCACCCACGCGGTGGTCGCCAGCCGGTCCGAGCCGGCGATCGTGTCGCGGCTGGTGGCGTACCACGGCGCCGACACGGCCGCCGAGATGACCATCCCGCTGCTGGCGGTGCGGGGCTGACCGGCCGGGGTGTCGGACCGGGCGGCTAGCCTGCCGTCATGGGCCGCAGCCAGTCGTTGCCCCGGGGCGGTGATCCGCGCTTCGGGGCGGACGCCGACGACACCGACTGTCCGATCCTGCACGTCGACATGGACGCCTTCTTCGCCTCGGTGGAGGTGCGCCGCCGCCCCGAGCTGCGCGGCCGGCCCGTGGTGGTGGGCGGCATCGGGCCGCGCGGCGTGGTCAGCTCGGCGAGCTACGAGGCCCGCCGGTACGGCGTGCGCAGCGCCATGCCCACCGCCCGGGCCCGGGCGCTCTGCCCGGACGCGTCTACCTGCCCCCCGACTTCACCCAGTACACGGCGGCCTCCCGGGCGGTGATGCAGATCTTCCGGGACGTCACTCCGCTGGTCGAGCCGCTCTCCCTGGACGAGGCGTTCCTCGACGTGGCCGGCGCCCGCCGGCTCTTCGGCCCGCCGGCCCGGATCGCCCGGTTGATCCGCCGCCGGGTCGCCGAGGAGCAGTCGCTCACCTGCTCGGTGGGGGTGGCGCCGAGCAAGTTCGTGGCCAAGCTGGGCTCCACCCGGGCCAAGCCGGACGGCCTGCTCGTGGTGCCGGTCGGCCGGGTGCTGGAGTTCCTGCACCCGCTGCCGGTGGCCGCGCTCTGGGGGGTGGGGGAGCGGTCCGCCGAGGCGCTGCACCGGCTGGGCCTGCGCACCGTCGGCGACCTGGCCGAGGCGCCGCTCGGCATGCTGCGCCGGGCGGTGGGCGACGCCGCCGCCGGCCACCTGCACGAGCTGTCCTGGGGGCGGGACCCGCGCGGGGTCTCCCCGGAGCACGTGGAGAAGTCGATCGGCGCCGAGGTGACCTTCGACGCCGACGTGACCGACCCGGCGGAGATCCGTCGCGCGCTGCTGGGGCTGGCCGAGAAGGTGGGCGCCCGGCTGCGGGCGGCCGGGCAGGTCGGGCGGACGGTGTCGCTCAAGGTGCGCTCCGCCGACTTCCGCACGGTCAGCCGCTCCCGCACCCTCACCGTGCCCACCGACACCGCGCGGGAGATGTTCGACACGGCCTGGGCCCTCTGGACCGTGCTGGCCCCCGCCGAGCCGATTCGTCTGGTCGGCGTACGGATGGAGGGGTTGGCCGCCGCGGCGGAGACGCCGCGACAGCTCACCCTCGGCGAACCGGAGCGCGGGTGGCGGGAGGCGGAGGTCGCGGCGGACGCGGCGGCCGCCCGATTCGGGCGGTCCGTCATAGGTCCGGCCAGTCTGCTGGGGCGCCGTGATCCACGTCGGGCGGAAAAACCGGCCCGACCGTAGGTCGTCCCGCTTTCCGACGCGCGGGGGCCCTCGTAGACTTGACGGCAAGCAGCCGGTTGGCTGCCACGGTCTGTCGGCCCGACCGGGCCGACCAACGTGACCGGGGAGGAGTGCCGTGCCGCTCTCGGAGCACGAGCAGCGGCTGTTCGAGCAGATCGAGCGGTCGCTTGCCGAGGACCCCAAATTCGCCTCGGCCGTGCGCGCCAGCGACCCGCGTTTCCACGCGCGGCGTCGCGTGCTCGTCGCTGCCGGCGTGGTCATCGCAGGTCTGGCCCTGCTGGTTTACGGTGCCGTGATCAAGGTGACCCCGGTGGCCGTGGCGGGTTTCGTCGTCATGCTGGCCTCGCTGGGTTTCGCGGTGCAGTCGCACCGTCGCTCGCAGTCGCCCGACCTGCACGTGGTGGGCGGCACGACCAGCCGTCGCACCCGCAGCCGGACCGGCCGGCGGGGTTCGTTCCTCGACCGGATGGAGGACCGCTGGCGGCAGCGCCCGGAAGGGCACCGCTGACCAGCGCCCGTAGCTGAGCCGGGGGCGACCGACCGCGCCCGGCCGGTCGCTCCCCGGTGCGCGGCCGCTGCTCCGCGCCGGTGGGTCGGCCCTTCCGCGCGTCCTGGGCCCGCTGATCCGTGTGCCCCCGCTCCTGGTCCGCGCGTCACCGCGCGTCCTCTCCGGACCGGAGTTCGTCAAGATCGTGCTGGATCCGGGAAGTAGTGGCGTCGATGAGCGGCCGAGGCCACTACTTCCCGGATCCTGCGTGCAAGCAGTGCCCCGCGGCGGGTGACGCCCCGCAGGACAGGGACGTGCCGGTGGCCGCCCGTCCGCCGGCCAGGGGAGCGCCGGGGGACGGGCGTACCGTCAGCGGGCCGGGCGGCCCGCCAGGAGACGACGCGGATTCCAGCGCAGCAGCCGGTCGCGGAACTGCCCGCCGGTGGTGACCAGCCGGGTCGACCGGTCCGCCACCGCGGTCCGCCAGCGCAGCAGCACCGACGGCGGCAGCAGGGCCGCCATGATCCGGGTCCGCCGGTCGGCCCGGGCCGCCAGCGCCCCCCGGACCGCCCGCAGGGCCGGGTGCAGGGCCTCACCGGTGAGCGGGTCGCGCGCGTACCGGGCCCGCTCCTCGGCCCGGCCGAGCAGCCGCGCCCCGGTGACCGCCCCGCCGTCCTCGGCGAGGCTCTCCCGGACCAGCCGCTCGGCGGTGGCCCGGGGCGTCTCCGTCCGGTCGACCCGGACCTGGTAGTCCACCAGCGTGTCGATCAGCTCGTCCCAGGCCGCGTGGGCGTCCGCGCGGGCCCGCTCGACGTCCACCTCGACGCTCACGTCCCGGACCGTGCCCCGGGGACCGGGTACGGCGGCCAGCACGGTGGCCGCCGGCGCGGCGGCCCGGGAGCGGCGACGCCGGCGCAGCGCGGCACGGCGTACCGCCGGGACGGCGAGCAGGGCCAGCAGGGCGAGCACCCCGGCCGTCCACCACGGCCACACCGGTGACTGCCGGTCCGGGCCGTCGGCCCCGATGGCCAGGCCCTGGTCGCCGTTCTTCTCCTTCGGGTCGTTGCCGTTCGGGCCGGGCGTGGGACCGTCCGGGCCGGCCGTGGGGCCGGCGCTCGGGCTGTCCACCGGGTCCTCCTGCTGGTCGGTGTCCGGTGCCCAGGACGAGCGGACCGAACCCGGCACGCTGGTCGCCGGGGTTGCGTCGAACGGCACCCACCCGACCCCGTTGAAGTAGACCTCGGTCCAGGCGTGCAGGTTCCGGTTGGTCAGCACGTACCGGCCGCCGCCGGAGTTGGTGCCGTTGGTGAAGCCGACCGCCACCCGGGCCGGGATGCCGGCCGCCCGGACCAGCCAGGCCATCGCGGCGGCGTACTGCTGGCAGTAGCCGACCTTGGTGGTGAGGAAGTCGGTGATGTCGTCGCCGGTGGTGCCCCCCTTGGTGGAGAGGGAGTAGGTGAAGCCGTTCTCCACCGAGAAGTGCTCGTAGATCGCCCGGACCTTGTCGTAGTCGTTGTCCTTGCCCTTGACGAGCTGGGCGACCAGCTTGTCGACCGCCGGGACCGGCAGGGTGAAGGTCTGCTCGCGCAGCACCGGGTCGTCGGCGGCCAGCGACGGCGCCGCGCGCAGCGCGGCGGGGCTGTACGTCGAGCGCACGTAGTCGAACGCGTACCGCTTGCCCCGGGCGTTCTCCCGGTTGGAGAAGACGATCTGCTGGTTCGGGTCGTACGACCAGCTGCTGCTGAGGTCGTCGGTCTTCACCGGCTCGGCGTAGACCGGCAGCAGCGGCATCGAGAAGTTCTTCGTCACCTCGACGGTGGCCCGGTACCGCTGCTGGTCGACGCCCGCCCGGCGGCGCTCCGTCGGGTCCGGCAGGCTGCGGGTCACCGACCGGCCGATCGGCGTACGGGCCTCGAAGCCACCCGACTGGAGCTTGTCGACCACGCCCAGGCGCAGGTAGAACGGGGTCGGCTCGTTGGTGGTGACCTTGACCAGCTCGGTCTCCTCGGACTGGTTGAGCTGACCGCTGAGGGCGGCGAACAGGTCGATCCGCCCCGGCTTGCCGCCCTGCCCGGGCCGCCCGGTGCCGTCGCCCGTGCCGTCGGCGACGCTCTTCATCAGGCCCTCGGTCATTCCCGGCACCGCCAGTGGCAGCGCGACCGCCAGGGCCACCCCGACCACGGCCAGTCGGCGGCCCGCCGCGGCCAGCGGCGACGCCTCCCAGACGTCGACGTCGCGCCCCTCGCCGGTGAACCGCCGGCCGAACCGGCGTACCCGGTCGACGTTGTCGGTGACCAGCAGCCACAGGTAGCCGGCCGCGCCGACCACGAACGGGGTGGCCGGGACGCTGTCCACGTAGACCGCCACCGGCACCGAGTAGATCGCCAGCATCGGCAGGCCGGCCAGCGCCGGCCGGCGCAGCCCGACGGTCAGCAGGTCGACCACCACGGCCACGCCCCCGACACCCAGCACGGTCAGGAAGAGCAGCGAGTCGACGTCGGGCACCTTCACGCCGTACGCCCGCATGTCCTGCAGCGACGCGCCGAGCAGGTCGCCGAAGTGGGCGAAGGTCTGCGGGGTGGGCACGAACGCGAACAGCTCGGTGCCGCCGGGGAAGATCCAGGTCAGGCCCAGGGTCAGGCCGAGCACCATGGCGAGGAACTGGCCCCAGACCGGTGCCCGGGCCAGCCGGCTCAGCGCGGCGGCCCCGGCCACCACGGCGACCACGATGGCCGCCTCGATCAGCCAGGTCCAGCGCTGGAAGATCGCCGACAGCGGCGCGGCGGCCAGCAGGGTCGCCGCCGCGGCGACGAAGCCGAGGTTGCGGTGCGCGGTCACGGGTCCATCCTTCGGGTCATCGCCGGCCTCCGGCCACCGTCTCGGCCATCGCCGCCCGCAGCGCGAACCCCTGCGAGCCCCGGGCCGCCTGCGGCCAGAGCGCCGGCAGCCGGTGGCCGTGCTCGACGCCGATCACCCGCCACCCGCTCTTGAGCAGGGCGAGCGCGGCGGTGCCGTGCGCGTGTTCCGCCTCGGCCCGGGCCTTGGCCGGCAGGTTGAGCCAGGTCGTGCTGTCGAGCAGGAAACCGACGCAGGTGGCGCCGTTGCCGCGCAGACCGGCCAGCAGCTCCGCCTCGGCGGTGCTCAACGTGCCGAAGAGCGCGATGATCAGACCGCCGTCGGCCCGCTGCCGGACCTGCTGCACCAGCGTGGTGATCTCGCCCTGCTTGTCGAGGCGAACCTGGGCGAGGTGGTCCAGCAGGACGCCCTCGCCACCCGCCTCGGTGGCGTCCACGTCGGCGCCGTCGCCGCTGACCAGGCGCACCTTGTACCCCGCCTGGCGCAGGTGCACGGCGATGCTCGCGGCGGCGGAGACCGCCCACTCGAAGCTCGCCGTCGGGCCGTCGCCCCGGTGCCCGACGACCCGGGTGTCCAGCACCACCGTGGCCCGGCTCTCCCACGGTTGCTCCTCCCGGCGCACCATCAGCTCGCCGGTGCGCGCGGTCGACTTCCAGTGCACCCGGCGCAGGTCGTCGCCCATCCGGTACTCGCGGGTGGCGGCGTCGTCCTCGCCGTGCACCGCCACCGAGCGGGCCCGGCTGTCGCCGCTGCCCGCGTACTCACCGGGGAGGCGGACCGACGGCAGGGGAGTGACCTGCGGGATCACGGTGAGATGGTCGGTGCTGGGGAAGGCCCGGCTCAGCTCGCAGAGCCCGAACGGGTCGGTCAGCCGGATCACCAGCGGCCCGACCTCGTAGCGGCCGCGCACGTCGGCCCGCACGGTGTACGCCACCGAGCTGGCCTGGTGCGCGCCGAGGCGCTCCAGCACCACCCGCGGCCGGCTGCCCAGCGCGTACGGCAGCCGGTCCTCCAGCAGCAGGGTGCCGGTGGGCAGCCGGGACAGGTTCTGCAACCGCAGCACCACCCGGGAGCTGGCCCCGACCGGCACCCGGTGCGGCTCCAGCGACCGGTTGCAGGCCAGCTTGTACCGGCTGCGACCCACGTAGGCGGCCGCCAGCAGGGGCAGGATGGCGAGCAGCACCGCCACCCGGAGCAGGTCCTTCTCGCCGAGGATGCCGGCGGAGAGCGCGGCGGCGACGGCGGCCGCCAGGAAGGAGCGGCCGCGGGTGGTCAGCCCGCGCAGCCCGTCGCGCACCTCACGGCCTCCGCGGCTCGAACGGCCCGTGACCGTTGCCCCCGGGCCGGGTGTCGTACGGCGAGCGCTTGCGGTCGTGCGGCAGCGGCAGCCGGTGCACCAGCTCGGCGACGATCGCGTCGGTGGTGCGGCGGGCGAGCTGCGCGTCGGCGGTCGGGATGATCCGGTGCGCGAGCACCGGCACCGCGAGCACCTGGAGGTCGTCCGGGAGCACGTAGTCGCGGCCCTCCAGGGCGGCCACCGCCCGGGCGGTGCGCAGCAGCTGCAGGGTGGCCCGCGGGGACGCGCCGAGCCGAAGGTCGGGGGCCTCGCGGGTGGCGGTGACCAGGTCGACCGCGTACTGCTTGACCGCGTCGGCGACGTGCACCTGGCGGACGTGGCCGATCAGCCGGCGGACCGTGTTGGCGTCGGAGACCGGGCGCAGGTCCTGCAGCGGGTCGGTGGCCCCGTGCCCGTCCAGCATGGCCAGCTCGGCGCCCGGGTCCGGGTAGCCCATCGCGATCCGGGCGGTGAACCGGTCGCGCTGCGCCTCCGGCAGCGGGTACGTCCCCTCCATCTCGATCGGGTTCTGCGTCGCGATCACCATGAACGGGGTCTGCAGCTGGTAGGTCACCCCGTCGACGGTGACCTGCCGTTCCTCCATGCACTCCAGCAGCGCCGACTGGGTCTTCGGCGAGGCCCGGTTGATCTCGTCACCGACGACCAGGTTGGCGAAGACGGCGCCGGGCCGGAACTCGAAGTCGTGCGTCTCCTGGTTGTAGACGCTGACCCCGGTGACGTCGCTGGGCAGCAGGTCGGGGGTGAACTGGATGCGGCGCACCGAGCAGTCGATCGACCGGGCCAGGGCCTTGGCGAGTTTGGTCTTGCCGACGCCGGGCACGTCCTCGATCAGCAGGTGACCCTCGGCGAGCAGCACCGCCAGGGCGAGCCGGACGGTGGCCGTCTTGCCCTCGATGACCTGCTCGATGTTGGCCACGATGGCCTCGCTGGCGGCGCGGAACTCGTCGTGCGGCAGCAGACCGCCCACCTCGTCCCAGGTCTGTTGTGTCACGGGCCTCCTCCTCGTCGCCTGGACGGCAGCTCTGTATAGAGCACCTGGACCCGCCGTTGGGTTCGCGACGCCGAGCCTCGTCTGCCGCAGAAATCTCACTGGCCTCTCAGGCTAACCATGTTTCTCGTTGTCGCCGACCCCCGCAGGCGGTCGGTCGGTTACGCCCGGAATATTCGCCGGACCGGGGGACGGATGACCGGCGCGGGTGCGGGTAGAACACCAGCTCGCCCGTCCCGGCGTCCGGTGGCGGGCGAAAATGCGATGGGGGAAAGAGGTACACTGCCCGCATGGCCGGAGTCTTCCTGCTTCTTACCGAGCCGTGCTGATGCGCTGAACGCGCGACAGCACGGCCGCCCCTCCTGCGCGAGGGGCTTTTTTGTGCCCGCAGCAGACTTCCTTTCGACTGACCCGCGCCGAGGAGACGCCATGAGTGAGGCAGCCGCACCGGCGACCGACATCCCCCCGTTCCGGTACACCGCGGCCATGGCCGACGAGATCGAGCACCGCTGGCAGGACACCTGGGCGCGGGAGGGCACCTTCCACGCGCCGAACCCGACCGGCCCGCTGGCCGACCCGGGCCACCCCAGGGCGGGCGCCGAGAAGCTGTACGTGCTGGACATGTTCCCGTACCCGTCGGGCGCCGGCCTGCACGTCGGTCACCCGCTGGGCTACATCGGCACCGACTGCTACGCCCGCTACCAGCGGATGGCCGGGCGCAACGTGCTGCACGCGATGGGGTTCGACGCCTTCGGCCTGCCCGCCGAGCAGTACGCGGTGCAGACCGGCACCCACCCGCGGACCACCACCGAGGCGAACATCGAGCGGTACAAGGCGCAGCTGCGCCGGCTGGGGCTGGCCCACGACGAGCGGCGCTCGGTGGCCACCATCGACACCGACTTCTACCGGTGGACCCAGTGGATCTTCCTGCAGGTCTTCAACTCCTGGTACGACCAGGACGCGCGGAAGGCCCGGCCGGTCGCCGAGCTGATCGCCGAGTTCGAGGGCGGCACCCGGCCCACCCCGGACGGCCGGCCGTGGGCCGAGCTGACCGTCGCCGAGCGGCGGGCGATCGTCGACGACCACCGGCTGGCGTACGTCTCCGAGGCGCCGGTGAACTGGTGCCCGGGGCTGGGCACCGTGCTGGCCAACGAGGAGGTCACCGCCGACGGTCGCTCCGAGCGGGGCAACTTCCCGGTCTTCAAGCGCAACCTGAAGCAGTGGATGATGCGGATCACCGCGTACGGTGACCGGCTGCTGGAGGACCTGGACACGCTGGACTGGCCCGAGCCGATCAAGCTGATGCAGCGCAACTGGATCGGCCGGTCGACCGGCGCGCACATCGACTTCACCACCGGGTCGGGCCCGGTGCGGGTGTTCACGACCCGCCCGGACACCATCTTCGGCGCCACCTACCTGGTGCTGGCCCCCGAGCACGAGCTGGTCGACGCCCTGGTGCCGGATGCCTGGCCGGCCGGGACCCGGGACGCCTGGACCGGTGGGCACGCCGGCCCGCGGGCGGCCGTCGAGGCGTACCGCAAGGCGGCGGCGGCCAAGACGGACGTGGAGCGGCAGGCCGACACCAGGGAGAAGACCGGCGTCTTCACCGGCGCGTACGCCGAGCACCCGGTCACCGGCGCGCCGGTGCCGATCTTCATCGCCGACTACGTGCTGGCCGGCTACGGCACCGGGGCGATCATGGCGGTGCCCGCCGAGGACGAGCGGGACCACGCCTTCGCCGAGGTCTTCGAGCTGCCGATCGTGCGGACCGTGCAGCCGCCGGTGGACTTCGACGGCGGGGCGTACCCCGGGGACGGGCCGCGGATCAACAGCGCCGCGCCCGAGGTCGGCCTGGACCTGAACGGGCTGGGGCTGACCGACGCCAAGGCCCGGGCCATCGAGTGGCTGGAGGCCAACGGGCACGGCACCGGCGCGACCACCTGGCGGCTGCGGGACTGGCTGTTCTCCCGGCAGCGCTACTGGGGCGAGCCGTTCCCGATCGTCTACGACTCCACCGGCGCGCCGATCGCGCTGCCCGAGTCGATGCTGCCGGTCGAGCTGCCCGAGGTGGACGACTTCTCGCCCAAGACGTTCGACCCGGAGGACGCGCAGAGCAACCCGGAGACCCCGCTGTCGCGCCGCCGGGACTGGGTGGAGGTGGAGCTGGACCTGGGCGACGGGCCGAAGCGCTACACCCGGGAGACCAACGTGATGCCGCAGTGGGCCGGCTCCTGCTGGTACGAGCTGCGCTACCTGGACCCGACCAACTCCGGCCGGTTCGTCGACCCGGAGAACGAGGCGTACTGGATGGGCCCGCAGCGCCCCGGCGACTGCGGTGGCACCGACCTGTACGTCGGCGGCGCCGAGCACGCCGTGCTGCACCTGCTGTACGCCCGCTTCTGGCACAAGGTGCTGTTCGACCTGGGCCACGTCTCGTCGTTCGAGCCGTTCCGCAAGCTGTTCAACCAGGGCATGATCCAGGCGTACGCGTTCCGCGACGCCCGCAAGGCCCCGGTGCCGGCCGAGGAGGTCGTCGAGGTCGACGGCCGCTGGTTCCACGGCGAGCAGGAGGTCACCCGCGAGTACGGCAAGATGGGCAAGTCGCTGAAGAACGTCGTCACCCCGGACGAGATGTGCGCCGCGTACGGGGCGGACACCTTCCGGGTGTACGAGATGTCGATGGGCCCGCTGGAGGTCTCCCGCCCCTGGGACACCCGGGCCGTGGTCGGCTCGTACCGGTTCCTGCAGCGGGTCTGGCGGGCGGTCGTCGACGAGCAGACCGGCGCGCTGCGGGTCACCGACGCGCCGGCCGACGAGGCGACCCGGCGGCTGCTGCACAAGGTGGTCGACGGGGTCCGGGCCGACATGGACGGGATCCGGTTCAACACCGCGATCGCCAAGCTGATCGAGCTGACCAACGGGCTGACCCGGCTGCCGGAGACCCCGCGCGAGGTGGCCGAGCCGCTGGTGCTGATGCTGGCCCCGTTCGCCCCGCACCTGGCCGAGGAGCTGTGGCGCACGCTGGGTCACGACGGCTCGCTGGCGTACGCGGACTTCCCGACCGCCGACCCGGCCCTGCTGGTCGCCGAGACCGTCACCTACCCGGTGCAGGTCAACGGCAAGGTGCGCGGCCGGATCGAGGTGGCCGCCGACGCCGCCGAGGACGAGGTCCGGTCGGCCGCGCTGGAGGCGGTCGCCGGCGCGCTGGGCGGCAAGGAACCGCGCAAGGTGATCGTGGTGAAGGGGCGGATGGTCTCCGTCGTCGCCTGACGGTCCGGCACGGAGGCGCGTCCCGGGACAGGGGCGCGCCTCCGGCGTACCGGGGTCAGGGTTCGCGGCGGTGCACGACGACCGCGGCGAGCAGCGTCGCGACCAGCGGCCAGCCGGCGAGGACCAGCCAGGATCCGGGAACTGTCGCCACGTGCAGGTTCGGCAGCACGTACGGGTTGCCGACCAGGCGCTCCCAGGCGGGCACCGGCAGCGCGTTGTGCACCGCCGCCGTCCACCGGTTGGTGATGTCGAAGGCCAGCGGGGCGAGCAGCAGCAGGGTCGCGGTGGCCACGATCGCCGGTGCGGTGTGCCGGACCAGCGCGCCGATCCCGAACCCGATGAGCGCGCAGACCGGCACCAGCAGCGCCGACGCCGCGACGGCCCGCAGCGCCTGGGGTTCGCCGATCGACGCGCCCGCCTGCCGGCCGGCGAGGATCGCCTGGGACAGCCAGAACGAGAGCGCCGCGGCCAGCGCGCCGACCACCGACATCACGCCGGCCAGGAGCACCACCTCGGCGGCCGTGACCGCGCGCCGGGCCGGTACGGCGGCGAACGTGGTGCGGATCTGGCCGCTGGCGTACTCGCCGGTGATCATCAGCGCGCCGACCGCACCGGCCGCGAGGATGACGAAGAGCCAACCCTCCTCGGGGAAGGCGTCGTGGATCGGGTCGAACGCGGCCCGCCGGTCGGGGGAGTAGCCCGGCCAGTTGTGCTGGTCGGCGAGGGCGGCGCGGGCACTGAACAGCACGGCGGAGACCGCGATGAGGGCGAGCGAGCCCCAGGTGGAGCGCAGTGACCACAGCTTGATCCACTCGGCGGCGAGCAGGTCCCGGAACCGGGCGGCCGGCTCGGTGACCGGCCGGGGTGCGGGGGCGGACGGCGTGCTCACCGCTGTTCTCCTGCCAGGTAGTCGACGCGGTCGGCGGTGAGGTCCATGAACGCCTCCTCCAGGGACGCGGAGCGGGTGGCCAGCTCGTGCACCGGGATCCCCCGGGCGCCGGCCAGGTCGCCCAGCTCCGCGGCGGTCAGGCCGGTCACGGTGAGGGCGTCGCCGTCGGCGGTCACCCGGCCGCCGGCCGCCCGCGTCGCCGCGGTCAGCCGGGCCGGATCAGGGGTACGGACGACCACCTGCGGGCGGGCGCTGCGGGCCGCGAACGCCGGCAGGCTCTCGTCGGCGACCAGTTCCCCCCGGCCGATCACCACGAGGTGGTCGGCGGTCTGCGCCATCTCGCTCATCAGATGGCTGGAGACCAGCACGGTGCGCCCCTCGCCGGCCAGCCGCCGGAACAGCCCGCGTACCCAGCGCACCCCCTCGGGGTCGAGCCCGTTGAACGGCTCGTCGAAGAGCAGCGCCGGTGGGTCGCCGAGCAGCGCCGCGGCGATGCCGAGCCGCTGTTTCATGCCGAGGGAGAAGCCGCCGACCCGGCGTCCGGCGACCGTCGCCAGCCCCACCTCGTGCAGCACCTCGTCCACCCGCGTCCGGCCGATGGCGTTGCTGCGGGCCAGCGCGGCCAGGTGCGCCCGGGCACTGCGTCCGGGGTGCACGTCCCCGGCGTCCAGCAGCGCCCCGACGTGCCGCAGCCCGCGGGGTCGCTCGGCGAACGGGCGGCCGGCCACGGTGACCGTGCCGCCGGTGGGTCGGTGCAGGCCGAGGATCAGCCGCAGGGTGGTGGACTTTCCGGCCCCGTTGGGACCGAGGAAGCCGGTCACGTGTCCGGGTCGGACGGTCAGGGTCAGCCGGTCGACGGCCGTGGTCCGGCCGTACCGTTTGGTCAGCTCACGTAGTTCGATCACGACGTCGATGGTGCCGGAGCACCGGCGGCGGGTCGTCGTGCCGCCGGCCGTACCGTCCGGTCCCGGACCCGCCCGGGGGCGTACGCCCGTCGGCCGATGACCGGTGGGGTGGTCGCTGGCTACGGTGTGCCCATGGAGGTCGTCGCACCGCGCACCCGCCCCGCCGCCCGCCGGGCCCGGACGGTGCTGAGCTGGGCCGGTGTCGCCCTGCTCCCGGTCACGGTGCTGCTGTCGTCGGTGGCCGGCGGGGGCGGCCCGGTGCTGACCGTCCCGACCCCCGACCACACCGTGCCGG
This sequence comes from Micromonospora auratinigra, assembly GCF_900089595.1. Lineage (GTDB taxonomy): Bacteria > Actinomycetota > Actinomycetes > Mycobacteriales > Micromonosporaceae > Micromonospora > Micromonospora auratinigra. The sequence continues at coordinate 3,136,807 of NZ_LT594323.1, read as the reverse complement.
CCCTCCCGCTGAACTATCTGCTGCCCGTCCTGGTGGTCCTGCTCCCGGTCGGGCTGCTGGGCCGACACCCGCTGCCCGCCCTCGGGGCGATGCTCGCCGGGGCCTGCGCCGTCACCGTGACGACGAGCGCGTGGGAGGACGGCTACCTGGTCACCGTCTGGTACCTGCAGTTCCTCGTGGTCGACCTGATGCTGGGGCTGGTCGTGGCGCGCCACCCGCGTCGGGTCGCGCTCCCCGCCGCCGCGGCGGTGCTCGCCGTGCAGGTGGCGATGAGCTTCGTCAGCCCGGCCACGGAGCCGGTCGACCGGGCCACCCTCTCGGCGCTGGCGGTCGCCGTCGCCTGGTTGGCCGGTGACTCGGTGCACGGTCGCCGCCGGCACCGGGCGGCGGCCCGCTACCGGGCCGCCGCCGACGCGGTCACCGCCGAACGGCTGCGGATCGCCCGCGAGCTGCACGACGTGGTGGCGCACAGCATCGGGGTGATCGCCATCCAGGCCGGCGTGGGCGCGCGGGTCATCGACACCCAGCCGGCGCAGGCCCGGGCCGCCCTGGCCACCATCGAGCGGACCAGCCGGGAGACGCTGACCGGCCTGCGTCGGACCCTCGTCGCGCTGCGCCGGCCGGAGGGCGCGGCCGCGTCGCTGACTCCCGCGCCGGGCCTCGCCGACCTGGACCGGCTGGTCGCCGCCGCCACCGACGCCGGGGTGCGGGTGGAGTTGCGCCGGGACGGCGTGCCGGGTCCGCTGCCGGCCGAGGTGGACCTGGCGGCGTACCGGATCGTGCAGGAAGGGCTGACCAACGTGGTCCGGCACGCGGGGACCGACCGGTGCCGGGTGACCGTCGACCACCGACCGGACGGGGTACGGATCGAAGTGCTGGACGGCGGCCGGGGCGGCTCGCTCACCGCCGCGGGGCACGGAATCGTCGGCATGCGGGAGCGGGCGACCCTGCTCGGCGGCCGGTTCGCCGCCGCCCCCCGCCCCGAGGGTGGCTTCCGGGTGACCGCCTGGCTCCCGGTGCCGGCGGCCGACGGATGAGCGTCCGGGTGCTGCTGGTCGACGACCAGCCGCTGGTGCGCGCGGGGCTGCGGGTGCTGATGGCCGACGCGCTCGACCTGACGGTGACCGGTGAGGCGGGCACCGGCGCGGAGGCGGTGCGGCTGGCCCGCGAGACGGCCCCCGACGTGGTGCTGATGGACCTGCGGATGCCCGGCCTGGACGGGATCGCCGCGACCCGGGCGATCACCGCCGCCGGCGGCCCGACCCGGGTGCTGGTGCTCACCACCTTCGACGACGACGAGCACGTGCACGCGGCGCTGCGCGCCGGGGCGAGCGGCTTCCTGGTCAAGGACATGGCCCTGGAGGAGATCCTCGGCGCGGTGCGGGTGGTGGCGGCCGGTGACGCGTTGATCGCCCCCGGGGTGACCCGCCGGCTCATCGCCGAGTTCGCCCGCCGGCCCGACGCCGTGCCGCGACCCCGCGGGCTGCCCGGCGTGACCGACCGGGAGCGGGAGGTGCTGACCCTGGTCGGGCGCGGACTGTCCAACGCGGAGATCGCCGCCGAACTGGTGATCAGCCCGGCCACCGCGAAGGCGCACGTGGCCCGCCTCTTCACCAAGCTGGACGCCCGGGACCGGGTGCACCTGGTGATCGCGGCCTACGACGCGGGCCTGGTGCTGCCGTCCGGCTGAGCGCCTACCCGGTGGCCAGCACCGACTCCACTGCCGGACGGCACCGCAGCAACCACTCCTGCCAGCCGCGTACCGCGTCGACCGCGCCGGCCTCGCGCAGCCGGCGCATGCCCGGCTCGTCCCGGTCGGCGCCGGCGGCGATGCCCCGCCAGGTGCCGTCGAGTTGGCCGAGCATCACGTCGAGCAGCTCGGCCCGGGGCAGCGGCGGGCCGCCCGCCGCGTCGTACGCGTCGCAGAGCAGCCGACAGCGGCGGCCCAGCTCCACCGGGTCGGCGTCGCCGCCGAGGGTGGCCCAGTGCCAGCCGGCGAAGGCGACGTCCTCGATCCGCCGGCCCGGGCCGGCCAGGTCCCAGTCGAGCAGGGTCACCGGCAGCAGCCCGGCGGGAGTGACCCGGTAGACCGTGTTCTTGGGCGACAGGTCCCGGTGGCAGACGGTCTCCGCGTCGCCGGCCAGCGGGCTGCCCGCACAGGCGTCGTGCAGGGCCCGGATCAGCCGGGCCAGCCCGGCCAGCGCCGGGTCAGCGAAGAACGCCTCGTCCTCCCGGCCCCGCCACGGCACCTTCCCGGGGACGTGGGCCAGCACCTGCCGGCCCCGCTCGTCCACCCCGAGGTACGCGGGCGCCAGCCCGGGGGCGGCCACCGTCAGGTGCCGCAGCAGCGCGGCGACGAAGTCGGCGTTGGTCGGTGGAGTACGGCGGACGGTGTCCCCGACCCGGACCACCTCGGCGATGAAACCGCCGGGCAGCCGCTCCCCGGTATCCATCAGCTCGGGCCGAGCCGGCGCTGCCGTTCGGCGCGCCACCAGCGGTGGATGATCACCACGCTGGCGATCAGGCCGAGGCCGGCGGGGGCGACGGCGTACCAGTTGACCGAGCCGGGCGTGCTGACCGCCGCGCCGATGGCGGCGTAGCCGAAGGCGGTGGGCGCGGAGGCGATCACGCTGCCGGCGAGGAACGGCAGCACCCGCGCCCCGGTGGTGCCGTAGCCGTAGCTGACCAGGCCGAACCCGGCGATCGGCAGCAGCCGTACGGTGATCACGCCGAGCACGCTCTGCCGGGCGAACCAGCCGTCGAGCAGGGCCAGCCGGCCCCGCACCCGACCGGCCACGAAGTCCCGCCCCAGCAGCCGACCGACCGCGAAGCCGAGCGCCGCGGCGAGCAGCGCCGCGCCGAGGGCGTAGGCGGCCCCCTCCAGCGGGCCGAAGATCGCTCCGGCGGCCAGTGTGACGAAGGTCCGCGGGACCAGCGCCACCAGCAGCAACGCGCCCACCACGACCGCCACGGCCGGGGCGTACCCGCCCAGGGAGTGGGCGAGCCCGGGCAGCTGCGCCGGGTCCGGCCGGGGGACCAGCAGCAGGGTCACCGCGAAGGCGGCGAGCAGCAGCACCAGCACCGCGAACCGGCGCGCCGACGGTTGCCGGAGCGACCGGAGGAGCCGACCCACCGCCGGTCGTCGCCGCCACAGTCGGGCGGCACGGTTCACGGTCGGGCGGCGGCGGCCACCGCGGCGCGGCGCTCGGACCGGAGCCGGTCGGCCCAGGTGTCGTCGAGCGCGGGGAGCTGGTGGATGCCGGTGGCCCAGCGCAGCAGCAGGTCGGCCAGGGCCGGGTTGCGGGCCAGCGCCGGGCCGTGCGAGTAGGTGCCCAGCAGCTTGCCCCGCCAGGCCCCCTCGGTCGCCCCGTCGTTGCCCACGCCGGTGGTGACCCGGGCCAGCGGCGCCACGCCCGGACCGAGGTGGGTGCGGCCACCGTGGTTCTCGAAGCCGGTCAGGTACGGCACGCCCAGCCGCGGGTCGACGTCGCCGGCCAGCTCCCCGACGGCCCGGGTGGGCCCCCGGTCGGAGGAGATGTCGAGCAGGCCCAGCCCGGCGCACTCGGTGCCCTTGGCGAAGAACGAGGTGCCGAGGAGCTGGTAGCCGGCGCAGACGCCGAACACCACCGAGCCCTGCGCGACGGCCCGGTGCAGGCCGCCGTCGGCGATCAGCCGCTGGGCGCCGAGCGCCTGCGGGCCGTCCTCGCCGCCGCCGATCAGGTAGATGTCGGCGGTGGCCGGCAGCCGCTGGTCGGAGCGGACCTCCAGCACCTCGACCGGCATCCCGCGCAGCTGGGCCCGGCGGGCCAGGATCAGCGCGTTGCCCCGGTCACCGTAGGTGGAGAGCAGGTCGGGGTAGATCCAGACGATTCGCAGGCTCTCAGTTGACACGGTCCAGCTCCGCTCGGATGTCCTGGAAGGCGGTGTAGTTGGCGATGACCTCCAGGCGGCCGGGGGGCACCGCCCGGACCGCCTCGTCGAAGCTCCGGACGTGCTGGAAGGGCACGCCGTTGACGTCGAGCCGGACGGCCAGGTCGTACGCCCGGTCGCCGGTGATCAGCACCTGCCGGCCGCGCAGCGGGGCGAAGTCGACGTCGAAGAGCCAGGAGGTGTCCAGCCCGTCGGGGTCGCGCGCGTTGATGGAGAGCAGTGTCGGGGCCACGTCGGCCATGTCGAACGCCTCCAGCCAGCTGGCCGGGTTCTTGGCCAGCAGCAGCCGGATGTTGCGCCCGTCCCGGTCGACCTGCGCGTAGCGGCCGGCGACCGAGGTGACCGAGCCGAGCCGGGCGACCGCGTCCACCGGCCGTACGCCGAACTCGGCGGCGACCGCCAGCGCGGTGGCCGCGTTGCCGAGGTTGACCTTGCCGGGGAGTTGGAGCTGCACCTTGTGCCAGGCGCCGGTGGGGTCGAGCACGCCGTCGTCCTCGACGGTCCACTGCGGCTCGGGCCGGCGCAGCGGGCAGCCGCTGCACCACCACTGGTCACCGGAGCGCTGGATGGTGGAGCCGCACTCGGGGCAGACCCAGGAGTCGTCGTGCCAGCGCTGGCCGGCGCTGAACCAGGTGACGTGCGGCGGGACGTGGCCCTGGGCCGGGTCGGCCGGCGGGGTGGCGGCCCAGACCACCATCGGGTCGTCGGCGTTGGCGACCACCCGGACGCCCGGGTGCCGGACCAGCGCGGCGCGCCAGAGCTGCGCCATCATGGCCACTTCCTTGGCCCGGTCGAGCTGGTCGCGGGAGAGGTTGAGCAGCGCCACCACGTTCGGCTCGGTGGCCTCCAGCACCTGGGCCAGGTAGTGCTCGTCGACCTCCAGCACGGCGTAGGGCGTGCTGCCGGCCCGGGCCAGCGCCGAGGTGTGGCCGCTCGGCATGTTGGCGCCGAAGGAGTTGGTGGCCACCCGGCCCAGCACGCCGACAGCGGCGGTGGTGAGGCGGGTGGTGGTGGTCTTGCCGTTGGTGCCGGACACCAGCGCGATGGCCCGGCCCGCCGACAGGTGGGCCAGCAGGTCGGGGTCGATCTTGAGGCCGATCCATCCGCCGATCACCGAGCCGTCGCCGCGGCCCGCGGCCCGCGACAGCGCCCCGGCGGTCCGCGACACGGAGCTGGCCACCTTTGCCCGCAAGGGCATCTTCGCGTCCGTCACGCGAGCGAGGTTACCGGACCCCGGGGCCCGCCAGATCGCCGCCGACGGCGATCCGTTCGGCCGGGGGGTCGCGGCGGACGGTCGGCGGGCGCTCCGCCGGACGGAGTCGATCTATGTCGGGTAGCGGACGGGCGCGGAGGGCCGCCACCCCCCTCCACTCCGCCCCACCCCCATTGACGTGCGCTTTTACGCGCGGAATCGCCGCGCCACGCGGGCGTTTCTGGTTGCAGGTGGAGGGAAGTGGAGTAGAGTGGGGCGCGATGGTGAGGCCGGGAGGGCCACACCGGCCCGGGGGGTCGGCGGCGCCGCGAACGCCGCTCAGGGCGAGGGGGTTGGGCCGATGTTCCTCGGCACCCACACCCCACGCCTGGACGACAAAGGCCGGTTGATCCTTCCGGCGAAGTTCCGGGACGAACTGGCGGGGGGTGTCGTGATCACCAAAGGGCAGGAGCGCTGCCTCTACGTCTTCCCGATGCCCGAGTTCCAGCGGATCGCCGACCAGTTGCGCGCGCAACCGATGACGAGCAAGGCGGCCCGGGCCTACAGCCGGGTCTTCTTCGCCAGCGCGCACGACGAGGTCCCGGACAAGCAGGGGCGGGTCACCATCCCCGCGCACCTGAGGTCGTACGCCGCGCTCGACCGGGAACTGGTCGTGATCGGGGCGAGCACCCGGGTGGAGATCTGGGACAAGGGGGCCTGGGAGGCCTACCTCGCGGAGAGCGAAGACGACTTCGCCGACATCGAGGAGGGGGTGCTGCCCGGCGGTCTGTAGGGCGTGACGGCGCCCGACGTACTGCGAGATCTCCAGCCGCTTTCGAGTTCCTGGCACCCCTTCCCCGGTGCCAGGCGCACGATCCGATACGGAGGGCCGCGGCCTCCGGCGGGCGGGAGCGGATGGGGATCTGGCGGTATGACGAGGCGCCGTGACGACGACGGACGCGGTACGGACGGAAGTGGGTTTCAACCAGTGGGGGTCGACATGGGGGAGCTACGCGGCACGCACGTGCCGGTGCTGCTCGAGAGGTGTCTCGAGTTGCTGGCCCCCGCGCTGGGGAGGAACGGCCGCACCGTCCACGTCGACGCGACGCTGGGTCTGGCCGGGCACGCCGAGGCGGTCCTGGAGGCGCACCCGGACACGGTGCTGATCGGCCTGGACCGGGACACCGAGGCGCTCGCCCACGCGCGGGTCCGGCTGGCCCGGTTCGCCGACCGGATCCATCTCGAACACGCCGTCTACGACGAGCTGCCCGACGTGCTGGAGCGGCTCGGCTATCCGGCGATCGACGGGATCCTGTTCGATCTCGGCGTCTCGTCCCTGCAACTGGACGCGCCCGACCGCGGGTTCGCGTACGCGCAGGACGCGCCGCTGGACATGCGGATGGACCAGACCCGGGGGGTGACCGCCGAGGAGGTGGTCAACACGTACGCCCACCCGGACCTGGCCCGGGTGCTGCGGGTGTACGGCGAGGAGAAGTTCGCCGGGAAGATCGCCTCGGCGATCATCCGGGAGCGCGAGCGCGCCCCGATCACCTCGTCGGCGCGACTGGCCGAGCTGGTCCGGGACAGCATTCCGGCACCAGCCCGGCGAACCGGGGGACACCCGGCAAAGAGAACGTTTCAGGCTTTACGGATCGAGGTAAACAGAGAACTGGCAGCGCTGGAGACGGCGCTGCCGGCCGCTCTGGACAAGCTCAACGTGGGCGGTCGCATGGTGGTCCTGTCCTACCACTCGTTGGAGGACCGGCTCACCAAGCAGGCGCTCGCCGACCGGGTCCGCAGCAAGGGCCCGGTCGACCTCCCGGTCGAACTGCCCGGGTCGGGCCCGACGTTCCGGCTGCTGAGCCGGGGCGCCGAGCTTCCCGGGGAGGCCGAGGTCGCGGCGAACCCGCGGGCCGCCTCGGTGCGGCTGCGGGCCGCGGAACGGCTCGACCCGGAGGCGACCCGACAGGGGCGTACCGACCGCGAACGGTACCGCCGCCGGGTCAAGGCGATGCACCAACCGGGGACGGCGGCACCGGGGTCCGGGACGGGCCCGGGTGCGACGCCGGGGGACGGGAACGGGACGGACGAAGAGGGGGAGGGGACATGAACGTCGACAAGCGCGACGGCCGGGGCGCCGTCGGGCAGCGCGCACCGCGGTCGGGGGGCCGGACCACGGCGCAGCGCGACACCACGGTCGGGGCCGACCGGCCCGACCGCCGGGAGGGGACTCGCGCCCGGGGGGCGCGCGAGTACCTCACCCAGGGCAGCGCCGCGCTGCGGCCGGCCGAGAAGACCCGGTCCACCGGCGCGCCGTCGCCGTCGCCGCGGCTGCGGGTCGCCCCGCCGCCGCCGGTGCGGGTGCCGCGGGCGCCGTTCGTCGGCCTGATCCTGGTGCTGGTGGTCGGTGGGGTGCTCGGCATCCTGGCGGTCAACACCAAGATCAACGAGAACGCCTTCCGGCTGGAGAAGCTCCAGCAGCAGCAGGCCAAGCTGGACGTCGACCAGCAGCAGCTGGAGAAGGAGATCGCCGACCAGAAGGCGCCCGGCAACCTGACCGCCAACGCCCGCAAGCTCGGCCTCGTCGAGTCGGGCGAGCCGGCGTACATCCGGCTGCCGGACGGGAAGACGATCGGGGTGCCGCACCCGGCGGAGGGCGCGCCGGCCATCACCAGCCAGCAGGGCAACGGAGGCTGAGCAGTGCCGCCGAGATCGGAGGAACCGCGCCGGGACGCCACGGGCTCCCGGCGCGGCTCGTCGCGGGGGGCGGAACCCCGCGAGCCGGGCGTCGGCGGGATCTCCGACGCGCGGGCGTACACCCCGCGGGGCCGGACCATCCGGGAGGGCGGCGCCGCCGCGCGGACCGGCGGGGGCGCCGAACAGCGGCGTACCCCCCGCAGCAGCCGCTCCGGCGACCCGTTCCGCCCGGCGTTGCAGGTGCTCGACGGCGGCCGGGCCGGGGCCACCCGCGCCGGCCGCCGGGAGACCGCGCCCGGCGGTCGGGCCGGCGTGGTCCGCACGGTCTCGGCCAGGCCGGTGCGCGAGCCGTTCGACGACGAGGACGAGGCCCCGCCACCCCGGCGCCGGCCCGGCCCGCGTCGCCCGGCCCGCCCGACCGCCGGCCGGCGGCCGGTGCGCAAGCCGCGCCGCCCGCCGAAGCTCGCCGACCCGCGCCGCCGGCTGCGGCTCGGCACCATGCTGGTGCTGACCCTCTTCGCCACCATCGGCATCCGGCTGGTCTTCCTGCAGACCGTCACCACCCCGGCGTACGCCGACGGCGGGCTGGGCACCCGGCTCGCCGTGGTCGAGCTGCCCGCCCCGCGCGGGGCCATCTACGACCGGACCGGCGCCCCGCTGGCGCACAGCGTCGAGGCGCGGTACGTCTTCGCCGACCCGACCGTGGTGAAGGACCGGTTCGCCGCCGCCAAGCTGCTCTCCCCGCTGCTGGGGGTGCCGGCCTCCGAGCTGGCCGACCGGATGAAGCCGCGCACTCTGCCCGGCACCACCACCCCGTTGCAGTTCGTCTACCTCGCCCGCGGCGTGGAGATCCCGCAGGCCAAGCAGATCATGGCGCTCGACCTGGCCGGCATCGGCGTGCACCGGGACGAGAAGCGGGAGGTGCCCGGCGGGGACCTGGCCGCCAACCTGCTCGGCTTCGTCAGCCAGGACATGCACGGGCTGGAGGGCCTGGAGGCCAAGTACGACGACCTGCTGGAGGGGCAGGCCGGCAAGAAGCGGTACGAGGTGGGGCAGGGTGACCTGGCCGCGCCGATCCCGGGCGGCTACAGCCAGACCACGCCGGCCCGGCCGGGCGGCTCGCTGGAGCTGACCATCGACCGCGACGTGCAGTTCATGACCCAGCGGATCCTGTCCGACCAGATGGCGCAGACCCGGGCCAGCGTCGGCGCGGCCGTGGTGGTGGACGTGCCCACCGGCGAGGTGCTGGCGCAGGCGAGCTACCCCGGCTACGACGCCGCCGCGCCGGACAAGGTCAACTCGCCGAGCGACCGCGAGGACGCCGCCACCAGCTTCATCGTCGACCCCGGCTCGATCCACAAGGCGATCACCTTCGGCGCGGCCCTCCAGGAGGGGGTGATCACCCCGGAGACCACCTTCCCGGTGCCGAACACCATCACCAAGGGCGACACGGTGTTCCGGGACACCCACCCGGCCGAGGGTCGGACCATGAGCATCCCCGGCATGTTCGCCTTCTCCTCCAACGTCGGCACCATCGAGATCGCCGACAAGCTCGGCCCGGACCGGCTGATCGACTACCAGAAGCGGTTCGGGCTCGGCCAGCCCACCGGGGAGGGCATGCCCGGTGAGGCCCCGGGCCGGCTGCTCCCCGTCGACCGGTGGAGCGACTCCTCGCACGGGTCGGTGCCGATCGGGCACAGCGTGGACGCCACGCCGCTGCAGATGGCCGCCGCGTACAACGCGATCGCCAACGACGGCACGTACGTGCAGCCGCACCTGATCAGGAGTGTGATCACCCCGGACGGGAAGAAGACCGCCGCCGCCGCGCCGGCCACCCATCCGGTGCTCAGCCCGGCCAACGCCGCCGCGCTGCGCCGGATCATGGAGGGGGTCACCTCGATCGACGGCCCCGACGGACGGGCCACCGGCCTGGCCGCCGCCGTCCCCGGCTACCGGGTGGCCGGCAAGACCGGCACCGGCCTGCGGTACGACAACGGCAAGCTGCAGCCCGGCGAGGTCGGCTCGTTCATCGGCATGGCCCCGGCGGAGAAGCCCCGGTACGTGGTGGCGGTCTTCGTGTGGAGCCCGGGCGGCGAGGGCGGCACCGTGGCCGCGCCGGCCTTCCGCGAGATCATGGGCTACACCCTGCGGCACTACCGGGTGCCGCCCTCGGCGACCGACCGGTCCCCGAAGTTCGAGGTCTTTCCGCGCTGAGCGGGTGGGGCGGGACATCATCGGTGAGTGGCGACGAACCACCGGGGCGGCTGTGCGGTCGGAACCGGACGACCGGGTAGGGTCTGACGCCGTGTCCGGCAATCCGCGTCCCCGCACCGTGAGTCCCGTCCGGCTCGGCGACCTCGCCGCCCGGGTGGCGGCCGAGCCGCCCGAGGGCGCCGCCGACGTGGCGGTCACCGGGGTGACCCACGCCAGCCAGGAGGTCCGCCCCGGCGACCTGTACGCCGCCCTGCCCGGGGCCCGCCGGCACGGCGCGGAGTTCGCCGCCGGCGCGGCCGGAGCCGGCGCGGTGGCCGTGCTGACCGACCCGACCGGCGCCGAGCTGGCCGCCGCCGCGGGCCTGCCGGTGCTGGTGGTGGCCGATCCCCGGGCGGTGCTCGGCGAGCTGGCCGCCACCGTCTACGGCAACCCGACCGACGGCCTGCTGATGATCGGGGTGACCGGCACCGCCGGCAAGACCTCCACCAGCTACCTGATCGAGTCCGGGCTGCGCGCCGCCGGGCACACCACCGGCCTGATCGGCACCGTGGAGACCCGCCTCGGCGACCTGGTCATCGACAGCGTGCGGACCACGCCGGAGGCGACCGACCTGCACGCGATGCTGGCGGTGGCCCGCGAGCGCGGCGTCGACGCGGTGGTCATGGAGGTGTCCAGCCACGCCCTGGCGATGGGGCGGGTCGGCGGGGTCCGGTTCACCGTCGGCGGCTACACCAACTTCGGCTCCGACCACCTGGACTTCCACGCCGACGAGGCGGACTACTTCGCGGCCAAGGCGAAGCTCTTCGACGGGCGCTGCCGGGTCGAGGTGCTCAACCACGACGACCCGGCGCTGCGCCCACTGGTCAAGCCGGTCACCGTGACCTACTCGGCGGCCGGCGACCGGTCCGCCACCTGGTGGGCCGACGGCGTCGACGGCGAGGGGTACGCGCAGCGCTTCACCGTGCACGGCCCGGACGGGGTCGAGCTGCCCACCGGGGTGGCCCTGCCCGGCCGGCACAACGTCGCCAACGCGCTGCTGGCCGTCGCGATCCTGGTGGCGGCCGGGGTGGCGCCGGCCACCGCGGCGGCCGGGGTGGCCGCCTGCGGCGGGGTGCCCGGCCGGCTGGAGCTGGTCAGCGGCGACGCCCCGGTCCGCGGCGTGGTGGACTACGCGCACAAGGCCAACGCGATCGAGGCGGTCCTGGTGGCCCTGCGCGGCCTGACCCCGGGCCGGCTGATCTGCGTGCTGGGCGCCGGTGGCGACCGGGACCGGGGCAAGCGACCGGTGATGGGGGCGACCGCGGCGGTCGGGGCCGACGTGGTGCTGGTGACCGACGACAACCCGCGCACCGAGGACCCGGCGGCGATCCGGGCCGAGGTGCTGGCCGGCGCGTACGCGGCGGACGCCGCCGCACGGATCATCGAGGTGCCCGGCCGACGGGCCGCGATCGAGGAGGCGGTCCGGGTGGCCGAACCGGGGGACGTGGTGGCGCTGCTGGGCAAGGGGCAGGAGCGCGGTCAGGAGATCAACGGCGAGGTGCTGCCCTTCGACGACCGGGTGGAGCTGGCCGGGGCGCTGCGCGCCCGCTTCGGTGACCTGGTGGGGCAGCGATGATCCCGCTGACCCTGGCCGAGGTCGCCACGGCCGTCGGCGGGCGGCTGGTCGCCGCCGACCCGGACGCCCGGGTGACCGGCACGGTGGAGTTCGACTCCCGCAAGGTCACCCCCGGCGGGCTCTTCGTCGCCTTCCCCGGCGAGCAGGTCGACGGGCACGACTACGCCGCCGGCGCGGTGCGGACCGGCGCGGTCGCGGTGCTCGGCACCCGTGAGCTGCCCGGCGTGCCGATGGTGCTGGTGGCCGACGCGCTCGACGCGCTCGGTCGGCTGGCCCGCGCGGTGGTCGACCGGCTGCCCGGACTGACCGTGATCGGGCTGACCGGCTCCTCCGGCAAGACCACCACCAAGGACCTGATCGCGCAGCTCGCCGTCCGGCTGGGCCCGACGGTGGCCCCGCCCGGCTCGTTCAACAACGAGCTGGGGCACCCGTACACCGCGTTGCAGGCCACCCCGGAGACCCGCTACCTGGTGATGGAGAAGGGCGCGCGGGGCGTCGGCCACGTCCGCTACCTCTGCGACGTGGTGCCGCCGCGGATCTCCGTCGTGCTCAACGTCGGGGTGGCGCACATCGGTGAGTTCGGTTCGGTGGAGACCATCGCCCTGGCCAAGGGGGAACTGGTCGAGGCGCTGCCGGCCGACGGGCTGGCCGTGCTGAACGCCGACGACCCGCTGGTCGACGCGATGGCGGGCCGGACCTCGGCCCGGGTGGTCCGGTACGGCGAGTCGGAGTCCGCCGACGTGCGGGCCGTGGACGTGACCGTGGACGGGCGCGGCCGGCCGGCGTACACCCTGGTCACCCCGGAGGGGAGCGCGCCGGTGCGGCTCGGGCTGACCGGGCGGCACCAGGTCTCCAACTCGCTGGCCGCCGCGGCGGTCGCCCGCGAGCTGGGCATGCCACCGGCCGAACTGGCCGCCGCGCTGGGCGAGCTGGGACTGGTCTCCACCCGCCGGATGGACGTGTTCGAACGCCCCGACGGGGTGACGGTGATCGACGACTCGTACAACGCCAACCCGGCCTCGACGGCGGTCGCCCTGCGGGCGCTGGCGAGCATGCGCGGGTCGGGACGTACGGTCGCCGTGCTCGGCTACATGGCCGAGCTGGGTGACTTCGAGACGGAGGGACATCAGCAGGTCGGCCGGCTCGCGGCCGAGCTGGGTGTCGACCGGCTGCTCGTGGTGGGCGAGCCGGCGGCGCCGATCCGGGATGGCGCGACAGCGGTAGGCAACTGGGGAGGAGAGTCGGTGCTGCTCACCGATCAGGCGGCGGCCGTCGAGGTGCTGCGCAGGGAGCTACGTCCGGGCGACGTGGTGCTGGTGAAGGGCTCCCGGTACCGCACCTGGGAGGTGGCCGACGCGCTGCGCGAGGCCGCCGGTGCGGAGGTCGCCCGATGAGGGCGGTGATCGTCGCCATCGGAGTCGCCTTCCTGGTCTCGCTCTTCTGCACCCCGATCGCGATCAAGGTGTTCGCCCGGCTCAAGGCCGGCCAGCCGATCCGGTCGAACCTCGGGCTCGCCAGCAACGAGGGCAAGAAGGGCACGCCGACGATGGGCGGCGTGGTCTTCATCCTGGCCACGGTGATCGCGTACGTCGCCGGTCACCTGGCCCTGACCACCCTGCCGGACGCGCAGATCGCCCAGGTCGAGCCGACCATCACGGCGCTGGTGCTGCTGGGGCTGATGGTCTTCTCCGGGGCGGTCGGCTTCATCGACGACTTCCTCAAGGTGCGCAAGCGGCACAGCGGCGGCCTGAACAAGCGCGGCAAGCTGGCCGGCCAGATCCTGGTCGGCGCGATCTTCGGTGTGGTGGCGCTCTACTTCCCGAGCAGCATGACCGACGCCGGCGGCAACCGGACCAACACCGAGACGGTGGGCAGCACCACGCTGAGCTTCATCCGGGACATCCCGGCCCTGGAGATCGGCAAGATCGGCGCGGTGATCGTCATCATCATGGTGGTGATGGCGGCGACCAACGGGGTGAACCTCACCGACGGTCTGGACGGCCTGGCCACCGGCGCGTCGGTGATGGTGCTCGGCGCGTACGGGCTGATCGCGTTCTGGCAGTACCGGCACTGGTGCGCCGACCCGAGCTACACCGAGTCCTACTGCTACGCGGTGCGGGACCCGCTGGAGATCGCGCTGATCGCCGGGGCGGCCGCCGGGGCGTGCGTCGGCTTCCTCTGGTGGAACACCTCGCCGGCCCGGATCTTCATGGGTGACACCGGCGCGCTCGGCCTGGGCGGCCTGATCGCCGGCATGGCGATGTCCACCCGGACCATCCTGCTGCTGCCGATCCTCGGCGGTCTCTTCGTGATCGTCACGATGTCCGTGGTGATCCAGATCATCTCGTTCCGCACCACCGGCAAGCGGGTGTTCCGGATGTCGCCGTTGCAGCACCACTTCGAGCTGGCCGGCTGGAGCGAGGTCAACATCGTGGTCCGGTTCTGGATCATCGCCGGCATCGGGGTGGCCATCGCGCTCGGCCTGTTCTACAGCGAGTTCCTCGCCGCGGTGACCTGAGCCGGCGACGCGTGCGTGACGGAGGGGCCCCGGGGCGTTACCAGGGGCCCCTCCGTTTCGCATTCCGACACGCCGACCGGCCCGTTGCGCCACGGGCGGGGCGGCCGAGCCGCGATGATGGGCACGTGGGGGAGGGCAAAGACACCGAGGGTACGACCGACACGCAGGCCAGGCGCGCGCCCGCCGCGACCCGGACGGCCGATCCGCCGCCCGGGCCGCTGCTCGGGCTGGACGCGGGTGGCGGCCTGGCCGCGCTGCGCGGCCTGCTGGCCCGCCCGCTGGCCTCCTACTACCTGCTGCTCTCCAGCGCCGGCCTGCTGCTGCTGATCGGCCTGACCATGGTCTTCTCGGCGACCAGCGTGCGGGACTACGCCAAGGACGGCGACGCGGCCGCCTCGCTGACCAAGCAGGCGATCTTCGCGGTGATCGGCATCGTGGCGTTCTGGGCCTGCCAGCGGCTGCCCGCCCGGACCTTCCGGGCGGTGGCCCGCCCGGCGCTGGGCGCGGCGGTGGTGCTGCTGCTGATCCTCAACCTGCTGGTCGCCCTGGAGGCGTTCTTCCGGGTCGACTCGATCGGGCCGCTCAAGGCCGAGCTGCTCTGGCTCTACCTCGGACCGATCTCGGTGCAGCCGGTCGAGGTGGCCAAGTACGCGCTGGTGCTCTGGGGCGCGTACGTGCTGGCCCGCAAGGGCGCCGCGCTGGGCTGGTGGAAGGAGCTGGCCACCCCGCTCTTCCCGGTGGTCGGCCTGCTCTTCGTCCTGGTCGGCTACAACGACCTGGGCAGCATGCTCTGCCTGCTGGCGCTGGTGGTCGGCCTGCTCTGGGCGGCCGGCGTCCGGTTGCAGGTCTTCGCCGCGCTCTCCGTGGTCGGCCTGGCCGGCGTCGGCCTGCTGGTCGCCGCCGCGTCGCTCGGCGCCGGCTCCGGCTCGCGCGACGCGGACAACTACCGGCTCACCCGGCTCACCGCGTTCCTCGACCCGCCGGACCCGAAGGCCTGCTTCCAGGAGCAGTTGCAGGGCTGCTACCAGCTCGTGCAGGCCCGCTACGCGCTGGAGAACGGCGGCTGGTTCGGCGTCGGGCTGGGCAAGAGCACGCTGAAGTTCGGCTGGCTGCCCGAGGCGCACAACGACTTCATCTTCGCCATCATCGCCGAGGAGCTGGGGGTGGTCGGCTGCACGGTGATCCTGGTGCTCTTCGCGGTGCTGGCGTACACCGGGCTGCGGATCGCCCGCCGGGTGGAGGACCCGTTCCGCCGGCTCGCCGCCGCCGGGGTGACCGCCTGGCTGGTCGGCCAGGCTGTGATCAACATTGGTGGCGTCACCGGGCTGCTGCCGCTGACCGGCGTACCGCTGCCGTTCATCTCCGACGGCGGCAGCGCCCTGGTGGTGACCCTGGCCGCGATCGGGATGCTCGCCTCCTTCGCCCGCGCCGAGCCGGACGCGGCCCGAGCCCTGCACGCCCGTCCACCGGCCCGATGGGTCCGACTAGTGTGGGCCCCGTTGCCGCCGCTTCCGGGCCGACGCCGCCGACCGGCGCCGCCCGCCGGGGACCGTGGGTCCGTACCCCGGTCCCGGACGCGGGGGCCCGACGAGAAGGCCGCGGCCCGCGGCGTCCGGCCGGACCGGACCCGCGCCGGCACGGCGAGCGAGAGGAGACGCTGATGGGTCCGCTGCGTTCGGTGGTGCTCTGCGGAGGGGGTACGGGCGGGCACATCTACCCGCTGCTCGCCTTCGCCGACTGCCTGCGCCGTCACGACCCGAGCGTCCGCGTCACCTGCCTGGGCACACCCAAGGGCCTGGAGAACGAGCTGATCCCGCCGGCCGGCTACGACCTGCGCACGATCCCCGCGTACCAGCTGCCCCGCTCGGTCAACATGAGCCTGGTGCGCACCCCGGACCGGATGTGGAAGGCGGCCCGCGCGGCGGGCAAGGTGATCGACGAGGTCACCGCCGACGTGGTGGTCGGCTTCGGCGGGTACGTCTCCGTCCCCGGCTACCTGGCCGCCTGGCGGCGTGAGCTGCCGATCGTCATCCACGAGGTGAACGTGCCGCCGGGGGTGGCCAACCGGCTCGGCATGAAGTTCACCAGGAACGTGGCGGTCGGCTTCCCGCACCAGCCGGCGCAGGCGGAGGCGCTGCGCGACGCCCGGGTGGTCGGGGTGCCGCTGCGCCGGGGCATCGCCGGGCTGGACCGGGCCGCCATGCGCAACGCCGCGCGGGCCCACTTCGGGCTCCGGCCCGACCTGCCGGTGCTCTTCGTGGCCGGTGGCTCGCAGGGCGCCCGCTCGATCAACCTGGCGGTCGCCGGGGCGGCCAAGGAGCTGGCCCGGCACGGGGTGCAGGTGCTGCACGTGATCGGCGCCCGCAACGAGCCGGTCTCCGTCCCCACCGACCTGCCGGTGCCGTACGTCACCCTGCCCTACCTGTCCGAGATGGAGCTGGGGTACGCCGCCGCCGACCTGATGCTGGGCCGGGGCGGGGCGATGACCTGCGCCGAGGTGGCCGCGATCGGGCTGCCCACCGTCTACGTGCCGTATCCGCACAGCAACCAGGAGCAGAAGCGCAACGCGCTGCCCGTGGTGGAGGCCGGCGGTGGTCTGCTCGTCGACGACGCCGAGGTGACCCCGGACTGGCTGGAGCGCACGGTGATCCCGCTGATCCGGGACCCGCAGCGGCTCGCCGCGATGGGCGCCGCCGCGGCCGCGTACGGCCGGCGCGACGGCGACGTCGCCCTGCTGAACTTCGTCTACGAGGCGGTGGCCCGCTGATGGCGGCCACCGCGACGGGAAGGTACCTCTCATGAACACCGCGCAGTTCACCCCCGCCGGCACGACGACCGCGGAGGACCTGGGCCGGATCCACCTGATCGGGGTGGGCGGCGTCGGCATGAGCGGCCTGGCCCGGCTCTTCCTCACCCGGGGGCTGCCGGTCTCCGGCAGCGAGCTGCGGGAGTGGCCCTCCCTGGCCGGCCTGCGGGCGCTCGGCGGCACCATCCACATGACCCACGAGGCGGCGAACCTCGACGGGGTGGACACGGTCGTCTACTCGTCGGCCATCCCGCAGGACCACCTGGAGATGGCCGAGGCCCGCCGGCGGGGCCTGCGGGTGCTGCACCGCTCCGAGGCGCTCGCCGCCGCGATGACCGGCCGACGGACGGTGGCGGTGGCCGGCACCCACGGCAAGACCACCACCACCTCGATGGTGACCATGGTGCTCCAGCAGGCCGGCACCGACCCGTCCTTCGTGATCGGCGGGGAGATCTCCGAGGTCGGCTCCGGCGCGCACCACGGCACCGGTGAGCACTTCGTGGTCGAGGCGGACGAGAGCGACCGCTCGTTCCTCATCTACCGCCCGTACGTCTCGATCGTCACCAACATCGAGGCGGACCACCTCAACACCTACGGGGACCTGGCGAACCTGGAGGCGACCTTCGCCGACTTCGCCCGGCTCACCGACCCCGAGGGCTTCATCATCACCTGCGCCGACGACGCGGGCGGCCGGCGGCTGGCCGAGACGTTGCGCGCCGAGGGTCGTCGGGTCTGGACGTACGGCGAGTCGCCCGACGCCGACCTGCGACTGAGCGAGATGGCCTCCTCCGCGCAGGGGGTGCGCTACCTGGCCGCGATCGAGGGCCGGTCCCTGGGCGAGATCCGGATGCCGGTCCCGGGGCGGCACATGGCGCTCAACAGCGCCTGCGCGGTGCTCACCGCGTACCTGCTGGGGCTGCCGGTGCAGGCGGCCGAGGCGGCGCTCGGCGCGTTCCCCGGCGTACGCCGCCGGTTCGAGCGCAAGGGCGTCGCGGACGGCGTGCTGGTCTACGACGAGTACGCGTACCACCCGACCTCGATGACGCTGGCCCTGCAGACGCTGCGCGAGGTGGCCGGCGAGGGCCGGCTGATCGTGGTCTTCCAGCCGTACCGGCTGTACCGCACCCGGGACCTGCAGGCGGAGATCGCCGCCGCGCTCGGCATCGCCGACGAGGTGGTGCTGCTGGAGGTCTTCGGCCCCGGCGAGCTGCGCCAGCCGGGCGAGGGCTCGGCGGCGCTGATCGAGGCGGTGCCGCTGCCCGCCGAGCGGAAGGTCTTCGTCGAGGCGTGGGACGACGTGCCCGCCGAGGTGGCCCGTCGGGCCCGCCCCGGCGACGTGGTGGTGACCATGGGCGCCCCGCCGATCTCGTTGCTGGGTGACCAGCTGCTCGACGCCCTGCTGGCCCGGGCCGGCGAGCCGGGCGCGGCGGCGGTCGGCGCCGGTCCGGACGGCGCGGCGGCCACGGCCGGATGAGCCCGGGTCCGGCCCGGGGCCGGACCCGCGGCCAGGACGGCGGGTCCGGGCGGCGCAACCCGGTGCGGCAGTGGCAGCTGGTGCGGGCCGGCGCGGACGCGGTGCCGCCGTCCACCCGGCGGTTCATGGCCCGGGCCCGGCAGCGGCGGATGCGGGCCGCGCTGCCCTGGGCGGTCGCCGCCGGCGTGCTGCTGCTCGCCGGCCTGGTCGCCTGGACCGTGCTCGGCACCGGCCTGTTCGGGGTCCGCGAGGTGCGGGTGGTCGGCGCGAAGCTGGTCACCCCGGTGCAGGTCCGCGAGGCCGCGGCGGTACGGGACGACGCGCCACTGGCCCGGGTGGACCTCGCCGCGACGGCCCGCCGGATCCGCGCGCTCGCGCCCGTCGAATCGGCCACGGTGGAGCGGGACTGGCCGGGAACGCTGGTGATCCGGGTGGTGGAGCGCACCCCGATGGCGGCGGTGCCGCAGGGCGACGGCTTCGCGGTGATCGACCGGACCGGTGTGGTCTTCCAGACCGTGCCGCAGCCCGGGCCGCTGCCGTTGATCAAGGTCGGGCAGCCGGCGCCGGACGATCCGGGCACCCGGGCCGGGCTGGAGGTGCTCGCCGCGCTGAGCCCGCGACTGCGCGCCCAACTGGTCTCGGTGGACGTGGCCGGGCTGGCCCGGATCACGGTGCGGCTGCGCCAGGACCGGGCGGTGTTCTGGGGGGACGCGACCCGGGGCGCGGACAAGTCCGAGGTGGCCACCGCCCTGCTCGGTCGGAAGGCCGACACGATCGACGTCAGCGCCCCGGACGTGGTCACCTATCGATGACCGGCCGGTCAGCGAACGTGAGCCGGCCCGCTCGGGCCGGCGACACGCCGGTGAGGTCCTTGGCTCATCGCGCGGCGGCGCTTACGTTGCCCCGAAGAGATCAGTGGTTGACATCGCCCTAAGCCTCTAGTAGAGGGTGAGGGTTTCAGCCGTAGGGCCGGTTGGAAAATGCTCCGCCGCTGGTCTGGCCAAGCCGTGTGGGGTCGGCCCATGCCAATCTCGAAGGGAAAGGACCGGAGATGACACCTCCGCACAACTACCTGGCGGTCATCAAGGTCGTCGGCATCGGGGGCGGTGGCGTCAACGCCGTCAACCGGATGATCGAGGTTGGGCTCAAGGGCGTCGAGTTCATCGCGATCAACACTGATGCGCAGGCGCTGCTGATGAGTGACGCCGACGTCAAGCTCGACGTCGGCCGGGAACTGACCCGCGGGCTGGGCGCCGGGGCCAACCCGGACGTCGGGAAGAACGCCGCCGAGGACCACCGCGACGAGATCGAAGAGGTGCTCAAGGGCGCCGACATGGTCTTCGTGACCTGCGGCGAGGGCGGCGGCACCGGCACCGGCGGCGCGCCGGTGGTGGCGAACATCGCCCGCAAGCTCGGTGCGCTCACCATCGGTGTGGTCACCCGGCCGTTCTCCTTCGAGGGCAAGCGCCGCCAGGTGCAGGCCGAGTCCGGCATCGAGGAGCTGCGCAACCAGTGCGACACGCTCATCGTGATCCCGAACGACCGGCTGCTCGCCCTCGGTGACCGCAACATCTCCATGATGGACGCCTTCCGGACCGCCGACCAGGTGCTCCTCTCCGGTGTCCAGGGCATCACCGACCTGATCACCACGCCGGGTCTGATCAACCTGGACTTCGCCGACGTCAAGAGCGTGATGAGCGGCGCGGGCAGCGCGCTGATGGGCATCGGCAGCGCCCGCGGCGAGAACCGCGCCGTCGAGGCCGCCGAGGCGGCCATCTCCAGCCCGCTGCTGGAGCAGAGCATGGACGGCGCGCGCGGCGTGCTGCTCTCCATCGCGGGCGGCTCCGACCTGGGCCTGTTCGAGATCAACGACGCGGCACAGCTGGTCACCGACGCGGCCCACCCGGACGCCAACATCATCTTCGGCGCGGTCATCGACGACGCGCTCGGCGACGAGGTGCGGGTGACGGTGATCGCCGCCGGCTTCGACGGGGGCGCTCCCGCGTACAAGGCGGTGGAGCCGACCCGCAAGTCCAACCAGAACCAGCCGCCGCAGCCGACCGCGCCGGTCCCGCCGCCGGCCACCATGCCGGCGCCGCAGCAGTCGCCCCGCCGGGTGCTCTTCGACGACGTCGACGTGCCCGACTTCCTCAAGAACGGGTCCTGAGTCGCGCCGATGACCGACAACCCCGCCCCGGTACGACCCGACCGTCGCGCCGAGCTCGCGGCCGGGCTGGCGCAGGTGCGTGCCCGGATCGCCGACGCCTGCACGGCGGCGGGCCGCGACCGGGGCGACGTGACCCTGGTCGCGGTGACCAAGACGTACCCGGCCGGCGACGTGGTGGCCCTGGCCGGGCTGGGCGTCACCGACGTGGGGGAGAACCGGGACCAGGAGGCGGCCGGCAAGGCGGTCGAGGCCGCCGCCGCCGGGGCGACGCCGCGCTGGCACTTCATCGGCCAGTTGCAGCGCAACAAGTGCCGTTCGGTGGTCCGGTACGCCGACGTGGTCCAGTCGGTCGACAGCGTCCGGCTGGCCGGCGCGCTGGCGACCGCGGCTGCCGCCCGGGACCGGCCGCTGGAGGTGCTGGTGCAGGTCAGCATCGACGGCGACCCGGCCCGGGGCGGCGCGCTGCCGGACTCGGCCGACCCGGAGCGCGGGCTCGACCCGGTGGCCGACGCGGTCGCCGCGGCCGGGGCGCTGCGGCTGGGCGGCCTGATGGCGGTGGCCCCGCTGGGCTGGGAGCCGGAGCGGGCGTTCGCCCGACTGGCCGAGGTGGCGCAGCGCTTCCGCGACCGCTATCCGGCGGCCACCGCGTTGTCGGCCGGAATGAGCGGCGATCTGGAAATCGCGATCGGATACGGCGCGACACATGTCCGCGTCGGCAGCGCGTTGCTCGGAATGCGCCCCACGCTGCGGTAGCCTGACCGCGACGGAAGCAAATTACATCAGTGTTGTTCAGGAACGGCGTTCCCGTAGCCGGGGGCCGTGGTGGGTGACCGCGAATCGCTCACCAGGGGATTGCCGATCCGGTCCGATGGGCATTCGTTGTCCAATCGTGATCAAGCGACACGGCACGGGGGCGCGTGCCGCACGGCGGACGGAAGGGCGCGGGGATGGGTGCACTGCGCAAGGCGGGGGTCTGGCTCGGTCTCGTCGAGGAGGACGACGAGCGGGCGTACGAGGACGGTGGCTACGACAAGGGTGGCTACCGGGACTCGCGCTACCGGTCGAGCCGGTACTCGGAGGAGTTCGCCGACGAGGAGGACGACGAGTCCGAGGAGCCGCCGGCGACCCGTACCCGGGTCGGCGAGCGGGGGCGGCTGTCCGAGCGGGCGTCGAGCCGGATCGCCGAGGCCGAGCGCGCCGAGGTCGAGCGTCCGGAGCGGACGGAGCGGTCGGAGCGGTCCAGCGTGCGGTCGATCACCCGGTCGGGGGCAGGCGAGAGCTCCGGCGCGCTGAGCTACCACACCCGGGACAACCTCGCCCTGGCGCCGCAGGTGCAGCAGCGGGAGCGGGCCCTGCCGGTCGAGGACGAGCAGCGCTATCAGATCACCACCCTGCACCCGACCACGTACCGCGAGGCGCGCACCATCGGTGAGCACTTCCGCGACGGGGTGCCGGTGATCATCAACCTCACCGAGATGGACGAGGCGGACGCCCGCCGGCTGGTCGACTTCGCCGCCGGGCTGGCGTTCGGGCTGCGCGGTACGATCGAGCGCGTGACCAACCGGGTGTTCCTGCTCTCACCGGCCAACGTCCAGGTCACCGCGGAGGACAAGGCCAAGATCGCCGAGGGTGGCTTCTTCAGCCTGAGCTGACCCACACGACCGAGGGACGTCGCCTGCCGTGTTGTCCATCCTGTTCCAGGTGCTCTACCTGCTGCTGTACTTCTTCCTTCTTGTCCTTTTGGCGCGATTTGTCCTTGGGGCGGTGCTGGCCTATGGTCGCCGCTGGCAACCGGGGCGGGGAGCGTCGGCGGGACTGGAAGTCGTGTGGAGCGTCACTGATCCGCCCCTGCGAGCGTTGAGGCGGGTGATCCCACCACTGCGAATTGGTACCGTGAGCATCGACCTGGCCTCCCTTGTGCTCCTGGTTATCCTGTTCGTGCTGATGGAGTTCGTGTTTAGGCGCCTGATCTTCGCGTTTGCCTGACCAGAGCGCTTTCGCGGCCGCAACTGACCCGAGGAGTTTCGATGCCGCTGACCCCGGCCGACGTTCACAACGTCGCCTTCAAAAAGCCGCCGATCGGCAAGCGGGGGTATGACGAGGAGGAGGTCGACGCCTTCCTGGACGAGGTCGAGCGCGAGCTCGCCCGTCTGATCGAGGAGAACAACGAGCTGCGCGCCCAGGTGGAGCGCGGCGGTCGGGGTGGCGCTCCCGCCGGCCCCGGCGGCGACGCCCGCCTCGCGGCGGAGCTCAACGACGTCAAGGCCCAGCTCGACCGGGTGCAGCGCGACAAGGCGGCCGCCGAGCAGGCGGCCCGGGCGATGCAGGCCGAGCTGGAGCAGGTCCGCGCCCAGGGCGGTCCGGCCGCCGGCGGTGACGGCGAGCAGCAGGCGCTGCGGGTGCTGATGATGGCCCAGCGCACCGCCGACGACCACGTGTCGGACGCGCGCCGCGAGGCCGACCAGCTGCTCTCCGAGGCCCGCTCCAAGGCCGAGGAGGTCACCCGCGAGGCCCGCGCCAAGGCCGACGCCCTCGAGCGGGACGCGCGCCAGCGGCACCAGGAGGCCATGGGCGGCCTGGACGCCAAGCGCACCGCGCTCCAGAAGCACATCGAGGAGCTCAAGCAGTTCGAGCGCGAGTACCGCACCCGGCTCAAGGCCTACCTGGAGAGCCAGCTGCGCGACCTCGACGGTCGGGGCCAGGGCCTGGAGGCCGAGATGACCCGGGTGGAGGGCAACCGTGCCGCCGGGGGCAGCAACGGTCTCGCCACCGCCGGCCTCGCCGGCTCCTACGGTGGCGGCCGCTCCAACTCGCTCGAGTCCGGCCGCTGAGCCACGGCCGGCGGTCGTCCCCGAGGCGGCCGCCGGCAGCGTTGACCCACACGACGCGGCGGGGGTGAGCCGTGATAGTCGCCAGCATCCTGCTCATCCTCGTCGCGGTCGCGCTCCTGGTGACCGGGCTGGCCGGTGGGTCCAGCACGCTGCTGATCACCTCCATCGCGGCCAGCCTGCTGGCCGCCGTGGCCCTCGTCGTGGGCGCCCGCCAGGCGGCCGCGACCCGCGCCGCGGCGGGCCGGGGTGGTCGGTCGCCCGAGCCCACCGGTCCGGGTGGCGCACCGGCCGGACCGGGCATCCCGCCGGACGGGCCCGCGCCCACCGGACCGGAGATTCCCGCGCAGTACCTGTCGTCGACGGTCGGCACCGACGACCCGGGGTGGCGGCAACCACCCGGGTCGCCGGTGCCCGACCCGGCGTCCGCCCCACCAGCGGCCCCGGACCGTTACGACGTCGAGGCGTCCGCGCAGCCGCTGTCCCCGGCGGGCCCGGACCGCTACGACGTCGAGGCGTCCGCGCATCCGCTCTCCCCGGCCGGCGCGGGACGGCACGACTTCGAGCCGCCCGCGCAGTTCCTCTCCCCGGCCGAGACGGCCCGACTGGTCCGCATCTTCGCCGACGTCCGGGTGGTCGACGGCCACCCCCGGTTCCACCTGCCCGAGTGCCCGCACCTGGTGGGCCGCGACGACGACTCGTTGCCCGTCGGCGAGGCGATCGACCTGGGCTTCACCCCCTGCGGTGACTGCACGCCCGCCACCACCCTGCTCGCCGACCCGTCCCGGGAGCGGTCGTGGTGACCGGGGACGCCCCGGTCACCGTCGCCGTGCGGGTGAAGCCGGGCGCCGCCCGGTCCCGGGTGGGCGGACGCTTCGACGGCCCGCACGGGCCGGCCCTGGTGATCGCCGTACACGCCCCCGCGGTGGACGGCCGCGCCACCGAGGCGGCCCGACGGGCTCTCGCCGAAGCCCTCGGGGTCCGGCCGGCGGCGGTCTCGCTGCGGGCCGGCGCGGCGAGCCGCGACAAGCTCTTCCTGGTCGAGCGCCCGGCCCCGGGGCTGCCCGACGTGCTGCGTCGGCTGCGCGACGGATCGGCCGAGTGAGGACCGCCCGGACCGGCAGCGGATGACGCCTGGGCTGGACACCGCGCTGCTGGTCGGCGCGGCCGTGCTGCTGGTGGCGGTGGGCGCGGTGCGGTTCTCCACCCGGCTCGGCGTGCCGAGTCTCCTGGTCTACCTCGCGCTCGGGGTGGCGATCGGGGAGGCCGGGCTGGGCATCCGCTTCGACGACGTCGAGCTGACCCGGGTGCTCGGGTTCTGCGCGCTCATCGTGATCATCGCCGAGGGCGGGTTGAGCGCGCGCTGGAGCACCCTGCGTCCCGCCCTCGGGATGGCCGCCGCGCTCTCCACCGTCGGCGTGCTGGTCAGCATCGTGGTGGTCGGCTGCGTGGTGCACCTGCTGCTCGGCCTGGACTGGCGGCTGGCGCTGCTGTACGGCGCGGTGCTCTCCTCCACCGACGCGGCGGCGGTCTTCGCCACGCTGCGCCGGCTGCGCCTGCCGCCCCGGCTGGTGGCCACCCTGGAGGCCGAGTCCGGCATGAACGACGCCCCCGTGGTGATCGTGGTGGTGCTGCTCTCCCGCAGCGCGGCGGAGGCCGGTCACCCGTGGTGGTACGAGGTCTTCCTGGTCGGCTACGAGCTGGGGGCCGGGGCGGCGGTCGGGGTGGCCGCCGGCCTCGCCGGTCGGTACGCGCTGCGCCGGGCGGCGCTGCCCTCGGCCGGCCTGTACCCGATCGCGGTGGTGGGCTTCACCGTGCTGGCGTACGCGGCCGGCGCGGTGCTGCACGCCTCCGGCTTCCTCGCCGTCTACGTCGCCGGGGTGCTGCTGGGCAACGCCCGGCTGCCGCACCGGCAGGCGATCCTCGGCTTCGCCGACGGACTGGCCTGGCTGGCCCAGATCGGCCTCTTCGTCCTGCTGGGGCTGCTGGCGTCGCCGGGGCGGCTGGCCGACGCGGTGCTGCCGGCCGTGGTGACCGGGCTGGCGCTGCTGCTGCTGGCCCGGCCGCTGTCGGTGGTGGTCTCCGCGCTGCCGTTCCGGTTCCCCCCGCGCGAGCAGCTCTTCCTCTCCTGGGCCGGGTTGCGCGGGGCGGTGCCGATCGTGCTGGCCACCATCCCGCTCTCGCTGCGGGTGCCGGGCGCGGACCGGCTCTTCGACGCCGTCTTCGTGCTGGTGGTGATCTTCACCCTGCTCCAGGCGGGGACGCTCGCCCCGGCGGCCCGGCGGCTGGGGGTGACCGCGCCGGCGGAGGCGGCCGAGATCCGGGTGGAGACGGCCCCGCTGGAGCGGATGCGCGCCGACCTGCTCCAGTTGGAGGTACCGCCCGGCTCCCGGCTCGGCGGGGTGCACGTCGACGAGCTGCGGCTGCCGGTGGGCGCCTCGGTGACCCTGGTGCTGCGCGACGGGTCGGGTTTCGTGCCGGGCCCGGACACCCGGCTGAAGGTGGGCGACAGCCTGCTGATCGTGGCCACCGCCGAGACCCGGGACGAGGCCGAGCGGCGGCTGCGGGCGGTCAGCCGGCGGGGTCGGCTGGCCCGGTGGTTCGGCGAGTACGGCGAAGATCGGGAGAGCTGATCTGCTAGCGTTCTTTTTGCCCCGATTGGTGGCTGTTCGGGGCTGAATCACGGTGCGACGGTGCGGCACGTTGTCGGACGCCTGTACGTTCCGTATTCTTGCCACCCTCCGGAGTGCGCGGTCCTCGCTGGCCGCGCGCCCGTTTTCGTACCGGGGGCATCGACGCCGGTGCCCCCTGCCCAGGCACGCCGACCGCCGCGGTACGCGGCTGAGGAGCTGACGATGGCGAAGCCAGCCGATACCAGGACCGCCGGTCGCAAGCCGGTGGCGAAGGCCACCCGCAGCGCGGCGGAGACCGAGAAGATCCGGGCCGCGCTGGCGGCCCGCCGGGACGAGCTGACCGCCGAGTACGATCAGACGCTGAGCGAGATCACCGAGCTGCAGCGCGATCGGCTGACCGACTCGGCCGGGGACGACCAGGCCGACACCGGCACCAAGACGTTCGAGCGGGAGCAGGAGATCTCCCTCGCCAACAGCATCAAAGAGCGGATCACGCAGGTCGAGCGCGCCCTGGAGCGCCTCGACGAGGGCGGGTACGGCTGGTGCGAGCGGTGCGGCAACCCGATCCCGGTGGAGCGGCTCGCCGCCTTCCCGTCGGCCACCCTCTGCGTGACGTGCAAGCAGCTGGAGGAGCGGCGCTGAGGCCGTTCCCCGGCGGCCGGAGTCCGGCGGCGCGCCCGCGCCGTCGCGAGCGTCGATGGGGAGCAGATGACCGAAGCACCGCCCGCCGGGTCCCCCGGCACCGCTGAGTCGGGTGGCGGCTCGCCCCGCCGTACGGCGGTCGGGATCCTTCTCGGCGTCGCCCTTGCCTCGCTCGTCGCCGACCTGGTGACCAAGCAGCTCGCCCTCTCCTCGCTCACCGGCCGCGGTCCGGTGTCCCTGCTGGGCGGCACCGTCTACCTGACCCTGACCCGCAACAGCGGCGCGGCCTGGAGCATCGGCTCCGATCACACCTGGGTCTTCCCGCTGATCACCATCGGCGTGATCGCCTGGATCGGCTGGATGGCGCTGCGCCTGCGCTCCCTGCCCTGGGCCGTCTCGCTCGGGCTGGTACTGGGCGGCGCGCTGGGCAACCTCACCGACCGGATCTTCCGCGCCCCCGGGCACTTCGTCGGCCACGTGGTCGACATGATCAGCCTCTTCGACCCGTACGGGCAGGTCTGGCCGGTGTTCAACCTGGCCGACAGCTCGCTGGTCTGCGGCGTGCTGCTCGCCGTCTTCCTGGAGCTCACCGGCCGGCAGCGGGACGGCTCCCGGGCCACCTCCGGTCGCGCCGCCCCCGAGCAGGCCCCGGCCGAGCAGGGGGAGCGCGCGTGACCTCCGCCTTCGCCACCGGTGGCGACCACCGGTCCATGCCGCTGCCGGACGGTCTCGACGGCATGCGCCTGGACCAGGCCGTCTCCCGGCTCTTCGGGCTCTCCCGGACCGCCGCCGCCGGGCTGGTCGACGCCGGCGACGCGCTGGTCGACGGCGTGGCCCGGCCCAACTCGTACAAGGTCAAGGCGGGCTCCTGGCTGGAGGTTACGCTGCCCGCGCCGCCCGCCCCGCCGACCGTGGTGCCGCAGGCGGTGCCCGGCCTGACCGTGGTCCACGCCGACGACGACATCGTGGTGGTGGACAAGCCGGTCGGCGTGGCCGCCCACCCCAGCCCCGGCTGGACGGGTCCGACCGTGATCGGCGGGCTGGCCGGCATCGGCCACCGGATCTCCACCAGCGGCGCGGCCGAGCGGCAGGGCGTGGTGCACCGGCTCGACGTGGGCACGACCGGGATCATGGTGGTGGCCAAGAGTGAGCAGGCATACACCGCGCTGAAGCGGGCCTTCAAGTACCGCGAGGTGGAGAAGCGCTACCACGCGGTGGTGCAGGGCCACCCGGACCCGCTGCGCGGCACCATCGACGCGCCGATCGACCGGCACCCGCACCACGACTACCGCTGGGCGGTGGTCTCCGGCGGCAAGCCGAGCATCACCCACTACGACACGCTGGAGGCGTTCCCCTCCGCCAGCCTGCTCGACGTCCGGCTGGAGACGGGGCGTACGCACCAGATCCGGGTGCACTTCTCCACCCTGCGGCACCCGTGCGTGGGCGACCTCACCTACGGCGCGGACCCGACCCTCTCGGCCCGGCTCGGGCTGGCCCGGCAGTGGCTGCACGCCCGGTCGTTGAGCTTCGCCCACCCGGGCACCGGGGAGCGGGTCACCTTCGTCAGCGAGTACCCGGACGACCTGGCCCGGGCGCTGGACATCCTGCGCGACTGAGCCGCCCGACCGACCGTACCGACGAGGGAATCCCGCCGTGCCTGCCGACGTACCGCCGCGCCCGTCGCGGTCCGGCCTGCTCACCTGGGTGGCGCTGGGCTGCGCGGCGCTGGTGCTGCTGGTCGCCGTGGTGCAGCGGCGCGACGAGCCGGTGGGCGACCGCACGGTCGGCGAGGTGACCCGGGTGGGCGTCGCCGACGGCGACGCCATCCCGGCCTACCTGCGGGCCGGGGCGGACGAGTTGGGCCGACTCGACGCCCCCGCGCCCGGCAGCTACGCCCTGGTCTCCTTCGCCGCCTACCTGACCCCGGCGCAGGCGGCCACCGCGCTGGGCGCGACGCCGGTGTCGGCGGTGCTGGCCCGGGTGCCGCTGCCGGGGCGGCAGACCGAGATCGTCCGGCTGGCCGCGCTGCGCCTGCCGCAGGACGTGGTCGCCGGGATGGCCGAGGTGGCCGGGCGCAAGGACCGGGAGGCCGCCGACTACCGGGCCCGCGCCGCCGCCCCGGCCGCCACCGCCGATCCCGCGCTGCGCCGGGTGTACGTCGACGGCGCGTCGGTCGCGACCCGCGAGGCGGCCGCCTACCGGGCCGGCTGCGCCTGCGTGTACGCGGCGGTCGTCCGGGACACCCCGGCCGGGTTGCGCGCGCTGGCCGCCCGGGCCGGCGTACGCGGGGTGGATCCGGCCCCGGAGGTGACCCGGTTGGACCGGACGGTGTTCACGCCGCCGCTGCCCGAGCAGCGGGAGGTGGCCCGGCCGCCGGCCGACACCGGCCCGGCCGGCCCCGACCCCGGAATGGGCGATTCGTCGGAAGCCGCACCGACGGTGAGCGGACCCTCACCGTGGGCCCGTGGGCCCGCGCCGGGGCCCGGGACGCCCAACCCCGCTCCCACCTCCTGAGACATGCCGGCGGTCGAGGGCCGCGCCCACCCGGCGGTCAGGAGAGCGACCAGGGGATGTGCGAAGCAGGGTGTGGTCCGAATAGGGTTTCGTTCGTAGCCTGTCAGGCGGAGATCGATGGGCTGGGGGAGGGCGACGCCGTGGACGGCAGCGAGA
Source organism: Micromonospora auratinigra (assembly GCF_900089595.1). Taxonomy (GTDB): domain Bacteria; phylum Actinomycetota; class Actinomycetes; order Mycobacteriales; family Micromonosporaceae; genus Micromonospora; species Micromonospora auratinigra. The sequence continues at coordinate 3,107,421 of NZ_LT594323.1, read as the reverse complement.
CCAGCTGGGGCCGGCAGGCTGAGCCGGCACCGCGGTGGCGGGCGCTGCTCGACCGGGCCCGGCTCAGCGGTCGTGGCGCGGATCACACCGAGGCGGAGCGGCGGGCCGACGAACGGCCGCCCCCGCCCGCCGAACCGCTGCCCCGGCGCCCCGCCGGCAGCGGCTGGACCGGCCGGGTCCAGCCCGTAGAGCCGGCGTACGGCGCGGAACCCGCCTACCGGGTCGAGGCGACCTACCGGGTGGAGCCGGCCTACCGGGTCGAGCCGGGCTACGGCGATCCCGGGTACGGCGCCGACCCCGGGTACGCCGTCGAGCCCGGTTACCAGGCCGCGCCGGCGTACCGGGTCGATCCGGAGCCACGCGCCGAGCCGTCCTGGCGGGCCGAGCCGACCTACCGCCCCGAGCCGCCGGAGCCCGAGCCGCGGGGCCGGGGCACCGCCTCGGTCGACTCCCGGTACGCGCTGCTCGACAACGGCTACCGGCCCGAGCCGCCCCCGCCCGAGTCCCGGTACGCGCTGCTCGAGCGGGGCCGCTACCGGCCGGACGTCCGTCCCGCCCCGGAGGAACCCGCCCTGCCGGCGCCGGCGGTGCCCGCGTACCAGCCGGCGGTGGAGAGCTATCCGGCCCGGGTCGAGCCGGCCCGGGTCGAGTGGCGGGCCCCGGCGCCGGAGACCGAGCTGGACCGGGCCGCGGCCGTGCTCCGCCGCGAGCTGGGCGGCCCCCGGGTGCTCGCCTTCGCCAACCCCAAGGGCGGGGTGCACAAGACCACCGCCACCGTGCTGGCCGCCGCCACCGTGGGCAGCGTCCGCGGCCGGGGCGTGCTCGCCTGGGACGACAACGAGCTGCGCGGCACCCTCGGCCTGCGCGCCGGCAGTGCCCGGCACGCCCGCACCATCCGGCACCTGATCCACGACCTCGCGCAGATCGAGATCATGGAGGGCGCCACCCTGCTGGAGCACCTCGACGACTACCTGCGGCACGCCTCCGACGGCTCGTACGACGTGCTCGCCGGCGAGGAGAGCCCGCGGTTCGCCCAGCGGCTCGACCAGTTCACCGTCAAGCGGGTGCTGGAGCTGCTGCGGCGGACCCACGACGTGGTCTGCGTCGACACCGGCAACAACGTGGAGAGCTCCAACTGGCGCACCGTCATGCAGGCGGCCGACCAGCTCGTGGTGACCACCGTCCCGCGCGAGGACGCCGCGTTCAGCGCGGACTGGATGCTCGACCTGCTGCACGAGGTGGGCATGGGCGAGCTGGCCGACAACGCGGTCACCCTGATCTCCTGCCCGACGCCGGGGCGCAGCCCGCTCCAGGACGACCTGGAGCGGCACTTCGCCACCCGGACCCGGGCGGTGGCCGTGGTGCCGTACGACCCGGCCCTCGAGACCGGCTCCTCGATCGAGTACCACCAGCTCCAGGCGGAGACCCGGCAGGCGTGGCTCAAGGCGGCCTCGGTGATGCTGGAACCGTTCGTCCGCTGACCGCCACCGCCGCCCCGCGCGGGCCCGTCGCCTGAGAGGATCACCGGGTGAGTCCGGACACCCCTGATCCCGAGCGGGCCCCCGACCGACCCGGCCCCGCCGACGCGACCGGGTCGCCGGCCGCCACGCCGCCCGGCCCCCCGGCCGCCACCACGCCGCCCGGCGGGCGGCCCGACGGCGGCTCGCGAGGCGGGCCCGACCTGCCGGACTGGCCGGCCGGGCTGCCGGTGCCCGCCGGCACCCCGGTCACCGCCCCCGGCGCGGACCCGCTCGCCGGTCATCCGGGTGTGGCCGGCGCGCTGCCGGGAACGGACCCGTTCACCGGCCAGCCGGGCGGGGCCGGCGCGGTGCCGGGGATCGACCCGTTCACCGGTCACCCGGTCGCGGCCGGCGCGGTGCCGGTGACCGACCGGCCGGCCGGCGGGTTGCGCGCCGTCGGGGTCACCCTGGGCGCGGCGCTGCTGATCGCCGTCCTCGGTGCGCCGCTCGGGCTGCTCTGGGCGGCCGTGGCACCGGACACCCCGGTGCGCAAGGTGCCCGACGGTGCGGTCTACGCCGTACCGCAGCCCGAGCAGCCGATCGCCGCCGACGGCTGGTTCAGCCTGCTCGGGATCGCCTTCGGAGTGCTCGCCGCGATCGGGCTCTGGGCGCTGCTGCGCCGCCGGCGCGGGCCGGCCGGGCTGGCCGCCGGGGTGCTCGGCGGGCTCGGCGCCGCGGTGCTCGCCTGGCAGGTGGGCCGCCGGATCGGGCTGGGCACCTACGACCGCCTGCTCGCCTCGGCGCCGGACGGGACGGCGTTCACCAAGCCCGCCGACCTGCGGTCCGGCGGGGTCGACTGGTTCCTGCACCTGCCGCTGCCCTACGGCAGCCTGCTGCTGCCCGCGTTCGGCGCGGCCGTGACGTACACCCTGCTGGCCGGCTGGTCCCGGTGGCCGTCGCTGCGCCCGGAGCCGGACCCGTACGGCGGCTGGCCGACGGCACCGGTCGGCGGCCCCGGCTGGCCCGGTGGCGTTGGGGCACCGCACGGCGGCGGCCCGGGACACCCCGGGGAGGATCCGGGCGGGCCGGCGGGCCCGCACGACGGCGGCCCGGGGGACGGCCGGGGTGGTCCGGGGTCGGGGATCAGTTCGGGGCCGGGGGACCGGCCAGCTCGCTGAGCGGCACCGGAACGGCCCGGACCTCCCGCAGCAGGGCCGTCTCGCGGTGCAGCAGCCGCAGCTCGGCCCGCAGCCGACCGGCGGTGTCGTCGATGGCGAGCAGCCGCTGCCGGTCGGCCACGGTCAGCGCCGCGGTGGCCGCGACCAGGTGCGACAGCACGGTCGGATCCTCCGGCAGTTGCTCGGAGATCTCCTGCGGGTCCGGCCGGACCAGGCCGAGGTACTGCCGGAACACGGAGATCACCCGGGCGGCGAGCAGGTCGGCGACCTCGTCGGTGCCGGCCGGCTCGGGCAGCCACTCCACCTCGGCGGTCAGGTACGGCGCGGCGTCGGCGTCCACCTCGGCGATGCGGAACCGCCGCCGCCCCACGGTGACGATGTCGAACCCGCCGTCCTCCAGCTCGGTGACCTGCCGCAGCTCGGCGGTGCAGCCCACCTCGTGCAGGGTGACCTCGCCGCCGGCCGGGGGCGGTGCGCCCGGCGGCCCGGCGGGCGCGACCTCCCAGCCGGCCTGGATCGCCACCACGCCGAACTCCCGGGGCGCGCCGTCGGGCAGCCCCACCAGGTGGCGCACCAGGGCGCGGTAACGCTCCTCGAAGATGTGCAGTGGGAGGACCAGCCCGGGAAAGAGGACCGTCCCCAGCGGGAACACCGGCAGCCGTGCGGTCACGCGTCCGAGCGTATCCCGATCTCGCCCGGTCGGCGTGTCCCGGCTCACCGTCCCGGCGTACGGGCGGCGGCGGTGGCTCCCCGGGAGGGCCGCCTAGACTCACAGGGGTGTTGAATCGGATCGACCGGCGCGGCGCGACGCGTGACCCGCGCCGCCTGCTGCCCCGTGCCCAGCTCGACGTCTCCGTGGCGGTCGAGAGGATCCGTCCCCTCGTGGAGGCGGTCCGGGAGCATGGGTACCCGGCGATCCGGGAGGCGAGCGAACGGTTCGACGGGATCTCCCCGGAGTGCCTGCGGGTGCCGGTGGAGACCATCCGCGCGGCCGAGGGGACGCTCGACCCGCAGGTCCGGGCGGCGCTGCTGGAGTCGATCAGCCGGGCCCGCAAGGTCCACGCCGACCAGCGCCGCACCGACCACACCACCCAGGTGGTGCCGGGCGGCACGGTGACCGAGCGCTGGGTGCCGGTCGACCGGGTCGGCCTGTACGTTCCGGGTGGCCTGGCCATGTACCCGTCGACCGTGGTGATGAACGTGGTTCCGGCCCAGGCGGCCGGGGTGCGCTCGCTGGTGGTGGTCAGCCCGCCGCAGCAGGAGAACGGCGGCCTGCCCGACCAGCGGGTCCTGGCGGCCTGCGCGCTGCTCGGGGTGGACGAGGTCTACGCGGTCGGTGGCGCCCAGGCGGTGGCCATGCTGGCGTACGGCGCGACCGTCGACCCGGCGGGCACCGAGCGCTGCGAGCCGGTCGACATGATCACCGGCCCGGGCAACATCTGGGTCACCGCCGCCAAGCGGCTGCTGCGCGGCGTGGTCGGCATCGACGCCGAGGCCGGCCCCACCGAGATCGCCATCCTGGCCGACGACACCGCCGACCCGGCGCACGTGGCCGCCGACCTGATCAGCCAGGCCGAGCACGATCCGCTGGCGGCCAGCGTGCTGGTCACGCCGTCGGTGGCGCTGGCCGACGCGGTCGACGTCGAGCTGGCCCGGCAGGTGCCGGTGGCCAAGCACGCCGAGCGGATCGGCACCGCGCTCGGCGGCGAGCAGAGCGGCGTCGTGCTCGTCGACGACCTCGAGGCCGGGCTGCGGGTGGTCGACGCGTACGCGGCCGAGCACCTGGAGATCCAGACCGTGGACGCCCGCGCGTGGGCGTTGCGGGTGCGCAACGCCGGGGCGATCTTCGTGGGCGCGTGGTCGCCGGTGTCGCTGGGCGACTACTGCGCCGGCTCCAACCACGTGCTGCCCACCGGCGGCTGCGCGCGGCACTCCTCGGGCCTGTCCGTGCAGTCCTTCCTGCGCGGCGTGCACCTGGTGGAATACACCCGCGACGCGCTGCGCGAGGTCGCCCCGCACGTGGTCACCCTCTCCGGCGTCGAGGACCTGCCGGCGCACGGCCAGGCGGTCAGCGTCCGGTTCACGGGGGACGGGTCGTGACCACCCTCGACGACCTGCCGATCCGCGACGACCTGCGGGGCCTGAAGCCGTACGGGGCACCGCAGCTGGACGTGCCGGTCCGGCTGAACACCAACGAGAACTCCTACCCGGTGCCGGAGCCGGTGGTGGAGGCGATCGGCAAGGCCCTCGCGGCCGAGCTGCGCGACCTCAACCGCTACCCGGACCGGGACGCGGTGGCGCTCCGCGCCGACCTGGCCGGCTACCTGGGCCACGGGCTCACCGTCGAGCAGGTCTGGGCGGCCAACGGCTCCAACGAGATCCAGCAGCAGCTGCTGCAGGCGTTCGGCGGCCCCGGGCGCACCGCGCTCGGCTTCACCCCGGCCTACTCGATGCATCCGCTGCTGGCGCTCGGCACCGGCACCGGCTGGATCCCGGCCGCCCGGGGGGTCGACTTCGGGCTGACCGCCGACGAGGCGGTCGCCCAGGTCCGCGCGCACCGGCCGGACGTGGTCTTCCTCTGCTCGCCGAACAATCCGACCGGTACCGCGCTGGACCCGGCCGTGGTCGCCGCCGTGCTGGCCGAGGCGCCCGGCATGGTGATCGTGGACGAGGCGTACGCCGAGTTCGCCCGGCCGGGCACGGTCAGCGCGCTGGCCGTGCTGCCCGGCCACCCCCGGCTGGTGGTCACCCGGACGATGAGCAAGGCGTTCGGGTTCGCCGGCGGCCGGCTGGGCTACCTGGCCGCCGACCCGGCGGTGGTGGCGGCGGTGCAGCTGGTCCGGCTGCCGTACCACCTCTCGGCGCTCACCCAGGCCGCCGCCCGCGCGGCGCTGGCCCACCGCGACGCCCTGCTCGGCACGGTCACCGCGATCATGCAGCAGCGCGACCGGATCGTGGCCGAGCTGCGCGCCCGCGGCCACCGGGTCGCCGACAGCGACGCCAACTTCGTGCTCTTCGAGGTCGGCGGCGAGCAGTCGACGGCCTGGCGCACCCTGCTGGACGCCGGGGTGCTGGTCCGCGACGTGGGCCTGCCCGGCTGGCTGCGGGTCACCGCCGGCACCCCCGCCGAGACCGACGCCTTCCTCACCGCCATGGAGAAGCTCTCATGAGTCGCACCGCCCGGGTCGAGCGGGTCACCAAGGAGACCAAGGTCCTCGTCGAGATCGACCTCGACGGCACCGGCAAGGCCGACATCGAGACCGGCGTCGGTTTCTACGACCACATGCTGCACCAGATCGCCCGGCACGGCGGCTTCGACCTGACCGTGCACACCGTCGGCGACCTGGAGATCGACGCCCACCACACGATGGAGGACACCGCGCTCGCCCTGGGCGCCGCGTTCGACCAGGCGCTGGGGGACAAGGCCGGCATCCGGCGGTACGGCTCGGCCACCGTCCCGATGGACGAGGTGCTGGTCCGCGCCGCGGTCGACCTCTCCGGCCGGCCGTACGTGGTGCACGACGAGCCGGCCCTGGCCCCGTACATCGGGCCGGTCTACCCGACCAGCATGACCCGGCACATCTGGGAGTCCTTCGGCCAGGCGGCCCGGGTCACCCTGCACGTGGACGTGCTGCGGGCGGCCCGTCCCGGCGGCCACCCGGACGCGCACCACGTGGTGGAGGCGCAGTTCAAGGCGGTCTCCCGGGCGCTGCGCGAGGCCACCGCGCTGGACCCGCGCAACGCGGGCGTGGTGCCCAGCACCAAGGGCGCGCTCTGATGGGGGCGACGCTGCCGACGCTGCTGCTGATCCTGGGCGGGGTGCTGGTCGGCGGGACGTGGTCGCTGCACAAGCAGGGCGCCTCGCGCGTCGCGGTGGTGATCACCGGTCTGCTGGCCGCGCTCTCCACCGCCGCCGGGCTGCTCTGGCTGCTGGGGGACAAGTCGTGAGCCGGCGCGTGGTGGTGCTCGACTACGGCTCGGGCAACCTGCGCTCGGCCGAGCGGGCCCTGGAGCGGGCCGGCGCGGACGTCACCGTGACCGACGACCTGGCCGCCGCCGCCGAGGCCGACGGCCTGGTGGTGCCGGGGGTCGGCGCGTACGCGGCCTGCATGGCCGGGATCGAGGCGCTGGGCGCCGGGCCGGTGATCGCCGAGCGGGTCGCCGCCGGCCGTCCGGTGCTGGGCATCTGCGTCGGGATGCAGGTGCTCTTCGAGCACGGGGACGAGCACGGCGTGGTGACCAAGGGGCTCGGGCTGCTGCCCGGCGGGGTGACGAAGCTGCCCGCCCCCCGGCTGCCGCACATGGGCTGGAACACCGTGCACGCGCCGGCCGGGTCGGTGCTCTTCGCCGGCCTGCCGGCCGACGCCCGGTTCTACTTCGTGCACTCCTACGGGGTGGTGGACACCGCCGGGCTGACCGCCGCGGGGGCGCGGGTGACCACCGCCGAGCACGGCGCCGACTTCGTCGCCGCGGTGGAGCGGGGGCCGCTCTCGGCGGCCCAGTTCCACCCGGAGAAGTCGGCCGACACCGGCGCCGCCCTGCTGCGCAACTGGCTCGCCACGCTGTGAGCGGGTCGCGTACCGGCCGGTGGCGCGGGAGCCGGTCGCGCGCCGTGGTGACCCGGTGAGCAAGGAGCGGGCCCGGCGCCGGGAGGCCCGCCAGGCGCAGTTGACCGCCGAGCGCGCCGCCCGGGCCCGCAAGGTGGCCCGCCGGCAGCGGCGGCGCGCGGTGGTACGCCGGTTGACGCCGACGCTGCGGCGGGGGCGTACCGGCCGGCTGCGCCGGCACACCCGGGGCGAGCGGGCGGCCATCGTGCTGCTCACCGGGGCGGCGCTGGCCGGCATCTGGAGTTTCGTCGACGACCTGGCGCTGCGGTTGGCGCTGGTCGTGTTGTTGCTGCTGGTCCTGCCGGCGATCGTGGTGATCGCCCTGGACCGTCGGACCTGAACCGAGGAGAAGAGCGTTGAGCCTCACCCTGTTGCCCGCCGTGGACGTCGCCGACGGCCAGGCCGTCCGGCTCGTGCAGGGCGCCGCCGGCAGCGAGACCGCGTACGGTGACCCGACCGAGGCGGCCCTCGCCTGGCAGGCCGACGGCGCGGAGTGGATCCACCTGGTCGACCTGGACGCCGCCTTCGGGCGGGGTTCCAACGCGGCCCTGCTCGCCGACGTGGTGGGCCGCCTCGACGTCAAGGTGGAGCTCTCCGGCGGCATCCGCGACGACGAGTCGCTGCGGGCCGCCCTGGCCACCGGCGCGGCCCGGGTCAACATCGGCACCGCCGCGCTGGAGGACCCGCAGTGGTGCGACCGGATCTGCGGCGAGTACGGCGACCGGGTGGCGATCGGCCTGGACGTGCGCGGCCGTACCCTCTCGGCCCGGGGCTGGACCCGCGACGGCGGTGACCTGTGGGAGGTGCTGGAGCGGCTGGACAAGGCCGGCGCCTCGCGCTATGTCGTCACCGACATCACCAAGGACGGCACCATGCGCGGGCCGAACCTGGACCTGCTGCGCGAGGTCTGCGCCCGCACCGACGCCCCGGTGATCGCCTCCGGCGGCGTCTCCACCCTGGACGACCTGCGCGCGCTGGCCACCCTGGAGCCGGTGGGCGTGGAGGGCGTGATCGCCGGCAAGGCGCTCTACGCGGGCGCGTTCACGGTCGCCGAGGCGCTCGCCACGCTGCGGGCCGCGGCGTGACCACCACCGAGGCGGGCGACGGCGCGGTCGTCACCCGCCTCGGCTCGGGCGGCCCATGGGAGGCCCTGTACGGCTACTCCCGGGTGGTGCGGGTCGGGCCGCTGGCGATCACCGCCGGCTGTACCTCGACCGTCGACGGCCAGGTGGTCCACGTGGGTGACGCGGCGGCGCAGACCGCCCAGGCGTTGCGGATCGGCCTGGCCGCGCTCGCCGAGGTCGGCGCCGGCCCGACCGACGTGATCCGGACCCGGATGTACGTCACGGACCGGCTCTACGCCGACGAGGTGGGCCGGGCGCACAACGCGGTGTTCGGGGCGGTCCGTCCGGTGGCGACCATGGTGGTGGTGGCCGGCCTGATCGACCCGGACCACCTGGTCGAGGTCGAGTTGGAGGCGTGGCTCCCCGAGGGCTGACCCCCGCCTCCGGGCGGGGTGGCCGTGGTCACCCCACACCCGGATCGGTTGTGCACAACTTAATTGCGCGCTACGGTTCGTCCCGTGACCGATGATCTGGTGCTGCGCCGGCAGGTGTGCTTCGCCCTGTACGCGGCGTCGCGCGCCCTGACCGACGTCTACCGGCCCATCCTCGACGAGTTCGGGCTCACCTACCCGCAGTACCTGGTGCTGCTGGTGCTCTGGGAGCGCGGCGACGACGCCCCCACGGTGTCCGAGCTCGGCAACCAGCTCCGGCTGGACTCCGGCACGCTCTCCCCGCTGCTCAAGCGGCTGGAGGCGGCCGGCCTGGTGGTGCGTACCCGCTCCGCGCGGGACGAGCGCCGGGTCGAGGTGGGGCTCACCGGGCCGGGCCGGGAGCTGCGGCAGCGGATGGAGGACGTACCGCTGCGGGTCGCCCGGGCCACCGGCCTCGGCGAGGCCGAGCTGGTCTCGCTGCGCGACACGCTCACCCGGGTCACCGAGACGATCCACCGACAGAAGGAGCAGTGACCACCATGCAGGTGCTCTACACCGCGTCCGCGCAGGCGACCGGGGACGGTCGCGACGGCCACGTCCGCACCTCGGACGGCACCGTCGAACTCGACCTGGCGATCCCGAAGGAGATGGGCGGCGCCGGTGGCGCGGCCAACCCGGAGCAGCTCTTCGCCGCCGGCTACGCGGCCTGCTTCCACTCCGCGCTGCGCCTGGTCGCCCGCAAGGCGAAGGCGGACGTCTCGGGCTCGGTCGTCGAGGCGGAGGTGGGTATCGGCCCGAACGGCAGCGGTGGCTTCGGTCTTGCCGTCACGCTGGTGGTCGACCTGCCCGCCGTCGAGCGCAGCGCCGCCGAGCAGCTCGTCGAGGCGGCCCACCAGGTCTGCCCGTACTCCAACGCGACCCGCGGCAACATCGAGGTCGCCCTGACCGTCCGGGAGGCAGCATGAGCACCAACCGTGAGATCCACCTGGCGTCCCGCCCGCAGGGCTGGCCGACCGCCGACAACTTCCGGCTGGTCAGCACCGAGGTGCCGACCCCGGGGCCGGGCCAGATCGTGGTCCGCAACCAGTACATGTCGGTCGACCCGTACATGCGGGGCCGGATGAACGACGTGAAGTCGTACGTCCCGCCGTTCCAGCTCGACGCCCCGCTCGACGGGGGCGCGCTCGGTGAGGTGGTGGCCAGCGAGGCCGAGGGCTTCACGCCCGGCGACACCGTGCTGCACGGCCTCGGCTGGCGCGAGTACGCGCTGGTCGACGCCAAGGGCGCGCGGAAGGTCGACCCGAGCCTCGCGCCGGTCAGCGCCTACCTGAGCGTGCTCGGCATGACCGGGCTGACCGCGTACGCCGGTCTGCTCGACGTGGCCGCCATGAAGCCCGGCGAGACGGTCTTCGTCTCCGGCGCGGCCGGCGCGGTCGGCAGCATGGTCGGCCAGATCGCCAAGCTGCGCGGCGCGGCCCGGGTGGTCGGCAGCGCCGGCTCGGCGGCCAAGGTCGAGCGGCTGAAGGCGCTCGGTTTCGACGCCGCCTTCGACTACCACGACGGCCCGGTGTACGAGCAGCTCAAGGCCGCCGCGCCGGACGGCGTCGACGTGTACTTCGACAACGTGGGCGGCGAGCACCTGGAGGCCGCCATCGGTGCGATGAACCCGCACGGGCGGGCCGCCATCTGCGGCATGATCGCCCAGTACAACTCCACCGAGCCGCCGGCCGCCCCGCGCAACCTGGCGCTGGTGATCGGCAAGCGGCTCACCCTGCGCGGCTTCCTGGTCGGCGACCACGGCCACCTGCGTGACCAGTTCGTCCAGGAGATGGCCGGCTGGCTGCGCGACGGCAAGCTCTCGTACGACGAGACGGTCGTGGACGGCATCGAGAAGGCCCCCGAGGCGTTCCTCGGCCTGCTGCGCGGCGAGAACCTCGGCAAGATGCTCGTCCGGGTGTGACACCCGGCGCGGCGGTGGTCGGCCTCACACGCCGGCCGCCGCCGCGCCTCCCGTTGGATAGGCTCGCGGCATGACGGTGGCGGTACGGGTGATCCCGTGTCTGGACGTGGACGCCGGGCGGGTGGTCAAGGGGGTCAACTTCCTCGACCTGCGCGACGCCGGTGACCCGGTGGAGCTGGCTGCGGCGTACGACCGGGCCGGCGCGGACGAGTTGACCTTCCTGGACGTCACCGCCTCGTCGAGCGACCGGGGGACCATGCTCGACGTGGTCCGCCGCACCGCCGAGTCGGTCTTCATCCCGCTCACCGTCGGCGGTGGGGTGCGCCAGGTGGCCGACGTGGACACGCTGTTGCGGGCCGGCGCGGACAAGGTCGGGGTGAACACCGCGGCGATCGCCCGCCCCGAGCTGATCGCCGAGATCGCCGACCGGTTCGGCCGGCAGGTGCTGGTGCTCTCCCTCGACGTGCGGCGGGCGCCCGCCGGCGGCACGCCCAGTGGCTTCGAGGTCACCACGCACGGCGGTCGGCGGGGCACCGGCCTCGACGCGGTCGAGTGGGCGGCGCGCGGCGCCGAGCTGGGCGCGGGGGAGATCCTGCTGAACTCGATGGACGCCGACGGCACCAAGGCGGGCTTCGACCTGCCGTTGATCGAGGCGGTCCGGCGGGTGGTCGACGTGCCGGTGATCGCCAGTGGCGGCGCCGGCCGGGTCGCGCACTTCCCGCCGGCCATCGGCGCGGGCGCCGACGCGGTGCTCGCGGCCAGCGTCTTCCACTTCGGTGAGCTGACCGTGGGCGAGGTCAAGGACGCCCTGCGCGGCGCCGGGCACCCGGTCCGCTGACCCACCCCCCCCGCGCCGGGTTCAGGCGCGGCCCGAGTGGCCCTCGGGGGAGCGGCGCGGCATCGGGATCGAGCGGACCGCGTACTCCTGCACTGCGGCGGCGTGGTCGTCCTCGTGGAGGCGCCAGTCCGACTCGCCCGGCGTGTGCCGGCGGACGAGCACCCCCTGCACGGTGTCGACCATGGTGCCGACCCCGGCGCGGGGCCGGCTGCGCCAGAGCCGCTCGCCGTCCTCGGTGATCCGGAACCAGCCGTCGGAGACGCTGACCAGGCCCGCGCCGACGAGCCGGCGCACCGCGCTCTCCACGTCCTCCCGCTCGGGGATGGCCCGGTTCAGGTGGTCGGCGGTGGAGAGGACGTCAGCCAGGCGCACGCCCTCGGGGCGGCGTGTGGTCGCCGACCGGCGGTGCCGGCCGGCACCGCTCGCGATCACCAGTGAGACGAAGATCCAGGCGTCGGTCCAGCGCCATCCGTTCTCCCCCATGCACGAATGATGCCCGGCGTTCACCCCGGAGAAAACACCCGGTTTCGCCCGTGGACGTCGTCGCAGCTCAGCGCGGTGCAGATGATCCCATCCCGTGGCGCTCGGCTCGCCGGCCGGTGACGCAGCGTGCCGGGGCCGGCGGTCAGCCGGCCTCGCCGGCCGGACGCGCGGCGCAGCCCACCGCCGGTTCCGGCACGGGCGCCGGGGCCGGCGGCGCGGGCAGCGCGAAGAGCGGGATGAAGAGCTGCGCGAGCGGACCGATGGCCAGCGCGTACGCGAGGGTGCCGAGGCCCACCGTTCCGCCGAGCAGCCAGCCGAGCGAGAGCACGATCACCTCGATGACGGTGCGCACCAGCCGCACCGAACGGCCGGGCCGGCGGGCGACGTACCCGGTCATCAGGCCGTCGCGGGGGCCGGGGCCGAGGGCCGCGCCCAGGTAGAGCGCGGTGGCGGCGCCGTTGGCCACGATGCCCAGGGTGAGCAGCCCGATCCGGACGGGCAGTCCGTGACCGGCCGGCAGCAGGGCCAGGGTGGCGTCCACCACCAGGCCGATCACCAGCACGTTGCTGACGGTGCCCAGGCCGGGGCGCTGGCGCAGCGGGATCCAGAGCAGCAGCACGGCGGCGCCGACCAGGATGCTGGCGGTGCCGATGCTGATCCCGGTCTGCCGGGACAGCCCCTGGTGGAACACGTCCCACGGGTTCAGGCCGAGCCCGGAGCGGACCATCAGCGCCATGCTGACGCCGTAGAGCACCAGCCCGGCGTAGAGCTGGCCGAGCCGCCGGGCCGGCCGGTGCCGGAGATTGCCAATCGCTGCCATGCATGCCACCCTAGGGTCCAATCTCGGCCATGACAGAGCCAATTTGGGAGGGGTGGCATGACGAGCCAGGTGCGTGGCGTGCAATTGGCGCGGCTGCTCGGCCAGTGGCACGCCCTCCCGGGCCGCCGCCGCAGCCCCGACTACGCGGCCCTCGCCGCCGCCGTGCGCGGCCTGCTCGCCGACGGCCGCCTCCCCCTCGGGGTACGCCTGCCCGCCGAGCGGGAGCTGGCGGAGGCGCTGCGGATCAGCCGGACCACCGTCACCGCCGCCTACCGGGAACTGCGGGAGAGCGGACACCTGGCCAGCCGCCGGGGGGCCGGTAGCTGGACCATGCTCCCCGGCACCCACCGGGTCGCCAGCACCGGCCTGTGGACGCCGCTGGACGACCGGGACATGATCGACCTCGGGGTGGCCGCGCTCGCCGCCCCGCCGCAGCTGGTGCCGGCGGCCCGCAAGGCGGCCGAGGACCTGCCCCGCTACCTGGGCGGCGCGGGCTACCACCCGACCGGCATCATCGAGCTGCGCGAGGCGGTGGCCCGTGGGTACACCGCCCGGGGCCTGCCCACCAGTCCGGAACAGATCATGGTGACCAGCGGCACCCAGCACGCGCTGGACCTGGTGCTGCGGCTGGCCCTGTCGCCCGGCGGCGGGGTGCTGGTCGAGTCACCCACCTACCCCAACGCGCTGGCGGCGCTGGCCGCCCGCCGGGCCCGGATCACCACCCACGGGCTGGCCACCGACGGCCTCGGCTGGGACGCCGACCTGCTGCTGGGCAGCATCCGGCAGGGACGGCCCAAGCTGGCGTACCTGATCCCCGAGTTCCAGAACCCCACCGGGCACCTGATGGTGGCCGAGCTGCGCGAGCGGCTCGTCGGCACCGCCCACGCGGCCGGCACCGACCTGGTGATCGACGAGTCGTTCGTGGACCTGCCGCTGGACGGCACCGAGCTGCCGCCGCCGGTGGCGACCTTCGACCGGCACTCCCGGGTGATCAGCATCGGCGGGATGAGCAAGCCCTACTGGGGTGGCCTGCGGATCGGCTGGGTCCGCGCCTCCGCCCCCCAGGTGCAGCGGCTGGCCGCCGCCCGGGTCGGGGTCGACATGGCCAGCCCGGTGCTCGACCAGCTGGTGGCGGTGCACCTGCTCGCCGACGCGCCGACCATCGTGGCCGCCCGCCGCCGCCAGCTCGCCACCCAGCGGGACGCCCTGGTCGCCGCGCTCGCCGAGCGGCTGCCCGACTGGCGGGTCACCGCGCCCCGTGGCGGGGTCACGCTCTGGGCGGAGCTGGACGGCCCGGTCTCCAGCGCGCTGGCCCGGGCCGCCGAGGAGGTCGGCGTACGGCTGGCCCCCGGGCCCCGGTTCGGCCTGGACGGCACCCTCGAACGCTTCCTCCGGTTGCCCTTCACGCTGCCCGCCGCGGACCTGGTCGAGGCCGTCGGCCGGCTCGCCGCGGTCCGCTACGACCTGGACCGGGCCGGCCGGTCGCAGTGGCGGGAGCCGTCCGTCATCGCCTGACCCGGCGGCGGACGCCCGGCCCGGCGGACCGGCGGCGCGCCGCGCGGCCGGGACGACGGGTCCGGGCACGCGGCTGCCAGACTGTGCGCCGTGACGGACGGCACGCGGCGCGCGGCGCGGATGCGGGTGATGACCGAGGGCGCCTCGGTCACCCCGCTGGAACTCTTCTTCGACCTGGTCTTCGTCTACGCGCTCACCCAGGTGACCGCGCTGATGGCGAACGACCTGACCTGGCGTGGCCTGGGCCGGGGCCTGCTGGTGCTGGCCCTGCTCTGGTGGTGCTGGTGCTGCTACGCCTGGCTGGGCAACACGGTCCGGGCCGACGAGGGCGTGGTCCGGGTCGCCCTCTTCGCGGTGATCGCCACCATGTTCGTGGTCGCCGCGACCATCCCGGAGGCCTTCGTCGACCTGCCCGGCGGGCTCTCCGGTCCGGTGGTCTTCGCCTCCTGCTACCTGGTCGTCCGGGTGCTGCACCTGGTGATCTACTGGTCCGCCGCCCGGGGCGACGCCGGGCTGCGCCGCCAGCTGCTGCGGGCCGCCTGGCCGATGCTCAGCGGGGCCGCCCTGCTCTTCACCGCCGCCCTGCTGCCCCAGCAGCTCAGCGAGGACCCGGGGCGGATCGGCACGCTGCGCACCCTGCTCTGGGTGCTCGCCCTCGCCGTCGACTACGGCGGCATCATGGTCATCGGCGCGGCCGGCTGGCAGATCTTCTCGGCGGCACACTGGACCGAGCGGCACGGCCTGATCATCATCGTGGCGCTGGGTGAGTCCCTGGTCGGCATCGGGGTCGGCATCACCGCGCTGCCGATCTCCTGGCCGATCATCGTGGCCTCGTTCCTCGGCGTGGCGGTGGCGGCGGCGCTCTGGTGGGCGTACTTCGACGTGGTGTCCATCGCCGCCGAACGGGTGCTGGCCCGGGCGCAGGGTGCCGAGCGGGCCGCCCTCGGCCGGGACTCCTACACCTACCTGCACCTGCCGATGGTCGCCGGGATCATCCTGCTCGCCCTCGGCTTCAAGAAGGTCCTCGCGTACGTCGGCGACGGCACCCACCACTCGCTCACCGACCCGCTGCACGGGCTGGGCCTGCTCGCCCTCTACGGCGGGGTGATCATCTACCTGCTCGGGCACCTGGGCTTCCGGCTGCGCAACATGGGCTCGGTCAACCGGCCCCGGGTGGCGGCCATGGTGCTGCTGGTGGTGCTGCTGCCGGTCGCCGACCACCTGCCGGCACTGGCCGCCCTGGCCCTGCTCGCGCTGGTCTGCGTCGCGATGGTGGCGGCCGAGGTGGTGCTCTTCGGGGCGGCCCGCCGGGAGCTGCGCGACGAGTTCCTCGCCGAGCACGGCGCCGGCGGCGAGCCCGGCCGCTGACCGGCCGGGCTCCCCGTCCGGCCGGCGCCGCGCCCCGCGCCGCACCCGTGGCCGGCCGTGCGCACCCGGGCCGCTCCGCGCCTGCGCCGCGCGTCCGGCCGTGGAGCTGCCCGGATCCGGCTCCCGACCGGCTGCCGGCTGACAGACTGCCCGGGTGGGCAACGGCGGCGGGGACCGGTGGTCGCGCGGCGTGCGGCCGGGTGCCCCGGGCTCCCGGACCACCCGGCTGGAGCTCTTCTACGACCTGGTCTTCGTCTTCGCGTTCCTCAGCGTGACCAGCCTGACCGCCGCCGCGCCCACGCCGGTCAACCTCTACCGGTGCGGGCTGGTGCTGGCGCTGCTCTGGTGGTGCTGGACCGGATTCGCCCGGGTCGGCAACGCGGTCCGCGCGGACCAGGGACTGCTGCCGCTGGTCGGTTTCGTCACCATCGCGGCGACCTTCCTGCTGGTGCTGAGCATCCCGGGGGCGTTCGTGGACCGGCCCGGCGGGTTGCACGGGCCGCTGGTCTTCGCCGGCTGTTACTTCGTGATCCGGGGGGCGCAGTTCGTCGTCTTCGCCCGGGTGGACCGGGGCGACCCGGGTCGCCGCCGGTACCTGCTGGCGCGCTTCGGCTCCGTGCTCGCGGCCGCGGTGCTGCTGGTGGTCGCCGGCACGGTGCCGCAGCGGATGGTCGACCGGCCGGCGGCCACCGCGGTGCAGCTCGTGCTCTGGACGCTGGCGCTGCTGGTCGAGTACGTCGGCGGGGTCACCCTGGGCCGCTCGTGGTGGGTGGTGGTGTCGGCCGGGCACTGGGCGGAGCGGCACGCGCTGATGGTGCTGATCGCGCTGGGCGAGACGATCATCGCGCTCGGCCTGGGCGCGAAGTTCTTCACCGAGCTGCCGTTGACCCTGCCGGTGGCGACCGCCGCCGTGCTGGGCATCGCGATCACGGCGATGCTGTGGTGGGCGTACTTCGACACCGTGGCGTTCGCCCTGGAGCAGGCGCTGCACCACGCCCGGGACGCGCGGGCCCGGTTCCGGCTGGCCCGTGACGCGTACACCTTCCTGCACCTGCCGATGATCGCCGGGGTGATCTTCTTCGCCCTGTCGCTCAAGGACCTGCTCGCCGAGGCCGCCGACCCGGCCAGCCCGCGGTGGGGGCAGCCGCTGGGCGGCTTCTGGATCACCGTGCTCTACGGCGGGGTGGGCCTCTACCTGCTCAGCGTGGCCGGCTGCGGGTACCTGGCGCTGCGCTCGGTGCGCTGGCCGCTGCTGCTGGGGCCGCTGCTGCTGGCCGGCATCGCGCCGCTGGCCGCGCCGCTGCCGGAGCTGGTGTCGCTGATCCTGCTGGCGGTGATCCTGCTGGCCGTGGTGGTCGCCGAGACGCTGAGCGAGGACGGCCGGCGGCGGCAGGTCCGGCAGCTCGCCCTGGAGGAGCAGTGCGCCGCCGAGGAGGAGCAGAGCCGCTGGCGGCGGGACCACCTCTGAGCCGGGTACGCACGCCGGCCGTACCCCGGGACGGTGGGGCACGGCCGGCACGCGGTGCGGTCGGCTACAGCTCGGCGAGGGTGCCCGCGTACATCTTGTCGATCTCCCCGGCGAAGTTGCTCTCCACGCTCCGGCGCTTGATCTTCAGCGACGGGGTGACCTCACCGTGCTCGATGGTGAGGTCGCGGGGGAGGATGGTCACCTTCTTGATCGTCTCCCAGCGGTTGAGCTTGGCGTTCAGCTCGGCCACGTACCCGTCGACCATCTCCTGGGCCTCGGCCGAGGTGACGATGTCGGTGTAGTCGCGCCCCTCCAGCGGGCCGCCGGCCGCCCAGCCCTTGATCGCGTCCGGGTCGAGGGTGACCAGCATGGTGCAGTAGTTGCGCGCCTGCCCGATCACCACCGCCTGCGACGTGTACGGGCAGATCGCCTTGAACATGCCCTCGATGTGCGACGGCGCGATGTACTTGCCGCCCGAGGTCTTGACCAGGTCCTTCTTCCGGTCGGTGATGCGCAGGTAGCCGTCGTCGTCCAGGCTGCCGATGTCCCCGGTGCGGAAGAAGCCGTCCTCGGTGAACGCGGCGGCGGTCTCCTCCGGCAGGTTGTGGTAGCCGCGCATGACCGGCCGGCCGCGCACCAGGATCTCGCCGTCGGTGTCGATCCGGCACTCCAGGTCGCCCATCGCCCGGCCGACGGTGCCGATCCGCAGCCCGTCCGGCGGGTTCACGAAGTTGCCGGCGCTGGTCTCGGTCAGCCCGTACCCCTCGGAGATGGGCAGGTTCGCGGCGGCGAAGAAGGTGGCGATCTCCTTGCTCAGCGGGGCGGCCCCGGAGACCAGCACCCGGATCCGGCCGCCGAGCCGGGCCTGGAGCTTGCTGAAGACCAGCTTCTCGGCCAGCGCGTACTTCACCCGCAGCCCGGCCGGCACCGGCTTGCCGGCCTGCTCCAGGGCGACCTTCTCCTTGCCCACCCCGACGGCCCAGGCGAAGATCTTCGCCTTCGCGCCGCCGGCGTCCTGGGCGGTGGTGACGGCCTTGTTGTAGACCTTCTCGAAGACCCGGGGCGCGCCGCACATCAGCGTCGGACGGACCACCCCGAGCAGCTCGACCAGCTTGTCCACCCGCCCGTCGACGTAGGTGGGCAGGCCGACGTGGGTGGCGCCGCAGAGCAGCGTCTTGCCGAACGAGTGGGACAGCGGCAGCCAGAGATACTGCAGGTCGTCGGCGTGCAACAGGCCCAGCTCGGCCTGCGCCACGCCCTCCCAGCACCAGCCGCCGTGCAGCAGCTCCACGCCCTTCGGCCGGCCGGTGGTGCCCGAGGTGTAGATCAGCGTGGCCAGGTGGTCGGGGCCGATGCCGGCGACCAGCATGTCGATCAGGTCGGGCTCGGTCGCCAGCGCCTGCGCGCCGCGCTCCTCCAGCTGGGCCAGGGTGAGCTGCGGGACGGCGGCGGCCGGGTCCGGCTCGCCGTCGAAGAGCACCACGTGGGTCAGCGCGGGCAGCGTCGCGCCGGAGATCTTCGCCGCCTGGGCCGGGTTCTCCGCGAAGAGCACCCGCGACCCCGAGTCGGCGACGATGTACGTCGCGTCCTCCGGCTCGGTGGTGGGGTAGACGGTCGTGGTCGCCCCGCCCGCGCACATGATGCCGAAGTCGGCGACCACCCAGTCCAGCCGGGTGTTGGCCAGGATCGCCACCGGGTCCTCCGGGCCGACGCCGAGACCGTGCAGCCCGGCGGCGACCGCCTTGGCCCGCTGCCCGACCTGCGCCCAGCTCAACCAGACCGGTCCCGAGTCGTCCGGCGCCGGGTGGGCGAACGCCGGCCGGTCCGGCGTGTCCGCGACCCGCTTGAGGAACATGTCGGGGATGGAACGGTACGGTACATCGAGAGCCATCGCTGTAGCCGCCTTCGGGGGTGGAGGGACGTGACGGGGGTCACGCCATTCTGCGGTTACCGAAGAGTATTGCCTCGACCGGGGCAGCGGCTAGTCCTCGCTGCCCCGACGTGGCCCCAGGTCAGGCGTATCTGGTTGCCTCGAGCGACCAGTCGTAGGTGGCCCGGATCCAGTTGCGCCGGGTGGTCAGGAAGGCCCGGACCGCGTCGTCGGCCGTCGCCGCCAGCGCCGCCTCCCGCTCGGTGTACGCGGCCAGCCCCGCGTTGAACCGCTCGGCCGCCGCGCGCAGCGCCGCCTCCTCGTCCCGCCCCTGCTCGCCGGCGAGCGAGGCGACCAGGTTGAGGGTGTCCGGTCGCGCCTGCCGCTCCTTGCGGTACGAGAAGACGTCGTTGCACCAGCAGACCAGGTCGGCGGCGATGACGTCCAGGGCCGCCAGCGCCGGGTCCGCCCGCCGGCCCGCCCCCGGCAGCCCGTCGTACGCCAGGTCGGTCAGGGTGAAGCTGGGCCGGACCCCGCCGGTGTGCCGGCGCATCTGCACGTACTCGCTCACTCCGGGCACCCGGTGGTGCTCCCGGTTGCCCGCCTCCCAGAGCAGCGCCAGCAGGTACTCGCGCAGCTGGCTGATCAGCCGTAGCAGCACGGTCGGCCGCTGCCGGGCCCGGACCCGCCGGCACAGGTCGTCCAGCGCCACCCCGAGCGGGCCCGCGTCGGCCGGCGGCGCGGCGTCCGGGTCGCCGTGCCGGTCCAGCACCGCCAGCAGGGTCGCCACGGTGGGCGCGAGCCGGGCCGGGTTCGCCCCGAGGCCGTCCTCGTCGCAGGCGTCGTCCATCACGAACAGCCAGGAGATCAGGTCGGTGAGCAGGCGCAGCCGCTCCACCGGCGCGTCCGGGCAGGCCCGCCCGGCGAGCTCGGCCGGCAGGGCGGCGGCCAGTCGGCGCAGTCCGGCCGGGGAGTCCAGCAGGCCCAGTTCGCGGATCCAGCCGAGGGTCTCCGCGGCGACGGCGTCCACGGCGGCGTGCCGGCGGGCCGGGAACGGAGGCTCACGGAGCGCCGAGACCGCGAAGCTGCGCATGGTGCCCCCTCCCGCCGCCGGGTAGGGCGGCGGGCAGGAGCGTACGGCACCGGAGATCGGTGACCGTCGCTGGGGCGAGGCTGTTTCGCGTTCCGGCCGTGACCGAATCCGCACAGGGGGTCAGAACCCCAGGCCGGCCGCCCGCAGTCGCTCCGCCAGCGCCGCCGGGCCGTCCACCTGGACCCGGGCCACCCGCTGCCGGCCGGAGAGGAAGAGCACCAGTTCGCCGGGCGCGCCCACCAGCCGCAGCCGCTCGCCGCCCCGGCCGACGCCCACCTCGCCGAAGCCCGGCGCCTGCACCAGCAGGTCCGCCGGGAAGCGACGCAGCGCCGTCCGGGCCAGCAGCGCCGCCCGCTTCCAGAGCGCCGCCTGCAACCCGGGCGGCAGGTCGCGCGGCTGCCAGCCCGGCCGCGCCCGGCGCACGTCCTCGTGGTGGATGAAGAACTCCAGGGTGTTGACCAGCTCGTCGGTGAGCGGGTTGCTGACCGGGCTCCACACCGGCGGCCGGCGGACCCGGGCCACCAGGTCCGCGTACGGCCCGGCCGCCACCCGACGGCGGACCGCCTCGCCGTATCCGCGCAGCGGGGGCAGCAGGATGCCGCCGGCCGCGTCCGGGCGGCGTTCGCGCACCAGCAGGTGCGCGGCCAGGTCCCGGGTGGTCCACCCGTCGTTGACCGTCGGCGCCTCCGGTCCCAGTTCCAGCAGCAGGTCGGCGAGCGCCTCGCGCTCCGATCGGGCGTACCGCGGCATGGGCCGATCGTAGGCCGGTGACGGCCGTTCGGCGCGGTGGGCGTGACGCGGCCGAGCGGCGCTCGAGCCGGGACGGTGCCGGCCGGGTCGAACCGCCCTGGTCGGCGCGGTGCCGTGGGCGACGTGACGGCGGACATATCGCTGCGGGTCGGCGGAGCGGGCCGCGATTGGTAAGGATGAGGGAGAAAATTGCGGCTTACGGCGGGGGAGTGCGTTGGCGAGCGGGACAAGTCGGGACGTCCTCGGCAGAGGGCTGCGGGTGCTCGGCCGGGCCATCCGGGAACAGCCACGGATCTTCGCGGTGGCGGTGGCCGGCAGCGTGCTGTTCGGCTCCATGGTCATCGCCAGCGCGTACGTCGTCGGTGGGGTCGTCGGCAAGGTGGTGGTCCCGGCCATCGAACGCGGCTCGGTGACCCGTGGCGCGCTCGCGCTGGCCGCCGCCGCCCTGTTCGGGATCAGCGTGCTGCGGGTGGTCGGCATCTTCGGCCGCCGGCTCGGCGCCGGCTACATGCAGTACCGGCTCCAGGCCGCCTACCGGCGCCGGGTCACCCGCCGCTACCTGGACCTGCCGCTGGCCTGGCACCACCGCAACGCCACCGGGACCCTGCTCTCCAACGCCAACTCCGACGTCGAGGCGGCCTGGTACCCGATCGCCCCGCTGCCCTTCGCGGTGGGCACCCTGGTGATGCTGGTCGGCGCGGTGGTCTCGCTCTTCCTCACCGACTGGGCGCTGGCCCTGGTCGGCCTCGCGGTCTTCCCGGCGCTGTTCGCGCTCAACGTGGTCTACTCCCGCCGGATGGCGCCCCGCCAGGCCCGCGCCCAGCGGCTGCGCGCCGAGGTCAGCGGCATCGCCCACGAGAGCTTCGACGGCGCGCTGGTGGTCAAGACCATGGGCCGCGAGGCGCAGGAGACCGCCCGGTTCGCCGGCCGGGCCGGTGAGCTGCGCGACGCGCTGATCGCGGTCGGCCGGCTGCGCGGCGTCTTCGACCCGATGCTGGAGACCCTGCCCAGCCTGGGCACGCTCGCCGTGCTGGTGGTCGGCGCGATCCGGCTGAACCAGGGCGCGATCGACGTGACCGAGCTGGTCAGCGTCGCCTTCCTCTTCACCGTGCTGGCCTTCCCGGTGCGCGCCATCGGCTGGGTGCTGGCCGAGCTGCCGCGCAGCGTCGCCGGCTGGGACCGGGTCCGCCGGGTGCTGGACGCCACCGGCGACATGCCGTACGGCACGACGGTCCTCGACCCGGCCGCCCCCGCCCCGGCCACCCTCGCCTTCCACGACGTGCACTTCGGGTACGAGCCGGCCGAGGCGCACCTGCCCGGCACGCAGGTGCTCGGCGAGGTGAGCTTCACCGTGCCGGCCGGGCGGACGGTCGCCCTGGTCGGGCCGACCGGGTCGGGCAAGTCGACCATCGCCTCGCTGGCGGTACGCCTGGTCGACCCGCACACCGGCACGGTCACCCTGGACGGCGTCGACCTGCGCGAGCTGACCGCCGCCTCGCTCGCCGGCACCGTGGCGCTGGTCGCCCAGGTGCCGTTCGTCTTCGACGACACCGTCCGGGCCAACATCACCCTGGACCGGGCCGGCATCGGCGACGAGGAGGTCTGGGCGGCGCTGCGGCTGGCCGAGGCGGACGGCTTCGTCGCCGCCCTCCCCGACGGGCTGGACACCATGGTCGGCGAGCGCGGCACCTCGCTCTCCGGCGGCCAGCGGCAGCGCCTCACCCTGGCCCGGGCGCTCGCCGGACGCCCCCGGCTGCTGGTGCTCGACGACGCCACCAGCGCCGTCGACCCGCGGGTCGAGGCCGCCATCCTGGCCGGCCTGCGCGCCCCGGCGGACGGCGGCGCGCCCGCGTCGATCCTGGTGGTCGCGTACCGGCGGGCCACCATCGCCCTCGCCGACGAGGTGATCTACGTCGAGCAGGGCCGGGTGCTGGCCCGGGGTACGCACGCCGAGCTGCTGGCGACCGTCCCCGGCTACGCCGACCTGGTCACCGCGTACGAGCAGGCCGAGCAGGAACGCGAACAGAACCGGACGTACGACGAGGTCACCCCGCTGACCTCCGGGCTGGAAATCGAGGTCGACCGGTGAGCGCGATGACCACTGCGGAGGACCGGACCGAGTCGACCTGGCAGACCATGCGGCGCGGCCTGGCGCTCTCGCCGGAGCTGAAGACCGGGCTGGCCGGCACGCTCGGGCTGGCGCTGGTCTACATGGTCGGCCGGGTCGCCGTCCCGGTGGCCGTGCAGCGCGGCATCGACCACGGCATCGTCGGCGGGCTCGACCTGAACGTGGTGTCGCTCACCGTGATCGTCACCGCGGCCGTGCTGGTGGTGACCACCACCTGCGGCTACCTGATGATGCGCCGGCTCTTCACGGTCAGCGAGACCGCGCTCGCCGGGGTGCGGACCCGGGCCTTCCGGCACGTGCACGACCTGTCGATGCTGCACCAGCAGTCCGAGCGGCGCGGCTCGCTGGTCTCCCGGGTCACCAGCGACGTCGACCAGATCACCCAGTTCCTCCAGTGGGGCGGCGTGATCCTGATCGTCAACCTGGGCCAGCTGGTGGTCACCACCGCGGTGATGCTCGCGTACTCCTGGCAGCTCACCCTGGTGGTGCTCGTCGCGTTCGCGCCGGCGGTGCTGATCATCCGGTTGCTCCAGCGCCGGCTGGCCGGGGCGTACGGGCTGGTCCGGCAGCGGATGGGCACGCTGCTCGGGGTCATCGGGGAGAGCGTGGTGGGCGCGCCGGTGATCCGGGCGTACGGGATCGCCGGGCGCACCGCCCGGCGGCTGGACTCTGCGATCGAGGGGCAGCGGCAGGCCCAGCAGCGGGCCATCCGGATCAGCATCGTGGGCAGTTCGGTGGGGGAGCTGGCGGCCGGCCTGGCGCTGGCCGGGGTGGTGGTGGTCGGGGTCAACCTCGGCGTCGACCGCACCCTGTCGATCGGCCAGCTCACCGCGTTCCTGTTCCTGGTGACGCTCTTCATCCAGCCGGTGCAGATCGCCACCGAGGTGCTCAACGAGGCGCAGAACGCGATCGCCGGCTGGCGGCGGGTGCTGGACGTGCTGGACGTCGCGCCGGACGTGGCCGACCCGGGGGAGCAGGGACGGGACCTGCCCGCCGGCCCGCTGGACGTCCGCTTCGCCGGGGTCACCTTCGCCTACCCGGGCGGGCCGCCGGTGCTGCACGACGTGACCCTGGAGATCCCGGCGAAGAGCCGGGTGGCGGTGGTCGGTGAGACCGGCAGCGGCAAGACCACCTTCGCCAAGCTGCTCACCCGGCTGATGGACCCCACGCAGGGCGACGTGCTGCTCTCCGGGGTGTCGCTGCGCCAGGTGCGGTTCGGCTCGCTGCGCTCGCGGGTGGTGATGGTGCCGCAGGACGGCTTCCTCTTCGACGCCACGGTCGGGGAGAACGTGCGGTTCGCCCGGCCCGAGCTGACCGACGCCCAGCTCACCGCCGCCTTCACCGAGCTGGGCCTGGCCGACTGGCTGGACGGCCTGCCGGCCGGGCTGGACACCCCGGTCGGCGAACGCGGTGAGGCGCTCAGCGTCGGCGAGCGTCAGCTCGTCGCGCTGGCCCGGGCGTACGTGGCCGACCCCGACCTGCTGGTGCTGGACGAGGCGACCAGCGCCGTCGACCCGGCCACCGAGGTCCGCCTCCAGCGCACCCTGGACGCGGTCACCCGGGGCCGGACCACGCTGGCCATCGCCCACCGGCTCTCGACCGCCCAGGCGGCCGACGAGGTGATCGTGGTCGACCGGGGCCGCGTCGTGCAGCGCGGTCCGCACGACGAGCTGGTCAAGGACCCGGAGTCGACCTACGGCCTGCTCTACGCCTCCTGGCTCGAACAGACCCGCTGACGCCGGCCGGCCGGGTCCGGCCGGTCGGCCGTCGCCTCAGGCGGCGACCGCGGCAGCCGGCGACCGCGGCAGCCGGCGACCGCGTCAGGCGGCGTCCAGCGGGCCGGTGACGTAGCGCTGGACGGTGGGGCCGATCGCGGCGACCAGGGTCTCCGGCGCGGCGGAGGCGATCGGCTCCAGGCGGATGACGTACCGCATCATGGCCAGCCCGGCCATCTGGGCGCCGACCAGCGCGCCCCGCAGCGGCGTCTCGGCCGGGTCCAGGTCGAGCCGGTCGAGGACCCGGCGCAGCACCTGGGTGACCAGGAACTCGCGCAGCAGCCGGGCGGTCCACTCGTTGTTCACCGCCGAGCGCAGCAGCGCCACCGCGGCCGTCCCGACCGGGGAGTCCCACACCGTCAGGAAGGTGCGCACCAGCCGGGCGCCCACCTCGTCCGGGCCACCGGCGAGCACCCCGGGCAGCAGCTCGGCGGGGTCGATCGGGATCGCCACGGTGGCCCGGAACAGCTCCTCCTTGGTGCCGAAGTAGTGGTGCACCAGGGCCGGGTCCACCCCGGCCGCGGTCGCGATCGCCCGGATCGAGGCGGCGTCGAAGCCCCGCTCGGCGAAGGTCGTCCGGGCGGCCGTCAGGATCGCCTCGCGGGTGTCCGGCTTGCCGGGGCGGCGGCCGCCGCGCCGGGTGCTCACCCGCTGCGCCGGCGCAGCGTGGCGGCGGCCAGCACCAGCGCGGCCACCGCGGCCCCGGTGACGATCGCCAGGTCCCGCCACATCGTCGTGGTCGGGTCGGCGTGCGCGCCGACCTCCTGGAGCGCCTCGACGGCGTACGACAGGGGCAGCGCGTCGCTGATCGCCTGGAGCCAGCCGGACATCTCGCCGCGCGGCACGAACAGCCCGCAGAGCAGCAGTTGGGGCAGCACCACCACGGGCATGAACTGCACCGCCTGGAACTCGGTGCGGGCGAAGGCGGAGCAGAGCAGCCCGAGGGCCACCGCCAGCACCGCGTTGACCCCGGCGATCAGCACGACCAGCCCGCCGCTGCCCGCCGTGTCCAGCCCGAACACCCGGTACGCCACCAGCGAGGCGACGGCGGCCTGGAGCACCCCCGCCAGCCCGAACGCGATGCCGTAGCCGAACAGCAGGTCCAGCTTGCCCAGTGGGGTGGTGAGCAGCCGTTCGAGGGTGCCGCTGGTGCGTTCCCGCAGCATGGCGATGCTGGTCACCAGGAACATGATGATGAACGGGAAGAAGCCCAGCATGATCAGGGCCACCCGGTCGAAGACGCTCGGTCGCCCGGGCGGGGTGGGCTGGTCGACGTACATGAAGTAGACCAGCGTGAGCAGCACGGTCGGCACCACGAGCAGCAGCGCCACGGTCCGCCGGTCGTGCCGGAGCTGGCGCAGGATCCGCCCGGTGGTGGCGGCCAGGATGCGGGGGTTCATGAGGTGCCCTCCTGCTCGCTCGCGCGGATCAGCCGGAGGAACGCCTCCTCCAGGTCGTCCGCGCCGGTGGCGGCCCGGACCGCGTCCGGGGTGTCGTCGGCGACCAGCCGCCCGTCCCGGATCAGCAGCAGCCGGTCGCAGCGGGCCGCCTCGTCCATCACGTGGCTGGACACCAGCAGCGTGGTGCCGGCGGCGGCCAGGGCGTGGAACCGGGCCCACAGGTCGGCCCGCAGCACCGGGTCCTGGCCGACGGTGGGCTCGTCGAGGATGACCAGCTCGGGCTCGCCCACCAGCGCGCAGGCCAGCGAGGCGCGGCTGCGTTGCCCACCGGACAGGGTGCCGACCAGCTGGTCGGCGGCCGCCGCCAGGCCGACGTCGGCGACCGCCCGGTCGGCCTCGGCCCGCCCCCGGCCGTGCAGCGCCGCGAAGTAGCGGGCGTTCTCCCGCACGCTCAGGTCGGCGTAGACGCTGGGCGCCTGGGTGAGGTAGCCGACCCGGCGGCGCAACGCGGCCGAACCGGCGGGCTCGCCCAGCACGGTGACGGTGCCCGAACCGACGGTCTGCACCCCGACGACCGCGCGCATCAGGGTGGTCTTGCCGCTGCCGCTGGGGCCCAGCAGGCCGGTCACCCGGCCGCGGGGCACCGCGCAGGAGATGCCGTGCAGCACCCGGCGTCGACCCCGGTCGACCACCAGGTCACGGACCGCCACCGCGTCGTCCACGTCCGCCTCCGCAGAACTCATCAGCTGTTGAAATCAACGGTAGATGAATTAGGCGTCGGCGGGCAACCGGTTGACTTCGAGTGCGCTCGAACTGGAAGCCTGGGGACGTGGACATCAGCACGCGGGAGATGAGCCTCACCGTCGGTGAGGCGGCGGAGCGGGTCGGCCTGACCACCTACACGCTGCGCTGGTACGAGCAGGAAGGGCTGGTCGCCCCGGTGGGGCGCGACTCGTCGGGCCGCCGGCGCTACACCGAGTCCGACGTCAACTGGCTGCTCCTGCTCACCCGGCTGCGCCGCACCGGCATGCCGGTGCGCGACATGCGCCGCTACGCCGAACTCGCCCGCCAGGGCGACCGCACGCTCGGCGCGCGGCGGGCCCTCTTCGAGGCGCACCGCGCCCGGGTGCTGGCCCGGATGGCCGAGCTGACCGAGGACCTCCGGGTCCTCGACCACAAGATCGACGTGTACCGCAGGGCGGAGGAGGAGCTTTCATGATCAAGCGACGGATCGGCGCGGGCGGACCGGAGGTCTCGGCGATCGGCCTGGGCTGCATGGGGATGAGCTTCGCGTACGGCGGCGCCGACGACGCCGAGTCGACGCGGACCCTGCACCGGGCCCTCGACCTCGGCGTGGACCACCTCGACACCGCCGACATGTACGGCTTCGGCGCGAACGAGCGGCTGCTCGCCCCGGTGGTGCGGGCCCGCCGCGACGAGGTCTTCCTGGCCACCAAGTTCGGCAACCGGACCAGCGGGGACAGCTTCGGCGGGACCGGCACCCCCGGCGCGTACGTGGACAGCAGCGCCGCCTGGGCCCGGGAGGCCTGCGACGCCTCGCTGGGCCGGCTCGGGATCGACACCATCGACCTGTACTACCTGCACCGGCGCAACCCGGCGACGCCGATCGAGGAGACCGTGGGCGCGCTGGCCGAGCTGGTCCGGGCCGGCAAGGTGCGCTTCCTCGGCCTCTCCGAGGTGAGCCCGGCGACCCTGCGGGCGGCACACGCCGTGCACCCGATCGCCGCGGTGCAGATGGAGTACTCGCTGTTCACCCGGGACGTCGAGGGGGAGATGCTGGCCACCTGCCGGGAGCTGGGGGTGTCCCTGGTGGCGTACTCGCCGGTCGGGCGCGGGCTGCTGACCGGCGCGATCACCAGCCGCGAGCAGCTCGCCGTCGACGACTGGCGGCGTACCGTGCCGCGGTTCGCCGAGGGCAACCTGGACGCCAACCTCGCGCTCGTGGCGGCCGTCCGCGAGGTCGCGGCCGAGGTCGGCTGTACCCCCGCGCAGGCCGCCCTGGCCTGGGTGCTCGCCCAGGGCGACGACGTGCTCGCGATCCCGGGCACCAAGCGGGTGCGCTACCTGGAGGAGAACGCCGCCGCGGCCGACGTCCGGCTCGACGCCGGGCAGCTGGACCGGCTCCGGGGGGCGGTCCCGGCCGACGCGGTGGCCGGGGAAAGGTACAGCGAGGCAGGAATGCGAACCGTCGGACACTGACCTATGCACCGGACACCGGGCCTGGCATCGGACACGGCGTCCGGCAACGGTCATTGCGCCGAAGATCGGACGTCCGGCACCATGGCTCGGTGGGTCCCGCTCCGTTGCCCGAAACCGGATTCCTCGACGACTGGGCCGCCCGCCTCCGGCAGGCCGCCGACCGTCCCGTCGTGGGGATCATGCTGCGCGGCAGCCATGCCCGCCGGGCCGCCACCGAGCACAGCGACGTCGACGTGGACGTGCTGGTCGCGGCCGGGGACGAGCGGCCGCCGAGCGCCCCGACCCGGCCCGCCGTCCCCCAGCCGGGACCGGCGGGCCGGCCCGCCCCGGACACCACGTACGCGGCGCGGCACGCCTACCTGGCCGAGTTCGACGGGCGGCTGGTGCACGTCTCGGTGGCGGCCCGGGACGTTCGTTCCTGGGTGGACCGCCTGGGCCGGCCGGCCGACTGGGCGTTCGGGCTGCCGGTCAGCGCGCCGGCCCGGTTGATCTGGGCGGCGCCCGAGTGGCGGCGCCGGATCGACCTGCCGGTGCTCTGCCAGCCCGCCGACGAGCCCCGGCTGGAGGACCTGGTGGCGACGCTCGGCAAGGTCGCCGGGGCCTGCTGGGCCGACGATCCGGTCGGCGTCCGGCTCGCCGCCGCGGACCTGGCCCGGCTCTGCCCGTCCGTGCTGCGGCTGGCCAACCCGTCGGTCCGGGTCGCCTCCCGCCGGGCCGCCCTCGCCGCCGTGCTGGACCTTCCGGTCGCCCCGCCCGGCTACCCGGAGGACATGCGGCTCTGCCTCGGGCTGCGTCCCGGGGCCGCCGCCGCGGTCGGGGCCGCCGCCGGGCGGCTGGTCACCGGGATCGTCCCGCTGATCCGCCCGTACGCCGGGGAGATCGCCGCGGTGGCCGGCACGGACCTCGCGCAGGCGCTGGTGGACGGCCGGCTGGACCGTTACCTGGCCCAGCTGACCCGGACGCTGGAGCCGGCGGCGGTGGCCGTCCGGGACACGGCGGCGGTGCCGGCGCCGCGTGCGGGAGAATGGTCAACCGTGCCCGCCTCTGACGCGCCGGTGACCGGCGCCCCCACCAGTCCCGGTGCCGCCGCGGCCCCCGGCCCGGCCCGCCCGTCCCGGCTCGACCCCGAGATCGCCGCCCGGCTGCGCCGCAGCGCCGACGGCCTGGTCGCGGCCGTGGTCCGCCAGCACGACTCGGGCGAGGTGCTGATGGTCGCCTGGATGGACGACGAGGCGCTGCACCGCACCCTCACCACCGGGCGGGCCACCTACTGGTCGCGCAGCCGACAGGAGTACTGGGTCAAGGGCGCCACCTCCGGTCACCACCAGCACGTCCGCTCGGTGGCGCTGGACTGCGACGGCGACGCCCTGCTGGTCAGCGTCGACCAGGTCGGCGCGGCCTGCCACACCGGGCACCGGACCTGCTTCTTCACCGAGCTGCCGGTCAGCGCGCCGGAGGCCGGCGCATGACCGACGGCACAGTCGCCCCGGACCCGGCCACCTTCGCCGACCTGGCGGCTCGCTGGCGGGTGGTGCCGGTCACCCGCCGGCTGCTCGCCGACGCGGAGACCCCGGTCGGGGTCTACCGCAAGCTCGCCGGTGGCCCCGGCACGTTCCTGCTGGAGTCCGCCGAGCAGGGCGTCGGCTCGGCCGGCACGGCCTGGTCCCGCTACTCGTTCATCGGGGTGCGCAGCGCCGCCACGCTCACCGAGCGCGACGGCACGGCGGCCTGGGTCGGCGCGCCGCCGGCCGGCGTACCGACCGGCGGGGACCCGGTGGCGGTGCTGCGGGAGACCGTCGCGGCCCTGGCCGGTCCGGCCTGGGACCCGGCCAGCGGGATGCCGCCGCTCACCGGCGGCATGGTGGGCTACCTGGGGTACGACCTGGTCCGCCGCTTCGAGCGGCTGCCCGAGCTGACCGAGGACGAGCTGGACGTGCCCGAGCTGGGCATGATGCTCGCCACCGACCTGGTGGTGCTCGACCACTACGACGGCTCGGCGCTGCTGGTCGCCAACGCGGTGCTGCCCCCGCTGGACGCGCCCGGCCGGGCGGACCTGGTGACGGCCGCGTACCACCACGCGGTGGGCCGGCTCGACGCGATGACCACCGCGCTGTCCCGACCGATTCCGCCCATGATCTCCACGGTGGCCCGACCGCCGGCGCAGGACGTGGCCAGCCGGACCGCCGACGGCGGGTACCCGAAGGCGGTGGAGGAGGCCAAGGAGGCGATCCGGGCCGGCGAGTGCTTCCAGATCGTGCTCAGCCAGCGGTTCGAGCGGGCCACCCACGCCGACCCGCTCGACGTCTACCGGGTGCTGCGCACCACCAACCCCAGCCCGTACATGTACCTGCTGCGCTTCGACGGGTTCGACATCGTCGGCTCCTCCCCGGAGGCGCACCTCAAGGTCAGCGCCGGCCCGGACGGCCGGCGGCGCGCGCTGCTGCACCCGATCGCCGGCACCCGGCCGCGCGGCGGCACCCCGGCGGCGGACGCCCGGCTCGCCGCCGAGCTGCTCGCCGACCCCAAGGAGCGCGCCGAGCACGTGATGCTGGTCGACCTGGGCCGCAACGACCTGGGGCGGGTGTGCCGGCCGGGCACCGTCGAGGTGCCGGAGTTCGCCACCATCGAGCGGTACAGCCATGTGATGCACATCGTCTCCACCGTGGTCGGGGAGCTGCGCGAGGACCGCACCGCCTTCGACGCGCTGGCCGCCACCTTCCCGGCCGGCACCCTCTCCGGCGCGCCCAAGGTCCGGGCCATGGAGATCATCGAGGAGTTGGAGCCGGTCCGGCGCGGCCTCTACGGCGGCACCGTCGGCTACTTCGGCTTCGGCGGCGACCTCGACATGGCGATCGCCATCCGGACCGCGCTGATCCGCGACGGCCGGGCCTACGTCCAGGCGGGTGCCGGGGTGGTGGCCGATTCCGATCCCGCCGCGGAGGACCTGGAGACCCGTAACAAGGCCGCCGCCGTGCTGGCCGCCATCGCCGCCGCCGAGACCCTGCGGCCGGCCCGGTGAGCGCGCCGGAGACCGTCCCCGCCGTCGGTCGGGGCCGGCGCGAGCTGACGTACGCGGTGCTGCTCTGCCTGGCCGGCGCGGGCCTGGCCTTCTGGGCGGTGACCCGCACCTGGTCGGTCGAGCTGACCGCCCGGGGTTCGCTGCCGCCGAGCCGGCACGCCCGCACCGGCGCCGACCTGCTGCCCTGGGTCTCGGCGCTGGCGGTGGTCGGGCTGGCCGGGGCCGGCGCGGTGCTGGCCACCCGGGGCCGGGTCCGGCGCCTCGTCGGCGTGCTGCTGACCGGGCTCGGTCTGGCCGTGGCGGCCGGCGGCGGCTACGGCCTGACCGAGGGCGGGGTGAGCCGGCAGTGGCCGGCGCTGGTGCTGGCCGGCGGCCTGCTGGCGGCGACCGGTGGGGTGCTCACCGCGCTGCGCGGCGCGGGCTGGCCGGCGATGGGCGCCCGCTACGAGCGTGCGCACCGCCCGGCGGGACCGCCGGGCGACGCGGACCGGCCGGCCGTCGAGCGGGGCACCCGGGACGCCTGGGAGGCGCTCGACCGGGGCGAGGACCCGACGGTCAGCTGACCGGCTGGGCCTCCCGCGCGTCCCGGCGCTCCCGGACGGCGACGCCGGCCGCGGCCCGGGCGGCGACCAGCTCGGCCACCAGGCGCTCCAGCTCCCGGCGTTGCGCGGCGCGGGCCCGGTCGGCGCAGACCGCCTCCCAGGCGTTGCCCCGGGCGGTCCGCGTCCGGCCGTCCCCGACCATGGTGCGTTCGAGGGTGTGCACCACGCCGACGGCGAGGGCGGCGACGGTCCGGGAGATGGTGGTGAGTCCGATGGTCTGGGTCGGCCCGTTGGTGCTCATGGTCACCTCGTACGAGATCGGTGGCGACGGCTGGCAGGCGCCTCGTCGAGTCTGCCCGAGGAGAATGCTGACCGACCCGCGTTTCGCCGCCGTGACGTCCGGGTCAACTGTGCGGCACCCGGGCCGACCTGGGCAGGGCCGTCGTCCTTGAGCTTGGTCACAGCGGTGGCGGTCGCCGCCGTCCTGCGCCGTCCGGCCGGCCGTGTTGAGATAAGGCATGGGCGGCGGTCGATGTGCGGGTCGAGGTGCCGGAGGGCGGCCGGGTGACGCCGGCCGATGCGCGCGGTGGCGCAGCGTGACATCGCGTTCACCGGAAGTCGGCCATCATGCCACAGCCCATTTCGTGAGGAGCGCCATACCCCCGGCACCCGTCGCCAGGTGGCGCCACCTAGCATCGGCCCATGACACCCGGAGAGGGGAGTCCGTTGGTGACTGCTGAGCATGCGCACGCGGAGGGGGACGACGCCGGGTCGGCGGCGTCCGCAAGCGTGCTCGACGAAATCCTGGCCGGCGTCCGCGAGGACGTGGCCCGGCGACAGGAGCAGGTTCCGCTGGAGCGGATCCGTGAGCTGGCCGCCGCCGCGCCGCCGCCGCTGGACGCGTACGCGGCCCTGCGGCGGCCCGGCGTGGCCGTGATCGCCGAGGTCAAGCGCTCGTCGCCGTCCAAGGGGCGGCTGGCCGAGATCGCCGATCCGGCCGAGCTGGCCGGTGAGTACGCGGCGGGCGGTGCCCGGGCGATCAGTGTGCTCACCGAGGGCCGCTGGTTCGGCGGGTCGCTGGACGACCTGGCCGCCGTGCGGGCCGCGGTGAAGATCCCGGTGCTGCGCAAGGACTTCGTGGTCTCCAGCTACCAGGTGCACGAGGCGCGGGCCCACGGCGCCGACCTGGTGCTGCTGATCGTCGCGGCCCTAGAGCAGAACGCGCTGGTCGGGCTGCTCGAGCGGATCGAGTCGCTGGGCATGACCGCGCTGGTCGAGGTGCACACCGAGGAGGAGGCCGACCGGGCCCTGGAGGCCGGCGCGCAGGTGATCGGGGTCAACGCCCGTGACCTGCGTACCCTGGAGGTCGACCGCTCGGTGTTCGAGCGGATCGCGCCCGGCCTGCCGAGCAGCGTCGTCAAGATCGCCGAGTCGGGCGTGCGCGGCCCGCACGACCTGATCCGGTACGCCTCGGCGGGTGCCGACGCGGTCCTGGTCGGCGAAGGGCTGGTCACCCAGAAGAGCCCCCGCGAGGCGGTCGCCGAGCTGGTCAACGCCGGTAACCACCCGGCGACGCCCCGCCCGGTGCGCTGACCCGCGCCGGGTCCCGAGACGACACGCATCGAGAGGAAGCCCGCGATGAGCGCTGACGCCGTGGCCCCGGCCGGCCAGGTTCCCGACGCCGCCGGTCACTTCGGCCGGTTCGGCGGCCGGTTCGTTCCCGAGGCGCTGGTCGCCGCGCTGGACGAGCTGGACGCGGCGTACCGCAAGGCGATGTCCGACGAGGAGTTCCTCGCCGAGTTCGGCGCCCTGCTGCGCGACTACGCCGGCACCCCCTCGATGCTCTACGAGGCCCGCCGGTTCTCGGCCAAGGCCGGGGCGCGGATCCTGCTCAAGCGCGAGGACCTCAACCACACCGGCGCGCACAAGGTGCGCAACGTGCTGGGCCAGGCCCTGCTCACCAAGCGGATGGGCAAGCGCCGGGTGATCGCCGAGACCGGCGCCGGCCAGCACGGGGTGGCCACCGCCACCGCCGCCGCCCTGTTCGACCTCGAGTGCGTGGTCTACATGGGCGAGGTGGACACCGAGCGGCAGGCGCTCAACGTGGCCCGGATGCGGATGCTCGGCGCCACGGTGGTCCCGGTCACCACCGGCTCGCGGACCCTCAAGGACGCGATGAACGAGGCGATGCGGGACTGGGTCGCCAACGTCGACGACACCCACTACCTGATCGGCACCGCCGCCGGCCCGCACCCGTTCCCGGAGATGGTCCGGGACTTCGTGCGCGGCATCGGCGAGGAGGCCCGGGCGCAGTGCCTCGACCTGACCGGCGCGCTGCCGGACGCGGTGGCGGCCTGCGTCGGTGGCGGCTCCAACGCGCTGGGCATCTTTCACGCCTTCGTCCCCGACACCGGCGTCCGGCTGTACGGCTTCGAGGCCGGCGGTGCGGGCGTGGAGACCGGCCGGCACGCGGCCAGCATCACCGGCGGCAGCTCCGGGGTGCTGCACGGCACCCGGACGTACGTGCTGCAGAACGCCGACGGGCAGACCATCGAGTCGCACTCGATCTCGGCCGGCCTGGACTACCCGGGCGTGGGGCCGGAGCACGCCTGGCTGCACGACAGCGGCCGGGCGACCTACCTGCCGGTCAACGACGACGAGGCGATGGCCGCGTTCGAGCTGCTCTGCCGCACCGAGGGCATCATCCCGGCGATCGAGAGCTCACACGCCCTGGCCGGCGCGCTGAAGGTCGCCCCGACCCTCGCCGCCGAGCTGGGCCGGGAACCGGTGATCGTGGTCAACCTCTCCGGCCGTGGCGACAAGGACGTCCACACCGCCGGCGGATACTTCGGCATCCTCGACAAGGAGTGAGATCGTGAGCCGGATCGGGGTCGCCTTCGACAAGGCCCGGGCCGACGGGCGGGCCGTACTGGTCGGCTGCATGCCGGCCGGGTTCCCCACCGTCGAGGGCAGCATCGCGGCGATGACCGCGATGGTCGAGGCGGGCGTGGACGTCATCGAGGTGGAGATCCCGTACTCCGACCCGGTGATGGACGGCCCGGTGATCCAGAAGGCCAGCGACATCGCCCTCGCCGGCGGCGTGCGCACCGCCGACGCGCTGCGCATCATCGAGGCGGTCGCGGCCACCGGCGCGCCGGTGGTCACGATGACCTACTGGAACCCGATCGAGCAGTACGGCGTGGACGCCTTCTCCCGGGACCTGGCCGCCGCCGGGGGCACCGGCCTGATCACCCCGGACCTGATCCCGGAGGAGGCCGGCGA
Source organism: Micromonospora auratinigra (assembly GCF_900089595.1). Classification (GTDB taxonomy): domain Bacteria; phylum Actinomycetota; class Actinomycetes; order Mycobacteriales; family Micromonosporaceae; genus Micromonospora; species Micromonospora auratinigra. The sequence continues at coordinate 3,072,150 of NZ_LT594323.1, read as the reverse complement.
GTGGCTGGCCGCCTCCGACGCGTACGGGCTGGACCGCACGTTCCTGGTCTCCCCGTCCTCGACCGACGCCCGGCTGCGGATGACCGTCGAGCACTGCCGGGGCTTCGTCTACGCCACCGCGATCATGGGCGTCACCGGTGCCCGCTCGCAGACCTCCGCGGCGGCCCCGCTGCTGGTGTCCCGGCTGCGTGAGGTCACCGACCTGTCCGTCGGAGTGGGGCTGGGTGTGGGCACCGGCGCGCAGGCCGCCACCGTGGCCGGGTACGCCGACGGCGTCATCGTCGGCAGTGCCCTGGTCCGCTGTGTGCTCGACGCCCCGGACCAGGCCGCCGGCCTGGACGCCCTGCGGGCGCTCAGCGCCGAGCTCGCCGAGGGCGTCCGCAACCCGACCCGCTGACGCCCGCGCCGGCGGACCCTCTGCCCGGGCCGGGTGCCGGCTCGCGCCCCGGGCGGTCCGGCCTTCCGGCCGGTGAGCTCGCGGTGTGCTTCGCGGGCGCTACGAACTTGACGTCACGAACGACATCAGCCGGGCGTGGTCCGGGCTGATGTCGTCAGCGACATCAAGTTTGCCGGCGCTCGCGATGCCACTCCGGCTCGGCTGGCCCGCGACCGGCCCGTCGACCGCCCGGGCGGGGACGGCCCGTCCGCACCCAGCATCCACCGGGCCCGGCGAATCCGGGGCAAAGGGCCCACGCGGCCGCAGAACCGGCAGTCCGCCGGCCGTGAACCTGACCGGACCGGGGTGCCGCCGGCACCGTCCGCACCGGTACCGTGTGCACCCGTGACCCTCGCCCCGATGACCCCACTGGCGGCGCTGCCCAGCCCCAGCACCGCCGTCTGGCAGCTCGGACCGCTCCCGATCCGGGCGTACGCGCTCTGCATCATCGCCGGCATCGTGCTGGCCTGCGTGGTGACCGAGTACCGGCTGCGCCGGCGCGGTGTCGCCCCGGGCGCGGTGCTCGACATCGCGGTCTGGGCGGTGCCGGCGGGGATCGTGGGCGCGCGGATCTACCACGTGATCACCTCGCCGGAGAAGTACTTCGGCGCCAACGGTGAGCCGCTCAAGGCGTTCGCCATCTGGGAGGGCGGTCTCGGCATCTGGGGCGCGGTCGCCGGTGGCGCGGTCGGGGCCTGGTTCGCGGCCCGGCAGCTCGGCATCCCGCTCACCGTGGTCGCCGACGCGCTGGCCCCGGGCCTGCCGCTGGCCCAGGCCGTCGGCCGCTTCGGCAACTGGTTCAACAACGAGCTGTACGGCGGCACCACCAGCCTGCCGTGGGGCCTCCAGGTGCACGTGATGGACCCGGACAACCCCGGGCACGCGTTGCGTGACGACGCCGGCAACCCGGTGCTACAGCCCGGGCTCTACCACCCGACCTTCCTCTACGAGGCGATCTGGAACGTCGGCGTCGCCGTGCTGGTCTACGTCCTGGACCGGCGGCTGCGGCTCGGCCGGGGCCGGGCCTTCGCGCTGTACGTGATGGGCTACACCGCGGGCCGGTTCTGGATCGAGCTGATGCGCACCGACGAGGCGAACCAGATCCTCGGGCTGCGGGTGAACGTCTGGACCTCGGTGCTGGTCTTCCTCGGCGCGCTGATCTACTTCCTGCGCGTCCGTGGGCCGCGGGAGTACCTGGTGCCGATCGGCGGCCCCACCCCGGCGGCGACCACCACCGGCGGCGACGTGTCCCAGGTCGACCTGGCCGCCCGGGAGGCGACGCCGCCGGTCGCCCCGGACGGCTACCGGGTGGTGACCGAGGAGCAGTTCCGGGCGTACCGGGAGACCGGCGAGGTCCCCACCGACGAGCCGACGGCGGCCGACGGCGCGGCCCCGGACACGGACACCGGGGCCGAGGACGGGACCGCCGCGCCCCGGACCCCGACCGACGCGGACGCCGCGCCCTTGACCGACCCGGACGCCGGGCGCGCGACCGACCCGGACGCCCGGGACGGCGGCCCGGACGGGGCCGCCCCGGCGGACGAGGACCGGGCCGGCGCCGGCGGCGCCCGCCCCACCGACCGGGACAGCTGAGCGGGGGAGCCATGCGTACCGCGGTGGTGGTCGGCGCCGGTCTCGGCGGGCTGGCGGTGGCCGGCGTGCTGGCCCGCTCCGGGTGGCGGGTCACCCTCCTGGAACGGGCCGACCGGGTCCGCCCCGAGCCGACCGCGGTCGTGCTCTGGCCCAACGGGGTACGCGCGCTGCGGGCCCTCGGGCTGGGCGCCGGCCTGGACGCCATCGCCACCCCGCTCGTCGACGGCGGGGTACGCCGTCCCGACGGGCACTGGCTGGTCCAGCCCCGCCCCACCCCGGCCGAACGGGTGCCGGTGGTGGTGCACCGCGAGGACCTGCACGACGCGCTCATCGCCGGCCTCGGCGACCAGGTGGAGCTGCGGACCGGGGTGACCGTGCGCACCGTGCGGGCGGTGGCCGGCGAACGGCCGGCGGTCGGCGACGGCCGGCACACCCTGGAGGCCGACCTGGTGGTCGCCGCGGACGGCATCGACAGTGAGGTCCGCCGCCACCTCGCCCCCGAGGCGCAGGTGGTCAGCTCCGGCTGCGCCGCCTGGCGGGCGGTGATCCCCTGGTACCGGGTGCCGCAGTCGGCCTTCGATGAGCAGCTGGGCGGCGAGATCCTCGGGGCCGGCTACCGGTTCGTGGCCGCCTCGCTGGGCGAGCGGGGCGCCGCCGGTGGCTCCAGCCGGGGTGGCGTGTACTGGGTGGCCACCGCGGCCGGCGCGCCCCGTCCGGAACCGCCCCGGACCCAGCTCGCCCTGCTCAAGCGCTGGTACGCGGGCTGGCCCGCGCCGATCGCCGCGCTGCTCGACGCCACCGACCCGGACGACCTGGTGCAGCAGGAGATCCGCGAGCTGCGACCGCTGCCCCGGGCGTACGGCTTCCCGGCCGGTCCGGGTGGGGTGGTGCTGCTCGGGGACGCCGCGCACGCCATGCCGCCGCACCTCGGGCAGGGCGCCTGCCTCGCCTTCGAGGACGCCGCCACCCTCTCGGCGCTGCTGCGCGAGTCGCGGCTGCCGGACGCCGTGGTCGCGTACGACCGGTTGCGCCGGCCCCGCGCGGCGACGATGGTGCGGCAGACCCGGCGGATGTCGGCGGTGCTGCAGACCCGGGGCCGGCTGGCGCTGCGGGCCCGCGACGCCGCGCTCGGCACGATCAGCCCGCGGCTGCGCAACACGGCGGCCACCGCCGCCGCGCGGTGGCAGCCGCCGACCTGACCGGCCCGGTCAGCCGATCAGGGCCGCCGGCTCGGCGATGCAGGCGGTGCCGACCCGGCGGAAGCCGACCCGCAGGTAGACCCGGGCGATGTCCTCGCTGCCGGCGCTGAGGAAGACCAGGTCGGTGCCGGCGGCGCGCAGCTCGTGGGCGAGGGTGGCGGTGACCGCCGCGCCCAGGCCTCGCCGGCGGGCCGCCGGCAGGGTGGCCACCCCGGCGATCTCCGCGACCTCACCGACCCGCATCGCCATGCCGCTGGCCAGCGCGCCCTGCTCGGCGGTCCCGGCCAGCGCCGAGATCCGGCGGCCGTCGGCGATCCGGGCGGCCTCCTCCTCCAGCGCGGCCAGGTCGAGCCGGGAGACCGCGGCGTCCCGCTCGGTCGGCCCGGCGTCGCCGCGGGCCGTGCCGCCGTGGGCGAAGCCGACCGCCGCGACCGCCCGGCGCAGCGCCACGTCGGCCGCGAAGCCGGGGTCCGCGGGATCGAGGACCCGCACCGGTACGTCGCTGAGCGTCACCGGGTCGGGCAGCCGCTCCGGGTCCAGCACCAGCAGCGGCGCCTCCAGCACCGTGAGGCCGGCCGAGCGGGCCACCGCGAGCAGCTCGGGGTTCGTCTCGTGCACCCACTCGAACGCCTCGGGCAGGCCCAGCTCGCGCTGTCGGGCCCGGACCGCGGTCACGTCGGCGGCCGAGGCGGGCCGGTCCGCGCCGGGGCGGGGCCGGGCGTAGAACGGCCATCCGGCACCGTCGCGGACGAAGAGCACCAGCGGGCCGTACTCCTCCGCACGGGCCGCATCCCGGGGCACCGCGTCGTAGAACGACTCCAACCGGTCCAGCACGTCAGCCCGTACGATATCCACCGCGCGAGACTACACGTCCCAGATTCTGGAAGTGTGATCAATCTGAACTGGCCTTGCGCGGCACGCCCTAACGTAGACTCAATAAGACCCACGCGGGCCGACGTCGTCCCCACCATGTTTCCACCTGAGTGACGACAGGAGGCCCGGTGGCCTTTCCGTACCCGCACAGCCCGCAGCCGGCCCCGCAGGCGACGGGGCTGTACGACCCCGCGAACGAGCACGACGCGTGCGGCGTGGCCTTCGTGGCCGACCTGCACGGGCGCCGATCGCACCAGGTCGTCGCGAACGGTCTCGGGGCGCTCTGCCGGCTGGACCACCGCGGCGCCCGAGGCGCGGAGCACAACACCGGTGACGGCGCCGGCATCATGATCCAGGTGCCGGACGCGTTCCTGCGCGAGGTCGTCGACTTCCCGCTGCCGCCCGCCGGCCAGTACGCCACCGGCCTGGTCTTCCTGCCCGACGACGACGCGGCCGAGGCCCGCGCCCGCCGGGTGGTGGAGAAGTACGCGCTGGTCGAGGGCGCCGACGTGCTCGGCTGGCGGGAGGTCCCCACCGACCCGTCCGGCCTCGGCGAGACCGCGCTCGCCGCGCTGCCCCGGGTGCGGCAGCTCTTCCTCGCCGCGCACCGCCTCACCGACTCGCCCGCCGGGCCGGCCGGCTCCCCGCTGACCGGGCTCGACCTGGACCGGGTGGCCTTCTGCGTCCGCAAGCAGACCGAGCGGGAGACCGCCGAGCGGGGCGTGCCGGCATACTTCCCGTCGCTGAGCGGCCGGACCATGGTGTTCAAGGGCATGCTCACCCCCGACCAGCTGCCGGCGTTCTACCCGGAGCTGACCGACGAGCGGGTGGTCAGCGCGATCGCCCTGGTGCACTCGCGCTTCTCCACCAACACCTTCCCGTCCTGGCCGCTGGCCCACCCGTACCGGTTCATCGCGCACAACGGTGAGATCAACACGATCCGCGGCAACCGGAACTGGATGCAGGCCCGCGAGGCGCTGCTGCGCAGCCCGAACCTGCCCGGCAACATCCGCCGGGTCTTCCCGGTCTGCACCCCGGGCGCGTCCGACTCGGCCAACTTCGACGAGGTCCTGGAGCTGCTGCACCTGGCCGGGCGGAGCCTGCCGCACGCGGTGCTGATGATGATCCCGGAGGCCTGGGAGAACGACCCGGAGATGCGTGCCGACAAGCGCGCCTTCTACCGGTTCCACGCCAGCCTGATGGAGCCGTGGGACGGTCCCGCCTCGGTCGCCTTCACCGACGGCGAGATCGTCGGCGCGGTGCTCGACCGCAACGGGCTGCGCCCCGGGCGCTGGTGGCGGACGGCCGACGGCCTCGTGGTGCTGGGCAGCGAGGCGGGCGTGCTCGACCTCGACCCGGCCGCCGTGGTGGCCAAGGGCCGCCTCCAGCCCGGCAAGATGTTCCTGGTCGACACCGTCAACGGCCGGATCGTCTCGGACGACGAGATCAAGACCGAGCTGGCCGCCGCTCGGCCGTACCAGGACTGGCTGCACGCCGGCCTGATCGAGCTGGACGAGCTGCCCCCGCGCGAGCACATCGTCTACACCCACGACTCGGTGCGCCGCCGCCAGCAGACCTTCGGCTACACCGAGGAGGAGCTGAAGATCCTGCTCGCGCCGATGGCCCGCACCGGCGCGGAGCCGCTCGGCTCGATGGGCACCGACACCCCGATCGCCCCGCTCTCCACCCGGGCCCGGCTGCTCTACGACTACTTCCACCAGCTCTTCGCCCAGGTCACCAACCCGCCGCTGGACGCCATCCGGGAGGAGTTGGTGACCAGCCTGGCATCCACCATCGGGCCGGAGGGCAACCTGCTCGACCCGGGCCCGGCGAGCTGCCGGCAGATCGTGCTGCCCTACCCGGTGATCGACAACGACGAGCTGGCCAAGATCCTCTCCATCGACGAGGACGGCGACCTGCCCGGCTTCAAGGCGGTCCGGGTCTCCGGGCTCTACCGGGTCCGCGACGGCGGCGCCGGCATCAAGGCCCGGCTCACCGAGATCTGCCGGCACGTCTCCGAGGCGATCGAGGACGGCGTCCGCATCCTGGTGCTCTCCGACCGGGACTCCAACGCCGACCTGGCGCCGATCCCGTCGCTGCTGCTCACCGCGGCGGTGCACCAGCACCTGGTCCGCGAGCAGACCCGGACCCAGGTGGCGCTGATCGTCGAGTCCGGCGACTGCCGGGAGGTCCACCACGCGGCGGTGCTGATCGGCTACGGCGCGGCGGCGGTCAACCCGTACCTGGCCTTCGAGTCGGTCGAGGACATGATCTCCACCGGCGCGCTGGTCGGGGTGGAACCGGCCAAGGCGGTCCGCAACTACGTCAAGGGGCTCGGCAAGGGCGTCCTGAAGATCATGTCCAAGATGGGCATCTCGACGGTCTCCTCGTACTGCGGGGCCCAGGTCTTCGAGGCGGTCGGGCTGGACACCCGCCTGGTCGAGCGCTACTTCCGGGGCACCCCGAGCACCATCGGCGGGATCGGCCTGGCCGAGATCCACGCCGAGGTGGCCGCCCGGCACGCGCTGGCCTGGCCGGCCCCGGGCAGCACGCCCACCGACCGGCTGGAGGTCGGCGGCGAGTACCAGTGGCGGCGCGAGGGCGAGCTGCACCTGTTCAACCCGGAGACGGTCTTCCTGCTCCAGCACGCCACCCGCAGCCGCCAGTACGACGTGTTCCGCCGGTACACCGCGAAGGTCGACGAGTTGGCCGCCAAGGCCGGCTCGCTGCGCGGGCTGTTCACCCTGCGCACCGGGGTCCGCCCGCCGGTGCCGGTCGAGGAGGTCGAGCCGGCGGCGGAGATCGTCAAGCGGTTCGCCACCGGCGCCATGTCGTACGGGTCGATCTCGGCGGAGGCGCACGAGACCCTGGCCATCGCGATGAACCGCCTCGGCGGCAAGTCCAACACCGGTGAGGGCGGCGAGGACGTCGAGCGGCTGCACGACCCGCAGCGTCGCTCCGCGGTCAAGCAGATCGCCAGCGGCCGGTTCGGGGTGACCAGCGAATACCTGGTCAACGCCGACGACCTCCAGATCAAGATGGCCCAGGGCGCGAAGCCCGGTGAGGGCGGCCAGCTGCCCGGCAACAAGGTCTGGCCGTGGATCGCCCGGACCCGGCACGCCACCCCGGGCGTCGGCCTGATCTCCCCGCCGCCGCACCACGACATCTACTCGATCGAGGACCTCGCGCAGCTCGTACACGACCTGAAGTGCGTCAACCCGGCCGCCCGGGTGCACGTCAAGCTGGTCAGCGAGGTCGGCGTGGGCACCGTGGCGGCCGGGGTGGCCAAGCTCAAGGCCGACGTCATCCTGATCTCCGGGCACGACGGCGGGACCGGCGCGTCCCCGCTCAACTCGCTCAAGCACGCCGGCACCCCGTGGGAGCTGGGGCTGGCCGAGGCGCAGCAGACGCTGCTGCTCAACAAGCTGCGCGACCGGGTCACCGTGCAGGTCGACGGCCAGCTCAAGACCGGCCGGGACGTGCTGATCGCGGCACTGCTCGGCGCCGAGGAGTTCGGCTTCGCCACCGCCCCGCTGATCGTCGAGGGCTGCGTGATGATGCGGGTCTGCCACCTGGACACCTGCCCGGTCGGCATCGCCACCCAGAACCCGGTGCTGCGCGAGCGCTTCACCGGCAAGCCGGAGTTCGTCGAGAACTTCTTCCTCTTCCTCGCCGAGGAGGTCCGCGGCTACCTGGCCGAGCTGGGCTTCCGCAGCATCTCCGAGGCGATCGGGCACACCGAGGTGCTGGACGTGGTGCCGGCCATCGACCACTGGAAGGGCCACGGGCTCGACCTGAGCCGGGTGCTGCACCTGCCCGAGCTGCCCGAGGGGGCCGCCCGGCGCGGCGTCCGCGCCCAAGACCACGGCCTGGAGCTGGCGCTGGACAATCAGCTCATCGCGCTGGCCGACGGCGCGCTGCGCGACGGCACGCCGGTGCGGGCCGAGGTGGCGATCCGCAACGAGCACCGCAGCGTCGGGGCGATGCTCGGCGGCGAGGTGACCCGCCGCTTCGGCGGCGCCGGCCTGCCCACCGACAGCATCGAGTTCCTGCTGCACGGCACCGCCGGCCAGTCGTTCGGCGCGTTCCTGCCGCACGGGGTCACCCTGCGGCTGCACGGCGACGCCAACGACTACGTCGGCAAGGGCCTCTCCGGCGGCCGGATCGTGGTCCGCCCGGACGACGCCGCGCCGTTCGTCGAGGACGAGGCCGCGCCGGGGGAGCGGGCCGAGGACCAGATCATCGCCGGCAACACCATCCTGTACGGGGCCACCGGCGGCGAGGTCTTCCTGCGCGGCCGGGTCGGCGAGCGCTTCGCGGTGCGCAACTCCGGCGCGGTGGCCGTCGTCGAGGGCGTCGGCGACCACGGCTGCGAGTACATGACCGGCGGCACGGTGGTGGTGCTCGGCCCGACCGGGCGCAACTTCGCCGCCGGCATGTCGGGTGGCACCGCGTTCGTGCACCGGCTCGACCGGCGGCAGGTCAACGCGGAGCTGGTCGACCTGTCGCCGCTGCGCGACGAGGAGCGCGACCGGCTGCACGAGCTGGTCCGCAGGCACGCCGCCGAGACCGGCTCGGCGGTCGCCGGGGAGCTGCTCAAGCGCTGGCCGGAGGCGGTCGAGGAGTTCACCGCCGTGGTGCCCCGCGACTACCGCCGGGTCATGGAGATCATGCGGGCCGCCGAAGCCGCCGGCCACGACGTCGACGACGCGGTCATGAAGGAACTGGCCGCGCCCGCTGCGCCGGCACTGCCGGTGCCGCCCGCCCCGCGGGTGGTCGCCCAGGAGGTGGCTCGTGCCTGACCCGAACGGTTTCCTGCGCTACGACCGGCGGCTGCCCGCGCGCCGGCCGGTGCCGGTGCGGATCATGGACTGGCGGGAGGTGTACCCGCCGGCCGGCGAGGAGCTGATCCGCGAGCAGGCCACCCGGTGCATGGACTGCGGCATCCCGTTCTGTCACGACGGCTGCCCGCTGGGCAACCGCATCCCGGACTGGAACGACCTGGTCCGGACCGGCAACTGGGACGCCGCGGTGGAGTCGCTGCACGCCACCAACAACTTCCCCGAGTTCACCGGCCGGCTCTGCCCGGCGCCCTGCGAGGCGGCCTGCGTGCTGGGTCTCGGCGGGCAGCAGCCGGTCACCATCAAGCAGGTCGAGGTGGAGATCGCCGACGCGGCGGTGGCCCGGGGCGGGCTGCGGCCCCGGCCCGCGCCGGCCCCGACCGGCCGCTCCGTCGCGGTGGTCGGGTCCGGCCCCGCCGGGCTCGCCGCCGCGCAGCAGCTCGCCCGGGCCGGGCACGACGTCACCGTGTACGAGCGGGACGACGCGATCGGCGGCCTGCTCCGCTACGGCATCCCCGACTTCAAGCTGGAGAAGCAGCACGTCGACCGCCGGGTGGCCCAGCTCGCCGCGGAGGGGGTGCGGTTCCGCACCGGGGTGCACGTCGGCGTCGACGTGACCGCCGAGCAGCTGCGCGCCGAGCACGACGCGGTGCTGCTCGCCTGCGGCGCGCTGCAGGGCCGGGACACCCCGGAGACGCCCGGCCGGCCGCTGCGCGGCGTACACCAGGCGATGGCGCACCTGGTCGCGGCCAACAGGGTGGTCGCGGCGGCCGGGGACGGTCGGCCCGCCCTGGCCACCCTGCCCGACGGCACGCCGATCGACGCGGCCGGCAAGCACGTGGTGATCATCGGGGGTGGCGACACCGCCGCCGACTGTCTCGGCGTGGCCCACCGGCAGGGCGCGGCCGGCGTGCACCAGCTCGACCTCTACCCGGAGCCGCCGGTCGGCCGGGACGCCGCCCGCGACCCGTGGCCCACCTGGCCGTGGGTGCTGCGCAACTACCCGGCGCACGAGGAGGGCGGCGAGCGGGTCTTCGCCGTCGCGGTGCAGGAGTTCGTCGACGACGGCACCGGCCAGGTCCGGGCGGTGCGCATCGCCGAGGTGACGGTGGAGAAGCGGGACGGCCGGCGGATCGTCACCGCGCTGCCCGGCTCTGAGCGGGAGATCCCGGCCGACCTGGTGCTGCTGGCCATCGGCTTCGAGGGCACCGAGGAGCAGCCGCTGCTGTCCCAGTTCGGGATCACCCGCAACGCGCGGGGCGCGATCGACGCCCGCCCCGACTGGCAGACCGCCGCCGACGGGGTCTTCGTCGCCGGCGACATGCACAAGGGCGCGTCGCTGATCGTCTGGGCGATCGCCGAGGGTCGGGCCGCCGCCGCCGCGATCCACGCCCACCTGGGCGGGGTCGGCACGCTGCCCGCGCCGGTCGACCCGGCCCGGCAGCCCCTCGCGGCCCGCTGACCCCAGCCGCACCACGACACCCCGGTCCGCCACGGACCGGGGTGTCGTGGCGTTTCGTGCCCGGCCGCACCCGCCCGTCCGGGCCGGGTCGTGAACCCCCTCACCAACTGTCGTCAGCAGGTTTACCCGCCGCCAGACTTGTCCGCTGGCCGGACCGTGCGGGGTCCGGCTTCGTCGTGTCACCGTCTGGACGGGGAGGTCGTCGTGGCTCTCGGCGCCACGTTCGCCGCGCTGCGCCACCGGAACTACCGGATCTGGGCCGGCGCCGGCTTCGTATCGGTCATCGGGACCTGGATGCAGGTCCTGGGGGTCAACTGGTACGTGATGTCGGAAACCGGCTCGGCGACCTCGATGGGGCTGACCGTCCTGCTCCAGGCGCTGCCCACCCTGGTGCTCAGCGTGTGGGGCGGCGCGCTGGCCGACCGGCTGCCCGCGAAGCCGCTGCTGATCGCCGCCCAGGCCGCGCACGCCGCGCTCGCCGCCGGGCTGGCCGTGGTCGCCGTCACCGGCGCCGGCGGCCTGCCGGCGATCTACGCGATCTCGCTGGTCACCGGCGCGGTGTCGGCGATCGAGGGCCCCGTCTCGGGCCGCTGGTCGTCGACCCTGGTGCCCCGGGAGAGCCTCGGCAACGCGCTGGCCCTCGGCTCGCTGACCAACTCGGCCGGGCGGATCCTCGGGATGAGCCTCGGCGCCGTCGTGGTCGCCGCCGTCGGCCCCGCGCTGCTCTTCGCGGGGAATGCCGTCAGCTTCGTCGCGGTCGTCGTCGCCCTGCTCGCCGTACGCGAGGCCGACCGGCACACCGGCGGCGCGGAGGTGGCCGACGCGGCGTCGGCGGACGGCGGCATCCGGGCCGGCTTCCGTTACCTGCTGCGCCAGCCGGTGGTGCTGGTGGCGCTGGCGCTGTCGTTCGTGCTGGGCAGCCTGGGCCGCAACTACCAGGTCACCATGGCGGCGATGAGCGACGGACCGCTGGGCGGCGGGGCGTCCGGCTACGGCTTCCTCTCCACCGTCTTCGCGGTCGGCACCGTGCTCGGTGCGCTGGCCGCCGCCCGCCGCCGTGACCTGGGCTACCGGGTGCTCGTCGCGGCCGGCCTGGTCGGCAGCTCGCTGCAGATCGTCGCCGGCCTGGCTCCGGGGACGATGAGCTTCGCCGCGGTGATCCTGCCGGTGGCGGCCGCCGCCGTGATCATCGACACCACGGTCGGCACCCGCGCCCAGCTCGACACCGACTACGCGATGCGGGGCCGGGTGCTGGCCGCGCTCGCGGTCACCGGCTCGGTCTCCGCCGCGGTCGGCGCGCCGCTGCTCGGCTGGCTCGCCGAGCACGTCGGGCCCCGGCAGACGCTGGTGCTGGCCGGCACGGTCACCGCCGTCGCCACCCTGGTGGCCGGGATCGCCCTGGACCGTTTGCGCGAGCGCCGGCTGCGCCGCCGGCTCACCCTGGTGCTGGCCGCCCCCGCCGTGCGCCGCCCGGTGCGCCGGGTCGCCGCCACCGCCGCCCGGGTGGTCCGGCCGGCCCGCACCGGCCTCGCCGCCGGTGTCGTCCCGGCTCCCCGGGCCGGGTCCGCGGGCGGGGTGGGACCGAGCCGCCCACTGCGGCTCCGGTCCGCCGCCCGCCTCACGCAGGACTGCGGGTGCCCGCCGCACCGGTCCCGGCGGCCGGCGGGTCGCGTCCGGCACCGCGACGGCTGCCCGGTCGCCGCCCGGCGCTGACCACGTCCACCCGGCGTCGCGTGGGTGGGCTTCAATGGACGGGTGCGTTCGCTGCTGTCCGAGGTCGAGGTGCCGGCGGTCGATGCGCTGCTGACCGCGGTTGACCGGGTCATGAACAGCAACACCCTGCTGCTCGCGGCGGGTGTCGACGAGCCGGTCACGGCCGCGAACCGGCGTCGGACGCTGGCCTCCTTCGTCGACGGCCCGCTGTTCGCCGAGCTGATGCGCGCCGCCGACCGGGCCCGGGGGTGGGACAACCTCGGGTCGGGTCCGCTGGTGCCGGCCGGGAGGGACCTGCGGCTGACCGAGCTGGGCCGCACCGGGTTCCGGGCGCGGTTGACCTGGATGCTGTGCGGGCCGGTCAGCCCGTACCGGCGGCAACTCGACCCCGCCGTGGCCGACGTCGTCGTCGGCGGCTTCCTGAACTGGCTGGAGCGCGACGGCGGCGGCTGGTCGTACTGGTCGGTCCGCCCCGACTTCCTGTACGACACCGGCTACCACCGTGGCGGCGAGCCGGAGTCGGATGCGGCGTACTTCGAGGGTGGCCGGGGGGACACGGCCAGCTACCTCTACCGGGCCGACGTCCTGCTGCTCCTGCTCACCAACGGGGCGCCGTGACGGCGGCCCCGGGTGAGCCAGCTCATGCCGGACGGGACCCCGGCGCGGAGAAGATCGTCACTACGCTGCGGATATGGACGTCGAGGAGCGGCTGCGGCGGATCCGCCGGTGGCTGTGGGTCGTGGTGGTGGGTCTGTTCCTCAGCGGGGTGACCGCGTTCCCGCTGGAGCTGGAGGTGCGTTGGCTGCTGCGGGCGCTCGACCCGCTCGCCGACCACCTGCCCGCGCTGGTGGCCTGGATCGAGCGGGTGCACACCGGGCTGGTCGAGACCGGTGACCGCTACCCGTTCATGCTCTACGGCACCGACTGGTTGGCCTTCGCGCACCTGGTGCTGGCGGTGGCCTTCTGGGGGCCGCTGCGTGATCCGGTGCGCAACGTCTGGGTGGTCCAGCTCGGCATGATCGCCTGCGCCGGGATCGTGCCGCTGGCGCTGATCTGCGGGCCGGTCCGTGACATCCCCTGGTTCTGGACGCTGGTCGACCTCTCCTTCGCCGTCGGCGCGTTCCCGCCGCTCTGGTTCGCCTACCGGCACATCCGGGCGGTCGAGGCCGCCCGGGCCCAGCCGGCCACGTCGCCGGTGCTGGCCGCCGGCTGAACCCGGCCGCGCGATGCCGCTGTCCGCACCGCGCCGACCGGGGCCCGCTCCCAGGGTGGTGGAGCGGGCCCCGACCGAGGTCAGCGCGGCAGCAGTTGGTGCGCCGCGCGGATCTTCGTCCACGACTTCGGCTGCGCCGGGGCGAGCGTGCTGCGCGCGGCGGCGGCCGGCTCGGGACGTCCGGCGGTGAAGAGCCAGGTGGTGAAGACCTGGTCCAGGTCCTGGCCGGAGATCTGCTCGGCGAGCGCCTGGAACTGGGCGATGGTGCCGTTGCCGTGGGCGTGCGCGGCGGTCCAGGCCGGCAGGATCCGGAAGAACGCGTCGTCGCCGACGGCCAACCGGATCTGGTGCAGCGCCATCGCGCCCCGGTCGTAGACCGCGTCGTCGAAGACCCGGCTCGCGCCCGGATCACCCGGGAGGACCTGCCAGAAGTCCGAGTCGGCCGGGTAGCCGGCGTAGGTGAAGTCGAACAGCTCCTGGGCGGTGCCCTCGCCCTGCTCCTCCGACCAGAGCCACTCGGCGTACGACGCGAAGCCCTCGTTGAGCCAGATCTGGCTCCAGTCCGCCACCGAGACCGAGTCCCCGAACCACTGGTGCGCGTTCTCGTGCACGATCACGTACGGGTTGGACCCGCGCCGCCAGAAGCCCGGCCCGTACACCGGGCGGGTCTGCGTCTCCAGGGCGAAGCCGATGCCGTCGATCGGCCCGGCCACGCCACCCTGCGCCTCGAACGGGTACGGCCCGAACACGCCGCTCTCCCAGTCGACCACCTCGGCGGTGCGTTCGATGCTGGCCCGGGCGGCCGGCCCGCGCTCGCCCAGCGTGGTGCTGTACGCGTTGACCACCGGCTGCCCGTTCGGCGCGGTGTCGGTGACGATGTCGTACTGGCCGATGGCGATGAACGCCTGGTAGGTGGCGCCCGGCTTGACGCTGCGCCAGCTCCACCGGGTGCGGTTGCCGGCCTCGGCGAGCGGGGCGCGCGGCTGCACCCCGTTGCTGATCACCTCGACGCCGGTGGGCACCGAGACGGAGATGTCGAAGGTGGCCTTGTCGAGCGGGTGGTCGTTGCTGGGGAACCACCACCAGGCCGACTCGGGCTCGTTGACCCCGAGCGCGCCGTCGGCGGTCCGGGTCCAGCCCGTGTAGCCGTAGACCTTGGTCCGGGACGGGATCCCGGCGTACTTCACCACGACGGTGAGCGACTGGCCCTTGACGATCGGCCGGGGTGCGGTGACCGCCAGCTCGTGGTCGCCCTCCCGGGCGAAGGTGGCCGGCCAGCCGTTGACCCGCACCGACTCGACGTCGAGGGCGAAGTCCAGGTTGAACCGGGACAGGTCCTGCGTGGCGGTGGCGAGGATGGTGGTGGTGCCGCTGAGCCGGTCGGTGGCCGGCTCGTAGCGCAGCCGGACGTCGTAGTGGTCGACGTCGTAGCCGCCGTTGCCGTAGTCGGGGAAGTAGCTGTCGCCGATCCCGGGGCTGCCCGGGGTGGGGCTGACCGAGACGGGCGCCGGCCGGCCCCAACCCGTTAGGGCGGCCTGGCCGGGGGCGCCGGTGGTGACGGTGCCGGCGGTGGTGACGGTCAGGGCGGCGATGGCCGCCGTGAGAACACGTCGCACGAGGTGGACTCCCTCCATCGGGGTGTACGCACGCCCAACCTAATCGACGGTTGTGAACACGTCAGCCCCGTGGGAAGCCCGTCGGCTATTCAATTCGTGGGAATATTTCGATAGCATTACCGTCGGGTAACAAGCCATCCCATCCCTGGCCACGCGCGCGGTCCACGGACTCCACCACCACCTGCCTCGTGGAGGTCCTGCCATGACCCGTCGCGTCCGCACCGTGCTCGCCGCGTTGCTGGCGGCCGTCCTCGGCGCCGTCGCCATCCCCGGCGTCGCCCAGGCGGCCACCGTCAACTACGTCGCCCTCGGCGACTCGTACTCCTCCGGGGTCGGCGCCGGCCCGTACGACCTCTCCACCTGCCTGCGCAGCCAGAAGTCGTACGCCCCGCTCTGGGCCGCCGCCCACTCGGTCACCAGCTTCCGCTTCCCGGCCTGCGGCGGCGCGGTCACCGCCGACGTCATCAACGGCCAGGTCGGCGCGCTGAGCAGCAGCACCACCCTGGTCACCATCACCATCGGCGGCAACGACGCCGGCTTCGCCGACGTGGTCAGCTCCTGCCGCCTCGGCAGCACCTCCGCCTGCGAGACCGCGGTGAACAACGCCAAGGCGTTCGCCACCACCACCCTGCCCGGCCGGCTCGACGCCACCTACGCGGCGATCCGGAACCGGGCCCCCGCCGCCCGGCTGGTGGTGCTCGGCTACCCCCGGCTCTTCGAGACCGGCTGGTGCGGGCTGCTCGCGATGAGCAGCTACAAGCGGACCATCCTCAACCAGGCCGCCGACCTGCTCGCCACCGTCACCGCCGGCCGGGCCGCCGCGGCCGGCGCCACCTTCGTCGACGCCCGGCCGTTCTTCGCCGGGCACGGCGTCTGCGCCGCCGACCCGTGGATCCGCGACGTCAGCGGGCTGATCGAGGCGTACCACCCGGACGCCGACGGCTACCGCTACGGCTACCTGGCCGCCCTGACCGCCGCCATCGGCTGAGGACGCTCACGGCCGGGCTCCGGCCGACGTCGCCCGTACCCGGGAGGCGCCAGTCGAGTCGGCGCGGCCTTCGGTGGAACACCATGGCTGTCAAACGGCCCTGGTGACAGCAATGGCGTTCCACTCGTGGCGAGTCGACGGGCGCAGCGCGTCGCGGGAGACGACCGTCAGGCGTCAGGTCGGACGTCGGTGGGGGACAAGCGAGGGCCGGCGACTCCCCAGGAGCCGCCGGCCCGCACACTCTACTCAGGACCCTCAGTGGTCCGCGTTGCTGGGCCGCCCCCACGGGCCGGTGATCGCGAAGACGTACCCCGGGTCCTGGATGTTGGCGAACAGGATCTTGCCGTCGGCGCTGAACGTCGGGCCGGTGAACTCGCTCTCGTTCAGCTCGTTGCGGGCCAGCGGGTACGCCTTGCCCTGCGCGGTCACCCCGACCAGGTGCGACACGCCCTCGCCGTCCTCGGCCAGGATCACCCCGCCGTACGGCGACACGGTGATGTTGTCCGGCCCGTCGAAGTTGCCGTTGTCGGCGGCCGGGTCGGTGTTCACCCCGAAGATGGTCTTCAGGGTGACGGTCTCGGTGCGCGGGTCGTAGAACCAGACCTGGCCGTCGTGCTCGTTGACGCTGCCGTCGGCGAGCCGGGCGAAGCTGGCCACGAAGTACGCGCCGCCGTCGGCCCACCAGGCGCCCTCCAGCTTGCGGCTGCGGGTGACCTGCTCGTCGGTGAACTGCTTGCGTACCGAGACGGTCTTGGCGTCCCGGTCCGGCACGTCCACCCACTCGACCTTGTACCGGGTGCCGGGGGTGGTCGCCGTGGCCAGGTCGGTGATGTGCTGGCTGCCCAGGTAGCAGCTCATGGCCTGGAGCCGGCCGGCGGTGTCGCCGTCCGGGCGCTGGGCGAGGGCCCGCAGCGCGCCCTTGCCGCCCCGGAAGCCGGCCGGCGGCGTCCAGCGGAAGTACAGGCCGTTCGGGTTGCCGGCGTCCTCGGTCAGGTAGATCGAGTGGGTGTACGGGTCGACCGCGACGGCCTCGTGCGCGTAGCGGCCGAGGAACTTCAGCGGCACCGGGTTCTGGTTGGCGGCCCGGTCGTGCGGGTCCACCTCGAAGACGTACCCGTGGTCCTTGAGGTACTTGCCGCCGGCCTTCTGCTCGGTCTCCTCGCAGGTCAGCCAGGTGCCCCACGGGGTGATGCCGCCGGCGCAGTTGTTGTGCGTGCCGGCCACGCTGACGTACTCGCGCAGCCGCCGGCCGTGCGCGTCCACCTCGATGGTGGTGGTGCCGCCGCGGGCGCCCGGGTCGTAGGTGAGCCCGGCCAGCGCCGGCACCCCGTACGGCTCGCTGCCGCCGATCTCGTGGTTGTTGACCAGCACCGAACCCTGCGGGGCGCGGAAGCAGCCGGTGCCGTCGGCGTCGCTCGGGGTGGCCTGGCCGGACTCCAGCGTGGTCACGCCGGCCTGCGCCACGATCGTGTAGGAGAAGCCGGGCGGCAGGGCCAGCAGGCCGGCGGGGTCCTCGACGAGCTCGCCGTAGCCGACCGCCGGGCGGCAGGCGGCCCGGGCCGCCGCCGGACCCGCGATCGCCTCCAGGTTGCCGGCCACCACGATGCCGAGGCCGCCGGCCGCGCCGGTGCGCAGCAGGGCCCGCCGGGAGAGGGGGGAGGAGGTCACGTCATCGCCTTCCTGTTCACGGTTTTCGTCTCGCCAGCAGGCAAGTCGGGCCGGGGGAACGGCGGCCGGTGGGAACGACGGACGCGGGGTGAACAGTGGACCAACGTCGGGGGCGGGCGCGCACTGTGCCGGTGCGACGCGCGTCCGTTAGGGTTCCCTCGATCGGGACGGCGGCGGCGTCGGAGGGCGGACGGTGGGCAGGCTCGCGACGGCGTACGGACAGGCGGTCGCCCTGCACCGGCAGGCGCTGCGGCGGTGGGAGGCGGTGCGCGCGGCGCTGGCCGCCGCCGCGCCGGTCGCCCCCGGCAGCCCCGAGCTGGTCGCCCGGCTGGCCGGCCTCGGTGCCACGCTGGCCCCCGCGCCCGGCACCGCCCGACCCACCACCACCCCGGTCCCGGTACGCCTCGGCGAGGCGAGCACCTTCGACGGCGGCTTCCCGGTGCTGGTGCCGCTGGCCGGCGGCACCCATCTGGCGGTCGACGCCGACGCCCGCGACCCCCGGGTCGGCGAGCTGCTGCGCGCGATGGTGACCCAACTGCTCGCCGCCGCCCCGGCCGGCGCGGTCCGGGTCGCCGGCATCGACCCGGCCGCGTTCGGCGCCGCCTTCCTGCCGCTGCGCCCGCTGCTCGACGCCGGTGCGCTCGCCCCCACCGCCACCACCGCGGCCGAGGTGGCCGCTCTGCTCGACGAGGCGGAGCGGCACGCCCGGGCCGCCCAGCACGCCGCCCGCGACGACCAGGAGCTGCTGGTGCTGGTCGCCGCGTCGGCGCCGCCGCCCCGGGAGCTGGCCCGGTTGGCGGCGCTCACCCACGCCGGCCCGGCCGCCGCGGTCTGCGTGCTGCTCGCCGGCTACCCGGCCGCCGGCCCCGGCGAGTCGCCCCCGCCGCTGGGCGCCACCACCCAGCTCCGGCTCGGCGAGCGGTACGCCCTGGTCGGTGACCCGCCCGGGCAGCCGTACAGCGGTGACGGCAGCGGCCTGGCGGCCCCGGTCGTGCTGGACGGCGACCCCTCGCACGCCACGATCAGCGCGCTGGCCCAGCGGCTCGCCGCGGCCGCCCGCCGGGCCGCCACGGTCACCTTCTCCGACCTGCTCCCGCCCGCGCGCTGGACCGAGTCGGGCGGGGCCGGCCTGCGGACCGTGCTCGGCCGCTCCGACCGGGCGCCGGTCACCGTCGCCTTCGACGACGCCACCCCGCACTGGCTGGTCGGCGGGCGGACCGGCGCGGGCAAGACCGTCTTCCTGCTGGACGTGCTCTACGGCCTGGCCGCCCGGTACGCCCCGAGCGAGGTGCAGCTGCTGCTGCTCGACTTCAAGGAGGGGGTCAGCTTCACCGAGTTCGTCCCCACCGAGCGGGACCCGTCCTGGCTGCCGCACGCCCGGGCGGTGGGCATCGAGTCCGACCGCGAGTACGGCGTGGCGGTGCTGCGCGAGCTGCGCGCCGAGCTGGGCCGCCGGGCCGACCTGCTCAAGCGGCACGGCGTGACCAAGCTCGCCGACCTGCCACCGAACGCCCGGCCGCCCCGGGTGGTCACCGTGGTCGACGAGTTCCACGTGCTCTTCGCCGGCAACGACGCGCTGGCCCGGCAGGCCGTCGACCTGCTGGAGGAGCTGGCCCGCAAGGGCCGCTCGTACGGGCTGCACCTGGTGCTGGCCAGCCAGAGCATCACCGGCGTGGAGGCCCTCTACGGCCGGGCCGAGGCGATCTTCGGGCAGTTCCCGCTGCGGGTGGCGCTGCCCGGCGGCGGCGCGGTGCTCGACCCGCTCAACGACGCCGCCCGGGCGCTGACCGTCGGCACCGCCGTGGTCAACACCGCCGGCGGGGTGGCCGGCGCGGACACCCTGGTCCGCTTCCCCGACGCGCACGCCGCCACCGGCGACCTGGCGGCCCTGCGGCACGAGCTGTTCGCGGCCCGGCCGCCGGGTTCGCCGCCCCCGGCCGTCTTCCGCGGGTACGAGACGCCCCGGCTCGCCGACGACCCCACCTGGGCGGCGCTTCGCCCCGGCGACGGGCCGCCGCTGGCGCTGGTCGGCCGGACCGTCGACGTGGCCGGCAGCCCCGCCGGGTTCCGCCTCGACGCGACGCCGGGCCGGCACCTGGGCGTGGTCGGCACCGCCCCCGTCGCGGCCGAGGTGCTCCGGTCGGCGGCGCTCGGGCTGGCCCGGCAGCACGCCCCCGGTACCGCCCGGTTCCTGCTCGCCCCGCTGGCCACCGGCACCACCGACCTCGCCGACGACCTCGCGATGACCCTCGCCGCCGCCCGCCACCCGGTCCGCCGCCTCGACGCCGCCGAGCTGCGCGACCAGCTCGCCGAACTGTCCACCCCGCCGTCGGGCGGCGCGGCCGGAGCACCGCTGCCGGCGCGTACCTACCTGGTGGTGTTCGGGGTGGACGCCGCCGCCGGGGTGCTGGCCGCCGCCGACCCGCAGACGTTCCGCTCCGGCCACGACGACCTGCGGGCCGTGTTGCGCCAGGGGCCGGCGCACGGGGTGCACCTGCTCGGCTGGTGGCGGGGGTTGCGCCGGCTCGGCGAGGACCTCGGCGGCAGCCAGCACCGCGACGACCTGGCGTGCCTGGTGGCGCTGAACGTGCCCGGGCCGGACCTCGGCCTGTACCTCGGCGTGCACGACCTCGCGTACACCCCGCGCGACGGTCGGGCCCTGCTGGTGGACCGGCACGACCAGCGCACCGCCCTGATGGTGCCCTTCGTGGGCGACGGAGACGACCGGTGACCCGATTCGAGGAGTACGCGGCCCTGGCCCGGGAGCTGTCCGCGCGGCAGCGCGGCGGGGAACAGGCCGTCGCCGCGGAGGCGGCCCGGCGGCGCAGCCTGCAGGGCGCCGTCGACCAGCTCGGCCAACGGCTCGCCGCCCAACGGCAGCGGCTCGACCAGCTCGGTCGCGCCGGCGGGATCGACACGCCGCCCGAGGCGCCCGTACCCCCGGCGGTCGCCGGCTCCGGCCCGGTGGCCGCCGGCTCGACCGGCCCCGCCGCCGACGGCGCGGCGTCCGTCCCGGGTGACCCGGCGGCGGAGCTGGCCGCGGCGGGGCGGCTGGCCGACGAGGCCGACCGGTACGGGCGGGAGGCCGAGGCGCTCGCCCACCGGCCGGTGCTGCTGCCGACCTGGTCGGCGCCGGCCCGCGCGGTCGCCGTGTACGCCGGCTGCGCGCTGGCCGGGTCGGTGCTGATGCTCGCCCTGCTGGTCGGTTCGCCGGTCCCGGTGGGTGGGCTGGACCTGGTGGCCGCCGCGGCCTGTGCGGGCGTCCCGCTGCTGTCCTTCGTGGCCGGTCAGCTCGTGCTGGCCCGCTGGGGCCGGCCGGCGATCGCGGACGGCACCCCGCCGGGCCGGTACGTCCCGCTCGGCTTCGTCCTCTGTGCCCTGCTCTCCTCCGGCTTCTTCTGCCTCTACCTGGTGGCCTTCCGGCTGCTGCGGTGAACGGTGCCGGCTCGCGTAGGCTGCGGGGCAGGCGAGCAGGGGAGGGCGCGTGAGCGCGGCGCAGATCATCGCGAGGCTGGCGGCGGCCGCGGCGAAGCTGGACGAGGCGAAGGCCAAGGCGGCAGCCGCGGCGCAGGACGCCGCCGAGGCGCGCGCCCTGGTCACCGGGGCGCTGGAGGGCGTGGCGGCCGGGCCGCTGATCGGCGTGATCGACGCCTACCGGCAGGCGCTCGCCCAGGCGGCGCAGGGTGGCGAGCCGGCGCGGCAACACGTCCAGGAGACCATCGCCAAGGTGCAGGCGCTGGGCAGCTGACCCGGCCGGACGCGCCGGCAGCGGCGCGCCGGCCTCCACCGCGCCCGGGCCCGGCCCGAGCGCGGTGAGTCGTCGGGGTCTACCTGTCGTCCTCCGCAACGACCTACCGCCGCCTGGGCCGGCCGGCGCTCGTTGCCGGGTGCTCCACGGCGATTCGCCGGTTTGTGCCCCTGGCGCGTCAACTGGTTACCGGCGCGTAACTTTTCATTGACGTGTGTGAAATCGGACACGCATCATCGTTCCCACGATCGATCGGATCCCCCCACCCGTCCCCTCCCGGCGATCCCGGGTGCCTCCCCTCGGAGGTGCAGCCATGCTGCTCCGAACGGTCCTTGCCGCCACCACCGCCCTCGCCGCCCTGCTCGTGCCGGCCACCGCCGCCCACGCCGCCCCGCAGCGCGCCGCCGCCATCAGCGCCGACACCACCACGACCGCCGACGCCGCCACCCTCGCCGCCGCCGGGGCCGATCCGGTCATCGTGGTCGGCGGCCTGATCGGCGTCTCGATCGCGTACGAGCCGATCGCCGCCCGGCTGCGCGCCGACGGCTACCGGGTGTCGATCTATCAACTGCCGAACCTCGGCTTCGGCGACATCCGCGAGTCCGCCCGCGCCCTGGCGTCCTACGTGGACCAGGTCCGGGCCGCCACCGGCGCGAGCAAGGTCGACCTGGTCACCCACTCCGAGGGCGGCCTGGTCAGCCGTTGGTACGTGAAGTTCCTCGGCGGCGCCGACAAGGTCGACCACTACATCAGCCTGGGCAGTCCGCAGTACGGCACCTACGTCGCCAACATCATCAACCTGGTCGGCCTGGGCAGCTGCGTCGGCATCGTCGCCTGCCAGCAGATGACCATCGGGTCCACCTTCCTCGGCGACCTCAACGCCGGCGACGACACCCCCGGCGCGGTCCGCTGGACCACCGTGCGCAGCTGGCAGGACGAGCTGGTCCGGCCGGTCGACAACGCGCGGCTCGCCGACGGCGTCACCAACGTGCTGGTGCAGGGGTGGTGCCCGCTGCGGGTCGTCGGGCACCTCGGCCTGGTGCTGGACGGCACCACGTACACGATCGTCCGGCAGGCCCTCGCCGACGCCCCGATCTGGCCCAACTGCTTCGCCCTCTGAACCGCCGGCCGGCCACCCGGGCTCCGGGCGGCCGGCCGGCGCGCCTGCTCAGGCCGCCTTGGCCAGCGCCTCGAACTCGTCGTCGGTGAGCTGGACCTCGGCCGCGGCGACGTTCTCCTCCAGGTGCGACACCGAGGATGTACCCGGGATCGGCAGCATGACCGGCGAGCGGCGCAGCAGCCAGGAGAGGGCGAGCTGCGCGGGCGTCGCGCCGTGGTCCGTGGAGATGGCGTCCAGCGGACCGCCCGGCTTCGCCAGGTTGCCGGTGGCGATCGGGAACCACGGGATGAAGGCCAGGTCGTTGCGCTCGCAGTGGTCGAGCACGTCCTCCGCGCTGCGGTCGGCCAGGTTGTAGAGGTTCTGCACCGAGACGATCGGGGTGATCTTCCGGGCCGCCTCGATCTGCTCGACGCTCACCTCGGAGAGCCCGATGTGCCGGACCTTCCCCTCCTGCTTGAGCAGGGCCAGCTCGCCGAGCTGGTCCTCCAGCGGCACCTTCTCGTCGATGCGGTGCAGCTGGTAGAGCGGGATGCAGTCCAGGCCCAGGTGGCGCAGGCTCAGCTCGCACTGCTGGCGCAGGTACTCGGGGCGGCCCACCGGCCGCCAGTCGCCCGGGCCCGAGCGGGTCAGCCCCGCCTTGGTGGCGATCACCAGATCGTCGGCGTACGGGTGCAGCGCCTCCTTGATCAGCAGCTCGCTGACGAACGGGCCGTACGAGTCGGCGGTGTCGATGAAGGTCACCCCCAGCTCGTACGCCCGGCGCAGCACCCGGACCGCCTCGGCCGGGTCCTTCGGGTCACCCCACACCCCCGCCCCGGTGAGCTGCATCGCCCCGTAACCGAGCCGGTCGACCTGGAGGTCCCCGCCGATCCGGTAGGTGCCCGACGCCTTCGCGGGCTGGGTGCTGCTGGCCATGCCGGTCCTCCTGTGCGTTCGTGGTCGGGCGGCGTGCCCGCCCCCGACCCCCGACAGTTCCCGGAAAACGGCCGCCGGAACGTCGCCGCTCAGCCGATGTGCCGGAGCACCACCAGCGCCCGGTCGTCCTCGCCGCCCGGCAGCTCCCGCAGCAGGGTGTCCGCGATCGCCTCCACCGGTTCGTCCCGCACCCCGGTCAGCACCCCGTGCAGCGCCGCCACCCCGTCGTCGTAGAGCCGGCCGCGCCGCTCCACCAGCCCGTCGGTGTACGCCACCAGCAGGTCACCGGGGCCGAACGGCACGCTGGTCACGGTCATCGGCGCGTCCACCATGCCCAGCGGCATCGCGTTGACCGTCTGCACGGAGACCGGCGGCGCCCCGGCGGGCACCAGCACCGGGTGCGGGTGCCCGGCGCGCAGCACCTGCGCCACCCCGGCCGTCGGGTCGACCACCACGATCAGGCAGGTGCCGAGGAAAGCGACGCCGACCAGGTCGGTCAGCCGGCGGAACAGGTCCTCCAACGGCACACCCAGCCGGATCAGGGTGTTGACCATCGTGCGCAGCTGCGCCATGTCGGCGGCCGCCTCCACCTGGTGGCCGACCACGTCGCCGAGCACCACGGCCAGCCGGTCGCCGTCGGTGCGGACCAGGTCGTACCAGTCGCCGCCGAGGTGCAGTCCGCTCATCGCCGGCTGGTAGCGGGTGGCGATCTCCAGCCCGTCCGGGGTGGTCAGCGCGGAGCTGCGCAGCCGGCCGGCCAGCCGGGTCACCAGGTTGTGCTCGGCGGCGGCGAGCCGGACCCGCTCCAGGGTCTGCTCGCACAGGTCGGCGATGGTGTCGAGCAGCGCCAGGTCGCCCTCGCGCAGCGGCCGCTCACGGGCCCAGCCGAAGCCCAGCGCCGCGATCGGCTGGCGCTGCGCGTCGAACAGCGGCAGCGCGACGGTGGTGACCAGGCCGTGCGCGCCGACCGGATCGGGCAGGCCCGGGAACCGGGCGGCGAACTCCGCGCGGTCGCGCAGGACGATCCGCTCACCGCCCCGCAGCGCCCGCACGATCGGCCGCGGATCGTCGATCGTCAGGTCGCGGAAGGTGCCGGCCAGGCTCTCCGGCACGTCACGGAACCAGAGCCGCACCAGCCGCCCCTCGTCGCGCAGGGCCAGGCCCGGCAGCACCGCGCCCAGCGCGGTGGGCGCCGCGTCGAGGATCACGTCGATCGCCTCGGCGGTGGAGCGGGCCACGCTCAACCGGGCCGCGAACTGCGCCATCGCCTGCGCCGAACCGGTCAGCTCGGCCCGCTGCAACGCCTGGCTGCACAGCCCGGCCACCGCGTCCAGCAGGTTGCGCAGCGCCTCGTCGTCGGCCACCGGCCGGCTCCAGCACACCTCCAGCGCGCCGAGCGCGCCGCCGTCGCCGTAGCGCAGCGGCAGGCAGACCACCGTCGTCGGATCACCCTCGACGCTCGGCGCGAGCACCGTGTTCTCCCGTACGGCCCGGGCCAGCGGCTCGTCGGCGTTGATCGGCAGCCGCTCCGGCGGGGCGTCCCCGCCGGCCACGTCGAGTTCGGTGGCGCCCGGGCCGGCGATGGCCACCCGCAGCGTGGTGGCGTCCACCACCGCCGGGGCGACCCCGGTGACCACCTCCAGGATGGCGTCGCGGCCCCGGGCCGAGCTGAGCGAACCGGCCAGCCGGGCCAGCGCCTCCGCCTGCCGCAGGGCCCGCTGTCGGTCGCTGACGTCGCGCGCCACCGTGGCCACGAAGGCGGTGCCCTCCTGCCCGTCGCCGGTGGAGACGGTGAACGTCTGGTGGTCGACGTCGACCTGCTCGCCGGTGTCCAGCCGGACCAGCCGGCTCTCCGCCCGGTGGTGCCCGTGGCGCAGCGCGGCCGGGATCAGCTCGGTGCGCCACAGGTCGCGCACGTCCGGGGCGGCGAAGTCGACCAGCCCCAGCCCGTCCACCCGGTCGGCGTCGCCGAGCCCGACCAGTGCCCGGCCGGCCGGGTTGACGTAGACGGTCCGCCCGTCCGGGTCGGCCACCGCGATGAAGTCGCCGGAGCGTTCCACCAGGGCCTGGAACAGCCGCAGTTCGGCCTGGGTGGCCCGCTCCGCGCTCAGGTCCAGCGCGTACGCCAGCCAGCGCAGCGGTCGCCGCTGCAGGGCCACCACGCCGATCTGCACCGGCACCCGCCGCCCGTCGGCGTGCCGGTACTCCTTGGCGTACGCGGGCGAGCGGCCGGTCGCCTCCAGGCTGGCCAGCGAGCGGGCATCCTCCTCCTCCCAGCCCGGCGGGGTGAGCGCCGGCCAGGCCAGCCGCCCCTGGGCGATGTCCTCGGCGGTGTAGCCGAGCATCGCCAGGAAGGCCTCGTTGGCCTCGGTGATCCGCTCGTCCACGCCACCGAACACGGCCAGCACGTCGGTGGCGGCGAGCCGTTCGTGGCGGGCCCGCTCGGCGCCCAGCGCCTCCAGCAGCCGGGTGCGTTCGGTGACGTCCACGACGCTGAAGCCGACCCCGACCAGCTCGTCGGTGTCGTGCACCCGGATCGGGAAGTAGCTGGCCACCACCTGCCGGGGCACCTCGCCCGGGGCGACCGGGTCGACGGTGAACTCGACCCCCACGACCGGGCCGTCCGCCAGCACCCGGCCCATCAGCTCCTCGATCCGGTCCCCGTACGCGGGCAGCACCTCCGTCGGCCGGCGACCCAGGTGCTCGGCCGCCGCCACCCGGTTCAGCATCGCCAGGGCCGGGTTGACCTGGACGAAGCGCAGGTCGGTGTCGACCAGGCCGAACCCCACCGGGGCGTTGTCCAACAGCGCCCGGCTGATCGCGTCGGTGCGCCGCTGGTCGGCCCGGGCGGCGGCCTCGGCCCGCCAGGCGCGTTCCCGCTCGGTCGCCTCCCGCACCGCGCCGCGCAGCCCCTCGGTGACCGCGTCCTGCGGGCGCACCGCCGCCAGCCGGCGCAGCGCGTCCAGCTCGGCCAGCGCCTCGGCCCGCCGGTGCTCCGCCTGGTACGCCCGGGCCCCGGCCAGCGCGGTGCCGACGTGCCCGGCCAGCAGCTCGACGAAGGACAGATAGTCGGCGTCCACCACCCGGCGCGGGTTCAGCCCGGCGACCAGCACCCCGCTCGGCGCGGCGCCGCCCGCCTCCCGCACCGGCACCACGGCGGCCTTCGGCACGCCCGGCCGGTCCGGGTCGGCGGACGGGTCGAGCGACAGCACCCGGGTCTTGCCGTCGGCGAGCACCTCGGCCAGCGGCCAGGACTCCGCCGGGTCCGCCTCGTCGCCCGTGGCGGGGCGCAGCACGCCGTCCGGGCCGGCCAGATGGAGCCGCGCGAACGGTACGGCGGGGCTGCCGGCCAGGGTCGCGACGGTGCGCCGCCCCACCTCCTCCGGATCGGTCACGTCGACCAGCGCGCCGGCCAGGGTGCCGAGCAACCGCAGCCGGCGGTCGCTGACCACCCGGTCGGTCGTCTCGGTGACCGCGGTGAACACCCCGCCGGGGGCGCCCGACTCGTCGATGATCGGGCTGTACGAGAAGGTGAAGTAGCACTCCTCGACGAACCCGTTACGGTCCAGCAGGAGCAGTTGGTCCTCGCTCCAGGTGGCACCGCGTCCGGCCAGCACACCGGTCAGCATCGGCCCGATGGCGTCCCAGACCTCCGGCCACACCTGCGCGCCCGGCCGGCCCAGCGCGTCGCGCTTGGCCGCCCCCAGCACCGGCAGGTACGCGTCGTTGTAGAGCATCACCAGCTCGCCGCCCCACCAGAGCAGGATCGGGAAGCGGGAGTGCAGGCAGATGCTGACCGCGGTGCGCAGGCTCTGCGGCCAGCCGTCGACCGGGCCGAGCGGGGTGGCCGACCAGTCGTGGCCGGCGATCGCCGCGCCCATCTCCCCGCCGGCGGCGAGGTCGTCCTGCCACCGGGAGCCGGCCGGCGGGGTCTGGCTCACCCGGGACCTCCGCTCGGTGTCGGGCGCACTACGGGGAAAAAGTACCAGCGCCCGGCCGCGCACGCCTTTGTGGATCTTCGTGGTCGGCGGCTGGGCGGGACGAACGACGCGTCCGGTCGGGAACCCGCCGCCGTCGGCCCAGTTGCGCCGAGCGGCCACGGCGGTGGTCCCTCCCGTGCGACGCTGGGCGCAAGGCGGCACGTACGTCGGAAGGGGCGCCATGGGCGGGACGCCGAAGGTCGACTTCGCGCTCGACACGTACGAGTGCATCGTGCTCTACCCGGGGCCGTCCGGCCGGGCCCTGCCGAAGGAGACGGTGCAGCGGTTGCAGGCCGAACACATCCAGCACATGCAGGCGCTGCAACGGCGCGGCATCGTCCTGGTCGACGGCTCGGTGGACGGCCCGGCCCGCGAGCCGGACCCGCCGATCGGCTTCGGGCTGGCCCGGACCGGCTCGGTGGACGACGTGCGCAGCGTGATGGAGGCGGACCCGGCGGTGCAGGCCGGGCTCTACCGGGTCGAGGTGCTGACCTTCCTCTGCCCGGCCGGCTCGCTGGAGTTTCCGCTGGTCAAGACGCAGAGCTGAGCGAACTGTCAGGCGGGTGACGGTGTCGTCACCGGCGTCGGTGCTACGGTCCGCTCCGAGCGAGGACCCCGTCGTGAACGGGCGCGCCGGGCGTCCCGGCCGGGGCCGACCGAGGAGTCGCGATGACCTCCGTCCCCGACCTGCCGCGCGCCACCGAACTGCTCCGCGCCGCCCTCGGCGACCGACTGCTCACCCCGTCCGACGCCGGCTTCGCCGCCGCGGTCCGGCTCTGGAACGGCGCGCCCGCCGCGACGCCGGCCTTGGTGGCCCACGTCGCGGACGCCGACGAGGTCGCGCTCGCGGTCCGGGTCGCGGCGCGGTGCGGGGTGCCGTTCTCGGTCCGCGCCGGCGGCCACGACTGGGCCGGGCGGGCGCTGCGTGCCGGCGGCCTGGTCGTCGACCTCACCGCCCTGCGCCGGGTCGACGTCGACCCGGACGCGCGGACGGTCACCGTGGGCGGCGGCGTCACCGCCGCCGACGTCCTCGCCGCCCTGCGCCCGTACGACCAGGTGGTGGCCACCGGCGTGGTGCGGGCGGTCGGGCTGGCCGGGCTGACCCTGGCCGGCGGGTACGGCCCGCTCTGCGGCCGGGTCGGGCTGGCGCTGGACAACCTGCTCGGCGCGGAGGTGGTACTGGCCGACGGGCGACAGGTCACCGCCGACGCGGCGCACGAGCCGGAGCTGTACTGGGCGTTGCGCGGCGGCGGCGGCAACTTCGGTGTGGTCACCGCGCTGCGCTACCGCACCCACCGGCTGTCGGCCGCGCTGGCCGGGATGCTGATGTTCCCGCTGGAGCAGGCGGTGCCGGTGCTGCGCGGCTACGGCGCCGTGCTGCGCGACGCGCCCGACGAACTGACCGTGATGGCCGGCTTCCTGGGCGGGCCGGCGGGGGAGCCGGTGGTCTTCCTCGCCCCGTTCCACACCGGCGACGACCCGGACGCCGGGCGGCCGGCGGTGGACCGGTTGCGCGCCCTCGGCACGCCGCTGGTGGACCAGGTCGCCCCGCTGCCCTACGAGGACGCGCTGCGGCTCTTCGACGGCGGGATGGCCGACGGCAACCACTACTTCCTGCGGACCCGCTGGCTGGAGGGGCCCGGCGAGGCGGTGGTGGCCGCCCTGGTCGCGGCGGCCCGGACGGTCACCTCGCCGTACTCCGCCATCGCGCTGCACCACTTCCACGGCGCGGCGTCCCGGGTGCCGGTCGGCGACACCGCCTTCGGCCGGCGCGACGACCACCTGCTCGCCGAGGTCATCGCGGCCTGGGCACCGGGGGACGACCCGACCCCGCACCGGGCCTGGGCGGAGCACGTCTCGCGCGCCCTCGCCCCGCACGCGCTGCCCGGCGGGTACCCGAACCTGCTGGACCCCGCCGAGACCGACCGGGTGCGCCTCGCGTACGGGCCGAACTGGGACCGGCTGGTGCGCGCCAAGCGCCGCTACGACCCGCACGGGCGGCTCAGCGCGGTGCCGACGTTGCCCGACGTCACGCCGCCGTCACCCCGCGTCGCACCCGACCGGGACGGCGCGGAGCCGGCGCCGGCCGATCGCCGGGAGCGGCCCGTCGGGGGCTGACGGCGGACGGTACGATTTCCGCCGCGCGGTCGCCGATGCCCGCCGCACACGACGGTCCGGTGCGGTTTCCACCGCCCGCTGCGCGCCTGTAGCGCGTCGTCGGACAATGTTCCGCAGTCCGAAAGGGGTCGGCCGGCAGGTCGACCCGGAGGAGAGACTAGCCTGATGGGCGTGACACGCCGCGCGAAGATCGTCTGTACCCTCGGCCCCGCAACCTCGTCCCCCGAGCGCATCCGGGGTCTCGTGGAGGCGGGCATGAACGTGGCGAGGCTCAACTTCAGCCACGGCAGTCACGCCGACCACGAGGCGGTGTACCGGCTGGTCCGCGAGGCCGCCGACGCCGCCGGGCACCCGGTCGCGATCCTCGCCGACCTCCAGGGTCCGAAGATCCGGCTCGGCAAGTTCGCCGACGGCCCGCACGAGTGGCGCACCGGCGACTCGGTCGTCATCACCGGCGACGACATCCTCGGCACCAAGGACCGGGTGTCCTGCACCTACCGCAAGCTGCCGCACGAGGTGAAGCCGGGCGACCGGCTGCTGATCGACGACGGTCGGGTGGCGGTCGAGGTCAGCGACGTCACCGGCAACGACATCCGGTGCCTGGTCACCGAGGGCGGCCCGGTCTCCAACAACAAGGGCGTCTCGCTGCCCAACGTCGCGGTCAGCGTCCCGGCGATGTCGGAGAAGGACGCCGAGGACCTGCGCTTCGCCCTCGGCCTGGGCGTCGACCTGATCGCGCTCTCCTTCGTCCGCTCGGCCGACGACATCAAGCTCGTGCACGGGATCATGGACGAGGAGGGCGTCCGCCGCCCGGTGCTGGCCAAGGTCGAGAAGCCGGAGGCGGTCGACCACCTGGAGGCGATCGTGCTCGCCTTCGACGGCGTCATGGTGGCCCGCGGCGACCTCGGCGTCGAGCTGCCGCTGGACCAGGTGCCGCTGGTGCAGAAGCGCGCCGTGCAGCTGTGCCGGGAGAACGCCAAGCCGGTCATCGTGGCCACCCAGATGCTCGACTCCATGATCGAGAACTCGCGGCCGACCCGCGCCGAGGCCTCCGACGTGGCCAACGCGGTGCTCGACGGCGCGGACGCGGTGATGCTCTCCGGCGAGACCAGCGTCGGCAAGTACCCGGTGCTCACCGTGAGCACCATGGCGAAGATCATCACCACCACCGAGGCCGGCTCGATCGGCGTGCCGCGGCTGCAGCACGACCCGCGTACGCACGGTGGCGCGCTCACCGTCGCCGCCTCCTCGATCGCCCGGGCCATCGGCGCGAAGGCCATGGTCGCGTTCTCGCAGACGGGCGACACCGTCAAGCGCCTCGCCCGGCTGCACTGCGACCTGCCGCTGCTGGCCTTCACCCCGGTGCCCGAGGTGCGCAACCAGCTCGCCCTCTGCTGGGGCGTCGAGACCTTCCTGATGCCGTTCGTCGAGCACACCGACGACATGTTCCGCCAGGTCGACCAGGCGCTGCTCGGCCTCAACCGGGCCAACCCGGGCGACTACGTGGTGATCGTGGCGGGCAGCCCGCCCGGCACCCCCGGCTCCACCAACACGCTGCGGGTGCACCAGCTCGGCTCGCTGGTCGACGCGGCGTCGGCCCGGGCTCTTCAGTGAGCGCGAGGAGCGAGCCGGTTCTGCGAGCCCCGCAGTCGCGAACGGAGACGATGCAGTGACCGAGCGTCCGGCGGCGACCGGCCAGGCCGCGGTCGACCAGCTCCTGGAGGTGCTGGACCTCGACCACACCGGCGAGATGACCTTCCGGGGGATGAGCCCGCCGGTCGGTCCGCAGCGGGTGTACGGCGGCCAGGTCGCCGGCCAGGCCCTGGTCGCCGCCGGGCGCACCGTCGACGCGGAGCGCTTCGTGCACTCCCTGCACGGCTACTTCGTCCGGCCCGGCGACCCGGCCGAGCCGATCGAGTACCAGGTGGAGAACGTTCGCGACGGCCGCTCCTTCTCGGTGCGTCGCTCGGTGGCGCTCCAGCACGACAAGCCGATCTTCTTCATGTCGGCGTCCTTCCAGCGGCAGGAGGAGGGGCTCGACCACCACGCGCCGAGCCCGCTGGACGTGCCCGGTCCGGACGAGGTCCCGACCATGACCGACCGGCTGTCCCGCTATCCGGAGCGGCTCGGCATCTGGGGGCAGATCCCCCGGCCGATCGATGTCCGCTACGTGGGCGAGCCCGGCTGGGTACGCCCCGGTGACCGTCCCGCCGAGCCGCACCAGCGGGTCTGGATGCGCCTCGACGGCAAGCTGCCGGACGACCCACTGCTGCACGCCTGCGCCCTGACGTACGCCTCCGACCTGACCCTGCTCGACTCGGTGCTCTCGGTGCACGGCGAGGTGTGGGGTCCCGGCGGCGTGGTGGGCGCGAGCCTCGACCACGCGCTCTGGTTCCACCGCACGTTCCGGGCCGACGAGTGGTTCCTCTACGACTGCTGGAGCCCGTCCGCCTCCGGTGCGCGCGGGCTGGCGACCGGCCGGATGTTCACCACCGACGGCCGGCACATCGCCAGCGCCGTGCAGGAGGGGCTGCTGCGCCGCGTCGGCGCCTGACCGGCCGATCGGCTGAGGGGCGACGCACCTGGCGGCGGAGCCGCCGACTAACCTTGCCGGCATGCGTCTCTCCGCCCGGGTCGACTACGCCCTCCGCGCGTCCGCCGAGTTGGCCTCGGTGGCCGAGGGCGGGTCGGCCGGGCGGACCCGCCCGGTGACCGCCGAGCAGATCGCCCGCAGTCAGGACATCCCGCCGAAGTTCCTGGAGAGCATCCTGCTCCAGCTGCGCCGGGGCGGCATCGTGCACGCCCAGCGGGGCCCGGAGGGCGGCTACTGGCTGGCCCGGCCGGCGGCGGAGATCTCCCTGGCCGAGGTGATCCGGGTGATCGACGGGCCGCTCGCGCACATCCGTGGCCAGCGCCCCGAGCAGCTCGGCTACCAGGGCGCGGCCCGGGCGCTGCAGGACGTCTGGATCGCGCTGCGGGCCAGCGAACGGGAGATCCTCGAACTGGTCACCCTGGCCGACGTGGCCGGCGGCACGCTGCCCGCCCGGGTCAACGAGCTGGCCGCCGATCCGGCCGCCTGGAGCTGACCGCCCGAGCGCCGGCCGTCCCATCAGGCGGATGGCCGATTGACCGGGGGCGTCCCGTGCCGCATTGTCGACCAAGTCGATAGGAGATGCCGAAAAGTCAGGGGGCGCTCGTGCGCAAGCTGCTGATCCTCGCCCTGGTCGGGCTCGCCGCGCAGTTGGTCGACGGCGCACTGGGCATGGCGTACGGCCTCACCTCCTCGACCCTGCTGCTCTTCGCCGGGGTCGCGCCGGCCGCCGCCTCCGCCTCGGTGCACCTGGCCGAGATCGGCACCACGCTCGCGGCCGGGCTGTCGCACTGGCGCTTCGGCAACGTCGACTGGCGGGTGGTCGCCCGCATCGCCGTACCCGGCGCGGTGGGCGCGTTCGCCGGTGCGACCTTCCTCAGCGCCATCTCCACCGAGGCCGCCGCGCCGTGGATGGCCGCCATCCTGTTCAGCCTCGGCGCGTACCTGCTGGTCCGCTTCTCCCGACCGCTGCGGGCCAACCGGGCGGCCGGCGGCCTGCGGACCCGGTTCCTGGCCCCGCTCGGGCTGGTCGCCGGCTTCATCGACGCCACCGGCGGCGGGGGCTGGGGGCCGGTCGCCACCCCGGCGCTGCTGGTCTCCGGCCGGCTGGAGCCGCGCCGGGTCATCGGCTCGGTCGACACCGCCGAGTTCGTGGTGGCCGGCGCCGCCAGCATCGGCTTCCTGATCGGCCTGGGCACCGAGGGCTTCCTGCTCTCCACCGTGCTGGCGCTGCTCGCCGGCGGCCTGGTCGCCGCCCCGGTCGCCGCCTGGCTGGTCCGCATCGTCCCGGCCCAGCTGCTCGGCGCCGTGATCGGTGGGGTGATCGTGCTGACCAACGCCCGGATCCTGCTGCGCGCCGGTGAGCTGACCGGCCCGGCGCCCACCCTGGTCTACGGGGTGCTCGGCGTCGGCTGGCTGACCGCCCTGGTGCTGGCCGGCCGGGCGCTGCGCCGGGCCCGCCACGCCCGCGCCGTCGCCGAGGCCGCCCTCGCCGCCGGGCCGTCGTCGCCCGTCGCGGTGCCCGCGTCGCCGGCCGCCGGGCCGTCGTCGCCCGTCGCGGTGTCCGCGTCACCGGCTGCCGCGGCTCCGGCGCCGTCGGCGCGGGGCGCGGGGGAGCGGGCGCACGGACTGGCCGCCGTCGAGGGCTGAACCCGTTCGGGACCGCCACTGCCGGCCCTGGGCCTCCGGCCGGCACCGGAGGGCACACTTCCCCGGACGTTGCCCGGATCTTGTGGGCGCTCGCCGGCAGGTTGCCCCACCTCGGCTCCCGCTCCCGCTCCCGCTCCCCCTCCCGCTCCCGAGATCGTGCTCAGCCGTGGATCGAGTGGTGTGGGGCCGCCGCGGAGGCCACAACGTCCTGGATCGAGCGCGATCGTGAGGTGGACCGCGAGGGCGAGGGCGAGGGCGGGCCGGGGGAGGGGCCGGCCCGCCGTCGGTCGCGCAGGGGGCAGCCATTGTGCGGCCGGAAAGCGGTGTCCTACGCTGTCCGGGCGCAGGAGCCGAATCACGGGCATCGATCAGTCGTCGGCGCGCCGTACCCCTTCGCCGGTCCGGGCAGGCCGGCGCGGTCGCGTGCCCGACCTCCGTGAAAGGCATCCTCCGTGCAGCTCACCCCCGCGCGCCGTACGGCGCTGCTCGCCGTCGCCGCCGTGACCACCCTGGTCGCCGGCGCCCTCACCACGGTGGCCGCCTCGGCCGCCGCCACCGGTTGTCGGGTCGACTACCGGGTGACCAACCAGTGGGGCGGCGGCTTCGGCGCCGACGTCACCGTCACCAACCTCGGCGATCCGGTCACCGGCTGGGTGCTCGCCTGGTCCTTCGCCGCCGGCCAGCAGGTCGGTCAGGCGTGGAACGCCACCGTCACCCAGTCCGGCGCCCAGGTCACCGCCCGCGACGCCGGCTACAACGCCGCCATTCCCACCGGCGGCACCGCGAACTTCGGCTTCAACGCCTCCTGGAACGACGCCAGCAACCCGGCCCCGGCGAGCTTCGCGCTCAACGGCGTCACCTGCACCGGCGGCGCCACCACGCCGACCACCCCACCGCCGACGAGCGCCGCGCCCACGACCCCGCCGCCGACCACCCCGCCGCCCACCACTGCGCCGCCGACCACCCCGCCACCGGGCGCGAAGCAGCTGGAGAAGCTCGACCGCGGGCTGGTCAGCGTCCGCTCCGGCACCGGCAACCTGGTCTCCTGGCGGCTGCTCGGCACCGAGACCGCCGGGGTGGCGTTCAACCTCTACCGGGGTGCCACCAAGATCAACGCCACGCCGATCACCGGCGCCACCGACTATCTCGACGCCGGCGCGGCGGCCGGGACCGCGTACACCGTCCGGGCCGTGGTGGGCGGCGCCGAGCAGCCGGCCTCCGCCCCGGCGCTCCAGTTCACCAACGGCTACCTGGACGTGCCGATCCAGGCCCCGCCCGGCGGCACCACCCCGAGCGGGGAGGCCTACACCTACTCCGCCAACGACGCCGGCGTCGGTGACCTCGACGGCGACGGCCGCTACGAGATCGTGCTCAAGTGGGACCCGTCCAACAGCAAGGACAACTCGCAGAGCGGCTACACCGGCACCGTCTACGTCGACGCCTACACCCTGACCGGCAGCCGGCTGTGGCGGATCGACCTCGGCCGCAACATCCGCGCCGGCGCCCACTACACCCAGTTCCAGGTGTACGACTACGACGGCGACGGCGACGCCGAGGTGGCGATGAAGACCGCCGACGGCACCCGCTCCGGCACCGGCCAGGTGATCGGCTCCGCGTCGGCCGACCACCGCAACTCCAGCGGCTACGTGCTCTCCGGCCCGGAGTTCCTCACCATGTTCGACGGCCGCACCGGTGCCGCCCTCTCCACCGTCAGCTACGACCCGCCGCGCGGCACCGTCTCCTCCTGGGGGGACTCGTACGGCAACCGGGTCGACCGGTTCCTCGCCGCCACCGCCTACCTCGACGGGCAGCGCCCGTCACTGATCATGGCGCGGGGCTACTACACCCGGGCGGTCATCGCCGCCTGGGACTTCCGCAACGGCACCCTGACGAAGCGCTGGACCTTCGACTCGAACACCAGCGGCAACGGCGGCGCGGCCGGCCAGGGCAACCACAACCTCTCCGTGGCCGACGTCGACGGCGACGGCCGGCAGGAGATCGTCTACGGCGCGGTCGCCATCGACGACACCGGCCGGATCCTCTGGAACACCGGCAACGGCCACGGCGACGCGCTGCACGTCGGTGACCTCGACCCGTCCCGCGCCGGCCTGGAGGTGTTCAAGGTCGACGAGGACGGCAGCAGGCCCAGCTCCTGGATGGCCGACGCGCGCACCGGACAGGTCCTCTGGCAGACCGCGCCGAACGGCGACAACGGCCGCGGCGTCTCCGACGACATCTGGGCCGGCAGCCCGGGTGCCGAGTCGTGGTCGGCCGCCGTCGACGGCGTGCAGAACACCCGGGGGCAGAACGTCGGCCGCAAGCCGTCGTCGACGAATTTCCTCGCCTGGTGGGACGGCGACCCGGTCCGCGAGCTGCTCGACGGCACGCGGATCGACAAGTACGGCACCGGCGGCGAGACCCGGCTGCTCACCGGCAGCGGGGTGGCGTCCAACAACGGCACGAAGTCGACCCCGGCGCTCTCCGGCGACATCCTCGGCGACTGGCGGGAGGAAGTGGTCTGGCGGACCAGCGACAGCAGCGCGCTGCGCATCTACAGCACGCCCACCCCGACCGGGCTGCGGCTGCCGACGCTGATGCACGACCCGCAGTACCGGGTCTCGATCGCCTGGCAGAACACCGCCTACAACCAGCCGCCGCACACCGGCTTCTTCGTGGGTGACGGGATGTCCACGCCGCCCGCGCCGAACATCTACCTGCGCTGACCGGAAACGTGGGGAAAACAGGCACCGGGCCGTCGGCTGTGCCGACGGCCCGGTGCTCCACACCGCGGCATTCCCGACCCGTCCCGACCGGGAATGCCGTACCACCACCGGGGATAAAACTAGGCGTGCCGCGCGACGGTGGGGTGACGTGGCTATGAAGAGCGTGTTTCAGGCGTCCCGGCGCAGGCCACCGGCCACCTTCTCGGCGATCAGCTCGAACGAGCGGACCCGGTCGGCCACGTCGTACACCATCGTGGTCAGCATCAGCTCGTCCGAGCCGGTGCGCTCCAGCAACGCGCCGAGCTGCCGGGCGACCGTCTCCGGCGAGCCGGTCGCCTGCCCGTCCCGACGCTGGGCGACGAACTCCCGCTCCAGCTCGGAGTACGGGTAGGCGGCCGCCTCCTTTGGCGTGACCAGCGGTTCCGGCCGCCCCGAGCGCAGCTTCAGGAACGACAGCCCGGCCGGCCCGGCCAGCCACTGCGCGCGCTCGTCGGTGTCGGCGCAGATCGCGTTGACGGCGACCATCGCGTACGGCCGATCGAGCCACTGCGACGGCCGGAAGCTGTCCCGGTAGAGCTGGAGCGCCGGGATGGTGTGCTGCGCGCTGAAGTGGTGCGCGAACGAGAACGGCAACCCGAGCAGCCCGGCCAGCTGGGCGCTGAACCCGCTCGACCCGAGCAGCCACACCGCCGGCGACTGCCCGCGGCCCGGGGTGGCCGTGATCGGCCCCGGCTCGGCGCCGCTGAAGTAGTTCATCAGGTCGGCCAGCTCCCGGGGGAAGTGCTCCGCCGACAGCCCCTCCATCGTCCGGCGCAGCGCCAGCGCGGTCACCTGGTCGGTGCCCGGCGCCCGGCCGATGCCGAGGTCGATCCGGCCCGGATGCAGCGCCTCCAGGGTGCCGAACTGCTCGGCCACGACCAGCGGCGCGTGGTTGGGCAGCATCACCCCGCCCGAGCCGAGCCGGATCGTGCTGGTGTTCGCGGCCAGGTGGGCCAGCAGCACCGCCGGGGCCGAGCTGGCGATCGCCGGCATGTTGTGGTGCTCCGCCACCCAGAACCGGCGGTAGCCCAGCTCCTCGGTGCGGCGGGCCAGCTCGGTGGTGTGCCGCAGCGCCTCACCGGCGGTGGCGCCACGCGCCACCGGAGCAAGATCAAGAACAGACATGGGTACGTCGATCACACGTCTCGCCAACGCGCGCCCCGCCCGAATTGTTCCGGAAGGTGGCTCAGCCCATACCCCGCGCCTGCTCGAAGATCAAACTCGTCTGGGTGTGCTGCACCGCCGGATCCACCGCCAGGTGATCCAGCACGAAGTCCCGCAACGCGTCCCCCGACGCCGCCCGCACGTGCAGCACGTAGTCCTCCGCGCCGGCCACGTGGAACACCGACACCACCCCCGGCAGCCGCACCGAGCGGGCCCGGAACGCGTCCACCGCCGCCCGCTCGTGCGCCGCCAACCGCACCGACACCAGCGCCTGCAACGGCAACCCCACCGCCGCCGGGTCCACCTCCGCGTGGAAGCCCCGGATCGCCCCGCACTCGCGCAGCGCCCGGGTCCGGGTCAGGCACGTCGACGGGGCCACCCCCACCCGCTCGGCGAGCGCGTTGTTCGGCAACCGGCCGTCCGCCGCCAACTCGGTCAGGATCGCCCGGTCCACGTCGTCCAGGGCCGCGAACGGCGGCCGTACATCATTCGGTGCGAGAGGCATCCCGGCATCATCCACCGCACTTTGCGACGTGGGAAACCCCTGACCCAGAATCTTCCTCGAATCTATTGCTCCTTACCGCCCGCATGTTCGACGCTTCCGGCCATGACCGCCGTGGACACCAGAGCCGTGCACGCCGGGCGCGACGACCTCGCCGGTCTCGGCGTCCACGTACCGCCCATCGACCTCTCCACCACCAACCCGCTGCCGTCCGTCGACGCCGGCGGCGACGCCTACGAGACCCTCGCCACCGGTGGCACCCTGCCCACCGGCGCCAGCGCCGTCTACCAGCGACTCTGGAACCCCACCGTCGCCCGCTTCGAGACCGCCCTCGCCGAACTCGAGGGCACCGCCGAAGCCGTCGCCTTCGCCAGCGGCATGGCCGCCCTCACCGCCACCCTCCTCGCCGCCACCCGCGACGGGAAGCGGCACGTGGTCGCCGTCCGCCCCCTCTACGGCGGCACCGACCACGTCCTGGCCACCGGCCTGCTCGGCACCGAGGTCAGCTGGGCCCGACCCGACCAGGTCGCCGCGGCCGTCCGCCCCGACACCGCCCTCGTCATCGTCGAGACCCCCGCCAACCCCACCCTCGACCTCGTCGACATCGCCGCCCTCGCCACCGCCGCCGGTGACGCCCCGCTGCTCGTCGACAACACCGTCGCCACCCCCGTCCTCCAGCAGCCCGCCCGACACGGCGCGGCCCTCGTGCTGCACAGCGCCACCAAGAGCATCGGCGGCCACGGCGACGTCCTCGCCGGCGCCGTCGCCTGCGACGCCGGCTGGGCCGCCCGGCTGCGTCAGGTCCGCGCCGTCACCGGCGCCGTCCTGCACCCCCTCGGCGCGTACCTGCTGCACCGCGGCCTCCAGACGCTGCCGCTGCGGGTCCGCGCCCAGCAGGCCGGCGCCGAGAAGCTCGCCGCCTGGCTCGCCGGCCACCCCGCCGTCGCGCGCGTCCACCACCCGTCCCTGCACGACCCCGCCGGCCTCGTCGGCCGCCAACTCGGCGGCACCGGCAGCCTGCTCGCCTTCGAGGTACGCGGCGGCGCGCCGGCAGCGGCCGCTGTCGCCGACGCCTGCCGGCTGATCACCCACGCCGTCTCGCTCGGCGGCGTCGACACCCTGATCCAGCACCCCGCCTCGCTCACGCACCGGCCGGTCGAGGGCGACGCCAAGCCGGGCGGCGGGCTGCTGCGGGTGTCGGTCGGCCTGGAGGACCCCGAGGACCTGCGGGCGGACCTGGCGCAGGCGCTGTCGGCGATCTGACCGTTCACCGGACCGGTTGCGTGCGACTGGTCTACCGGCTGTGACCGCGTCTCTCGGCCGGGGGCGTGACCGCGGCTCCCCGGTGGCTGCGCACGGCGACCGCAGCCACCGGGCGGCTGTGGCCGATCGTCCGGTCAGGACTTGGGCCCGACGTGCCGGTCCAGGGCGGCGACCGCCTCGCGGCGGGCCACTGAGAGCGAGTTGGGTCGGTTCATCCGCCAGGCGATGCCGAGCAGGTCCAGCGCCCACTGGCAGAGACCCATGATGTCCGTGGACTCGTTGGTGAACATGTAGCGGGGATAGACGTAGCGCTTGCCGCGCACGGAGACCTGGTTGGCGAAGCGGGAGCCGTCGGAGTGGTAAAGCCCCCGCAGGAAGTCGCCCGGGTGCGCCTCGACGATCTCCCGCTGCCAGTCGGCCAGCACGATCCTGCGCTCGTGCTTCCTGCCTGGCCCGTGCTGGGGGAAGAGGCAGGGCCAGTGCTTGCCGTAGCTCTGCACACCGACGCAGCCCTGCTTCCGCACTCGCTGCACCGAAGAGGCGAGGACCTTCCTCATCGCCTGTTCGCAAGCGTCGATCAGATCCGGCCAAGTAGCGGCGCAGTAGATCCGCAGGACCGGTACGCGCGCCGCTGTGACCAGGTGGCCGTCGCCGAGATAGAGGCCAAGCAGGTAGGCGTACATCCCCGGGTCGGCTGGCCGCCTGCCGCCGGAGCGGCAGCGGAAACATCGCATCGCGGTGGCCAGTTGTCTGGGTTCGGGGCGGACCTTGCACCAGTATCTGACGGTCGGGTAGGACAAGCCGACCGCACGAGCGGCTTCGGCGATCGTTGCTCCTGCCAGGTACAGCCCTCGTGCGCGGGCGCGAATCTCGGGTGGATGCACGCCGCAATCCTCGAACACCCGTATGACACTTTGGTGCCCCCGGTGGGATTCGAACCCACACTCGATGGCTTTTGAAACCATTGCCTCTGCCGGTTGGGCTACAGGGGCTTCTGCAGTTCGGCTTCATTAGGTTACCCACTAGGCTAGGGGCGGCGACACCCGGCAGGGCGGGTGTCGGGTTCGAACTGGTGGGAGTGGCTCGTGGCCGAGACGGATGCTGAGCGCAAGCGCGTACTGATCGCGGAGGACGAGGCGCTCATCCGGCTGGACCTGGCCGAGATGCTGGTCGAAGAGGGCTACGCGGTGGTCGGCGAGGCCGGTGACGGCGAGACCGCCGTGAAGCTCGCCGAGGAGCTCAAGCCGGATCTCGTCATCCTCGACATCAAGATGCCGATCATGGACGGGCTGGCCGCCGCCGAGCGGATCGCCGGCGCCCGGATCGCGCCGGTGATCATCCTGACCGCGTTCAGCCAGCGTGACCTGGTGGAGCGCGCGCGGGCGGCCGGCGCGATGGCGTACCTGGTCAAGCCGTTCCAGAAGAGCGACCTGGTGCCGGCGGTGGAGATCGCGCTGTCGCGTTACTCGGAGATCTCCGCGCTGGAGGCGGAGGTCGCCGGCCTGACCGACCGGCTGGAGATCCGCAAGACCGTGGAGCGGGCCAAGGGCGCGCTGATGACCACGTACGGGATGACCGAGCCGCAGGCGTTCAAGTGGATCCAGCGCACCGCGATGGACCACCGGATGACCATGAAGGAGGTCGCCGAGCGGATCCTCGCGGAGACCGCCGGCGGCGAGGTGGCCCAGCCGGCCTCCTGAGTGCGGGCGATCCGGCCCGGTCGCGCATGACGTCGCGCGGCCGGGCCGACGCGTGTCCGGCCGCCGGTCGGGGCCGGCCGCGCGGGGTTCCCCGGGTCGGCGTCGGTCGATACGATCGCCGGCATGCGGCGTGGCGTGGCGGTGCTCGGCCTGCTCGTGCTGCTGCTCGCCGCCTGCCGCCCGACCGACCCGGCCCGACCTGCGCCGCCGGCCCCGATCCGGCCCGCCTGGCAGCCGGTGACCCTGCCCGTGCCGCCCGGGGTCGCCGGTCGGGTGGCGCTGCGGGACGTGACGGCGTGTGCCGGCCGCTGGTTCGTGGTGGGCGCGCTGGTGGACGGGGCCGGCGGCACCCGGCCGGCGGCGTGGAGCAGCCCGGACGCCCGCACCTGGACCGCCCTGCGGGCGGTGCCGCGCAGCACGTACGGGCCGGAGAACGTGCTGACCGCGGCGGGGTGCCGGGACGGCCGGCTGGCGGCGGTGGG
The DNA here is from genome assembly GCF_900089595.1 of Micromonospora auratinigra. GTDB lineage: Bacteria > Actinomycetota > Actinomycetes > Mycobacteriales > Micromonosporaceae > Micromonospora > Micromonospora auratinigra. The sequence goes on along the minus strand of NZ_LT594323.1, from coordinate 3,030,554 downwards.
CGGCAAGACCGGCGGGGTGCACGGCAATCCGCGGATCAGCACCTGGCGGCAGGTGGCGGACGGTTCGCTGGTGGAGGTGCCGGCGGAGTTCGAGGTGTTCGGTGGCCCGGACGCGGTGAACGTGGGGCGGATCGCGGGCGGTCCCCGGGGTTGGCTGATCTCGGGTAACCGGGCCACCGGGGCGGCCGCCTGGGTGTCGCCGGACGGGTCGGACTTCGCGCTGGTCAGCGCGGTGCCGCAGCTGGCCGCCGACGCGGCGGGCCGGCCCTGGGTGTCCGACGGCGTGGCGACCGGGTCGGGGTGGCTCCTGGTGGGCTCGGTGCTGCCGCCGGGGCGTACCGGATCTGCTCCGGCCGTGTGGAGCTCGGCGGACGGGCGGAGCTGGCGGCGCGCGGTGCTGCCGGCCGACGGCGGGGTGGCTGACCTGCAGCGGGTGGTCCGGGCGGGGGAGCGGGCGGTGGCGGTGGGGCGGCGCGGTGACGGCCTCGGCGCCTGGTCGGCCGAGGGCGACCGGTGGCGGTCGGTGGGCACGTTCGGTGGCGCGGGTACGGACCGGCCGGGTCAGGTGTGGGGGCTGGCGGCCCGGGCGGACGGCGTCGTCGCGGTGGTGGCGGGCGGCGCGACGGGCGGCGGCTGGTTCTCCGCCGACGGCGCCGCCTGGTCGCCGGTGGTGCTGCCGGCCGGGGTGCCGGCGGGCGCGGACCGGTCGGTGGCGGTGGCGGCCGTGGGGGAGTCGGTGGTGCTGCTGAGTGACGACGGCGCGACGGCCTCGGTGTGGCTGGCGGGCGGCGCGTGGCGGCCCGGCTGACCCTCCCACCAGCGTGTTTCCGGCTGGTGTCGGATGTCCGATTTACCGCTGTCCGGGCCACGTGTGTTACACCACATCTGTGAATCCGGCCACTCAACGTAACGGTTAGGTCAACCCCGGTTCGCAGGTCTACCTTCACGCCCCCCAGGTGGGATAACGTCCCGCCCCAGACCGGGATCGCGGTCGGTCCGGTGAGCCTGTGCAAGGTCCAATTCTGCGTGGGTGGTCCGGGCCTTCGGACGGAGGAGGGTACGAGCCGTGAGGCAGAAGCTCGCACGGGTGCTGGGTGGCGTGGCCATCGGCGCGCTCGTTTTCAGTGGCGCGGCCTGCAAGGCCGACAGTGGTAGTGACGCGAGCGGCAGCAAGGCCGCCTGCGACCTGAAGATCGGCTTCTTCGGCCCGCTGACCGGTGACGCCGCGGGTCTCGGTATCCACATGCGCAACGGCACCAAGCTGGCCATCGACCAGTACAACAAGGACAACAAGGACTGCCAGGTCAAGCTGGAGGAGTATGACTCCCAGGGCGACCCGGCCAAGGCCCCGGCCCTGGCGCAGAAGGCCGTCGGCGACAGCAAGGTCGTCGGCATCATCGGCCCGGCGTTCTCCGGTGAGTCCGAGGTCGCCGACCCGATCTTCGACGAGGCCGGCCTGCCGATCATCACCCCGTCGGCGACCCGTCCGAGCCTGAGCACCAAGAACTGGAAGATCTTCCACCGGGGCGTCGGCAACGACACCTCGCAGGGCCCGGCCGCCGGCCGCTACATCAAGAACGTCCTCAAGGCCGACAAGGTCTACGTCGTCGACGACCAGTCGGCGTACGGCGCGGGCCTGGTGGACGAGGTCAAGAAGGTCATCGGCACCCCGGCTGGCCAGGACAAGATCCAGGTCAAGCAGACCAACTTCTCCGCCGTGGTCACCAAGATCCAGGGCAGCGGCGCGAACGTCCTCTTCTTCGGTGGCTACTACACCGAGGCCGGCCTGCTGCTCAAGCAGCTCAAGGGCGCGGGCTGGAAGGGCACGATGGTCGCCGGCGACGGCGTCAACGACGCCAACTTCATCAAGGTGGCGGGCGAGCAGGTCGCCGAGGGCACCATCCTGACCTGCCCGTGCGCCCCGGCCACCGCGGCCAAGGGCACCTTCGTGACCGACTACAAGGCGGCCTTCGACAACGCCGAGCCGGGCACCTACGCCGACGTGTCGTACGACATCTCGAAGATCTTCCTCGAGGGCATCAAGGCCGGTAAGTCCTCCCGGGCCGACCTGCTGAGCTTCGTGAACTCCTACAACGGCACCGGTGCCGCCACCGGCGTGACCTACAAGTTCGAGTCGAACGGCGAGCTCGACCCGGCGCAGGTGATCGTCTGGGCGTTCAAGGTGAACGCGGGCAAGGTCGTCCCCGACATCGAGATCCCGAAGGCCTGACCGGATCGATCCGGTCCCGCCAGGGACGCTGAGCGTGCGGCCGGGAGTCATCTCCCGGCCGCACCGCTTGGCCGCACCATTGGAGCCCCCCTTTGAACTTCGATGAGCTCTTCGGGAACTTCCCCACCCTTACGATCACGGGGTTGGAGCAGGGCGCGATCTACGCCCTCATCGCCCTCGGCTACACCCTCGTGTACGGCGTCCTGCGCCTGATCAACTTCGCCCACTCCGAGGTCTTCATGGTCGGTACCTTCACCGCCATGTGGACCTGGCAGGCCCTCGGCTACGACCAGAACTCGGCAGCCCCGGCCCTCGGCCCGCTGATCCTGGCGGTGGTCGCCGGCCTGGTGGTCGCGATGGCCGCCTCGGCGCTGACCGCGGTCACCGTCGAGCTGGTGGCCTACCGGCCGCTGCGCCGCCGTAACGCGCCGCCGCTGGCCTTCCTCATCACTGCCATCGGCGCGTCCTTCGTGCTGTCCGAGTCCTTCGGCATCGGCACCAGCCGCGCGCCGTTCGGCATGCCGGAGCTGATCCCGTCCAAGACGGTCTTCACCCTCTTCGGCGCCGCGATCACCAACCTCCAGCTGCTCATCCTCGCCGTCACGCTGATCATGATGGTGGCGCTGGACCAGTTCGTGAACCGCAGCCGGCTCGGCCGGGGCATCCGGGCGGTGGCCCAGGACGCGGACACCGCCGCGCTGATGGGCGTCAACAAGAACCGCGTGATCCTGCTGGTGTTCGTGCTCGGTGGCCTGATGGCCGGAGTCGGCGCGCTGCTGTGGGACGTCCGGTTCGGCTTCACCAAGTTCAACGTCGGGTTCCTGATCGGGCTCAAGTGCTTCGCGGCCGCGGTCCTCGGTGGCATCGGCAACCTGCGCGGCGCGCTGCTCGGCGGCCTGCTGCTCGGTGTGGTGGAGAACTACGCGGCCGGCGTGTTCGGCGGCGACTGGAAGGACTTCACCGGCTTCGTGCTGCTGATCGTGCTGCTGATGTTCCGGCCGACCGGTCTGCTCGGCGAATCTCTCGGGAGGGCGCGCGCATGACCGCCACCGTGGACAAGAAGCGGACCTCGGTCCTCAAGAGCCGCTGGGCGGCGATGCCGAAGCCGGTGCGGATGGCCGCGATCGCGGCGCTGATCGTGCTGCTCTACATCCTGCCCAACAAGTGGTTCTACGAGTACCTGGGCTTCCCGATCGGCAGCGAGTACTTCGCCTTCTACACGACCCGCTCCGACTTCGCGGGCGTGCTGTTCGACACCGCGGTGTTCGTGCTGCTGGCGGTGGGCCTCAACGTCGTGGTCGGCTTCGCCGGCCTGCTCGACCTGGGCTACTTCGGCTTCTACGCGCTCGGGGCGTACACGGTCGCGCTGCTGACCTCGCCGGAGAGCCGGTTCGGCACGAACTGGCCGTGGCTGGCGGCGGTGCCGATCGCGGTCATGGTGGCGATGGTCTCCGGGGTCATCCTGGGCGGCCCGACGCTGCGGCTGCGCGGCGACTACCTGGCGATCGTGACGCTCGGCTTCGCCGAGATGATCCGGCTCTACGCCGCCCGCCAGGACGGAGTCATGCAGGGGCAGCGGGGCATCCCCGCCATCCCGCACCCGCCGGGCACCGGCAGCGACGGCAAGCCCCTGTTCGGCGTGGTCGACGCCCGGCCGTACTACTGGCTGATCCTGACGATCATCCTGGTCGTGCTGCTGCTGATCCGGAACCTGGCCAACAGCCGGGTGGGCCGGGCCTGGGTGGCGATCCGGGAGGACGAGGACGCCGCCGAGATCATGGGCGTGCCCACGTTCAAGTACAAGCTCTGGGCGTTCGCGATCGGCGCCGCCGTCGCCGGCCTGACCGGGGCGGTGTTCGCCGGGAAGCAGACGTTCATCAACTCCGACCAGTTCGTGCTGGAGAGCTCGATCCTGGTGCTCGCCGCGGTGATCCTCGGCGGTGCCGGCAACATCAAGGGCGCCATCCTCGGCGGGGCGATCACCTGGTACCTGCCGGAGTGGTTGCGTGGCATCGGTGACCTCCTCGGTGTGGAGTTCGACGCCGCCGAGTACCGGATCCTCGTCTTCGGTCTGGTGGTCATCGTGATGATGATCTTCCGGCCGGAGGGTCTGGTGCCCAACCGGCGGCGCGCGGCCGAGATCGCCGACCGGCGCAAGGAAGCGGTTCCCCAGGAGACGGTGCCCAATGAGTGAGCCGCAGATGCACAGCCAGCGGGACGAGACCAGCGAGCGGGACATCGCCGACGACGGTCGCAGCACCGTCGGCACCCCGCCGGAGAAGGGCGCGGACACCCCGGTCGAGCCGACGCCGGGCGACACCGCCCCGGCCGGCCGGGAGCCGCTGCTGGAGGTCGACCACGTCACCCTCCGCTTCGGCGGTGTGGTGGCCCTCGACGACGTCGCCTTCACCCTCTACAAGGGCGAGATCCTCGGCCTGATCGGTCCGAACGGCGCCGGCAAGACGACCTGCTTCAACGCGATGACCGGCGTCTACCGGCCCACCACCGGGGAGATCCGGTTCGCCGGCCAGCGGATCAACGGCCGCCGCCGGTCGTGGATCACCAAGGCCGGCATCGCCCGGACGTTCCAGAACATCCGGCTCTTCCCGGAGATGACCGCGCTGGAGAACGTGATGGTGGGCGCGGACGTCCACCACAAGACCAGCGTGATCTCCGCGATGCTGCGGCTGCCGCGGCACTGGCGGGAGGAGCGGCAGGGCCGGGACAAGGCGTACGAGCTGTTGCGCTTCGTCGGCATCGAGCGCCGCGCCGGGGACCTGGCCCGCAATCTCTCGTACGGCGAGCAGCGCCGGCTGGAGATCGCCCGGGCGCTCGCCACCGACCCGACCCTGCTCTGCCTGGACGAGCCGGCCGCCGGCTTCACCCCGGCGGAGAAGGAGGAACTGCTCGGGCTGATCCGTAAGATCCGGGACAACGGCACGACGGTGCTGCTCATCGAGCACGACATGCGGCTCGTCATGGGTGTCACCGACCGGATCGTCGTGCTGGAGTTCGGCAAGAAGATCGCCGAGGGCCTGCCGGCCGAGGTCCGCGAGGACCCGAAGGTGATCGCCGCGTACCTGGGGGTGCCGACCGATGCTGCTTGAGATCAACGACCTGACCCTGCTGTACGGGCGGATCCAGGCGCTGCACGGGATCAGCCTGCGGGTCGACGAGGGCGAGGTGGTGGCGCTGATCGGCGCGAACGGCGCCGGTAAGACCACCACCATGCGGGCGATCTCCGGGCTGCGCCCGATCGCGTCCGGCTCGATCGTCTTCGACGGTACGGACGTCACCCGGATGCGGGCGGACCTGCGCGTCGCCCGGGGCATCGGGCAGGCGCCCGAGGGGCGGGGCGTCTTCCCCGGCATGAGCGTGGTCGAGAACCTGGAGATGGGCGCGTACACCCGGCGGGACCGCGCCGGCATCGCCGAGGACATGAAGATGGTCATGGACCTCTTTCCCCGCCTCGCCGAGCGGCGCAAGCAGGCCGGCGGCACGCTCTCCGGCGGTGAGCAGCAGATGCTGGCGGTGGGCCGGGCGCTGATGGCCCGCCCGCGGCTGCTGCTGCTCGACGAGCCCTCGATGGGGCTGGCGCCGAAGCTGATCCAGCAGATCTTCGAGATCATCACGCGGATCAACGAGCAGGGCACCACCATCCTGCTGGTGGAGCAGAACGCCCAGCAGGCGCTCTCCCGCGCCCACCGGGGCTACGTGCTGGAGACCGGCCGGATCGTCAAGGAGGGCACCGGCCGGGACCTGCTGCACGACCCGGCGGTCAAGGAGGCGTACCTCGGCGTGGCCTGAGGCCCGACCCACGACGGCCGGTCGTCCCCCTCGCGGGGGCGACCGGCCGTCGTGTCGGCGGTGCCGCCGTGCGTGGGGTTGTCGGGCCTACGGACTAGAGTCGCTGCCGTGACAGCTACGACGCCGCGCCTGCTCCTCGTCGACGGACACTCCCTGGCATACCGGGCGTTCTTCGCCCTGCCGGTGGAGAACTTCTCCACCACCACGGGGCAGCCGACCAACGCCGTCTACGGCTTCACCTCGATGCTGATCAACGTGCTCCGCGACGAGCAGCCGACCCACATCGTGGTCGCCTTCGACGTCTCCCGCCGCTCCTTCCGCACCGAGAAGTACACCGAGTACAAGGCCGGCCGCAGCGAGACCCCGACCGACTTCAAGGGCCAGGTGAGCCTGGTGAAGGAGGTGCTGGCCGCGCTCCAGATCCCGGTGGTGGAGAAGGAGGGGTACGAGGCCGACGACGTCATCGCCACCCTCGCCTGCCAGGCCCGCGACCAGGGCATGGAGGTGCTGATCAGCACCGGCGACCGGGACGCCTTCCAGCTCATCGGCGACCGGATCACCGTGCTCTACCCGCGCAAGGGCGTCTCCGACCTGGCCCGGATGGATCCGGCGGCGGTCGAGGCGAAGTACGGCGTGGGCCCGCAGCGCTACCGCGACCTGGCCGCCCTGGTCGGCGAGACCAGCGACAACCTCCCCGGCGTCCCCGGCGTCGGCCCGAAGACGGCCGCCAAGTGGATCAACCTGTACGGCGGGGTGGAGGGCGTCATCGCCCGCGCCGACGAGATCAAGGGCAAGGCCGGCGACAGCCTGCGCGAGCGGCTCGCCGACGTGATCCGCAACTACGAGATCAACTGCCTGGTCGCCGACCTGGAGCTGCCGGTCCGCCCGGAGGACGCCCGCTGGCAGGGCTGGGACCGGGAGGCCGTGCACCAGGTCTTCGACACGCTCCAGTTCCGCATCCTGCGCGACCGCCTCTACCAGTACCTGGAGAACGTCGAGCCGGAGGCGGAGGCGGGCTTCGAGCTGGCCGGCGCCGTGCTCACCGAGCCCGGCGCGCTGGCCGGCTGGCTGGAGACGCACGCGCCGGCCGGCACGCCGGTCGGGCTGGCCGTCAAGCTCGACACCGGCCCGAACCGCCGGCACACCGCCTCGGTGACCGGGATGGCGCTGGCCACGTCCGGCGGCGCGGCCGCCTGGTTCGACCCGGCCACCCTGGAGGCGGCCGACGAGACCGCCCTGGCCGGCTGGCTGGCCGACGAGGCGCGGCCCAAGGTGCTGCACGACAGCAAGCCGGCGGTGCTGGCGTTCGCCGCGCACGGCTGGGAGCTGCGCGGCATCGCCCGCGACACCCAGATCGCCGCCTACCTGGCCCGCCCCGACCAGCGCTCCTACGACCTGACCGACCTGGCGCTGCGCTACCTGCACCGCGAGCTGCGGGTCGACACCCCGGAGACCGGTCAGCTCACCCTCGACGGGCTGGGCGACGACGACGAGGCCGAGCAGAACCTGATGCTGCACGCCCGGGCCACCCTCGACCTGGCCGATGCCATCGACGCCGAGCTGTCCCGCGACGGCGAGCAGTCCGCCCGGCTGATGGCCGGCGTGGAGCTGCCGCTGATGCGGGTGCTGGCCGCCATGGAGCGCACCGGCATCGCCGCCGACACCGACTACCTGTCCGAGCTGGAGGCGCACTTCGCGGCCGAGGTGAAGGCCGCCGCGCAGGGCGCGTACGAGGTGGTCGGCCGGGAGTTCAACCTCGGTTCGCCCAAGCAGCTCCAGGAGATCCTCTTCGGTGAGCTGGGCCTGCCGAAGACCAAGAAGATCAAGACCGGCTACACCACCGACGCCGACGCCCTCCAGTGGCTCTACGCGCAGACCGAGCACCCGCTGCTGCACCACCTGCTGCGCCACCGCGACGTCGCCAAGCTCAAGTCGACCGTCGACGGGCTGCTCAAGTCGGTCTCCGACGACGGCCGGATCCACACCACCTTCAACCAGACCGTGGCGGCCACCGGGCGGCTCTCCTCGACCGAGCCCAACCTGCAGAACATCCCGATCCGGACCGAGGAGGGGCGGCGCATCCGGCGCGCGTTCGTGGTCGGCGACGGCTACGAGTGCCTGCTCACCGCCGACTACAGCCAGATCGAGATGCGGATCATGGCGCACCTGTCCTCGGACGAGGCGCTGATCGAGGCGTTCAACTCCGGCCACGACTTCCACGCCGCCACCGCCTCCTCGGTCTTCACCGTCCCCGTCGGCGAGGTCACCGCCGACCAGCGCCGCAAGATCAAGGCGATGAACTACGGCCTGGCGTACGGGCTGAGCGCGTTCGGCCTGTCCCAGCAGCTCGGCATCACCGCCGACGAGGCGCGCGGGCTGATGGAGAACTACTTCGCCGGCTTCGGCGGGGTCCGCGACTACCTCCAGGAGGTGGTGGCCCGGGCCCGGCAGGACGGCTACACCTCCACCATCCTGGGTCGCCGGCGCTACCTGCCCGACCTGGTCAGCGACAACCGCCAGCGCCGCGAGATGGCCGAGCGGATGGCGCTCAACGCCCCCATCCAGGGGTCGGCGGCCGACATCATCAAGGTCGCCATGCTGCACGTCGAGACCGCGCTGCGCGAGGCCGGGCTGCGCTCCCGGATGCTGCTCCAGGTGCACGACGAGCTGGTCTTCGAGGTCGCCCCCGGTGAGCGGGAGGCCCTGGAGACCCTGGTCCGGACGCAGATGGGTGCCGCGTACCCGCTGTCGGTGCCGCTGGAGGTGTCGGTCGGCGAGGGGCGGGACTGGAACAGCGCCGACCACTGATCCTGCTGTTCGCGGTGGGGGTTTCCGGGGGAGCCCACCCCGCTCCGGGCGGTCAGGCTTGATCCCTGCGCGGGGCGGGCTCCCCCGGAAACCCTGACCTGGTCGGGCTTCGTGGGCGGGCTGTCGCCAGGGGATCTGCGGGGTGACCCGGGTCGGTCGAGTGACCCGGGTCGGTGGCTCCCGCCGGCCGGTTACTTGAGGGGGTCGTGGCCCCAGTTCATCAGGGACCAGCGCCAGCGGGTGTCGCGGACGTCGCCGGAGGGGCGCTGGGCCAGGTGGCGGTGCACGTAGCCGACCACCTTGCGCATGTGCTTGTAGTCGGCGGCGCTGAGCTGGTCGCGCTTGCGGCGCAGCAGGTCGACGATCTTGCGGCCCGAGTCGTGGCCGACGGACTCGCCGCCCTTGGTGCCCTCCTTGCGCCAGCCGACGTGCTTGGACTCGTCCGTCTCCAGCCAGTGCGACAGCTCGCCGGGCTTCATGTTCACCGCCTCGGTGAACTCCTGGTACGTCTGCTGCGGGTCCTCAGCGCGACTCACGGCGCAGCACCTCCGGTCGGTGGGCGACGTCCCGGCCCGAGTCGTCGTTGCGGATCCGGTACTGCGGCTCGTCCGGCGAGGCGTTCACCGGGTGTCCGCGTACGTGCGTGCGTTCGGTCAGCTTCTCCCGGACCACCCCGTACGCCCGGCCGCTGTGGCTGGCCCAGGAGACGTGGTCGCCGGTGTGGAACTCCTGCTCGGCCATGCTCCGCGGGTACCCGGCGCGGCCGGGCGGAAACGGTGGGGACCGCGCTACCGCTACGGCGTGATCTCGGCGACCGGGAGCTTGATGTCGAACGGCTCGGTCAGCTCGATCAGCTCGGCGCTGTCGGTGACCAGCTCGTACTGCCGCTCCCCGCCGGGGCCGATCCGGTCGCCGATCCGGTACGCGTAGACGTGCACCGGGTCCTGCTCGATGCGCCAGTAGTGGCGGATGCCGGCGGCCGCGTACTCGCCGGGCTTGGCGAACCGGTCGATCCGGCGGGTGCCGGGCGAGACGATCTCCACGGCGAGGACGACGTCCTCGGGCCGCAGCAGGGAGCGGTCGGCCGGCAGTCCGGCGCGACGCAGCAGCACGTCGGGCTGCCGGCTGGTGTTGAACCCGAGCCCGACCCCGACGGCCTGCGACACCCGCAGATCGGTCGGGACGTGCTGGGAGAGCCACCTGGCGAGCAACAGCGAGATGTCTTGATGGCCCAGGGTGGGGGAGGGCGTCACCTGGATCACTCCGTCGACGAGTTCGACGCGGGGGGCGTCGTCCGGCAGGGTGAGCAGGTCCTCCAGCGTGTAGTCGGCACGCTGCTGCCGCATCGGGTCCGGACACCAGGGGCCAGGTGATGTCGGGATCGGCTCGGCGCTCACCCGGTCAGCGTAACTCCGTCCCTGGTCGCGTGGGTCGCACCGATTGTCCGGCCCGGTCATCGGGCCGGCTTCTCCGCCACGAAGATCGCCGTGCCGGGGAAGAGCCGCCCGCGCAGCGGGCTCCACTGCCCCCAGATCCCCTCGTGCCCGGCCGGCCACTCCGGCTCCACCAGGTCCAGCAGCCGGAACCCGGCCCCGACCAGTTCCCGGATCCGGTCGCCCAGGGTGCGGTGCTGCTCGACGTAGCTGGCCACCCCGTGCTCGTCCTGCTCCACGTAGGGGGAGCGGTCGAAGTACGAGTGCACGGCGGTCAGCCCGCCCTCGCCCGGGTCGTCGAGGAAGATCCAGCGCATCGGGTGGGTGACCGAGAAGACCCAGCGCCCGCCGGGGCGCAGCACCCGGGCCACCTCCCGCATCGCCGCCGCCGAGTCGTCCACGAACGGGATCGCGCCGAACGCGGTGCAGACGGTGTCGAACGCGGCGTCGGCGAAGGGCAGCGCGAGCGCGTCGGCCTGCACCAGCGGCACGCGTACCCCGGTGCGGCCGGCGGCCTCGGCGGCGTGCCGCAGCATGCCGGCGGAGAGGTCCAGCGCGACCGGCCGGGCGCCCTGGGCGGCGAGCCACCGGGCGGCGGCCGCCGCGCCGCAGCCGAGTTCGAGGATCCGCCGGCCGGCGACCTCGCCGAGCAGCCCGGCGTCGGCCTCGCGCAGCCCCTCCGGGCACCAGACGAAGTCCAGGTCGCCCAGGAACGCGCCGTGCTCGGCCTGGTAGTCGTCCGCGTCGGTGTCCCACCACCCACGGTTGGCCCGCCGGATCTCCGCGGCGCCGACCCGCCGCCGGGTCACCCTGTCGTCGTCCACCCGCTCACGCTAGGGCCCGGGTCCCGTGGACCCGACGTCGGCTCACCGCAGGCGCGGTACGGATGTGGCTGGTGTGACGGACGAGACACCTGTCGCCCCTTACCGCGCGAAATCTCCGCTTTCGCAGCTGGCGAGGTCGCGAGGACCCGGGAGGGCTTGCACGCTGTGGTAATGCAGCGGGTAGGCTAGACGATGCGCTCGCGGATCGTGTGCCTCGGCAGGGAGCAGGTGTGCGGTCACCGGAGCCACTAATGATCTTCTCTTGGCGATCGTTCGGTGTGCCCGGCGACGGATCCGCTGGCGCGGACTGAGTCACCGCGACACCCAGCGTCCTGTGACAACCCATCCGACCGGAGCAACCGCCCACATGACGAGCAGCATCGAGGCCACCTCGAGCGCCAACAAGGTCACCCACGACGACCTCGGCTCTGAGGAAGCTTTCCTCGCCGCGATCGACGAGACCATCAAGTACTTCAACGACGGCGACATTGTCGAAGGCACCGTCGTCAAGGTCGATCGGGACGAGGTCCTGCTCGACATCGGCTACAAGACCGAGGGTGTCATTCCCTCTCGGGAGTTGTCGATCAAGCACGACGTGGACCCGGCCGAGGTGGTTTCCGTCGGTGACCACATCGAGGCCCTCGTCCTCCAGAAGGAGGACAAGGAGGGGCGGCTGATCCTCTCGAAGAAGCGGGCGCAGTACGAGCGGGCCTGGGGCACCATCGAGAAGATCAAGGACGAGGACGGCGTCGTCCGCGGCTCGGTCATCGAGGTCGTCAAGGGTGGTCTCATCCTCGACATCGGCCTGCGCGGCTTCCTGCCCGCGTCGCTCGTCGAGATGCGGCGCGTGCGCGACCTGCAGCCGTACGTCGGGCGTGAGCTCGAGGCCAAGATCATCGAGCTGGACAAGAACCGCAACAACGTGGTCCTGTCCCGCCGGGCCTGGCTGGAGCAGACGCAGTCCGAGGTGCGCACCGAGTTCCTCAACAAGCTGCAGAAGGGACAGGTCCGCAAGGGCGTCGTCTCCTCGATCGTCAACTTCGGCGCGTTCGTCGACCTGGGTGGCGTGGACGGCCTGGTGCACGTCTCCGAGCTCTCCTGGAAGCACATCGACCACCCGTCCGAGGTCGTCGAGGTCGGCCAGGAGGTCGAGGTCGAGGTCCTGGACGTCGACCTGGACCGCGAGCGGGTCTCGCTGTCGCTGAAGGCGACCCAGGAGGACCCGTGGCGTCAGTTCGCCCGCACCCACGCGATCCAGCAGATCGTGCCGGGTAAGGTCACCAAGCTGGTGCCGTTCGGCGCCTTCGTCCGGGTGGACGACGGCATCGAGGGCCTGGTCCACATCTCCGAGCTGGCCGAGCGCCACGTGGAGATCCCGGAGCAGGTCGTGCAGGTCGGCTCCGAGGTCATGGTCAAGGTCATCGACATCGACCTGGAGCGCCGCCGGATCTCGCTGTCGCTCAAGCAGGCCAACGAGGGCTTCGTCGAGGGCGAGGAGCACTTCGACCCGACCCTCTACGGCATGGCCGCGACCTACGACGAGCAGGGCAACTACATCTACCCGGAGGGCTTCGACCCGGAGACGGGCGAGTGGCTCGAGGGCTACGACAAGCAGCGGGAGACCTGGGAGAACCAGTACGCCGAGGCCCGTCAGCGCTGGGAGGCCCACACCAAGCAGGTGCAGACCTCCCGCGCCGCCGACGCCGAGGCCGCTGCCAACCCGGCTCCGGCCGTCACCGGCACCACCACCTCGACCTCGTCGGCCCCGAGCCGGCAGGCCGAGGAGCCGGCCGGCACCCTGGCCACCGACGAGGCGCTCGCCGCGCTGCGCGAGAAGCTCGCCGGCGGCAAGTGACGCCCACTCCGACGCGCCGCGGCTGACACCGCGCGGCGCCTCGGAGCGGTAGCTCGACCACGAGGGCCCCGTCCCCGCGATCCGGTTACGCCGGACCGTCGGGGGCGGGGCCCTCGCCTGTCCCGTACCTCCCACCCGACCCGGCCGGGTTTGGCAGCCGGGTGCCGATCGGGTTGACTGTCCGGGTGCTGAAGGTGGGGTTGACCGGTGGGATCGGGTCCGGCAAGAGCGCGGTGGCGAACCGCCTGACCGCGCTCGGCGCGGTGCTCGTCGACTCCGACCGGATCGCCCGCGAGGTGGTCGCCCCGGGCAGCGAGGGGCTGGCCGAGATCGTGGCCGCCTTCTCCGACCGGGTGCTCGACGCGCACGGCGCGCTCGACCGGGCTGCCCTGGGCGCGTTGGTCTTCGGCGACGAGACCGCCCGCCGCCGGCTGGAGGCGATCACCCACCCCCGGGTCCGCGCCCGGGCCGCCGAGCTGGTCGCCGCCGCGCCCGCGGACGCTGTCGTGGTCAACGACGTGCCGCTGCTGGTGGAGGTGGGGCTCGCGCCGACGTACCACCTGGTGGTGGTGGTGCAGACGGCGGTGGCCACCCGGTTGGCGCGGTTGAGCCGCGACCGGGGCATGGACCGGGCGGAGGCCGAGCGGCGGATCGCCGCGCAGGCCGACGACGACCGCCGACGGGCCGCCGCCGACGTGCTGCTGGGCAACGACGGCACCCTCGACGAGTTGCACGCGGCGGTGGACGCGCTGTGGCGGGACCGCCTGCTGCCCTACGAACGCAATGTCCGTGAGCAGCGGGTGGCCCGGCCACCCGAGCAGGTGGTGCTCACCGAGCCGGACCCGACCTGGCCCGAGCAGTACGCCCGGCTGGCCGCCCGGATCCGGCACGCCGCCGGGGCGGACCTGCGCGTCGACCACATCGGCTCGACCGCGGTGCCCGGTCTGGCCGCGAAGGACGTCATCGACCTCCAGCTCACCGTCGGGTCGCTGGCGGAGGCCGACGGCCCGCTCGCCGACCGGCTCGCCGAGGCGGGCTTTCCCCGGCTGCCCGGCGAATGGTGGGACAACCCGCGTCCGGCCGGCAGCGAGCGGTGGGAGAAGCGGTTGCACGGCAGCGCCGATCCGGGCCGACCGGTGCACCTGCACCTGCGGGTCGCCGGCTCGCCCGGCTGGCGGTATGCGCTGCTGATGCGCGACCACCTGCGCGCCGACCCGGCCCAGCGGGCCGTCTACCTCCAGGTGAAGCGGGAACTGGCGGCCACCGCGCCGGACAGCGCCGGCTACGCCACCCTCAAGGACCCGTGGTTCGACGAGGAGCACCTGCGGGCCGAGGAGTGGGCGGCGCAGACCGGCTGGCGGCCCTGACCCCGGTCAGCGGCGCTTCTTCGCCGGCGGGGCGGCGCCGGGCAGCGGCGGCACCTCGCCGGGGGTGAGGTCGAGCTGGGCCCACACCCCGGCATCGGTGCGCAGTTCCAGCCGGCGCAGCAGGCCGCCCCGGTCGATCCAGTAGCGCAGTGCCGAGCGGCCGGCGCGTACCTCGACGACGTCGACCGTGCGCTCGGCCACCCGGTCCGTCCGCAGCCGGACCGCCGACCGGGCCGGTGGCGCCGCCACGGCCGCGCGGAGGCCGGCGCCCAGCAGCCGCTCCAGGTCGTCGGCGGGGGGCCGGTCGACGGACCAGGTCGTGCCGGGCGGGACCGGCCACGGCGGCGCGGCCGGTGGGTCGGCCGGCGGCCCCGCCGGGCTCCCGGCGCGGGCGACCCGTCCGGCCCGGACGCGGAGCAGCGTGCGACGCTCCGGGGCGTCCGCCGCGACGACCGCCAGGTACGCGGTGGACGACGTCCAGCTGAGCCAGCCGGTGGCGCGCAGGTTGGCGTCCGGGCCGAGCGGAGCGGTCATGGTCAGCCGTGCGCCGCCGACCGTCCGCAGCCGGGCCGGCAGCCGGACCAGCCGGTCCACCTCGGCGGCGGCGAGCGGACGGGGCAGGCCCGGTGACCCGCCCAGCGCGGCCACCCGGCGCAGGGTGGGCCGGTCGCTGCGCACCAGGTCCACGGTGACCGGCCGGCCGTCGGGCAGCCGGGCCTCCAGCCGGTGCAGCCGGGCGTCGTCGTCGAGCCAGAGCCGGGCGGTGCGGGCGGGACCGGCCGGCAGCGGCGTCTCCAGGATGTCGACGTCCGTGCCGTCGGTGCTGTCCCGTCCCCGCCAGCGGGCCTCGGCGAAGACCAGGTCGGTACGGTCGGCGCCCAGGGCCAGCAGCAGGTCCCGGACCACCGTCAGCCCGGCCGCCGGGGGCGGCTGCCGCAGCTGCCATTGGTCGGCCGGCGGCACCAGCGGCGGCGGCCCCGGCGTGGGTGTGCTGCCCGGCGCGGGTCGGAGCAGGACCGTCGACGCGGTGGCCTGGACCAGCCCCCGCTCGGTGCCCGCGCCGGGCCCGCCCACGTCCAGGTAGACCAGCGGTCGCGCCCAGTCGACCCAGCCGACCAGTTCGGTGCGGGTCCGGTCGGGGCCGATCCGGACGCGTACTCCGGCCCGTACGTCGCGCTGGTTGGTGACCCGCATCGCGGCGAGCCGCTCGACCTCACCCGAGGCGAGGCGGCGGGCCGGATCCGTGGGCGCGGGTGACCAGCTGAGCAGCCCGGCGACCAGCGCCGCCGCCGAGGCCGCCGCGGTCGCACCGAGGGCGACGAGCAGGGCGCGCCGCCGTCGGGGCTGCTCCGGGGGATCGGTGCTGCCGTCCAGGTCGGGCCCCTCCGGCCGGCCCGGGCTCGATGGCGGCCCGTCGGGTGCCGGGTCGGTGCGCGGGGTCACGGTCGGCGTCGGCGGGCGGGCCGTGCCGGGCCGACCCCGCCGGTGCCCCCGACCGGGCTCACGCACGCCCCGGCCGGACTCGCGCGCCCCGCGGGCCGGCTCAGGAGCCTTCCGGCCGGACTCGGGTGCCACCCGACCGGGCGCGGGGCCGGCGGTGTCGGGGCCGGGCGGGGCGGCGGGTCGGGCGTCGGGCGCGGTCCGCCGGTCGGTGGGGCCGGTGCCGGTCGGACGCGGACCGGCCGCCGGTGGGGCGGGGCGGGGCGCGCCGGTGGCACGGGACGGCGGGCGGGGCCCGGGGGAGGTCTCCACGAGTGGAGAACGCGGTGACCGGGATCGGGTGACGAGCAGGGGCGCTCGCGGCGGCCGGTCTGCGCCTGTGGCGCGACCACGTCCGGTGCGCACGCCGGTCGTCCCGGGTGCTGCGACCATCGGTGCCGGGGGCGGCCGGGCCCCGAAGGGCGGCCAACCGGCCCGGACGGCCGCCGCGAGCGGCCTACGGTACGAGGGTAGCCGCGACGCCTGGGGCAGACAATGGGAATATCGAAGCCGATCAGGGACCCTCCGTGCTCGGCCCGGGAAGTGTCGGACCGGCGGCGTACCGTGGAGGTCATGGCGCTCGACATTCCCCGGCTCGACGGCCGTTTCCAGGTCGTCAGCGAGTTCCAGCCGGCCGGTGACCAGCCTGCGGCGATCGACGAGCTGGAGCGGCGCGTGCGCCGCGGCGACCGGGACACCGTGCTGCTCGGCGCGACCGGCACGGGCAAGAGCGCCACCACGGCGTGGCTGGTCGAGCGGTTGCAGCGGCCCACCCTGGTGCTCGCGCCCAACAAGACCCTCGCCGCCCAGCTGGCCAAGGAGTTCGGCGAGCTGCTCCCGCACAACGCGGTGGAGTACTTCGTCTCCTACTACGACTACTACCAGCCCGAGGCGTACATTCCGCAGACCGACACCTACATCGAGAAGGACTCCTCGATCAACGAGGAGGTGGAGCGGCTGCGCCATTCGGCGACGATGTCGCTGCTCACCCGCCGCGATGTGATCGTGGTGGCGACCGTCTCGGCGATCTACGGGCTGGGCACCCCGGAGGAGTACCTGGAACGGGCGGTGCGGGTCGCCGCCGGTCAGGAGCTCGACCGCGACCAGCTGCTGCGCCGCCTGGTCGACATTCAGTACACCCGCAACGACATGGCCTTCCAGCGCGGCACCTTCCGGGTCCGGGGCGACACCCTGGAGATCATCCCGGCGTACGAGGAGCTGGCGATCCGCATCGAGCTCTTCGGCGACGAGGTGGAGAAGCTCTACTACCTCAACCCGCTCACGGGTGACGTGGTGCGCGAGGTCGACCAGCTGGTGATCTTCCCGGCGACGCACTACGCGGCCGGCCCGGAGCGGATGGAACGGGCGATCCGCGACATCGAGACCGAGCTGGCCGAGCGGCTGGCCGAGCTGGAGCGGCAGGGCAAGCTGCTGGAGGCGCAGCGGCTGCGGATGCGCACCACCTACGACATCGAGATGATGCGGCAGGTCGGCTTCTGCTCCGGCATCGAGAACTACTCCATGCACATGGACGGCCGGCTGCCGGGCAGCCCGCCGCACTGCCTGCTCGACTACTTCCCCGACGACTTCCTCACCGTGATCGACGAGTCGCACGTGACGATCCCGCAGATCGGCGGCATGTACGAGGGCGACGCGTCGCGCAAGCGGATGCTGATCGATCACGGCTTCCGGCTGCCCAGCGCCGCCGACAACCGGCCGCTGCGGTTCGACGAGTTCCTGGAGCGGGTGGGCCAGATGGTCTTCCTCTCCGCCACCCCGGGTCCCTGGGAGCTGGAGCGGGCGCAGGGCGAGTTCGTCGAGCAGGTGATCCGCCCCACCGGCCTGATCGACCCGGAGGTCGTGATCAAGCCCACCAAGGGGCAGATCGACGACCTGATGCACGAGATCAAGCTGCGTACCGAGCGGGACGAGCGGGTGCTGGTCACCACGCTGACCAAGAAGATGGCCGAGGACCTCTCCGACTACCTGCTGGAGAACGGCATCCGGGTGCGCTACCTGCACTCGGAGGTCGACACGCTGCGCCGGGTGGAGCTGCTGAGCGAGCTGCGCAAGGGCGACTACGACGTGCTGGTCGGCATCAACCTGCTCCGCGAGGGTCTCGACCTGCCCGAGGTGTCGCTGGTGGCCATCCTCGACGCCGACAAGGAGGGTTTCCTGCGCAGCGGCCGGTCGTTGATCCAGACCATCGGCCGGGCCGCCCGGAACGTCTCCGGCCAGGTGCACATGTACGCCGACAAGATCACCCCGTCGATGGCGTCCGCGATCGACGAGACCAACCGGCGGCGGGCCAAGCAGATCGCGCACAACGAGGCGCACGGGATCAGCCCCGAGCCGCTGCGCAAGAAGATCCACGACATCCTCGACGACATCTACCGCGAGGCGGAGGACACCGAGAACGCCCGGGTCGGCGGGGCCGCCCGGCAGCTCTCCCGGGGCAAGGCGCCGGTCAAGGAGACCCGCAGCCGGGGCCGGGGCGGCGCGGCCACCCCGTCCCGGGAGGGGATGGCCCGGGCCGACCTGGCCAACCTCATCCAGGAGCTCAACGACCAGATGCTCGCCGCCGCGCGGGAGCTGCAGTTCGAGCTGGCCGCCCGGATCCGGGACGAGGTCGCCGACCTCAAGAAGGAACTGCGTGGGATGGACGCCGCCGGCGTGAAGTGAGCCGGCCGGGAGGCGGAGGACGGCATGCTGACCGAGGCGCACGTCGGCCGGCCCGACCCCCGGCTGCGCCCGTACGTCGAGGGCTACCTGGGCTACCGCGAGCGCGTCGCACAGCCGCTGGTGCGCCACGAGGTGGCCGGCGCGTTCGTGGTGCTGATCCTCGGCTGGGGCGCCCCGCTCGACGTCACGGACCGGCGGGCCGCCGACCGGGGGGTGTCCGGGGCGAACGCGTTCCTGGCCGGGCCGTTCGACGCGTACTGCACCACCCGCACGGTCGGGGAGGGCACCGGGGTGCAGCTCATGCTGACTCCACCGGCCGCCCGTCGGCTGCTCGGGCTGCCCCTCGGTGAGCTGGCCAACCGGGTCCTCGGCGTCGACCGGGTCGACGACGGGCTGGTCCGGCTCCGCGACGAGCTCGCCGAGCTGCCCGACTGGCCGGCGCGCTTCCGGCACCTCGACGCGGCGCTGCTGCGCCGGCTCGCGGTCACCCGCCCGGTGGACCGGCGGCTGCTGCACGCCTGGCGGCTGCTCGACGGCAGCGGCGGGACGGTCGAGGTGGGCGGGCTGGCCGACCAGGTCGGGTGGAGCCGGCGGCACCTGACGGCGGTGTTCCGGCGCGAGTTCGGCCTGCCGCCGAAGACCGTCGCCCGGCTGGTGCGTTTCCAGCGCGCGTACGCGACCCTCGACCGGGTGCCGACCGCGGCGTCCGGCGGGTCGGCGGCGCCGGGCGACGGTGCGGTTCCCGGCCGGCCCGCCCGGGGTGGGGCCGCCGCCGGTCCGGGCTGGGCGGAGCTGGCGGCCCGGCTCGGCTACTACGACCAGTCGCACCTGATCCGGGAGTTCCGGGAGTACGCCGGGCGGACCCCGGCGGCGCTGCGCCGGCCCGGGTCACATTCGTCCAATCCCGGCTGACCGGGCGGGCGGCAGACTCGGGGCATGCGAAGCATCTATCCGGTCCTGCGCTATCCCGACGCCCACGCCGCCATCGAGTTCCTCACGGCCGCGTTCGACCTCACCGTCCACGAGGTGCACGACGCGCCCGACGGCACGGTGGCACACGCCCAGCTCGGCTACGGCGACGACCTCGTCATGCTGGCCACCGGCTCGGCCCCGGCGACCCGGCCGGCCGACGACGACTACCGCGTCTACGTCGCGGTGGACGACGTCGACCGGCACCACGAACGCGCCCGGGCGGCCGGCGCCGAGATCGTCCGGGCGCCCTTCGACACCGACTACGGTTCGCGCGACTACGCGGCCCGCGACCCGGCCGGCCTGGTCTGGGCGTTCGGCACGTACCGACCCTGACCGGGTGGCCGGCTTCCGGGTGCCGGGGCGGCACGGGGTGCCCCGGCCACCCGGGACGGGCGACGGGCGGGGGAGTGCCGCGCACCGAGTTCGGTCGCGGTGTGCAAGCAAGGTATTGCCGTGAGTGACGGTCGTGCGTACGCTCCCGTGGGGAGGCTCGCATGCCGTTGTCAGCAAGTCCGGTCGTCCGACGGGTGCGTCTCGGCGCGGAGCTGCGCCGGCTGCGCCATCGGGAGTCGCTCACCCTGGAGCAGGTCTGTACCCGGCTCGGCTGGGCGTCCACCTCGAAGCTGTCCCGCATCGAGCTGGGCCAGAGCCGGCCCGACCTGGCCGACGTGCTCGACCTGCTCGACGTCTACGAGGTGCCGCCCGACCGGCGCACCGAGCTGATCGTGATCGCCCGCGACGCGGCCACCGGCCGTGGCTGGTCCAAGACACTCGGCGAGATGGGCGAGCGGCAGCGGGCGTACGCGGAGCTGGAGGCGGGGGCCGCTCGCATCGTCGAGTACCAGCCGGCCGTCGTGCCCGGGCTGCTGCAGACCCCGGCGTACGCCCGGCTGCGGCTCACCGCCGGGGCGCTGTTCAGTGACGGGGTGGACGTCGAGGGCGACCTGCGCGGCCGGGCCCTGCGGCAGGAGGTGCTGCGCCGGCCGGACCCGCCCGACTACACCGTCCTGTTGGACGAGCGGGTCTGCGACGCCGCCGGGGTCCCCGCCGACGTCTGGCGGGAGCAGCTGCGGCAGCTGACCGTGCTCGCCGAGCAGCCGCACGTCACCGTCCGGCTGCTCGCCCGCGACGCCGCCCCGCGTGGCGGGGTCCACCCGCTCACCGCCTTCTCCTACTACGCGTTCCCGGATCCGGCGGACCCCCGAACCGTGCTCGTGGAGACCCTGACCACCGATCTGCGGCTGGTCACCGATGCCGACATCGCCCGGTACGAGCGCCTCATCGACTGGCTGCTGGCGGCGGCCCGGCCGGCGGAGCAGACCCGCGAGATGCTCGCCGGGCGGCTCGGCGCGGGGCCGGGGCTCCCGCTGCGCGCCGTCGGCACGGCGGGTCCGGTGCCCCGGCCCCGCGCGCCGGACGGGGCGGAGGTCCTGGACCGGCCCCGCGCGCCGCACGAGGCGTAGCGGCCGGAACGACCGCGCGCCGTACGAGGCGGAGCGTCCGGCCCGGCTGGCCGGGTCGCGCGAGGCCGGGTTCGCCTACCGGGCCTGGGCGCCGGGTCCGTCCGCCACCCACCGGCTCCGGCGTTCCCCGCCGGCGCCGACCCCCGGGGGCGATGGGCCCGGCTGCCGGGCGGAGTCGTCACCGGTACCGGTTGAAGCCGCCCTCGGAGTCGATCACCTGACCGGTGATCCACGCGCCGTCGTCGGAGCAGAGGAAGCGGACCAGCCGGGCGGCGTCCTCCGGGGTGCCCCAGCGGCCACCGGGGAAGAGCCGCGCCACTGCGGCCAGCCGCTCCGGATCGGCGTACCCGGTGTCGGTGGGTCCCGGCTGCACGCAGTTGACGGTGATGCCGCGCGGCATCAGCAGCGGGGCGAGCTGAAAGGTCAGGTTCTCGACGCCGGCCTTGCTGACCGCGTACGCGAGCTCGCCCGGCATCGGGCCGAGCCGCTGGCCGCTGGAGAAGAGCACCAGCCGGCCGCCGTCCCCGCTCGGGTGGGCGGCCGCGAACGCCTCGGCGAGCAGCAGCGTGGCCCGGACGTTCACCAGCAGGTGCCGGTCGATCTCGGCGGCGTCGAGGCTGCCCAGCGGGGTGTGGGTGGAGTAGGCGTGCGCCGCCACCACCGCGTCGATCCGCCCGTGCCGGCGGACCGTCTCGGTCACCAGCCCGGCGGGCGCGGCCGGATCGAGCAGGTCGACCGGCAGGTAGGGGACGTCACCGCCCAGCTCCGCCCGCAGCGCGGGCACCCCCTCCGGGTCGCCGCCGTAGGGCTGGGCCTCGTCGAAGGCCGGCAGGCCGGTGAGCACCATCCGCCATCCCTCCGCCGCGAGCGCGCGGGCGATCGCCGCGCCGATACCGATCCGCCGGCTCACGCCGGTCACCAGGGCGACCTTCTCCATGAGCGGCAGTCAACCCGGGCCACCCGGCGGCCCGCAACGGCATTGTCCGCGCGCGGCCACCGGGCCCGGCGCCCCCGATGCCCGTCGGGACCGGCGGCCGGCGCGTCGAGGGCAACCTATGCCAGGGGTACGACAGCTCAGGCCGGCACGTCGACGAAGTGCTCGACCAGCGGCGGCCCGGCGAAGTGCGGACCGATCAGCGCCCGCCACCGGGCGAAGCGTTCGGTCTGGCGGAAGTTCACGTCGTGCGCCTCCACCGAGTCCCACTCGACCAGCAGCACGAACCGCGACGGCGACTCCACGCCCCGGGTCATCCGTACCGAACGGCACCCCTCGGCGCTCGTGATGATCGGGTACGCCTGCGCGTACGCGGCGGCGAAGTCGTCCTCGTGCCCGGGAGTTACGTCGATCAGCGCGACCTCAAGAACCATGTCCGTAGCCTCGCACGTCGGCCGCCGGTGCGGGCCACCCGGGGGCTGTTCCGTCCCACCGCGTCCCTCTAGGGTGAGCGCGCACGGACACGGGGAGGACTCACATGCTCGACTGGCTCACCGCCACGGCGTTCACCGTCGCGGGCACCGGCACCACCTGGGCGGAGCTGCTCGGGTTCGCCACCGGCGTGGTCAACGTCTGGTTGGTGGCCCGGCAGCACATCGCCAACTGGCCGATCGGCATCGCCAACGTGCTGCTGCTCATGCTGCTCTTCTGGACCGCCGGGCTCTACGCCGACGCGGGCCTGCAGGTGCTCTACGTCCTGCTCGGGCTCTACGGCTGGTGGGCCTGGCGCTACGGCGGCGAGCGGCGCAGCCGGCTGACCGTCCGGCGCACCGGCGCCCGGGAGTGGTGGGCCCTCGGGGTGGCCGGTGTGCTGATCACCGGCGGGTTGTGGGCCCTGCTGGACCGGGCCACCGACTCCACCGTCCCGCTGGCGGACGCGGTCACCACCGCGCTGTCCCTGCTGGCCACCTACGGCCAGACCCGCAAGCTGGTGGAGAGCTGGTGGCTCTGGATCATCGCCGACCTGATCTACATCCCGCTCTACGCGTACAAGGGGCTGTGGCTGACCGGCGGCCTCTACCTGATCTTCCTGGCCCTCTGCGTGGTCGGGCTGCTCCAGTGGCGCGCGGACCTGCGCCGGCGGTCGACGGCCACCCCGGTGCCACCCGGCCCGGCCCCGGTCGCCGCGTGAGCGACCTCGGCCCCGACGGACGGACACCGGAGTTCCGGCACGGCCTGGTGGTCGGGAAGTTCTATCCGCCGCACGCCGGGCACCACGCGCTGATCTCGGCCGCGGCGGCCCGCTGCGCCGCCGTCACCGTGGTGGTCGCTCCGTCCCGCCGGGAGTCGATCCCGCTCCCGGAGCGGCTCGGCTGGCTGCGCGAGGCGCACGCCGACACCCCGTGGGTCCGGTTCGTCGGCCGCTACGACGACCATCCGGTCGACTACGCCGATCCGGCGGTCTGGGACCTGCACTGCGCGGTGTTCCGCGACGCCGTCGGCGGCGAGCCGGTGGACGCGGTCTTCTCCTCCGAGGCGTACGGCGCGGAACTGGCCCGCCGCTTCGACGCGGCGGCGGTCTGCGTGGACCCGGACCGGCGGCTGGTCCCGGTCTCCGGCACGGCGGTGCGGGCCGACCCGGCGGCGTACTGGGACCGGCTGAGTCCGCCGGTCCGGGCCTGGCTGGTCCGGCGGGTCGTGGTGGTCGGCGCGGAGTCCACCGGCACCACCACGATGGCCCGGGCGCTCGCCGCCCACTACGGCACCGCCTGGGTCCCCGAGTACGGCCGGGAGCTGACCGCCCGCAAGCTGGCCGAGCTGCGCCGGCACCGGCCGGCGGCCACCGTCTTCGACGTGACCTGGGACCGGGCCGACTTCGCCGAGGTGGTACGGGAGCAGCAGGCGGCCGAGGACGCGGCGGCCCGTACCTCCGGTCCGTTGCTCTTCTGCGACACCGACGCCCGCGCCACCGCGATCTGGGAGGAGCGCTACCTCGGCTCGTCCTCGCCCGAGGTCCGGGCGGCGGCCCGACGGCCGGCCCTGTACCTGCTGACCACGCACGATCAGGTGCCCTTCGCCGACGACGGACTGCGCGACGGCGAGCACCTGCGGGCCTGGATGACCGGGCGGTTCCGGGCGGCACTGGCCGGCTGCGGGGTGCCGGTGGTGGAGCTGCACGGGCCGCACGAGGCCCGACTGGCCACCGCGGTCGCGGCCTGCGACGCCCTGCTCGCGGCCGGCTGGGCGTTCGCCGACCCGGTCCTGCCCGCCTGACCGCTCACCGTGCTCCCGGGCCGGCCCCCCGCGGTGGCGCCGGCGACCGGAGTGTCGGTCAGCCCCACCAGCACACCTAGCCTCCTAGGAAGCCATAGCGGTGGAGACACGGCGCACGCGGAGAAAGTGACTTCCTCGTCAATCACGTCGCCTGGAGATGCGCCGACCGGGTGCGATGGTGAACAATGGCGGCCGAGGAGGGGAGTATTCCCCCGCGACGGAGTCGTCAGCACGGAAGAGCCCCCACCCCCTGGTGGCCCGACCCGGCTCCGTCGGTCAGTGGTCCGGCACCTCGGATCACCTGGCGGAAGAGACCTCCGACAGTCACCAGAGTCAGCGTCGACGCACCCCGGCCCTTCACCCGGCGTACGGTGTGCCCGACGCTGTGTGTCTGCCGGAGGATGGAATTGAACGTGTCCGGATACGTGTGGGCCGGGACCCTCGTCGTCATGATCGCGGTCCTGCTCGCCGACCTCTTCATCATCGGTCGCCGCCCGCACGAGCCCAGCGTCCGTGAGTCGAGCCTCTGGGTCGGCTTCTACGTGGGGCTGGCCCTGCTCTTCGGCGCGGGCCTCTGGCTCACCGCCGGGGCGAGTGTGGCCGGCCAGTTCTACACCGGGTGGCTCACCGAGTACAGCCTCTCGGTGGACAACCTCTTCGTCTTCGTGATCATCATGGCCCGGTTCGGGGTGCCCCGGCGTTACCAGCAGAAGGTGCTGCTCATCGGCATCCTGCTGGCGCTGGTCATGCGGGGTGGCTTCATCGCCGCCGGCGCGGCGCTGATCTCCCAGTTCTCCTGGGTGTTCTACATCTTCGGGGCGTTCCTGATCTACACCGCGATCAACCTGGCCCGTCAGGGTGAGCCGGACGAGGACGAGTTCAGCGAGAACCTGCTGATCCGGTGGAGCCGCAAGGCGCTGCCGCTGTCCCGGGACTTCGACGGCGCGCGGATGACCACGCACGAGAACGGCCGGCGGCTGTTCACCCCGATGCTGATCGTGATGATCGCCATCGGGACCACCGACCTGATCTTCGCGCTCGACTCGATCCCGGCGATCTTCGGCATCACCCAGGAGCCGTACCTGGTCTTCACCGCGAACGTCTTCGCGCTGATGGGCCTGCGGCAGCTCTACTTCCTGCTCGGCGGGCTGCTCGACCGGCTGATCTACCTCAGCTACGGCCTGGCCGTGGTGCTCGGCTTCATCGGCGTCAAGCTGGTGCTGGAGGCCCTGGCCGACAACAACCTGCCGTTCATCAACGGCGGCGAGCACGTGGCCTGGGCCCCGCACATCCCGATCTGGCTCTCGCTCACCGTCATCCTGGGCACCCTGGCGATCGCCACCGCGGCGAGCCTGCTGAAGTCGTCCCGGGACCGTCGCCGCGAGCTGGCCGACGCCCGACGCTGACCGCCGCCCACGCGCAAGGGGCGCTCCCGCGATCGGGAGCGCCCCTTCGTCGCGTACGGGGTCAGACGCGGTGGACGCCGACCAGGGTGGCGAGCCGGTCCTCGGGGAGCTGCTCCTCCAGCACCCGGCGCTGCCGGTAGCAGGCGTGCAGCATCCGCCGCCGGTCGCCGTGCGGCTCGGCGGTGACGATGCCGACGTGGTGGATGCGCCGGCCGGGCCGGGCGAAGAAGTAGAGGTCGCCGGGGCGCTCGTCGTCCAGCGGCAGCGGGGTGGTCGCCTCCGCCTGGTCGTCGGCGTCGCGGGGGAGGGTCACCCCGTACCGCCGCCAGGCCAGGTGCACCAGGCCGGAGCAGTCGATGCCGTGGCTGGAGAGGCCACCCCAGATGTACGGGAGGTCGCGCAGCCGGTCGGCGACCGCGAGCACCTCCTTGGCCTCGGGGCGCTCGGCGGGCAGCGGGACCAGGTCGCCCTCGGGGGCCCAGAGCGGGTCGGGGTGACCGGGCGCCCGCACCGGACGCCACCCGTCGACGGGCCGGCCGGCGGGGGTGAGCCGGGTGCCGAGGACGACGTCGGCGAGGGCGGCCGGCCCGTCCGGCGCGACGCGCAGGGTGGTCCGCAGGGCGTCCACGACCAGCGGGGCGGCGGTGCTCCGGGTGATGTCCACGGCCGCCGTGGTCGCGCCCGGGGGCGGGCCGGTCAGCTGGGCGGTGGGCAGCCAGCCCGGGTAGCCGCGGCAGTCGAGCTTGGCGGCGGGCTGGCCGAGGGCCACCACCCGCGCCCAGCCGTCGGGACGCAGCTCGGTGACGAGCACCCGCTCGCCGAGCAGCAGCTGGCTCAGGACACAGTCGCCGACCTGCTGGTCACGGTCCAGGCCGGCGACCCAGGCGGCCGTGTCGGCGGTGTCGGTCAGGGCGGGACCGTCGACCGGCCGGACCGCCTCGGGAGCGGTCCAGAGGGTCGCCACCGGGACCCGGACGACGGCCTCGCGGCCGGGTTGCAGTTCCACGTCCACCCCCATCTCGGGCACTCTGCGCCGACCCTATGAAAGATTCCAACAGCACTCAAGCCGTGGGCTGAATGTTTGCTTCATTCACGTGTGTGACGCCGAGACCGGGGGCGTCCGGCAGCACCACGTGGGGACCGTCGTACCGGATGCCGCCGGCGACCGGCGACCAGGCCAGCCACCAGGCGGCGTCCAGGTCGGAGATCGTGCTGGTGCCGCAGGCGGCGACCAGGCTGGCCGCCGCGCCCACGCCCACCGGGCTCTCCATCATCGAACCGACGATCGTGCCCATGTCGTGCGCGGCGGCCAGGTCGAGCAACGTGCGGGCGGTCTGCAGGCCGCCGCACTTGGCCAGCTTGACGTTCACCATGTCGGCCGCCCGCCGGCGGATCACCTCGACCAGGTCACGCAGGTCGAAGACCGACTCGTCGGCGAGGACCGGCAGGTCCACCCGGTCGCTGACCCAGGCCAGCCCGTCCAGGTCGCGGCGGTGCACCGGCTGCTCGACCAGCTCGACGTCGAGCCCCGCGTCCTCGATGCCGCGGATCACCCGGACCGCCTCGCGCGGCGTCCAGCCCTGGTTGGCGTCCAGCCGGATGCGGACCCCCGGACCGACCGCGGCCCGCACCGCGCGGACCCGGTCGAGGTCGCCGCGGGCGTCCGTGCCGACCTTCAGCTTCAGCACGGTGAAGCCCTCGTCGGCCCGCCGCCGCGCGGACGCGGCCAGGTCGACCGCCTCCCCGGCGGCGAGCGTGACGTCCGTCGGGACGTGCCGGGCCGTCCCGCCGAGCAGCCGGGCCAGGGGTACGCCGAGGCGCCGGGCGGCCAGGTCGTGCAGGGCGACGTCGACGGCGGCCCGGGCGGACTCGTTGCCGACCACCGCGCGGCGCACCTCGGCGCAGCGGGCCTGGAGGTCGTCGGGGTCCCGCCCGATCATCAGCGGCGCCAGCAGCTCCCGGACGCAGGACTCGGCGCCGGCGATCGACGACCCGGTGACCTGCCAGACCTGCGGCGCCTCCCCGAAGCCGGAGCGCCCGTCGCGGTCGACCAGCTCGACGACGAGGGTGTCCACGGTGGTCGTGCGGCGCAGCGCGGTCACGAACGGGGTGTGTAAGGGGGCGGAAAGCCGGTGGGTGCGTACCGCGGCGATCGTCATGTCGGGCACCCTATACGCAGGTGGCCGGCGACAGGGGAGGGCCGAATGGCGGGACGGGACTGGCGGTTGGTGGGCGCGCCGAACGCGCGTGACCTGGGTGGGCTGCCCGCGGCGGACGGCCGCCGGGTACGGGCCGGGCGGCTGCTGCGCACCGCCGCGCTGGGTCGGCTCACCGATGACGACCTGCCGGTGCTGGGCGGGTTGGCGCCGGCCTGCGTGGTGGACCTGCGCGACGCCAGCGAGCAGGCGGTGGCCCCGCCGGACCGGCTGGTCGGTGACCCGCGGGTGGTGCACCTGCCGGTGTACGACCCGGCGCACCCGGTGTTCACCTACATCTCGGCGGTGCTGCTCGGGCACGACCTGTCCGCGTACCGGGAGCTGGCGGCCGAGGGCATGCCGGCGGCGATGGGCGCGATCTACCGGTGGTTCGTCACCGGGGAGTCGGCGCGGGCCGGGTTCGGGGCGGCGGTCCGGCTGGCCGCCGAGCCGATGAACCTGCCGCTGCTGTTCCACTGCTCGGCGGGCAAGGACCGGACCGGCTGGCTGTCGGTGGTGCTGCTGACCGCGTTGGGGGTGGACGAGGACGCGATCCGGGCCGACTACCTGCGGCACAACGAGTTGACCGAGAGCCTGCGCGAGGTGCTGCTCGCCGCGATGACCCGCCGGCAGCCGGAGCTGGACCCGGCGACGGCCCGGCCGCTGCTGGAGGTGCGGCCGGACTACCTGGACGCGGCGTACGACGAGGTGCGGCGGGTGCACGGGTCGTTCGGGGCGTACCTGCGCGACGGGTTGGGCGTGGGCGACGAGGTGGTCGCCGCGTTGCGGGCGAACCTGCTGGAGTGAGGCGCCGGCCGGGGCGGCGGGTGGTGGCCGCCCCGGCCGGCGCGCCGGTCAGGAGACGGTGACGTTGTCGAGGTAGACGGCGGTGGTGCCGCTGCTGTCGGCGGGGCTGATCAGCTGGACGCCGATCTCCCGGACGTCGCCGAGGTTGGCCACCCCGGTCAGGCCCAGGGTGAGCGTGGCGGCGCTGGTGGTCAGGGCGAGCGGGCCGCTGTCGTACCAGGTCCAGGAGCCGCCGGTCTTGACGTACACCTTGGCCTGCACACCGCTGCCGAGGGTGCCCCAGGTGGCCAGCCGGGCCGTCAGGCGCAGGCTGCTCCGGCCGGAGAGGTTGACCGTCTGGGTCCGGGCCACGTACGCGGTACGCGCGCCGAGGGTGAGGTCGGCCTTGAGCGAGTGGGTGCCGGAGGCGGCCCAGTCGGTGACCGACCAGGGGCCGCCGGCCAGGTTGGTGCCGCCGAAGCCGTCCACCCCGGACTCGAAGTCGTAGAGGGTGGTGCCGACGGTGGAGCCCTCGCCGGTCTTCAGCGCGTTGGAGGCGGGGCCGGCGACCAGTTCGCTGGTGTAGCCGGTGACCTGGTACCAGGCGGCGGTGCTGGGTGCCGAGGTGTCGGTCCACGGGGTGCTGTTGTCGGTGGCGCAGCGGTCGCAGATGGTGGTCCACGGGCCGTCGGCACTGGTGGTGGAGCGGCGGACCGTGTAGCGGTCGGCGGTGCTGGCGCCGCGCCAGGCCAGGGCGACACCGCCGCCGGTGCGCTGGGCGCTGGTCAGCAGCGGTGCGCCGGGCGCGGGGATCGGCGGTACGGCCTGCCCGTTCATCGCGTGGTCGAAGCGGCGGATGGCGTCGGCCCGACCGCGCATCGTGGCGTCGTCGCCCGGGTAGTGCAGGGTGTAGCCGTCGTTGTGCTGCACATAGCCGAAGTCGTCACGGTGCGGGAAGATCTGCCAAAACGCGGCCCCGGAGATGTTCGGGTCGCCGGGCAGCGGGTCCAGCTTGGCGCTGGTCACGTCGGTGGAGCCGTACTCCCCGGCGATGTACGCCTTGCCGTGCGAGGTGATGTCGCGGGCGTCGGCGCGGACCTGGTCGGCGGAGTTGAACGGGTAGTAGTGGGCGTCGACGATGTCGACCTCGTCGACGCCGTACTCCTGACCGCTCCAGTGCGAGGCGACCAGGGTACGCGGGGAGAGTTGCTTGAGGTGCGCGGAGATGGTCCGGATCCAGGTGCTGTTCACGCCGGTCAGCTCGTTGCCCAGTTCCCAGGCCAGCACGGCCGGTTCGTCCTTGAAGGCGGTTCCGGTGTACGGGTTGACGTGGTTGAGCAGGTGGTCGATGTACGTCTCGAACGCGGCGATCGCCCGCGAGTCGGTGTAGAACGCGTCCTCGGGCAGGCCGAGCCAGTCGGTGAAGTCGTGCCGGCCGCCGTGGTACCAGTGCCAGTTGTCGGTGAGCGGCACGATCAGCCGCAGCCCACGGGACTTCGCGGCGGCGACCGCGTAGTCGATCGGGCCGAAGGCGGCGTCGTTGAACTGGCCGAGCTTCGGCTCCAGGGTCAGCGGGTGGCCGGTGGAGATGCCCAGGGTGTGCGACCGGACGACGGTGACCCCCATGGCCTTGGCCGTGTCGAGCCCGTCGTCGACCCGGAACGGGGTCGGGTACGCGATGCCGCCGACGTTCTCGTCGAGGCCGAGCCAGCTGAGGTTGACCCCGCCGAAGCGGAACGGCTGGCCGTCGAGGAGCAGCCTGCTGCCCTGTCGGGTGACCCGTCCGGTGGTCGCCGGGCCGGTGGGGCTCGGGGTGCCGGTCGGCGACGGGCTGGCGCTCGGGCTGGTGCTCGGGCTCGGGCTGGTGCTCGGGCTCGGGCTGGTGGTGGGGCTCGGGCTGGTGCTGGGGCTGCTGGTGGGTGCGGGGCCGGCGCAGGTGTCGCCGTTGAGGGTGAAGGTGGTGGGTGCCGGGTTGCCGCCGCTGTAGGAGAGGCTGAGTCCGGCGGTGGTCGACGCGCCGGTACCGAGGGCGCCGTTCCAGTCGGCGTTGCGGATGGTCACCGCCGCGCCGGTCTGCTGGTAGCTGCCGTTCCAGCTGGAGGTGACCTGCTGGCTGCCGGGGAAGGTCCAACCGAGGGTCCAGCCGGTGAGGGCGGCGCCGTGGTTGGTGAGGGTGACGTCGACGGTGGCGCCGCTGCCCCAGTCGTTGGTGGTCTGCCAGGTCACCGAGCAGGCCGCCGAGGCGGCGTGGGCCGCGGGCAACGCGACGACCGCGCCGGCGAGCAGCGCACCGGCGGCGGCCAGGACGGTGAGGGGGCGTGATCGCATACGGATCTCCTCGAGGGTTCAGGCGGACGCCTGACTGAATCGGTTAAGGCAAGGGGTGCCCACGCGTCGACTCCGACGGCGCGGACACCCGCTCGCCGCGTCCGATCCGAGACGGTTTCGGATTCAAGACATGCGCGGGCTGCCCAGGCCGCACGCGGCCGTCGCACCCCGGCTCACGGTCGACGGCATCGATGATGCTATTGCTGAACCGGTTCAGTGGTCAACACGCTACAGCGCGTTTTTCTCCGCCCCCTCCGCCCGGCTCGGGTTGATCAAGGGGTTTGGGTCGCCCAGGAGACCAACTTTGACGCAAAGCCCTTGATCAATGGCGTCCGGCCGTGTCCGGCCGACCCGTGCGCGGTCGGAAGGGGACGGGTCGGGTGGCAGGGTCGGCCGGGTCGGGTGGTGCCGGCCGGCCGGTGTGAGTGGTGGGTCAGTCGGCCAGGTCGTGCCGGGCGGCCCAGACCTGCGCGGAGACCTTGGCGATCAGCCGGCAGGCGTCGTCCTCGTCGCCCTCGCCGTCCGGGCCGCCGTCGGCCAGGTCGGTGGTGGTGCACATGACGATCGCGTACGGCGGGGCGTCGTCCGGGAAGACCACCCCCGCGCCGTGCCGGACTCCCCGGACCCAGCCGTTCTTGTGCGCGATCCGGGTGCCCTCGGGCAGCCCGGCGGCCAGGTCCTCACGGTGCTCCTGGGCGACGAGGACGTCCAGCATCGCCGCGCAGGCGGCCGGCGAGGCGAGCGGACCTGGCCGCTGCGCCCCGAGCGCCAACCCGCCGAGCAGCGCGGCCAGGTCGGCGGCCGTGACCAGGTTGGTGATGCCCGCCTCGCGGGCCGCGAAGTCCTCGATGCCCCGGCCGGTGACGCTGTGCCGCGCCCCGGCGAGCGCCCAGACCTCGGCCACCGCCGGCAGGCCGACCTGCCCGATGCAGATGTTGGTGGCCAGGTTGCTGGAGCGCACGATCATCCGCTGGGCGAGCCAGCGCAGCGACGCGGTGCCGCCCACCCGCTCCCACACGGCGTCGTCGTTGTCGTAGTGCTGGGCGCAGGCGAACGTCGGCGCGCCGGGCAGCGCGGAGTCGAAGGCGTTGCGCACCGGGATCGGCGCGTCCAGGTCCAGCCGGCCGGCCTCGGCGGCCCGGTGCAGCGCCACCAGCACCCCGACCTTCATCGTGCTGGCCGCGTAGTGGGTGGCGTCCGCCAGCCGGTGCCACGTCGGCGGCGCCCCCACCCGTCCCACGTACGCCGAAACGGTCCCCGCCACCGTGTCCAGGTGTGCGTCCATCTCTCCCCACCCCATGCCGGTGACCGTAGCCGATCACCCGTCCCCCCCGACGCCCCTCCCTCCCCCTCCCGGGCCCCTCGCTCCCGTGATCATGAAGTTGTTGTCAGCCGCCACGGGGCGGGGTCAAGGGGTGAGTGCAATCGTTAGGTTGCGATGAGTTGTGCGAGGCGCTGGGCGGGGGTGGGACGGGGGAAGGGGGGAGCCCGGCGCCGCCGGGGAGGCGGGCCGGGCTCCGGGGTGTTGCGGGTGCGGGTGGGTCAGCCGGCGTGCTTGCGGCGGGCGGCCATCCGGCCGCGCTGGGTCTGGTCGAGGACGACCTTGCGGATGCGCACCGCGGTCGGGGTCACCTCGACGCACTCGTCCTCGCGGCAGAACTCGAGGGCCTGCTCCAGCGACAGCTTGCGCGGCGGGATCAGCTTCTCGGTCTCGTCGGAGGTCGACGCCCGCATGTTGGTGAGCTTCTTCTCCTTGGTGATGTTGACGTCCATGTCGTCGGAGCGGGAGTTCTCCCCGACGATCATGCCCTCGTACACCTCGGTGGTCGGCTCGACGAAGAGCTGGCCGCGCTCCTGCAGGTTGATCATGGCGAACGAGGTGACCGCGCCGGAGCGGTCGGCCACCAGCGACCCGTTGTTACGGGTACGCAGCTCGCCGAACCACGGCTCGTACGACTCGAACACGTGGTGCAGGATGCCGGTGCCCCGGGTGTCGGTGAGGAACTCGGTGCGGAAGCCGATCAGGCCGCGCGCCGGGACCAGCCACTCCATCCGGATCCAGCCGGTGCCGTGGTTGACCAACTGCTCCATCCGGCCCTTGCGGGTGGCCAGGAGCTGCGTGATCGCGCCCAGGTACTCCTCGGGGGCGTCGATGGTCAGCCGCTCGACCGGCTCGCAGGTCTTGCCGTCGATCTCCTTGGTGACGACCTGCGGCTTGCCGACGGTCAGCTCGTAGGACTCGCGGCGCATCTGCTCGACCAGGATGGCCAGCGCCAGCTCGCCGCGGCCCTGCACCTCCCAGGCATCGGGCCGCTCGGTGGGCAGCACCCGCAGCGAGACGTTGCCGATCAGCTCCTTGTCGAGCCGGTCCTTGACCATCCGCGCGGTGACCTTGGCGCCCTTGACCCGGCCGACCAGCGGCGAGGTGTTGGTGCCGATGGTCATCGAGATGGCCGGCTCGTCGACGGTGATCAGCGGCAGCGGGACCGGGTTCTCGGCGTCGGCGAGGGTCTCACCGATCATGATCTCCGGGATGCCGGCGACCGCGATGATGTCGCCGGGGCCGGCGGACTCGGCGGGCTTGCGCTCCAGGCCCTCGGTCATCAGCAGCTCGGAGATGCGGACCCGCTGGGTGCTGCCGTCGGTGCGGCACCAGGCCACGGTCTGGCCCTTGCTGATGGTGCCCTGGCGGACCCGGCACAGCGCCAGCCGGCCGAGGAACGGCGAGGCGTCGAGGTTGGTGACGTGCGCCTGGAGCGGGGCGTCCTCGTCGAAGGCCGGGGCGGGGATGGTGTCCAGCAGGGTGCGGAACAGCGGCTCCAGGTTGTCGCTGTCGCTGGGGACCGAGCCGTCGGCGGGCTGGGTCAGCGAGGCGATGCCGTCGCGGGCGCAGGCGTAGACGATCGGGAAGTCGATCTGCTCCTCGTCGGCGTCCAGGTCGAGGAAGAGCTCGTAGGTGTCGTCCACGACCTCCTTGATCCGGGCGTCCGGACGGTCCACCTTGTTGATCACGAGGATGATCGGCATCCGGGCCTTGAGCGCCTTGCGCAGCACGAACCGGGTCTGCGGCAGCGGGCCCTCGCTGGCGTCGACCAGCAGCACCACCCCGTCGACCATGGTCAGGCCGCGCTCGACCTCGCCGCCGAAGTCGGCGTGGCCCGGGGTGTCGATGATGTTGATGGTGACCGGGTCGGAGCCGTCCGCCGGCATGTAGCGCACGCCGGTGTTCTTGGCCAGGATGGTGATGCCCTTTTCCCGCTCGAGGTCCATCGAGTCCATGACCCGCTCGGTGGTCTCACCACGGGCGCCGTAGGCGCCGGCCTGCCGCAACATGGCGTCGACCAGGGTCGTCTTGCCGTGGTCGACGTGGGCGATGATGGCGACGTTGCGGAGGTCGGTGCGTAGCTGCATACCCTCCATACTCCTGTCTGCGGTTGCCGGTACACGGGCCGGGGTCGTCCCCCGGGCGCACCCGGATCTCTGCCGAAACTGCTGCTCCGACCGGTTCGGCGGGCGGCACACCGGACTCCCGGATGGGGGAGCGGAGGCCGACCTGCCGAGTGCCCGCGGGGCCTACCGCCCCGCCGTCGTGCCTGGTCACCGCCGGGGTCGCCGCGGTGGGAACCGTGGTGACCGCCGGTCCGGCCGGTGCCGGAGGAGGCGACCCGCGCTGCTGGTCGGCTTCCTAGCGTACGCGGGGGCGCGCCGGTGGCTCCGACCCCGGCGGCCAAGTCAGCCGTCCCCGTGACCGGGGACACACCACACGGACGCGCCGGGGCCCCGGCGGACCGACCGCCGGGGCCCCGGAAGGGAGTGGTTCAGTCGTGCGCGCCGACCGGCTCGGCGGGCGTACCGGCCGGCTCGGAAGCCGGGGCGTCCGGGTCCCGCCGGATCCGGCCCGGCCACCAGAACCGGTCACCGAGCACGAAGGCCAGCGCCGGCACCAGCACCGTGCGGACCAGCAGGGTGTCCAGCAGCACGCCGACACAGACGATGATCCCGATCTGGGTGAGCGTGATCAGCGGCAGCACGCCGAGCACCGCGAAGACCGCCGCGAGCAGCACCCCGGCGCTGGTGATCACCCCGCCGGTGACCCGCAGCGCGGAGAGCATGCCGTCGCGGGTGCCGGTCCGGCGGGCGTCCTCCCGGGCCCGGGTGACCAGGAAGATGTTGTAGTCCACGCCGAGTGCCACCAGGAACACGAAGGCGAGCAGCAGCACCCCGCTGTCCAGCGCCGGGAAGCCCAGCACGTGGTCGAAGAGCAGCCACGCGGCACCCAGGCTGGCGAAGAACGAGGCGATCACGGTCAGCACCAGCAGCACCGGGGCGACCAGGCCGCGCAGCAGCAGCACCAGCACCGCGCCCACCAGCAGCAGGATGATCGGCAGGATCAGCCGCAGGTCGCGGGTGTTCGCCTGCTCCGAGTCGTACGTGGCGGCGACCGTGCCGCCCACCAGCGCGCCCTCGGGGGCCTCGGCTCCGGCGACGGTCGGCGGCGCGGAGCCCGGCACCGCGGCGACGGCGTCGCGCAGCGCGGTCACCGTCCGGTCCGAGGCGGCCGTGCCCGGCTCGGCCTCCAGCACCACGTCGACCTGGGCGACCCGCTCGCCGGCCGGACCGGGCCGGGCGGAGGCCACCCCGTCCACCGCGCCGGCGGCGGCCAGCACGGCCTGCGCCGCGCCGGGGTTGGTGAGCACGGCCACGGGCTGGGTGGTCCCGGCCGGGAAGGCCCGGGCCAGGGTCTCCGCGCCGGCCACCGCCTCGGGCTTGACCCGGAACTGCTCGGTCTCGGACAGGCCGGTGCGGATGCCGAGGCCGCCCAGCGCCAGGCCGGCCAGCAGCAGCGTGGCGAGCGCCGCGACCGGCAGCGGGCGGCGGACGACCGCGGCGCCGAGCCGGCCCCAGAGCCGGCCCTCCCGCGCCGGGCTGCCCACCCGGGGTACGAACGGCCAGAACAGTCCCCGGCCGAGCAGCACCAGCGCGGCGGGGAGCACGAAGAGCGCGGAGAGCATGGCGAACACGACGCCGGTGGCGCAGGCGATCGCGAGCGCCCGGTTGTTCTCCTGCTCGGACAGCAGCAGGGTGAGCACGCCGAGCACGACGGTGGAGCCGCTGGCCAGGATCGGCTCGGCGGTGCGGCGCAGTGCCGCCCGCATGGCGGTGAACCGGTCCTCCTCGCGCCGCAGCTCCTCCCGGTAGCGGGCGATCAGCAGCAGGGCGTAGTCGGTCGCCGCGCCGAAGACCAGCACGCTGGCGATGCCGGTGACCGCGCCCTCCTGGAGGTTGATGCCGAACGCCGGGACGATCGTGTCCACGGCGCGCAGGGTGAGCTGTTCGGTCGCGGCGACCACCAGCAGCGGCACGATCCAGAGGAACGGGCTGCGGTAGGTGATCAGCAGCAGCAGCGCGACCACCGCGGCGGTGACCAGCAGCAGGGTGACGTCGGCGCCCTCGAAGACCTTGGTGAGGTCGGCGGTGAAGGCCGGCGCGCCGGTCACCGCCACGGTCAGCGCGTCGGGCAGGTCGGCCAGGGCGGTCCGCAGCTCACCGACCTGCTCGGCGACCTTCTGCTGGCCCTCGGCGGTGGAGAGCGGTACGGCGACCAGGGCGACCGTGCCGTCGGGGGAGACCTGGGCGGGGCTGACCCGACCGCCGACGGCGAACCGGGCCAGGGCGGCCGACGCGCCGTCCAGGGCGGTCCGGTCGGACTCGGTCAACGGGGCCCGGTCGTCGCGGCTGACCACGACCACCGCGGGCTGGACCTCGCTGGAGGGGAGCTGGTCCTGGAGGCGCTCGACCTGCGTCGACTGCCACTCGACCGAGAGGCCGGTGGCGGAGACGGGGGCCGGGTTGTCGGGCTTCGGCAGGCCGAACACGGCCGCGCCCACCACGAGCGCGGCGACCACGGTGAGCCAGGCGGCCAGCCGGCCCCGGGCGACGCGGGTGAACAGTGACATGGGTGGCCCTCACGTGATTCGTTGCGGGTGATTCTCGCTGCCCGAGTATCTTGATGAGCGAGATTAACCGGCGAGGGCTTATGCTGCAAGCGGACCTCTCGGACAGGGAGCAGCGACGAGACGTGGCAACGCACGGCATGTATCGGCGGCGGGACGACCCGCGCGGGCGGATGGTCGCGGACATCACCAACGACCTGCGCCGCTACTCGGTGCACGCGCAGCACATCGGGCACGCCTTCGCCGGCCTGCACGGGCTCAACGCCACCGACCTGCACGCGCTGATCGCGGTGATGGACGCCGAGATGGTCGGCGACCCGATCACCCCGGGCCGCCTCGGTGAGCGGTTGAACCTCTCCTCCGGCTCGGTGACCGCGCTGATCGACCGGCTGGAGCGGGCCGGGCACATCCGGCGCGACCGCGACACCGCCGACCGGCGCAAGGTGTTCCTGCACTACGCCGACCGGGGCGCGGAGCTGGCCCGCAGCTTCTTCGGGCCGCTGGGGCGGCGCACCGACGACGTGATGGACCGCTACACCGACGCCGAACTCGAGATCGTGCACCGGTTCCTGGCCGACATGGTGACCTCGATGGGCGAGCACCGGGACGCGGTCCGGGCGGCCCGGGCGGAGACCCCGAGCACCGGGCGCCGGCCGGACTAGGGCGGTGGACCGGCTGCTCACCCGGCTGGTCGGGGTGGCGCTGCGGCTGCCCGCCGCCCGTACCCGCCGGGTCGCGGTGACCCGCGACATCGCGGTCCGGGTCCGTGACGGCGTCGCGCTGCGCACCGACCACTACGCCCCGGACCTGCCGGACGCGCCGACCGTGCTGGTCCGCACGCCGTACGGGCGCGGTGGCCCGATGCGGCTGCTCGGTCGGCTGCTGGCCGAGCGCGGTCAGCACGTGGTGATCCAGTCGTGCCGGGGCACGTACGGCTCCGGCGGCGAGTTCGCCCCGCTGGTGCACGAGCGCGACGACGGCCTGGACACCCTGGACTGGCTGCGCCGGCAACCCTGGTGGACCGGCGTGTTCGGCATGTTCGGCGCCAGCTACCAGGGCTTCGTGCAGTGGGCGGTGGCCGCGGAGGCGGCCGACGAGCTGCGCGCGATGGTCGCGGTGGTGACCGCCTCGGCCACCCGCGACTCGACGTACGCGGGGGAGTCCTTCGCCCTGGACACCGTGCTCACCTGGGCCGAGCTGCTCCAGGCGCAGACCGTGCCGTGGCTGGCCCGGCAGTGGGAACTCAAGCGCGGGCAGCCGCGCCTGGTCCGGGCGCTGGCCCACCTGCCGCTGGCCGAGGCCGACCGGATCGCCACCGGGGTGACCGTGCCGTTCTTCCAGGAGTGGCTGCGCCACCACACCCCCGACGCCGAATACTGGCGGCTGCGCTGCTTCGGCGACCGGATCGACGAGGTGCGCGCCCCGGTGGCCATGGTCAGTGGCTGGCAGGACATCTTCCTCCCGGCCCAGCTCGACGACTACGCCCGGCTGCGGGCGGCCGGGGCCCGGCCCCGGCTGACCGTCGGCCCGTGGACGCACGGCAGCCCGGGGCTGTTCGTCGCCGCGCTGCGGGAGGGGATCGACTGGCTCGACGAGCACCTGGCCGGCCGGCCCGGGTCCGGGCGCGCCCCGGTCCGGGTGCACGTCGGCGGGACCGGCGGCGGCTGGCGCGACCTGCCCGACTGGCCGCCCCCGGCGGTGCCGGCCCGGTGGCACCTGCACGCCGGCGGCGTCCTGGACCCGGCCGTGCCGACCGCCACCGCGCCCGACCGGATCCGGTACGACCCGGCCGACCCCACCCCGTCGCTCGGCGGTCCGCTCCTGGTGGCCCAGCGGGCCGGCGCGGTGGACAACCGGCCGGTGGAGGCCCGGCCGGACGTGCTCACGTACACCAGCGCGCCGCTGGCGACCCCGGTCGAGGTGGTCGGCCCCGTGCAGGCCGAGATCCACGTCCGCAGTGAGCTGTCGCACCTGGACGTCTTCGTCCGGCTGTGCGACGTGGACCGGCGCGGCCGGTCCTGGAACGTCTGCGACGGGCTGGTGCGGGTGACGCCGGGGCGGTTCCCCACCGACGGCTCCGGCGTGGTCCGGGTGCCGGTCGCCCTGTGGCCGGTGGCGCACCGGTTCGCGCCGGGGCACCGGCTGCGCGTACAGGTCACCGGCGGGGCCCACCCGCGCTGGGCGCGCAATCCGGGCACCGGCGAACCGCTCGGTACGGCGGTCACGCTGCGTGCCGGATGGCGAGAGATCCTGCACGACCCGGCGCACCTGTCCTCAGTGGTGCTGCCGGCACTGCCCACAGCCGCCGAATAGTTCCAGATAGTGCGTCTGAGCTGGGCAAACCCTCGATGGCGACGATAGTGTGTCGCTCAACAGCTCGGCGCCGGGCATCATATTCGGCCGGACACGACGCCTCGCGGCATTACACGCAGTGAGATTCGTGACTGGTCGGTGGACTGTCCAAGAGGGAACCATGACGAGTGCCCCAGCAAACCTGATCGCCGTGCGCAGCCTGCTGCTCACGTATCTCAACGTCGACAAGAACGTCGGCAAGGACGCCGACCTGGAGCCGGGCGAGGTCGGCATCGTCGGTGACGCCAGCCACCTCGGCGGCTACCACTGCGGCGCGGACCGGGTGGTCGCCAACGACTACTCCGTGGTCGAGTCCAGCCGGGACTCCTCGGGGCTGACGCTCAACGCGTCCGCCCTGGACATCGGGATGTTCAGTGTCGCCTCCGGCGGCCGTACGCACACCCTGCGCAGCATGTCGAACTGGCTCGTCGCGCAGTGCGTCGCGGGCGCCGCTGACAGCACGGACATCCGGGAGATCATCTACTCCCCGGACGGCAGCACCGTGAAGCGATGGGACCGGCTCGGACGGCGCACCACCGGCGACTCCAGCCATCTCACCCACACCCACATCAGTTTCTTCCGCGACTCGACCAAGGCGAACCGGGACCAGACCCCGCTGTTCCGCCGTTACCTGATCAGCATCGGACTTATGGAGGACGAGATGAGCGCCGAAGCGGAGAGCCAGATCAACAACATCTACACCGGCATGTTCTTCGGCGGCTCCAGCATGGGCCGCAGCGTCGACCCGGACGGCTCCGGCCCCCGGACCGCCGGCAACAGCCTGGTCAGCAAGCTCGACTACGTGATGTTGCGGCTCGACGAGCTGGCCGCGCAGGTGCAGACGTTGTCCACGAAGGACTTCACCGACGAGCCGGCGATCGTCTCCGGCGTCCTCGCCGGCCTGCCCCCGGAGAAGATCGCCGCGGCGATCCCGCCTCAGCTGGCCAAGGACGTCGCCGACGAGTTGGCCCGGCGGCTGGTCGCCTGACCCGAGCCGGCCGGGGCGGCCGCGTGCCGCGCCGGCCGGCTCACCATTCCGCAATAGCTGTTGCGCAACAGCTATTGCGAA
Organism: Micromonospora auratinigra; assembly: GCF_900089595.1. Lineage (GTDB taxonomy): Bacteria > Actinomycetota > Actinomycetes > Mycobacteriales > Micromonosporaceae > Micromonospora > Micromonospora auratinigra. The sequence goes on along the minus strand of NZ_LT594323.1, from coordinate 2,990,336 downwards.
TGGCAGGCTGGCACCATGGCAGCCGATCAGGTTCGACAGGTCACCGACTCCCGCGTCCTCGCGGCCCTCGCGCATCCGCTGCGCCGCCGCCTGATGGACACGCTCAAGGTCTACGGTCCGTGCACCGTCGGCCAGCTCGCCGAACGGACCGACCAGGCCCCGGCGAACGTCAGCCACCACCTCAAGGTGCTCGCCGCCGCCGACCTGGTGACCGAGGCGCCCGAGCACGCCCGGGACCGCCGGGAACGCTGGTGGCGGCTGCGCGACCGCGGTGTCCGCTGGTCGCACGCCGACTTCGACGCCGATCCGGCCGCCCGGGCGGTGGCCGACGCCGCCGGCTCGCTCAACCTGGACCGGCACGTCGCCCTGGTCCGCGCCTGGCACGCCGCCGGTGACGAGCAGCAGGCGGCCTGGGCCGACGGTCCGTTCAGCACCGACAAGTGGCTGCGGCTCACCCCCGAGGAACTGGCCGAGCTCAGCCGCGAGGTGATCGCGCTCCTCGACCGGTGGGCCGACCGGGCCGTACCCGACGACGACCGGCGGCGCGAGCCGGTCTTCGTCTTCGCCCACGGCGTACCGGCCCGGCCGTGACCATCCTCACCGGTACGCCCGCCCCGGCCCCGCTGCGCCGGCACCGCGACTTCCGGCTGCTCTGGGTCGGGCAGACGGTCAGCGCCGTGGGCAGCAACGTGACGGCGGTGGCGCTGCCCCTGGTGGCGGTGGCCGCGCTCGACGCCAGCACCTTCGGAGTCGCGGCGCTCACCGCCGCGGCGTGGTTGCCCTGGTTGCTGGTCGGGCTGCCCGCCGGCGCCTGGGTGGACCGGATCCGCCGTCGGCCCGTGCTGATCGGCGGTGACCTGGTCTCGGCGGCGCTGTTCCTCAGCGTTCCGGTGGCCGCCCTGGCCGGCCTGCTCACCGTCGGCCAACTCCTGGTGGTGGCGTTCGGCGCCGGACTGGCCCGGGTCTTCGCCGAGACCGCCGAGCAGGTGTACCTGCCGACCCTGCTCCACCCCGAGCAGGTGCCCGAGGGCAACGCCAAGCTGCACGCCTCCCGGACCGCCAGCTACCTGGTCGGTCCCGGGTTGGCCGGGCTGATCGCCCAGCTCGCCGGGGCGGTGACGGCGGTGCTGCTGGACGCGCTGAGCTTCCTGGTCTCCGCGGCCTGCCTGCGGCGGATCCGGACCGTGGAGCCACCTCCGGTCCGGCCGGCCGGCGCGTCCACCCTGCGGCGGGAGGTCGCCGACGGGCTGCGCTTCGTGCTCCACGACCCGTACCTGCGGGTGCTGACCCTCTTCGGGGCGGCCAGCAACATCGGCCTCACCGGCTACCAGGCCGTGCTGGTGGTGTTCCTGGTCCGCTCGGCCGGGCTGCCCGCCGGGGCGGTCGGTCTGCTGATCGGACTGGCCGGTGTGGGCGGCATCCTGGGCGCGCTGCTGGCCACCACGCTCGGTCGCCGGCTGGGCACCGGCCGCGCGCTGCTCGTCGCCGCCGCGTTGACCGGGCCGCCCGCCCTGCTCATCCCGCTCGCCGGCCCCGGCGTACGGGTGCTCTGGCTGGTGCTCGGCGGGGCGCTGGTGAGCCTCGGCGTCGCCGTGGGCAACGTGGTCAAGGGCAGCTTCCGGCAGACGTACACCCCGCACCGGCTGCTGGGTCGGGTGACGGTGAGCATGCAGCTGCTCAACTACGGCACCATCCCGGTCGCGGCCGTGCTGGCCGGCGTGCTCGGTGCGATGTGGGGGCCGGCCGGCGCCATCCGGCTCACCACCGCCTGGCTGGCGGCGACCCCGCTGATCCTGCTCCTCGGCCCGCTCCGGCGGCGGCGTGACCTGCCGGCGGCTCCGGGCCGGTGATGCGCTGCGGCGACGGTCGGTGCTCCGACCGTCGCCGCCGGCACGGGACTAAATCGGACGGACGTTGTCCGCCTGCGGACCCTTCTGCCCCTGGGTCACCTCGAACTCGACCTTCTGGCCCTCGTTCAGCTCGCGGTAGCCACTGGACTGGATGGCCGAGTAGTGGACGAACACGTCCGGACCCCCGCCGTCCTGCTCGATGAAGCCGAAGCCCTTTTCCGAGTTGAACCACTTGACCGTGCCGGTTGCCATGCGTCTCTCCCTGTTCAATGCGGGTGATCACCGGCCCCTCGGCCGGTGATCGCCCTGTACCTTCCCGACAGTAACCGGCCGGAGGGCGATCCGCTGGCGGAAGTGCCGGCGTGGCTCACGAATACCCGCTCAGCGGGAAAACGCCCCCGCCCCCGGCGGGTGCGTCATGCTAGCCCCGATGACAGATCAGACGGCGCTGGCCGACCTGGAACGGGAGATCGCCGTGCCCGGCGGCGGACCGGACGGGCTCCGGCTGATCGCCGCGCCCTTCGTGCCGGAGGTACGGCTGCACCTCGCCGAGGACGCGATCCTCTGGTGGGCCCGGATGGAGGCGGCCCTCGGCCGGTCACTGCCCCCGCCCTACTGGGCGTCGGTCTGGGCCGGTGGGCAGGCGCTCGCCCGACACCTGCTCGACCGTCCCGAGCTGGTGGCCGGGCGGCGGGTGCTCGACCTGGCCACCGGATCCGGACTGGTGGCCATCGCCGCGGCGCTCGCCGGGGCCGACGCGGTGACCGCCAACGACATCGACCCGTACGCGCTGGCAGCGGTCACCGTCAACGCGCGGGCCAACGGGGTGACGCTGGCCGTCAGCGGCGACGACCTGCTGGACGGCGAGGCCGACGCGGACCTGGTGCTGGCCGGGGACGTCCTCTACGACGCCGGGCTGGCCGCCCGGATGCTGCCGTTCCTGCGCCGTGCCGCCGCGCGGGGCGTCGCGGTCCTGGTCGGTGACCCCGACCGGGGACACCTGGCCGGCGAGGGCCTGGAGACGGTGGCCAGCTATCCGGTGCCGACCACCGAGCCCTCGGTGGACTCACCCGTGCGCCGGGTCCAGGTGCTGCGGCCCGGCTGAGCGGCCGGCAGCACCCGGCCCGGTCCCCGGGTCACCAGCCGCGGGCCCGCCACTGCGGCAGCGCCGGCCGCTCCGCGCCGAGGGTGCTGTCCTTGCCGTGGCCGGGGTAGAACCAGGTCTCGTCCGGCAGCCGGTCGAAGAGCTTGTGCTCCACGTCGTCGATCAGCTCGGCGAACCGATCCGGGTCCTGGTGGGTGTTGCCGACCCCACCGGGGAAGAGGGAGTCGCCGGTGAACAGGTGCGGGATCCCGGCCGGGTCCCGGTAGAGCAGCGCGATCGAACCGGGGGTGTGCCCGCGCAGGTGGATCACCTGCAGGGCGCAGTCGCCGACCGGCACGGTGTCGCCCTCGTGCAGCGGCTCGGTCGCGATCGGCAGCCCCTCGGCGTCGTCGGCGTGCACCAGCGGCCGGGCCCCGGTCTTGGCGACCACCTCCTCCAGCGCCACCCAGTGGTCCATGTGCTGGTGGGTGGTGACCACCGTGGCCAGCCCGCCCTCGCCGACCAGTTCGAGCAGGCGGGGCGCCTCGTTCGCGGCGTCGATCAGGAGCTGCTCGCCGGTCGCGGTGCAGCGCAGCAGGTAGGCGTTGTTGTCCATCGGGCCCACCGACAGCTTGGTGACGGTGAGCCGGTCGAGTTCGCGGACGTCCGGCGCACCGCCGGGAGTGACGTCTCCGGTGTAGGTCATGACGACTTCTATATCCATTCCGGTGGGGTCGGCAGGGGACCGTCGGGCGTGACGGTGAGCACCTCGCCCGCGCTGCGGCCGATGAGCCAGGCGGCCAGTTCCGGCGCGGGGCCGGTGACCGTGGGCGCCCCCTCGGGATCGCCCACGACGATTTCGTGCCGGACGCCGTCGAAACGCAGCACCATGGCCGGCGCGCCGGGGTCGGCGGCCAGCCCGGTGGTCACCTCGTGCAGCAGCCGCTGGGCGAACGCGTCCGGCCAGTCGGCCGGCCGGTAGCCGGCCGCCAGGTCGACGTGGTGCACCTCGACCTCACGCAGCCGCCCCCAGACCAGCGTCGCCGCCGGCCACGGGCCGCGCCGGGTCTGCACGGTGGCGGCCCAGGCCTCGACCGGCATCGCCTCGACCGCTGCGGCGAAGCGCGCCGAGCCGGCCCGCAGGTCGTCGAGGAGTTCGGCCGGGCTCCGGCCGGCCCCGGCCTCGATGTCGGCGGTCCGTGCCTGCGGGCTCGCGTACATCGGGATGTCCTCGCCGGTGCGGGCGGCGGTCAGCAGGTTGACGAAGGCGTCGGCGTTGCGGGCCAGGTGGGTCAGCACGTGCCCGCGGGTCCAGCCCGGCAGCAGCGACGGCCCGGCGGCGTCCGCGGGACCGAAGGCGGCCACCGAACGCAGCAGCCGGTCGGTGGCGGCGTCCAGCTCGCCGGTCAGCAACAGGGGATCGCCGGTCACGTCTCGCTCCGCTCGGTCACGGATCGACCCTAGTCCCCCCGCCGTCGTCACGTCGCCGGGGAAATCGCTTTCGGCGCGTCGGCGCGCCCCCTACCGTCGAGTCCGACGAACGCGGCACCGGATGTCGGAGGGAGGTGGTGGACATGCCGGCCGCAGCACGCGTGTTCCACCCCGCACCCCCTCGACACCGATGAGGATCACATGACCATCGATCTGACCGCCCTCGGCTGGGACGCCGACCGGGCGGCCCACCTACGACGTCGCACCGACCACCGACCGGGCCGGGTGGCCCGCGTCGACCGGGGCATCTGCACCGTGCTCCGCCCGGAGGGCCCGGTCCGGGCCAGCCTCGGCGGTGCGGTGCTGGCCGCCGCCGCCCGTGACCTGACCGCGCTGCCCTGCGCCGGCGACTGGGTGCTGCTGGCCAGCTGGCCGGACGGACCGGTCACCGTCGAGTCGGTGCTGCCCCGACGCACCGCGCTGGTGCGCCGGACCGCCGGCAAGGACGCCAGCGGGCAGGTGCTCGCCGCCAACATCGACACCGCCGCGGTGGTGGAGCCGGTCCACCCGGAGCCGGACGCCGCCCGGATCGAGCGGCTGCTCTCGCTGGCGCACGAGTCCGGCGCGGAGCCCCTGATCGTGCTCACCAAGGCCGACCTGGCCGCCGATGCGGCGGCGGTGGCCCGGCAGCTCGCCGACCTCGCCCCCGGGGTGCCGGTGCTGCCGGTCAGCGCCGAGCAGGGCACCGGCCTGGAGCCGCTGCGCCGGCACGTCGCCCCGGGCCGGACGCTGGGCCTGCTCGGCCCGTCCGGAGCGGGCAAGTCGAGCCTGGTCAACGCGCTCGCCGGCACGGAGGTGATGCGCACCCAGGCGATCCGGCGGGTCGACGGCAAGGGCCGGCACACCACCACCTGGCGGGCGCTGGTGCCGATCCCCGGCGGCGGCGCGGTGCTGGACACCCCCGGCGTACGGGCGGTGGGCCTGCTGGACGGCTCCGCCGGGCTGGACCGGGCCTTCGCCGACATCGCCGCGCTCGCCACCGGCTGCCGGTACGCCGACTGCGCGCACGACGCCGAGCCGGCCTGCGCGGTGCGGGCGGCGCTGGAGAGCGGCGAGCTGCCGGTGCGCCGCTGGGAGAACTGGCGTCGCCTGCAACGCGAGGTGGCCTACGAGAGCCGGCGTCGGGAGACCCGGCTGGCCGCCCAGCGCCGGGGGAGTTGGCGGGGTGAGCGGCGGCGGACCGCGCGTCCGGCGCCCCCGCCAGCCAGCGGCGGATTCTGACCGGGCCCGGTGCGGTCGGGTAGGGCGTGACGCGCCCCACCCGACCGCGCTGACCTGGGGGAATGTGTGCGCGACGGAGTTTGTCGTACCTCAGGGCTAGAGTTGCCGAGGCGTCTCTTCTGCGCCTCGACAGCCTCGAAAACCGCCCGCACGACACGTCGGGCGGACAGATCCGCCTCACATTCTTTCTCCGGGAGCACACGCACCGTGGCCGACCGACTGATCATCCGTGGCGCGCGCGAGCACAACCTGCGTGACGTCAGTCTCGACCTGCCCCGGGACGCCCTGATCGTCTTCACCGGGCTCTCCGGGTCGGGTAAGTCGAGCCTGGCGTTCGACACCATCTTCGCCGAGGGACAGCGCCGCTACGTCGAGTCGCTGTCGTCGTACGCCCGGCAGTTCCTCGGCCAGATGGACAAGCCCGACGTCGACTTCATCGAGGGCCTCAGCCCCGCGGTCTCCATCGACCAGAAGTCCACCTCGCGCAACCCGCGCTCGACGGTCGGCACCATCACCGAGGTCTACGACTACCTCCGGCTGCTCTTCGCCCGCATCGGCGAGCCGCACTGCCCGGTCTGCGGCGAGCGGATCTCCAAGCAGAGCCCGCAGCAGATCGTCGACCGGGTGCTGGCGATGCCCGAGGGCACCAAGTTCATGGTGCTCGCGCCGGTCGTGCGCGGCCGCAAGGGCGAGTACGTCGACCTCTTCGCCGAACTCCAGGGCAAGGGTTACGCCCGGGCCCGGGTCGACGGCGTGGTGCACCCGCTGACCGAGCCGCCCAAGCTCAAGAAGCAGGAGAAGCACACCATCGAGGTGGTGATCGACCGGCTCAGCGTCAAGCCGAGCGCCAAGCAGCGGCTGACCGACTCGGTCGAGGCCGCGCTGGGCCTCTCCGACGGGCTGGTGCTGCTGGACTTCGTCGACCTCGCCGAGGACGACCCGAACCGGGAGCGCCGCTACTCCGAGCACCTGGCCTGCCCCAACGACCACCCGCTGGCGATCGAGGACCTGGAGCCCCGGGTCTTCTCCTTCAACGCCCCGTACGGCGCGTGCCCCGAGTGCACCGGCCTGGGCACCAAGAAGGAGGTCGACCCGGAGCTGGTGATCCCGGACCCGGAGCGCAGCCTGCGCGAGGGCGCGATCCAACCCTGGTCCAGCGGGCACAACCTGGAATACTTCCTGCGCCTGCTGGAGGCGCTCGGCGAGGCGCAGCACTTCGACCTCGACACGCCGTGGCGCAAGCTGCCGTCGCGGGCGCAGAAGACGATCCTGCACGGCTCCGACGACCAGGTGCACGTCCGATACCGCAACAAGTACGGCCGGGAGCGCTCGTACTACACCGGTTTCGAGGGCGTGATGCAGTGGATCGAGCGCCGGCACTCCGACACCGAGTCGGAGTGGTCGCGCGACAAGTACGAGGGCTACATGCGCGACGTGCCCTGTGCGGCCTGCGGCGGGGCCCGGCTCAAGCCGGAGGTGCTCGCCGTCACCCTGGCCGGCCGGAGCATCGCCGAGGTCTGCAACCTCTCTGTCGGTGAGGCGGCCGAGCTGCTGGCCGGCATCGAGCTGACCGACCGGCAGAAGATGATCGCCGAGCGGGTGCTCAAGGAGATCAACGCCCGGCTGAAGTTCCTGCTCGACGTCGGCCTGGACTACCTCTCCCTGGACCGGGCGGCCGGCACCCTCTCCGGCGGCGAGGCGCAGCGCATCCGGCTCGCCACCCAGATCGGCTCCGGCCTGGTCGGCGTGCTCTACGTGCTCGACGAGCCCTCCATCGGCCTGCACCAGCGCGACAACCACCGGCTGATCGAGACGCTGCTGCGCCTGCGCGGCCTGGGCAACACGCTGATCGTGGTCGAGCACGACGAGGACACCATCCGGGTCGCCGACTGGATCGTCGACATCGGCCCGGGCGCGGGGGAGCACGGCGGCAAGATCGTGCACAGCGGCTCGGTGCCGGCCCTGCTGAAGAACAAGGAGTCCGTGACCGGGGCGTACCTGTCCGGGCGCAAGGCGATCCCGACGCCGGCCGGCCGCCGGCCGCAGACCCCGGGCCGGGAGCTGGTGGTGCACGGGGCGCGCGAGCACAACCTGCGCAACCTCACCGTGAGCTTCCCGCTCGGGCAGCTCATCGCCGTCACCGGGGTCAGCGGCTCCGGCAAGTCGACGCTGGTCAACGACATCCTGCACGCGGTGCTCGCCAACCAGATCAACGGCGCCCGGCTGGTCCCCGGCCGGCACACCCGGATCACCGGCCTGGAGCACGTGGACAAGGTCGTCGGGGTCGACCAGTCGCCGATCGGGCGGACCCCGCGGTCGAACCCGGCCACGTACACCGGCGTCTGGGACCACATTCGCAAGCTCTTCGCCGAGACCACCGAGGCCAAGGTCCGGGGGTACGGCCCGGGCCGGTTCTCGTTCAACGTCAAGGGCGGGCGCTGCGAGGCCTGCTCCGGTGACGGCACCATCAAGATCGAGATGAACTTCCTGCCGGACGTCTACGTCCCGTGCGAGGTGTGCAAGGGCGCCCGCTACAACCGGGAGACGCTCGAGGTGCACTACAAGGGTCGGACCGTGGCCGAGGTGCTGGACATGCCGATCGAGGAGGCGGCGGAGTTCTTCTCCGCCATCCCGGCCATCCACCGCCACCTCAAGACGCTGGTCGACGTCGGCCTCGGGTACGTCCGCCTGGGTCAGCCGGCCCCGACTCTCTCCGGCGGCGAGGCGCAGCGCGTCAAGCTCGCCTCCGAGCTGCAGAAGCGCTCCACCGGACGGACCGTCTACGTGCTCGACGAGCCCACCACCGGCCTGCACTTCGAGGACATCCGCAAGCTGCTGATGGTCCTGGAAGGGCTGGTCGACAAGGGCAACACCGTGATCACCATCGAGCACAACCTCGACGTGATCAAGACGGCCGACTGGATCATCGACATGGGTCCGGAGGGCGGCCACCGGGGCGGGACGGTGCTCGCCACCGGCACCCCGGAGGAGGTCGCCGAGGTGGCCGAGAGCCACACCGGCCAGTTCCTGCGCCCGATGCTCAAGCTCGACGGCCAGGCCAAGGGCGCGACCGCGGCCACCTCGCGGGCCGCCAAGGCCAACGGCGCCACCGGCCGTTCCCGCGCCGGCCGCAAGGTGCCCGCCGGGGCGCGCTGAGTCCCGGTACGAACGGGGCGGGCCGGCTACCGGCCCGCCCCGTTGTGCGCCCGCGTTGACGCGCCGGTGTGAACCGTCCGGCAGAGTGGTCCGTGTCCAGAAGTGTGGCCGCGGATCACGACAGGGTGGCGGCAACCGAGAGAGGGGCCGGAATGAGTGACGATCAGGTGCCAACCGGACCGGGTACGCAGAGCCGCCGGGCCCTGCTCGCCGGGGTCGGCGCGGTCGGGGCCGCGGTGGTGCTGTCCGGCTGCGGCGACGACGACGACAAGGGCGCGGAGAGCTCGGCGCCGACCAGCGGCGGGCCGGGCGCGACCGGTGCCGGTGACGCCGGTGGCGGCAACCGGGACAGCACCGGTCCACTGGCGCGGACCACCGACATCCCGGTCGGTGGCGGCACGATCCTCGCCGCCAAGGGTGTGGTGATCACCCAGCCGAAGGCGGGCGAGTTCAAGGCCTTCGACCCCATCTGCACCCACCAGGGCTGCCCGGTGTCGAACGTCGACGGCGGCACCATCAACTGCACCTGTCACCAGAGCAAGTTCTCGATCGAGGACGGTTCGGTGAAGGCGGGCCCCGCGCCCCGGCCGCTCGCGGCGAAGAACATCAAGGTCACCGGGGACCAGATCACCCTGGCCTGACCGGAGCTGCGGTGTCGGGGGGTCGGACTACGCTTGCGGGCGTGGCTGACCCCTCGACCTACCGTCCCGCGACCGGCACCATCCCGGAGTCCCCAGGGGTCTACCGCTTCCGCGACGGCACCGGCAAGGTGATCTACGTCGGCAAGGCGCGCAACCTGCGCAGCCGGCTCAACTCCTACTTCGCCGACCCGGTCAACCTGCACCAGCGCACCCGGCAGATGGTCTTCACCGCCGAGTCGGTCGACTGGATCACCGTCGCCACCGAGGTCGAGGCGCTCCAGCAGGAATACACCTGGATCAAGCAGTACGATCCCCGGTTCAACGTCCGCTACCGCGACGACAAGTCCTACCCCTACCTGGCGGTCACCCTCGACGAGGACTACCCGCGCCTGCAGGTGATGCGGGGCGCCAAGCGCAAGGGGGTGCGCTATTTCGGGCCGTACTCGCACGCCTGGGCGATCCGCGAGACGCTCGACCTGCTGCTGCGGGTCTTCCCGGCGCGGACCTGCTCGTCCGGGGTGTTCAAGCGGGCCGGCCAGGTGGGCCGGCCCTGCCTGCTGGGCTACATCGGCAAGTGCTCCGCGCCCTGCGTCGGCACCGTCACCGCCGAGCGGCACCGGGAGATCGTCGACGGGTTCTGCGACTTCATGGCCGGGCGCACCGACACCATGGTCCGCCGGCTGGAGAAGGACATGCTCGAGGCCAGCGAGCAGCTGGAGTTCGAGCGGGCGGCCCGGCTGCGCGATGACGTGGCGGCCCTGCGGCGGGCGATGGAGAAGCAGACCGTGGTGCTCGGTGACGGCACCGACGCCGACGTGGTGGCCTTCGCCGACGACCCGCTGGAGGCCGCGGTCCAGGTCTTCCACGTCCGCGACGGGCGGGTGCGCGGCCAGCGCGGCTGGGTGGTGGAGAAGACCGAGGAACTCACCACCGGTGACCTGGTGCACCACTTCTGCACCCAGGTCTACGGCGGTGAGCAGGGCGAGGCCGACGTGCCGCGCGAGCTGCTGGTGCCCGAGCTGCCCGGCGACGCCGACGCGCTCGCCGACTGGCTCTCCACCCGCCGGGGCAGCCGGGTGTCGCTGCGGGTGCCGCAGCGCGGCGACAAGCGGTCGCTGCTGGAGACCGTGGAGCGCAACGCCCGGGACGCGCTGGCCCGGCACAAGCTCAAGCGGGCCGGCGACCTGACCACCCGCAGCAAGGCCCTCGACGAGATCGCCGACGCGCTCGGCATGCGCACCTCGCCGCTGCGCATCGAGTGCTTCGACGTCTCCCAGATCCAGGGCACCGACGTGGTCGCCAGCATGGTCGTCTTCGAGGACGGGCTGCCGCGCAAGAGCGAGTACCGGCGGTTCATCGTCCGGGGCGCCACCGACGACCTGTCCGCCATGAACGAGGTGCTGCGCCGGCGCTTCGCCCGCTATCTCGACGCCCGGGCCGAGACCGGCGAGATCGGCGAGGAGACCGCCGGCGACCCGGACCGGCCCGGCATCGATCCCACCACCGGCCGGCCCCGCAAGTTCGCGTACCCGCCGCAGCTGGTCGTGGTGGACGGTGGCGCGCCGCAGGTCGGCGCGGCCGCGCAGGCCCTCGCCGAGCTGGGCATCGACGACGTGGCGCTCTGCGGCCTGGCCAAGCGGCTGGAGGAGGTCTGGCTCCCCGACGACGACTACCCGGTCATCCTGCCGCGCACCTCCGAGGCGCTCTACCTGCTGCAACGCGTACGCGACGAGGCGCACCGGTTCGCCATCACCTTCCACCGCCAGCGGCGCTCCAAGCGGATGACCGAATCGGCGCTCGACAACGTCCCCGGCCTGGGCGACGTACGCCGCAAGGCGCTGCTGCGCCACTTCGGCTCGCTGAAGCGGCTCTCCGCGGCGACGGTCGAGGAGATCACCGAGGTGCCCGGGGTGGGCCGGCGGACCGCCGAGGCGATCCTCGCCGCGCTCGACGAATCCGCCCAGCCCACCGCTCCCTCCTCCTGACATTCCGGCTCGGCCTGTGGCCGTCTGCCGCCTGCTGTCTGCTTGTCTGCCGGGGCGGGGCGGGGCGGGGCCGGAACGGGCGGGGCGTGGGCGTGTTGAGCGAGCTGGACAGGGATGTGGGCCGGCTGGCCGTGTCGTCCGGGCGTGCCCGCCGTCGCCGACCCGCCCGCATGTGCCGCATCATCCTGAATGCGCCTCGTGTCCGGATCGGCGAGGGGTGCGGTGGCCCTGCCGCACCGACGGGACGTTCCGCCCCGACTGCGGCGTGGTCGGGGCCACTCGTCAGGCGGAATCATGACCGGGGCGGGGTCGTTGAACATGGCAGACCGCGCGGCACCCCGAGCCCTCGGGCCGGGTGAGGCCCCGGTCGGAATGACCGGCCACCCGCCGTGGTTACATCCCCGGAACCCCGAGGACCGGCCCGCCGGCCGGCACCCCCGGGATCGTGGGACCCCCACCCGGCGAGCGCCGAGGGAATGACTCCCCGCCGCCGGTCGTTACACCCCCGGGCCGCCTGAGCAGGTCACCTTTTGATCGCCGGGCCCACCCAGACTTCCCCCCTTCCGCGGCACCACCGCACCCCCCTGTCGCGGGTGCCGCGCAACCCCCGAGCAGAGGAGCACCTCATCATGGCTACCACGCTGCTGCGCAAGACCGTCCTGACCGCTGCCGGCTTCGCCGCCACCGCCGCAGGGATCGCCGGCCCGGCCATCGCCGCGCACGCCGCCCCCGCCGAGAAGACCACGCAGGTCAGCACCGACCGCAAGGGCCACGGCGAGCGCGAGCTGAAGGTCGACTACGAGGCCCAGCCCAACTTCTACTACTGCGGCCCCGCCGCCACCCGCAACGCCCTGTCCGTGCTCGGCAAGAACATCGACGTCGACGCCATGGCCAAGGAAATGGGCACCACGGAGGACGGCACCAACAGCATCAACGACATCACCCCCGTCCTGAACAAGGAGACCGGCCGCAACGCGTACCACAGCACCGAGATGCCGGCCGACAAGGTCGACGGTGCCCGCGTGGAGAAGCTGCGTACCGACATCGTCAAGGCCGTGGACGACGGCCGGGCCGTGGTCGCCAACATCGCCGGCACCGCCACCGACACCGACGGCACCACCCACAGCTTCGAGGGTGGCCACTACATCAGCGTGGTGGGCTACCGCGACGGTGGCAAGGTCGTGACGATCGCCGACTCGGCCAACCCGGACATGGCCTCGTACCGGATGGACGTGGACGCCCTGGCGCACTGGATCGCCAGCCGCGGCTACAGCTCCTGACGCGAGTGCGAAAGGGCCCGACCCCACCAGGGGTCGGGCCCTTTCGTCGGGTCAGCCCTCGGCGAGCACGGCCAGGATCCCCTCGCCGTACTTGGCGAGCTTGTTCTCCCCGACGCCGCTGATCCGGGAGAGGTCGGACAGCGAGCCGGGGGCCTCGGTGGCGATCTGCCGCAGCGTGGCGTCGTGGAAGATCACGTACGCCGGTACGCCCTGTTCCTTGGCGGTCGCCGCCCGCCAGGCCCGCAGCCGCTCGAAGACACCCGCAGCGGCCGGGGTGAGGTCGGCGACGACGGTGGCCGCGCCGCGCGGCTTCGCCGACCGGGTCGACGCCGGCCGTTCGGGCTCGCGGCGCATGGTGACCGTGCGACGGCGGCCCAGCACCTCGGCGCTCGCCTCGGTCAGCGCCAGCGTGCCGTAGTCGCCCTCGACCGCGAGCAGGCCCTCGGCGAGGAGCTGGCGGACCACGCCCCGCCACTCGGTGTCGCGCAGCTCGGTGCCGATGCCGAAGGTGCTCAACGCGTCGTGGCCGTACTGGTCGATCTTGTCGGTGTGCTTGCCGAGCAGGATGTCGACGCAGTGCCCGGCCCCGAACCGCTGGTTGCGCTCCTTGTCGAGCCGGTAGACGGTGGAGAGCAGCTTCTGTGCGGCGACCGTGCCGTCCCAGGACTCCGGCGGCTCCAGGCAGGTGTCGCAGTTGCCGCAGCCCCCGGTGGCGGTCTCGCCGAAGTATTCGAGCAGTTGGGCGCGGCGGCAGCGGACCGTCTCGCAGAGCGCCAGCATCGCGTCGAGGTGCGCGGCGAGGTTGCGCCGGTGGGCCAGGTCGCCCTCCGAGGTCTCGATCATCTTGCGCTGCTGCACCACGTCCTGCAGGCCGTACGCGAGCCAGGCCGTGGAGGGCAGTCCGTCCCGCCCGGCGCGACCGGTCTCCTGGTAGTAGCCCTCCACCGACTTGGGCAGGTCGAGGTGGGCGACGAAGCGTACGTCCGGCTTGTCGATGCCCATGCCGAAGGCGATGGTGGCCACCATGACCAGCCCGTCCTCGCGCAGGAAACGCTGCTGGTTGCGAGCGCGGGTCGCCGCGTCCAGACCGGCGTGGTAGGGCAGCGCCGCGACGCCGTTGGCCACCAGGAACTCGGCGGTCTTCTCCACCGAGGCGCGGGAGAGGCAGTAGACGATGCCGGCGTCGCCGGGGTGCTCGTCGCGCAGCAGGGCGAGCAGTTGCTTGCGCGGCTCCCGCTTGGGCACGATCCGGTACTGGATGTTGGGCCGGTCGAAGCTGGCCACGAAGTGCCGGGCGTCGGTGAGCTGGAGCCGGGTGGCGATCTCGGTGCGGGTGGCCCGGGTCGCCGTGGCGGTCAGCGCGATGCGCGGCACGCCCGGCCAGCGCTCGTGCAGCATCGACAGGTTGAGGTAGTCGGGCCGGAAGTCGTGGCCCCACTGCGACACGCAGTGCGCCTCGTCGATCGCGAACAGCCCGATCCGGCCCCGCTCCAGCAGGCCCAGGGTGGACCGGACCGCGAGCGCCTCGGGGGCCAGGTAGAGCAGGTCGAGCTCGCCGGCGAGGAAGGCCGCCTCCACCCGCCGCCGCTCGGTGAGGTCCTGCGTCGAGTTGAGGAAGCCGGCCCGTACGCCCACGGCGGTGAGCGCGTCGACCTGGTCCTGCATCAGCGCGATCAGCGGCGAGACGACCACCGCGACGCCGTCGCGGACCAGCGCGGGGATCTGGTAGCAGAGCGACTTGCCGCCGCCGGTCGGCATCAGCACCAGCGCGTCGCCGCCGGCCACCACGTGGTCGACGACCTGCTGCTGGAAGCCCCGGAAGGCGTCGTAGCCGAACACCCGGTTGAGCACGCCCAGGGCGTCCTCGGTCCGCTGACCGGTGGGGGAGACCATCCGCGCAGTCTACGAGCGGCCCCCGACACGACCCGGCTCCGGTCGGGCCGGGGCGCGGCCCGGCCGCCGTGTCGGAAGGGCGACCGGGGCGGTCCGGGAACCGGCAATCCGGACAAGTGCCTGTTCCGGTGGTCACCCCGTGGAATCCCGGGCGGGGTCGCAGCCGTTAGAGTCGTCGACTGACCATGCGCGGCCGGACGGCCGCGGCGCCACGGCTGGGGGTATCGGGTGAGCGAGGCGCGGACGGGTGAGCTGGTGCCGACCGGGGCCGAGGCGCGGCCGGCGTCGACCGAGGCGGACACCAGCCTGGTGGTGGTCACCGGCCTCTCCGGTGGTGGGCGCAGCACGGTGGCCCGGGCCCTGGAGAACGTCGGCTACTACGTGGTGGACAACCTGCCCCAGGCGCTCATGCTCGACATGGCCGAGCTGGCCTTCAAGGCGGGCGGGGCGGCCCGGCGTACCGCGATGGTGCTGGACGTGCGTTCGCGCGCCTTCTCCACCGACCTGGCCGGCGCGATCCGGGAGCTGCGCGAGCGCGGCTTCCAGCCCCGGGTGGTCTTCGTCGACGCCGACGACGACGTGCTGATCCGCCGCTTCGAGAGCGTCCGCCGCTCGCACCCGTTGCAGGGCGAGGGGCGGCTGGCCGACGGCATCGCCGTCGAGCGGGCGCTGCTGGAGGAGGCCCGCGAGCAGGCCGACGTGATCATCGACACCTCGCACCTGAACGTCAACCAGCTCCGCCGTCGGGTCGAGGAGCTGTTCGGCGGCGAGGACGCCCGCCGGCTGCGGATCACCGTGCTCTCCTTCGGCTTCAAGTACGGCCTCCCGCCGGACGCCGACTTCGTGATGGACGCCCGTTTCCTGCCCAACCCGTACTGGGTGCCGGAGCTGCGCGAGCACACCGGGCGCGAGGAGGCGGTCAGCGCGTACGTGCTCAACCAGGAGGGCGCGGACGCCTTCGTGGCCGGGTACGCCGACCTGGTCAACGCGACCACGGCCGGCTTCGAGCGGGAGGGCAAGCGCTACCTCACCGTCGCGGTCGGCTGCACCGGCGGCAAGCACCGCAGCGTGGCGATCGCCGAGGAGTTGGCGATCCGGCTGCGCCAGTCCGGCATCGCCGCCAACGCGCAGCACCGGGACCTGGGGCGGGAGTGAACCCGATCAGGGTGGTCGCCTTCGGTGGCGGGCACGGGCTCTCCGCGTCGCTGCGGGCGCTGCGCCGCTGCGTACCCGAGCTGGACCTGGACATCACGGCGGTGGTCACCGTCGCCGACGACGGCGGCTCCAGCGGCCGGTTGCGCGCCGAGCGCGGCGGCCTGCCCCCCGGCGACCTGCGCCAGGCGCTGGTCGCCCTGGCCGGCGACCACCCGGGCACCCGGCGCAGCGCGGCCCTGTTCCAGCACCGCTTCGAGGCCGGGCTGGCCCACGTGGCCGGCGGTGCGGCCGACTCCCTGGCCGGGCACGCCGTCGGCAACCTGCTGATCTGCGGGCTGATGGAGCTGCTCGGCGACCCGGTGGCGGCGCTCGACCACGCCGGCGCGATGCTCGGCGCGGTGGGGCGGGTGCTGCCGATGTCGCGCCAGCCGGTCGGCATCGAGGCCCGGGTGCGCGGCGCCGATCCGGCCCACCCCGACGAGGTACGCGCGGTGCGCGGCCAGCACCAGGTGGCGGTCACCTCCGGCCGGGTGGAGTCGCTGCGGCTCACCCCGGCCGCGCCGCCGGCCTGCGCGGAGGTGCTGACCGCGGTCCGGGACGCCGACTGGTTGATCTTCGGGCCGGGCAGCTGGTACACCAGCGTGCTGCCGCACCTGCTGGTGCCCGGGCTGGCCGACGCGATCGTGTCCAGCTCGGCGCGTCGGCTGGTCACCCTCAACCTGGTGGCGGAGAAGGAGACCCTCGGGCTCTCCCTGGCCGACCACCTGGACACCCTCGGCCGCTATCTGCCCGAGTTGAAGGTGGACCTGGTGCTGGCCGATTCGACGGCGGTGGGTGATCCCGAGGCGGTCGGGCGTGCGGCAGAATCGCTGGGTGCCCGGCTGGTCCTCGCTCCCGTGGCCGTCGTCGACGGCACGCCCCGCCATGATCCTGCCGCGCTGGGCGCCGCGCTGGTGCCCGTCCTGGGCGCCGATCGTTAGACACGTACGTACACACCGGCGACACGCCGGAACCGGTCCGTGAGGGGGCGCTCAACATGGCGATGACGGCTGCGGTCAAGGACGAGCTGAGTCGGGTCGACGTGCCCAAGCCCTGCTGCCGGCGGGCGGAGATGGCCGCCCTGCTCCGGTTCGCGGGCGGCCTGCACATCGTCTCCGGCCGGGTGGTGGTGGAGGCGGAGCTGGACACCGGCGCGGTCGCCCGGCGGCTGCGCCGCGAGGTCGCCGAGGTGTACGGCTACCCGAGCGAGATCCACGTGCTCGCCTCCGGTGGGCTGCGCAAGGGCAGCCACTTCATCGTGCGGGTGGTCAAGGACGGCGAGGCGCTCGCCCGGCAGACCGGCCTGCTGGACGTCCGGGGCCGGCCGGTGCGCGGGCTGCCGCCGCACGTGGTCGCCGCCAACGTCTGCTGCGCGGTCTCCGCCTGGCGGGGCGCGTTCATGGCGCACGGGTCGCTGACCGAGCCGGGCCGCTCCAGCGCCCTGGAGATCACCTGCCCCGGGCCGGAGTCCGCGCTGGCGCTGGTCGGCGCGGCCCGGCGGATCGGCATCACCGCGAAGAACCGCGAGGTGCGCGGCGTGGACCGGGTGGTGGTCAAGGACGGCGACGCGATCGCCGCGCTGCTCACCCGCATCGGCGCGCACTCCAGCGTGCTGGCGTGGGAGGAGCGGCGGGTGCGCCGGGAGGTGCGGGCGACGGCCAACCGGCTGGCCAACTTCGACGACGCCAACCTGCGGCGTTCGGCGCGCGCCGCGGTGGCCGCCGCCGCCCGGGTCACCCGGGCGCTGGAGATCCTCGCCGAGGACGCGCCCAACCACCTCACCTCGGCCGGGCGGCTGCGCCTGGAGCACCGGCAGGCCTCGCTGGAGGAGCTGGGCGCGCTGGCCGAGCCGCCGCTGACCAAGGACGCCATCGCCGGCCGGATCCGCCGGCTGCTCGCGCTGGCCGACAAGCGGGCCCGCGACCTGGGCATCCCGGATACGGAAGCGGCCGTCACGCCCGACATGCTCGTGGTCTGATAGGACGGTGAGGCGTCGAGCTGCGGATCGGATCTCCACCCGCCGCAGCACGGCGGCGCGCGCTCGGATAAGGTCGCAGCGTACGGCAAGGGGGCCGGCACAGGCCTTCCTCGCCGTGACTCACCGCCTCGGGCGGTCAGGTCCCCAGGACCGCGGCGGGGTGGCCGAGATGAACCGTCAACGGCCGGCTCCAACGGTCGGCGAACACATCTCCGCCGGCCGGTGTCTCACGCCGGCGGACCAGAACGCGAGGAGATGGGACCTGTGACCATCCGGGTTGGCATCAACGGCTTCGGCCGGATCGGCCGTAACTTCTTCCGGGCAGTGCTGGCGTCCGGCGCCGACATCGAGATCGTGGCGGTCAACGACCTGACCGACAACGCGACGCTCGCCCACCTTGTCAAGTACGACAGCATCCTGGGGCGCCTGCCGCACGAGGTGAAGGCCAGCGCCGACGAGATCACCGTGGGCGGCAAGGCCATCCGGGTGTTCGAGGAGAAGGACCCCGGCAAGCTGCCGTGGGGCGAGGTCGGCGTCGACGTCGTCATCGAGTCCACCGGGTTCTTCACCGACGCCACCAAGGCGAAGGCGCACATCGACGGCGGGGCCAAGAAGGTCATCATCTCCGCGCCGGCGAAGAACGAGGACGTCACCGTGGTCATGGGCGTCAACCAGGACCAGTACGACCCGGCGAAGCACAACATCATCTCGAACGCCTCGTGCACCACCAACTGCCTCGCGCCGATGGCGAAGGTCCTCCAGGACACCTTCGGCATCACCAAGGGCCTGATGACCACCATCCACGCGTACACGCAGGACCAGAACCTGCAGGACGCGCCGCACAAGGACCTGCGTCGGGCCCGCGCCGCCGCGCTGAACATCGTGCCGACCTCCACCGGCGCCGCGAAGGCCATCGGCCTGGTGCTGCCGGAGCTCAAGGGCAAGCTCGACGGGTACGCGCTGCGGGTGCCGATCCCGACCGGCTCGGCCACCGACCTGACCGTCGAGGTCGGCCGGGAGACCACCGTGGACGAGGTCAACGCCGCGATCAAGGCCGCCGCCGAGGGCCCGCTCAAGGGCGTCCTGGTCTACAACGAGGACCCGATCGTCTCCGCCGACATCGTCACCGACCCGGCGTCGTGCATCTTCGACGCGCCGCTGACCAAGGTCATCGGCAACCAGGTCAAGGTCGTCGGCTGGTACGACAACGAGTGGGGCTACTCCAACCGCCTGGTCGACCTGGTCAAGCTGGTGGGTCAGTCGCTGTGACGATTCGCAACCTCGACGACCTGCTCGCCGAGGGGGTGTCGGGTCGGCGCGTGCTGGTGCGCGCCGACCTGAACGTCCCGCTCGACAAGCAGAGCGGTGAGATCACCGACGACGGCCGGATCCGGGCCGTCCTGCCCACCCTGAGCGCGCTGGTCAAGGCCGGCGCCCGGGTGGTCGTCTGCTCGCACCTGGGCCGCCCGAAGGGCGCGCCGGACCCGCAGTTCAGCCTCCGTCCGGTCGCCGGCCGGCTGGGTGAGCTGCTGGACGCCCCGGTGCACTTCGCCGAGGACACCGTCGGCGACTCGGCCCGTTCCACCGTGGACGCCCTGGCCGACGGCCAGGTCGCCCTGCTGGAGAACCTGCGCTTCAACAAGGGCGAGACCAGCAAGGACTCCGCCGAGCGGGGCGCCTTCGCCGACCAGCTCGCCGCCTTCGGCGAGGCGTACGTCGACGACGCCTTCGGCGCGGTGCACCGCAAGCACGCCAGTGTCTACGACGTGCCGGCGCGGCTGCCGCACGTCGCCGGTCGCCTCGTCCTGCGTGAGGTCGAGGTGCTCAGCAGGCTGACCGGCGCGCCGGAGCGGCCGTACGTGGTGGTGCTGGGCGGTTCCAAGGTCTCCGACAAGCTGGCCGTGATCGAGGCGCTGCTGCCCACGGTCGACCGGCTGCTCATCGGCGGCGGGATGTGCTTCACCTTCCTCAAGGCCCAGGGCCACGAGGTGGGCACCTCGCTGCTGGAGGAGGAGATGGTCGAGACCTGCCGCAACCTGCTGGAGCGCGCGCCGGGCAAGATCATGCTCCCGGTCGACGTGGTGGCCGCCGACGCCTTCGCCCCGGACGCCGCGCACGACACCGTGCCCGCCGACGGCATCCCCAGCCACCGGCTGGGTCTGGACATCGGCCCGGAGACGGTGGCCGGCTTCGCCGCCGTGCTGTCCGACGCGAAGACGATCTTCTGGAACGGCCCGATGGGCGTGTTCGAGATGGCCGCGTTCGCCAACGGCACCCGGGGTGTCGCCGAGGCGATCACCAAGGCCGACGCGTTCAGCGTGGTCGGCGGCGGTGACTCCGCCGCGGCGGTGCGCGCCCTCGGCCTGGACGAGTCCTCGTTCGGCCACATCTCCACGGGCGGCGGCGCCTCCCTGGAGTACCTGGAGGGCAAGACCCTCCCCGGCATCGCGGCTCTGGAGAACTGAATGGCGAGCACCACCCGCCGGCCGCTGATGGCCGGCAACTGGAAGATGAACCTGAACCACCTCGAGGCCAACCTGCTGGTGCAGAAGCTGGCGGCGAGCCTGAACGAGAAGCAGCTCACCGACGTCGAGTGCGTGGTGCTGCCGCCCTTCACCGACCTGCGGACCGTGCAGACCGCGGTGGACGGCGACAAGCTGCTGATCGGCTACGGCGGGCAGGACCTGTCGCCGTTCAACTCCGGCGCGTACACCGGGGACATCTCCGGTCCGATGCTGGCCAAGCTGGGGTGCAGCTACGTGGTGGTCGGGCACTCCGAGCGCCGGCAGTACCACCACGAGGACGACGCCCTGGTCAACGCCAAGGTGGCCGCGGCCCTGGAGAACGGCCTGACCCCGATCCTGTGCATCGGGGAGGGGCTGGAGATCCGCGAGCAGCTCAAGCACGTGCCGCACTGCTGCGACCAGCTGGACGGCGCGCTGAAGGGGCTCTCCGCGGAGCAGGTCACCAAGGTCGTCGTGGCGTACGAGCCGGTCTGGGCGATCGGCACGGGCAAGACGGCGACGCCGGAGGACGCCCAGGAGGTCTGCGGCGAGGTGCGCAGGCGGCTCGTCGAGACGTACGACGAGGGCACCGCGGCGCAGGTCCGGATCCTGTACGGCGGGTCGGTCAAGGCGTCGAACGTGGCGTCGATCATGGCCCAGCCGGACGTGGACGGGGCCCTGGTCGGGGGCGCCAGCCTGGACGCCGAGGAATTCGCGCAGATCTGCCGGTTCCCGGAGCACATCGCCCGCTGATCGCTCGCTATCCTTGACGCTGCCCGTCCACCGGCCGGTGCTGCAATGCCCGACCCTGCCGGGCAGATGATCGTTACGAGAGGACCGACACCCGCCATGCCGATCGCGTTCGTCTACACGTTGATCGTGTTGTTGATCATCACGAGCATCCTGCTCACCCTGCTGATCCTGCTGCACCGAGGTAAGGGTGGCGGCATGTCGAGCATGTTCGGTGGAGGGGTCAGCTCCAGCCTGGCCGGCTCCTCGGTGGCCGAGAAGAATCTCGACCGGTACACCGTGCTGGTGGGTATCGTCTGGTTCGCCTGCATTGTCGGGATCGGCCTCTGGCTCCGGCTCCAGCTGGACAGCGGCGGCGCCTGAGCAGGCTCGTCGAAGCGTACAATCTGCGCGCGGTCCGTCACGGACCGCGCGCAGTTTGTTTTCCCGCTGCACCGCGTCGCCCGCCGCCCACCCCTCCGAGCGGCGGTCCCCTCCGACGACAGGAGCGAGCAGCCGTGACGAATGGCAATGTCATCCGTGGTACCCGGATCGGGTCCGCCCCGGAACGCTTCGACCAGCGCGTCGAGCCGGCCCCGCGCCGGCCAGTGGTCTACTGGTGCCGCAACGACCACCGGGTCCAGTTCCAGATCGCCGCCGAGGCGCAGGCCCCGGCCACCTGGGACTGCCCGCGCTGCGGCGAGCCGGCCGGCCCCGACCGGGACGACCCGCCCGGACGCTCCCGCGCCGAGCCCTACAAGACCCACCTGGCGTACGTCCAGGAGCGCCGCACCCCCGAGGAGGGTGAGGCCCTCCTCGCCGAGGCCCTGGCCGCCCTCCACCACCGCCGCCGCCCCTGACCCACCCCCGCCGGTCATCGGCCCTCATTCACGGAAAGAGTGGCTGTCCACCGTCGGACAACCACTCTTTCCGTGAATCAGCGCGCGCGGGGCCTCAGCGGAGGCTGCGGGAGCGGGGTGGGACGTTGCTCGCGGCGGCGCGGTCGAGCAGCCAGAGGGTACGGGCGACGCCGTGCACGCCGGCCGCGGGCAGCTGGACCGGACCGGCGCCGGCCAGCGCCATGCCGACCGCGCGGGCCTTGTCGGCGCCCGCCGCGACCAGCCAGATCTCCTCGGCCGTGTTGATCGTCGGCAGGGTGAGCGTGGTGCGCACCGGCGGCGGCTTCGGGCTGCCCCGTACCGCGCTGACCGGCCGGTTGTCGTGGTGCACCGGGTGCTCCGGGAAGACCGACGCCACGTGCCCGTCCTCGCCCACGCCCAGCATCAGCACGTCGAAGTGGGGGAGCGCGGCGTGACCCGGGCGCGCCGCCCGGGCCAGCTCCTGCGCGTACCCGGCGGCGGCCGTCTCCGGGTCGTCGCCGGCCGGCCCGTCCGAGGCCGGCATCGGGTGGATCCGGGCCGGGTCCAGCGGCACCAGGTCCAGCAGCGCCGCCCGGGCCTGCGTCTCGTTGCGCTCCGGGTCACCGGCCGGCAGGAACCGCTCGTCGCCCCACCAGACGTCGACCCGGGACCAGTCGACGGCGTCCCGCGCCGGCAACGCCGCCACCGCCCGGTGGACCGCCGCGGCGATCCGCCCGCCGGTCAGCACCACCGACGCCTGGCCCCGGTCCGCCTGCGCGTCGAGCAGCTTCACCACCAACCGGGCCGCCACCGCCTGCGCCAGCAGGTCCGGGTCGGCGTGTACGGCGACACTCGCCTCACTCATCCATGTGCCTTCGTTGCTCGGACCGCCTCGCGACGGTCACCTGTGCTTCCGACCGCGGCGCGGCCTTCGTTGCTCGGACCGCGCGGGGCTGCCCCGTGACGGTCACCTGTGCTGTCCGACCGCGGCGCGGCCCTCGTTGCTCCGGCCCGGCTCACTGCCGGGCGGTCGCCCCGGCGTGCGCGGTGACGCCCGCCTCGGCCCGCTGGGCGGTCGCCGGATCCTTCCACACGTGCACCCGCTGGGCCGGACGCTGGTCCAGCCCGGTGAGCCCGGCGGCCGCGCCGAGCGCCTCCGCGTACACCTGGTCGGCGTCGAGGCGGCGCAGCTCCTCGGCCAGCTCGTCGCCGAGCGGCCGGCGGACCAGCGGGAGCGTCCGGTCGTCCTGGCCGGTCCGGCGGAACGTGGCGATGCTGTCGTCCCGGGTGAGAGTCAGCTCGTCGCCGTTGGCGCAGCGCAGCTGCACCTCGCGCATCCGCGGGAACTCGTCGGTGTGCTGCCACGCCGGCTCGATGCCGAGCCGGGCGGAGAGCCAGCCGCGCATCAGCGCCGCCGTCGGGTCCGTACGCGGCGCCACCACGGTCGCCTCGGTCACCTTGGCCTCGGTGGTGTCGAACGCCCCGGCCACCAGGGTGCGCCACGGGGTGATCCGGGTCCAGGCCAGGTCGGTGTCGCCCGGCGCGTAGTCCTCGGCCCGCTGCCGCAGCGCGGCGATCGGGTCGGCGGCCTGCGCCGAGTCGGTGATCCGCCGGTCCGCGACCACGCCGAGGAAGTCCGTCGCGATCTCCTCCGGCGGCTCGCCGTGCCACCAGGTCACCACCGGCACGTCCGGCACCAGCAGCGGCATCACCACCGACTCGGCGTGCAGCGCGAGCCGGCCGTACATCCGGGTGACGACCGCCTCGCACGGGCCCAGCCGGCCGCCGACGACGATCTCCGCGTCGAGTCGGTTGCGTTCCCGCTCGACGTCGGAGCGGACCACCACGAGCAGCCGGCAGGGGTGCGCGGCGGCCGCGATGGTCGCCGCCGCCTCCGCCTCCCGGACCCGCTTCTCGTCCACCACGACGATCAGGGTCAGCGCCATCCCGCTGGCCACCCCGCCCGCGCTGCGCCGCTCGGCGGCGAGCGCCTTGACCACCTCGTTGCCGGTGGTGTCCCACAGCCCGATCATCGGAGCCTCCTGGTTCGCTCGCTGTGCTCGCTCACGCTCTCCGCCAAGCCCGGCCCTCGCGGACCAGCATCTCGTCGGCGGCCCGGGGGCCCCACTCACCGGCCCGGTACGGCTCCGGCGTGGTGCCCTCCCAGGCGTGCTCCAGCGGATCCACCACCTGCCAGCTCTGCTCGACCTCGGCCGCGTCCGGGAAGAGCGTCCGGTCGCCGATCAGCACGTCCAGCACCAGCCGCTCGTACGCCTCGGGGCTGGACTCGGTGAACGCCTCGCCGTACTGGAAGTCCATCGCGATGTCGCGGACCTCCATGGTGGTGCCGGGCACCTTCGAGCCGAACTTCAGCACCACACCCTCGTCCGGCTGCACCCGGATGACCAGCTGGTTGGGGCCGAGGGACTCCATGTCGGCCGGGTCGAACGGTAGGTGCGGGGCCTTCTTGAACATGATGGCCACCTCGGTGACCCGGCGCGGCAGCCGCTTGCCGGCCCGGATGTAGAACGGCACCCCGGCCCAGCGCCGGTTCTGGATGCCGAGCTTCACCGCCACGTACGTCTCGGTGGTGGAGTCCTCCGGGACGTCCTCCTCCTCCAGGTAGCCCTTGGCGCGCTCGCCGCCGACCCAGCCCGGCAGGTACTGGCCCCGGACGGTGTCCGCGGCGATGTCCGCCGGGACGGTGATCGCCTTGAGCACCTTCAGCTTCTCGGCCCGGATCTCGTCGGCGTCGAAGCTGGTCGGCTCCTCCATGGCGACCAGGGCGAGCAGCTGGAGCAGGTGGTTCTGGAGCACGTCACGGGCGGTGCCCACCGAGTCGTAGAAGGCGGCCCGGGTGCCGATGCCGACGTCCTCGGCCATGGTGATCTGCACCGAGTCGACGTACTTGGAGTTCCACAGCGGCTCGAACAGGTTGTTGGCGAAGCGCAGTGCCAGGATGTTCTGCACCGTCTCCTTGCCCAGGTAGTGGTCGATCCGGAACACGTCCTGGCCGGTGAAGACGTCGTCGACCAGGTCGTTGAGCGACTTCGCCGAGGGCAGGTCGTTACCGAACGGCTTCTCCACCACCACCCGGCGCCAGCCGCCGGACTTGGCGTTGTCGGCCATCCCGGTGCGGGCCAGCTGCTTGAGCACCACGGGGAAGGCCGCCGGGGGGATGGAGAAGTAGAAGGCGGCGTTGCCGTGGATGCCGTGCGTGTTCCGCAGTTCGTCCAGGGTCGAGGCGAGCTGGTCGAAGGCGGCGTCGTCGTCGAACGAGCCGCCGACGAACTTGATGTTGCCGGCCAGCCGCGCCCACACCTCCTCCCGCCACGGGGTACGGGCGTGCTTCTTGGCCGCGTCGTGGGCCAGCGACTCGAAGTCGCCGTCGCCCCAGTCGCGCCGGGCGAAGCCCAGGACCACGAAGCCGGGCGGCAGCAGCCCCCGGTTCGCCAGGTCGTAGACCGCCGGCAGCAGCTTCTTGCGGGCCAGGTCGCCGGTCACCCCGAAGATCACCAGTGCGCACGGCTCCGGGATCCGGGGCAGTCGCCGGTCCTGGGGGTCGCGCAGCGGGTTCATGCCGCCTCCTCGCTCCGCTGGTTCCACGTCGTTCATCGTCACGTCATTGTCCGTCCGGCCGCATCCAGCAGCTGGGCGACGCCCGCCGCCCGCTCGGTCAGGTGCAGTCGCAGCACCGGTCGCTCCCGGCCGGCCAGGGCCTGCCGGTCGCCGGCGGCCTGGGCCGCCTGAAGTTCCCCGAAGGTGTACGGGCGGCCGGGCACCGGCAGATCACCGGTGACCGCGCCGGTCACCTGGAGGAAGCTGCCGACCCGGGGGCCGCCCTTGTGGTACTGCCCGGTCGAGTGCAGGAACCGGGGACCCCAGCCGAAGGTCACCGGCCGCCCGGTCGCCCCCGCCAGCAGCGGGCGCAGCCCGGCCACCGCCGCGTCGGCGGACCGGTCGAGGTACGCCGTCACCGCGAGGTACCCGTCGTCGCCCAGCCCGTCCAGCAGCCGGGTCAGCGCGCCCGCCAGGTCACCGGGGAAGCCGTT
Source organism: Micromonospora auratinigra (assembly GCF_900089595.1). Classification (GTDB taxonomy): domain Bacteria; phylum Actinomycetota; class Actinomycetes; order Mycobacteriales; family Micromonosporaceae; genus Micromonospora; species Micromonospora auratinigra. Next base: position 2,964,418 of record NZ_LT594323.1, on the reverse strand, counting down.
CGGGGCGTACACCTCGATCGCGCCCTCGGTGAACGACGGCGGCTGCGCGGGCGCCCCGGCGGCCAGGATCCGGGCGGTGTTCTCCTTGCTCTCGGCGACGTTCGGCTGGTCGAACGGGTCGACGCCGAGCACCGCCGCGGCGACCGCGGTGGCGTACTCCCAGGCCAGGAAGTGCGCGCCGAGGGGACCGTTGACCGCCACGTCGGCGGCGTCGGCGTCCGGCGCGCGACCCGGGGCGAGCGTCCCGCCGTAGCTGACCCGCAGCACGTCGGGACCGCTCCCGCCGGGGGCGGCGGGCGACTCCACCACCACCGGCAGGATGCCCAGGCCGGCCTTGCCGGTGGACTCGGCGAGCAGCTGCTCGGCCCAGTCGCCCAGCCCGTCCACCCCGGTGCCGTCGGGGACCAGGGCGACCGTGCTCCGCCCGGAGCTGGCCGCCGCGCCCAGTGCCACGCCGAGGGCCAGCGCCGGATTGTCGTGGTCGTGCCCGAGCGACGCGGCGAGGGCGTCCGCGTCGTCCAGCAGGTCGGTCACCGGCACCCCGGCCAGCGCCGTCGGCACCAGGCCGAAGGCCGTCAGCGCCGAGTACCGGCCCCCCACCTCCGGGTCGGCCGGGATGGTGACCACGCCCATCTCGGCGGCGGTCGCCGCCAGCGGCGACCCGGGGTCGGTCACCACGACGAAGTGCCGGGCCGCCTCCGCCTCGGTCATCCCGGCGTCGAGGAACGCCTGCCAGTACGCCCGCCGGTGGCTGTCGGTCTCCACCGTCGAGCCGGACTTGCTGGCGACCACCACCACCGTCCGCTCCAGCCGGTCGGCCAGGGCGGCCCGCACCTGCCCGGGATCGGTGGTGTCCAGCACGGTGAGCGGCCGGCCCAGGGTCCGGGCGATCACCTCCGGGGCGAGCGACGAGCCGCCCATCCCGGCCAGCACCACGTGGTCCAGGTCGGCCAGCTCGGCGACCAGCTCGGCGAGCTGGGGAAGGAGTTCCCGGCTGCGGTGGTGGGTGTCCAGCCAGCCGAGCCGGATCTTCGCGGTGGCCTCCGCGTCGGGACCCCACACGGTCGGGTCCTGGGCGGCCAGCCGGGCCGGCACGTCCCGGTCGAGCAGCGCGGCGCGCACCGACGCCGACGCCTCGACCGCGCCGTGCACGGACAGCCCGCCCGCGACCTCCACCGGACCGGGCGGCGTCTCGCTCATCCGGACACCCGGACGGCGGGAAGCGCCCCGGGGCGGTGCCCCGGGACGCGTCCGACGCCGTTCGTCACGCGTTGCCCCCGGCCTGCTGCGAGGCCTGCGCGTTGCCCTTCGCGGCCCGGTTCGGCCGGTCGGCGCCCTTGGCCGCCTCGGAGAGCGACTTCTGCACCCCGTCCAGCAGCTCCTGCCAGCTCGCCTCGAACTTCTCCACGCCCTCGCGCTCCAGGGTGGCGATCACGTCGGCCATGTCCACGCCGACGGCCTGCAGGTCGGTGAAGACCTTCCGGGCCTCGTCGTACGCGCCGGTGATGGTGTCGCCCCGGGTCTCGCCGTGGTCGGCGTACGCGTGGATGACCGACTCCGGCATGGTGTTGACCGTGCCGGGGGCGATCAGCTCCTCGACGTAGATGACGTCCCGGTAGTCCGGGTTCTTGGTCGAGGTGGACGCCCAGAGCGGACGCTGCGGGTGCGCGCCCGCGTCGGCCAGCGCCTGCCAGCGGTCCGAGCCGAAGACCTCGCAGTAGCGCTCGTACGCCAGCTGGGCGTTGGCCACGGCGGCCTTGCCGCGCAGCGCCTTGGCCTCGTCGGAGCCGATCTTCTCCAGCCGCTTGTCGACCTCGGTGTCGACCCGGGAGACGAAGAACGACGCCACCGAGCCGATCTTGGACAGGTCGTGGCCGTTCGCCTTCGCCTGCTCCAGGCCGGCCAGGAACGCCTCCATCACCGCGGAGTACCGGTCCAGGCCGAAGATCAGCGTGACGTTGACGCTGATCCCCTCGGCCAGGGTGGCGGTGATCGCCGGCAGGCCCTCCTCGGTGGCCGGGATCTTGATGAACAGGTTCGGCCGGTCGACCAGCCACCAGAGCGCCTTGGCCTCGGCGACGGTCTTCTCCGTCTCGTGGGCCAGCCGCGGGTCGACCTCGATCGACACCCGGCCGTCCACGCCGGCGCTCTTGTCGTACGACGGGCGCATCACGTCGCAGGCCCAGCGCACGTCGTACGTGGTGAGCATGCGGACCGCCTCCTCGACCTCGAGGCCACGGGTGGCCAGGTCGCGGAGCTGCCAGTTGTACTCGGTGGCGTCACTGAGCGCCTTGGCGAAGATGCTCGGGTTGGTGGTCACCCCGGCCACGTGCTGCTCGCGGCGGAGCTGGTCCAGCCCGCCGGAGCTGAGTCGTACCCGGGAAAGATCGTCGAGCCAGATGGCCACACCTGCGGCCTGGAGCTCACTCAGCCTGTCGGTCATACCGTCCACGCTCCCCTCAGCTACCGGTCGTGAAACCGGTGATGTCGCCCACCCGGGTCAGCGCCGCGTGCGCGGCGGCGACGATCCGGTCGGGCGTGAACCCGAACTGCTCGAACAGCACGGTGTGCGGAGCGCTGGCGCCGTAGTGCTCCAGGCTGACACTCTCGCCGCTGTCGCCGACGATCCCGCGCCAGGACATCGCGATCCCGGCCTCCACGCTCACCCGTGCCTTTACCCCGCGCGGCAGGACCGACTCCCGGTACGCCTCGTCCTGCTCGTAGAACCACTCCTGGCAGGGCATCGAGACGACCCGGGTCGGGGTGCCGTCGGCCTCCAGCCGCTCCCGGGCGGTGAGGCAGAGCTGCACCTCGGAGCCAGTGCCGACGAGGATCACCTGCGGCTTGCCGTTGGACGCCTCGGCCAGCACGTAGCCGCCCTTGGCGGTGCCCTCGGCGGGGGCGAACTGCTCCCGGTCGATGGTCGGCAGCGGCTGGCGGGACAGCGCCAGCGCGGTCGGCCGGTCGGTGTGCTCCAGCGCCTGCCGCCACGCCCACGCGGTCTCGTTGGCGTCGGCCGGGCGGACCACGTCCAGCCCGGGGATGGCGCGCAGCGCGGTGAGGTGCTCCACCGGCTGGTGGGTCGGGCCGTCCTCGCCCAGGCCGATCGAGTCGTGCGTCCAGACGTAGGTCACCGGCAGCTTCATCAGCGCGGCGAGCCGCACCGACGGGCGCATGTAGTCGCTGAAGACCAGGAACGTGCCGCCGTACACCCGGGTGCCGCCGTGCAGCGCGATGCCGTTGAGGATGGCGCCCATGGCGTGCTCACGGATGCCGAAGTGCAGCGTGCGGCCGTACTCGTCGCCCGGGAAGTCCTTGGTGGCGTGCACCGCCGGGACGAACGACGGCTCGCCCTTCATGGTGGTGTTGTTGCTCTCGGCCAGGTCGGCCGAGCCGCCCCAGAGCTCGGGCAGCACCGGGGCGAGCGCCTCCAGGACCTTGCCGGAGGCGGCCCGGGTGGCGACGCCCTTGGCGTCCGCCGGGAAGGTCGGCAGCGCGTCGGTCCAGCCCTGCGGCAGGGTACGGGTGGACATCCGCTCCCACAGCGCCTCGCGCTCCGGGTTGGCCTTCGCCCACGCGTCGAACCGGGTGGTCCACTCGGCCTGCGCCTCGGCGCCGCGCTCGAGCACCTGGCGGGCGTGCTTGAGCACCTCCTCGTCGACCTCGAAGGTGCGCTGCGGGTCGAAGCCGAGCAGCTCCTTGGTGGCCTTCACCTCGTCGGCGCCGAGCGCCGAGCCGTGGATCTTGCCGGTGTTCTTCTTGTTCGGCGCGGGCCAGCCGATGATGGTGCGCAGCGCGATGAAGGAGGGGCGGGCGGTCTCCGCGCGGGCCGCCAGCAGCGCCCGGTAGAGCGCCTCGGTGTCCTCGTGGTAGTCGTCCTGGTCGGCGTCGCCGCGCCGCCAGTCGACGGTCTGCACGTGCCAGCCGTACGCCTCGTAGCGGGCCGCCACGTCCTCGCTCTTGGCGATCCGGGTGTCGTCCTCGATCGAGATCTCGTTGTCGTCGTAGATCACGCAGAGGTTGCCGAGCTGCTGGTGGCCGGCGAGCGCGCTGGCCTCGTGGGTGATGCCCTCCTCGATGTCACCGTCGGAGGCGATGCACCAGATGTCGTGCCGGAACGGCGAGTCGGCCGCGTCCGGGTCCGGGTCGAACAGGCCGCGCTCGCGGCGGGCCGCCATCGCCATGCCGACCGCGTTGCCCAGACCCTGGCCGAGCGGCCCGGTGGTGGTCTCCACGCCCGGGGTGTGCCCGTGCTCCGGGTGGCCCGGGGTGAGCGAGCCCCACTGGCGCAGCGACTTCAGGTCGTCCAGGGCCAGCGGGTAGCCGGAGAGGAAGAGCTGGATGTACAAGGTCAGGCTGGAGTGCCCGGCGGAGAGCACGAACCGGTCCCGGCCGGGCCAGTTCGGGTCGGCCGGGTTGTGCCGCATGACCCGGTTGAAGAGGAGGTAGGCGGCCGGGGCGAGGCTCATCGCCGTGCCCGGGTGGCCGTTGCCGGATTTCTCCACGGCGTCCATGGCCAGCACGCGGACCGTGTCGACGGCCCTGCGGTCGAGGTCGGACCAGTTGAGAGCGGGAAGCTCGGGTCGGTTGGCAGCCACGATGGTTGTGCTCCTCGGCAGATGGGCGGAACCCTCACTGATGACCCTATCGAGCGGCCCTAAACGTCCGCCCGGGGATCTCGGCATGGTGTTCTGTGCTCCCTCGACCGGATCGGTGGTTCACCGTCGGGTGTGACGGCTCGCACCGTTGTCGGGTCTGCGGGGCAGCGAAAACGACGACGCGTAGTGTGTGGGGCGGTGTGTGGACCCGGACGGGTCCGGGCCGACCCCGATTCCCCCCGCCGAAGCCGGAAGGTGGCAATCCGTGAGCATGATCACCGAGCGCCCCGTCAGCAACTCTGCCGGGCAGCCGCCGGTGCGTACGGCCGCGGTGGAGGCAGCGCCGGCGACCGGACGACGGGACGTGCGGGCCGTGGTGGCCGCGTACGTCGCCCTGACCAAGCCGCGGATCGTCGAGCTGCTGCTGGTGACCACCGTGCCGGCGATGATGCTCGCCGACGGCGGGATGCCGTCGCTCTGGCTGGTGGCCGTGGTGCTGGTCGGTGGTTCGCTCGCCGCCGGGGCGGCCAGCGTGCTCAACTGCTACATCGACCGGGACATCGACCAGTTGATGCGGCGCACCAAGCGGCGCCCGCTGCCGGCGCACACCGTGTCGCCGCGCCACGCGCTGGTCTTCGGCCTGGCGCTGGCGGTGGTCTCCACCGTGCTGATGGCGGTCTTCACCAACTGGCTGGCGACCGCGCTGACGGTGGCCGCGATCGCCTACTACGACCTGGTCTACACGCTCTGGCTGAAGCGGACCACGACGGCGAACACGTTCTGGGGCGGCGCCTGCGGCGCGGCGCCGGTGCTGATCGGCTGGGCCGCGGTGACCGGCTCGCTCTCCGCCGCCGCGTGGGGCCTGTTCGCGGTGGTCTTCTTCTGGCAGATGCCGCACTTCTACGCGCTGGCGATCAAGTACAAGGCGGACTACGCCCGGGCCGGCATCCCGATGCTGCCGGTGGTCGCCTCGGTCCGCCGGGTGAACGCCGAGATCATCGGCTTCTCCTGGCTGACCCTGCTCTCCTCGCTGGCCGTCTGGCCGCTGGGGATGAGCCCGATCTACGGGGTGACCGCGCTGGTGGTCGGCGGCATCTTCGTCGTCGAGGCGCACAAGCTCTGCCGGCGCGCGGCGCGCGGCGAGGCGGTCAAGCCGATGCGGCTGTTCCACTGGTCCACCACCTACCTCACCATCCTCTTCGCGGCCGTCGCGCTCGACGCGTTGGTCTGAGCCGTCCGGCACTGACCGCGGTGGATGAGAGTTCCCGCAGGTCGGGGATTTCATCAGAATTTTTTTCGGCCTGAGCGGCACCCGCTCAACCCGGACAGATTGTGACGATATCCCCTGTCCGGTTCGTCCTGACATAGGTGGACAAGTCCGGGCGAATCACCTGTGGTCTTCCTTAAACCCGCAGGTAATTGGCATCACAATTAGTTCATGGTTCTCGCACATGAGGGTGGAAGTCTGCTTAGGCTTCCCGTCATGGCAGATGGTTCCGATACGACGCTGACGGCCGAGAAGACCGTCTCCGAGCAGGCCCCCAACGGCCTGGTCGCGGGCATCAAGTCGTTCGCCGCCGGGCACGGCGGGGCGAAGGCGGTCATCGAGTACGTCGGCAAGCGCGGTGCTCGTATCGTCCTCGTGGGTGAGGACGGGGTCTGGGCCGACCAGTTCGCGGACGGCACCGACGTCGCGCGACAGGCCTGCGCCAAGGCGGGAGTCACCGTCGAGAACGCGTGGGAGCGTGAACTGATGGACCAGATGCGTCCGAGCAACGACCTCTGGCGGTCGATGGCCCGGCGCACGATGGCCCGTTGACATAAATTGACCGACCACCACCAGTCGACCCGGGGGGAACCCCGGGTCGCTCTCGTCACCTGTGCCGACCTGCCCGAACTCGACCCCGACGACCGGCTCGTGCGCGCCCCGCTCGCCGCACGCGGGATCGCCACCGAGGCCGTCCGCTGGGACGACCCGGCCGTCGACTGGTCCGGCTACGACCTGGTCGTGCTCCGCTCGCCCTGGGACTACGCGCTGCGCCGCGACGAGTTCGTCGCCTGGGCCCGGACCGTCCCGCGCGTGGTCAACCCCGCCGACGTGGTCGCCTGGAACACCGACAAGCGCTACCTGGCCGAGCTCTCGGCCGCCGGGGTGCCGACCGTGCCGACCGCCTGGGTCGAGCCGGGACAGGACTGGTCGCCGCCCGCCGACACCGGCGAGTACGTGATCAAGCCGGCGGTCAGCGCCGGCAGCCAGGACACCGGCCGGTACGACCTGGCCGACCCGGAGCACCGGGAGCTGGCCGGGGCGCACGTGCGCCGGCTCTCCGCGGCCGGCCGGGTCACCATGGTCCAGCCGTACCTCGGCGCGGTGGACACCGCCGGGGAGACCGCGCTGCTCTTCCTGGCCGGGCCGGACGGCCTGGAGTTCAGCCACGCGATCCGCAAGGGGCCGATGCTCACCGGGCCCGACCCGGGGGTGGCCGCGCTCTACAAGGAGGAGCGGATCGACCCCCGGACGGCCACGCCCGAGCAGCTCGCCGCCGCCGTGAAGGCCCTCACGGCCGTCCCCGGCGGCACCGGCCGGCTGCTCTACGCCCGGGTCGACCTGATCCCCGGCCCGGACGGCGGGCCCGTCCTGGTCGAGCTGGAGCTGACCGAGCCCAGCCTGTTCATCGGGTACGCCGACGGCGCCCCCGAACGGCTGGCCACGGCGATCGCCACCCACCTGGCCCGCGACTGAGCGACCCGCCGGCGGGTCGCTCAGTCGACCTCCTGGTGGTTGCGCTGCCAGTGCCCGCCCACCGGCGGGGTGTCCAGGCGGACCGCCTCCTCGGCGTTGCCGGCGAAGTCGTTCTCCTCGACCCGGCAGGACAGGCAGCTGCCCTGCCCGGTGACCCACAGCCCGTACGTCTGGGTCTGCTCGTCCCGGTGGTCCCAGATCCGGTTGGCCCGCACCGTGGCGGCGTCGAAGGCGGCGTTGACGGTGAGCCCGGCGCGGACCGGCGGCGGGTCGGGCAGTTCGTAGCGGGCGCCGGGCGGCGGGGTGTCCTCGTTCCAGCCGGTGACCGCGTCCGGGCGCACCTCGGCGAGGGTCAGCTCGGTGCCGGTGTTCGCGGCGACCACGGCCGCGCGGGTGCCCACCCGGACCACCTTCCCCCGGTGCCCGTCGTGCGGCCAGTCGGCCGCCGAGTCGACCAGCTTGCGGTGGCCGTAGCGGACCGACTCGCCCGATCCGCTCGCGGCCGGCGCGCAGCGGCGACCGTTGTTGCGGATCCGGTTGTTGACCACCGTCGCGTCGGTCATCGGCCGGTCGACGCGGATGCCGTCCAGGCCGTTCTCCCAGATCTCGTTGCCGTCCAGCACCACGTCGGCGGCCGGCCCGCCGAACCCGTGCCCGAGGTCGTGCTCGTGGTACCCGTACCCGCCGTTGCGGCTGATCCGGTTGCCCCGGATGGTGTACGGGCCGGGGGAGTTGCCCATGCTGATCCCGTCACCGACGTTGCGGTCCAGCACGCAGTCGGCGAGCAGCCCGCCCCGCCCGGCCACGCCGGCGGTGCCGTTGGCCGAGACGTCGAAGCCGGCCTCCAGGTTGTCGGTCATCGTGCAGGCCGAGACGATCAGCCCGTCGGTGCCCCAGTCCGAGATGCCGAACCGGTTGGCCTGGCTGTGGCAGCCCACGATGCGGTAGCCGCGCGGCGGCGTCCACCACTCCTTCTGCAGCTCCAGGAAGATCCCGTTGGTGCCGTTGCCCACGGTGGTGCAGTTGGCGATGGTGAGCCGCTCCACATCGCCCCAGCCGCCCACGCCGATGCCGATGCCGGCGCCGCCCATCTGCTCGCCGTTGTCCAGTCGGCCGCAGCCCACCGCCACCACGCCGTCGATCAGGCTGTCCTGGAGGAAGTCGCAGCCCAGTCCGCTGGCCCCGGTGTGGTGGATGTAGAGGTTCCGGAAGACCGCCCGGACCATGTACTGGATGCCCAGGCCCTTGGCCAGGTACTGGTACCCGACCTGGCCCACCCCGGAGCCGTCGATCTCGAAGTCGGCGAAGGTGCAGTCGGCGATGTGCCGCTGCGGTCCGGCCCCGTGCTGGAGCACGGTCCAGTAGGCCAGCGGCACCGGCTCGGCCCGGTTGCCCTCGTTGCTGAGCAGGAAGCGGGTCGCCGCCGGGCCGGCGCCGATCAGTGACACCCCGCTGCGCCACACCGTGCCGGCGTCGCGGATCGAGTAGATGCCCGGCGGGCAGTGGATGACCCGGGCCCGGCCGTCGGCCGCGTACCCGTCGCCGAGGCGGTCGACCAGCGCCGACAGCGCCGGCTGGTCGTTGGTGACCCCGTCGCCGGCCAGCCCGAACTCCCGGGCGTCGCACCACAGCGGCGCGCCGGCCACCGGGGTGAGGCGCTGCGGGACGGCGGTGGACAGCCCTCTGCTGGACACGGTGGCGCTCCCCTCGGCGGACGGAATTCTCCGCCGCCGGGTTCCCCGCCGGTCCGCCGGCTAACGCCCGGTGTCCGGTGCCGCCCTCAGACGCCCGCGGTGACCGGTTCGGCGGCCGGGGCGGTGGCAGCCGGCGGGGAGACCGCCCGGCGCTCGCGGGTGGCCCAGAGCACCGCCAGGGTGGCCAGCAGCACCAGGCAGGAGCCGAGCATGTGCGCGGCGACCAGCAGCGCCGGCAGGTGGGTGAAGTACTGCACGAAGCCGATCAGGCCCTGGCCCAGCTCGACCGCGACCAGCACGGCGGCGGCGCGCGCCGCGCGGACGGCGCCGACCGCCCGGAACGCGAACAGCAGCGCCACGGAGAGGCCGATGAGCAGGAACACCCCGTCGGCGTGCACCTGGGAGATCGCCTGCGGGTCGAGGCCGTTGCGGGCCGCGCCCCGGTCGCCGGCGTGCGGGCCGCTGCCGGTCACCCAGGTGCCGACCACCAGCACCGCCGCGCTGACCAGGGTGGTGAGCAGCGCGAGGGTACGCAGCGGCGCGGGCACGGTCGGGGTGGTCGGGCCGTCCGGCTCGACGGTGCGCCGCCAGAGCGCGTACGCGGCGGCGATGACCGCCATCGAGGCGAGGAAGTGCAGGCCGACGACCCAGGGGTTGAGGTGGGTCAGCACGGTGATGCCACCGATCACGGCCTGGGCCGGGATGCCGAGGAAGACCGCCACGGCCAGCGGCAGCAGCCCGCGCGGGCGGGGCCGTCGGGCCACCACCGCGAGCAGCACGGCCAGCGCGATGATGCCCACCGCGAAGGTGAGCAGCCGGTTGCTGAACTCGATCACCCCGTGCACGCCCATCTCGGCGGTGGTGTGGTACGACTCGTCGGTGCACCGGGGCCAGGTCGGGCAGCCCAGCCCGGAGGCGGTGAGCCGGACCGCCCCGCCGGTGACCACGATCGCCACGTTCGCGATGATCGAGGCGTACGCGAGGCGACGCAGCAGGGTCGGGGTGACCGGGAACCGGACGGAAGCCTTCACGGAGCGAATCCTACGCACCGTAGTGGATCCCGATCGGGTGACTCCGCCACCCCGGTGGTCGGGATCACCGGACCCCGGGTTTGCGGCCCCTCGGCGAATTACGTAACGTTGCCGTTGTGAAAAACGCGGCGGCGCTCTCCGAGCAGCTCCCGGTGACCGGTCCGGTCGCCGGTGGCGGTTCGTCGCGTCGCGCCCGCCCGGCCGAGCCGGAGCCGGCCGTGTCCACCGACCTCTCCACCCGGGACCGGGTGACCCAGCTGCTGCTGGAGCGGGGCGCGACCACCGCGGCCCAGCTCGGCGCGCTGCTCGGCCTCAGCTCGGCCGCGATCCGCCGGCACCTCGACGCGATGCTCGCCGACGGCGACGTGGTCGCCCGGGAGCAGACCGTGCGGGGCAGCCGGGGGCGGGGCCGGCCGGCCAAGGTCTTCACCCTGACCGAGGCGGCCCGGGTGCGCTGCGGCACCCACCACTACGACAACATCGCCACCGCGGCGCTGCGCTGGATCGCCCGCACCGGTGGCGCGCACGCCGTCGAGTCGTTCGCCGCCGAGCAGGTCTCGGCCCTGGAGGAGCGCTGCCGGGCGGCCATGGAGGACGCCGGCGACGAGCCGCTCGCCCGGGCCGAGGCACTCGCCGGGGCGCTGACCGCCGAGGGCTACGCTGCCAACGCGTCCACGATCGCCTCCGGCGGGCAGCTCTGCCAGCACCACTGCCCGGTGGCGCACGTGGCCGCCGAGTTCCCCCAGCTGTGCGAGGCCGAGACCGCGGTGATCTCCCGTCTGGTCGGCACCCACGTGCAGCGCCTGGCCACCATCGCGCACGGCGACGGGGTGTGCACCACGCACATCCCGGCCCAGCCGCGTGCCCAGTCCGGTAACACCGTCACCACTGTGAGGACAGATAGATGACCGAGCAGATCGTCCAGCCCCTGACCCAGGAGGAGCAGCTCGCCGCCCTCGGTCGTTACGAGTACGGCTGGGCCGACCCGGACGTCGCCGGGGCGGCTGCCCAGCGCGGCCTCAACGAGGCGGTGGTGCGGGACATCTCGGCCAAGAAGAACGAGCCGGCCTGGATGCTCGACCTGCGCCTGAAGGGCCTGCGGCTGTTCGACCGCAAGCCGATGCCGGCCTGGGGCGCGGACCTGACCGGGATCGACTTCGACAACATCAAGTACTTCGTGCGCTCCACCGAGAAGCAGGCCACCAGCTGGGAGGACCTGCCGGAGGACATCAAGAACACCTACGACCGGCTGGGCATCCCGGAGGCGGAGAAGCAGCGGTTGGTCGCCGGCGTCGCGGCGCAGTACGAGTCCGAGGTCGTCTACCACAAGATCCGCGAGGACCTCGAGGAGCAGGGCGTCGTCTTCCTGGACACCGACACCGCGCTGCGCGAGCACGAGGACATCTTCAAGGAGTACTTCGGCACGGTGATCCCGGTCGGCGACAACAAGTTCGCCGCGCTGAACACCTCCGTCTGGTCCGGTGGCTCGTTCATCTACGTGCCGAAGGGCGTGCACGTGGAGATCCCGCTGCAGGCCTACTTCCGGATCAACACGGAGAACATGGGCCAGTTCGAGCGGACGCTGATCATCGTCGACGAGGGTGCGTACGTGCACTACGTCGAGGGCTGCACCGCGCCGCTCTACTCCTCCGACTCGCTGCACAGCGCGGTCGTGGAGATCATCGTGAAGAAGAACGCGCGCTGCCGCTACACGACCATCCAGAACTGGTCGAACAACGTCTACAACCTGGTCACCAAGCGGGCCGTCTGCCACGAGGGCGCGACCATGGAGTGGGTCGACGGCAACATCGGCTCCAAGGTGACCATGAAGTACCCGGCGGTCTACATGACCGGCGAGCACGCCAAGGGCGAGGTGCTCTCGGTGGCCATGGCCGGCGAGGGCCAGCACCAGGACGCCGGCGCCAAGATGGTGCACGCCGCGCCGCACACCTCCTCGACCATCGTGTCGAAGTCGATCGCCCGGGGCGGCGGCCGGACCTCGTACCGGGGCCTGGTGCAGGTGCTGGAGGGCTCCACCAACAGCCGCAGCACGGTCAAGTGCGACGCGCTGCTGGTCGACACCATCTCCCGCTCCGACACCTACCCGTACGTCGACATCCGTGAGGACGACGTGGCGATGGGGCACGAGGCGACCGTCTCCAAGATCAGCGACGACCAGCTCTTCTACCTGATGAGCCGGGGCCTGAGCGAGGACGAGGCGATGGCGATGATCGTGCGCGGCTTCATCGAGCCGATCGCCAAGGAGCTCCCGATGGAGTACGCCCTGGAGCTCAACCGCCTGATCGAGCTGCAGATGGAGGGCGCGGTCGGCTGACGCCGCCTCCGCCCGGCCACGGTCGGGCCCGGACCCGGTACGCCGGGTCCGGCCCGGCCCGCTTCGACCCTCCGATTCATGACAGACCAAGGAAGAGATGACTACCCAGGCTTCCGCGCCGCCCAGCACCAAGTCGCAGGCGCTCCGCTCGTACGACGTCGCCGACTTCCCGGCCCTCACCGGCCTGGAGGAGGACTGGCGCTTCACCCCGCTCAAGCGGCTGCGGGGCCTGACCGGTGACGTGTCGGCCGCGACCGGTGCGGTCCGGCACGAGTACGGGGACCTGCCGGCCGGCGTGACCGTGTCGCGGATCGGCACGGACGACCCGCGGGTCGGCAGCGTGCTCACCCCGGTCGACCGGGTCAGCGCGCTGGCCTACGGCCGCGCCGCGGACGCGCTGCTGGTGCAGGTCGCCGCGGACGCCGTGGTGGACGCCCCGGTGCGCCTGCGGGTGGTCGGTGACGGCGCCGACGGGCTGGCCTTCGGGCACACCTTCGTCGAGGTGGGCCGGTTCGCCGAGGTGACCCTGGTGCTGGAGCACCTGGGCTCCGCCACGCTCGCCGACAACGTCGAGGTGCAGGTGGCCGACGGCGCGAAGCTGCACCTGGTCACCGTCGCCGACTGGGCGGCCGACGCGGTGCAGGCCCAGCACCTGAAGGTCAAGCTGGGGCGCGACGCCAAGGTCGTCCACGTCCAGGTCACCCTCGGCGGCGACCTGGTCCGGCAGAACACCACCGTGGAGTACACCGGCCGCGGCGGCGAGGCCGAGCTGTACGGCCTCTACTTCGCCGACTCGGGTCAGCACCTGGAGCACCGGCAGCTGGTCGACCACAACACCCCGGACTGCCGCAGCTACGTCGGCTACCGGGGCGCCCTGCAGGGCGCGGACGCGCACACCGTCTGGGTCGGTGACGTGCTGATCCGGGCCGAGGCGACCGGCACCGACACGTACGAGATCAACCGGAACCTGCTGCTCACCGACGGCGCGCGGGCCGACTCCGTACCCAACCTGGAGATCGAGACCGGCGAGATCGCCGGCGCCGGGCACGCCAGCGCGACCGGCCGCTTCGACGACGAGCAGCTCTTCTACCTGATGGCCCGCGGCATCCCGGCGGAGGAGGCGCGCCGCCTGGTGGTGCGCGGCTTCTTCGCCGAGCTGATCAACAAGATCCCGGTCGAGGAGCTGCGCGAGCGGCTCGGCGACGCGATCGAGGCCCGCCTCGCGAAGGCCGGCGCCTGATGATCCGGATCTGCGCCGTCGAGGACGTGCCGAAGGGCACCGCGATCAGCGCCGACGTCGAGGGCACCCAACTCGCGATCGTGCACGGCGAGGACGACGTCTTCTACGCCGTGCACGACGAGTGCTCGCACGCCGCCGTGGCCCTCTCCGAGGGCGAGGTCGAGGGCTGCACGCTGGAATGCTGGCTGCACGGATCCCGTTTCGACCTGCGTACCGGTGAGCCGACCGGGCTGCCCGCGACCGAACCCGTACCCGTCTACCCCGTCGAAGTCCGCGACGGCGACATCTACGTCAGTCTGACGCCGAGCAATGGAGTGACCCGCTGATGAGCACCCTGGAGATCCGCGACCTGAAGGTGTCGGTCAAGCTGCCCGAGGGTGAGCTCAAGCCGATCCTCGCCGGTGTCGACCTGACCGTGAAGTCGGGCGAGACCCACGCGATCATGGGCCCGAACGGCTCCGGCAAGTCGACCCTGGCGTACTCGATCGCCGGCCACCCGAAGTACGAGATCACCGGCGGTTCGGTGACCCTCGACGGCGAGGACGTGCTGGCCATGTCCGTCGACGAGCGGGCCCGCGCCGGCCTCTTCCTGGCCATGCAGTACCCGGTCGAGGTGCCCGGCGTCTCGGTGGCCAACTTCCTGCGCACCGCCAAGACCGCCATCGACGGCGAGGCGCCGAAGCTGCGCACCTGGGCCGGCGAGCTGCGCGGCGCCATGGAGAAGCTCCAGATGGACCCGGCGTTCGCCCAGCGCAACGTCAACGAGGGCTTCTCCGGCGGCGAGAAGAAGCGGCACGAGATCGTGCAGCTGGAGCTGCTCAAGCCGAAGATGGCGATCCTCGACGAGACCGACTCCGGCCTGGACGTGGACGCGCTGCGCGTGGTCAGCGAGGGCGTCAACCGGGTGCGCGACACCGGCGACACCGGCCTGCTGCTGATCACCCACTACACGCGGATCCTGCGCTACATCAAGCCCGACTTCGTACACGTCTTCGTGGCCGGCCGGATCGTCGAGCAGGGCGGCCCGGAGCTGGCCGACAAGCTCGAGGAAGAGGGCTACGAGCGGTACGTCGCCGGGGCCGGCGCGGCGCGGGCCTGACCTGACATGACCTCCTCCCTCGCGATCCCGGCGGGCATGCCGCAGTACGACGACGTGCCCCGCTTCGACGTGGCGCGGGTGCGGGCCGACTTCCCGATCCTGGAGCGGGAGGTCAACGGGCACCCGCTGGTCTACCTCGACAGCGCCAACACCTCGCACAAGCCGCGTCAGGTGCTCGACGTCCTCGCCGAGCACTACGCGCGGCACAACGCCAACGTGTCGCGCTCGGTGCACACCCTGGGCACCGAGGCGACCGAGGCGTACGAGGGCGCCCGGGCGAAGATCGCCGCGTTCGTCAACGCGCCGAGCGTCGACGAGGTGGTGTTCACCAAGAACTCCACCGAGGCGATCAACATCGTGGCGTACGCGTTCTCCAACGCCTCGCTGCGCCCGGACGCCGACCCGCGGTTCCGGATCGGCCCGGGCGACGAGATCGTGATCTCCGAGATGGAGCACCACTCGAACATCGTGCCGTGGCAGCTGCTGGCCGAGCGGACCGGCGCGACCCTGCGCTGGTTCCCGGTCACCGACGCCGGCCGGCTGGACGAGTCGGGGCTGGACGACCTGGTCACCGAGCGGACGAAGATCGTCTCGCTGGTGCACACCTCCAACATCCTCGGCACCGTCAACGCCACCGGGCGGATCACGAAGCGGGTCCGTGAGGTGGGCGCGCTGCTGCTGCTCGACTGCTCGCAGTCGGTGCCGCACATGCCGATGGACGTGGTCGACTACGACGCCGACTTCATCGTCTTCACCGGGCACAAGATGTGCGGCCCGACCGGCATCGGCGTGCTCTGGGGGCGCTCCGAGCTGTTGGCGGCGATGCCGCCGGTGCTGGGCGGCGGCTCGATGATCGAGACGGTGTCGATGGCACGGTCGACGTTCGCCGCGCCGCCGGCCCGGTTCGAGGCGGGCACCCCGCCGATCGCCGAGGCGGTCGCGCTCGGCGCGGCGGTGGACTACCTCACCGGCATCGGGATGCGCGCGATCCAGTGGCACGAGAAGGAGCTGACGGCGTACGCGCTGGACGCCCTCGCCACCGTGCCGGGGCTGCGGATCTTCGGTCCGAACGTGCCGGTCGGCCGGGGCGGGACGATCTCGTTCGCGCTGGGCGACGTGCACCCGCACGACGTCGGGCAGGTGCTCGACTCGCTCGGCGTCCAGGTCCGGGTGGGGCACCACTGCGCGAAGCCGGTGTGCACCCGGTTCGGCGTACCGGCCATGACGCGGGCGTCGTTCTACCTGTACACCACCACGGAGGAGATCGACGCGCTGGTGGCCGGTCTCGAGCAGGTGCGGAAGGTGTTCGGATGAGCTGGGCGACGCAGGAGCCGGGCGAATCGATGGGAGTCCAGCCTGATGCAGCTTGAGTCTCTGTACCAGGAGATCATCCTGGACCACTACAAGCACCCGCACGGCCGTGGCCTGCGGGACGCGGCGGATCCGGCGGCCCGGGTCGGCGAGGCGCACCACGTCAACCCGACCTGCGGCGACGAGATCACCGTGCGGGTGGCCACCGACGGCACCGTGTTCACCGACATCTCGTACGACGGGATGGGCTGCTCGATCAGCCAGGCGTCGGCGAGCATCCTGCACGAGCTGCTGCGCGGCCGGGCCGCCGACGACGCCGCCGTGGTGCACGAGGCGTTCGTGGCGTTGATGTCCGGGCGCGGCCAGGTCACGCCGGACGAGGAAGTACTCGGAGACGGGGTGGCGTTCGCGGGTGTCGCGCGCTACCCGGCCCGGGTGAAGTGCGCGCTGCTGTCGTGGATGGCGTTCAAGGACGCCGCGGCACGCGCCGGGGTGGGCGTGAGCCCGACGGAGGTGAAGGCATGAGCGAGCACGAGACCACGACGCCGGAGACCGGCACGGTGGCGACCGACGGCGCGGAGACGCCGGCCGGCGGCAAGGCCCGCCTCGCCGACATCGAGGAGGCGATGAAGGACGTCGTCGACCCCGAGCTGGGCATCAACGTGGTCGACCTGGGCCTGGTGTACGGCGTCCACGTGGACGACCAGAACGTCGCCACCCTGGACATGACGCTGACCTCGGCGGCCTGCCCGCTGACCGACGTGATCGAGGACCAGGCCCGGCAGGCGCTGACCACCGGCCCGGGTGGCGGGCTGGTCGACGACATCCGGATCAACTGGGTCTGGCTGCCGCCGTGGGGCCCCGACAAGATCACCGACGAGGGGCGGGACCAGCTCCGCTCCCTCGGCTTCAACGTCTGACCGGTAACGGTCACCCGTCGAGCGCGACACCCCTCCGGGTGTCGCGCTCGACCCGTCTCCACCCCCACCCGCCCCGCCCACCCGATCGCTCCCCGCCCCCTGCCCGCCCGCCCCGCCCCCGCCCGCCCCGCCCCCGCCCGCCGCACTAATTCACGGAAAGTGGCGCTATACGGCCGTGGAAAAGGCCTCTTTCCGTGAATTAGCGGCGGAGGGGAGCGGCGGGCGGAGGGGAGCGGCGGGCGGAGGGGAGCGGAGGGCGGAGGGGAGCGGAGGGCGGGGTGGGGGTGGGGCGGGAAATGGGTGGCCGGGGGTGGGGGTGGGGTTCAGGATGGGCGGGTGATCGAGGCGTACCCGAAGCAGGTCCCTGTCCGTGCGGCCACCGCCGCGCGTCGACAGCGCACCGCGCCGCGGGTCGCCTCGCGTCACCGTCCGCCGTCGTGAGCGGGGCGTTCCTCGCCGGCCTGCTGGCCGGCTACGGGGTCGCCGTCCCGGTCGGCGCGATCGCGGTCCTCGTTCTCGGGCTCAGCGCCCGTACCTCGTTCCGGGTCGGCGCGGCCGCCGCGCTGGCCGTGGCGACCGCCGACGGGCTCTACGCCGCCGTCGCCGCCTTCGGTGGGGCCGGACTGGCCCGGGTCGTCGCGCCGGTCGCCGGGCCGCTGCGGGTGGTCGCCGCGCTGGTCCTGCTCGGCCTGGCCGGGCACGGCCTGTGGCGGGCCTGGTCCGCCCGCCGGCAGGTCGCGCCGGCGCCGGTGGGGCGAGGGCTGGACCGGCCCGGCCGGGCGTACGCGGCGGTGCTCGGGTTGACCCTGCTGAACCCCACCACGGTGCTCTACTTCGTCGCGCTGGTGCTGGGCCGCCGCGAGTCCGCCGCCCTGGGCCCGGCGACCGCCGCGCTCTTCGTGACCGGGGCGTTCCTGGCCTCGGCGAGCTGGCAACTGCTCGTCGCCGGCGGGGGCAGCGTGGTGGGCCGGGCGCTGGCCGGGCCACGTGGACGACTGGTCACCGGCCTGGTCTCCAGCGCCCTGATCGCCGCCCTCGCGGTGGCCGCCCTGCTGCCGGCCTGACCGCCGACCGTCGTCCCCGCCGGGTCGTGCGGCGCCCCGGTGTCGTACCGTCGGGCGGTGACCAGCCGACCCGCAGCCGGGGGCGGCCGGTGGGTCGAGGTCGACCCGGCCCGCGTCGCCCGCTGGGTCGAGGGCTTCGCCGACCGGCACGGCCCGCCCACCACCACCGAGCAGGGGTACGGGCTGCTGCTCGCCGCCCCGGACGGCGCGACCGCCGAGCTGCACACCCCGCCGGGTGCACCGGCCGCCGTCGACGTACCCGGATTCGTGGCCGCCGCGGCGGCGCCGCGCCGGTTGGGTCTGCTGCTGGCCCGCAAGGGTGCGGTGGCGGTGGGCGTGGCCGACGGGACCGAGCTGGTGGTGTCGAAGGTGGACACCCGGTACGTGCAGGGGCGCACCGCCGCCGGTGGGTGGTCCCAGCAGCGGTTCGCCCGCCGGCGCGACAACCAGGCGAAGGCGGCCCTGGGCGACGCGGCGGAGCTGGCCGTACGCCTGCTGCTGCCGGCCGCGTCGGGCCTGGCGGCCCTGGTCTGCGGCGGTGACCGGCGGGCCGTGGACACGGTGCTGGCCGACCGCCGGCTGGCCCCGCTCGCGGCGGTGCGCGCCGGGCGCCTGCTGGACGTGCCGGAACCCCGGCACGCGGTGCTGGTGGCCGCCGTCGCCGCGGCCCGGGCGGTCCACATTCTGGTCCGCTGAGCGGGAAAGATCCCCCGCAAGACGGTCAATCCAACCGGTCGATGGTGCATCGAATCGACTCGATGCATAAAGTCGGTGCCACGAAGTGGTGGGTCTCCGGGCGACCCACCGGGGCAGCTTCCGTCTCCGTCATCCAGGCATCGACATCGTTGGGAGAGAACAACTACATGAACGGATATCAGGACGGCCGCCCGCGGGCCCGGTGGCGCCGTGCGACCCGGATCCTCGCCGTCGCGGCGGCGATGCTCACCGGAAGTGCCGGGCTCACCCTCGCGCTGACCGCCGGCCCGGCGGCTGCCGGGGCCAGCCCCGTCACGCGCGCCGCACTGGCCGCCCCGGCGGCCACCAGCGTCAGCGTGGGCGGCGCACACACCTGTGCGGTCCTCGCCGACGGGGGCCTCTGGTGCTGGGGCTCGAACTACAGCGGCCAGCTCGGTGACGGCACCACGACGAACCGGAGCACCCCGGCGCGGGTCGGCACGGACACCTGGGCCGTGGTCGACGCCGGCACCAGCCACACCTGCGGGGTGCAGACCAACGGGACGCTGTGGTGCTGGGGCTCGAACTACCGGGGCCAGCTCGGTGACGGGACGACCACCAGCCGGCGTACGCCGGTGCAGGTCGGCACCGCGACCACCTGGGCCCGGGTGAGCGCCGGCCCCGCGCACACCTGTGCGGTGCGGACCGACGGCACCCTCTGGTGCTGGGGCTTCAACCGGACCTCCCAGCTCGGCGTCGGCACCTCGCCGTACACCGCCACCAGCCCGTTGCAGGTCGGTACGGCCACCACCTGGGCGAGCGTCACGACCGGCTTCGCGCACAGCTGCGGGACCCGCACCGACGGCACGCTCTGGTGCTGGGGCTACAGCTCGGACGGGCAGCTCGGGCTCGGCTTCCTGGGCTCGCAGGTCACCCCGGCCCAGGTCGGCACCGCGACCGGCTGGACCGGCGTGCAGGCCGGGTACGCGCACACCTGCGGGATCCGCGCCGGCACGCTGTGGTGCTGGGGCGAGAACGGGTACGGGCAGCTCGGCGTGAGCGGCAGCTACCAGACCGCGCCGGTTCAGGTCGGCACGGGCACCACCTGGAGCCGGCTGGGCGCCGGCAGTGGCGACACGTCCTGCGCGTCGCGGACCGACGGCACCCTCTGGTGCTGGGGCAAGAACGCCACCGGGCAGGTGGGCGACGGCACCACCACGCACCGCAACGCGCCCACCCAGGTCGGCTCCGCCACCACCTGGACCGGCGGCGTGGACGTCAGCGACCACGGCTGTGCGATCCGCACCGACGGTGGCCTGTGGTGCTGGGGTGACAACAGCGGCGGTCAGCTGGGCGACGGCAGCACCACCCAGCGCGCCACCCCGGGCCAGGTGACCCTGCTGGGCTGAGCGGCCGAACGCGACACGGCACCGGGCCGGTCGGCCCGGTGCCGTGTCGTCCGTCAGGCGGCGTGCGGCGTCACTGCCCGCTGCCGAAGGTGTCGCAGGCCTTCGGGTCGCCGGTCGAGTAGCCCTTGGTGAACCACTCCTTGCGCTGCTCGGAGGTGCCGTGGGTGAACTCGTCCGGGTTCACCGGGCGACCGGCGCGCTTCTGGATGGCGTCGTCACCGATCTTCTCGGCGGTGTCGATCGCCTCCTGGATGTCCTGGTCGGTGATGCTCTTGAAGATCTTCTGGCCGCCCTCGTCGGCGGTGCCGGTGGCGTTCTTGGCCCAGGCGCCCGCGTAGCAGTCGGCCTGCAGCTCCAGCTTCACCGACAGCGCGTTGGCGTTCTGCGGGTCGCGCTGCTGCTGGCGGCGCATCTGCGCCTCGGTGCCCAGCAGGTCCTGCACGTGGTGGCCGTACTCGTGGGCGAGCACGTACGGCTGGGCGAACTCGCCCTTGGCGCCGAGCTGGTCGGCGAGCAGGCGGTAGAAGGTGAGGTCGATGTAGACCAGGTCGTCGGCGGGGCAGTAGAACGGCCCGACGCCCGAGTCGGCCTGGCCGCAGCCGGTGTTCACGTTCTGGCTGAAGAACACCGTCTTCGACGGCTGGTACTGCTTGCCGAAGACCTCCGGCAGGGCCTTGCGCCAGTACGCCTGGATCGAGTTGACGTAGAGGGTGTTGCGGCAGTCGAGCTGCTTCAGCGCGTCCTCCGCCGAGCACTTCTGCTGCAGGGAGGTGTTGTCGCCCTGCTGCTCCGAGCCGCCGCTGTCACCCATCGCGTTCAGCCCGAAGCCGCCACCCACCAGGGCCACGAGCACGGCGATGATGATGCCGATGATCCCGCCGCGCCCACCGCCGCCGGGGATGGGGATCGGGATGCCGCCCCCGCCTCCGCCGCCTCCGCCGGAACCTCGCCGATCGTCCACCTGGCTGGTGTCGATCTGTGCGTTCTCGTTCAGCTCCATAATGACCCCGATCGCCCTTTGATCCCTGTGTGGTGGTTGCGGTACCGGACCGGGTCCGGACGGCGTGTTCGGTACCCGATGATCTTGTCGGGTAATCCGGATCGGTCGCCCGAGCCGGCCCGGTACACTTGCACCCGTGCTGCGCTGCGAAGGCTGAACCGCCCCGCGCCGACGGGAACTGATCACCCGCCGGCGCTTTCGCGTGCCCTGAGTCAGCCTTTCCGGACCCCGAGAGCGAGTACCTCGAAATGATCACTGCCACCGGCCTGGAGCTGCGCGCCGGTTCCCGGATCCTGCTGTCCGACACCACGCTGCGGGTGCAGCCGGGTGACCGGATCGGTCTGGTCGGCCGCAACGGCGCCGGCAAGACCACCACGCTGAAGGTGCTGGCCGGGGAGGGCCAGCCGTACGCCGGGCAGATCGACCGGCGCAGCGCCATCGGCTACCTGCCGCAGGACCCGCGTACCGGCGACCTGGAGGTCACCGGGCGCGACCGGGTGCTCTCCGCGCGCGGGCTGGACGTGCTCATGGCGCAGATGAAGGAGCTGGAGGCCAAGCTCGCCGAGGGCGCCGACGACGAGCGCCTGGTCCGCCGCTACGGCGCGCTGGAGGACCAGTTCGCCTCGCTCGGCGGGTACGCGGCCGAGGCCGAGGCCGCCCGGATCTGCGCCAACCTGGGCCTGCCCGACCGGGCCCTGGCGCAGACCATCGGCACCCTCTCCGGCGGCCAGCGCCGCCGCATCGAGCTGGCCCGGATCCTGTTCCGGGACGCGGGCGAGAACGGCGGCGGCATCCTGCTGCTGGACGAGCCGACCAACCACCTCGACGCCGACTCGATCACCTGGCTGCGTGGCTTCCTCGCCAACCACAAGGGCGGCCTGATCGTGATCTCCCACGACGGCTCGCTGCTGGAGTCGGTGGTCAACAAGGTGTGGTTCCTGGACGCCACCCGGTCCGTGGTCGACACCTACAACCTCGGTTGGAAGGCGTACCTGGCGGCGCGGGAGACCGACGAGCGGCGTCGCCGCCGGGAGCGGGCCAACGCCGAGAAGAAGGCCGGCGCGCTGATGGCGCAGGCCGACAAGATGCGGGCCAAGGCGACCAAGACCGTCGCCGCGCAGAACATGGCCCGGCGGGCCGAGAAGCTGATCTCCGGCCTGGAGGACGTCCGCCACGCGGACAAGGTGGCCAAGGTCCGGTTCCCCAACCCGGCGCCGTGCGGCAAGACCCCGCTGACCGCCACCGGCCTGTCCAAGTCGTACGGGTCGCTGGAGATCTTCGCCGATGTCGACGTGGCGGTGGACCGGGGCTCCCGGGTGGCCATCCTCGGCCTCAACGGCGCCGGCAAGACCACCCTGCTGCGGATGCTCGGTGGCCTGCTCGAACCGGACACCGGCGAGGTGCGCCCGGGGCACGGCCTGCGGCTCGGCTACTACGCCCAGGAGCACGAGACGCTGGACGTGGACCGGACGATCCTGGAGCACATGCGCAGCGCGGCGGCGGACCAGACCGACACCGACCTGCGCAAGATCCTTGGCGCGTTCCTGTTCTCCGGCGAGGACGTGGACAAGCCGGCCGGGGTGCTCTCCGGCGGCGAGAAGACCCGGCTGGCGCTGGCCACCCTGGTCTGCTCGGGCGCGAACGTGCTGCTGCTGGACGAACCGACGAACAACCTCGACCCGGTCAGCCGCGAGCAGGTGCTCGACGCGATCGCCCGCTACCCCGGCGCGATCGTGCTGGTCACCCACGATCCCGGCGCGGTGAGCGCGCTCAAGCCCGACCGCGCCATCCTGCTCCCCGACGGCGACGAGGACGCCTGGTCCGACGACCTCCTCGAACTCGTCGAACTGGCCTGACCACCCACCCCACCCCGACCCCCGCGCGAGCCGCGTCGATCATGAAGTTGGCGGCAGTTTCGGAGATCCACAACGCCGTCAACCTCATGATCACCGTCGCGGGGTGGGGGTCAGGTCAGCAGGGTGGCGAGGCGGGGGAGGACGCCGGAGGTGACCAGGATGGTCGCGCCGATGGCGACGAAGACGGCCGGGACCAGCCAGTGGCCGACCCGGTCGACCAGCCGCACCACCCGGGGATGGCCGCCGAGCAGCGCGGCGACCGTGCACCAGAGCGCCACCAGCGCGCCGAAGACCAGCAGCCAGACCAGCCCGGTGGCCGGCTCCAGGGTGCGGAACACCGGCACGTACACCGCGACGTTGTCGGCGCCGTTGGCGATGGTCACCCCGGCCACGCCGAGCAGGCTGCCGACCACCGCCGGCGGACCGTCGTCGGCGGAGCGGGCCAGCAGCGCGCGGACGCCGAGCGCGACCGGCAGCAGGCCGAGCAGCCCGGTCCACGGGTCCGGCACGACCAGCAGCCCGGCGGCCGCCACCACGGCGGCCGCGACCAGCGCGCCGATGCCGAGGTACTGCCCGGCCACGATGTCGCGGGGGCGGGGGCGGCCGGTGGCGCGCGCCGCCACGAAGAAGACCGTGAGCACGACGATGTCGTCGAGGTTGGTGGCGGCGAAGACGAGGGCCGCGCCGGCGGCGGTGGCGAGCAGGTCGGTCACGCGGGGGAGCGTACGGCCCGGCCGGTCGGTCGGCCCGGCATGATCCAGGCGGCGGGCCCTGGCTGACCGGTCAGAAGGATCACTCTATCGGGAAGGCGACATTGCATAGCGTGTCGGTTGGCGAAGAGTTGATATCTGGCGCATGATCGTTCGAGGCGGTCTAATAGGTGGGACCGTATCCGAACCGCACAGTCTGGGACGTGAGGACACAGCATGGCAGCCACTGGCACAGCCACCAGCACTGAGAAGGGTCGCCGGATCGTCGGAGCCGAGCGTCAGACGCTCGCCAAGGACCTGGTAAAGCGGTACACCGGCGGGGAGAGCATCCGGGCGCTCGCGGCCTCGACCGGTCGCTCCTACGGATTCATCCACCGGGTGCTCACCGAGTCCGGCGTGCAGCTGCGGCAGCGGGGCGGCGCCCGGCGTCGCAAGAAGGCGTGACCCGCCCACCCGCGTCGTCCACCAGCGTCGCACCCCGGCCGGTCCGGTGACCGCCGAGACGACCGGGGTACGGCTCCACTGCGACGGGCCGGTCGCGACAGTCACGTTGTGCCGGCCCGACGTGCTCAACGCCCAGACCCCGGCCATGTGGCGCGCGATGAGCGACTTCTCGCGCGACCTGCCCGGTGACGTCCGGGTCGTCGTCGTGCGCGGCGAGGGGCGGGCCTTCTCCGCCGGCCTCGACCTGTCGGTGGCCGGTGCCTCCGGCCCGGGGTCCTTCGCCGAGCTGTCCACCCTGCCCGAGCAGGAGTGCGCCGACCGGATCGCCGGGTACCAGGGCGGTTTCACCTGGCTGCACCGCCCGGACGTGATCTCGGTCGCCGCCGTGCAGGGGCACGCCATCGGCGCCGGCTTCCAGCTCGCCCTCGCCTGCGACCTGCGGGTGCTCGCCGAGGACGCCAAGCTCTCGATGGCCGAGGTCACCCTCGGCCTGGTCCCCGACCTCGCCGGCACCCGGCGGCTCGTCGAGTTGGTCGGCTACTCCCGGGCGCTGGAGATCTGCGCCACCGGCCGCCGGATGGACGCCGCCGAGGCCGACCGGATCGGCCTGGCCACCCTGGTGGTGCCCGGCGCCGACCTGGACGCCGCCGTGCGTGACCTGACCGCCGGCCTGCTGGCCAACAACCGGGACGCCATCGTGGAGATCAAGGCGCTGCTCCAGGGCGCGGCGACGCGTACCCACGCCGAGCAGCAGCGCGCCGAGCGGGAGGCGCAGACCCGGCGGCTGCGTGACCTCGCCGGGCGCGGAGAATAGTCGTAAGGACCGTTCGGGAAGATCCGGGTTACTCGCGAGGTTGTCGTAGTCGTCGGGAGAATTGACCCGACGGTACGACGCTGCCCGACGACCCGGAGGTGAGAGTGTCCAACCCGATGGCCGGTGGCGGCATGGGGGGCTGGAGCATGCTCCGGTCGATGCGCAACCGGGACGAGATCTCCAGCCACCAGCTCACGCGCGGCACCGCCAGGCGGATCGTCGCGTTCGCCCGGCCGTACCGGCGGGACATCGCCGTCTTCCTGGTGACCGTGGTGATCGCCGCGGTGATCGGGGTGGCCACCCCGCTGCTCGCCGGTGACGTCATCGACGCGATCGCCGGCGGTCGCCCCGACGCGGGCACGACCGTGGTCCGGCTGGCCCTGGTCATCGCCGTGCTGGCCGTCGCCGACGCGCTCTTCTCGCTGGCCCAGCGCTGGTACTCGGCCCGGATCGGCGAGGGCATCATCCTCGACCTGCGGACCCGGGTCTACGACCACGTCCAGCGGATGCCGTTGCAGTTCTTCACCCGGACCCAGACCGGCGCCCTGGTCAGCCGGCTCAACAACGACGTGCTCGGCGCCCAGCGGGCCTTCACCTCGACCCTGTCCGGCGTGGTCAGCAACGTGATCCAGTTGGTGCTCACCGCCGGCGCGATGCTGGTCCTCTCCTGGCAGATCACGCTGCTGGCGCTGGTGCTGCTGCCGATCTTCATCATCCCGGCCCGCCGGGTGGGCCGGCGGCTCGCCGAGATCACCCGCGAGTCGTACAACCTCGACGCGAAGATGAACGCCACGATGACCGAGCGGTTCGGGGTCGCCGGGGCGCTGCTGGTCAAGCTCTTCGGCTCGCCCGAGGTGGAGGCGGCCCGCTTCGCCGGCCGGGCCGAGCGGGTCCGCGACATCGGCATCCAGTCCGCCATGTACTCGCGCACCTTCTTCGTGGCGATGCTGCTGGTCGCCTCCCTCGCCCAGGCGCTCACCTACGGCCTGGGCGGCTGGCTCGCGGTCGCCGGGGCGGTCAGCGCCGGCACGGTGGTCAAGCTCGCGCTGCTGCTCACCCGCCTCTACGGCCCGCTCACCGCGCTCTCCAACGTCCGGGTCGACGTGATGAGCGCCCTGGTCTCCTTCGACCGGGTCTTCGAGGTGCTCGACCTGCGACCCGGCATCGCCGAGAAGCCCGACGCGGTGCCGGTGCCCCGGGGCAACGGCCGGGTCGAGTTCCGCGACGTGCGGTTCCGCTACCCGAGCGCCGCCGAGGTGTCGCTGGCCTCCCTGGAGGAGGTCGCCGCGCTCGACCGGACGGTCAACGAGCCGGTGCTCAAGGGGGTCTCGTTCGGTGTCGAGCCCGGCCAGATGGTGGCCCTGGTCGGCCCGTCCGGCGCCGGCAAGTCGACGCTGTCCATGCTGATCTCCCGGATCTACGACGTCAGCGACGGCCAGGTGCTGGTCGGCGGGGTCGACGTCCGGGACGCCACCCTCGCCTCGCTGCGCGACGAGATCGGCGTGGTCACCCAGGACTCGCACCTGTTCCACGAGACGATCCGGGAGAACCTGCGCTACGCCAAGCCGGACGCCACCGACGACGAGATCTGGGCCGCGCTGGCCGGGGCACAGGTCGCCGACCTGGTCCGGGCCCTGCCCGACGGGCTCGACACCACGGTCGGCGAGCGCGGCTACCGCTTCTCCGGCGGCGAGAAGCAGCGCATCGCCATCGCCCGGCTGCTGCTCAAGGCCCCGTCGATCGTGATCCTCGACGAGGCCACCGCGCACCTCGACTCGGAGAGCGAGGCGGCGGTGCAGCGGGCGCTGTCGGTGGCGCTGACCGGGCGTACCGCGTTGGTGATCGCGCACCGGCTCTCCACCGTCCGCGACGCCGACCAGATCCTCGTCCTCGACGAGGGGCGGATCGTCGAGCGGGGCCGGCACGAGGAGCTGGTCGCGGTCGGTGGCCTCTACGCCGAGCTCTACCGCACCCAGTTCGCGGTCGCCGACTCGCCGGCCCCGTACGCCGAGGCGGAGCAGCCGGAGCCGGTGGTCACCACCGTGCCGATGGGCACGTACGTCGCCCAGGAGGCGATGCCGCCGGCCGCCGCCAACTGAGCGGGGTCAGCCCGGCTCGGCCCGGATCCGGGCGAGCAGGGCGGGCACCCAGTGCTCGCCGTAGCGCTCGCGCAGGTCCGGTAGCCGCCAGTCGTCCCCGGTGACCCGGCCCCGGCACCCGGCGGCCCCGCACCGGCAGGCCAGGGCGAAGTCCGGCTCACCGGTGCTGGTGGCGTAGTCGTTGGTGACCTCCTCGCCGACGGCGATCGGCCGCCGGGCCGCCAGCGCGTACGGGCCGACCCACCACAGGTTCGGGTCGCAGCTGTGGTTGCCGTAGCCGTTGGGCCGCCGGGGCGGCAGGATCAGGTGCCGGTCGGCGTCCACCGCGATGGTGTCGACGTACCGGTCGGCGGCGGCGAGCGTCGCGCGCAGCACCTCGGTGGAGACCAGTCGACCGCCGAGCCGGGAGACGACCGTCCCGGCCGGGATCGCGGCCCGGGCGAACAGGCCCCGCCCGGCGATCGGGGAGTGGCCCACCACCACGTCCGGGTGCAGCCAGCAGTCCGGGTCCGGCGCCGGGATCATCGGGCCGCCCCGGCGGCGGCCCGCAGCTCGCCGAAGGCCGCGCCGAGGCTCTCGGCGGTGAAGTGGGCGTTCAGGCCGCTCGGGTTGGGCAGCACCCAGAGCCGGGCGGGGCCGAGCCGGTCCGGCTGCGGACCGAAGCCGGCCCTCGGCCGGGCGAAACCGATCCGGTACGCGGTCACCCCGACCACCGCCACCCAGCGCGGCCGGTACCGCCGTACCTTGCCGGTGAGCAGCTCCGCACCGGTCACCAGTTCCTCGGCGCTCAGCTCGTCGGCCCGGGCACTGGCCCGCGCCACCATGTTGGTGATGCCGAGCCCGAGCGCGGGCAGCTCGTCCTGCTCGCTGGGGTGCAGCAGGCGCGGCGTGAACCCGCCCCGGTGCAGCGCCGGCCAGAACCGGTTGCCGGGCCGGGCGAAGTGCCAGCCGGTCGCCGCCGACCACAGCCCCGGGTTGATCCCGACGAAGAGCACGTCGAGGCCGGGGGCGAGCAGGTCCGGCAGGAGCTTGTCCGCCGCCGCCGCGAGCTGCTCCTTCGTGGGGCGCGGACAGCGCCGGGCCGGGCCGGCGGTGGGGGCGTCGGCGCGGGCCGGATCCGGTCGGGTCGCGTTGGCGGGAAGGTCGGCGGCGGTGACAGCGCGCGCGGGTCGCCGCCGGTCCGCGCCGCTGGAGGAGGCATCCCCGCGCGGGGGGCCGGGCGGGGTCACAGGCCGCGCAGGGCGCCGCCGTCGACCGGCACGGTCACCCCGGTCAGGTAGCTCGCGGCGGGGGAGAGCAGGAAGGCGGCCACCCGGCCGAACTCGTCCGGGTCGCCGACCCGGCCCAGCGGGATCGCCGCCTCCGCCTCCTGTCGGGCCCGCTCCGGGTCGCCGGTGGCCGCGAAGAGTTCCTTGTTCCGGTCGGTCATGATCCGTCCGGGCAGCAGGCTGAGCACGCGTACGCCGCGCGGGCCGTACTCGTCGGCCATGTCCTTGGCGACCCCGGCCAGGCCGGGGCGCAGCCCGTTGGAGATGCCCAGGCCGGGGACCGGGCCCCGGGTCGAGGTGGACAGGACCAGCCCGATCGCGCCGCCCTCGGTGAGCGCGGCGGCCACCGTACGGGCGGCCCGGACGCTGCCGAGGAAGACCGTCTCGAAGGATTCGCGCCACTGCGCGTCGGTGACCTGCGCGGCGGTGCCCCGGGGTGGCCCGCCCACCGAGATCAGCGCCCCGTCGAGCCGGCCGAACTGCTCCCGGGCCGCCGCGATCAGCCGTTCCGGCGTGCCGGGGTCGGTCAGGTCGGCGGTCAGCCCGATCGCCCGCTGCGGTCCGCCGAGCGCCTCGACCGCCTCGGCGACCCGCTCCGGGGCGCGGGCGGAGAGCACCACGCGGGCACCGTCGGCGACGAGGTGCCGGGCGGTGGCGAGGCCGAGCCCACGGGAGGCGCCGGTCAGCACGTACACCCGGTCGGCGAGTCCGAGATCCATACCGCCGATCCTGCCGTACCCGGGAGGGCCCCGCCAGCCGGCTCAGCACCCGGGAGGGCCGGCAGCCGGCTCAGCGGCGGGCCGGGCGGAGCAGGCGTACCCGACCGGCGAGCTGGAGCACGACGGCACCGCCGGCCCGGGTGAGAGCCGGCAGCCGGCGGGCCCGGGGTGGGGTGCGGCCGTCGTAGCGGGTGGTGGCCTCCCGGCTGGCCAGCTCCTCGGCGCCCAGCGGCGGCAGCGCGCCGCGCCCGCGCAGCTCGCGGGCCAGGTCCCAGCCGTCGCGCAGCGATCCGTTGGTGGGCCGGCCGGCCGCCCATCCCGCGAAGGTGGCCGGCCAGTCGGCGCCGAGGCCGGCGGCGAGCAGCGGCCAGTGCCGGGCCACGTCGCCGGCCCGCTTGCGCAGCAACGCCCGGCGGGCCGCCTCGACCGGCGCCGGGGCGAACCCGGGCGGGAGCGGACCGCCCGCCACCAGGGCGGCGACCAGCTCCGCCTGCCGGGCCGCCAGGCTGCCGCCGGTCATGTCACCACCGGGTACCGGCCGGCGGCGGCGAGCGCGTCCAGCTCGGCGCGCAGCTCGGCGGCGGGCGGGTAGTGGCCGTCGCGTTCCAGCAGCAGCGCCGGGGGCCGGTGCCGGGCGCACAGCTCGCCGACCAGGTCGAGCACCTCGGCGGGGACCGGGTCGGTGTGCGTGTCGTGGTAGAAACCGCCCTGCTCCGCGCCGCCGGCCACGTGGACGTAGGCGACCCGGTCCAGCGGCAGCCGGTCCAGCAGGGCGAGCGGGTCGCCGCCCCGGTTGCGGGCGTTGGCGTGCACGTTGGCCACGTCGAGCAGGAGCAGCGCGCCGGTGGCGTCGAGGATCTCGGTGAGGAAGTCGGCCTCGTCCAGCTCGTCGTCCGGCCAGTCGAAGAGCGCGGCGATCGGCTCCAGCGCCAGCGGCACCGGCAGCTCCGCCTGGGCCCGTCGCACGTTCGCCACCACCGCGGCGACCGCCTCCCGACTGCGCGGCAGCGGGAGCAGGTGACCGGCCTCGACGCCCCCGGCCCGGACGAAGGCGATGTGCTCGCTGACCAGCGGCGCGTCCACCGCCGCCGCGACCCCGGCCAGGTGCGCCACCCGGGCCGGCTCGACCGGTTCCGCGCCGCCGAGGGAGAGCTTCACGCCGTGGGGTACGACGGTGACGCCGCGCCCGCGCAGCTCGGCCAGCCCGTCGGGGAGCGGGCCGTGTGGGGCGACCGTCTCCGCGACCACCTCGACGAAGCGCAGCCCCGGGAGATCGGCCACGAAGCGGGCGATCTCCGGCCGCCAGCCGATGCCGACCCCGGCCGGCCCGGCCGCCACGCCGGTGGTGCTGCCGACGGCCGGCCCGGCCGGCGCGCCGATGGCGGTGCGGGCGGCCCGGCCCACCGGCCCGCCGACGGTGGCGGGGCCGGCGGTCGCCGGACCGGTGCCGGTCATCCGCCGCACCCGCCGCCGCCGCAGCCGCCACCCCCGCAGGAGCTGCCCCCGCCGCACGAGCTGCCGCTGCTGCACGAGCTGCCGCCGCCGCACGAGCTGCCGGAGGAACCGCTGCCGCCGGTGCCCAGCGCCTGGCGCTGGATCTCGGCCTGCTCGGCGAAGCCGGGGTCCATCGCCCAGATGGTGGCGGTGCCGAAGAGGGCGACTCCCATCGCGGCGTCCGAGGGGCCGTAGGTGGCGTACGCCGGCGCGGCCGACGGGCGCAGCCAGGTGTGCTGGCGGCGTAGCTCGCGCAGCGCCCGGTCGGCCGCCCGGGTCCGCCACGGCACCCGGTTGAGCAGCAGGAACGCGATGAAGAGCGGGACCATCGTGAGCAGCAGGAAGCCGGCCGGTCGGCCGTTCGACAGGCCGACGAAGGCGCGGACCACGCCGAGTGCGACGAGCGCGGCGATCAGCAGCGGCCCGCGTCGCAGGGCGGTCCGCCGCTCCTTCGCCAGCGCCAGCCCACGCTGTTCGAGCCCTTGGCGCAGCTGGTCGAGGGCGCGCGCCACCCACTCGTCCTGGCGCAGCTCCCGCACGTGTGGGCGGCGCTCGGCGGCCCTGACGACGGCCTGGTCGAGCGGGGTGGCCGCGGTCGGCAACGGCCCGGCGGCAGCCAGCCGCCGGTCTGGACCCACATCGACCAGACCGGCGCGGCGCAGGCCGCCGAGCGACGTCCAGACGGCGAGCTGGTCACCGCCGTTGAGGTACGCGACCTGCTGCGGCCCGAGCGGGCCGGCACCGGTGCCGGCGTCGGTGCCGCTCAGGACGGTGAGCCGGTGGATCAGGGTGCCGACGACCAGCACGGCCGCGGCCAGCAGGTACCAGCGCAGAAAGACGGGGCCGGGGACGCCCCAGGTGTCGCCCGCGAGGACGGTCATGTGCTGCTCCTGTCGCGAGGGGGATCGCGGCTCATTGTGGAGCAGCCCCGCCAGTGCCGATCCGGCCGGTGCGCGCAGTTACCGGACCGAGACCGGCCGCCGGGGCGGCGCCGGTCAGTGCCGGCGGACGGCCTCCTCGACCAGGTCCAGCACCCGGCCGAGGTCGCCGGCGGGCCGGCCCATCGCCAGGTGCAGCACCAGGCCGTCGTAGGCCAGTTCGAGGAACTGGGCGAGCACGTCGATCGGCACGTCGTCGCGGAGCACGCCGGCCTCGCGCTGGCGCAGCAGGCGCTCGCGGGTCGCCTCCGCGATGGCCGCCGAGCGCTCCGCCCACCGCTTGGCGAACGCGGGGTCGGTACGCAGCCGGCGGGAGACCTCCAGCTGGCTGCCGAGCCAGCCGGTGGTGTCCGGGGAGACCGCCCGGGCGAGCAGGTCCCGCATCACCTGCACCAGGCCGTTGCGGGCGACGGTCTCCACCATGGCGGCGGCGTCGTCCTCGGCGACCGCGAGGAAGAGCGAGTCCTTGTCGCGGAAGTGGTGGAAGATGGCGCCCCGGGACAGGCCGGTGGCCTCCTCCAGGCGGCGCACGGTCGCGCCCTCGTATCCGTGCCGGGCGAAACACGCCCGCGCGGCGGCGAGGATCTCCTGCCGACGCGCGTCGAGCTGGTCCTGGCTTACTCTGGGCACGCACCGATCGTCGCAGGTCACCCCGGCCCGTGCAAACCGTACGTACGGCTTGGGATGTGCTTGTCCGTGATCGTTCGTGGCGGCGCGCTGCGGCTACCATCGGCGGCGTGAGCCAGGCCGTCCCGCTTCCCGCCCACCCGCTGACCGTTGCCGCCGTGCAGGGCACCCCCGTCCCGGGCGACGTCGCCGGCAACGCCGTCCGCGCCGCGGCACTGGTCGGCCGCGCCGAGGGCGCCCGGATCGTGGTGCTGCCGGAGCTGTACCTGCCGGCGTACCATCCGCCGGCCCTGGCCGCCGACCCCGTGGGCACCGACGTCGCCGCCAGCGCCGACGGCCGGGTCGCCGATGCCCGGCTGGACCCGCTGCGCGCCGCCGCCCGCGACGGCGGGACGACCGTGGTGGTCGGCGCGGCGGTCCGCCACCCCGACGGGCGGCGCACCATCTCCTCCCTGGTCGTCGACCGGTCCGGCGCGGTCCGCGCGGCGTACGACAAGCAGCAGTTGTGGAGCGGCGAGCGGGAGCTGTTCGACCCGGGCCGGCGCGGCGCCACCCTGGTCGTCGACGACTGGCGGTTCGGCCTCGGCATCTGCTACGACGGCTGCTTCCCCGAGCACGGCCGCGCCGCCGCCCTGGACGGCGCGCACGGCTACCTCTGCCCGAGCGGCTACCTGGCCGGCTCGGCGCACCGGCGCGACCTCTACTACGCCGCCCGGGCCCTGGACAACACCATGTACGTGGTCTTCGCCAACGCCGTCGACGGCGCCGACCCGTGGCGGTTCAACGGCGGCGCCGCCGTCTACGACCCGCAGGGCCGGCCCCTGGTGCGGGGCGCGGACAGCGGGGAGGACGTGCTGGTGGCCACGCTCGACCCGGCCGCGCTGGCGGCGACCCGCGCCGCGCACTCGATGCTCGCCGACCGGCTGACCGAGCCGGGCCTCCCCCGAACGACGCTGGTCGGCTGACGGACGGCAGGGGCCCCACGGCCCTGTCGGCGGCCGGTCCCGGTCCCGTAAGGTGCCCGAGTGCCGTTGCTCCTCGTCGACCTGGACAACACCCTGCTCGACCGCGAGGGGCCGTTCCGCGCCTGGGGTGAACGCTTCCTGGCGGGCATCGGCGCGCCACCGGCCGACATCGACTGGTTGCTCTCCGTGGACGCGGACGGGCTGACCGACCGGTGGGACGTCGCGGACGCCATCCGGGACCGGTACGCGCTGCGGATCCCCTCCATCGACCTGGTCGAGGAGCTGCACGACGGGGTGGTGGCGAACACCCGGCTCGATCCGCTGGTCGCCTGCGCGCTGCGGATCGCCGACGACGCCGGCTGGGTGCCGGTGGTGGTCACCAACGGCGTGGTACGCCAGCAGGAGGCGAAGATCCGCGGCACCGGGCTGGACCGCTACGTGGCCGACTGGGTGATCTCCGAGGAGGCCGGGGTCAGCAAGCCCAACCCGAGGATCTTCGCGCTCGCCGCCCAGCGGGTCCGGATGCCGCTGCGGGGCGCCTGGGTGGTCGGGGACAGCCCGGAGGCCGACATCGGTGGGGCGACCGCCGTCGGGCTGCCCAGTGTGTGGCTGCACCGGGGCCGGCCCTGGTCGGACGCCCGGTTCGCGCCGACCCGGACCGTGGACGGGCTGATCGCGGCGGTCGCGGCGGTGCTGGCCGGCTGATCGTGGCGACGCCCGGTGGGGTGCCGGTTGATCACGGTGGTGTCCGGCGGCGTGTCGGCCCGGCGGGCCGGTAATTCGGTTGCCCGGCCCGGTCGCGCCGGTCAGCATGGTGCCGCGCAGGGGCGCAGCCGGGCGGGGCCCGGTCGAGGAAGGGAGGTCGGTCATGGCCGTCTTTGCAGGGTCGCTCCACCTGCCCTCACCAGCCTCGATCAAAGGATCAACCCACCTGTGCGTGACGAGGACTTCGCGGCGCCGCAGCGCCGTGGCCGCGGCAAGAGCCGCTTCGACGACGACGAGCCCCACTTCCTGAAGCGGGGCCGGCACCCCGAGCCGGTCCTGACCGAACCCGACGACGAGCCCGAGCCCGGGGACCCCTGGTCCTCCTGGGACCAGGCCGTACACGGGCCCGAGCCGCATCCCGACTGGCTGGTCACCGAACTGGCCGCCCGGGACACCGAGCTGGGGGTGCTGAAGACCGGCAAGGAGGCGGACGTCCACCTCGTCCGCCGGGGCGTACCGGGGACCGACCGGTCCTGCCTGCTGGCCGCCAAGCGGTACCGGGACGCCCAGCACCGGCTCTTCCACCGCGATGCCGGCTACCTCGAGGGACGCCGGGTACGCCGGTCCCGGGAGAACCGGGCGATGGCCGGGCGGACCGCGTTCGGCCGGCAGATGATCGCCGGGCAGTGGGCGGCGGCCGAGTTCGGCGCGCTGGCCCGGCTCTGGGAGATCGGTGCCGCCTCCGGGCGGATCGCCGTGCCCTATCCGGTGCAGCTGCTCGGCACCGAGCTGATGCTGGAGTTCGTCGGGGACGCCGCCGAGGGGCAGGCCGCCCCCCGGCTGGCCCAGCTGCGCCCCGACGACACCGAGCTGCGGGACCTGTGGGACCAGCTGGTCGACGCGCTGGTGGTGCTGGCCCGGGCCGGGTACGCCCACGGTGACCTGTCGCCGTACAACCTGCTGGTGCACGCCGGTCGGCTGGTCATGATCGACCTGCCGCAGGTGGTGGACGTGGTGGCGAACCCGCAGGGGCCGGAGTTCCTGGGCCGGGACGTCCGGGTGGTCGGCGCCTGGTTCACCGCGCGGGGGCTGCCCGCGACCCGCACCGACCCGGTCGAGCTGACCGAGCTGCTGTTGCGGGAGGCGGGGATCCGCTGACCGGTGGCGAGCAGGCGGCCCGGGTCCACGACGGACCCCGCCCGCCTGCCGCCGCCGGCGGGCGTCACTGGAGGTAGCGCTCGACCTCGGAGAGGGGGCGCTCACCCTGGGCGTCCGGGTCGCCGTGCGCCTGGCGGGCGGCCCGCCGGCGGCGCAGCAGGTCCCAGCACTGGTCCAGGGACTCCTCCAGCGCCCGCAGCCGCTCCTTGGCCTCGTCGTCGGTGCCGGCCTCGTGCGCCTGCGCGGCCGCGCGCAACCGGTGCTCCTCGTCGACCAGTTCGGTGATCCGGTTCAGGATGGTCGTGTCGTCCATGTCCGAAGCTTGGCACAGGGCGCGGGCACGCGCCCGGGTTCCGCCCCGCGCTGCCGGGGCGGCTTCGGCGCGGACCCGGCCCGACGGCGGGACGGGGTCGCCGGGGGAGCGCGTCGCGGGTACCTTGCCCGGCATGTCGATCGCCGTCCGGCCGTTCCGGGCCGCCGACGCCCCGGCGGTGGCCGAGGTGCTGTGCACCGCCGCCCCGCACCACCTGGTCACGGCGGAGCTGATCGGGTGGCAGGCGAGCGCCGCGCCGGCCGCCGAGCGGTACGCGCTGCTGCTCGCCGAGGACCCGGAGACCGGTGCGCTGCTCGGGGTCGCGCGGACCGGGTTGCTCTTCGAGAGCGCCGAGCCGGGGCTGGGCTTCCTCAACCTCGGCGTCCTCCCGCGGTACCGGGGTCGGGGCGCGGGCGGCGCACTGCTCGCCGCCGCCGAGGAGCGCCTCGCCGGGCTGGGGGTGGTCACCGCGTACGCCAAGGTGGCCGACGACCCGGTGGCGGTCGGCTTCGCCGAGCGGCGCGGCTACCGGCCGGGGCGACGGGCCCTGCACCTGCGGCTGGACCTGAGCACGGCGACGCTGCCGGCGCTGCCCGCCTCGCCCGGGGTGGATCTCGTCACGGCGGCCGACCTGACCGACCCGTACCCGTTGTACGAGGCGGACTGCGCGGCCGCCGCCGACGAGCCCGGCGACGTGGGGATGGACGAGCTCGCCTTCACCGACTGGCTGGCCACCTACTGGGAGCGTCCGGACCTGGACCGCCGGCTCACCACGCTGGCCGTGGTGGACGGGGTGGTGGCGGCGTTCAGCGTCGCCCTGACCGACGGCCGGGACGGCTACCAGTCGGGGATGACCGGCACCCGCCCGGAGCACCGTGGCGCCGGGCTGGGCCGGCTGGTCAAGCTCGCCGCCCTGCACGCGGCCCGGCGGGCCGGCTTCCGGTACGCGTTGACCACGAACGACGCCGGCAACGAGGCGATGCTCGCGATCAACCGGCGGCTGGGCTACCAGCAGGTCGGCGCGGAGCGGCGCTACCTGCGCGACCTGTCGGGCTGACCGCTACCGCCCGCGGTGCTGCTGCCGTCGCGGTCCGACCGTGCCCCGGCGGCCGGCCTGAGCGGTGCGACAGCCGTCCACCCCCGACACCGGCGACGCATCCTGCGACGATCACGCATTGCGTCGAGGTGGTTGCGCAGCCGACACTTAACGGCGCCCAGGGCGAGTGACGGATCAGCGGGGTCCGGCCGCCGGGCGGAGGAGGGTCCGTGGAGCAGCGGGATGTCTAGCGGCGCGACCGGCGCCCGGGCCAGGACGATGCCCGCCCGGCGGGCGCTCCCGGCCGTCGTCCGGGACACCCACCGGGCCCTCGTCGAGGCGGGCAACTGGTCCGGGGGCGAGGTCGTCCGGATCGGCCTGGGCGTCTCCCGGCCGTATCTCGTCACGGATCCCGCGCACGTGCAGGAGGTGCTCCAGGATCGGGCCGCCACCTATCCGCGCGGCGACGACACCGCCCTCTGGCGCTCGGTACGCAAGCTGGTCGGCGACGGCATCCTCGCCGAGGGGGAGGTGTGGGCCGCGAGCCGACGCACCCTGGCGCCGCTGTTCCGGCCGACCCGCGTCGAGGCCATGGTGGACGCCATGGCCGACTCGATCGGCACCGCCGTCGACGCGCTCGACGCGGTGGCGGACGCGGGCACCACCGTGGACATCGGCCACGAGCTCTCCCGGATCGTCTGTGCCTCGATCATGCGGCTGTTCTTCGCCGACCGCATCCCGGTCGACGACGCGCTGCGCATCATGGCGGCGCAGGAGACCGTCGTCACCGCGATGGCGCCCCGGCTGCTGGTGCCGTTCCTGCCCTGGTGGTTCCCGGTGCCCGGCGACCGCCGCTTCCACGCCGCCGTGCAGGCCATCGACGACATCCTGCTCCCGGTGCTGCGCGCGGCGCTGCGCGACCCCGGTGCCGGCGACGACGTGCTCTCCACGCTGGCCCGGGCGCGCACCGCCGACGGCCGGCCGCTGGGCGAGAAGCAGCTGCGCGACGACCTGGTCGCGATGGTGGGCGTGAGCACCGAGACCAGCTACGTCGCGCTCACCTGGCTCTGGCCGGTGCTGGCCGGGCAGCCCGAGGTGGCCGACCGGCTGTACGACGAGATCGACCGCGTGGTGGCCGGTGGGCCGGTCCGCGCCGAGCACCTGCCCGACCTCGTCTACACCAGGTCGGTCCTCGACGAGCTGCTGCGCCTGTACCCGGCGGGGTGGATCCTGCCGCGTCGCGCCGCCGCCGACGACGTGCTCGGTGGCGTCCGGATCCCCAAGGGCGCCACGGTCATCCTGTCCCCGTACGTCACCCACCGGATGCCCCGCTGGTGGGGGGAGACGGCGGAGTCGTTCGACCCCGACCGGTTCGCCCCGGGCCGGGCGGGCGCCGACGGCCGGCACCGCTACGCCTACTACCCGTTCGGCGCGGGGATGCACCGCTGCCTGGGCGAGCACCTGTTCACCCTGGAGGCCGTGCTGATCGTGGCCACCCTGCTGAGCCGGTTCCGCTTCACCCTCGCCGACCCGCGCGTCCCCGACCCACGGGTCGCCACGTCGCTGCGGCCGGCCCGCGCGGTGCGGCTGACCGTACGCCGGGTGTCGCCGTCCACCCGCCGGCCGGAGCCCGCCCGTGGCGTCCGCTGACCCGACCGGCGGATCCGCCGCCGAGCAGGGGCGGATCTGCGCGCTCGCCGCACGCGGGCACCGGGACCTGCAACGCTGCGTCGCGCGCTGGCCCGGCCTGTTCCCGGATCCGCCGATCGACGGGGCGATGCTGGGCGCGCTGGCGATGTCCACCGCGTTCATCGCGCCCTGGTGCACCGCCGGGCAGCTCCGTACCGCCAACCGGGCGTCCCTCTGGGTGACCGCCGAGGACTGGCAGGTCGACTCCGTCGCCACGGGTGTCGACGCGGTCTCGGCGATCGTGTCGGCCAGCCTGGAGGTGGCGGACGGGGGCGTCCCGGCCGCCGACGACGAGCTGGGGCAGTTCCTCGCCGAGATCCGCGCCGAGCTGTCCACCGTGGCGGCCTTCCCGTCGACCCGGGCGCTGTGGCGCGACGAGCTGCGCCGGATGCTCGCCGCCGAGCTGCGCGAGTGGCGGTGGCGCGAGACCGGGCCGCCCGGCTTCGCCGAGTACCTCGACAACGCCGACAACTACGGCGCCACCTGGGTCAACGTCTCGCACTGGATCGCCACCGGCGACGAGCGCACGATCGCGCACCTGCCCGAGCTGGTCGCCGCGAGCCGCGCGGCGCAGCAGGTGGTGCGCCTGGTCAACGACCTCGCCAGCGAGGAGCGGGACCGCGGCTCCGGAGACCTCAACGCCCTGCTGCTCGGCGTCGACCGGGACGAGATCACCCGGCAGGTCGCGCAGCGAACGGCCGACTGCCACACGCTGCTCGACACCCTGGCCGCCGACTGCCCCCGCGAGGCCGCGTACCTGACCCGGATGCTCGGCTTCACCAGCGGCTTCTACCACGGCA
This sequence comes from Micromonospora auratinigra, assembly GCF_900089595.1. Classification (GTDB taxonomy): domain Bacteria; phylum Actinomycetota; class Actinomycetes; order Mycobacteriales; family Micromonosporaceae; genus Micromonospora; species Micromonospora auratinigra. The sequence goes on along the minus strand of NZ_LT594323.1, from coordinate 2,925,664 downwards.
CCGACTTCTGGGGCAGCGTTGAGCGCTGACGACGGCAGCCCCGCCGACGCGGCCGCCCACCTGATCGAGGCGATGCTGCGCGACCCGGTCGGGCAGGTCTCCCCGTCCCTCTACGAGACCGCGCGGCTGGTCTCCTCGTCCCCCTGGCTGCCCGGGCACGCCGAGCGGGTACGTCATCTGCTGGCCGGCCAGCGGGCCGACGGCGGGTGGGGTCCACCGGAGGGGTACGCGCTGGTGCCGACCGCGAGCGCCACCGAAGCCCTGCTCGCCGTCCTGCAGGCCGGCTCGCGGAGCCCGGTGCTGGTCCGGGCCGCCGACCGGGGCCTGTGCGCGCTGCGGCGCCGGCTGACCGCCGGGACGCCGATCCCGGACACTCCCGCCGTCGACCTGCTCGTGCCGGCGCTGATCGCCTCGATCAACGACCACCTGTCCCGGCCCGACCTCCCGGCCGGACTGCGGCACTGGCATGCCCGCCCCCGCCTCGGGCTGCCACCGGGGCTGGACGGCCGGCGGCTGGCGGCGGTCCGGCAGGCGGTGGCGGTCGGTGGCCCGGTGCCGGAGAAGATGCTGCACGCGCTGGAGATCGCCGGTCCGGTGGCCGGGCGTGCCGGTGTCGGCCGGCCGGCCGGCGTGGCCCTCGTCGGCGCCTCGCCGGCGGCGACCGCGGTGTGGCTGGGCCCGGGGCAGGACCACCCCGACACCCGTGCCCTGCTCGCGGCCGTCATCGGGCGGCACGGTGGCCCGGTGCCCTGCGCGGCGCCGATCACCGTCTTCGAACACGCCTGGGTGGTGGCCACCCTGGCCCGGGCCGGCCTGCCCGTACCCCGGTCGGCGGGGCTGGTGGACGGCCTCACCGCGCACCTCGGCCCCGCCGGTACGCCGGCCGGGCCGGGCCTCCCGCCGGACGCCGACACCTCGTCGGTCGCCCTGTACGCCCTCGCCCGGCTCGGCGTGCCCACCGACCCGGACTGCCTGTGGCGGTACGAGACCGTCGACGGCTTCTGCACCTGGCCCGGCGAGGACGGCTTCTCCGTCACCACCAACGCCCACGTCCTGGATGCGTTGGGCCAGCACGTCCGGGCCCGGGGCGGGGTGGCGTCGCGGCACCGGGCGGCGGCCCGGCGGATCGTCTCGGCGCTCGTCGACCGGCAGCGGGCGGACGGCAGTTGGCGGGACCGCTGGCACGCCTCCCCGTACTACGCGACCGTCTGCTGTGTCCTCGCCCTGACCGAGTCCGGCCCCACCGAGCCGGTGGCCAACGCGCTGGCGCGCGCCGTCGACTGGGTGCTGGCCACCCAACGCGCCGACGGCTCCTGGGGCCGCTGGGAGGGCACCGCGGAGGAGACCGCGTACGCGATGCAGATCCTCTCGGCCGCCGGTGACCGGCGGCCGGAGGTGGTCGCGGCGATCCGTCGGGGGGACGCCCGGCTGACCGTCACGGGCGACGCCGACGGGCCGGCCCTCTGGCACGACAAGGACCTCTACCGGCCGGCGTCGATCGTGGCGGCGGCGGTGCTCGCGGCCCGCCATCTGGCGGCCCGGCACGCCCCGGCGGAACCGTTGTCGCTGGCGGTCCCGGGGTGACGCGACCACGACGCAGGAGCCCCGCTGACAGCCTTGCGGGTACGGGTCGGGCGGCGTCGCGCGGCCTTGAGCCGACAGTTCGACAACTGCTAGCGTTCCCCGGTCCGCTTCACCACCGCTTGTCCCGGCACGGCCTGCCGGCAAGTACCGATGTCCGGCATGGGACGGTCTGATGAGGCCTCGCGGCACACATCTGCGCACCAAGGTCACTGTGCTTCTCGCCTCGCTCGTGGCCCTCTGGTCGTTCGCCGCCTGGGTGACCCTGCGGGAGGGAGTCAACCTGCTCGGGGTGCAGACGGTCGACGACCAGATCGTCTCGCCCAGCGAGCCGCTGCTGCTCGAGTTGCAGGTGGAACGACGCCTCGCGGTCGCGTACCTGGGTGAGCCCACACCGGCCCGGCGCGACGCGCTGGAGGCCGCCCGCCGCAGCGTCGACGAGGACGCGACCAGGTTCAAGCGGACCGCCCGGAGCTGGCGGGCCAGGACGGCCAGCGACGCCGACGCCGAGCGGCACGTCGACGCGACGGTCTCCGCACTGGACGGTCTGGGCGACATCCGGCGGTCCATCGACGACCGGACCCTGGACCGGGCCAGCACCGCCGGTTCGTACGCGGCGGTCGTCGACTCGCTCTTCCAGCTCTACGACACCGTCGGCAGCCTCGACGACCCGGAGATCCAGGCGGACACCCGCAACCTGATCGAGCTGTACCGGGTGCGGGAACTGATCTCGCAGGAGGACGCCCTGCTGGCCGGCGCGCTCGCCGCCGGTCGGATCACCCCCGACGAACAGATCCGCTTCACCCAGCTCGCGTCCGCGCAGCGGGTGATCGCGCAACGGATCCTGACCCAGTTGCGCCCCGCCGACCGGGCCCGGTTGGACCAGGTGCTGTCCGGCGACGCCGTCGCGGAGCTGCGCCGGCTGGAGGACCGGGTCATGTCGGCGGACCGGCGGGAGGCCCGGCTCGCGGTGACCGAGCCGGACTGGAACCGGGTCGCCGCGTCCGCCCTCACCGACCTGCAGAAGATGGTGCTGCAGAGCGGTGACGACGTGGTGGCCCGGGCGAAGCCGGTCGCCGCGCTGGTGATCGTCCGGCTGGTGCTGGCCGCCGGTCTGGGCCTGCTGGCGGTCATCGCCTCCATCGTCGTCTCCATCACCACCGCGCGTACCCTGCTCGCCCAGCTCCAACGGCTGCGTGACGCCGCCAACCGGCTCGCCACCGAACGGCTGCCCGGCGTGGTGGAACGCCTCGGCCACGGCGAGGAGGTCGACGTCGCCCGGGAGGCACCCCCGCTGCAGTTCGGCGACGACGAGATCGGCCAGGTCGGCCGGGCGTTCAACGCCGTGCAGGAGACCGCCGTCCGGACCGCCGTCGAGCAGGCCGAGCTGCGCCGCAGCGTCCGGGAGGTCTTCCTCAGCCTGGCCCGGCGTACCCAGGCGCTGGTGCACCGCCAGCTCACCCTGCTCGACGCGATGGAACGCCGGGAACACGACGCGGAGGAGCTGGAGGACCTGTTCCGCGTCGACCACCTGGCCACCCGGATGCGCCGCAACGCGGAGAACCTGATCGTCCTCTCCGGCTCCACGCCGGGCCGCTCCTGGCGGCGCAACGTGCCGATGGTGGACGTGGTCCGGGGCGCGGTGGCCGAGGTCGAGGACTACACCCGGGTCAACGTGCTGCCGCTGGGCCCGGTGTCGCTGGCCGGCCGGGCCGTCGGTGACGTCATCCACCTGCTGGCCGAGCTGATCGAGAACGGGCTCTCGTTCTCGCCGCCGCACACCACCGTCGAGGTGCGCGGCCAGCTGGTCGCGAACGGCTTCGCCATCGAGATCGAGGACCGGGGCCTCGGCATGACCGGGGAGGAGTTGGCCGCGGCCAACCACCGGATCGTGGACCGGTCCGAGCTGAACCTCGCCGACGCCGCCCGGCTCGGCCTGTACGTGGTCAGCCGGCTGACCGAGCGGCACGGCGTCAAGGTGCAGCTCAAGGAGTCCGCGTACGGCGGCACCACGGCGGTGGTGCTGATCCCGCCGGACCTGGTCACCGAGAATTCGACCGGTCGGTCCACCTCGGCGGGGACGGGCACCGGCGCCGCGCTGCCGGCCGCCCCGGTGGGGGCGTCGGCCGGAGCCGCGGTCGAGCCCGCCCGGGTCCCGGACACCGACGAGCAGCCCGGGGACGCCGTCGAGGCGTCCCCGGCCCCGGCGGCGGAGCACCCGCGGGTCACCCCGTCCGGCCTGCCGGCGCGTACCCGCAAGCGGCCGGCCACCGCCGAGCCGGCCGAGTCGGCTCCGGCCGGGCCGGCCGAGGCGCCGGCCACCGCCGAGGCGGACCCGGCGGCCGGCGACGCGGCGACGCGGACCGACTCCGGACTGCCGGTCCGGGTCCGTCAGGCGAGCCTGGTGCCGGAGCTGCGCCCCGAGGCGTCCACTCCGGACGCTCCGGCGGCGGAGGACACGGTACGCGCACCGGAGCAGGTACGACGGATGATGAGCTCCTACCAGAGCGGCACCCGCCGGGGTCGCACGGACGCGGCGCGCCTGCTCGGGGGCGCGCACGGTACCGGCGGGGAGTCCGGTGCCGGGGACGGGCAGGAGACCTGACGGGAGCCGCGGGGGCGGATTCCGGACGAACACGGCGACAACCCGCCGGGGAAAGGGACGACGAGTGGTGCAGAAGACGGCTTCGAGCGGTGACCTGACGTGGTTGCTGGACGACCTGGTCGGCCGGGTCAAGCAGGCGGAACACGCCGTGGCGCTCACCACCGACGGCCTGCTGATGGCCGCGTCACGCGGGTTGAGCCGGGACGACGGCGAGCACCTGGCGGCGATGGCGGCCGGCATCCAGAGCCTGGCCCGGGGCGCGGGCAAGCGCTTCGGCGGCGGCCAGGTGCAGCAGACCATCATCGAGATGCAGTCGTCCTTCCTCTTCGTCACCGCGGCCGGGCGCAACGCCTGCCTGGCGGTGCTTGCCGCCGAGGACGCGGACGTCGGACTGATCGCCTACGAGATGGCGATGCTGGTCACCCGGGTCGGACGATTCGTCGCCACGCCCTCCCGCGAACAGTCCCTCGGCGAGATCCCGACGCGATGACCGGCCAGGGGGTGCCCGTGGACGACGAGTGGGTGGACGACCACGCGGGCCCGGTGGTGCGCCCGTACGCGGTGACCGGTGGCCGGGCCCGCCCGGTGACCGGCACGTTCGACCTGATCTCCCTGGTCACCTCGACCCGGCCGGAGGTGGGGTCGGAGTCCGGGCTCGGCCCGGAGCACGTGGCGATCGTCGGTCTCTGCCAGCGGATCCAGTCCGTGGCCGAGATCGCCGCGCACCTCGACCTGCCGGTGGGGACCGTCCGGGTCCTCCTCGGCGACCTGGTGGCCCGCAGCCTGGTGCAGGTCCGTGAGCCGCGCGCGACCCCCGCCGGCATTCCCGACGACAGCGTTTTCGAGGCGGTAATCAATGGACTACGGGCGCTCTGAGCGGCCGGCGGGGGCGGCTCCGCTGCCCACGGCGATCAAGATCCTGATCGCCGGCGGGTTCGGCGTGGGCAAGACCACGCTGGTCGGCGCGGTCAGCGAGAGCCGGCCGCTGCGCACCGAGGAGGTGTTGACCGAGACCGGGATCGGGGTCGACGACCTCTCCGGGATCGAGGACAAGACCACCACCACGGTGGCGATGGACTTCGGCCGGATCACCCTCAGCGACGACCTGGTGCTCTACCTGTTCGGCACCCCCGGGCAGGACCGGTTCTGGTTCGTCTGGGACGAACTGGCGCTCGGTGCCATCGGCGCGGTGGTGCTCGCCGACACCCGCCGGCTCGCCGACTGCTTCCCGTCGATCGACTACTTCGAGGGGCGGGGCACCCCGTTCGTGGTGGCGGTCAACTGCTTCGAGGGGGCCAAGCACTACCGGCTGGACGAGGTCCAGGCGGCGCTCGACCTCGACCCGGACGTGCCGGTGGTGCTCTGCGACGCGCGGCAGCGGGACTCGGCCAAGGAGGTGCTGGTCACCCTCCTCGAACACGCGATGAAGGTACGCGAGCAGCGCCGCCGCGCCACCACCGACTGAGCCGGGTCAGCGGCGGGTGGCGGCGCGGACCAGGCCGGCGACGGCCCGGGACCGGCTCTGCGGCGGCCAGGCGATCACCGTGGTCACCGTGGGGGCGTCCGGCACCGGCACGGTGGTGAGGTCGGGGCGCAGCTGGACCCGGCAGGACATCGGCAGCACCGCCGCCGCGCGGCCCAGCGCGATCAGCTGGTAGAGCTGCGCGTGGTCCCGGACCTCCGGGCCGGGGCCGTCGGGGTAGCTGCCGTCGGGGCGGGGCCAGCGCGGCAGCGGCAGGCCGGGCAGCGCGCGGGCCTCGGCGAGCGACAGTTCGGCCCGGCCGGCGAGCGGGTGCCCGGCCGGCAGGACCACGACCTGTGCCTCGGTGCAGAGTTCCTCGGTGTCGAGCCCGGCCAGCGAGTCGTACGGCCGGTGCAGCAGCGCCACGTCGGCCCGGCCGTCGCGCAGCAGCTGCCCCTGCTCGCCGATCCCGCAGAGCAGCACCTCCACGTCGACCGCATCCGGTTCGGCGGCGTACGCGTCGAGCAGTCTCGGCAGCAGCTCGCCACCGGCGCCGGCCTTCACCACCAGCACCAGGCCCGGCTCGCCGGTGCCGGCCCGGGCAGCCCGACGGGTACGCCGGCCGGCGGCGTCGACCGCGTCGAGGGCCGCCCGCCCCTCGCGCAGCAGCACCGACCCGGCCGGGGTCAGCGTCACGGCGCGCGGGCTGCGGTCGAGCAGGGTGACACCGAGGCGCCGTTCGAGCTGGCGGATCGCCCGGGACAGCGGCGGCTGGGCCATCCCCAGCCGGTTCGCGGCCCGCCCGAAGTGCAGCTCCTCGGCGACCGCGACGAAGTAGCGCAGCTCCCGGGTCTCCATCCCGCCACCGTACCCGCGCGGCGATACCCTGCGGGTATCGCTGCCCACCCAGACGGTGTTGGCCGCCCCCGCCGGGCCCGGACAGGATCGACCACATGAACGAAGCGAAGATCGCGCTGGTCACCGGCGCGAACAAGGGAATCGGGTACGAGATCGCGGCGGGCCTGGGCGCGCTCGGCTGGACCGTGGGCGTCGGCGCGCGCGACGAGCAGCGCCGGGAGACCGCCGTGGCGAAGCTGCGGGCGGCCGGCGTGGACGCGTTCGGCGTACCGCTGGACGTCACCGACGACGCGAGCGTGACCGCCGCCGCGACGCTGGTGAGCGAGCGCGCCGGCCGCCTCGACGCCCTGGTCAACAACGCCGGCGTGACCGGCGGCATGCCGCAGCAGCCCACCACCGTCGACCTCGCCGCCGTGCGGACGGCCGTGGAGACCAACGTGATCGGCGTGCTGCGGGTCACCAACGCGATGCTGCCGCTGCTGCGCCGCTCGGCGTCGCCCCGGATCGTGAACATGTCCAGCGGCGTCGGCTCGCTGACCCGGCAGGCCGGCTCCCTCGACGAGCGCGACACCGGCCCGCTCTCCGCCGCCTACTCGCCGTCGAAGACGATGCTCAACGCCGTCACCGTCCAGTACGCCAAGGAGTTGCGCGACACCGGCATCCTGATCAACCTGGCCTGCCCGGGCTTCGTCGCGACCGACCTGAACAAATTCCGGGGTACGCGTACCCCGGAGCAGGGCGCGGCGATCGCGGTCCGGCTCGCCACCCTGCCCGACGGCGGCCCGACCGGCGGCTACTTCGAGGACGCCGGCGAGATCCCCTGGTGAGGTCCGGCCGGCCGCCGAGGGGCACCGGGCCGTCGCGTCGGCTTCTACACTCGGGCACCGGAGATCGAACGGATTACCGGTCCGGGGTCGGGGGACGCGATGAACGGCGACGAGCGGATCGAACAGGCGAGGCTCCTCTACGAGCAGGCGGTCTTCGGCGGTGACCGCAGCGCTCCGGAGGCCGCCGACCGGGCCCTGGACGCGGTCGAGGCGGACCTTGCCCTGGCGCGCGGTCGGCTGCTGCACGCACGGTTCCTCGACGAGCGTGTCGAGGATCCGCGTGAACTGGCCCTGTTCGAGTCGGCGGCGCGGCTCTACCAGCGGCTCGGCGATCCCCGCGGCGAAGCCGAGGCGCTGTTCTGGGTCGGCACCTTCCACCAGGTGATCCGTGAGGACAACGATGCCGCGCTCCCGGCGCTGCAACGGTCGTACGAGTTGGCGACCCGGGCCGGTGACCGGCTGACGATGTCGTACGCGGTCCGTCACCTGGGCTTCGCGGACCTGGCGGCCGGGTCGGTCGAGGCCGGACGGGAGCGGCTGGAGGAGTCCGTACGGCTTCGCCGGGAGATCGGGTTCCGGCCCGGTGTCGCCGCCGGCCTGGTGTCCCTGGCCTACCTGCACGCCGAGCAGGGCCGGGACGAGGAGGCGACGGCGCTGCTTGCGGAGGCAGGCGAGATCGCGGCGGCCTGTGGGGCCCACGGGGTGCTGCGGTGGGTGGCGGAGGCGCAGGCCCGGCGTCAGGGGTGACCGGTCGTCAGTCCCGGATCTCCATCTCCGCTACGAGGTCACCGGCGAAGCGGTACCGGTGCGTCACGGTGTGGTCGACGAGGATGGTTCCGTTCCGGTCCCGGACCACCTGGTGCACGGTGACGGCCACCCGACCGTCCGCCTCGACGTCGAACGCGGTGGGTTCCACCGTCGGATCGAGCTGCTCCCACTGCCGTCGCCAGTACGCGGCCACCTCGTCGTGGCCGGTGACGGTGCCGCCCTCCCAGCCGTTCGGCCAGCGCACGTCCGGCGTGAGCGCGGCGAGCACGGTGGCCACGTCGCGTCGGTTGAACGCCGTGTAGAGCGCCGTCAGCCGGCGCTGCCGGTCAGCCAGGGTCATACGGGCAGTGTCGAGGATGGACGTGCTGCGGCGGTCGGCGTTCTGCACTCGGCAGAACGCCGACCAGCAGGAACGCGACTACGGCAGAAGGTGCCGCAGGACCGGGTCGACCACCGCGACCACGTCCGAGTCGTCGTCCTGATGGACCGCCCAGTTCAGCACCCCCAGCGTCCCGGCCGGCTCGGCGCGGGCGGCGGCGGCGAGGACCGCCGGGCGCGGCAGATCGTCCAGCAGCCGCCGGACCAGGACGCCCTCGCCCCACATCGCCTCGGTCGGGAACGGCAGCCGGCCGAGCCAGTTCAGCAGCAGGCCGGCCCGTTGCACCGGATCCGCCACCGCCCCGGCCAGTCGCTGCGCCAGGGCCGCCGCGCGCTCCGGCGACAACTGGCCGGCCTGCTCACCGCCGACCTTCAGCAGCTCCGCCCGCAGCACCTCCGGCACCTGCCGCTCGATGAGCACCGCCGGCTTCCCGGGCGGGCGGAACTGCGGGTGGGTGTTGCGCTCGTACCGGCCGAGCGCCGTGACCAGCGGGCCGAGGAGAGCGATCAGCATGTCGCGTACCCCGCACTCGGCGAGGAACAGGGTCAGGGCGGTCGGCTCGGCCACGTCCAGATCGTCGCGGAAGCGCGAGCGCTCCCACGACACGCTGCCGTGCCCGTGCACCGTCGCGCTGCCCCGCAGCACGTCGTCGGCGTCGTACAACGCCAGGGTGAGCCGGCCCGGGCAGCGGCAGATGTCCCCGGTGAAGTCACCGGTGGTGGTCAGCTCCCGGAGCCGGGCCAGCCGGTCGCGGTCGGTGATCTCGGCCAGCACCGCGCGGTCGGCGACCGGCCCGCCCAGCAGGCCACCGTCGAGGATCCGCACCTGCCGCGTCCCGGTCCAGACCTTGGGCAGCCAGTCGGCGAGCGTCACCGCGCCAGCCTAGACGCGCCTCGGCGGGACTGCGCCGATGGTCCCGCATCCCGCATGATCACACGATGAGTCAGTACTTCCAGGTGGGCAAGGTCGACCTGTGGAACCCGTCCAACCGGGTCGCCGAGCTGTTCGTCCGTACCAGCGAGGCGGTCGCGCCGCTGGTCGGCGTGCCGACGGGCATCGGCCCGATGCGCGCCGACGACTACGAGATCGACCTCGACGTCTTCGTCGGCTTCGTCGACGCGCTGGTCAGCCAGTACCGCCGGTCGAGCCACCCGATTCTCCGCTCCCTGCTGGAGGGCTTCCTCGCCACCGCGCTCGTCCTGGTCGACCGGGCCGACCGCGATCTGCCGGCGCTGCGGGCCGACGCCCCGCTGGACCCGAGGGACGTCTCCGTCGGCGCGGACGGGATCAGCCCTCTCGGCGACGCCGAGCGCCTGAAGCAGCTCGCCGTCGCGCAGGCCCGGGCCATGCCCCGCTGAGTGGGGCACGGGCTCGGCCGTCCATCGGGGAGCTGCGCCTTCCTGGAGTGGCCGGGCTGGGCGGGGTACGGGCCGAGGACCTGGCCGCCGGCGTTTCAACCACACCATGTTCAGCTGGCAGTGCTGCTGAACGGCTCAGGCGAAGGACCGCTCGGTGAGGCTCGACCCGCCCCGCTCGCCGGGGGTGAGGACCTGCCGGCGTACGTGCCGGGGCGGCAGCCGCAGGTACTGGGTGTAACCGGCGGCCCGGAGCCGGAGATCGAAGTTCTGCCCCTCGATGTGCCACCACGGCTCCGGACCGCCGTCGGTCGGGTCGAGTCGGTGGATGTCGGCGATCTCCATGGCCTCGTGGAGCGGGCCCAGCCGACCGTCGATCTGCCACGCCCGCTCGAACACGAGCGTCGCGGGCGCGATCCAGAAGGTGAAGTGGGCCTCCCCGTCGGCGGGCGGCATCCAGCGCACGATGTAGTCGAGGTCCAGCAGCAGCCGGGCCGGCGGAAGGGTGTCGTCCTCGTACTCACCGACGCTGACGGCGTGGATCCGGCAGTCGTGCCAGCCCATCTCCGGAAAGTCGGCGTCCGTCCAGGTCGCCTTGGCCAGGCCGGACGGCTCGTGCGGCAAGCTGATCACCGGGTCAGTATCCCGTGACCCCGGTCGGCGGTTCAGCCGCCGTCGTGGGCCAGGTGCAGGGCCAGCGCGGCCACCGAGGAGACGAAGAAGACCGCCCAACCGACCAGGTTGCGGGAACCCACCCGCAGGTGCGCGATCAGTGCCCCGACGAAGTAGAGCACCAGGCCACCGGCGGCCAGCGTGCCCAGCAGCGGGACGGCGAACCCGGCCAGCAGCCCCAGCGACCCGGCGGCCAGCAGGGTGCCCAGCACCGGCATCCACCACCGGGGCAGCCGCTTCATGTCCACCTGGGCCTTCGGGTAGTCGTGCCCGATCAGGTAGGTGGTCGCGGCGACCCCGGTGAGGACCGAGGTGAGGACGGTGACGATGACGTAGGCGGCGAACACTGCGCTCCTTCGGTCGGCTGCTCGCCGACCCTGACGACGCAGCCCGGCCCGATGTGACGACGACTGTCGGACCGGCGTGGTGGGATGACCGGCATGGCGATCACCGAGGTGCGCGGCTGGCCGGTGGGGGAGACCCTCGAAGACCTCATCGCGTACGCGACGGCGCAGGGCGCCGAGGGCTACGCGGTGCACCAGGTGCGGGTGTGCCGGTGCGCGGATTGCGGTGGGCAGGTCTTCGGCGTGACGGGTGACGTCGTGGAGGGCGCGGTGCGGCGCACCTGCCGGGGCTGCGGCGCGGAGCATTTCATCGCCGACAGCGGCGAGTACTGGGCGGACATCACGCCCGCCGTCATGGTCTGCGAGTGCGGCGGCGACGCCGACGGCGACGAGGAGGACTTCAACGTCGCGGTCGGCTACTCGGTCTACGCCGACGGGGAGGGCATCCGGGCGCTGGCCGTCACCAGTCGCTGCGTCGCGTGCGGGCGGCTCGGCTACTGGGCCGACTGGATGGTGCGCGGCGGCGAGCTGCACCTGCTGGATCTCGCCTAGGTGTTCTGTTCATGGGCGTCGGTGGCAGGGCTGGGATCTTGAAACCGGGCGGCCGGTTTCCCTGGCACAGCGGCTACACCTGTCCATTGGGGGTGTAGCCGCGATCGGGCGGCTGACGTCGGCGGCGCTACCGCGGCTGTGGTCCAGCCGACGGCCTTCGAGCTACCGCGCGGGCGGCTCGCCGTACCGCTCAATGTGTTCGGCCCAGGCCTGGGCGACCATCTTGGCCTGCGTCCAACGCATCGGTGGAGTGCGGCGCAGATGAATGGTGCCGTCAGGCGCGTCGAGCGCATAGGCGACCACTGGCCACCTGTTCGTGACGGCACGCCACGGCCACACCAGCGGCGTCGCGAGCAGCGCGCCCAGCGAGCTCAACATGTCGAGGCCCGCAGGCCCTTGACGGTATTGGTACTCGGGTGCACGCCAGAGCGCCCGTGGGACTGGCCGCCATGCCAGGTGCTGCCGGCCCACCCGCCACAGGACCCCGTTGCCCGTCGGCGCCCGCGTGAACACCAACACGCCCTCATGGTGGCACAGGAGCACAACGTCGTGACGCTGGTGCCGATCGATGCCTCGGGGACCGAGGTCCGCCGAGCGGACGCCACTGTCGTCCCGACCACCGAGGCATACACCGACCCCTAACTGATCGGCAGGACCGCCCTGGCCGCCGAACCGATCGCCGGGTGACCCGTGGGCCGCCGGCCGGCTCGTCAGAACGCGAGCGGCCGGTAGCTCAACGCCGTGTCGACGATCTGGTCGGGTGACGCGTCGACCAGCTCCGGCGGCGGCCAGAAGATGAGCACGTCCGCCGCCGGGTGCGGCAGGTCGCGTGCGGTGCGGTGCCGGTCAGCCGCGTTTGGCCAGGGTGACGAACCGCGCCCAGGCTGCCGGCTTGAAGGTGAGCACCGGTCCGACAGGTTCCTTCGAGTCGCGCACGGCGACGACGCCGGGCAGGTTGTCGGCGACCTCGACGCAGTTGCCGCCGTTGCCTCCGCTGCGCGTGCTCTTGCGCCACCGGGCACCGTTCAGGTCCATGCCGCCGCCGCCTCTTTCAGCAGGTCAAGGGAGCGCGCTCGGGGCAGAGCCTCGCCCCGGATGCGTTCCCAGCGTCGCTCCAGGGTAGCAATCTCCGAGGGTTGCTCGATGATCTGCGCCCGCGCCTGACTGTCCACGTGCGCCACCCGGGTGCCGTCGCGCAGCTCGGCGAGGACGAAGGGTCCGTCCAGCCCCGGATAGGTCGGCGTGTCTCCGGGAACGACGTGGAGCTGGACGTTCGGCAGCGCCGCGCAGGACACCAGGTGGGCCAGCTGGGCGGCCATCAACGCCCGGTCGCCTGCGGCGGCACGCCGCAGCACCTGTTCGTCGAGGACCGCCACGAAGAGCGGCCCCCGCTCCCGGGTCAGGATCGCCTGCCGGTCCAGCCGCGCCGCGACCAGGCCGGCGACCTCGTCCGGTGTGAACTGCTGCCCGATGAGGGTGGCCCGGGCGTACGCCTCGGTCTGGAGCAGTCCCGGCACCCATGCCAGCTCGAAAGTGCGCAGCGCGACCGCCTCGCGTTCGATGTCCACCCACGGCCGGAACCAGACCGGCTCGCGGCGGTGGTCACGTCCGGCCAGAGCGCGTCGACCGGCTGACCGAGCAGGTCGGCGACCGTGACGCGGTGCCGGCTCTGCGGAACGTGCCCCGGGTTGGCCCATCGGGCGACGGTCTTCGGATGCAGGCCGATCCGTTCCGCCAGGCTCTCGGCCGTATGCCCGGACCGGGCCAGCGCGGCAATGAAGGCATGGTTCATGCCTCTTCCTCCCCGGAACAAATCGACCGTCCGGAAGAGATTACACAACGCTGTGTGATTGTCCGGCGACCCTCGGCAGGGTGCGGTGCGGAGCCCTAAGTGGAGGAGGACGAGGATGTGCGGGAACAAGCCGAGGAACGATCCACCGGCCGGCGCGCTCGGGGCGTACCCGAGGAGGAGGGTGACCCACGGCGGGCCGCCGGTCGCGCACGCCGCGTGCGGCCCGGCGTGGCGCTGTGACGCCTGCGGCCACGACTGGCCCTGCCCGACGCTGCGGGCCACCCCGACCGACGCCGCCCGGCGCGCCACGCTGATCCCCGAGTACTCCCGGATCACCCGGCGCGCGATCCGGGACCTGCGCGGCCGGCCCGGCGGCCCGGACCCGGTGGCGATCGTCCGCCGGTTCCTGTGGTTCCTGCCGCTGACCGACGCGGAGGCCCGAGCGGTCGCGCTGCGGCTGCGCTGAAACGCCGGAGGGCCGCTCCCCGCGCGGGGAGCGGCCCTCATCGGGCGTACGCGATCAGCTGGCGATCATGCGACGCAGCACGTACTGCAGGATGCCGCCGTGCCGGTAGTAGTCGGCCTCACCGGGGGTGTCGATCCGCACCACGGCGTCGAACTCCACGCCGGTGTCGGTGGTGACCTTCACCGTGCGCGGGGTGTCACCGTCGTTGAGGGCGGTGACGCCGCTGATGGAGAAGGTCTCCGTGCCGGTCAGGCCCAGCGACTCGGCGGTGGTGTCCACCGGGAACTGCAGCGGAAGGACGCCCATGCCGATCAGGTTCGAGCGGTGGATCCGCTCGTACGACTCGGCGATGACCGCCCTGACGCCCAGCAGCATGGTGCCCTTGGCCGCCCAGTCGCGCGACGAGCCGGAGCCGTACTCCTTGCCGGCCAGGATGACCAGCGGGACGCCCGCCTCCTGGTACGCCATCGAGGCGTCGTAGATGGAGCTCTGCTCGCCGGTCAGGTGGTTGACCGTGAAGCCGCCCTCGACGCCCGGCACCAGCTGGTTGCGCAGCCGGATGTTGGCGAAGGTGCCCCGGATCATCACCTCGTGGTTGCCCCGGCGCGAGCCGTACGAGTTGAACTCGTGGCGGGCCACGCCGTGCTCGGCCAGGTACTTGCCGGCGGGGGAGTCCGCCTTGATCGAGCCGGCCGGGGAGATGTGGTCGGTGGTCACCGAGTCGCCCAGCTTGGCCAGCACCCGGGCGCCGGCGATGTCCCGCACCGGGGCCGGCTGCTGCTGCATGCCCTCGAAGTACGGGGGCTTGCGGACGTAGGTGGACCCGCCGTCCCAGGAGAAGGTGTCGCCGGTCGGGGTCGGCAGCGACTGCCAGCGCTCGTCACCGGCGAAGACGTCGGCGTACGCGGCGCTGAAGCCGGTGGCGCCGATCGCCTGCGCGATGACGTCCTGGATCTCGGCGCTGTTCGGCCAGATCTCCCGCAGGAACACCGGGTTGCCCTGGGCGTCCTCGCCGATCGGCTCGTTGGCCAGGTCGATGTCCATGGTGCCGGCGAGCGCGTACGCGACCACCAGCGGCGGGGACGCCAGGTAGTTCATCTTGACGTCCGGGTTGATCCGGCCCTCGAAGTTCCGGTTGCCGGAGAGCACCGACACGACCGCGAGGTCGCCCTCGTTCACCGCGGCGGAGACCTCCTCCGGCAGCGGGCCGGAGTTGCCGATGCAGGTGGTGCAGCCGTAGCCGACCAGGTTGAACCCGATCTTCTCCAGGTGCGGCGTCAGGCCGGCGCGGTCGTAGTAGTCCATGACGACCTTGGAGCCGGGGGCCAGCGTGGTCTTCACCCACGGCTTGCGGGTCAGCCCCTTCTCCACCGCGTTGCGGGCCAGCAGCGCGGCACCGATCATGACCTGCGGGTTCGAGGTGTTGGTGCAGGAGGTGATCGCGGCGATCACCACGGCGCCGTGGTCCAGCTCGTACTCGACGCCGTCGGCGCCGGTCACCCGGACCGGGTTGGTGGCGCGACCGCCCGCGCCCGCGGCGGCGGTCTCCAGGTCGCGCGGCTCGTCGGCCGGGTCGCTGAACTCGTTGGCGGGCGGGTCGCTGGCCGGGAAGGACTCGGCGCTGGCCTCGTCGGCCGGGCCGTTCGCGCCCTTGGGCAGCTGCTCGCGGGCCACGCTCGGCTTGAGGTCGCGCTCACCGGTGGTGTCGGCGGCCACGTAGTCGGTCAGCGCCGAGCGGAACAGCGTCTTGGCGCTGCCCAGCGGCACCCGGTCCTGCGGACGCTTCGGGCCGGCCAGGGACGGCTCGATGGTGCCCAGGTCCAGCTCCAGGCGCTCCGAGTACTCCGGCTCGTGGTCCGGGTCGTGCCAGAGGCCCTGCTCCTTGGCGTACGCCTCGACCAGCGCGACCTGCTGCGGGTCGCGGCCGGTCAGCTCCAGGTAGCGGACGGTCTCGGCGTCGATCGGGAAGATCGCGACGGTGGAGCCGTACTCCGGGGACATGTTGCCGATGGTGGCCCGGTTGGCCAGCGGCACGGCGCTCACGCCCGGGCCGTAGAACTCGACGAACTTGCCGACCACGCCGTGCTTGCGCAGCATCTCGGTGATGGTCAGCACCAGGTCGGTGGCGGTGGTGCCGGCCGGCATCTCGCCGTGCAGCTTGAAGCCGACCACGCGCGGGATCAGCATGCTGACCGGCTGGCCGAGCATCGCGGCCTCGGCCTCGATGCCGCCGACGCCCCAGCCCAGCACGCCCAGGCCGTTGACCATCGTGGTGTGCGAGTCGGTGCCGACCACGGTGTCCGGGTACGCCTGGCCGTTGCGCTCCATGATCGTGCGGGCCAGGTACTCGATGTTGACCTGGTGCACGATGCCGGTGCCCGGCGGGACGACCTTGAACTCGTTGAACGCGGTCTGGCCCCAGCGCAGGAACTGGTAGCGCTCCTTGTTGCGCTCGTACTCCAGCTCGACGTTGCGCTCGAAGGCGTCCTCGCGGCCGAACAGGTCGGCGATGACCGAGTGGTCGATGACCAGCTCGGCCGGGGCGAGCGGGTTCACCTTGGTGGCGTCGCCGCCGAGGTCGCGGACGGCCTCACGCATGGTGGCCAGGTCCACGACGCAGGGCACGCCGGTGAAGTCCTGCATCAGCACCCGCGCCGGGGTGAACTGGATCTCCACGCTCGGGTCGGCGGTGGGGTCCCAGCCGCCGAGCTGCGAGATGTGGTCGGCGGTGATGTTCGCGCCGTCCTCGGTCCGCAGCAGGTTCTCCAGCAGGATCTTCAGGCTGTAGGGCAGTCTGTCGTGCCCCGGAACCTGGTCGATCCTGAAAATCTCGTAGCTCGCGTCTCCGACGCGTAGCTGGGTCTTCGCACCGAAGGTGTCGAGGCTCGCCACGTCGTACTCCTTCACACCAGCGACCGTGAGTAGTCCTGAGCAGTCTGTCGCACCGACCAGGGCGTTGCCGTGCTTAGGCAACACTTACCTACGTCGGGGCTCAACAAAACCGTACGTCCGTCTTGCTATTCGCGCAACCTCGTGCCAGGCTTCGGGACGAGGAGGTGCTGCCATGATCCATCACGTCCTGCTCGCCTGCCCGCGCGGCTCCGAGGACCTTTCCCGTGCCTTCTACGTCGGTCTGCTCGGCCTCACCGAGAAACCGAAACCCCCGGCCCTCGCCGCCCGCGGTGGTTGCTGGTTCACCGGGTACGACGCCGAGCTGCACCTCGGCGTCGAGGACGACTTCACCCCCGCCCGCAAGGCGCACCCCGCCCTGGTCCGCCCCGACCTGGACGACCTCGCCGCCCGGCTGACGGCCGGCGGACACCCGGTCACCTGGGGCGACGACGAGATCCCGGGCATGCGGCGGTTCCACACCCACGACCCGCACGGCAACCGGCTGGAGTTCCTCGCCCCGGTGACCGCCGGCTGACCGACGCTTCGTACCCCCTCGTCGCGGGTAGGGTTCGAGGTCGAGCGGAAGGGGTGGCGGGTGGTCGACGTACAGCACTGGCTCTCCGTGCTTCCCCCGGGCGTGGTCTACCTGATCGTCGCCGGGGTGATCGGCGTGGAGAGCATGGGAGTCCCGCTGCCGGGCGAGATCGTGCTGGTCAGCTCCGCCCTGCTGGCCGCCACCGGAGTGGTCGAGCCGGAGTGGGTCGCCACCGCCGCCGCGGCCGGCGCCATCATCGGCGACTCCATCGGGTACGCCGTCGGTCGGCGCGGTGGCCGTCCCCTGCTGGAACGCCTCGGCCGGCGCTTCCCCCGACACCTCGGCCCGGCCCAGCTGGCCCGCGCCGAGCAGAGCTTCGCCCGGCACGGCGTCTGGGCGGTCTTCTTCGGCCGGTTCGTCGCCCTGCTGCGCATCCTCGCCGGCCCCCTCGCCGGCGCGCTGCACGTGCCGTACCGGCGGTTCCTGCTGGCCAACGCGGCCGGCGGCCTGGTCTGGGCATTCGCCACCACGTACCTGCTCTTCTCCGTGGGCCGCGCGGCCGAGCACTGGCTCAAGGACATCTCCTGGGCCGGTCTGGCCCTGGCCGTGCTCGCCGGGCTGGCCAGCACCTGGTGGCTACGCCGTCGGGCCCGCCGGTTCGAGGCGACGGAACCCGCCGAGGCGACCGAGCCGGTACCCGCCGGCGACCGCTGACCCGACGACGAAGGGCCCGACCCCGGGTGGGGGTCGGGCCCTTCGGTTTCCTCCGGTCCGGGATCGCCGGTCAGGAGGCGCTGTAGCCGCGGGTGGCGATCCAGTCGGCGAGGTTGTCGACGGTGATGCGGTAGGAGGCGGTGTCGGGGTTGGCGGAGTCGGCGATGGTGACGGTCTTGCCGTTGTCCTGGTAGCCGACGACGCTGATGTAGTGGCCGCCCTCGAAGGAGTGGGTGTTGCCGTCGGTGTCGGTGGTGGTGCCGGCGATGTTGGCGACGACGGCGCGGCCGTCGTCCACGGTCTTGACGATGTCGGTGCGCAGGCGCTCGGTCTGCTTGTCGTCGGCCTTGCTGTCCTTGATCTCGACGGAGCGGTAGGCCTTGGTGCCGGTTTCCTTGTTGAGGACGGGGGTGATGTCGTTGATGCTGTTGGTGCCGTTCTCGGTGGTGCCCATTTCCTTGGCCATGGCGTCGACGTCGATGTTCTTGCCGAGCACGGACAGGGCGTTGCGGGTGGCGGCGGGGCCGCAGTAGTAGAAGTTCGGCTGGGCCTGGTAGTCGACCTTGAGTTCGCGCTCGCCGTGGCCCTTGCGGTCGGTGCTGACCTGTGCGGCGGCCTTTTCGGCGGGGGTGGCCTGGGCGGCGATGGCGGGGCCGGCGATGCCGGTGGCGGTGGCGGCGAAGCCGGCGGCGGTCAGGACGGTCTTGCGCAGCAGCGTGGTAGCCATGATGAAGCCTTTCGTCCGGGGGTTGCGCGGCATCCGCGAGGGGGGTGCGGTGGTGCCGCGAAGGGGGGAAGTCTGGGTGGGCCCGGCGATCACTCAGGTGACCTGCTCTGGCGGCCCGGGGGTGTAACGACCGGCGGCGGGGAGTCATTCCCTACGGCGCGCACCGGCGGGGGGTGGTGCGGTTACCGGGGGATGTAACGCGGCCGGTTGGCCGGCCATTCCGACCGGGGCTTCACCCGGGCCCGGAGGGCTCGGGGTACCGCGCGGTCTGCCATGTTCAACGACCCCGCCCCGGTCATGATTCCGCCTGGCGGGTGGCCCCCACCACGCCGCATCCGCCCAGACGCCCCAGTGGGCGTCATCGCGTCGCTGGATCCGGACATTTGACGCAAGTGGCGGCTGTCGGTATCGGGCGCGCAATGTGCTCTCGCAGGTACCGGGCGGCCCGTTGGGAAGTCACGGAACGTCACCCCGCCCCGGTGAGAGATTGCTTGAGACCGTCATGTCTCTGAGACATATTTATGTCTCAGAGACATGAGGCTCGTACCGATGATGTCAGCGGGCTGAGCTGAGCTGGGCCGAGCCTGGGCCGGCCTGGGCTGGCCTGGGCTGGGCCTTGAGTCAGCCGAGCCGCGCCTGGGCGAGGCGCTGAGCGAGCCGAGCGGCGCCTGGGCTGGGCCTGAGCGAGCCGAGCCGCGCCTGAGCCGGGACCAAGCGCGCCGAGCCGCACCGGGCCTGAGCCGGGACTGAGCCGAGCGGTGCCGGGCCTGAGCGGGGCCAGGCCTGAGCCGAGCCTGGAATGGCGATGGCGCTGCCGCATCGTCGTACCGGTTTCTGGGGCCCCGTTCCGGCATCAGCCCGTGTGCCGGAACCGATCTCACGCCCGTCCCGTCCCGCCCGTTACCGGCGAGGCGATTGGCCGGTGACCTCCGCTGCGGCTGTCCGTGACGACGGTTCACTGACGGGTTGTCGCCCGAGAGGGTGGTCCCCACCCACCTCGTGAGCCGCCCCGGCGCGCGAAGCCTCGCCGCGCGATGCCATGCGGTCCCGAACTGCAAGAGCGTGGAGGCGTGGGTGGTCGAGGCGGGTGTGGAGAGACCGTCCGGACTGGAGGGCCGCGACGGTCTGTCACGATGTCGGGCATGGAGATCTGGGACAACCCGTCCTGCTCGAAGTGCGCCTCGGCCCGAGCCAGCCTGGACGGGGCGCAGGTGCCGTACCGGCTGCGGGCGTACCTGACCGAGCCGCCGAGCGAGGCCGAGCTGGCCGGGGTGCTGCGCCGGCTGTCGGCCCGGGCCTGGGAGGTCTGCCGCACCGGGGAGCCCGACGGAGTGGCCCTCGGCCTGGCCGACTGGCCCCGGGACGACGACAGTGAACCGCGCTGGATCGCCGCGATGGTCGCGCACCCGGAACTGATCCAGCGGCCGATCCTGCTGCTGGACGACGGGAGCGCGTTGGTCGGGCGTACCCCCGAGGCGCTGGACGAGGCGGTGCGCCGCAGCGACCGGTGACCGCGCGGGCCGCGGCCCCGGCGAGGTCACGACCGGCGTCGGGGCCGAGCTTCGGCAGGTGTCCGGGCCGGGGCGGTCAGGGGCGGTCGTCGGCCGGGGTGGTGTCGCCGGCGGCGCGTGCGTGCCGTTCGCGCAGCCGGTCCCGGATCTCCTCCGGGGTGTACGCCCGGCGTCGCCGCTCCGCCCGGGCGACGACCACACCGGTCGCCGCGACGCCGGCGAGGCCGGCCAGCCCGAGCACCTTCCACCACTGCATCCGTTGCCGCATCGGCCTAGGGTAGTCGTTCATGAGCATCAGCCTGGACGAGGCCGTGGAGCTGACCCGTACCGGCGACGTGTGGGTGTTCCGGGGTCGCAGCGTGCCGGATCGCGCCATCCAGTTCACCACCAACAGCCCGGTCAACCACGTCGGCATGGCGGTGGTGCTCGACGACATGCCGCCGCTGATGTGGCACGCGGAGCTGGGGCGTTCGTTGCCGGACATGTGGACCGGCACCCACCAGCGTGGCGTGCAGCTGCACGACCTGCGTGACGCGGTCTGCGTCTGGGCCAACCGGTACGGCCAGCGGGCCTGGCTGCGCCAGCTCGAACCGCCGGCCGGGCCGGCGATGGAGGAGGGGGTGCTGCGCACCGTGGCGCGCCTCGACGGCACCCCGTTCCCGTCGACCGCCCAGCTCGCCTGGCGCTGGGCCCGGGGCCGGGTGCCGGACCTGCGCCGCCGGCCACGCTCCACCCGGGACGGCGACGCGGGGGTGCCGGTGCGCGACCGGGCACTGGAGACCGCGTACTGCGCCGAGGTGGTGGCGGTGACCTACGAGGCGATGGGCCTGCTGCCGGCCGGCCGCCGGCCCAACTGGTACGACCCGGGCCGGTTCTGGAGCGGCGACGACCTCGACCTGACCGGGGGCGCGCAGCTCGGCAAGGAGATCGAGGTGCGCATTCCACCGCGCTGACCAGGTTTGCCGGCGCGCCCGCCCGGCAATGGAGAGCGCTGTGACGGCTTCCACGGACCTCGACGCGCTGACCGAATTCTTCGACCGGTACGGCGTGGCGCTGACCACCGCCGACCTGCCGGCCATCGCCGCCTGCTACGCGCTGCCGGGGCTGGTGGTCGCCGACACGTACAGCTTCTCGTTCACCTCCCCGGCCGCGGTGGCGCTCAGCTTCGTCGGGGCGGCCCCGGACTACCAGGAGCGGGAGCTGATCGCCGCGAACGCGCTGATCGAGGAGGTGCAGCAGGTGTCCCCGCTGCTCACCGAGGTGGCGGTGCGCTGGGAGTTCCTGGACAGCCAGGGTCGCGCGGTGCCCGGTGAGCGTTACCGCTACCTGCTGCGGGCCACCGAGGAGGGGCCGGCGATCTGCACCGTCATCCGCACCGCGTGACCGCGGCTCAGCTCGCGACCTGCGCGCTCAGCGCCGCCTCGGCCGGCACCGGCGTCTCGGCCGTACGCCGGCTGCGCGGTACCGGGGCGCGGCGCCGGTGGGCGCGGGGGGCGACGGCGGCGGCCAGGTCCGCGACGAACGCGTCGATGCCCTCCTTGGTCACGCCCGGCATGCAGATCAGGTGACTGCGTCCGTCGCTGCTGGCCAGCACCCACTTGGCGGTCACCTCGGCCGGCGGGGTCGGGAAGACCACGGTGAAGGCGTGCTCGTGCCGCCAGGCCGGCCAGTCGACCTCGTTGAGCCGGTCCACCGTGTACGCGGCCAGTTCCCGGGCCCGGTCGGCGCGCTCCCGCATGCCGGCGTGCCCCAGGCTGCGGATCGCGTACCAGAGCAGCAGCGCCGGGTGCCCGCTGCGCGAGCCGCTGATGGTGGTGTCCACGGTCGCGGTGTAGTTGGGCGTCTGGCCGAGCTGCTGTTGCAGCGTGCGGCGGGTGAGCACCACGCCGCAGGGCACCGGGGTGCCGAGGAACTTGTAGCCGGAGATCGAGACGCTGTCGATGGTGGTGTCCAGCCGCAGCGTGCTCCCGTCGTCGGCGAGCGCCAGCGGCACGCCGGCCAGCGCGCCGTCCACGTGCAGGTGGTGCCGGACGGCCGCCCGGGCGAGGATCCGCCGGATCCGGGGTACGTCGTCGGCGGCCTCGGTCATGGTGGTGCCGCAGGTCGCCACGACGATCGCCGGCCGGTCCCGGTGCTGGTCGATCATCCGGGCCAGGTCGTCGTAGTCCATCTCGCCGCGCTCGTCGGTGCGGATCACCACCGCGTCCATGCCGAGGATGTCCACGCACTTGGGCAACGAGTAGTGCGCGTCGGCCGAGTAGTAGACCAGGCCCTTCGGGAACCGGGCGCGGGCCAGGTAGAGGGCGTACAGGTTGCCCTCGGTGCCGCCGGAGGTGAGGTAGCCCCAGCGGTCGGTGGCGGGGGCCCGGAACAGGTCCCCGAACCAGTCCAGCACCTCGCGCTCGTACTGCTTGGTGTGGTTGGTGCCGGCCGGGTCGGTCCACGGGTCGCCGATGTTGTTCAGCAGACCGGCGAAGAGGGGAGCCAGCGGGCTGTAGTCGATGTCGGTGGCCACCGGGAAGCCGACGCGCGTCGCCCGGCCGGCCGCCGCGGCGGCACCCACCGCCGCGAGCTCGGCGAGGAGGTCCTCCGGATCGGTGACAGAGTCGTCACGGAACGGGTCGGGTGACACAGGGGCTCCTCATCCTCCGGTGCATGGTGCACGGCGCAAAGAGTGGACCATGAGTCACTGAGAGCAGGCAAGCGTTACGAAGTTGGCCACCAAATGTCCACAATCGACGGTCTGAAGGCCATGAGCTGGCCGGGCGGGGGTCCTTACGTCCCGGTCCACAGTCGAACGGTTCCGCTGAGTTGTGAGTCAGATCGCTCCGACCTGGGGATCGTGTGCGCACAGTTGATAACCCGTGCACTCAGTGAAATCATCTGGCGGGCGAATTCCAGCTAGCCAGGAGCTACCACGTGTCGCAGGATCACCGGCCGCCGATGTCGCATCCGTCTTACGAGGACCACCGTGACCCCGGCGCCGCGCACCGACCCTCGTACCCCTCTGCGGCACCGGTCGGTCCACCGGCCCGCTGGGGCCTGGCCGACGGACGTCCACCCTCGACGGCGCCGGAGCCGGCCTACCCCGGTGGCGCGCCCGGCTATCCCGCCCCCGCCGCGGTGCCCGGCTACGGCGGTCAGGGCGAGACGTCCGGCTACGGTGGCGCCGGTGCGACGCCCGGCTACGGCGGGGCACCCGCTCCCGGCTACGGCGGCGCGCCGACCCCGGGCTACCCCGGCGCCGAGCTGCCCGGCCACGGCGCCCCGGCGGGCACCACCGGCCTGGGTGGCGCGGAGGCACCCCGCTACGGCGCCCCGAACCCGGGTCCGTCGGGCTACGGCCACCAGGCGGCCCCCGCCGGGTACGCCGCCGCGGAGAGCGCCGCGTACCCGGTCCGCGAGGCGCCGCGCTACGGCGCCCCCGAGAGCCCGGCCTACCCGACGGAGGCCCCGGCGTACGGCTACGGCGCCCCGGAGGCCCCCCGGTACGGCATGCCCGAGGCACCCCGCTACGGCGCGCCGGAGCAGCCGACCACCCCGACCACCCCGGGCACCCCGGCCCCGGGCGCCCCGGCCGCGTGGACGCCGAGCGGCGGGCAGGGCGGCGCCGCCGAGCCGGCCGCCGACGGCTACTCGGGCCAGGCCGTGCAGAACCAGATCCGGCAGGCGGTGGTGCACCGGGTGCAGTACGCCAACGCGCTGCACGCCTCGCACTTCTGGGACCTGCGCCGCACCAAGCCGGTGGGCCCGCACGCCCTGGTCTTCCTCTACGCCGGCCTCGACCCGCGGTTCTCCAACCCGCGCCGTCCCTACTACGAGATCAAGGCGGCGTCCCGGCTGTTCCGCGACGGCAGCGACGTGCAGGACCTGCCCGCGCTGCTGCACGAGCTGACCGAGATCGCCAAGGGCTACCTGGCCGACGGCCGGGTCTTCGACCCGGTGGCCCAGATGACCCAGTCGGCCGACGCGATGCCCGCCGACGCGAAGTACGTCGGGGTCGCCGTCTCCACCCTGCTCGGCACCGGTGAGGACCTGGTCGACGAGCCGATGGGGGCGATCGGTGGGATGGGCATTCCCGGTAAGGCGATGGTGGTCCTGTCGGACAACCACCAGCTCGTGGTGGAGCGGCCGGCCCGCGCCCACGAGCAGGTGGAGATCTACTCCACGTTCCCGTACATCACCAGCGGCGGCGTGGACTACCGCAGCTGGCGGTCGTTCACCCCGGAGCAGCAGGCCGATCCGGCCTGGCGGTGGTTGCAGCACCTCAACCAGCTCGTGCTCACCGGCCAGGAGCGCAAGACCTCGGCCACCGCGGCGGCGACCTCGGGCGGCCGTCGCCGCCGGTGAGCGGACGCGAAACGGCCCGCCCCCGCGATCGGGGGCGGGCCGTCGTCGTCGCGGCCGGTCAGAGCGAGCGGCCGATGAGGTCCTGTTCGATCACCGCGAGCGGGCGGGGCTGGCCCTGGCCGACGTTCTCCAGCACCTCGGGCCGGCTGGTCTTCAGCACCGACGCCCAGATCAGGCCGACCACCGCGGCGGCGGCGACCGCCCCCGGGACCAGCCACTTGGTGGTGGAGTCCTCCGGCGCGCCCAGCACGGCGGAGAGGTTGACCAGGGTGGTCAGCAGCGCCGCCCCGACCAGCACCGCGCCGATCAGCGGGGCGACGAACCGCTGCCAGGCGCTCTCGTCGGTGCCGCCGCCCTTGCGGAAGAAGGCGATCGCGGCGAGCGAGGTGACCGCCATCATCAGCAGCACCGCGATGGCCGCGACACCGGAGAGCCAGCTGAACATGATGGCGACCGGGTCGGCGTCGGTGAGGGCGAAGACCAGGATGACCGGCAGGGCGATCACCGACTGGAGCACCGAGCCGGCGATCGGGGCGCCGCCCCGGCCGACCCGCTCGAACACCGCCGGCAGCACCCGCTCCCGGCCCAGGCTGAACGTGTACCGGGCGATCGAGTTGTGGAAGCTGACCATCGCGGCGAAGACGCTGGTCACCACGAGGGTGGTGGCGACCCCGCCGAGCAGCGGGCTGGCGTGCGTCTCCAGGATCGAGAAGGGCAGCCCGGACGCCGGGTCGCGGGACTGGTCCACCACCTTGTCGGGGCCGACCGCCACCGCCATCGCCCAGGCGGCCAGCGCGTAGAGCAGGCCCAGCAGGATCAGTGCCGAGTAGGCCGCCTTCGACACCGCCTGGGGGGAGCGGGACTCCTCGGAGTAGACGGCGGCCGACTCGTAGCCGACGAAGGACGCCGCGCAGAAGGCGACCACACCACCGATGCCCGGCACCAGCAGGTTGCCCGGGTTCAGCGGCGCGAAGCTCACCGACCCGCCGGCCGGGTGGGTGAACGAGGTGAGGATGAAGAGCAGGATCACCCCGACCTCGACGGCCAGCACGACACCCAGCAGGCCGACGCTGATCCGGGCCTTGAGCACGCCGACCAGGGCGACGGCGGCCCAGGCGATCAGCGACCAGACCCACCAGGTGCCGCCGATGCTGCCGCTGACCACCGCGCCGAGCAGCCCGTAGAGGCAGATCTGGATGGCGTTGTAGCCCAGCAGCACGACGGGGGCCGCCACCACGCCCCAGAAGCGGCCGAAGCCGGCCGCGAGGGCCGCGTAGAAGACGCCGGCGCTGGAGACGTAGCGCGCCATCGCCAGGTAGCCGACGGAGAAGAAGAGCAGCGCGGCCGCGATCACGAGGAAGCCGAGCGGTGTGCCGGTGACGCCGGTCGAGGCGTACGTGGCCACGATCGCACCGGCGAGCACGGCCATCGGGGAGGAGGCGGTCGCGCTGAACACCAACAGGGCGCCGGTCCCGAGGGATTTGCGGATGAGCCCGGTTGGTGCGCTGGCAATCTGCATGGAGGTGCTCCGAGTCGGGGTGAGGGGCTGGGGTTGTCGGGGTGGGACGGGTGGTCCGGCCGCGCGGCCCTCGGTCAGGGGTGGCGTCGGGGTGGCGGGCGCTCGCCGGCGGAGCTTCCAGCGTGGACGGCTTCAGTGATCTTGGGCGACATTGCCCAGTTCTGAGCCATTTAGGATCTCCAATCGATGAGCCCGGACAGCGTAGCGGACGACAGGCCGCGATCTCTCGCGTGCGGGGCGTACCGGAACGGGCCCGCGCGCCCACCTGCCGGTCATCCGTTCCGCGCGTCCCGTCGACCGGACGGGCCGATCCGGACGGCCACCCTGCGATCCCGCCGGAACCGTGACTACGCTGGCGCGTCGGCTGGGCGAGGGGGAACGCGAATGGGTATCGGGCAGGAACGGCCGTCGGAGGCGCCCCGGGTGCTGAGCTCGGTGCCCTGGATCGTCGTGCTGCTCGGCGTCGGCCTGCTGACCGGGCTGCTGGTGGTCGCGATGCTGTCGCTGCGCCGGCCGGAGCGACCGGCGATGCCGAACGCCCTGGACCCACCGATCTACCTGCCCACGATGGGGGCGGAGCCCAGCCCGCCACCCTCCGACGCGCCGGTCGTGCCGGTCGACCGGTCGACCTCGCCGACCGCCTCGCCCAGCCCGACCCCGTCGGCCAAGGTCAGCTCCGCCGCGCCCCGCGCGTCGGCGTCCGCCGGTACCGGGGCGGCGCGCACCGGCACGCTCGCCGCCCGCTATCAGGCCACCGCGAGCGGGCGGGACTCGTTCGAGGCCCGACTGACCGTCACCAACGGCACCGGGGACGCCCGGAACTGGACCGCGGAACTGCTCTTCACCGGCAACGTCAAGGGCCTCCAGGCCTCCTCCGCCACCGGGGTGTCGGTCAGTGTGCAGGGCAGCGGAGTGTTCGTGCTGCGTGGCACCGCGCCGCTGCCGTCGGGCGACACCGCCACGGTGAGCATGCGGTTCACCCGAACCGGCAGCGGGGACCGACCGGGCCGGTGCACCGTCGACGGGGGCACCTGCGTGATCGGCTGAGGCCGCCCGTACCCCACAGGTCGGGCACTTTCCGACATCGCACCCGATCGTTACGCTCACCCGACGAGACCGACAGGGGAGGGTCATGTCCGGCACCCGTCGCGCCCGGCCGGCTTTCGGCGCCGCCATCGCCTCCTCGCCCTGGGTGGTGGTCTCCATCGGGGTGGTCGTGATGGTGGTGCTGCTGGTCGTCGCGCTGGGCGCGGCCCGGGGCCGGCGGACGTACGCCGACATCCCGCCGCCGGACGCCACCATGTCGCTGCCGGGCCCGCCGCCCGTCGGCACCTCCGGGGCGGTGTCGAGCTCCGCCGCCGCGCCGGTGCTGCCGGGCCTGTCGCCCCGGTCGACCGTCCTGCCCGGGTCCCCGACGCCCGGGCCGTCGGGCACCGCCGGGGGCAGTGGGCGGCCACTGCCGTCCGCGACCACATCCGCGGCACCCGCCCCACCGCCCGCCCCGTCGCCGGTGACCGGCCGGTACACGGTGGTGAACACCTTCGACGGTGGCTTCATCGGTGAGGTGCGGCTGGTGAACACGACCGGCGGCCCGCGCGGCTGGACGGTGCGGCTGACCTTCCCCCGGGGTCGGCTGGTGACGTCCTGGGTGGACGGCGCGGAGCAGGGCGTCGGCACCTTCGCCGACGGGGTCTTCACCTATCGCAGCGGGGTGGACCTGGCGCCGGGGGCGTCGGTGCCGCTGCGGTTCCACGTCGAGGACACCGGCACCACCCGCCCGGCTGACTGCGCGGTCGACGGTTCGGCCTGCTCGGGCCTCTGAACCCCGGCCCGCCGTCACCCTCGGCGACGGTCCGGTGGGCCGATCGGTGCTGTCATGTTTCGCAAGACGGCTGCTTTGTTGCGACTCGGTTTGCAAGGTATTGCAGAATGTTTCGGCAAGAGCTAGCGTGCGGGCGAATCAGCGACCAAGGAAAGGCCGTCGATGAAACCCCCGCCGATATCCCCCAAGGCCCTGCTGGCCCTGGTCTCCTCCCTCGTACTCACCCTCGTCGGCGTGCCGGTGGCCCTGCACCAGCTGGGCGCCGACGGCCGTGACCGCGCCACCACCCCCGACGTCCTCGCGGCCGCCGGCGCGCCCCAGTGGGGGCAGGAGCCGTCCGCCGAGACCCTGCTCAAGGCCGGCAGCAGCAAGGCCAGGGCCGAGCAGTTCTACTTCGTGCTGCCCGACCGGTTCGCCAACGGCGACAAGCGCAACGACACCGGCGGCCTGACCGGCGACCGGCTCCGCACCGGCCTCGACCCGGCCGACAAGGGCTTCTACCACGGCGGCGACCTCAAGGGCGTCATCGACAAGCTGGACTACATCCAGGGCCTCGGCACCACCGCCATCTGGATGGCCCCGATCTTCAAGAACCGGCCCGTGCAGGGCACCGGCGCGGACGTCTCCGCCGGCTACCACGGTTACTGGATCACCGACTTCACCCAGGTCGACCCGCACTTCGGCACCAACGCGGAGCTGAAGAAGCTGGTGGACCTCGCCCACCGGCGGGGCATCAAGGTCTACCTCGACATCATCGTCAACCACACCGCCGACGTCATCCGGTACGCCGAGGACAAGTACGGCTACGTCGACAAGAAGACCGCGCCGTACAAGGACGCGCAGGGGCGGGCCTTCGAGGACCGCAACTACGCCGACGGCACCCGCGCCTTCCCGACGGTGAACACGAAGTCCTTCCCGTACACCCCGACCTTCGCCAACGCGGCCGACGCGAAGCTGAAGGTCCCGGCGTGGCTGAACGACCCGACCATGTACCACAACCGGGGCGACTCCACCTTCGCCGGCGAGAACAGCGAGTACGGCGACTTCTACGGCCTGGACGACCTGTGGACCGAGCGTCCCGAGGTGGTCAAGGGCATGACCGACATCTACGGCCAGTGGATCGGCCGGGCCGGCGTCGACGGCTTCCGCCTGGACACCGTCAAGCACGCCAACCTGGAGTTCTGGCCGCAGTTCAGCCAGGGCATCAAGCGCTACGCGGAGCGGGCCGGCAAGCCGGACTTCTTCATGTTCGGCGAGGTCTACAGCTCCGACCAGCAGATCGAGTCGACGTACGTGCGGCGCGGCGGGCTGCCGGCCACCCTCGACTTCTCCTTCCAGGAGGCCGCCCGCGGCTACACGGCCGCCGACGGCTCGGCCAAGTCGCTCGCCGACGTGTACGCCCGCGACGACCTGTACGCGGCCCGCGACACCGACGCCAACCGGCTGCCCACCTTCCTCGGCAACCACGACATGGGCCGGATCGGCTCGTTCATCGCGGCCACCGGCGGGGACGACGCCGCCCAGCTCAAGCGGGACGAGCTCGCCCACCAGCTGATGTTCCTCACCCGGGGCCAGCCCGTCGTCTACTCCGGCGACGAGCAGGGCTTCACCGGCCCCGGCGGGGACAAGGACGCCCGGCAGGACATGTTCGCCTCGAAGACGGCGGACTACCTCGACGACGACCTGATCGGCACCACCCGCACCCACGCCGTCGACCAGTACGACCCGACCCACCCGCTCTACCGGACCATCGCCGAGCTGGGCAAGCTGCGCCAGGCCCACCCGGCGCTGCGCGACGGCGTCCAGGTCACCCGGTACGCGGCCGACGGCCCCGGCGTCTTCGCCTTCTCCCGGGTCCTGCCCTCCGAGCGGGTCGAGTACGTGGCCGCGGTGAACAACGCCGGCACCCCGCAGACTGTCACGGTGGACACCTGGTCGGCCGGCGCGACCTTCACCGGCATCTACGGTGGCGCGGCGGGCGCGACGGCGGGCGGCGACGGCAAGCTGAGCGTCACCGTGCCGGCGATGTCGGCCGTCGTGCTCAAGGCCGACCGGGCGATCCCGCAGGCCGGGGCCGCCCCGAAGATCACCGTCACCGAGCCGGGCGACGCCCCGGTGGCCACCACGGCCACCGTCACGGCGGAGGTCACCGGCGACCCGCTGGCCACCGTCACCTTCGCCGCCCGGGTCCCCGGCGGCCGGTGGACCCTGCTGGGCACCGCCCACCGGGCCCCGTACACCGTGCACCACGACCTGACCGGGCTGGCCGGCGGAACGAAGGTCGAGTACAAGGCCGTCGTCCGCGACGGCAAGGGCCGGATCGCCGCCGCGCGGGGCACCGGCACCGTCGGCACCCCGGCGCAGAGCGCGTCGCGGGACTGGGCGGTCGTGCACTATCAGCGCCCGGCCGGCGGGTACGCCGACTGGGGGCTCTACACCTGGGGTGACATCGACCCGGCGTACCAGACGGACTGGCCCAAAGGGCAGCCGTTCGCCGGGGAGGACTCCTACGGCCGGTTCGCCTGGGTGAAGCTGAAGCCGGGCGCGAAGTCGGTCGGCTTCCTGGTGGTCGACAAGGACGGGAACAAGGACGTCGGGAACGACCGCACCATCGACGTGACGCAGACCGGCGAGGTCTGGGTCAAGCAGGGCGACCCGACCCTCTACCCGACCCGGCAGGCCGCCACCGGCCAGCCGGACCCCGCGGTCGACCAGGGCACCGCGGTCATCCACTGGCGCAAGGCCGACGGTGACTACGCCGGCTGGGGCCTGCACCTCTGGGACGGCGCGGCCAACCCCACCGACTGGGGCAACCCGCTCAAGCCGGAGAAGATCGACTCGTACGGCGCGGTGTTCCGGGTGCCCCTGGCCGCTGGCGCCACCGGGCTGAACTACATCGTGCACAACGGCGACGCCAAGGACCAGCCGGACGACCAGCGGCTCGACTTCGCCACCGCCGGACACGAGATCTGGCTGCTCGCCGGGGTCAAGGGCCGGCTGCTGCCGGCGACCTCGTCCGGGCCGGCGAAGGACGTCGACATCGCCAAGCAGAAGGCGCAGTGGATCGACCGGTCCACCGTCGCCTGGCAGACCGGCCCCACCGACGGCAAGCGGTACGCCCTGGTCGCCGCCCCCGAGGGCGGGCTGAGCATCGCCGACGGCGAGCTGGCCGGGACGTACACCACGATCCCGCTGCGGGCGCAGCGCAACGGGCTGACCGAGGCGCAGCGGCAGGCGTACCCCCAGCTCTGGGCCTATCACGCCTTCGGCCTGGACCGGGCCGACCTGGCCAAGGTGCCGGCGGCGCTGCGCGGTCAGCTCGTGGTGACCGAGCGGGACGCCGAGGGCACCCTGCTCGGGGCGACCGGGGTGCAGATCCCCGGCGTGCTCGACGACGTCTACCGGGCGGCCACCGGGGCGAAGCTCGGGCCGACGTTCGCCGGCCGGGTGCCCACCCTGGCGGTCTGGGCGCCCACCGCGCGCAAGGTCTCGCTCCAGCTCTTCGACTCGCTGGCGGCCCAGCCGACGACCGTGTCGATGAGCCGCAACGACCGCACCGGCGTCTGGTCGGTGCGCGGCGGCAAGGGGTGGACCGGCAAGTACTACCGCTACCAGGTCGAGGCCTGGCAGCCGGCGGTGCAGAAGATGGTCACCGCCTCGGTGACCGACCCGTACTCGGTGGCGCTGGCCCCCGACTCGACGCACAGCCAGATCGTCGACCTGTCCGACCCGGCGCTCGCGCCGGCCGGCTGGGCGAACCTGCGCAAGCCGAAGGCGGCGGCGAAGCCGCAGATCTCCGAGCTGTCGGTACGGGACTTCTCGATCGCCGACAGCACCGTGCCGGCGGAGCGGCGCGGCACCTACCTCGCCTTCACCGACCCGAACACGGCCGGCATGAAGCACCTGAAGTCGCTCGGCCACGCCGGGGTGAACTACCTGCACCTGCTGCCGGCGTTCGACTTCGCCACCATCCCCGAGAAGCGGGCCGACCAGGCCCAGCCCGCCTGTGACCTGGCCAAGCTGCCGCCGGACTCCGACCAGCAGCAGAAGTGCGTCACGGCGGCGGCCGACAAGGACGGATACAACTGGGGGTACGACCCGCTGCACTACACCGTGCCGGAGGGCGGCTACGCCGTCGACCCGGCCGGCGCGAAGCGGACCACCGAGTTCCGCCAGATGGTCGCCGGGGTCAACAACGCCGGCCTGCGGGTGGTCATGGACGTGGTCTACAACCACACCTCGGCCGCCGGGGTCGACCCGAAGTCGGTGCTCGACCAGGTGGTGCCCGGCTACTACCAGCGGCTGCTGGAGGACGGCAGCGTCGCCAACTCGACCTGCTGCGCCAACACCGCGCCCGAGCACGCCATGATGGGCAAGCTGGTGGTGGACTCGCTGGTCACCTGGGCCAAGCAGTACAAGGTGGACGGCTTCCGGTTCGACCTGATGGGTCACCACCCGAAGGCGAACATCCTGGCCGTGCGGGCCGCGCTGGACCGGCTCACCGTCGCCCGCGACGGCGTCGACGGCAGGAAGATCCTGCTCTACGGCGAGGGCTGGAACTTCGGCGAGGTCGCCAACGACGCCCGCTTCGTGCAGGCCACCCAGGCCAACATGGCGGGTACCGGGATCGGCACCTTCAACGACCGGCTCCGCGACGCGGTCCGCGGCGGCGGGCCGTTCGACGCCAACCCGCGGCTGCAGGGCTTCGCCTCCGGGCTGTACACCGACCCGAACGGCGACGACGCCAACGGCTCGGCCGCGGAGCAGAAGGCCCGGCTGCTGCACCAGCAGGACCTGATCAAGGTGGGGCTGACCGGCAACCTGCGCGGCTACCGGTTCACCGACTCGGCGGGCAAGGCCGTCACCGGCGCGCAGGTCGACTACAACGGCGCGCCGGCCGGCTACACCGCCGCGCCGGGCGAGGCGGTCACCTACGTCGACGCGCACGACAACGAGATCCTGTACGACGCGTTGGCGTACAAGCTGCCGCAGGGCACCTCGGCGGCCGACCGGGCCCGGATGCAGGTGCTGGCGCTCGCTACCACCGCCTTCGGGCAGGGCACCGGGTTCGTCACCGCCGGCTCCGAGCGGCTGCGCTCGAAGTCGCTGGACCGCAACTCGTTCAACTCGGGGGACTGGTTCAACCAGATCCGCTGGGACTGCGCCCAGGGCAACGGGTTCGGCGCCGGCCTCCCGCCGGAGCAGGACAACAAGGACAAGTGGCCGTACGCCAAGCCGCTGCTGGCCGACCCGAAGCTGGTGCCGGACTGCGCGGCGATCAACCTGGCCGACGCCCGGTACGCCGAGCTGCTGCGGATCCGTACGTCCTCGCCGGTGTTCGGGCTGACCACCGCCGACCAGGTGCAGAAGCGGGTCGCCTTCCCGCTGTCCGGGGCCAAGGAGACCCCGGGCGTGCTCACCATGACCCTGGACGCCCGGGGCGTGGACGGGAAGTGGAAGTCGGTCACCGTGGTCTTCAACGCCACCCCTGAGGCGGCGACGCAGACGGTGACCGGCCTGCGCGGGGCGAACGTCGCGCTGCACCCGGTGCTGCGGAACTCGGCCGACCCGGCGCTGCGGACCGCGTCGTTCGAGAAGTCGAGCGGCACGTTCACCGTGCCGGCCCGCAGCGTGGCGGTCTTCGTGCAGAGCTGACCTCCCCGTACGCCGTCCGGCCCCCTGCCACGCCAGTGGCAGGGGGCCGGACCGCGTTCCGGTGCGGAGTGAACCGTCAGTTGAAGCAGTCCTTGACGGTGCCTGCGCAGTTGGTGGGGTCGTTGTCGGTGACGGTGGATTCGTCGTCGAGGCGGACCTTGCCCTTGTGGTTGAGGATGCCGCCGGCGACGCGGTGGCCCTTGGAGCTGTCGGTGGCGGTGTTCTTGGTGACGTGGGTCTTGGTCAGGGTGACGGTGCCCTCGTTGTTGAAGATGCCGCCGCCGTTGCTGGCGGTGTTGGCCTTGATCTCGGTGTCGCGGAGGGTCAGGGTGGCGTTGTCGCCCGGGCCTTCGACCCATTCCTGGTAGCCCTCTTCGACCTTGAGCAGGTCCGCTTCGCCGTTGAAGATGCCGCCGCCGAAGCGGCCGGCGGTGTTCTCCAGGATGGCGCTGTCGGCGATGGTGGCGGTGGCTTCCTGCTCGTCTTCGTGCTTGTCGCCGGGCGCGGCGTCGTAGGCCTTCTTGCCGCCGGTGTTGTAGATGCCGCCGCCGTCGTGGCTGGCGTGGTTCTTGGCGACGATGACGTGGTCGAGGTCGAGGTCGGTGTGGGTGGCGTAGATGCCGCCGCCGTTCTCGCAGGCGGTGTTGTCCTTGACGGACGCGCCGGCGATCTTGACGAAGCCGCCCGAGCTGAACACGCCGCCGCCGTTGTCGTCGGCGTTGTTGCCCTCGATGCCGCTCTTGAGGATCTCGACGGTGCCGGCCCTGTCGCGGCCGTCGATGAGCAGGCTGGGGTAGAGGTTGCCCTTGCCGCGGCCGTTGGCGATGCCGCCGCCGTTCTCCCCGGCGGTGTTGTAGGCGATGTGGGTCTCCTCGACGCGGAGCACGCCGAGGTTGAAGATGCCGCCGCCGTTCTCCCGGGCGTGGTTGTTCTCGATCTTGCTCTCGTGCACGTCGACCCGGCCGAAGTTGGCGATGGCGCCGCCGTCGCCCTCGGCGTTGTTGCGGGTCAGGGTGACCTTCTTGAGGTGGGCGCTGCCGCCGCGTTCGACGAGCAGGGCGCCGCCGTCGGCCTCGCCCTCCTTCTTGGGCGGTCCGGGCGGGGTCGGCACGAGCATCGGGGCCGCGCCGCCCTGGCCGCCCTGCGCGCCGCCGGGGACCTGCGGTCCACCCGGCCCGCCCGGCCCGCCCGGCCCGCCCGGCCCGCCGGGGGTGTTGCCGTACTTGAACTCGGCGGCGTTGCCGTCCTTGACGGTGAGGTCCTTCAGGGTCAGGTCGCCGCCGTCGGCGACGCGGAAGATCCGGAAAGCGTCCTCGGAGTCGCGCTTGATCGTGGAGTCGTTGCCCTTGATGGTGATTTCCTGCTTGATCGTGGGCAGGCCGGTACCGGACTTCTTGTCGGCGAAGCTCAGCTCGTAGGTGCAGTGCGGAGCCAGCTTCAGCGTGCCGCCGTGGTCCCGGTTGGCCAGGTCGACGGCCTCGATCAGCTTCTCCTCGTCACAAGGCACCTCACGGACCTTCCCGTGATCGGCGTCCTTGTCCTCGCCACGCTCACCCCGGTCGCGGTCCTTGCCGTCCCGCCCGTACTGGTCCTTGTCCTCGCCCGCGGCGGCTTCCTCGCCCCGGTTGTCGTCCTTGGTGAGCTGCTGCGCGGTCGACCACTTCACGTCGGTGATCCGGTGGGGGCCGGTGACGCCGGTGGTCGCATACGCCACACCGGCAAGGCTGACGGCTCCCGTGAGGCCCACCATGCCGGTGGCGAGCCAGAGCCGGCGACGACGGATCAGGGAAGTCGTCTCACGAGTGGCGTCATCGTTATTGCGAAGGTAGTTGGACATCGGAGCTCTCTGCCCTCTCCTTGTACCCGACAAGGTCGCTTCGCCACGGCGAGGCGGCCTTCGCTACAAATCGGTTGTAGCTGCTGAACAACACCGTATGGGAATCTTCCTCACCTCATGCGCTTATACGAAAAAAGCCCACATTCGGGCGTGGGTCAGGCCGCTGGTGGCGCTATGACGCGCCGAGGCGCAGAGGGATCAGGAAGTAGGAAGACCAGCGCGACGGCACCACAGCGGTCGAGCGTCCCCGCAGGTCGTGTCCCGGACAGACACGACGAACCGCTCCACTCGCCGGGACGGGCGGGGAGTCCCTTTCCGCCGTCGGCCGGCGGAAAGGGACTCCCACGGTTATGTGGTGGTTCAGTTGAAGCAGTCCTTGACGGTGCCTGCGCAGTTGGTGGGGTCGTTGTCGGTGACGGTGGATTCGTCGTCGAGGCGGACCTTGCCCTTGTGGTTGAGGATGCCGCCGGCGACGCGGTGGCCCTTGGAGCTGTCGGTGGCGGTGTTCTTGGTGACGTGGGTCTTGGTCAGGGTGACGGTGCCCTCGTTGTTGAAGATGCCGCCGCCGTTGCTGGCGGTGTTGGCCTTGATCTCGGTGTCGCGGAGGGTCAGGGTGGCGTTGTCGCCCGGGCCTTCGACCCATTCCTGGTAGCCCTCTTCGACCTTGAGCAGGTCCGCTTCGCCGTTGAAGATGCCGCCGCCGAAGCGGCCGGCGGTGTTCTCCAGGATGGCGCTGTCGGCGATGGTGGCGGTGGCTTCCTGCTCGTCTTCGTGCTTGTCGCCGGGCGCGGCGTCGTAGGCCTTCTTGCCGCCGGTGTTGTAGATGCCGCCGCCGTCGTGGCTGGCGTGGTTCTTGGCGACGATGACGTGGTCGAGGTCGAGGTCGGTGTGGGTGGCGTAGATGCCGCCGCCGTTCTCGCAGGCGGTGTTGTCCTTGACGGACGCGCCGGCGATCTTGACGAAGCCGCCCGAGCTGAACACGCCGCCGCCGTTGTCGTCGGCGTTGTTGCCCTCGATGCCGCTCTTGAGGATCTCGACGGTGCCGGCCCTGTCGCGGCCGTCGATGAGCAGGCTGGGGTAGAGGTTGCCCTTGCCGCGGCCGTTGGCGATGCCGCCGCCGTTCTCCCCGGCGGTGTTGTAGGCGATGTGGGTCTCCTCGACGCGGAGCACGCCGAGGTTGAAGATGCCGCCGCCGTTCTCCCGGGCGTGGTTGTTCTCGATCTTGCTCTCGTGCACGTCGACCCGGCCGAAGTTGGCGATGGCGCCGCCGTCGCCCTCGGCGTTGTTGCGGGTCAGGGTGACCTTCTTGAGGTGGGCGCTGCCGCCGCGTTCGACGAGCAGGGCGCCGCCGTCGGCCTCGCCCTCCTTCTTGGGCGGTCCGGGCGGGGTCGGCACGAGCATCGGGGCCGCGCCGCCCTGGCCGCCCTGCGCGCCGCCCTGGCCGCCCTGCGCGCCGCCGGGGACCTGCGGTCCACCCGGCCCGCCCGGCCCGCCCGGCCCGCCCGGCCCGCCCGGCCCGCCCGGCCCGCCGGGGGTGTTGCCGTACTTGAACTCGGCGGCGTTGCCGTCCTTGACGGTGAGGTCCTTCAGGGTCAGGTCGCCGCCGTCGGCGACGCGGAAGATCCGGAAAGCGTCCTCGGAGTCGCGCTTGATCGTGGAGTCGTTGCCCTTGATGGTGATTTCCTGCTTGATCGTGGGCAGGCCGGTACCGGACTTCTTGTCGGCGAAGCTCAGCTCGTAGGTGCAGTGCGGAGCCAGCTTCAGCGTGCCGCCGTGGTCCCGGTTGGCCAGGTCGACGGCCTCGATCAGCTTCTCCTCGTCACAAGGCACCTCACGGACCTTCCCGTGATCGGCGTCCTTGTCCTCGCCACGCTCACCCCGGTCGCGGTCCTTGCCGTCCCGCCCGTACTGGTCCTCGGCGTTCTGTGCGTCCGTATCCTGGCCTTCGCCCCCCTTCTGGTCGTCGGCCTTGCCGGCGTCGCTCACGTTCCGCGGCGCGGCCGCGTGATTCTCCGCGACGCGCTGCGCGTCGTCGGACTTGTCGTTGTCGCGAGCGGCGAGACCACCCAGCGCCGCCAGGCCGACGACGCCGGTCAGCCCGGCTACGCCGGTGGCGACCCAGATCGCCCGCCGCCTGCTCGTCGGCGGCGTCATCCGAGCCTCGCCGTCGGAAGTCGTTACGTCGTTGGACATCAGAGCCTTCCGCCCTTTCGCGCTACCAAAGAGGTCGTACCCGCACCAGGCGGTGCGACTAGCTACAAATCGGTTGCAGCCTCTGAGGCACACCGTATGAGAAGGACCCTCGCGACGTGGACGTATCCGAAGAAAACGCACATTACTCTCAAGTTGAAGGTACCCACCGGGCGGGTGACAACCGGTCGGGAAGGTCCTGACCAGCACGAAAAGCGGCGGGCCCCGCCACCGGCGCCGCGACCACTAAGGTCGTCGGAACGCCGGCGGCGGAGCCCGCCGCGATGGCCGTACGCCGGTCAGCCCGGCAGGCGGGGACCCGCCTCCCGCTGCTCGGCCAGCCAGGTCTCCACCTCGGCCGAGCCGCGCGGCAGCCCCGCCGAGAGGTTCACCGGGCCGTCGACGGTGACCAGGATGTCGTCCTCGATCCGGACCCCGATGCCGCGCAGCTCCTCGGGGACCAGCTCGTCCTCGGGCTGGAAGTAGAGCCCCGGCTCGACGGTCAGCACGTACCCCTCGCCGAGCGGACCCTCCCGGTACATCTCCTTGCGCGCGTTGGCGCAGTCGTGCACGTCGATGCCGAGCATGTGGCTGGTGCCGTGCAGCGTCCACCGGCGGTAGATCGTCGACTCCGGGTCCATCGCCTCGTCCACGCTCACCGGCAGCAGGCCGAGCCCGTCCAGCGCCTCGGTCAGCACCCGCATCGACGCCAGGTGGACGTCGCGGAACTGCACGCCGGGCCGGCACATCTCGATGCCCGCCTGCTGGGCGGCGTGCACCGCGTCGTACACCTGCCGCTGCAACGGGGTGAACCGGCCGTCGACCGGCAGCACCCGGGTGACGTCGGCGGTGTACAGGTTGCGGTTCTCCACGCCCATGTCCATCAGCAGCAGCTCACCCGGGCGGGTGGTGCCGTGGTTGTGCACCCAGTGCAGGACCGTGGCGTGCTCGCCGGCGCCGACGATCGAGCCGTAGCCGACGTCGTTGCCGTCGTGCCGGGCGCGCAGCGCGAAGACCCCCTCCAGCAGCCGCTCGGCGACGCCCCGGTCGGCCGGCAGCACCCGGGCCACGTCCTCGAAGCCGCGCACGGTCGCGTCACAGGCCTCCTGGAGCTGGGCGATCTCCCACTCGTCCTTGACCAGCTTCAGCTCGGCGATCGCGATCGCCAGCTCCCGGTCGCGGGCGGGCTGACCGTCGAGGCGGGCCCCGTCGTACGGGCGCACCGCGGCGTCCACCCGGGGGTCGAAGCCGCGCAGCACCCGGGTGCGCCCCGGGGCCAGGTCGGCCAGCGCCGCGTCGAGGTCCGCCAGGTCGGCGGTGGGCAGCCCCAGCTCGGTCGACTTCTCGTGCAGCGTGGGTCGCCGGCCCACCCACAGCTCGCCGTGCCGGCTGCGGAAGAACTCGTCGGTCAGCCGCGACGAGCGGGGGCGCATGAACAGCGTGGCGTCACCGTTGGGGCGCAGCACCAGCACGCTGTCCGGGTCGAGGTCACCGGTGAGGTACGCGAAGTCGCTGCCCGGGCGGAACCGGTGCTCGGTGTCGTTGGCGCGTACCTTCTCGTTGCCGGTGGGGACGACCAGCGTCTCGCCGGGGAAGGCCGCGGCGAGCGCGGCGCGCCGCTTGGCGTAGTTGGGCACCTCGGGGCGGGGGCCGACCGGCAGCTCGGTGTCCCGCCAGCCCTGCCGCATGAACGCCAGGAACGCCTCCGGGAAGTCCGGGTCGTGTGACTCGGTACCGTCCGCCGGCTTGCCCTGCTGGGTCCGATCCTCGGCCATGATCCGCCCTCCTCGAGCCTCGTCGCTGGTCCAGACGGTATCTCGCGCCCGGTCGCGGGGTGACCCTGCGGTGCCGCGACGCCCGGATCGGCTGCGTGGAAAGATGACCACCATGTGCGGACTCCTGGCCTTCTTCAGCGCGCGCGGCGACGCCGCCGCCCACCGCGACCACATCGCCGGCGCACTGGAGTGCCTGCACCACCGTGGCCCGGACGAGACCGGGGTCGAGGTGGTCGGCGACGCCTCCGGCCGGTACGCGGACGGCGTGTTCGCGCACAAGCGCCTGGCGATCATCGACGTGGCGCTCAGCCACGAGCCACTGCCCTACGCGAACGGCCGTTACCTGCTCACCTTCAACGGCGAGATCTACAACTACATCGAGCTGCGCGACGAGCTGATCCGGGACTTCGGGGCCCAGTTCGCCACCAACGGCGACGGTGAGGTGATCGTCGCCGGGTACCACTACTGGGGCGAGCAGGTGCTCACCAAGCTGCGCGGCATGTTCGCCTTCGTGATCTGGGACCGCCAGGAGCGGCGGGCCTTCGGTGCCCGCGACTACTTCGGCATCAAGCCGCTGCACTACCTGCAGACCCAGGACGGGCTCTACCTCGCCTCGGAGAAGAAGGCGCTGCTGCCGTTCGCGCACTCGGCCTACCAGGGCGACGCCGGCATCGACACGGCCAACCTGAGCCACTACCTCACCCTCCAGTACGTCCCGGAGCCCGGCACCCTGCACCAGGGGATCAGCCGGATCGGGTCGGGGGAGTACCTGACCTGGTCGCCGGGCGGTCGGATCGAGGTGCGCCGCTGGTACCGGCCGGTGTTCCG
Source organism: Micromonospora auratinigra (assembly GCF_900089595.1). Lineage (GTDB taxonomy): Bacteria > Actinomycetota > Actinomycetes > Mycobacteriales > Micromonosporaceae > Micromonospora > Micromonospora auratinigra. The sequence continues at coordinate 2,885,648 of NZ_LT594323.1, read as the reverse complement.
GCCCGCGCCGGTCAGCGACGAGCAGCGGCTCTACCACGAGATCCGGGAGACGCTGCGGGAGAGCGTACGGATGCACATGCGCTCCGACGTACCGGTCGGGTCGTTCCTGTCCAGCGGCATCGACTCCACCGCGGTCGTCGCGCTGGCCCGCGAGTTCAACCCCAACATCCTCACCTTCACCGTCGGCTACGACGTGCCCGGCTACTCCGAGATCGACGTGGCCCAGGAGTCGGCCCGGCACCTCGACGTGACCACCATCCCGACCAAGATCGGGCCGCAGGACATGATCGACGCGCTGCCGAAGATCGTCTGGCACCTGGACGATCCGGTGGCCGACCCCGCGCTGGTCCCGCTCTACTTCGTGGCGAAGAAGGCCGCCGAGCACGTCACCGTGGTCCTCTCCGGCGAGGGCGCGGACGAGTTCTTCGGCGGGTACACGATCTACCGGGAGCCGCTCTCGCTCAGCTCGGTCAACGGCCTGCCGGACGGCGTGCAGAAGGGGCTGCGGGCGGTCTCGAAGGCGATCCCGCAGGGCGTGAAGGGCAAGAGCTTCCTGGAGCGCGGCACCACCCCGATCGAGCAGCGCTACTACGGCAACGCCCGGATGTTCACCGAGGAGGAGAAGCAGCACCTGCTGCGCCGCTACGACCCCTCGGTGCGCTACACCGACGTCACCGCGCCGATCTACGCCGAGTGCACCGAGTTGGACGACGTCACCAAGATGCAGTACGTCGACCTCTACACCTGGCTGCGCGGCGACATCCTGGTCAAGGCCGACCGGATCTCGATGGCGCACTCGCTGGAGGTGCGGGTGCCGTTCCTGGACCGGGAGGTCTTCAACGTCGCCGCCGGCATCCCGGTCGACCTGAAGCTGCCGCCCCGCTCCGAGGCCACCAAGTACGCCATGCGGCAGGCGTTGCAGGGCGTCGTCCCGCCGGCCATCGTCAACCGCAAGAAGCTGGGCTTCCCGACCCCGACCCGGGTCTGGCTGCGCGGCGAGATGTACGAGTGGGCCCGGCACGTGCTGGCCACCTCCGGCGCGGGCGACCTGATCGACCTGTCGTACGCGATGCGCCTGCTGGAGGAGCACAAACGGGAGGAGGCGGACCACTCCCGCAAGGTGTGGACGGTGCTGATCTTCTGCATCTGGCACGCCATCTTCGTCGCGAAGACCCTCGACCCGGGCATCCAGCGCAACCAGTCGGCGCTGCTCACCAAGCCGGTGGTCGGCAGCATGGTCCGCTGACCCGCGACTACGGAAACGGGCCCCCGGCGACGCCGGGGGCCCGTTGCTGTCAGCCGGTCACCTGCCGGTGCAGGTGACCGTGGGCAGTGTGTTGGCGCCCGGCGCGTTCGCGGTGAAGCCGAAGGTGGTGGTCCCCTCCGGCGCGACCGTGCCGTTCCACGCGGCGTTGGTGACCGTCACCGCGGCCCCACTGCCGCTCAGCGTGCCGTTCCAGACCGAGTTGAGGGTCTGGCCGCTCGGCCAGGTCCAGTTCGCGGTCCAGCCAACGTACGTGCGGGTGCTGTGGTTCATGATCTGCACCTCGCCCTGGAAGCCGCCGGGCCAGGAGCTGACCACCTTGTAGACCGCCATGCACGCCCCCGACGGCATGGTCGGGCTCGACGTCGGGGTGGGCGTCGGGCCGGTCGGGGTGGGCGTGGGACCGGTCGGCGTCGGGGTGGGCGTGGTGGGGGTCGGCGCGGGCGTGGTGGGGGCCGGCGTGCCGCCCGGCCCGATCCCGGTCACCTCGCCGTTGCCGCCGTCGAAGGTCACGTCCGAGCAGCCGAAGAAGTTCTCCTGGCTGTCCGAGCGGACCCAGCGGGAGTAGATGATGTGCCGGCCGCTCTTGTTGGCGGGCAGCGTGCCGTTGAAGTAGTAGTGCCCGTCGTTGGTGCCCGGCGAGCCGAGCGACGGCGGGTTGGTGACCTGGAGGAACGGCTGCTCCTCCAGGTCGCTCCAGGCCAGCGGCCGGGTCGGGCTCCAGCTGTCCTTGGTCACGTAGAAGTAGAAGGTGCCGGGGTGGTGGGCCCAGTTGCTGTACCGGAACTCCATCGTCCTGCCGGCGGTCAGGTGGGTGACCGGCCAGTCGGTGCGGGCCGCGTCGTACCCGCTGAAGTTGGGGTTGCCGCCGCTGCACAGCTTGCCGTCCGGGATGTAGCCGACGGTCCGGCCGCCGGCGTCCGAGCGCAGCACGCTGAACCAGTTGTAGAGCGAGTTCGCCCCGTTCTCGGCGACCGCCGCCGCGCAAGCGGGATTGTTGGGCTTGATCTCACCGGTCGCGGTGAGGCCGTCCTTCCAGCACAGGTAGGTCCGGGCGCCCGGGGTCATCGCCGCGCCGTGGGCGGCGGCCGGGTCGGAGCCGACGACCAGGGCGACGGCGCCCATGGCCAGGGTGGCGGCCGCGGTGAGCAACGCGGCCGTACGGGATCGGTGCACGGGATTCTCCTGACTCGCGGGGCGCGGCGCGCGTCGGCCCGCCCCGCTGCGAGAGCGGATGCGACGATCGCGGTGCGCGGATGCGCGCGCACCGCCGGCGGTCCGTGCCACGGACCGGTGTGCCCTCGCGTCGGCTCGCCCCCGGTGGCCGGCGGGCGCGGCAGCCCCCGCGCCCCTCCGGCAAGCGCCATCCCACCACGTCCGGCAACCGGATGCAATAGGCGTCGATCAATGCCCGGGTCCCGTCGCGCCGCGCCGGCAACTGCGACAGGATCTAGGTACGACGGACGGAGGGCCAGCAATGGGATACGCGGTGGTGCTCGGTGAGGCACTGGTCGACCTGCTCGACGCCGAGCACGACGGGCAGCCCGTCTACCGGCAGGCGGTCGGCGGTGGGCCGCTGAACGTGGCGGTGGCGGTGGCCCGGCTCGGCGGCGACGTCCAGTTCGTCGGCTCGCTCGGCGACGACACCCTCGCCCGACGGATCCGGGCCTTCCTCGCCGCCGCCGGCGTCGGGCTGGCCGGGGCGGTGACCGTACCGGCCCCGACGGCCCTGGCGGTGGCCACCTTCGCCGGCCCCGAACCGGACTTCCGCTTCTACGGCGAGCCCCGCTCGTACGCCCTGCTCACCGCCGACGACCTGGACGTGGCGCTGGTCGAGGGCGCACAGGTGCTCTACTGCGGCTCGATCGTGCTGCTCGACCCGGCGGTGCTGGCCGCCGCCCGGCGGGCCTGGTCGATCGCCGGGGCGCTGCGGGTCTTCGACCCGAACGTCCGGCCCAGCCTGCTGTCCGGCCCGGCTGCCCGCGACGGGTTGCGCGAGGTGGTCACCGAGTTCGCCGCGAGCGCGCACCTGGTGAAGCTGAGCGCCGCCGACGCCCGGGAGCTCTGGCCGCAGGAACCGGTCGAGGGGGTCGCCGCGTACCTGCGGGAGCTGGGCGCGGGGACGGTGGTGGTGACCCTCGGCGCGGACGGCGCGCTGGTCGCCGCCGGTGACGACGTGGTCCGCGTCCCCGCGCCGAAGGTCGACGCGGTGGACGCCACCGGCGCGGGCGACTCGGTGATGGGCGCGCTGATCGCCGACCTGCTCGCCGCCGGGGAGCCGGTGGACCCGGCGGGCTGGCCGGAGCGGGTGGCCTACGCCCTGCGGGTGGCCGGCCTGGTCTGCGAGTCCCCGGGCGGCGCCACCGCGATGCCCACCCGCGCCGCCGTCGCCGCCCGTTTCCCCGCCTGACACCGACCGTCCCCGCCGTCCCCCGAAGGGGCTGTCTCCCGGCGGGCCTGGGCCGCACTTTCCGGGAAAGTGCGGCTTCGGGGAGGGGCGCGGCCTGTCGTTACGGCGTCGGCGCGGGGCGGCGGGGGCGGGTGAGGGTCAGGACGGCGGTCAGCGAGAGGGCTGCGGCGCCGGCCAGGACCACCGCCATCGGCACGGCGCTGCCCGCGCCGCCGAGCCCGACCAGGGGCGCGGCCAGCGCGCCGACCACCGACTGCACCCCACCCATCAGCGCGGCGGCGGTGCCGGCGTGCCGGGCGTGCGCGTCCAGGGCCAGCGCCGTGCTGTTCGGCATCACCATGCCCAGCGAACCGACGAAGACGAAGAGGGTGACCGCGACCAGCGCCACGCTGCCGGCGAGCGCCCCGCTCAGCACGCCGGCCGCCGCGACGGCGCTGACCAGCAGGGTGGTGACCAGCAGCCGGCGCGGTCCGGCGCGGTCGAGCAGCCGGGCGTTGGCCTGGCCCATCGCCACCAGAGCGAGCGCGTTGAGCCCGAAGATCAGGCTGAACGCCGTCGCCGACACCCCGAAGACGTCCTGGAACACGAACGACGACCCGGAGATGTACGCGAAGAGCCCGGCGAACGCGAAGCCCTGGGTCAACGCGTACCCGAGGTAGACCCGGTCGGCCAGCAGCGACCGCATGGTCCGGGCGGTGGCGGCCAGACCCCCGGTGCTGCGCCGCTCGACCGGCAGGGTCTCGGGCAGGCGCAGGGCGACCGCGACGGCGAGCAGCGCGCCGATCACGGCCAGGGTCAAAAAGACCGCCCGCCAGGAGCCGACCTTCAGCACCAGGCTGCCCACGCTCGGCGCGGCCACCGGCGCGACGCCGAAGACCAGGGTGAGCCGGGAGAAGTACTTCGCCGCGGCCCGACCCGAGTAGAGGTCGCGGACCACCGCGCGGGCGACCACCACCCCCATCCCGCCGGCCAGGCCCTGGGCGAAGCGGGCGGCGGCCAGCGCGGGAGCGTTCGGCGCGACCGCGCAGACCAGTGCCAGCAGGGCGTACCCGACGACGCCGACCAGCACCGGGCGGCGTCGGCCCCAGCGGTCGCTGAGTGGACCGGTGACGAGCTGACCCAGGGCGAGCCCGACCAGGCAGGTGGTCAGCGAGAGCTGGATCTGGGCCTGGTCGGCGCCCAGCTCCCGGGTCATCGCCGGGAACGCCGGCAGGTACATGTCCAGCGAGAGCGGGCCGATGGCGGTCAGCGTGCCGAGCAGCACCAGCAGGGTGACCCCACCGGCCCGCGGGGTCGGCGCGGCGACGGTCGGGCGCACGGTCGTCGGCGCGCTGCGGCTCACGAGCAGGTCCCTCCGGAGGTGGTGATCTCCGATAACCTTAGCTCTGTACTCAGAACTGTTGCGATGTGAAGAAGGTGACCCGGTGCCGACCGACGAGGCCACCGCCCGGCTCGGGGCGGTGCTGGGGGAACTGCACCGGCTGCTCCGCCGCACCGCCGGCGCCCGCGCCCGCCGCGAGGTCCTGCCCGAGGCCCAGGTGGAGCTGTTGCTGCTGGTCCGCGCCGAGCCGGCGATCAGCGGCAAGGAGGCGGCCCGCCGGCTCGGCACCGCCCCGAACACCGTCAGCACCCTGGTCCGCGATCTGGTCGACGCCGGCCTGCTCGACCGGGAACGTGACCCCGCCGACCGCCGGGTGATCCGGCTGCGGATCACCGACGCCGCCCGCGCCCGGATGGCCGAGCACGAACGGCACCGCACCGCCCTGCTCACCGAGGCCCTGACCGCGCTGCCCCCCGCCGACCGCGCCACCCTCGCCGCTGCCGTCCCCGCCCTCGACCGCCTCCTGCACACCCTCCGCCACCCCTGACCCCACCCCGTGCCGGGCCGTACCCCCGCGATCTTGCAGTTTGTGCCCTCTCCTCGGGGCTTTCGTCGCTTTCGTCGGGGCAGAAACCGCAAGATCGCGGGCTGCGGCGGAGAGGGGCGGGAGGGGGCGGGAGGGGGTTAGGGGGTGCCGTCGAGTTCGGCGTAGCCGCGGCGGGCGGCGGTCAGGCCGGGGCGGGCGCCGAAGGGGGACTCCGCGGCGACGCGCTCGGGCGGCGCGCTGCCGGTGTGGCCGGCCCGGATCAGCCAGGCCTGCTCGACCAGTTGGGCGTGCTGGGCGCGGACGAACTCCGCGTCCACCGGCGTGCCGTGTCCCGGCACCACCACCGTGCCGGGTGTGGTGAGCCGCAGCAACTCGGCCAGCGCGTCCGGCCACTGCAACGGGTACGACTCCTCGAAGGCCGGCGGTCCGCTCTGCTCCACCAGGTCGCCGGCCACCAGCACGTCCGCGTCCGGCACGTGCACCACGAGGTCGGCGTCGGTGTGCCCGTGACCGGGATGGCGCAGCACCACGCGCCGCCCGCCGACGTCCAGCACCGCTTCGGCGCGTACCGGGTGGGTGGGGGCGAGCAGTTCGGTGCCGGCCAGCTCGGCGGCCAGCTCCGGCTGCTCGTCGCGCATCTCCTCGTACGCCGCCCGGCGCAGCTCGTCCGGGCGGTCGCGCAGCGCGGCGACGGCCAGCGCGTGCGCGTACACCGGTCGGGGTGGGTCGGCGGCCAGCGTGGCGTTGCCGAAGCAGTGGTCGAAGTGGTGGTGGGTGTTGACGATGGTCCACGGGTGCGGAGTGACCCGCCGGGCCGCCTCCGCCAGCTCCCGGGCCTGCCCGGCGGTGGAGAGGGTGTCCACCAGCAGCGCCCCGCCGTCGCCGACCACCAGCGTCACGTTCACCTGCAGCAGCGGGTCGCGCAGCACGTGCACGCGGTCGGCGACCTCGACGAAGCGGCCGGTCATGACGCCCGCGCCGGTACGCCGCCCGGCCGGCCGCCCAGCGCCCGGTCGACGAAGCGCTGCCGGTCGACCAGCACCCGCTCGACCCGTCCCTCGGCGACCGTCTCGTCGCCCTCGGTCACGGTCACCGTGAACAGCAGCCGCCGGCCGTCGACCTCGGCCAGCCGGGCCCGGGCCACCACGGTCCGGCCGACCGGGGTGGCGGCCCGGTGCTCCAGCTCGACCCGGGACCCGACCGTCGTCGACCCCGGCGGCAGCCGGGTGGCGGTGGCCGCCACGGTCGCCGCCTCGGCGAGGGCGAGCACCCGGGGCGTGCCGAGCACCGGCACGTCGCCGGAACCCACCGCCTGCGCGGTGTCGGCGTCGGTCACGATCAGCTCGACGTGGGCGGACAGGCCCGGCGTCAGGGCCGGCTCCGGCTGCTCCTGCATGCCCCCGAGCCTACGGCCTGCTCCCTGACCCGGTGGAGTTGCGAGGCAGCGCGGCGGTGGGGGCACGGGCGGGGGTACGCCGGCCGGCCCTGCGGGTGGTCGCCGTCGGCCGATCCGTCGCCCGCCGTTAACCTTGACCGCGATGGCCGCCGTGACAGACCCCCAGCCCCCCGCCCCGACCGGAGCCACCGACGCAGCCGACGGCGGACGCCGTCGGGTGGTGGCGATGACGATCTGGGGCGTCGCCTTCGTGGGCGCCTGGCTCGCCATCGGTCTGCCCACCGACCCGGCGTACGCCTTCCTGTGGATCTGGGCCGGCACCGTCGCCTGGAACTCGGCGCGCCCGTGGCGCAGCCACCTGCGCTTCGCGCGGGACTGGATTCCGGTGGTGCTGCTGCTGGCCGCGTACAACCTGTCCCGGGGGTTCGCCGACAACGGCGCGACGCCGCACGCCATGGAGCTGATCGTCGCCGACCGGTTCCTGCTCGGCTGGGCCACCGGCGGACAGGTGCCCACCGTCTGGCTCCAGCAGCACCTCTACGACCCCGACCGGGTGCACTGGTGGGACGTGGCGGTCAGCTGGGTCTACTTCTCGCACTTCGTGGCGACGCTGGCCGCCGCCGCCGTGCTCTGGATGCGCAACCGGGAGCGCTGGGGCGCGTACATGCGGCGCTGGGGTTTCCTGTGCGCCGCCGGCCTGGTCACCTACTTCCTCTACCCGGCCGCCCCGCCCTGGTGGGCGGCGCAGAACGGCCTGCTCACCGAGGTCGCCCGGATCTCCACCCGGGGCTGGAAGGCGATGGGCATGCACGGTGCCGGCAACCTGCTCAACGCCGGACAGATCGCCTCCAACCCGGTGGCCGCGATGCCGTCCCTGCACACCGCGTTCGCCCTCTTCGTGGTGCTCTTCTTCCTCGGCTCGGTGCGCCGGCGGTGGTGGCCGCTGCTGCTGGCGTATCCGCTGGCGATGACCTTCACGCTGATCTACAGCGGCGAGCACTACCTGATCGACGTGCTGGTCGGCTGGGCGTACGTCGGACTGACCTTCCTGGTGGTCGGCCTGGCCGAGCGCTGGTGGGCGGCCCGCCGCGCCCGTACCGCCACCTCCCCGCCCGAAGCCGTCCCCGAGGCCGCCGCGCCGGACCCGACCGCCACCCCGACGGCCGTCCCCGCCGACCGCTGAGCGCGCCGAGAGGGGCCGGGCCGGGTCAGCGGCGGCGGGCGAGTTCGGCGCGGGCGGTCAGCTCGGCGGCCAGGCGCCAGGCCTCGGCGACGTCGCGGTCCAGGGCGACCGCCCCGGAGCCGCCGGCCGTGTCCGCGTGCACGGTGGCCAGGCGCAGCCGCCGCTGAGCGGGGCCCTGGGTCACCCGTACGCTCTGGATCCGCGCGTACGGCACCAGCGTCAGCCGGCGGGTGAGCAGTCCGGAGCGGGCCACGAAGACCTCCGCGTCGAGGCCGGCGCCGACCGCCGCCCGGGACAGCGGGCGCAGCCACCGGGCCCGTGGCGGCGGCGGCGTCCAGGGCAGCGCGTCCAGCCGTACGCCGGGCAGCACCGCCGCCACGACCAGCGCGCCGGTGCCGGCGTCACCGACCGGCAGCAGCCGGTCCGGGCGGTTCCGGTCGTCCGGCTCGGCGGCCGAGTAGCCGGCCACCTCCAGTCGCAGCCGCAGCCAGCCCTTCGTCCGCCAGAGCAGCGGCCAGGTCACCCCGACGGTCTGCACCCGGTGCAGCGGCACGGTCTGTACCCGGGTCTCCAGCAGCCCATTGCGTACCCGGAGCCGGTCGGCGTCGCGGTCCAGCCGGAAGCCCCAGTCGTCGAGCACCCGGCGCACCGGTTGCAGCAGCACGCCGGCCATCGCGGTGAGCGTGCTGGCCACCGCGATGAACGACCAGGAACCCTCGGAGAGGAACTGGGCGACCACGAAGGCCAGGCCGAACGGCAGCAGGAACGCCTGCGGGGTGAGCAGTTGGCTGACCAGCAGGTCCTGGTTGCGGACGGTGTGCAGCCGGTGCTCCACCGGCAGCGGTACGGGTGCCGGGCCGGCCGCGGCGGGCGCGGTCGCCGCCGGCGGGTGGCCGGCCACGGCGAGCAGCCGCCCGCGCAGCGCGGTGGCCTCGGCCACCCCCAGGTACGCCAGGGGCGCCTCGGTCTTGCCCCCGCCGACCACCTCCAGGCGCAGCTCGGCCAGCCCGGTGAGCTGTGCCAGCAGCGGCCGGACCACCTCCACGGCCTGCAACCGCTCCAGCGGGATCGCCCGGGTTCGCCGCCAGAGCAGCCCCTCGTGCACCCGCAGTTCCCGCCCCACCACGTGGTAGCCGGTGTTCCACCAGCTGATCACGGAGAGCACGGTCGCGCCGAGCACGAAGACCGCGACCAGCACGGCGAACCACCCGAACCCGACCCGGGACAGCGTCGACCAGGAGAGCCCGGCGATCACCACCACCAGCGACTTCGCCCCGTGCAGCGCCGGGCTCAGCGGGTGCAGGCGTCGCCGTGGCTCCTCCCCGGCCGGCGCCGGCTGCGCCTCCCCGGGCCCGCCGGTCGGATCCGCGGCGGCGGTGCCGGGCCAGGTGGCCGACAGCGGCGGGGCGTGGCCGGGGCCGCCGAAAGGGTGCGGGACAGCGCTGCCGGGCCAGGTCGGCGGGTGCGGGGCAGCGTCGCCGGGCCCGTCGGGCCGGTGGACGGCCGGGTGCGCGACGGGCGGCGGCGGGGGAGGCGCGCCGCCGGGCCCGGCGGGCGGGTGCGGCGGTGGGCTGCCGGGCTCGGGCGAGGCCGCGCCCTGGCTCACAGGCCCTCCGCCCGGTCCTCGCCCAGCGCGGTCAACCGGTCCCGCAGCCGGGACGCCTCGGTCGGCCGCAGGCCGGGCACCCGGGCGTCGCTGGCCGCCGCGGCGGTGTGCAGCTGCACGGTGGCCAGGTCGAAGGCCCGCTCCAGCGGACCCGCCGAGACGTCCACGAACTGCATCCGCGAGTACGGGACGATGGACAACCGCCGGACCAGCAGCCCGTGCCGGACCAGCAGGTCGTGCTCGCGTTCGGCGTAGCCCCAGGCGCGTACCGCCCGGACGATGGTGACCGTGCGCCAGCCGGCCAGCAGCAGGACCAGCCCGAGGGCCGCGCCGAAGAGCCCGTACCCGGTGACCGCCCAGCCGAGGCCCAGCGCCACCAGGGCGACGGCGAGCAGCACGCCCAGCCGGATCAGCTCCACCCAGATCAGGTCGTGGGAGATCGGCTGCCAGCGCACGGTGTCCGGCCAGGGCTCCAGCGGGCCGGCCGGGGCGGGGGGCGGGCCGCCGGGGTGGTCACCGTTCACCGGGCGCTCCGCTGCGCTCGCTCTGCTCGCTCACGCTTCGAGCGTAGGCGATCCGGGGAGCCCGACCACCTCGCGCAGGAAGCCGCGTGCGTCGAGGAACGCGCCCAGCGACTCGCGGTGCTCGGCGCAGGCCAGCCAGGTCTTGCGCCGGTCGGCCTGGTGCAGGCGGGGATTGTTCCAGCGCAGTTCCCAGACGGCGGGGGCGCGGCACCCGCGCGCCGAGCAGATCAGCGCCTCGTCGGCGGGACTGGAGAAGGTCACCGGGGCGAGTCTAGATCGCGCGCCGGGAAGTTTAGCGCCGGGCGGCCACGGGGGGAGCCGCCCGGCGACGGGGTGAATCGTACACTCGCCGGACCCCTTGTTGTCCACCCGTGTTCAGCGTTTTCCGTGGGGCGTCACGGCGCGGCGAAAATCGCCCCTCTCCCGCCCTCGGCTCACAGCGAGGCATGACAGTCTTGGTACGCACCGCACCGCGACGACGACCAAGCTGTGGAGGACCGGTGGCCCAGCCGACCACACCCGACGCCCCGACCCCGAACGAGGCCGCGCCGGAGGCGCCGGCCCCGGCCGCGACCACTCCGGCGCAGGACGCCGGCCTGCTCGAGCGGGCGCTGTTCGAGATCAAGCGGGTGATCGTCGGCCAGGACCGGATGGTCGAGCGGATGTTCGTGGCCCTGCTCGCCCGGGGCCACTGCCTCCTGGAGGGGGTGCCCGGGGTGGCCAAGACCCTGGCGGTGGAGACGCTGGCCAAGGTCGTCGGCGGCTCGTTCGCCCGGGTGCAGTTCACCCCGGACCTGGTCCCGGCCGACATCATGGGCACCCGCATCTACCGGCAGTCCAGCGAGAAGTTCGACGTCGAGTTGGGCCCGGTGTTCGCCAACTTCCTGCTCGCCGACGAGATCAACCGGGCCCCGGCCAAGGTGCAGTCGGCGCTGCTGGAGGTGATGAGCGAGCGCCAGGTGTCGATCGGCGGCGAGAGCCACCGGGTGCCCGACCCGTTCCTGGTGATGGCCACCCAGAACCCGATCGAGCAGGAGGGCGTCTATCCGCTGCCCGAGGCGCAGCGGGACCGCTTCCTGATGAAGATCGTGGTGGGTTACCCGACCGACGCCGAGGAGCGGGAGATCGTCTACCGGATGGGCGTCGCCCCGCCGGAACCCGCCCGGGTCTTCGACACCGCCGACCTGATCGCCCTGCAACGCAAGGCCGACCAGGTCTTCGTGCACAACGCGCTGGTCGACTACGCGGTCCGGCTGGTGCTCGCCACCCGGGCCCCCGCCGAGCACGGCATGCCCGACGTGGCCCACCTGATCCAGTACGGGGCGAGCCCGCGCGCCTCGCTCGGCCTGGTCCGGGCCACCCGGGCGCTGGCCCTGCTGCGCGGCCGCGACTACGCGCTGCCGCAGGACGTGCAGGACATCGCCCCGGACATCCTGCGGCACCGGCTGGTGCTCAGCTACGACGCGCTGGCCGACGACGTACCGGCCGACCACGTGGTGCACCGGGTGATGTCGACCATCCCGCTGCCGGCGGTCGCGCCCCGGCAGCACGCCACCCCGCCGCCACCGGCCGCCCCGCACGCCGCCGGCTGGCCCGGGCAGCGGCCGTGACCCCACCCGGCCGGCTGCCCGCCTCCGGGGACCGTTCCGGCGCGGTGCTCTCGCGGTTGCAGCTCCTGGTCACCCGCAAACTCGACGGGCTGCTCCAGGGCGACTACGCCGGCCTGCTGCCCGGCCCGGGCAGCGAGGCGGGGGAGTCGCGCGAGTACCGACCCGGTGACGACGTACGCCGGATGGACTGGCCGGTCACCGCGCGCACGACGATGCCGCACGTGCGGCGGACGGTGGCCGACCGCGAGCTGGAGACCTGGCTGGCGGTGGACCTCTCGGCGAGCCTGGACTTCGGCACCGGGCAGTGGCTCAAGCGCGACGTGGTGGTCGCCGCGGCGGCCGCGCTGGTGCACCTGACGGTCCGGGGCGGCAACCGGATCGGCGCGGTGGTCGGCACCGGCGCGCCCGGGGCGGCGCGTGCCGGCTGGCGCGGGACCCCGCCGCCGGCCGGGCCGGGGACCCTGGTCCGGCTGCCCGCCCGGGCCGGGCGCAAGGAGGCGCAGGGGCTGCTGCGGACGATCGCCGGCACCGAGATCCGCCCCGGCCGCAGCGACCTGGGCGCGCTGGTCGACATGCTGAACCGGCCGCCGCGCCGGCGCGGGGTGGCGGTGGTCATCTCCGACTTCCTCGCGCCGCCGCCGCAGTGGGGGCGGCCGCTGCGCAAGCTGCGGGTCCGCCACGACGTGCTGGCGATCGAGGTGGTCGACCCGCGCGAGCTGGAGCTGCCCGACGTGGGGGTGCTGCCGGTGGTCGACCCGGAGACGGGGGAGCTGCACGAGGTGCAGACCGCCGATCCCCGGCTGCGCCGCCGGTACGCCGACGCGGCGGCCGCCCAGCGGGCGGCGGTCGCCACCGAGCTGCGCGCCGCCGGCGCGGCCCACCTGAGACTGCGTACCGACCGAGACTGGCTGCTGGACATGGTGCGGTTCGTCGCCGCGCAGCGACACGCACGTACCCGAGGGACGACCCGATGATCCGTTTTCTGCAACCGTGGTGGCTGCTGGCCGTGCTGCCGGTGCTCGCGCTGGCCGCCGCGTACGTCTGGCGGCAGTTGCACCGTCGGGCGTACGCGCTGCGCTTCACCAACGTGGACCTGCTGCGTACCCTCGCCCCGAAGGGGTTGGGCTGGCGCCGGCACGTCGCGGCCACCGCGTTCCTGCTCTGCCTGCTGGTGCTGGCCACCGCGATGGCCCGGCCGGCGATGGACACCAAGGAGCCGCTGGAGCGGGCGACGGTGATGCTGGCCATCGACGTGTCGCTGTCCATGCAGGCCGACGACGTCGCGCCGAACCGGCTGGAAGCGGCGCAGGAGGCGGCCAAGCAGTTCGTCGGGGAGCTGCCGGAGAGCTACAACCTCGGCCTGGTCTCGTTCGCCAAGTCGGCGAACGTGCTGGTGTCGCCGACCAAGGACCGGGCGGCGGTGACCACCGCCATCGACGGGCTGGTGCTGGCCGAGGCGACCGCCACCGGCGAGGCGGTCTTCACCTGCCTGGAGGCGATCCGCTCGGTGCCGGCCGACGGCGCGGCGGGCATCCCGCCGGCCCGGATCGTGCTGCTCTCCGACGGCTACCGGACGGCGGGGCGGTCGGTGGAGGAGGCGGCCGCGGCGGCGCAGGCGGCCAACGTGCCGGTCTCCACCATCGCGTTCGGCACCGACTCGGGGCAGGTGGACATCAGCGGTCAGCTCCAGCGGGTGCCGGTGGACCGGATGGCGTTGTCCCAGCTCGCCGAGACCACCCAGGGCTACTTCTACGAGGCCGCGTCGGTGAGCGAGCTGAAGCAGGTCTACCAGGACATGGGCAGCTCGATCGGGTTCCGGACCGAACCCCGGGAGATCACCCAGTGGTACGCGGGGATCGCGCTGCTGCTGGCGCTCTGCGCGGGTGCGGCGAGCCTGCTCTGGTCGTCCCGCCTGATCTGAGGCGCGCCGGCCGACGCGGTCACCGACGGTCGGCCGGCGTAGCGGTCGATGGCGCCGGGTCGGCGCAGTGGTCGATGGCGCCGGGTCGGCGTAGCGGTCGGTGGCGCCGGGTCGGCGCAGCGGTCAGTGACCGCCGCCGGCCAGGACGAAGAGGACGGCCACCCAGACGGCGGCGAGGGTGAAGCCCAGCGGGGCGACGTAACGGCTCATGGGACAGCTCCGTGGCGACGGACGGTCCGGGCAGGGCGGACCGCGGGAGTGGCTCAGGATGAACGCACACGAAGTCGTGACCGGGTGCTCCGGGCCGCGCGCCACTGGTGCCCCGGCAGGTGGCCGAGGGACGGGTGGTGTGCCCGGGCGGGGAGCGGGGTCAGCCGCGCCGACTGAGTCGTGGCTCAGCGGGGCTGACGATCGGCCCGGCCACGACTGGGAGGATCGCTATCTCGCACAGCGATCACCTCCTGCGGTCGGCGGGGTCCGGTGGCGGGCGGTCCACGCCCGCGAACGCGATCATCGTACACCGGCGCGGCGCGCCGCACGCACTCGGCCGACCGGCCCCCGGGCCTCCGGCCGACAGGGCCACCACGCAGGCCCGGGGTTAGCGCTTACCTGCCGGTAACCCCTAGGCTCGCCAGCGACCGAGAGATCAGCTGAGCTTCAGGGGGAACCGTGGCCCGTACCGTGCTGGTGACCGGCGGGAACCGGGGGATCGGCCTGGCCATCGCGCAGGCCTTCGCCAAGCAGGGTGACCGGGTGGCGGTGACCCACCGCAGCGGCGACGCGCCCGAGGGGCTCTTCGGCGTGAAGTGTGACGTCACCGACGCCGCCTCCGTCGACGCCGCGTTCAGCGCGATCGAGGCGGAGCTGGGCCCGGTCGAGGTGCTGGTCGCGAACGCCGGCATCACCGACGACACGCTCATCATGCGGATGTCCGACGAGCAGTTCACCCGGGTCCTCGACACCAACCTCACCGGCTCCTTCCGGGTCGCCAAGCGGGCCTCGACCAAGATGCTGCGGGGCAAGTGGGGCCGGATCATCTTCATCTCCTCGGTGGTCGGCCTGTACGGCGGCGCGGGCCAGGTCAACTACGCGGCCAGCAAGGCCGGCCTGGTCGGGGTGGCCCGCTCGATCACCCGCGAGCTGGGCAGCCGCAACATCACCGCGAACGTGGTGGCGCCCGGCTTCATCGAGACCGACATGACGGCCGCGCTGCCCGAGGAGCGCCAGAGCGAGTACCGCAAGGCCATCCCGGCCGGCCGGTTCGCGCAGCCGGAAGAGGTCGCGGGCGTGGTCACCTGGCTCGCCTCGGAGTCCGCCGGGTACATCTCCGGCGCCGTGATCCCGGTCGACGGCGGCCTGGGCATGGGTCACTGAGAAACGTACGGAGGAACTCGATGTCAGGACTGCTCGCCGGCAAGCGACTGCTGGTGACCGGCGTCATCACCGACGCCTCGATCGCCTTCTCGGTGGCGAAGCTCGCCCAGCAGAACGGCGCCCAGGTCGTGCTCACCGGCTACGGCCGGCTCTCCCTGGTCGAGCGGATCGCCAAGCGGCTGCCCGAGCCGGCCCCGGTGATCGAGCTGGACGTGACCAGCCCCGAGCAGCTCGCCGGGCTGGCCGACAAGGTGCGCGAGCACGTCGACGGCCTCGACGGCGTGGTGCACTCGATCGGCTTCGCCCCGCAGAGCTGCCTCGGTGGCGGCTTTCTCGACGCGCCGTGGGAGGACGTGGCGACGGCGTTGCAGGTCTCCACGTACTCCTACAAGTCGCTGGCCATGGCGGCGCTGCCGCTGATGTCGGCGGGCGGCGCGGTGGTCGGGCTCACCTTCGACGCCACCAAGGCCTGGCCGGTCTACGACTGGATGGGCGTGGCCAAGGCCGGTCTGGAGTCCGCCTCCCGCTACCTCGCGCTGCACCTGGGCAAGCAGGGCATCCGCAGCAACCTGGTCGCGGCCGGCCCGCTGCGCACCATCGCGGCCAAGTCGATCCCCGGCTTCGAGCAGTTCGAGGACGCCTGGACCGAGCGGGCCCCGCTGGGCTGGAGCCTCACCGACCAGGAGCCGGCCGCCCGGGCCTGCCTGGCGCTGCTCTCCGACTGGTTCCCGGCCACCACCGGCGAGATCGTGCACGTCGACGGCGGCTACCACGCCATCGGCGCCTGAACGGCACCTCCGACGGGCCCACCGCCGACGCCCCGGGCGCGGCAGTGGGCCCGATCACCGTTCGCGACCAGGGGGCGCGGCATGCCCGCCGGCTGCGGCGGGGAAGAATGGACCCCATGGTGTACGACGCGTTGGTGCTGGTCTCCTTCGGCGGGCCGGAGCGGCCCGAGGACGTGCTGCCCTTCCTGCAGAACGTGACCCGGGGGCGGGGTGTCCCGCCCGAGCGGCTCGCCGAGGTCGCCGAGCACTACCTGCACTTCGGCGGGGTCTCCCCGATCAACCAGCAGTGCCGCGAGCTGCTCGCCGCGATCCGCGCGGACTTCGCCGCGAACGGCGTCGACCTGCCGGTCTACTGGGGCAACCGGAACTGGGACCCGATGCTCGCCGACACCGTGGCGCGGATGCGCGACGACGGAATCACCCGGGCGCTGGCCTTCGTCACCAGCGCGTACGGCGGCTACTCCTCCTGCCGGCAGTACCAGGAGGACATCGCCGCCGCCCGGGCCGCGGTCGGCCCCGACGCCCCGGTGATCGAGAAGCTGCGCCAGTTCTGGGACCACCCGGGCTTCGTCGAGCCGCACACCGACGCGGTGCGCACCGCGCTCGCCCAGCTCGACCCGGCGAAGCGGGACAGCACCCGGCTGGTCTTCACCGCGCACTCGATCCCCCAGTCGGCGGCCGCCACCGCCGGCCCGCAGGGCGGCCGGTACACCGCCCAGATGGCGGAGACCGCCCGGCTGGTGCACGCCGCCGCCGCGCCCGACCTACCGTACGACCTGGTGTGGCAGAGCCGCTCCGGGCCGCCGCAGGTGCCGTGGCTGGAGCCGGACATCAACGACCACCTGACCACCCTCGCCGGGCAGGGTGTGACGAGTGTCGTGGTGAGCCCGATCGGGTTCGTCTCCGACCACCTCGAGGTGGTCTGGGACCTGGACACCGAGGCCCTCGACACGGCCAAGCAGCTCGGCCTGGACTTCGTCCGGGCCGGCACGCCGGGCACCGACCCGCGGTTCGTGACGATGGTCCGCGAGCTGGTCCAGGAGCGCACCACCCCCGGCGGCGAGCGGCTGCGGCGCCGGCTCGGCGAGCTGCCCATGTGGGACACCTGCCCGACCCCGTGCTGCGTGCCCCCGGCCCGCCGTCCCTGACCCCGACCGACTCCGACACCCCCTGGGGACGACAGATGCATGACCGCAAGCCCGTGCAGAGCTGGCTCACCGACATGGACGGCGTGCTGGTGCACGAGGGCCAGCCGGTGCCCGGAGCCCCCGAGTTCGTGCAGAAGCTGCGCGCCTCCGGCAAGCCCTTCCTGGTGCTGACCAACAACTCCATCTACACGCCGCGCGACCTGCAGGCCCGGCTGGTCCGGATGGGGCTGGACGTGCCGGAGGAGGCGATCTGGTCGTCCGCGCTGGCCACCGCCAAGTTCCTCGACGACCAGCGGCCGGGCGGCACCGCGTACGTGATCGGCGAGGCCGGCCTGACCACGGCGCTGCACGCGGTCGGCTACGTGCTCAGCGACTTCGCGCCCGACTACGTGGTGCTGGGGGAGACCCGCACCTACAGCTTCGAGGCGATCACCAAGGCGGTCCGGCTGATCAACGACGGGGCCCGGTTCATCTGCACCAACCCGGACGTGACCGGCCCGTCGGTGGAGGGCGCGCTGCCGGCCGCCGGCTCGGTCGCCGCGATGATCTCCAAGGCGACCGGGGTGGAGCCGTACTTCGTCGGCAAGCCCAACCCGATGATGATGCGCTCGGCGCTGAACACCATCGAGGCGCACTCGGAGAGCACCGCGATGATCGGCGACCGGATGGACACCGACATCCTCTGCGGCCTGGAGGCCGGGCTGGAGACCATCCTGGTGCTCACCGGCATCAGCAGCCGGACCGAGGCGGAGCGCTACCCGTACCGGCCGTCGCGGATCGTCAACTCCGTCGCCGACCTGATCGACGAGATCTGAGCCGGGCCCGGCTCAGGGGCGCAGCGGGGCGTTGCAGGCGGCTACCAGCGCCTGCCGGCACGCGGTGGTGAGCGGGCGCAGCGCCGCGTCCCGCTGCTGCGCCTCGTAGGTGTTCACCGCGCCGCCGGGCGCGCTCTCCCCGGCCAGGGCGAGCACCCGGTCCAGCACGGCGGCGCGGGCGAAGAGCCGGCGGGCGCGCGGGTCGAAGCCGGGCGGCAGGTCGGTGGTGCCGTCGGGACGGCGCAGCGCGGCGAGCGCCCCGGCCAACTCGGGCCGCCACTGCGCCACGTCGAGCCGGGTCAGCGCCGCCGTCGTCTCGGCGAGCGCGGCGGCCAGCTCGGCCTCCGCCTCGGCCGCGCCGGGCGCGGCCAGCGACGCCTTCGGCGCGTCGGCCGGCAGCGGGTGCACCCGCCAGAGGACGGTCTCCCAGGTCATCCCCGAGCCGGAGGTGTGGCTGCGTACCTCGGGGACGAGGCCGAGCCCGCTGGCCACCACGGCCTCCCCGGCCAGCAGCGCCGCGCCGGTGAAGTCGCCCGGGCCGGGCAGGCCGCGCGGGTCGCCGGGCGCCGGCAGGACCAGGCGGATCTCGTCCGGCGAGAGCTTGGCCAGGCTGGGCAGCGCCTCCCGCAGGGAGACGTCGGTCCAGGTGCCGGGGGCGTCCGCGACCAGGTGCTCCTCGTCGCCGGCGATGGCGTCGGCGACCTCGTCGAAGGGCACCAGGCCGGCGCGCCAGGCGCGGACCCAGGCAACGAACCGGCTCGACCGGCGCGGAGCCAGTACGGCCGCGCCCGCTGCGGGGGAGGACATGCCGAAAGGGTACGTGGTGCCCACCGCCCGTGTCTCGGCTGCCGCTCCGGCGGCGTGACCTGCCCCCAACTACCCCGTTCGCCCCGTTCTGCGCCCGTGGCGGGACCGTCGGGCGGCGCGTCGCCGAGCGGCATGCCGGGTCGCTGGCTAGCGTGATCGCATGGCGGGGCGATACGACGGTGACGTGCTGGCGGGCGACTGGCGACGGCGGAAGGTGGTCCCCGAGGTGGACGCCGAGCCGGACCTGGTGGTCGAGGACGCGGAGTCCGGGTTCTGCGGCGCGGTGGTCGGCTTCGAGTCCGGCGCGGTCGTGTTGGAGGACCGGCACGGCCGGCGGCGCAACTTCCCGTTGCTGCCCGCCGCCTTCCTGCTCGACGGCGCGCCGGTCACCCTGCGCCGTCCGGCGCGCGCCCCGGTGCCCGCCGCGCGTCGCCGGACCGCCTCCGGCTCGATCGCGGTGGACGGGGTACGCGCCCAGGTGGCCAAGGCGAGCCGGATCTGGGTCGAGGGCGTGCACGACGCCGCGCTGGTCGAGCGGATCTGGGGCGACGACCTGCGGATCGAAGGCGTGGTGGTGGAACCGCTCGACGGCATCGACGCGCTCGCCGCCGAGGTTCGCGCGTTCGCCCCCGGTCCGGGTCGCCGCCTCGGCGTGCTCGTCGACCACCTGGTGCCCGGCTCCAAGGAGAGCCGGATCGTGGCCACCGTGACCTCGCCGCACGTGCTGGTCACGGGGCACCCCTATGTGGACGTCTGGCAGGCGGTCAAGCCGCGGGCGGTGGGCATCCCGGCCTGGCCGGTGGTGCCGCCGGGGCAACCCTGGAAGGAAGGGGTCTGCGCCGCGCTCGGGGTGGCCGAGCCGGCGGACCTGTGGCGGCGCATCCTGTCCCGGGTGGACGGTTTCGCCGACGTGGAGACGCCACTGATCAACGCGATGGAGCGGTTGATCGACTTCGTCACCGATTCTTCGTAGCGGTTGCGGTTGGGGCCGGTGGCGACCGTGCCCGGCTCCGGGCGGTCAGGCTTGATCCCTGCGCCGGGCACGGTCGCCCCCGGCCCGTCGGGGGTGCGGCTACGTGGGTCGGTTTCGCGTGGTCGTGGGGGACGACCACTGTGGTGCTACGGACCTGATGACCTGAACAGATCGCGGGTCGAGTCGTTCACGTCATCAAGTTCGTAGCCTCCCCTGGCTCTCCCTCACCCCGCGCGCCCCGCGCACCCGTGAGGCTGCCGCGCTTCGCCGATCTCGCGCTTCCGGCCTCTCGTCCGGGGAATTGGCGGCTTTTGTCGGGGCCAAAAGTGCAAGATCGGCGGCGCGAGAGCGGCGGGGGTGAGGGAGGGTGCGTCAGGGCTCCTGGTCGGGGGTGCGGGTGAGGACGAAGGTGGCGATGTCCAGGGCGACCGGGTGGCCGGCGTCGTCGCGGATCACGGTGAGCAGTTCGCCGTCCTGGTTGCCGGAGCGGCCCCGCCAGCGGTCCGGGCCCTCCGGGCTGAACCGGAGCGTCGGCCGGCCGAGCTGGCCGCCCACCAGGTCGCCGTCGGCGTCCACCCGGAACTCGTACTCGCCGCCCATCCACCACCAACGGCCGGTCAGTCCGGCCAGGTCGGCGGCGGGTGCCTCGGCCGGACGCCACGGGACGGGCGGGGTCGGCTCGGCGTCCAGCACCAGGGTGAGCACCTCCCGGGCGAGCCCGACGACGTGGTGGCCGCGGCTCAGCCCGTAGGAGTTGGCGAAGTCGACCACGGCGGTCCGGCTGGGCCGGTGCACCACCAGGCCGGCGACGTATCCGGGCATCGAGCCGCCGTGCCCGACGTACACCCGCTCGCCGACCCGGTAGAGCTCCACGCCGAGGCCGTGCCCGCCGGTCCAGGAGTCCAGGTCGCTGATCACCACCGGGGCGCACATCTCGGTGAGGGTGGCCGGGTCGAGCAGGGCCGGGTCGGGGTCGGCCAGGAAGGCCGCCCAGCGGGCCAGGTCGGCGACGGTCGACCAGAGCTGCCCGGCCGGGGCCATCGCCCGGGTGTCGGTACGCGGCTCCTCGCGCAGCGTGTCGTGCCAGGGGTGCACCACGTAGCCGCGGGCGTACGGCTCGCTCGGGTGGTACGTGGTGCGGTCCATGCCCAGGGGCGTCAGCAGCCGCTCGCGCAGCAGCTCGGCCCAGGGGGTGCCGGTGAGCCGCTCCAGCATCCCGCCGAGCAGCCCGTACGCCAGGTTGGAGTAGTGGTAGACGCGGTGCGGCGGGTGGGCGATCTTCTCCGGGGTCAGCCCGGCGAGCAGGGTGGCCAGGTCGACGCCCTCCGCCCGCTCCCACCACTGCCCGTCCGGTTCCCGTTGCAGGCCCCCGGCGTGCCCGAGCAGCTGCCGGACGGTGAGCGCGCCGACCGGGGTGCCGGGCAGGTGCCGCTCGAGGGGGTCGTCGAGGCCGAGCCGGCCGGCGTCGCGTTGCTGGAGCACGAGCACGGCCGTCATGGTCTTGCTGATCGAGCCGATCCGGTACTGCAGGTCGGCGTCCGGGCTCGGGTGTGCGCCGGCGACCGCGAGGTGGGCGAGGTCGCCGTCGCGGACCACGCCGAGGGCGACCGACGGGCCGCGCCCCTCCGCCTGGGCCCGGGCCACCAGATTGTCCACTCGTCGGCCGGTCTCGGGCAGCAGGACCATGGAGTCTCCTCGTCGCGTCGGGCGGTCCGTTGAGCCTACGGCGTGTTTCGTAGGTGAGCCGCTGGTGGTGGAGGTTCTGGGCGGCAGGCGTCGGTCGGCGTTGTGGGTATGGGGTTGCGTGGTGGTGGGTTGTTTGTCGGTGGTGGGTGGCATGGTGTGCTGCCGTGGCCCGTTTCGCCACGTTCCGGTTCTGTCTGGACCCGACCGGCGAGCAGGAGATCATGTTGCGTCGGCACGCGGGTGCGGCCCGGTTCGGCTTCAACCAGTGTCTGCGGTTGGTGAAGGACGCTGTGGACGGCATGCGTCGTGGCGAGACGGTCGGGAAGGTGCCGTGGTCGGGATTCGACCTGATCAACGCGTTCAACAGGTGGAAACGGTCGGGTGAGGCAGGCCGGGTGATGGTCGCCGCCGGTGACGGGACCGTCACGGTGCAGGTGACCGGTCTGTCCTGGCGGGGCGAGGTGTGTCAGCAGGTTTTTGAGGAAGCCGTGGTTGATCTCGGTCGCGGCCTGTCCGCGTACACCGCGTCGCGCACGGGCGGTCGGCGGGGGCGCCGGGTCGGTTTCCCGAGGTTCAAGTCGAAGAGACACGCGCCGCTGTCGTTCCGGATCCGTAACAGGACCTCTGCGACGGGTCGGGCGAGCATCCGGGTGGGCGAGCAGGCACCGCGCACGGTAACGCTTCCCGGCATCGGGGTGCTCAAGGTGCGGCAGGACACCCGTCGGCTGCGGCGCATGCTGGCCAAGGGGCGCGCGAAGGTCGTGTCCGCCACGGTCAGCCATCGGGCCGGCCGGTGGTCGGTCTCGCTGACCTGTGAAGCTGCCGACCTGCATGACGCCCGCCGCCACCAGCCGATGACCTCCGCGGGGTGGGTGGGTGTCGATCGGGGGTTGTCGACGTTCGTCGCCGCAGCGCGCGCCGACGGCACCCCGGTCCTGCGCGTCGACGGCTGGCCACGGCCCGCCCGCACCGAAATGGCCCGCCAGCGACGACTGGCCCGTGATGTCACCCGCAAGCAGCGCGGCTCCCGCAACCGGGCCAAGGCCGCGGCCCGCCTCGGCCGTCACCACGCCCACACCGCCGCGGTCCGGCACCGTTTCCTGCACCAGGTCTGCAACCGGCTGGTCAATACCCACGACCGGCTGGCCATCGAGACCCTCACCATCAGCGGCATGCTCGCCAACCGGCGCCTGGCGGCGGCGGTCGCCGACGCGGCATGGGGCGAGCTGGCCCGCCTGCTGACCTACAAGCAGCAGTGGCGCGGCGGCCAACTGGCTCTGGTCGACCGCTGGTACCCGTCGACGAAGACCTGCTCCGCATGCCGGACGGTCGGCCCGGCGATGCCTCTGCACCAGCGCATGTTCACCTGCCAGACGTGCGGCTACCAGGCGGATCGGGACCACAACGCCGCGGTCAACCTCGCCATCTGGGCCGAGCAGCACCACGCCCAGGTCCGGGACCTCCCCGCAGGGGGCCCGGTCACCAACACCCGCCGAGGGGAAGGCACTGGCCCACGCACACGCGCGGGCGAAACCAGCCCCGATGACGCAGGAACCGCACCCACCCCACCCGGGGTGAGGCGCGGACGCCCGAGAAGGGCGCTGTCTCACCACTCCACCAAGTGGTGAAACAGGCCGCAGGCGATCCGATCATGACAATTCGATGACACGTGCGTCCACGTGTCACGATCGTGGGGTGGACGCGGTGGTGTGGGTCGTACTGGGTGTGCTGCTGGCGGTCGCCGAGATCTTCACGACGACGCTCTTCCTGATCATGTTCGCGGCCGGCGCGTTCGCCGCCGCCGGAGCCGCCGCGCTCGGCGCCCCGGTGGCGCTGCAGGCGGTCGTCTTCGCGGTGGTCTCGGCGCTCTCGGTGGCGGTGGTCCGGCCGGTGATCCGGCGCCACGCCCGCCCGGCGCTGGAGAGCGGCGAGCAGCCGTTCGGCGTCGACGCCATCGAGGGGGCGACGGCGCTGGTGCTGGAGCCGGTCGACGCCGAGCGGGGACTGGTCAAGATCGACGGTGAGCTGTGGAGCGCCCGGTCGTACGACGCCACGCAGCGCTACGCCGAGGGTGAGCGGGTGCAGGTGATAAAGGTCCGGGGCGCGACCGCCCTGGTCTGGCAGGACGAGATTTCCGGCCCGGGCGCACTGCCCGAAGCGAAAAGGTGAGCGGTATGGAATTTGCAGCGATCCTGTTGATCGCCGTCGCGGTGATCGTCGTGGTGACGCTGGTCAAGGCGGTGCGGATCGTTCCGCAGCAGCGGCAGGACGTGGTCGAGCGGCTGGGCCGCTACAAGCGCACCCTGAACCCGGGGCTCAACCTGCTGGTGCCCTACATCGACGCGGTGCGCACCAAGGTCGACATGCGCGAGCAGGTGGTCAGCTTCCCGCCGCAGCCGGTGATCACCTCGGACAACCTCGTCGTGTCGATCGACACGGTGCTCTATTTCAAGGTGGTCGACTCGGTCCGGGCCACCTACGAGATCTCCAACTTCCTCCAGGCCATCGAACAGCTCACCGTCACCACGCTGCGCAACGTGATCGGCTCGCTGGACCTGGAGCGGGCGCTGACCAGCCGCGAGGAGATCAACCGGCACCTCTCCGGCGTGCTGGACGAGACCACCGGCCGGTGGGGCATCAAGGTCACCCGGGTCGAGATCAAGGCGATCGAGCCGCCGCCGAGCATCCGCGACTCGATGGAGAAGCAGATGCGCGCCGAGCGGGACCGGCGCGCCGCGATCCTCAACGCCGAGGGGCACAAGCAGTCGCAGATCCTCACCGCCGAGGGTGAGAAGCAGGCCGCCGTGCTGCGCGCCGACGGTGACCGGCAGGCCCGGATCCTGCAGGCGGAGGGCCAGGCGAAGGCGATCCGTACCGTCTTCGACGCGATCCACCAGGCCAACCCGAGCCAGAAGGTGCTCGCCTACCAGTACCTGCAGGCGCTGCCGCAGATCGCCAACGGCACCGCCAACAAGGTCTGGATCGTGCCGACCGAGCTGACCAGGGCTCTGGAGGGGATGGGCGGCGCGCTCGGCGGGCTGGCCAACATGGTCGGCGACGTGCCCTCGCCGGAGGTGGCGAAGAGCGCCGGCGAGGTCGAGCGCGAGGCCGCCGAGGCGGCGCGGGCCGCGGCCACCGCAGCCCAGGAGATCCACGACGAGGTACGCGTCGCCGAGGCGCAGGCCACCGGCGGCTCCGCGCCGCAGGGGCTGCCGGCCCCCGAGCCGGTCTCCCCGGAGAGCCTGCTCCAGGACCCGGCGGACCGTCGCGAACGGGGCTGATCCGGGGCCGTCCCGACCGGGACGGTAAATGCGAGAAAGCCTCATCCGGCGCCCCGGCGCCTGCCACCATCGGTCCTGAGGACCGGTGGCGAGCGGGAGCCGGGGCGCCGTGGCGCGTCCGGGCCCCGCCCGCAGGCGAGCGAGGTGAGGCATGAAGGATCCGGCGAACAGTCTGTTCTCCCGCACCCCGGTGCCCGGCGCGCACGACCCGGCCGGGCCGCTCGGCAGCCGGCGTACCGGGGGTGGGTTCGGGGTGCTGCCGTTCGTCTCCGAGCCCGGACCGGGCGTGCCGGCCACCGACGCCAGTTGGGCCTGGTCGGTCCGGCGCTTCGCCCGCGCCGCGGTCTGGCTGCTGCCCGCGTACGCGGTGCTCTACGGCGTGGTCGCCTGGGCCAGTGACGGCGGGGTCGGCAACGACCCCTACCCGGCCGACGGCCGGCCGCTCTACCTGGTCGGCTGGGTGGCCTCGGTCTGGCTCGGCCTGCTCGCCCTGCTGGCGCTCACCGGCCTGCTCGCCGCCACCCGCTGCCGCCGGGTGGCCCTCGCGGGGCTGCTGGCCAGCATCGGCGGGATGGTGCTGATGCTGCCCTTCGCCGGCCTCGCCGAGCAGACCCCGGTCTTCGGCACCACCGCCCGCGCGATCGTGCTGGTCGGGGCGACCTGCTACAGCCTCGGCTGGTTCCTCACCGGCTGGTCGGTGGCCCGCTCCGGCATGTTCTCCTACGGCGACGGGATCATGCTGATGATCGCCGCCCCGCTGCTCGGCCTCGGCGGCGCGCTGATCGGCTCGCTCCAGACGTTCGGCGCGATCTTCGTGCTGGTCGCCGGGATCGGCATCGGCTACCGCTCCGGCCGCCTGGTGCCCGAGACCATCGCCCGCGACGCGGCCACCGCCAGCGTCGCCAGCACCCCGGCCCCACCCGGCACCGGCCCGCTGCCGAGCTGAGGGCGTTCTCGGACCGGACATCCGGGCGGAGACCGGACGGCGCACCCGGGACCGGGCGCCGGGAAGCTGGGAAGTGACCGTGAGGTAACTGACAGTTGCCTGGCGGAGTGGCCTGCTCCGGCCCGGCGCGGTCATCCTGGGGTTCATGCCGTCTCCCCGGACGCCGCTGTCGCGGCTCTTCACCGTGCTGCTCGCCGGCGTCCTCGCCGGGCTCGCCCTCGCGGTTGCCGCGCTGCCGGGCAACCTGCTCGGCGGATTCGTCGCCAAGGCCTCCCTGGGCGCGTACGCGGAGCTGCCCGACGCGCTGCGCACCCCCGCGCAGCCCCAGCGCTCCTACCTCTACGCCAACGACGGCAAGACCCTGATCACCACGTTCTACGACGTGAACCGCACCGACGTGCCGCTGGCCGAGATCGCCCCGGTGATGCGCCAGGCGATCGTCGCCGCCGAGGACCGCCGCTTCTACTCGCACGGCGGCGCCGACCTGCGCGGCATCGCGCGGGCCCTGGTCGCCAACGTCAAGGGTGGCGGCACCGAGCAGGGCGGCTCCACGCTGACCATGCAGTACGTCCGCAACGTGCTCAAGACCGACCCCAGCCGCACCGCCGAGCAGCGGCAGGCCGCCACCGAGCAGACCGTGGGCCGCAAGCTCCAGGAGATCCGGTACGCGACCGCGCTGGAGAAGTCGCTGAGCAAGGACGAGATCCTCAACCGCTACCTCAACATCGCCTACTTCGGCTCCGGCGCGTACGGCGTCGCCGCCGCCAGCCAGCGCTACTTCGGCAAGGCGCCCGCCGACCTGACCCTGGGCGAGGCGGCCCTGCTCGCCGGCCTGGTCCAGTCGCCGGACGAGTACAGCCCGATCGACGGGGACAAGGCGCAGGCCGTGGCGCGCCGCGGGTACGTGCTCGACGCGATGGCCGAGACCGGCGCGATCACCGCCCAGCAGGCCGCGACGGCGAAGGCGGAGAAGCTGACCCTGCGCCCGACCGCCCAGCCCAACGGCTGCACCGCGACCGCCCAGGGCCACGACGACTGGGGCTTCTTCTGCGACTACCTGCGCCAGTGGTGGCTCGGCCAGCCGGCCTTCGGCAACACCGCCGAGGAGCGCGAGCAGGCGCTGCGCCGCGGCGGCTACTCCGTCGTCACCACCCTCGACCCGAAGGTCCAGCAGACCGCGCAGGAGCAGGCCACCAAGGTCTACGGGTACGACGACAAGCGGGCGCTGCCGATCGCGGCGATCGAGCCGGGCACCGGCCGGGTGCTCGCGATGGCGGTCAACCGGCACTACAGCCTGGCCGACAACCCGTCCGGGCAGGCCAACCACCCGAACACCGTCAACCCGCTGATCTCCGGCGGCGCGAGCGTCGACGGGTACCAGGCCGGCTCCACCTTCAAGCTGTTCACCATGCTGGCCGCGCTGGAGGCCGGCAAGCCGCTCGCCACCGGCTTCGACGCCCCGGAGAAGCTGCCCACCCGCTACGCCTCCGACGCCGAGGGCAACTGCGACGGCAAGTGGTGCCCGGCGAACGCCAACCCGGAGTGGATGGACGGCTACCGGATGATGTGGGACGGCTTCGGCCGCTCCGTGAACACCTACTTCGTCTGGCTGGCCGAGCAGGTCGGTGAGGACAAGGTGGTCGAGATGGCGCAGCGGCTCGGGATCACCTTCCGCGCCGACTCCGACGCCGCCTTCGCGAAGAACGACGCGAGGAACTGGGGCGCGTTCACCCTGGGCGTGGCCGCCACCACCCCGCTCGACCTGGCCAACGCGTACGCCACCGTGGCCGCCGAGGGGACGTACTGCACCCCGCAGCCGGTGGTCTCGGTGACCGCCGCCAACGGGGACAAGGTCGCCGTCGGGCAGCCCTCCTGCAAGAAGGTGCTGGACACCGACGTGGCCCGGGCCGCCACCGACGCCGCCCGCTGCCCGGTCGGCCAGCAGTCCGCGTACGGGCAGTGCAACGGCGGCACCGCCACCGCGGTGAACCGGATCGTCGACCGGCCGGTGGCCGGCAAGACCGGCAGCTCCGAGCAGAACGCCACCGAGACCTTCGTCGGCTTCACCCCGCAGGTGGCCGTCGCCGGCATCGCCGCCAACCCGGACGACTCCACCGACCTGGTCGGCTCGGCCGTGCAGGCCAAGGTGATCGACGCGGTGGCCCGGACCATCCGGACCGCGGTCGACGGCAAGCCGGTCCTGGACTTCACCGCGCCCAGCCGCGAGCTGGCCGGCGACCCGCAGCGCCCCGAGCCGAGGCCGTCCCCGAGCCCCACTCCGCAGCCGGACCGCAGCGTGCCGGCCGACATCCTGCGCTGGCTCCAGGGCCGCGGTCGCGGCTGACAGGTTGCAAGGAAGGGCCCCGTTACCCGCTTCAGGCGTGGAGAGGGGGCCCTTCCCCGCGCCTCAGCGGGGGTCGACCAGCGGCGACACCGCGCGATCGAGCGCGACGGCCACCTCGTCGCGGTCGCCGTCCCCGTCGAGCACCACGAACGAGCCGAAGTCCGGCAGCGCCCGGTAGGCGGCGTCCAGCGCCCGCAGGTGGCGCAGCTCCTCGGTGTCGATGCCGCGCTCGACCACCCGCCGCTGCGCCACCGCCGGGGTGGTGGCCAGGAAGCAGACCACCGTCGGACGCGGAAAGAGCGCGTACGCGGCCCGCACCGCCCGCCGCCCCCGGTCGCCGCGGGCCGTCATGATCACGTCCTGGCACCAGGTCCAGCGGTCCAGCACCGCCACCCGCCCGGTCAGCCGGGTCACCAGCACCGTGCGGGTCATCGCCAGCGCGCGCACCGACGCCTCCAGCGCCGGGTAGAGGGGGCGGCCGAAGAGCGCCACCCCGTCGGGCCGGCCGAGCGCCCGGGCCAGCCGGTTCCACAGCGGCCGCCCGCCCGCGTTCTCGAAGTACCGGGCCGACACGCCCGCCGCGGTCAGCCGCCGGGCCAGCGCCCGCGCCTGGGTGCTCTTGCCGGAACCGTCGACGCCGACCAGGGCGATCATCACCGTGCGGGACACCCGTCGGACGGTAGCCGCCGCCGGCAAGAGGAAGTTCCCCTGCCGGTGTCGGATCCGGCCGGTCGGCGCCGACCCACCGGTGAGCGCGCCCGCCGGGGGCGCACCGGTACGCGGAGGAACACCATGGGCAGGGTCATCTACTGGATCAACCAGTCGGTCGACGGCTTCATCGAGGGGCCGAACGGCGAGTTCGACTGGCCGCAGATGGGCGAGGAACTGTCCGCGTACGCCGTCGCGCACAGCGAGCGGGCCGGCGCGTTCGCCTACGGCCGCCGGGTCTGGGAGATGATGTCCTGGTACTGGCCGCAGGCCGAGTCGATCTCCGGCCACCCGCACGACCTGGCGTTCGCGCCGATCTGGCGGCGTACCCCGAAGATCGTCCTGTCCCGGACCCTGGACGCGGCGGACCACGGCGCCCGGGTGGTCGGCCGCGGCGACCTGGCCACCGAGTTCGCCGCGGCCTGCGCGCAGGTCGACGGCGACGTGCTGCTCACCGGCGGCACCGGCGCGGCGGAGGCGCTGACCGCGCTCGGGCTGATCGACGAGTACCAGACGGTGGTGCACCCGGTGCTGCTCGGCGGTGGCAAGCCGATGCTCGCCCACGTCGGCCGGCTCGACCTGCGCCTGGTCTCCACGCGCGGCTTCGACGGCCGGTCGGTGCTGCTGCGCTACGTGCGCGCGTGACCCCAGGCTCACCGCTCCCGACGGCGCGGCCGGTAGGTGGCGACGACGGCGGGCAGCCCGCGCCGGACGATCCCGGCCCGGTCCTGGTCGCGCAGCACCGCGGCGGCGGTGTTGCGGGCCTGCTCGGCGGTGAAGTGCGGGGGCAGCATCAGCTCCGCCGGGTCGACGACCGCGTTCACCACCACCGGCCGGTCGGCGGCGAGCACGCGCCGCCACAGCTCGGGCACCTGCCCCGGGTCGTCGACCAGTTCCCCGCCGAGCCCGAGCACCTCGGCCCACCGGTGGTACGCCACGTCCGGCAGGTCCTGGCTGGCCGGGAACATCGGCGTGCCCTCGCTGGAGCGCTGCTCCCAGCTGACGAAGGAGAGGTCGCGGTTGTTGAGCACCAGCACCACGAAGCGCGGGTCGGCCCACTGCCGCCAGTACTTCGCCACCGTGATCAGCTCGTTGACCCCGTTCATCTGCATCGCCCCGTCACCGATGAGGGCGACCAGCGGGCGGTCCGGGTGGGCGAACTTCGCCGCCAGCGCGTACGGCATCGCCCCGCCCATGGACAGCAGCGTGCCGGAGAGGCTGGCCAGCATCCCGGGGCGGACCTGGAGGTGGCGCGCGTACCAGGCGGTGGCCGTGCCGCAGTCCACCGCGAGCATCGCGTCGTCGGGCAGCGCGTCGTTGAGGGTGGTGAAGAGCAGCTGCGGGTTCACCGGGTCGGCCGGTTGCTCCGCCAGCTCCCGCTGCCCGCGCCGCCACTTCGAGGTGGCCTCGGCGAGGGCGGCCCGCCAGGCGGTCGGGGCGGGCCCGGGGCCCAGCTCGCGCAGCAGCGCCCGCAGCGTCGGCCCGGCGTCGCCGGTCAGGTTCACCTCGGTCGGGTAGCGCAGCCCCATCCGGCTGCCGTCCAGGTCGATCTGCACCGCCCGGGCCCGACCCTCCGGCGGATAGAACTCCGAGTACGGCATGTTGCTGCCGACGATCAGCAGCCGGTCGCACTCGCGCATCAGCTGCCAGCTGGGCCGGGTGCCGAGCAGGCCGATCGCCCCGGTCACCCAGGGGGCCCGGTGGTCCACGGCGGTGAAGCCGAGCAGCGCGGTGGCCACCCCGGCGCCCAGCCGGTCGGCGATCCGGCGGACCTCCTCCTCGGCGCCGAGCGCGCCCTGCCCGACCAGCAGGGCGACCTTCTCGCCGCCGCGCAGCACCTCGGCGGCGCGGCGCAGCTCCGCCTCCGGCGGCACGGTGACGGTGCTGCTCGGCACCGCGCTGGTGTGGTAGTAGCCGTGCGCGTGCGGCGGCTGCGGCACGGCCGGCTCGTCCTGCACGTCGGCGGGGAGCACCAGCGCGGTCACCGTACGCCGGGCCAGCGCGGTCCGGCAGGCCCGGTCCACCAGGTGCCGCGCCTGCGACGGGTCGTCGAGCTGGGCGAGGAAGCCCGAGGCGACGTCCTTGTAGAGGGCGAGCAGGTCCACCTCCTGGTAGTAGCCGCCGCCCTCGGCGGTGAGCGCGGTGTGCCCGAGCAGCGCCACCACCGGCTGGTGGTCGAGCTTGGCGTCGTAGAGGCCGTTGAGCGCGTGGATCGCGCCCGGGCCGCTGGTGACCAGCACACAGCCGAGCGGGCCGCCGCCGTACTTGACGTGCGCGCCGGCGGCGAAGCCGGCGGTCTCCTCGTGGCGTACCTGGACGAACTCGGCCCGGCCGGCGGCGCGTTGCAGCGCGGAGGTCATCCCGTTGATGCCGTCTCCCGGGTAGCCGAAGTAGCGGCGCACCCCCCACTCGGCCAGCCGGGCCACGATGTGGTCGGCGACCGTGGCGTTCCGGGGCAGCCGGCCGTCGCCGGTGTCGTCCGCGCTCATCGTGGTGGTCCCTCCGCCGTTGTCCGCTTCCCGGGACCGTTCCCCGCCGGGCGGGTGGGAAACGCCTCCCGGGGGCCGGGCCGTCCGGGACCGGCCGGCGGGACCGGGCAGAATCGTCGGGTGCCCGTCCACGAGATCACCGACCCCGACGACGACCGGCTCGCCGACTACCGGGCGCTGACCGACGTCGAGCTGCGTACCCGCTGGGAGCCGCCGCACGGCCTGTTCATCGCCGAGGGCGAGCTGGTGCTGCGGCGGGCGCTGCGGGCCGGCTACCCGGCCCGGTCCTACCTGGTCGACGCCAAGCGGGTGGACCAGCTCGCCGACCTGGACACCGGGGACGCCCCGGTCTACGCGGCGACTCCCGAGGTGCTCCAGCGGGCCACCGGCTTCCACGTGCACCGGGGGGTGCTCGCCTCGTTCCACCGCACGCCGCTGCCGAGCGCCGCCGAGGTGCTGGCCACGGCCGGCCGGGTGGTGATCCTGGAGGACGTCAACAACCACACCAACCTCGGCGCGATCTTCCGGGCCGTGGCGGCGCTCGGCGTGGACGCCGTGCTGCTCTCGCCGACCTGCGCCGACCCGCTCTACCGGCGCAGCGTGCGGGTCAGCATGGGCGAGGTCTTCGCCATCCCGTACGCGAAGCTGGACCCCTGGCCCGACGCGCTGGCCCAGGTCCGGGCGGCCGGTTTCACGGTGCTGGCGATGACGCCCGCCCCGGACGCGGTGCCGATCCAGCGGCTGGACCCGGCGCAGCGGTCCCGGGCCGCCCTGCTGATGGGCGCGGAGGGGGCCGGCCTGACCCGGGCCGCGATGGAGGCCAGCGACGTGCGGGTGGTGATCCCGATGCGGCGTGGGGTGGACTCGCTCAACGTGGCCGCGGCGACCGCGGTGGCCTGCTGGGAGCTGGGCCGCGACGACTCGGTGGAGTGACCCCGGGTCGTTAGCTTGCATGACCATGCGGCGCGGTGCATAATCTTCCTTGTGTCCAAGGTCCTCACCTCCCTGCCCATCGGTGAACGCGTCGGCATCGCCTTCTCCGGCGGCCTCGACACCTCCGTCGCGGTCGCCTGGATGCGCGACAAGGGTGCCGTGCCCTGCGCCTACACCGCCGACATCGGCCAGTACGACGAGCCCGACATCGGCTCGGTGCCCGGTCGCGCGCTCAGCTACGGCGCCGAGGTCGCCCGGCTGGTCGACTGCCGCGCCGCCCTGGTCGAGGAGGGGCTGGCCGCGTTGACCTGCGGGGCCTTCCACATCCGCTCCGGCGGCCGGGCGTACTTCAACACCACCCCGCTGGGCCGGGCGGTGACCGGCACCCTGCTGGTCCGGGCGATGATCTCCGACGACGTGCAGATCTGGGGCGACGGCTCGACCTTCAAGGGCAACGACATCGAGCGGTTCTACCGCTACGGCCTGCTGGCCAACCCGCAACTGCGGATCTACAAGCCGTGGCTGGACACCGACTTCGTCACCGAGTTGGGCGGGCGGACGGAGATGTCGCAGTGGCTGCTGGAACGCGGCCTGCCGTACCGGGACAGCACCGAGAAGGCGTACTCGACGGACGCCAACATCTGGGGCGCCACCCACGAGGCGAAGACCCTGGAGCACCTCGACACCGGCATCGAGACGGTCGAGCCGATCATGGGCGTGAAGTTCTGGGACCCGACGGTGGAGATCCCGACCGAGGACGTCACCATCGGCTTCGACCAGGGCCGGCCCGTGACGATCAACGGCAAGGAGTTCGGCAGCGCCGTCGACCTGGTGCTGGAGGCCAACGCCATCGGCGGCCGGCACGGCCTGGGCATGTCCGACCAGATCGAGAACCGGATCATCGAGGCCAAGAGCCGGGGCATCTACGAGGCTCCGGGCATGGCGCTGCTGCACGCCGCGTACGAGCGGCTGGTCAACGCCATCCACAACGAGGACACCCTGGCGAACTACCACCACGAGGGTCGCCGCCTGGGCCGGCTGATGTACGAGGGGCGCTGGCTGGACCCGCAGGCGCTGATGCTGCGCGAGTCGTTGCAGCGCTGGGTCGGCACGGCGGTCACCGGTGAGGTGACGTTGCGGCTGCGCCGGGGCGAGGACTACTCGATCCTGGACACCACCGGGCCGGCGTTCAGCTACCACCCGGACAAGCTGTCGATGGAGCGCACCGAGGACTCCGCGTTCGGCCCGTCGGACCGGATCGGTCAGCTCACCATGCGCAACCTGGACATCGCCGACTCGCGGGCGAAGCTGGAGCAGTACGCCTCGCTCGGCATGGTCGGTGGCGCTGCCCCGCAGCGGATGGTGGGCGCCGCGCAGGCCGCCTCGACCGGGCTGATCGGGGCGATGCCGCAGGGCGGCGCGGAGGCCATCGCCTCCCGGGGCGTCCCGTCCGCCGAGGACGAGGCGCTCGACCGGGCCGCGATGGAGTTCGGCGTCGACTGACCGTTCGCCCTGCCGTCCCGTACGCCGGAGCCGGCCGCCCGATCCGGGCGGCCGGCTCTCTGGTCGTGGTGGCCGGGCCGCAGTTGCCGCCCGGCCGTGGAGCGATGGAACCGCGAAGTCACTTTTTGGTAACGGCGGCAACCTTCCGGATCGATCTCCGTCCCGGGTGGGCTCCTCCGGGGGCCGGTGACCGTCGGTGATCCGGCCTGTTGGTGTGCGCCGGGTCCGCACCCCACCCACCGATATGCGTCGATGGATAGTGGCTACTGTCGACGGTGGTCGGCCGTCGAGGGGTCACCGCAGGTCAGGCGGGCTTGTAGCGTGCGTCCTCACGTGATCGTCGCACCTCGGAAGGACCTACATGACCTCTTCATCTGTGCCCCTCGTGGGCGGGCTGCCGGCGGAGGGGCAGCCCGTCCGCAACCCCGGGCCGGGCAACCGGCTGCGGGGCCCGCTGGCGGCGGCCCTCGCCGCCGTACTGACCGTCTCGGCCGGTGGCGTGCTCGCCGCCGGTGCCCCCGAACCCGCGCGCGCCGCACCGGCCACCTGCGTCCCGCAGGCGCAGTCCACCCGGGAGGCCGTGGCGATGGCCGCCGCCTGCCGTCAGCCGGTGGCCGTCGAGTCGTCGCGCTCCGCGTACACCCAGGTCATCGCCCAGCCGGACGGCACCATGCGGTTCGAGTCGGCGGTGGAGCCGCAGCGCACCCGCCGCGCGGACGGGTCCTGGGCGGAGGTGGACCTGTCCCTGCGACCGGGTGCCGACGGCCTGCTGCGGCCGGCGGCGTCGGTGGCGGACGTGGCGTTCTCGGCCGGCGGCGACCAGCCGCTGATCACCCTGCGCCGGGGCGGCCGGGCGGTCACCTTCTCCTGGCCGGGCCGGCTGCCGGCCCCGGCCGTCTCCGGCGACTCGGCGACCTACGCCGGGGTGCTGCCGGACGTGGACCTGGTGGTCCGGGCCACCCGGACCGGGTTCACCCACGTGCTGGTGGTCCGCTCCGCGCGGGGCGCCGCCAACCCGGCGCTGCGCGAGATCGTGCTCCGCACCGGCGGCGACGCGACGGTGTCCCGCGCGGCGGACGGCACGCTGACCGCGGCGGCCGGCCGGGAACTGCTGGCCCGGTCGCACCCGGCGGTGATGTGGGACTCGTCGCTGCTGTCCCGCGCGGCGCAGGCCCGGTCGGGGGCGGACGTCTCCCGGTCCGACGCGGTCGCCGCCGGTGACGGCGCCCGGACGGCGGCGGTGGGCACCCGGGTGAGCAAGGGCGAGCTGCGGCTGGTGCCGGACGCCGCGCTGCTGGCCCGAGGGGCGTTCCCGCTCTACATCGACCCCGCCTGGTCGGTGGCGAAGACCAAGTGGGCGTACGCCACGAACGACAACTGCACCAACGGCGACCTCTCCATGGCCCGGGTCGGCTACAGCCCGGAGGACAGCCCCTGCGCCGGCTCGGTCTACCGCTCGTTCTTCGAGTTCCCGACCACCAACGGCACGGTGTCGCTCAAGGGCAAGTACATCTACTCGGCGTACGTGCAGATGACGATGTACCACTCGTGGTCCTGCGACAACACCCCGGTGAACCTCTACCAGTCGTCGGTGATCAACGCCTCGCCCAAGGCCGGGTTCTCGGCGACGGCGTTGAAGACCTGGATCACCTCGTTGTCCGGGCACGCCAACAAGGGCAGCGGCTGCAGCGACTCCCCGCAGCCGGACATGGTGATGAACTTCGGCTCCGGCAACTCCAGCGTCCGGAACCGGATGCAGGCCGCGGCCGACGGCAACTGGAACACCATCACCCTCGGGCTCAGCGCCCGGGACTCCGACGCCACCAACGAGTTCGACCAGAACCGGTGGAAGAAGTTCTACCCCGGCAAGGCCAAGCTGGTCGTCGACTACGACAGCAAGCCGGGCTCCCCGAACACCCGGCAGGTGTCCGGCATCCTCTGCTCGGCGTCCGACGTGAGGACCGTCGGGACGCTCACGCCGAACTTCTCGGCGATCCTGCCGGACGCCGACAACACGCAGGCCCAGGTCGGCACCTTCGAGTGGGTGCAGGTCCCGAGCACCGGCATCGGCGCCGTGACCGACACCTACCCGGCCCGGCTCGCCGCGCCACCGAAGGTGTCCGCGCCGGCCAACGGACGGGCCACCACCGCCACCGTCACCGCCCTGAAGGACCGGACGTACGCCTTCCGGGCCCGCAGCCAGGACCCGGCCCCCTACTCCCAGTACAGCCCGTGGTCGCCGTGGTGCCAGTTCCGGGTGGACAACACCGTGCCGCAGGTGACGGTCAGCATGGTGACCGCGCCGGCCGGCCCGGGCCAGCCCGGCACCTTCAAGATCTCGTCGACCTCCACCGACGTGACCAAGTTCCGGTACGGCTGGAACTCCCCGGTCACCGAGGTTCCGGCGACCACCGTGACCGGCGGCAAGGCCGCGACGATCAAGCTGACCCCGCTCAAGTACGGCCAGAACGTCCTGTACGCCTCGGCGATCGACGCCACCTTCAACGAGGGCTACGACGACCTCGTCTTCACGGTCGGGCGCCCCAGCCCGGCGACCGGTCGCTGGTTCCTCGAGACGTTCCCCGGCCAGGACGCCACCGAGGCCGTCAAGGACCGGGCGCCGGCGCTCGCCGGTGACCGGCCGCTGACCACCTCCGGGGTGACCTGGAGCAACGACGTGCACCTGCTCGGTGGCGCGGTGGCGACCATGCCGGCCACCACGTCGGCCAGCACCGCGCAGACCTCGGGCAGCGTGGTGGACACCAGCAAGTCGTTCAGCGTGGCGGCCTGGGTCCGGCGGACCAACGACACCGCCACCTACCGGCCGGTCTTCTCCCAGGAGGGGAGCGTGACCAGCTCGTTCATGCTCTTCGCCGAGAAGGACAACACCTGGCGGCTCTACCTCTACGACACCGACTCCACCTCGGTCAACGCCACGGTGCTCTCCGCCCCGTCGACCCTGAACCAGTGGGCCCACCTGGCGGTCGTCTACGACTCGGCGACCAACGAGGCCCGGCTCTTCGTCAACGGCACCGAGGTGGACCACCAGAAGCGCGCGACGCCGCCGTGGGCCTCGACCGGGCGTTTCCACCTCGGCTGGTCCAAGTTCGGCAACGGGTTCTCGATGACCAACGGGGTCGGGCAGATCGCCGACGTGCAGGCCTACGACCGCGCGCTGGTGCCCGAGGACTTCACCGGTCAGCTCGCCAGCGACCCGAAGTCGGGTGGCTTCGATGAGCCGGGCATGCTGAATCCGACCCAGGTCGGCTTCTGGGATTTCAACAACGGTGGGGAGTGCTGGGACGAAACCCGTACCGGCTGTGAGGCCTTCGATCGGAGCCAGTTCAACCGTTCGCTGGCGCTGCGCAGCGGCGCGGACATGGACGCCGCCGGCAACCGGGGCAAGGGTCTGGCCCTCGACGGGGTCCTGTTCGGGGACGGCACGCCGACGAACGAGTCGGCGCGCAGCGCGTACAACGACGGGACCCCGGACCTGAACGGCAATGTGTATCCGGTCTGGCGCAACACCCCCGTGCTGCGCACCGACCAGTCGTTCACCATCTCGGCCTGGGTGAAGCTGGACCGCACCGACACGTACCAGATGGTGCTGGCCCAGGAGGGCACCGTGAACAACGGCTTCTACCTCTACTACGGCAACGAGGACGGTGGGGTGTGGAAGTTCAAGATGGTCAAGGACGCGGCCACCACCGACGGCGGCACCGGTAGCACCTTCGCGGTCGCCCCGGCCAAGGACCTCGATGACGCCTGGCACCACGTGGTCGGGGTGCTCGACGTCGAGCGGCGTCAGTTGCGGCTCTACGTCGACGACGAGAAGGGCGTCACTGTTCAGATGGCCGCCGGTTGGCAGCCGTGGCAGGCCAACGGCCCACTGCGGGTCGGCAACGGCAGGGGCGAGTACAACCCGCTCTTCGGCACCGTCGACGACGTCGCCGTCTACCAGGGCGCGATGACCACGACGCAGGTCAACCAGTTGCACGACTCGCAGGTCGAAGCGGAACCGCTGCCGTAGCGGGCGGGCACGGGGTCGCCGGTCGGTGGAGAAAGGCCACCGACCGGCGACCCCCGTGCGTACGGCTGTTCTCGATGATCCGACGGTTCACGATGCGGGGGAACGACATGGTCGAGCGGCGGCAGGTGCTGCGCGCCACGGCGCTGGCGGTGGCCGGCGGGGTCGCGGGATTCGCCGTCCCGCGGGCCGCGTCGGGTGCCGTCATCCATCCCTACCTGCTGGTGGGTGAGGCCGAGTACCCGGAGCTGCGGGCCCGGGCGGCCCAGGACCCGTGGCTCGGCTGGCGGGCCGCCGCCGCCGACCTGGCCCGCCAGCCCTGCCCGACGCCGGCCCAGGAACCGGACGTCGGCAAGCGGGCCACCCGGATGTCGCAGATCGCCGGCGCGGCCTCGCTGGCGTACGTGCTGGACCCGGCCGACGCGGCGCTGCACCGGGCCACCCTGCTGGGCCTGATCGACCGGTACCGCACCGAGGTGCGACCGTACCTGGACACCACGGCCTGGCAGGGCGTCGTCCCGCCGTCCAGTGCCCTGTTCCACCTGGTGCTGGGGCTGGACGTGATCGTCGGCAGCCTCACCGCCACCCAGCGGTCGACGGCCGAGGCCACGCTGGCCGACGCGGCGCAGTGGTTCCACACCTACCGCAACAACGGCAACTGGCAGGCCGCGCGCATCGGCGGGTACGGCATCTGGGTGGCGTACGCGGGCGACACCGCCCGGCTCGACGAGTCGCTCACCCAGACGCTGACCCACCTGGACAACCTGACCTCCGCCGACGGCGTCTACCTGACCGGGCCCAACTATGCCGGCAACCGGCTCGGCTCGGCCGGTGACCGGGACAGCAAGTCCTTCTTCGTGGACGTGCTGACCCGCATCGGCAGCCACGACTTCTACACCGATCCGCAGTACGTGCGGGTCATGGAGCACTACACCGGATACCTGACCACCCCGGTGCTGCGCTCCGGCGCGCACCCGGACCGGGGCGAGTACACCTTCGGCGACAGCTGGACCGAGCGGGGCACGGTGCACCGCAGCGGCCGTACCTGGAGCGCCCACCGCTTCGGCGCGGTCGCCGCGGCCAACGCCGCCTGGAGCCTGCGCGGCGTGCCGGCCACCGAGACGCTCCCGCTGATCACCACCTACGTGCTGACCACCCGTACGCCGGCCACCGGCACCGTACCGCCGAGTCGGGTGTTCCCCGGCGGGGGCGCCTGGTTCCTGCAGGCCGGCACGTCCCCGCTGGCGCTGGCCGGGGCGCTGTGGAACCCCACCGGCGACCGCCAGGTCGAGCACCAGCACAAGGACACCAACGCGCTGCACCTGACCGCGTACGGGGAGCACGTGCTGCGCAACGCCGGGTACGCCGGCTACGGCACCGGGGTGGCCGGCTTCAGCTTCGAGGTCATCTCGCAGCGGGCGGTGGTCAACAACACCGTGCTGGTCGACTACCCCACCACCTTCCCGGATGCCGACCCGCCCACCGTCAACGACCACCAGCTCACCCCGGGGCGGCTGCCCGGCGCGGGGATCGTCGAGTCGCTGCTGCCCGGCCCGCTCGACTACGCCTGCGGGGACTCCGGGGACGCCCTGCCCAACGGGGCGACGCACCTGCGCAGTCTGGTCTTCGTCCGTCCCGATCAGGAGCAGCAGGGCTACTGGGTGGTCTTCGACGAGGTGCGCGGTGGGACCCCGAACGGATCGGCCAGCGTGGCCTGGCACCCGAACTCGAAGAGCGACCCTGCCGTCGTCGAGGCCCGCTGCCACTACGCGGCCACCGTCGACGTCAACCCCTGCACGAGCAACGGGGTCGGCCTGTCGATCCTGCTCGGCACCGAGCCGGCACAGGTGGTCGTCCGGTCGGGCCCGCTGGCCGAGGCGTGGGTCGCCAACCGGGACCCGGGCCGCTACCTGCAGTGCGTGTACCCGACCGACGGGGCCGGCGCGGCGAACGCGGTCACCCTGCTCTTCCCGTACGACCAGGCCGGACATCCCCGGGCACAGCTGGACCGGGTGACCGGCGTGGGCTGGACGGGGGTACGGGTCACCCATCCCTCCGGCGTCACCGACCACGCCGGCGAGTCCCGGGGCACCGCGACCGTCACCACCGCCGGCGTCTCCTGGCGCGGGCTGGCCTGCCTGTTCCGGCTCTCCGGCGGCACCCCGGCGTACTGGCTGGTCCGCCGGGGCCGCTCGCTCACCTGGGACAGCTACGGCTTCCAGTCGACCGCCGACGTCAGCCTCGCCATGCGTGGCCGGGGCGGTCGGCTGCACAACCCGAACGCCGGGCCGGTCACGGTCACCTTCCTGCACCCCGGCCTGACCAAGGTACGGCTGAACGGGGTGCCGGCGGCGGTGACCGCCACCGGGATCGGGTGGCTGTCGGTGACCGTCCCGGCGGGCAGCGCCGCCGTCGAGCTGGTCACCGCGACACCCGTCGCGCCCGTAGCCGACGGTTACGTGCGGGCCGGGGTGTACGCCGCCGACAGCTACGGCCGGCTCGGCACGCTGGTCGTCAAGGCGGACGCGAACCCCGACTACCGGCGGGAGTCCTACCTGCGCTTCGACCTGTCCGGCCTGACCGGTCCGGTGACGCTCGCGCGGCTGCGCCTGCCCGTCGAGGCCACCGGCGGCGGCGCCTGCACCCTCGAGGTGGCGCAGGCCGCCACCGGCTGGGAGGAGACCACGCTGACCTGGAACAGCCGTCCCTCGGCCACCACGGTGCTGGCGACGGTCCCCGCGCCGGTCGCCGGCACGGTGCTGGACCTCGATGTCACCGCCGCGGCCAGGGCCGTGCTCGCCGGGGGTGGTGGCCCGCTCGCGGTGCGGCTGCGGATCCGCGAGGACGGGGCGAACAACTCCGTCACGTTCGGCTCCCGCGAGCACACCGACTGGCGTCGTCGTCCGGTGCTGGAGCTGTCCTGACCGTCGCCCCGTCGCCGGCACCGCCGGGGCGGGGGAGACCCGCGACGTCCCGGGGGCGGCCGAGACCGCCCCCGGGGCGCCGGGCCGGTCAGCCGAAGTAGTTCGACCAGAGGTCGTGGGTCGGCCAGCTGGTCACCGCCCGGGAGGCGGCCCAGAGCGCCGAGTCGATCGTGTCGTAGCTCAGCCCGGAGCTGTCGTCGCGCCGGTTGAACACCGCCGCCCAGCTCATCCCCTGGTAGGTGCGGACCATGATGCTGTACGTGCCGGCGAAGCTGCCGGTGTGCCAGGTGTTGCGGCCGGTGCCGCCGCTGACCGGGCGGACCGCCCAGCCGAGGCCGTAGTACCAGCCGTCGGCGTTGACCCCGGTGGGGTTCGGCACCGAGAAGACCCGGTTGATCGAGGTGCTGTTCAGCACCGTGTTGCCGCTGTCGAAGGTGGCCGCCCAGCGCACCAGGTCCACCGCGGAGGAGAGCCAGCCGCCGTTGGCGTCGTGGATGCGCATGCTGAACGTGCCGTACGGGGCGTTCACGATGGTGCCCGAGTCGTCCAGCACGGTCGGGCCGGTGTACTGGGACGCGTAGGCCACCTCGCCGCTGTGTCGGGTGGTGGTGGACCCGGTGGCCATCCGGGTGATGCCCCGCGGGGCGAGCAGCGCCTGCTGGACGTACGTCTCGTACGGCAGGCCGGTGACCTTCTCGATGATCCGGCCGGCGAGCAGGTAGCCGTAGTTGCTGTAGGAGACGGTCGAGCCGGGGTCGTGCAGCAGCGGCTGACCGGACATGAACCGGATGACGTCGGCGTGGCTCAGCTCCATCGGCACGCCCAGCGCGTCGGCGATGACCCGGTCCCGGAACACCGGGTCGAAGTTGGTCAGGTCCTTGTCCCAGCCGCCGGTGTGCTGGAGCAGCCGCCAGAGGGTGACCTGGCTCAGGCGGGGGTCGACGGTCTGCCCGCCCGGCGGGATGACGTCGAGGAACCTGGTGATCGGGTCACCGAGGTTGAGCCTGCCGTCCTGGGCCAGCCGGACGATCGCCGCCGCGGTCAACGACTTGGAGAGGCTGGCCACCCGGAACAGCGTGGTGGGGCGGACGGCCTGCGGCGAGTTGTTGCCGTACCCCCGGGCCAGCACCAGCCGGCCCTGGTAGGTGACCGCGAGCTGGCCGGCGCTGATGTGCCGGGCCTGCATGAAGTCCTTCATCGTGTCGTCGAACGCGCTCAGCGAGCTGACCGCGATGCCGGACGTCGCCCAGATGGGCAGGGCGGCGTTCGCCGGCGCCGGCCCGAGCGCTGCGGCGCCGAGCGTCCCCACCCCCGTCGCGCCGACCAACTTCCCGAAGGTCCGCCGGTCGATCGTCGTCCCGTCCATGCCTCCCCTTCCGATTGATCACGATCATGGCGACGCTACCCGGCACGATCGCGCTGTTCCGCGCGGGTCGGGTCTTCGGGAACGGCGGTGACGCAGGGTAGCGTGTCGCCCGTGTTCCCTACCGTCCGTGAGGTGCTCGCGCTGGTGCCGGTACGCCACGGCGCGCCGCGCCTGGTCGCGGGCGACGCGGGGCTGGACCGCCGGGTGCGCTGGGTGCACGTGGCGGAGGTGCCGGACATCGCCACCCTGCTCGGCGGCGGCGAGCTGGTGCTCACCACCGGCATCGGGCTGCCCGCCGACGACGCCG
Organism: Micromonospora auratinigra; assembly: GCF_900089595.1. Lineage (GTDB taxonomy): Bacteria > Actinomycetota > Actinomycetes > Mycobacteriales > Micromonosporaceae > Micromonospora > Micromonospora auratinigra. Next base: position 2,843,447 of record NZ_LT594323.1, on the reverse strand, counting down.
GGCTGCGCGCGTTCATCGGTGACCTGGCCGACGTCGGGGTCTCCGGCCTGGTGGTCGAGTTGGGCCGCCGCTACGTCAGCGGGGTGCCCCGGGTGATGGCGGCCGCGGCCGAGCGGCGTGGCCTGCCCCTGGTCGAACTGCGCCGGGCCACCCCGTTCGTGCGGATCACCGAGGCCGTGCACGCGCTGATCGTGGACGCCCAGCTCACCGAGCTGCGTGCGACCGAGGAGATCCACCAGCGCTTCACCGACCTGTCGGTGGAGGGCGCCGAGCCGGCCGAGGTGGTCCGGCAGGCCGCCGAGCTGGCCGGCTGCCCGGTGGTGCTGGAGAACCTGTCCCGGCAGGTGCTCGCGTACGACCCGGCGGGGGAGAGCGCCGAGCTGCTGCTGGACGGCTGGGAGCAGCACTCGCGGCGGATCCGCCCGGCCGGCCGCACCGCGTACGACCCGGACAGCGGGTGGCTGGTCACCACGGTGGGCGCGCGCGGGCAGGACTGGGGGCGGCTGCTGTTGCGCTGGCCGGCCGGCACGGACCTGGCGAGCGTCGACGACCCGGCGGCCGGCGGCCCGCGTACCGGCCCGGCGGGATCGCCCCCGGCGGCCGGCGACGGTGGGCCGTCCCCGGCCGGGGACGGCCCGGGCCCGTCCGGCGCGCAGGAGCGCGGCCACGGCCGGTCCGGCGCGGGCGACGGGACGCGGGCCGGCGGACGGTCCGGCGCGGGTCGGTCCGGCACGGGCCACGGGGCGCCGGCCGGCGGGTGGGCCGCGGCGGTCCCGGCGACAGCGACGACCGGCCGGGGCCCGGCCACCCCGCCCACCCGGCTCACCATCCTGATCGAGCGGGCCGCCTCCACCCTCGCGCTGGGCCGGCTGATCCGGCGGGACGCGGAGGGGTTGGAACGGCAGATCCACCGCACCCTGCTCACCGCCCTGATCGACCACTCCCGTCCGGTCGACGAGGTGGCGCTGCGGGCCAAGGCGCTGGGGGTCACCCTGGACCGGCGGCACCTGGTCGGCGTGGTGGTACGGCACCGGGCCGACGATCCGACGGGGGAGGGCGCCGGCCCGGCGGACGGCCCAGCCCGGCTGCGTGACCTCGCCGAGGCGGTCGGCCAGGCGTTGCGGGAAGCCAAGCTGACGGCCCTGACCAGCGCCGTCGACGACCAGGCGGTGGGCGCGCTGCTGGCCCTGCCCGATCCGGCCGCCGAGGAACGGGCGCTCGCCGCGTTCGCCGCCGCGCTCCGTCGGGTACGTCTCGACGCCGTCCCGCTGCGTCCGCCGGCGCCCCGGCCCGCCGCACTGCCGGTCGCGGTCGCCGCCCCCTGGCCGGCCGACGGTGGTGCGGGCCGGCCCGGCTCCCCGGAGCGGGCGACCGGTGCCGGTGGGGTGGCGCGGGCGACCGGCCCGGCGGCGGTGGTCATCGCGGCCGGCTCCGGCGTGGGCAGCCTGCGGGAGGCGCGCCGCTCGCTCGTCGAGGCCCGGCAGATCGCCGAGGCGGCCCGCCGGGACCGCCGTGACCTGCCGATCTTCCGGCTGCCGCACGTGGGGCTGGCCGGCCTGCTGCACCTGCTGCGCGACGAGCCCCGGTTGCAGACGTTCGTCGAGCGGGAACTGGGCGCGCTGCTCGCGCACGACGCCCGGCACCCCCGCGAGCAGCTGCTCGGCACCCTGCGGGCGTACCTGGAGCAGGGCCGGAACAAGTCGGCGGCGGCTGCGGCGGCGCACCTGTCCCGGCCGGCGTTCTACGAGCGGCTGGCCCGCATCGGCCGGATCCTCGACGCCGACCTCGACTCGGTCGACGCCTGCCTCTCCCTGCACGTCGCCCTGCTCGCCCTCGACGCCGTCCGCGCCCCCTGATGGCCCACCGCCCGCCCCGTCTCCTGACCCCAGGGCCGTCCCCGGCCGCCCATCCCAGACCGCCCTCGCCCGCCGATCTCCGTTGATCAAGGAGCTTGCGTCAGAGTCCGCACCGCGCTGACGCAAACTCCTTGATCAACATGGCCGGGCCGGGGGAGGGGCAGGGCGGGGGTCAGGTGAGGGCGGTGAGGGCCTTGGCGTAGTGGGCGGGGACGAAGTTCGGGCCGCCGGGGGTGAAGACGTCGCTGCCGGCCGCAGCCGTCCAGGCGGTCTCGGGCAGCGCCTCGACCAGGGCGCGGACCACCGGGGCGTCGCGCCACTGTTCCTGCTGGGCGAGCAGGCTCAGCGCCACCACGGACTCCTCCACCTCGCCGACGCACTCGAACGGCTTGTGCCCGTCGACGCCGAGCAGCTCCCGGTAGCCGGGAATCTGGCTGGTGTCGTCGAGCAGGTCGCCGCCGAAGATGCCGGTGATCCGCTCGCGGGACATGAACGGGGCCATGGCGATGAAGACGAACCGGCACTTCGGGCAGTTGCGGCACCACCGCTCGCTCGCGTCGCGCAGCTTGAACGCGGCGTTGCAGCTGGTCACCACGGCGTCGTACCGGTCGATCTCGGCGAAGAGGCGGGCGATGTGCAGCTCCGACAGGGAGCGCAACAACGAGAAGTACGGCTCGGTGAGCCCGGCGTGCTCGGCCAGCGCGGCGCGCAGCAGCCCCTCCGCCTCGACCCCCTTGGACCACTGGTGGTTGATCTCGTGACCGTGCCAGACCAGGTTCGGATCCGACGCCGAGCGCTCGTTGGACATCACCACCGGACCGAGGCCGTGCAGCACGGCGGTGGCGACCGCGATCAGCGAGTTGATCGCGGTGACCGGGATGTGGCCGTTGCGCGCGCCGGCCGCGTTGAGGTCGAACAGCACCGGGTCGATCCGCCGCCGGGCCGCCAGCGGCACCAGGTCGGACGCCTCGTTGACCGAGACGATCACGTGGTTCGGGTTGACCGAGAACGGCACCGGGTCGAAGCCGGCCCGCCGCAGCGCCTCCAGGCTGACGATCGAGTCCTTGCCACCGCCGACGGCCGACAGCGGGCGGCGGTCGGAGTTGTCCAGCGGCGCGGCCGCCGGCACCGAACCGGTCGGCACCTCCGGGCGCAGCTCCAGCACGTGCGGAAGCTCGTTGCGGTACGCGTACTCGGCGAGGCCCTTGGTGTAGACGGCGGTGACGAACCCGACGGCGGCCGGGCCCAGCGGCGCCGGCAGCACCAGCCGGGGCGGGGCGGCGGTCTTGTAGTAGCTGACCCCGGCGACCAGGTGCAGCAGCGCCAGGACCCGGTCGAGGGTGGCCGCGGTCTCGTCGGAGACCGGCTCGGCCGGCAGCGGCAGGGTGATCACCTCGGTGAACCGCTGCTCGCCGTCGGGGCCGGTGAGGGCGTAGTCGAACAACGCCTCGCCGGTGGCGAAGTCGATCGAGTAGGACGGGAAGGTGAAGGCGTCCATCCGCCGGAGCTGCTCGTTGGGCACACGCCATACTAGGCCCTGGTTCGTCCGCCGTGTCCGGCTGTGCCGGACCGCACCCGCCCGCCGTCACCGTGACCCCCGAGGAGAGCCAGTGCGCCTGTCAGATCTGCGCGGACGTCGTGTCGCCGTCTGGGGAGCCGGCCGGGAGGGCCGGGCCGCGGTGATCGCGATCGCCGCGCACGGCCCGGCCGAGCTGGTGGCCGTCGACGACAGCGCCAACTTCCTCACCCTGCCCTGGGAGGGCCCGCTCGCCGCGGCCGCGCCGCTGGTGACCGGCGAGGAGGGCTTCGCCCGGCTGACCGCCGCCGACGTCGTGGTCCGCTCGCCCGGGGTGCCGAGCACCCACCCGTGGATGGTCGAGCTGCGCGGCCGGGGGGTCCCGGTGACCCAGGGCAGCGCGCTCTGGATGGCCGACCACGCGGACCGGACCGTCGGGGTGACCGGCAGCAAGGGCAAGAGCACCACGTCCAGCCTGATCAGCCACCTGCTGACCGCGATGGACCGGCCGAACGTCTTCGGCGGCAACATCGGCGTGCCGCTGCTCGACCTGCCCGAGGCCGACCTGTACGTGCTGGAGCTGTCGAGCTACCAGTGCGCGGACCTGACCGACTCGCCCCGGGTGGCCGTGGTCACCGCGCTCTTCCCCGAGCACCTCGACGCGCACGGCGGGGAGCGGGAGTACTACCGGGACAAGCTCAACCTGCTGGCGCACGGCCCGCACGCGGTGGTGGTCAACGGGCTCGACCCGCGGCTCGGCGCCGAGCTGGGCGACCGGGCCGCGATCCGCGCCGGCCGGCCGGACACCACCCACGTCACCGTGGGCCCGGACGGCACGCCCTGGTTCCACCTGCGCGACACCCCGCTCTTCCCGCGGGCCGTGCTGCCGCTGGTCGGGCGGCACAACGAGGGCAACCTCTGTGTCGCGCTCGCGGTGCTCGACGCGCTCGGCATCGACGTGGTCGGCCGCAAGGACAGCCTGGCGGTCGCGGTGGCGGAGTTCCAGGGGCTGGCCCACCGGCTGACCGAGATCGCCGACCCGTCCGGGTTGACCTTCGTCGACGACACCCTGGCCACCAGCCCGTACGCGGCCATGCACGCGATCGACGCGTACGAGGGGCGGCCGTTGACCGTGATCGTCGGCGGCACCGACCGGGGGTTGGACTACACCCCGCTCCGCGACCACCTGGCCGAACGGGAGATCACCGTGATCGGCATCCCGGACAGCGGCCCCCGGATCGTCGAGGCGCTGGCCGGGCTGCCCGGGGTACGCACCGAGCTGGCCGAGGACCTGGTCGACGCGGTGGGGCTGTCCCGCAAGCTCACCCCGGTCGGCGGGGTGGTGCTGCTCTCCCCGGCCGCGCCCAGCTACGGCCGGTTCCGCAACTTCGAGCACCGCTCCGAGGTGTTCGCCCAGGCGGTCGCGGACACCACCCGCTGAGCCCGGGCCGTCCGGCCTGGTCGGCGGTCGTGCGGCGCGGTTAGGGTCGGAACCGTGGCGGTGCTGGTGGCGGTGGACCCCGAACGGCTGGTGGTACGACTCACCGGCGCCGACCGCCTCTGGGCGCTCTCGTCCGGTGTGGTGGCGCCCACCGCCGCGGTGCGCGCGGTCCGCCCGGTCTCCCGCGCCGAGGCGTTCGCCTTGGGTGCCGGCCTCCGGCTGCCCGGCACCTTCTGGCCGGGTCTGATCAGGGCGGGCAGCTACCTGTCGCGTACCGGCGGGCGGTCGTTCTGGTGCGTGCACCGGGCCGAGGAGTTGCTGCTGGTCGAGTTGGACGGGCAGCCGTACCGCCGGCTCGTGCTGGAGGTGGAGCGACCGGCGGAGGTCTCCCGGGCCATCGCCCGCGCCCGGTTCCGCTGACTCAGCCCTGCTCGGCCGGATCCCGTCCGGTCGGCTCCCCACCGAACAGCAGCGCGGTTCCGGCGTCCGCCGGCTCCCGGGGCGCCGGGGGCGCGGGCGCGGCGTCCACCGGCCCGGGTGCGACGCGCGACGCGGCGGGCCGCTTGTCCGGCGTCCAGGCGAACGCGAGTGCCCCGCCGACCAGGGTGAGCAGCATGCCGACGACGAAGCCGCCGAGGTTCGAGGTCAGCCAGGAGAGCAGCCCCAGCACCAGTGAGAGCACCGCGTAGAAGACCCGCTGCTGCGGGGTGAGGACCAGCAGCACCCCGCAGATCACCAGGATGATCGGCACCAGGTAGGCGGCGAGGCCCTGCGGGCCGACGTGCAGCAGCACGCCGAGCGGGGCGCGCAGCGTCACCAGCATCTCGGCCCCGCCGAGGGCGATCAGCACCCCGGCGGTGAACGGGCGGCCCCGCCGCCAGCGACGCCAGCGCCCGCCGCGGTGGCGGGCGGCCGGCGTCACGGAGTGGTCCTCGGCGGTCACCTCAGCACCCGTCGGAGCTGAACGACATGTGCAGGTTCGGCAGGGTGAAGACGGCCGCGGTGGTGGCGTAGTTGTTCTGCCGCAGGTTGGTGATGGTCACCGTGTCGGCCTGCTGGGAGAAGACCCCCGGGTTGCCGCGTACGCCGGGCACCTGGTCGAGCGTGCTGGCGTCCTGCCCGACGTTGATGTTGGTGAACGAGGCGTTGCCGGCGACCTCGTCGCCGTCGACGACCAGGGTCTTGGCGCTGACCGGCTTGCCGGCGTCGCCGGCGGTGATCCGCAGGTTGATCCCGCCGAGGCTGATGCTCTGGCACAGGTTGGTCAGCTTCGCCTGGTTGATCGCGGAGACCATCACCAGCACCTGGCCGCCGGTGTCGCCCTCGTTGGGGCTGTTCTCGATCATGTGGTCGATGGTGGCGAACTGCTCGAAGCCGGTGCCGTCGAGGCGGTCGGCGGTGACCGTGAACGGCATGCCCGAGATGGCGAACTGGGCGCCGAGCGCGCCCTGCGCGGTCAGCGCGATCATCCCGGCGGCGCCCACCGCGACCGTGCCGAACGTGACGGCGAACCGGCGCCAGCGGACCCCGCTCTGCGGCGGGTCCGGATCGATCGGTGCGGGCTGCTCCGACATGGCGGCTCCTTTTCGAGATCAATTCATCAGCGCCGGGAGGGGACGTCGGCGCCGGTGTGGTGGAAGAGACCTGAATCGGTTGCGCATGGTGCCGCGCCAGGGGCGCAGGCCGAAGTTACCGCTGGGTAAAGGGTGGGTCAACAGTGGGTAGCGGGGCTACGTTGGGCGGCATCTGCGAAATGCGGCCAAGGGTGAAAAACTCCTGCGGTTTCCGACCGGTTCACCGGTCCGGGCGGGCGCCGGCCGGTTCCGCGCACGGCGCGGCGGCGGCCGGGCCCTCGTCGGGGCGCGCGGGGTGGATGGCGCGGCCGGCCGCCTCCCGGCCCAGGAAGGGCGCGGTGGCGGCGTAGGTGAGCACCGGCAGCAGCAGCGGCAGTTCCTCGACCGGCCCCCGGGCCACCCGGCTGCGGATGGTCGCGTGCAGCCCGCCGACCACCGTGGACACCAGCAGTTCCCGGTCGACCGCGTCGCCCGCCGGAGCCGGCCCGGCGTCGGCGAAGAACCGGCGGAAGCTGGTGAGCAGGGCGTCCCGCTCCCGGCGGGCGGCCGGACCGGCCGCGTCGACCTCGACGAGCGCCATCCGGGCGAAGGCCGGCACGCTCGCGAGCACCTCCAGCAGGGTGCGCAGGGCGGCCCGGGCGGCGTCCGGCCAGTGTGGACCGGCGTCCCGGTAGGCCTGCTCCATCAGCTGGGACACCACCGCGATGCCGTGTCGGTAGGTGGCGAGGAAGGCGTCCTCCTTGCCGGTGAAGAGGGCGTAGAAGGCCGGCCGGGTCACCCCGGCGGCCTGGCAGATGTCGGTCACCCGGGCGTTGTCGTAGCCCTTCCTCGCGACCTCCTGCACCAGCCCGTCGAAGAGGCGGTCGCGCTGGGTCGCGGCCACCGCTTCGGCGGAGACCCGGCGCGGCCCGCGCTTGATGGCCCGGTCCGGATCGCGGCCGGGGCGCGCGCCCGGCAGTGGGGTGGGCGCCGGTCGCGGTCGGCGCGGAGCGGTCAAGTGATCGACCTCCTTTGATGCATTGACATTGGGATCCTCGGGGGTTTATAAATTCTGCACTCTGAGTCGGCCTACCGTCACTACTGGTGATCTCGTGCCGGCGGCCACCCGACGTCGTCGAAGGAGGGCGCGATGGCAGCCATTATCGCCAACCGCCCGGCCCCGCCCAAGAGTGGAAAGACGCAGGTGACGCGGCCACGCCGCAGTGCACCACCGGACCCGTCGCGCTGAGCCCGCGACACCCGCCGCCGCCCGGGCGGACCGTCCCCTTACCGGACCCGGCGGCCCCACCCCGCGCCGTCCCCGACGGACGGCGTCCCCGACCCGTGCGCCCATCGGCGCACGGTGGCCGCGCGCCGTTCCCCCGCCCGCGCGGTCCGACCATCCCGCTCCACCACCGGAAGGAAGAACCATGCCCAGGTACGGACGAATCGGCGCCGGTCTCGCCGCCGTGGCCCTGCTGACCAGCCTGCTCGGCGCTGCCCCGGCGACCGCGTCCCCGTCGTCCACGCTCGCCTCGTCGGTGCTGACCCGCGGCAGCGTCGGCGGCACCGCGGTCGCCGTCGGCGACGTCATCCAGGCCAGCCTGGCCACCGGCACCAACGCCACCTTCTACTCGACCACCACCGGCACCACCGGCGTGAAGTGCGCCGCCTCCAGCTTCAGCGCCAAGGTGCTGACCAACCCGACCGCGCCGGGCACGGCCACCGAGAGCCTCACCGCGCAGACCTTCAGCAGCTGCACCACCAACGTGCTCGGCACGACCGGCGTCAACAGCATCACCGTCAACAACCTGCCGTACACCACCTCGGTGACCAGCGCGGGCGTGGTGACCATCTCCGGCTCGATCCAGAGCACCGTCGTGCTCAACACCCTGCTCGGCCCGATCACCTGCGTCTACAAGACGGCCGGCCTCACCGGCAGCGCGGTCAACTCCACCAACTCGATCGTCTTCACCAACCAGGCGCTGACCAAGTCCTCCGGACCCAGCACCTGCTTCAGCACCTCGTACCTCAGCGTCCGCTACTCGCCGGTGAAGGACACCACCGCGGGCGGCAGCCCGGTCTACGTGAACTGACCATCGGCGGCCCACCGGCCGGCGTCCGGCGGTGCGCCGGGCGCCGGCCCGTCCGCGTGCCACGGCAGCGCGGCGTGCAGGGCGCGCATCGAGCGGATCGCCGAGCGGATCTCCTGCAGGTAGCGCCCGGGGGTGAGGGTCGGCTCGGGGAGCCGGGCCGGCCCGGCCAGCGCCGGGTCCACCCCGACGGTGTCGATGCCACAGCCGTACGGCACGGCGAGGGTGCGCAGCGCGTCGCAGTGCTGGAACGGCACGTAGATCGGGGCGGTCACGGTCAGCACGGGGTCACCGGCGCGCAGCCGGACGTGCTCGGCCCAGAACCGCTGGGTGTCGGCGGTGTGCGCGCGCCGCCGGTCCGGCTCGCTCGACGGCGCCGCGAGCACCCGCACCGGCGGGAGGCCGGCCGGGCGGTAGCGACGCGAGGACCAGGACCGGTGCGGGTGCGCGGCGTCCTCGCCGGTCTCCTCGTGCGGGGTGCGCACCCCGAAGGCGGCGCGGACCCCGGCGTCGAGGACGTCCACCTCGGTGCGGCAGCCGGTCAGCCCGGCGGTGTCGAGCGTCCGCGACTCGGCGGCCGACAGTTCCCGGAAACTGCCCAGCACGGCCACCTCGCCGTCGACGACCGACCCGGCGCGTACCAGGTGGGCGGCGTACGCGGTGCGGCGCAGGCAGGCGGGCGCCAGCCCGCCGAGCACCAGCAGGTGCGCGTACCGGGGCAGGGCGGGCCGGCCGGCCCGGACCAGGCCCAGCGCGTCGGCGCTGTCCAGCACCAGTTGGACGGTGGCCGGGTCGAAGGCGGGTTCCCGGGCGTCGGGTCGCTCCCGTCCGGCGCGGAAGTCCCAGTGCCGGGCCGAGAAGTCGTCGAGCCCGGCCAGCACCGCCGGCACGTCCCCGGCCGGCCAGTCGCCGCCGAAGTGCCCGACCAGCGCCCGCACCGGCGGCGAGCCGATCCAGTCCCGTATCCCGTCGGCGAGTTGTCCGGCGCTCGTTCCCGCCGCCCCGGCCGGCAGCGCCACCTCCGTCGTCCGCACCCGGCGGATGCTACCGCCGGGTGCCGCCCGGTCCGCCGCGCCGGCACCGCCGGGTCGTCGCCGCCCTGCCGACCCGGTCCGCGCCGCGGGCCGGGCGAGGCGGAGGCCGCCGCCGTCTGTGCTGCGGATCGAGTGGCGACACGGGCCTTGGGCCAGCGGAAACCCGCGCGATCGGGCGCGGTGGCTCCGGAAACCGCAACGAGGACGGTTGACGTGCTGTCAGGTCCGGTGGGTCGCTGCGCTACACCGTGACAGTTGTCCCGCCCGACGGGCGGTGGGACCGTGCGGGGGACCAACCGCCGCTGAAGGGTGCGCCGCATGACCTCCGACGACCTCCTGGCCCGGCACCGGGCCGTGCTCCCGTCCTGGATGCCGCTCTACTACGCCGAGCCGCTCGAACTGGTCGCCGGCTCCGGTCGCCGGGTGACGGACGCGCAGGGGCGCAGCTACCTGGACTTCTTCGGCGGCGTGCTGACCAACATGATCGGCTACGACATCCCGGAGATCCGCGAGGCGGTCGAACGGCAGCTGCGCACCGGCATCGTGCACAGCTCCACCCTCTACCTGATCCGGCAGCAGGTGGAGCTGGCCGAGAAGGTCGCCCGGGTCTCCGGCATCCCGGACGCGCGGGTGTTCTTCACCAACTCCGGCACCGAGGCGAACGAGGCGGCGCTGCTGTTCGCCACCAACCACCGCCGCTCGCACCAGATCCTCGCCGTGCGTAACAGCTACCACGGCCGGTCGTACGCGGCGATGGGGGTGACCGGCAACCGGAGCTGGTCGGCCAGCGCGCTCAACCCGCTCCAGGTGGCCTGGCTGCACTCCGGCGACCGGCTGCGCGGCCTGCTGGCCCGCCTCGACCCCGCCGACCGGGTCGAGGCGGCGGCGGAGGACCTGCGCGAGGTGCTCGCCACCCAGACCGCCGGGGACGTGGCCTGCCTGATCGCCGAGCCGATCCAGGGCGTCGGCGGCTTCGTGCACGGACCGGACGGGCTCTTCGCCGCCTGGAAGAAGGTGCTCGACGAGCACGGCATCCTGCTGATCAGCGACGAGGTGCAGACCGGCTGGGGGCGTACCGGCGAGCACTTCTGGGGCTACCAGGCGCACGGGGTCACCCCGGACCTGCTGACCTTCGCCAAGGGCATCGGCAACGGCTTCGCGCTGGCCGGTGTGGTGGGCCGGGCCGACGTGCTGGAGGCGGTGCCGGCGATCAGCTTCTCCACCTTCGGCGGCAACCCGGTCTCCACCGCCGCCGGCAACGCGGTGCTCGACTACCTGCTCGACCACGACCTGCAGGCCAACGCGGCGCGGGTCGGCGCGATCCTCACCGACGGGTTGCGCGCCGCCACCGCCGACATCGACCGCGTGGCCGAGGTACGCGGCAAGGGCCTGATGCTCGGCGTGGAGTTCGTCCGGCCGGGCGGCACCGAACCCGACCCGGCGCTCACCACCCGGGTCTTCGAGGCGTGCCGGGCCGGCGGCCTGCTGGTCGGCAAGGGCGGCCTGCACGGCAACGTGGTGCGGATGGGGCCACCGCTGACCCTCACCGAGGACGAGGCCCGTGAGGGCCTGGCCATCCTGGTCGAGGCGATCCGTTCCTGCGTCGCCGAGGCGGTGGCCGCATGACCCGCATCGGGCACTTCGTCGACGGCAAGCGGACCACCGGTGACTCGGAGCGGCACGGCGACGTCTTCGACCCGGCCACCGGCCGGCGTACCGGTCAGGTCGCGCTGGCCTGCGCCGCGGACGTGGCGGGCGCGGTGGAGGCCGCCGAGCGCGCCGCGCGGTCCTGGCGGGACGCCTCGCTGGCCCGGCGGACGGCGGTGCTCTTCGCCTTCCGCGAGCTGGTGCACGCCCGCCGCGACCGGCTCGCCGAGGTGATCACCGCCGAGCACGGCAAGGTGCTCGCGGACGCCGCCGGCGAGGTGCAGCGCGGCCTGGAGGTGATCGAGTACGCCTGCGGCATCCCCTCGGCGCTGCGCGGCGGGTTCAGCGAGAACGTCTCCACCGAGGTCGACTCGTACAGCCTGCGGCAGCCGCTGGGCGTGGTGGCGGTGATCTCGCCGTTCAACTTCCCGGTGATGGTGCCGCTCTGGTTCGTCCCGGTGGCGGTCGCCTGCGGCAACGCGGTGGTGCTCAAGCCCAGCGAGAAGGACCCGAGCGCGGCGCTGCTGCTGGCCGAGTGGTTCACCGAGGCGGGCCTGCCCGACGGCGTGCTGAACGTGGTCAACGGCGACAAGGAGGCGGTCGACGCGCTGCTCGACCACCCGGGCGTGCGGGCGGTGTCGTTCGTCGGCTCCACCCCGGTCGCCCGGTACGTGCACCAGCGCGGCGCGCTGGCCGGCAAGCGGGTGCAGGCGTTGGGCGGTGCGAAGAACCACATGGTGGTGCTCCCCGACGCCGACCTGGACCTGGCCGCCGACGCGGCGGTCAACGCCGGGTTCGGCTCGGCGGGGGAGCGGTGCATGGCGATCTCCGCGCTGGTCGCGGTGGAGCCGGTCGCGGACGCCCTGGTGGCCCGGATCGCCGAGCGGATGGCCCGGCTGCGCACCGGCGACGGCCGGCGGGGCTGCGACATGGGCCCGCTGGTCACCGCCGCGCACGCCGAGCGGGTCCGCTCCTACGTGGAGTCCGGCGTCGCGGCCGGCGCGGTGCCGGTGGTGGACGGTCGCACGGTCACCCCGGACGGGGACGCCGACGGCTACTGGCTCGGCCCGACCCTCTTCGACCACGTCACCCCGGACATGTCGATCTACACCGACGAGATCTTCGGGCCGGTGCTGAGCGTGCTGCGGGTCGGCTCGTACGACGAGGCGGTGGAGCTGGTCAACGCCAACCCGTACGGCAACGGCACGGCGATCTTCACCAACGACGGCGGCGCGGCCCGGCGCTACCAGCACGAGGTGGAGGTCGGCATGATCGGCATCAACGTGCCGATCCCGGTGCCGATGGCGTACTACTCGTTCGGCGGGTGGAAGGCGTCGCTCTTCGGCGACCTGCACGCGCACGGCGCCGACGGGGTCGCCTTCTTCACCCGGGGCAAGGTGGTCACCAGCCGCTGGCTCGACCCCCGGCACGGCGGGGTCAACCTCGGCTTCCCCACCCAGACCTGAGCAGCCGCAGCATCCCCGCCCCGGCCAGGTACGCCACCAGCGCCGGGGCGGGCAGTCCCAGCGGTTCGGGGGCGGCCTTGCGGGTGAGGCTGTTCAGCAGCAGCCCGGCGACCACGCCCGCGTACCCGGCGACGGCCAGCCCGGTGACCGCCGCCGCGCGGGCCGACCCGCCCGGCCGGGCGGTGCCGGCCGGTTCGGCGCTGCCCGGCCCGGGCGACCCGGGCCGGCCGGGGCCGGCCGCGACGCGGCGGGTGCGGGCCTCGATCGGGCCGAAGACGGCGACCAGCGCGGCCAGCACCACGGCGAGCGCGGCCAGCCAGGGGATCCGCCAGGCCCACCAGGCCGCCGAGCCGACCCCGGGAGTGGGCAGCAGGCCGAGCGCGTCGAGCAGTCCGACCAGCAGCACCGCCGCCGTGAGGTGCCAGAGGAAGACGGTGAGCACCACCGCGTTCACCGCGATCACCGCCTGCCAGGGGCCGCTGCGGCGCAGCCACCGTTCGGCCGGCCCGCGCAGCAGCAGGATCAGGCCGAGCTGGGCGGTGGCCGCGGCGAGCAGCGCGAGGCTGGGCGGGGCCGCGTTGTCCAGCCGCTCCCCGGGCACGGTGAGCAGCACCACCGGGTACGGGCCGGGCACGGTCAGCAGCACCAGCGCGCCCAGCCCGCCGGCGCCGAGCAGCGCCCCGGCCCGCCGGGACAGCGGCAGCCGCCGGCGGCGGGGCAGCTCCGGGGTACGGGCGTCGTACCAGGCGAAGCCGAGCTGGTGCACGGCCAGCCAGCCGAACAGGTAGTTGCCTCCGGCGAGCCCGGCCGGCCCGAGCAGGCGGCCCAGGTCGCCGAGCGCCACCAGCGCGACCAGCACCACCGGTACGGCCAGCCCGAAGCGTCGGTGCAGCGCGTACATCGGCGGGGTGAGGGGCACCACCACCAGGTAGGCCACCAGGAACCAGAGGGGGATGGTGGCGAACCAGACCACCGTGCGCACCTGGGTCGGGTCGGCGTGCCGGAGTGTGGCGAGCCCCGCGCCGGCCGCCAGCACCAGCACCAGCGCGGTGGTCGGACGGATCAGCCGGGCGCTGCGGTCGACCAGCCAGCCGGTGGCGTCGCCACCCCGGCGCCGGCGGGCGGTCAGCGAGGCGGCGTTGGCATAGCCGCCGACCAGGAAGAAGACCGGCATCACCTGGGCCACCCAGGTCAGCGGCCAGGCCCGGGGCAGGTCGCCGAGCGCGGAGTGCCCGGTCGGTCGGCCGGCCCGGTCGTGGCCGATGACGGTGACGCCCCAGTGACCGAGAACGACCATCGTGATGGCGAGCGCCCGGAGCAGGTCGAGGTAGCGCTCCCGCCCGGCCGGCGTGCGCTCGGCGAGCTGCCGCAGGCGGCGCATGGGCCCAGGCTATGCCAGTCGGTACGGACCGGTGGTGATAACGGTTCGGTCGTCGGGTCTTGTGGTCCCCGTCGCACTGTCGTAGAAATTCTTCAGCAACATTCGTCCAACTGAAGATGAGCGACAACCGACACCTCCGTGCCTCGACGCCGCGGCCGCCGTCCCCCAGTTCTCCGGCGGGCCGCCCGTTCCCGAACCGAGGAGCTGCCATGAACAGACGTGACATCCTGCGGCGCAGTGCCGCAGCGGGCCTGCTCGCCACCCCCGCCGCCGGGCTGCTCTCCGGCTGCGCCATGTCCGACGGCGACGACAAGAAGAGCGACTCCGGTGCCTACAAGGGCACCAAGAGCGAGCAGAACCCGCTCGGGGTCAAGGAGGACGCCCCGCTCGAGGTGGTGATCTTCAACGGCGGCTTCGGCGAGGAGTACGCCAAGGCCCACGAGGCCATGTACAAGGAGAAGTACCCGAAGGCGGAGATCAAGCACTCCGCGACCCAGGAGATCAACAAGACGCTCCAGCCGCGCTTCGTCGACGGCACCCCGCCGGACGTGGTGAACAACTCCGGCGCCGGCCAGATCGACTTCAACGGCCTGGTCAGCCAGAACGCCATCGCCGACCTGACCGAGCTGCTCGACGCCCCCAGCCTCGACCAGCCCGGCAAGAAGGTGCGCGACACGCTGCTGCCGGGCGCGGTGGAGGTCGGCTCGTACGACGGCAGGTTCCTGGTCCTCAACTACACCTACACGGCGTACGGGATCTGGTACTCCACCAAGACCTTCACCCAGCGCAACTGGCAGTACGCCAAGACCTGGGACGAGCACATCGCGCTCTGCCGGCAGATCAAGGCCGCCGGCATCGCCCCCTGGACCTACGCCGGCAAGCACCCCCGCTACATGAGCTGGCCACTGATCGCCACCGCGATCAAGTTCGGCGGCCCGTCGGTGGCGACCGCGATCGACAACCTGGAGCCGAACGCCTGGAAGTCCGACGCCATGAAGGCGGCGGCCGACGCCTGGTACCAGATCGTCAAGGACAAGTTCATCCTGGACGGCTCGCCCGGCCTGGACCACGTCCAGTCGCAGACCGCCTGGTGCCAGGGCAAGGCCGCCTTCATCTCCTGCGGCTCCTGGCTGGAGAACGAGCAGGCGAAGGTCACCCCGGCCGGCTTCGACATGACCATCGCGCCGACGCCGAGCCTGGGCAGCGGCGACAAGCTGCCGTTCGAGGCGATCCGGGGCACCGCCGGCGAGCCGTTCATGGTGCCGGCCAAGGCGAAGAACGTCGCCGGCGGCCTGGAGTACTTCCGGGTGATGCTCTCCAAGAAGGGCGCGCAGGACTTCACGAAGAAGGTCGCCAGCCTCAGCGTGGTGGCCGGCGCGACCGACGGGGCCCAGCTGCCGTACGGCCTGACCACCGTGGTCAAGGCGCTGGAGGCGTCCGGCAGCAACGGCTTCAACTGGGTCTACAACAACTACTACCGCAAGCTGGAGCGCGAGCTGGTCGACGCCGCCTGCGGCGAGTTCTTCAGCGGCCGCAGCACGCCCGCCGAGTTCCTCGACGCCTGCCAGAAGGGCGCCGACTCGATCGCCCAGGACAGTTCGATCAAGAAGTACAAGCGGGCCGCGTGACGCCCGGCCGGTGGGGGCGCCGACCGCGTCCCCACCGGTCCGCCGCTGGGAAGAGGTCCTTCTGGTGAGACATGGCAAGTACCCGCTGATCATCACGTTCCTGCTGCCGCCACTGCTGCTCTACGGCGTCTTCGTGCTCTCGCCGTACCTGCAGGCGTTCCAGATCTCCACCACCAACTGGCTCGGCTACTCCGCGCAGGCAGACCCGGTGGGGCTGGCCAACTTCCGCACCCTGCTGCACGACGGCCAGGTGTGGAACGCGGTGAAGAACAACGCCATCATGCTCGCGGTGGTGCCGGTCGTGACCATCGCGCTCGGCCTCTTCTTCGCCACCATGCTCACCATGGGCGGCCGCAAGGGGCGGGCCGGGGTCACCGGCGTACGCGGCACCGCGGTCTACCGGATGGTCTACTTCTTCCCCCAGGTGCTCTCGGTGGTGATCATCGCGCTGCTCTGGAAGGAGGTCTACCACCCCAACAACGGCCTGCTCAACGGCGCGCTTCGCGCCTTCGGCCTGCCCGCGCCCACCTGGCTCGGCGACCCGCGCACCGCCTTCTGGTGCGTCCTGGTCGTCATGATCTGGAGCAACGTCGGCTTCTACGTCGTGCTCTTCGGGGCCGCCATGTCGGCCATCCCGCGCGACATCTACGAGGCGGTGATGCTCGACGGCGCCTCCCGGCTGACCACGCTGCGCCGGATCACCGTCCCGCTGCTCTGGGACACCGTCCAGGTCGCCTGGATCTACCTGGCCATCGCCGCGCTGGACGGGTTCATCCTGGTCCAGCAGATGACCAACGGCGGCCCCAACTTCTCCTCCGACGTGATCGGCCTGCGGATGTACGAGACCGCGTTCGGCAGCGAGAGCAAGTTCGGGTACGCCTCGGCCATCGGCGTGGTGATGCTGTTCCTGACCCTGTCGGTGGCGGTGCTGGCACTGCGTACCGCCCGTCGCGATCGGATCGAGTACTCGTGACCACCCTGGAACGACCCACCACCGAAGGGGGCCGGCAGCCCGGACCGGAGCGGGTCGGCGACCGGCCACCGCGCCGGGAGCGCGGGGTCGGCAACCTGCTCTCGCACGGATTCCTGCTGGTCTGGGCGGCGCTGACCGCGCTGCCGCTGCTCTGGATGTTCGTCAGCTCGTTCAAGAGCGACGGCGAGATCCTCGCCGACCCGTGGGGGCTGCCCGGGGCGCTGCGGTTCGAGAACTGGTCCCGGGCCTGGACCGAGGCGCACATCGGCCGGTACTTCCTCAACAGCGGCGTGGTGGTGGCCGGCTCGCTCACCCTCACCATGCTGCTCGGCGCCACCGCCGCGTACGTCTTCGCCCGCTACGAGTTCCGCGGCCGGCAGGTCTTCTACTACCTGTTCGTCGGCGGGATGATGTTCCCGGTCTTTCTCGCCCTGGTGCCGCTCTTCTTCGTGGTGCGCAACGCCGGGCTCTTCGGCACCTGGACCGGGCTGATCCTGGTGTACGCGGCGTACTCCCTGCCGTTCACGGTCTTCTTCCTGACCGCGTTCTTCCGGACCCTGCCCACCTCGGTCGCGGAGGCCGCGCTGATCGACGGGTGTGGTCACTTCCGGCTCTTCTTCCGGGTGATGCTGCCGATGGCGCGACCGGGACTGATCAGCGTGGCGATCTTCAACTTCCTGAGCCACTGGAACCAGTTCATCCTGCCCCAGGTGCTGATGCAGGGCGACGACTCCAAGTGGGTGCTGGCGCAGGGGCTCACCGCGCTCGCGGTCAGTCAGGGCTACCAGGGCGACTTCAGCGGCCTCTTCGCCGGGCTGACCATCGCCACCCTGCCGGTGCTGGCCGTGTACGTCGCCTTCCAGCGCCAGATCCAGACCGGACTCACCGCCGGCCAGCTCAAGTGAGGTGGTGGTGAGGTGGTGGTTGCCACAGGCAACGGGGCAGCGCGGTCGATGATCGACCCTCTATCGTGGGCCGGCACCTTCATCGATTGACAGGAATCACATGTTTCTCCTCATCTACGAGTTGCTGCTGCTGCTCGGCGGCATCGCGATGGTCGTCATCGGCCTGGCGGTCAAGGAGCAGTCGACCCTCTCGCGGGTCCTCGACGTCGTCTTCGGCATCATCTTCTTCTGCTACGGCTTCTACCTCATGTTCCTCTTCGAGGGCGGCCGGTACCGCGTCTTCATCTACGCCTTCATCCTGCCGATCCTGCTGATCGTGCGGGCCTTCAAGGCCCGCAAGGAGGCCCGGGAGCAGGAACAGGCGCACCAGTTCGTCGGCGCGCCCCAGGCCGGGCCGTACGGCCAGCCGGGCCAGGTCGCTCCCGGCTACCCCGCTGCCCCCGGGCAGCCCGCCCAGGGCTGGCCGGCCCAGCCGGGTCAGCCCGCCGGTTACGGCCCGGGTCAGCCGGCCGGCTACGGCGAGGGCCAGGCGCCGCAGCAGGGTTACCCTGCCCACCCGGGCCCGCAGCCGCAGTACGGCCAGCCGCAGGCCCAGTACGGCCAGCCGCAGCCGCCGCAGGGGTACCCGCAGGGCTGACGGGGGCACCCGCGCCACCGCGCGGCACCACGTCGCGGGCCGGTCGACCACGTCGGCCGGCCCGCGTTAGGCTTGACCGGTAGGAAATTCCCTACCTATTGTGGCCGGCATGACCGTGACCCACGTGCAGCTCGTCTCGGTGCCCGTCAGCGACCAGGACCGGGCCCGGGACTTCTACCTCGACGTCCTCGACTTCGACCTGATCTTCGACAACCCGATGGGGCCGGACGGCGGCCGCTGGGTCCAGGTCGCGCCGAAGGGCGCGGCGACGGCCCTCACCCTGGTCACCTGGTTCCCGACCACGCCGCCCGGCTCGCTCAAGGGGCTGGTGCTGGAGACCGACGACCTGGACGCCGACGTGGCCCGGCTGCGGGAGCGTGGCGTCGCCCTCGCCGGCGACATCCGGACCGCCCCCTGGGGCCGGTACGTCACCTTCGACGACCCGGACGGCAACGGCATCGTCCTGCAGTCCACCCGGGTCTGACGTGGCGGACGTCTTCGCCGCGCTGGCCAACCCCACCCGGCGCGAGTTGCTGCGGCTGCTGCTCGAACGGGGTGAACAGCCGGTGCAGCAGCTGGCCGACCACTTCGACATGCGCCGGCCCAGCCTGTCGGAGCACCTGCGGGTGCTCAAGGACGCCGGCCTGGTCACCGAGCAGCCGATCGGACGGCAGCGGTTCTACGCGCTGCGCCCCGAGCCGCTGCGCGAGGTGGCCGACTGGCTCGGCCCGTACGAACGGTTCTGGCGGGCCCGCCTGCTCGACCTGCGCGAGGTGCTGGACGGGCTGCCCGATGAGTGACCCGACCACCGTGGCGGGTGGACCGGTTCCTGGCCCACCCGCCGGCCAGGATGTGGCGCGCGCTGACCGATTCTGATCTGCTGGCCCGTGGGTTGATGCCGAACGACTTCCGCCCGCTGCCCGGGCACCGGTTCCGCTTGCGCACCACGCCCCGGCCCGGGCAGGGTTTCGACGGGGTGGTCGACTGCGAGGTGCTGGAGATCGACGAGCCGCGCCGGACGCGGTGGGCCTGGCGGGGCACCCGGCTCTTCCTGGAACACTCCGGATTCGACCCGGACGACTCCGTCCAGCGCCGTACGTTCACCCTGCTCGACGGCGGTTGGCGCGGCCACGTCTGGCCCCGCCTCGCGGGAGTGCTCGTCGAGACCGCCTGACCCGCGCCGTGAGGTGCGGTCCGGGACGGCCGAGCCGACCCCGCCGGTCACCGTCGCGCCGGCCGTAGCCGCGCCGCCCGTAGCCGCGCCGCCCGTAGTCGTGCCGGCCGGCGACGGGTTGTTGCCCGCTACAAACTTGATGTCGCCAACGAGTCGCCGGCGGTGCCGTCGATGCCTCGTCTTCGGTGATCCGTCTGCGTCATCAAGTTTGCAGCGTCCGGCACGACCTCCGTGTCGGCGGCGACCCCTGGTTCCGGGCTTCGCGAGACGGCCGACCGCGCAGGTCGGCGTTCGCGCCGGTGTGCTGGCGCCCAGATGTTCGGACGGCGCGGCGGCCGGGTGGCACCCCGTCCGGGGTGGCGCGTCTGCGGGGCGGCGTCCGCGGGGCGCTGCATCCTCGGCCGGGGTCCGCGCAGCGCGGCCCGCGTGGGCGCCGCGTCCGCGTGCCCGGGGCTCGACGGTCAGGTCGCGGCGGGCACCAGCCTCGCGTGCAGGGCCGCCGGATCGGTGACCCCGGGCAGGTCGCGGGCGGCCAGCCAGGCCGCCGCGGCGGCGCCGTCGCCGGCGGCGTGCAGCGGCGCGTCCGGCCAGCGGCGGGCCAGTTCGGCGCGGACCGCGTCGGCGAGCGGGGTGTCGCCGGTGAGCAGCCCGCCGCCGAGCACCACCGGGTCGGTCGCGCCGGCCGGCCGGATCCGGCCGGCGCTCTCGACGAGCAGCGTGGCGGCCTCCGCGACGAGCGCCGTGGCCACCGGCTCGCCGGCGCGGGCGGCGGTCACCACCAGCGGCGCGAGTCGGGCCAGTTCCACCGGCGGGCGTCGGGTGACCACCTGCACCACGGCGTCGACCGTGGCGCGCGACGGGTCGGCAACGGCGGGGGAGCCGGTCAGTTCGGCGAGCACCGGGCCGGTCAGGTCGCCGGGCCGCTGGCCCCGGTCCAGGTCGGACAGGAGCCGGCGGACCGCCTCCCGGCCGAGCCAGAACCCGGAGCCGGCGTCGCCGAGCAGCCAGCCGTGCCCGTCCGCGACGCGGTCCAGGCGCAGTTCGTGGACCTGCGCGGCGATCGCGCCGGTGCCGGCGATGAGCACCGTGCCGTCCGGCGACGCGGTGCCGGAGGCGTACGCGACGAGG
The DNA here is from genome assembly GCF_900089595.1 of Micromonospora auratinigra. Lineage (GTDB taxonomy): Bacteria > Actinomycetota > Actinomycetes > Mycobacteriales > Micromonosporaceae > Micromonospora > Micromonospora auratinigra. The sequence goes on along the minus strand of NZ_LT594323.1, from coordinate 2,823,015 downwards.
GCGTCGCCGTGCACCGCGTACGGGCAGCGCAGCCCGGCGTCGGACCAGGCCCGGTCGAAGGCGGCGCGGCCCTGCGGGTCGGCGAGGAGCCGGCCGGCCCCGGCGAGCCCGATGGTGCCGGCGCGGACCCGGCCCGGGTCCACCCCGGTGAGGGCGGCCCGCAGGGCGGCCAGCAGCTCTCCGGCGGCCCGCTCGGCGCCGTGGCTGGTCGGGTTCCCGCCGCCCGCCCGGCCGGTGCCCAGGCGTACGCCATCGAGGGTGACGGCGGCCGCGCGGGTGGACGTACCCCCGATGTCGAGGCCGACCACGACGGTGTCGGACATGGTCCTCATGCTGGTCGGCCCCGCTCCGGGGCGCAAGATCCGGATCGTGCGGCAGGTAACAGTTTGAAAACTTCACCCACGGTCTTGACACGGAGGGGCCTTCAGTAAGAACTTTTACCACTAACAGTTAACACTCTTTTCCGAAAGGCGAGCCGATGGCCGAGCAGCAGGTGGAGACCGCCGCGGCGACCGCGGTGGTGGACGCCGAGCCGGCCGAGCGGCGGACCGTCGACGGGGTGCTGGCCAGGGTCCGGGCCGGCCTCGGCGACCTGACCGGGGCGCTGCGCCGGGTCGCCGAGCACGTGCTCAGCGACCCGGAGGCGGCGGCCCGGGCGACCATCGTGGAGCTGGCCGAGCGCAGCGGCACCTCCCCGGCGACCATCACCCGGTTCTGCCGGGCGATGGGCTTCGAGGGCTACGCCGACCTGCGGCTCGGCATCGCCGCCGAGACGGGCCGGGCCCGCTCGGCCGGCTGGACGGTGGACATCGGCCGGGAGATCCAGCCCGGCGACCCGCTGTCCCGGGTGCTCGACCAGATCATGGCCGCCGACACCCGGGCCATGCACGACACCGCCGCGCTGCTCGACCTCGCCGAGGTGGAGAAGGCGGCGGTGGCGATCGCCGGGGCGAGCCGGGTCAACATCTTCGGGGCCAGCGGGAGCGCGCTGGTCGGCGAGGAGATGCAGTTCAGCCTGCACCGCATCGGGGTGGCCGCGTGGGCGTGGAGCGACGTGCACGAGGGGCTGGCCAGCGCCGCGCTGCTCGGCGTCGGCGACGTCGCGCTGGGCATCTCGCACACCGGCCAGACCCGGGAGACGATCGAGCTGCTCGCCGAGGCCGGCAGCCGGGGCGCCACCACGGTCGCGCTGACCGGCTTCCCCCGCTCGCCGCTGGCCGAACTGGCCGACATCGTGCTGCTCACGGCCAGCCAGGCCACCACCTTCCGGCCGGACGCGCTCTCCGCCCGGCACCCCCAGCTCGTGGTGCTCGACCTGCTCTACATCGCGGTGGCGCAGCGCACCCACGACCGCGCCCACGCGGCCTTCCGGCGTACCGCCCAGGCCGTCGACGGGCACAAGGCCGCGAAGGGGGCCCTCTCATGATCAGTGCCCAGCGGTACGCCGACGCCGTCCGCCCGGTGCTCGACCGCCTCGTCGACACGCAGGTCGAGGCGGTGGACCGGGCGGCCGACCTGATCGCCGCCGGGCTGCGTCGCGGCGGCGTGCTCCAGGCGTTCGGCGCCGGTCACTCCGAGGCGTTCGCCGCCGAGCTGGTGGCCCGGGCCGGCGGCCTGGTGCCGACCAACCGGCTCTCCCTGCACGATCTCGTGCTGCACGGCGACGCGCCCCGCGACGTGCTCGCCGACCCGAAGCTGGAACGCGACCCGAGCGTGGCGCACCAGCTCTACGCCCTGGCCGCGCCGCAGCCCGGGGACGTGTTCGTGGTCGCCTCCCAGTCCGGCATCAACGGCTCGGTGGTCGAGCTGGCGACGCTGGTGCGGGCGGCCGGCCATCCACTGATCGCGGTCACCTCGGTCGAGCACACCGCCCGGGTCACGCCCCGGCACCCCTCCGGGCACCGGCTCGCCGACCTCGCCGACGTCGTGCTGGACAACGGCGCGCCGTACGGCGACGCACTGCTGCCGCTCGAGGGCGGCGGCGCGGTCTGTGCGGTCTCGTCGGTCACCGCGGCGCTGCTGGCGCAGCTGCTGACCGCCGAGGTCGTACGACGGTTCCACCAGGCCGGGGAGGTACCCCCTATCTACCTCTCCGCCAACGTCCCCGGTGGGGACGAGCACAACCTCGCCCTCGAGTCGCGGTACGCCGGGCGTCTCCGGCGGACCGCCTGACCCGACACCACAAGGAGAGACAGAGATGTCGGTTACCCCCGAGAAGTCCGGCGACCTCAGCCGCCGGACCCTGTTGCAGCGCGCCGCCGCGGCCGGCCTGATCGCGATCCCGGCCGCCGGGCTGCTCAGCGCCTGCGCGGGCAGCGAGCCGAGCAAGTCCGACAGCGGCAGCGGCGCCGCCAAGAGCAAGGACAACCCGTTCGGCGTCAAGGACGGCAGCGCCGTCAAGGTGGTCGTCTTCAACGGCGGGCTGGGCGACCAGTGGGCCAAGGAAGACAAGGTCATCTTCAGCGCCAAGCACCCGAAGATCACGGTCAACATGTCTTCCACCCAGAAGATCAAGACCGAAGAGCAGCCGAAGATGGCGACCCAGCCCAGCGACCTGGTGATGAACTCGGGCGCCGACATGATGGACCGCAGCACCCTGATCAACGAGGGCGCCATCGAGCCGCTCGACGACCTGCTCACCGCGCCCGCCTGGGACGGCGAGGGCACCGTCGCCGACTCGCTGCTGCCCGGCACCGTCGGGGACGGCACCCAGAACGGCAAGTTCTACGTCGTCAACGTGGCCTACACGGTCTGGGGCAACTGGTACAACGCCGCGCTGTTCAAGAAGGAGGGCTGGCAGGCCCCGACCACCTGGGACGAGTTCTTCGCCCTGGCGCCGAAGATCAAGGCCAAGGGCATGGCGCCGTACGTGCACGACGCGGTGCACGGCTACTACCCGCGCTGGGGCCTGTTCGCGAGCATCTGGAAGGCGGTCGGCAAGCAGGCCGTCATCGACATCGACAACCTCAAGGACGGCGCCTGGAAGGCCGACGGCATCGTCGCGGCGCTCCAGCCCTGGGAGAAGCTGGTCAAGGACAAGCTGCTGCTGCCGGGCAAGCTCGACCACACCCAGTCGCAGCAGGCCTTCCTCGACGGCAAGGCGGCCTTCATCCAGGTCGGCACCTGGCTGAAGAACGAGATGGCGTCGACCATCCCGCCGGGCTTCGAGCTGACCCTCTCCGACTACTGGAGCAACAGCGGCGACAAGGCCGCCAAGGACGTCTTCGCCGGCTCCGGCGAGGGCTTCGTGGTGCCCAGCAAGGCCCCCAACAAGGAGGCCGCGAAGGAGTTCCTGCGGGCCATCCTGTCCAAGGCCGGCTCGGCCAAGTTCGCCGAGCTGACCAAGTCGCTGGCCTCCACCAAGGGCTCCGGCGACAACGTCCAGGACACCGCGCTGGCCTCGGCGAACACGCTGATGAAGAACGCCTCCGCCGACCTGATCTCGGTGAAGTTCCCGGACTTCTACGCCGACCTGGACAAGGAGAGCCAGAACCTCTCCGAGGAGCTGATGGCCGGCCGGCTCACCGCGCAGCAGTTCGTCGACAAGATGCAGGCGGCCGCCGACAAGGTCGCCAAGGACTCGTCGATCAAGAAGCAGACCCGTACCGCCTGACAACCGTCGAGGAAGTGAGTCCAATGCGGCACGGAGTCGCGCGTTTCGTCACGGGCTTCCTGGCCCTGCCCGTCGCGCTGTACCTCTTCTACGTGGTGTGGCCGTTCGCGCAGGCGGCGGGATACTCGTTGACCGACTGGGGTGGCTACTCGGATTCCCAGCGCTTCGTCGGGCTGGACAACTACGTCCGGCTGTTCTCCGACGAGTTGATCCGGAAGGCGTTCTGGCACAACGTGTTCTTCCTGGTCACCGTGCCGCTGTTCACGATCGCGCTGGCCCTGTTCCTCGCGTTCCTGCTCAACGTGGGCGGACGCGAGGACAGGGCCGGCATCCGCGGGGTGTTCGGGTCCGGCCTCTACAAGGTCGTCTTCTTCTTCCCGCAGGTGCTGTCGCTGGTGGTCATCGCCGTGATGTGGCAGCAGATCTACCGCAGCGACAACCAGGGGCTGATCAACGGCCTGCTCATCAAGATCGGGCTGGTCGACCCGCAGAACCCGATCGCCTTCACCGCCGACCCGGAGCCGTTCCTCGGCATCCCCGCGGTGCTCTGGTGGCTGCTGCTCATCGCGGTGTGGAGCGGCGCCGGCTTCTACATGGTGCTCTTCTCCGCCGCCATGCAGTCGATCCCCAAGGACATCTACGAGGCGGCGATCCTGGACGGCGCCGGCCGGTTCCACACCTTCTTCAAGGTGACCCTGCCGCTGCTGCGGGACAGCATCTCGGTCGCCTGGGTCTACCTCGGCTTCATCGCGTTGGACATGTACGCGCTGGTCTTCGTCATGACGCCGAGTCAGGGCGGCCCGAACCACGCCAGCGAGATCTTCGCCTCGGTGATCCAGTTCAACGCCTTCCAGAAGGGCCAGTTCGGCTACGCCTGCGCGATCGCGGTGGCGCTGGCCATCTTCACCATCCTGCTGGCCGCCCTCCAGTTGAGGATCACCCGCCGTGACCGGATCGAGTTCTGAGGAGGCCTGGACGATGAGCACGGTGACCCACTCCTCCGGACGCACGCGCCCCGACGCGACCCCGCCGGCCGGGCCGGACGCGGGCCGGCGTGCCCGCCCCACCGGCACCGGCCTCGGCGGCCGGATCTTCAACGGCTTCTCGCACCTGTTCCTCGCGGTCTGGGCGATCATGGTGATCTACCCGCTGCTCTGGGTGGTGATGTCCGCCCTCAAGACCGACTCGGAGGTGATCCGCGAGCCGCTGTCGTTGTTCCCCCGCTCGTTGCAGTGGGACAACTTCGCCCGGGCCTGGACGGCCGGGATCGACAGCTTCTTCCTGAACACGCTGCTGGTGCTGGTCTTCAGCGTGACGCTGACGATGCTGCTCGGCTCGATGGCCGCGTACGCCCTGGCGCGCTTCGAGTTCCGGGGCAACCGGCTGATCTACTGGATGTTCCTGTCCGGGCTGACCCTGCCGATCTACCTGGCCGCGGTGCCGCTGTTCAAGGGGGTCTACAACACCGGCGTCAGCCTGCCGCTGCTCGGCCCGAACAAGCACCTCATGCTGATCCTGGTCTACGTGGCCTGGTCGTTGTCGTTCACGATCTTCTTCATGCACTCGTTCTTCCGGACGCTGCCCGACTCGATCGCCGAGGCGGCACAGGTCGACGGGGCCTCGCACAGCCGTACCTTCTTCAGCGTCATGCTGCCGATGGCCAAGCCCGGCCTGATCAGCATCGGTATCTTCAACGTGCTCGGCCAGTGGAACCAGTGGTACCTGCCGACCCTGCTCATGCAGTCGGTGGCCGGTGAGCCGAAGCACCAGGTGATCGCCCAGGGGTTGATCGAGCTGTCGGTCAACCAGGGGTACAAGTCCGACTGGTCCGGTCTCTTCGCCGGGGTCACCATGGCGATGCTGCCGGTGCTGATCGTCTACGTCGTCTTCCAGCGCCAGGTCCAGTCCGGCCTGACGGCCGGCGTCGGCAAGTAACCGCGCGCGCCGGCGAGGGCGTCGGCGAGGGCGCAGTTTCACGGAAAGAGTGGCCATTCCGCGTCGGATGGCCACTCTTTCCGTGAAAGAGGGCGCTGCCGAACGGGGCGGGTGGGTGAGCGGGGCGGGGTGGGGCGGCCGGGAGTGTCGCAGGGGCGAGGCAGAATCGGGTTCGTGCTGGTGGGGGTGGTGGCGGACGAGCGGGGCGGGGGTGAGCTGCAACCCCTGGACCCGGCCGGGCGGCCGGTCGGTCCGGTCGAGCCGGTGGCCGACCTGGCCGCCGCGGTGACCGCCCGGGAGGCCGCCGAGCGGCCGCGCTGGGTCTGGGGCAGCGGCGCGACGCTCTACCCGACGCTGCTGCGCGCCGGCGTCCGGCTGGAACGCTGCCACGACGTCGAGCTGACCGAGGCGCTGCTGCTGGGGCACGCCGGCCGCTGGGGCGAGCCCCGCTCGCTCGCGGCGGCCTGGGCCCGGCTGACCGGCGGGCCCGTCCCGCCGGACCCGGTGCCCCGCCCGCCGGAGCCGCCCGGCCACGGCCAGGGCGCGCTCTTCGACCCGCCGTCGGGCCCGCCCGGTCCGGGCATCACGGCCCTGACCCGGGTGTACGCCGACCAGCTCGGTCGGATCGGGCAGACCGGGCACCCGGGCCGGTTCCGGCTGCTGGTGGCCGCCGAGTCGGCCGGCGCGCTGGTCGCGGCGGAGATGGCGGCGAACGGGCTGCCCTGGCGGGGCGACGTGCACGACGGCATCCTCGCCGAGCTGCTCGGTGAGGCGTCCCCGGTCGGCGGGCCGCCCCGCCGGCTGGCCGAGCTGGCCGCCCGGATCGCCGCCGCCTTCGGCGTACGCCGGCTGCACGCCGACTCCCCGGCGGAGCTGTTGAAGGCGTTCGCCCGGGCCGGGGTGGAGCTGCCGAACACCCGGGCCTGGGTGCTGCGCGGGGTCGAGCACCCGGCGGTGCCGCTGGTCCTGGAGTACAAGGAGCTCTACCGGATCTGGACGGCGCACGGCTGGGCCTGGCGCGACGCCTGGGTCTCGGCCGGCCGGTTCCATCCCGAGTACGTGCCGGGTGGGGTGGTCTCCGGCCGCTGGGCGACCCGGGGCGGCGGGGCGCTGCAGATCCCGAAGGTGATCCGCCGGGCGGTGGTGGCCGACCCGGGCTGGACGTTCGTGGTGGCCGACGCCGGTCAGCTGGAGCCCCGGGTGCTCGCCGCGGTCTCCGGCGACGAGCGGCTGGCCGCCGCAGGTGGCGCCGGTGACCTCTACGCCGCGCTGGCCCGGGACGCCTTCGCCGGCGACCGGGCCCGGGCCAAGGTGGCGCTGCTCGGCGCGATGTACGGGCAGACCGGCGGTGCGGCGGTGCCGGCGTTGGCGGTGCTCAAGCGCAACTATCCGACCGCCTTCGGGTACGTGGAGGCGGCCGCCCGCACCGGCGAGGCGGGTGGGCTGGTGCGGTCCTGGTTGGGGCGTACCTGCCCGCCCGGGTCGGTCGGCTTCGCCGACGGCGAGGAGGCGGACCCGGACGCCGGGGCCGATCCGCAGTCGCCCCGGGCCCGGGCGGCCCGGTCCCGCGGCCGGTTCACCCGCAACTTCGTCATCCAGGCCACCGCCGCCGAGTGGGCCTCCACGCTGCTGGCCACACTGCGCACGGCGCTCGCCGGCACCGGGGCCGAGCTGGTCTTCTTCCAGCACGACGAGGTGGTGGTGCACTGCCCGGTCGAGCGGGCCGAGGCGGTCGCCGCGGCGGTCAGCGGGGCGGGGGCGCGGGCCACCGCGCTGCTCTTCGGGGACACCCCGGTCCGGTTCCCGCTGGATCTGTCCATCGTCGACTGCTACGCAGACGCGGCATAATTATACAAATTTCCGTTTTGCCCCGCCACTCGGCCCCGGGCGCGCTCGTTGCATCCGGTGTGCGTACGACGGGACGGACCGGACGCGGCTGCGCCCGGTCCGTCCCCCTGGTCGAGGGGGCACCGCTGAACCGGATCGCAGGAATGATCATCGCCGCTGGTGGGGGCCGCCGGATCGGTGGACCGGAGGCGCTGCTGCACCAGGGCGAGAAGCCACTGGTGCGCCAGTTGATCGACACGATGGGCGAGGCCGGCTGCGAGCAGGTCGTGGTCGTGCTGGGCGCGGCGGCCGAGCAGGTCCGCCAGACGACGGACCTGACCGGGGCGACCGTGGTGGTCAACCGGGCCTGGGGGACCGGCGTCGGCTCCTCGATCCGGGCCGGCCTCGCCGCCCTCACCGACGACGGCATCGAGGCGGTGGTCGTGGTGCCCGTCGACATGCCCGGGCTGACCGTGACCGCGGTCCGGCGGGTGACCGCCCTGCCGTACCCGGACGTGCTGGTCTGCGCCACCTACGACGGGCTGCGCGGCTACCCGATGCTCTTCGGTCGCCGGCACTGGGCCGGCATCGCCACCCTGGCCAGCGCCGACGTCGGGGCCCGGCCGTACCTGCTGGCGCACAAGGACCAGATCGTCGACATCTCCTGCGACTCGGTGGCCGACGGCAGCCGGATCGACAGCCCGGAGCTGATGGCGCTCTACGGACTCTCCATCCCGGAGCAGCGGGTCGGGGCCTGAGGCGGGTCGCCCACGACCCGCACGAGCTGCGCCGGCCCCGGTCGTGGCGCTGACCTTTCCCGGTGGGTCGACCGCGGCGTGGGCTACGCCCGGACCCTGCCGGCGGAGTGGGCCGTCGCCGAGGGCCGACCGCCGGACGGAGGGTCCAGACCGAGCCGGCCGGCCAGCTCGCCCGCCAGCGCCGCCAGCGCGGCCGGCGTCGGCCGCCGGGTGACCAGGAAGAGGGTGAAGCGACCCGGCACGGGCGCCGGGGCGACCTGCTCGTCCTGGGTCGCGTACGCGAGCGCGAGCCCGCGCGGCAGCACCACCGGGCAGCCGAGCAGCCGGCCCATCCGTACCGCGGTCTCGCCGGTCGCGGCCGGTCTCGGCCGGGCACCGAGTTCGGCGAGGCGCCGGTGCAGCGCCTCGGCGGACGTGTCGTAGGTGTGCGCCACCACGTCGAGGCCGGCGAAGGGCCGGCGTTCGCCGCCGAGCCCCACCCCGCTCGGGGTGAGTACGGCCAACCGGTCGGTGGCGACCGGGGCCGCTGTCGTCGTGGCCGGCAGCCGCAGCTGGTTGGCGATGGTGACGAAGGCGGCGTCCAGCGAACCCTCGCCGACCCACTCGACCAGCCGGTTGCCGTGGTCGGTGACCTGATGGACGGTCGCGTCGCGGAGCAGCTCGACCAGCGCGGGGAAGAGCCACGCCGCGAGGCTCGGGAAGGTGCCGACGCTCAGGACGTCGCCCCGGGCGGCCGCGCGGGTCCGGTCGAAGATCGCCTCCAGGTGATCGAGGACGCGCACCGCCTCCTTGGCCAGCGCCCGACCCGCCGGAGTCGGGCGCGCCCCGGTGGTGTCCCGGTCGAAGAGCCGTTCCCCGATCCGCCGCTCCAGCGCCGCCAGCCGGTTGCTCGCCGCCGGCTGGCTGATCCGCAGCTCCCGGCCCGCAGCGCCGAGGGAGCCGTGCCGCGCCAGCGTCGTTACGAGCCGTAGGTCCTCGACGGAGGGTAGGGAGCTCATAGGCCCAGATTATGAGTCCGAGGGTTGAATCGGCGGCTACCGGGCCATCCACCGGCACCAGAGGATCGAGTCCGTGAACACCCGCCGGGACATCGCCGCCATGCTCACCACCACCTTCGTCTCCTGGTTGGGGCAGCGCACCACCGCCGTCGCGCTGCCTCTGGTCGCGCTCGCCGAGACCGGCTCCGCCTGGACCACCGGTCTGGTGGGCGGCGCGGTCGGGCTGCCCATGCTCACCTCGGCCTGGTGGGCGCGTGGCCTCCGGCAGCGCCTGACCAGCGGACGCGCCCTCGCCGGGGTGCTCGCGATCCAGGTGCTCGGCCTGCTCGTCATCCCGGTCGGCGCGGCCGCGGGCACCGTCGGCCCGGTCCATCTGATCGCCGCCGGACTGGTGACCGGCGGCGCCACCACGCTCGGCGCGCCGGGCCAGCGGGCCCTGCTCGCCGACCTCTCCGCCGACCCCGACGCGGCCGCCCGGGCGCTGGCCTGGCAGGACTTCGCGCACCGCAGCACCATGATCGTGGCACCGCCGCTGGCCGGCTGGGCGATCACCGTCGACGGACCGTTCCGGCTGTTGTGGGCGGAGGCGGGCGGCGTCGCCCTCGGCGCCGCCCTGCTGCTGACCGTACGTGGCACCGCGGCGCCCGAGGCCGACGGTCGGGCCGCCGGCGCTCCGGCGCTACGGCACGTACTGGCCCGGCATCCCGAGGTACGGCGCGCGGTGATCATGGCCGGCGTCGGCGGCCTCACCTGGTTCGCCTTCTCCCTCGGGCTGGCCATCCTCGGTGCCGAGACCGGCCGGCCCGGGCTGCTCGTCTCGGCCGGCATGACCGGCTACGGCGCCGGTTCGCTCGCCGGGGCGCTGCTCGCGCCGGTGCTGGTACGCCGGCTGCGGCCGCTCGCGACCATGGCGGCCGGCTGGGTCCTGCTCGGCGCGACCTTCGCCGCACTGCCCGCCGTCACCTCGTCGCTGCCGCTGATCGCGGCCCTGGCCGCGCTCGGCGGCTTCGCCATGCCGTTCGGCATCGGCGCGCTCCACCGGCTGATCACCACGAGCACCGAGGGCGCGGAACGGCGGGCCGCCTTCGCCGCGGAGAGCCTGGTGCACGACGGCGCGGTCTCGGTCGGGCTGTTCGCCGGCGGCGCGGTCATCGGCCTGGCCGGCGCGGGTCCGACGCTGGTGGTCGCGGGCGCCGCCCAGGTCGCCGTGGGACTCCTCGCGGGCCCGACCCGCCGATTGGGTGCGGGTTCGGCGTGCCGCCTCCCACCCAGGCGCCGGGCACCGCGCTCAGGTCGTCGGCAGCCGGAACACCGCTCCACGCCGTGAGCCGCTGCCCGGGCGGCGCCGGCGCTGCCGGGTCACCCGGCTGGGATAGCCTCCATCGCGGACGGTCGCCCTCGCGGTGCCCGGGACGGGAGAGCCGCAGATGGTCGCCGCAGTGACGCGCCACCTGGTGGGGATGGCGGTGGCGTGGTCGGTCGTCGTCGCCGAGGCGGTGGTGGGCTACCTGGCCCTGCTCGGCTACGCCGTGGCCACCGACTCGGACCCGGGCGGCATGTTCGCCGGTCCGGTGCTGGTCCTGGTCGCCGCCATGTACGGCGTGCTGCTGCAACCGCTGCTGTTCCTGCCGGCCGTGGTGGTGGCCGAGACCGCCGGACGGCGCAGGGGGACCGGTCGGGTGCTGGCGGTGACAGCCGCCGTCGCGGCGACCCTGGCCGTCGGTTACGCGATCGCCGGCAGCGTCGCCTCGGACGCCCCGGCCGGCGAGGCCGCCGCTGTCGCCGCGATCGCCGCGCTCCTGGTCCTGCCGCCCGCCCTGGCCTACGCCGTCGCCGCGCGCGGCGTCCGCTGGACCGCCCGCCGGTGGGCCCGGCGGCGGGACGCCGCGACCGCGCTGATCGAGACCGAGGCGGGCTGAGCCGCGCTCAGACCTCGATGTTGAAGCGGTGCAGCACCGACGGGGCGACCAGGCCCACCGCGGCGAGCACCGCGAGCACGGTCAGCGCGGTACGCAGCACGATCGTCTCGGCCTTGCTGCCGGTCCGCAGCGCGATGCTGTTCGGCAGGCCGATCATCGTCCACATCCGCCGTTTGATCGGGATCGGCCAGAGGATCGGCACGCCGGCCCGGGTGATCATGTCGCCGAGGATGTGCACGAAGCAGCCCACCCCGACGGCGAGCCCGATCAGCGGGTAGCCCCGGTCGCCGGGCAGGTTGGCGAAGGTGAACCAGGCGGCCGCCGCCGAGGCGAGCGTGACGATCACCCAGCCGGCCCGCTCGGCCCACTCGTCGAAGAGCCCGCGCAGGGCCAGGCCGATCATGAAGAACAGGATGCTGACCACCGCCCACTTGCCGTAGTGGGCGCAGAGCGCGGTGGTGCCCCAGCCGACCAGCACGGTGAACGGGATGGTGTGGGTCAGCGTCCGGTGGCCGTTGTTGCGGCGCGGGTCCTTGCTCAGCTTCGTGGCGTAGTAGACGCCCAGCGAGATCTTCTCCATCACCTCGGCGACGAAGAGGCTGAACACCCCGAACGTCCGGGCCACCGTGGCACCGCCCTGGTTGCGGGTCACCTTGCCGGAGAGGTCGAGGTCGGGGAAGAGCGCCCCGCCCGCGCAGACCGCGGTGCCCACGGCGAGGGCCAGCGGCGTCTGGTGGTAGTCGGCGAACTGGTCCAGCGCCCAGGAGCCGGTCAGCCACACCGCCGCGCCGGACAGCGCGTGGGACGGTCCCATCATCTCGGCTCGCCCTCCCCAGAGATCTTGATCGCCCAAAACTACGCCACTGTAGTCAAGCCTCGGTCTCGCGGGGCATCAGCCGGACGGTCCACTGGAGAGCGGTCGGCGGCGGCCCGCCGGGCCACCAGGAAGTATGCCGTTGCGTCCCGGCGTGCCGGATATTTCTGTCGGGGTTGGGACGCGTGGCGGACGCCGGCGGCCCGCGACGTCAGCCGGCGGAGCGGGTGGACCGGGGCGGCCGGAAGCTCTGCCGCACCTCGGTGAACTGCCCGGCGGCGTCGCCCCAGTCGGCGTCGAGGGTGCTCCACCCGAGCGTCCAGCCGCCCGCCGCGCCGGGCAGCACCCGCACCGCGTGCAGCCGTTCCCCGTTCGGGGCGGTCCACCGGCACTCCCACTCGGCGCCGCCGCCGACCGGGGCCAGCCGGAGCGGCTGGTACTCGGGCAGCCGGCCGGTGTCGCGCAGCTCGCGCTCCGCCACCCGCAGCTCGGTGACCGGATCGGTGCCGCCCGAGTAGGGCTCGACGCCGAGGATCCGCCGGTGCGTCGGCTCGTAGAAGCAGGTGGCGCTACCCGAGCGCAGGTACCGCCAGTCGGCCGGGACCGCCAGCCGGAACGAGCCGGCCTCGCCGTACCAGATCCAGCCGGCCGGCAGCGTCACGTCGCCGTCGGTGGGGGACGGGCCCGGCCGCACCGGTTCGCCGACCACGTCCGGGCGGATGCAGGGGAACGGTGGCGGCGGCGGGGGGCCGCCCCGGCCGTCCGGCGGCGGACCGGGTCGCCCGTCGTGCTCCCACGGCTCGCCGGCCTGCCCGCGCGGGTCGTTCCCGGCCGGCGCGGTGCCCTCCCGGTCGGGCGCACCGGTGACCGCCAGTGCGGTGCCGACGCCGGCGGCCACGGCCACCACGAGCGCGCCCGCCGCGAGTCCCCAGCGGCGGGCCAGGGCCCGGCGGCGCGACCCGCCCGTCCCGGGACCGCGGTGACCGTCCGGGCCCGCCCCCTCGCCGTCCGGACCGGTGACCGGCGTCGGCCAGGCGCCCGGGCGGGGCGGGGGAGCCGGCACGACGCCCGGGTACGGGACGGACGCCGCCGCGGCGCCCGCGCCGTCCGCCGGCCCGGGCCCGGCGGGGAACGGTCCGCCGCCCGGACCGCGCGGGGGCAGCACCAGGGTGATCTCGTCGACCGGTGCGGACACCGGCCCGCCGGTCTGCGCCGAGCGGTTCCAGGCCGGGGAGGCGGCGGCGGCGAGCAGCCGGGCCGCCTCGTCGTGGCGCAGCCGGTGGCGCGGGTCGCGGCGCAGCAGCCCGACCAGCACCGGTGCCAGCGGCCCGGCGTGCGGGGCCGGGTCCGGCGGCTGGCTGGCCAGGGCGGTGAGCGTGGCCATCGCGGTGCTGCGCGCGTACGGCGACCGCCCCTCGACGGCGGCGTGCAGGGTGGCGCCCAGCGACCAGAGGTCGGCCTCCACACTGGACACCCCCTCGGCGGCGCGTTCCGGGGCCACGTACTGCGGCGAGCCGAGCACCAGCCCGGGGCGGGTCATCATGCCGTCGCCGCCGTCGAAGACGGCCAGCCCGAAGTCGGTGAGCAGCACCCGCCCGTCCCGGGCCAGCAGCACGTTCGCGGGCTTGACGTCGCGGTGCAGCACCCCGGCGTCGTGCGCGGCGCGCAGGGCGGCCAGCACGGCCAGCCCGATGCCGGCGGCGCGCCGGGGCGCCAGCGGGCCGTCCGTCTCGATGATCTCCTGCAGGGTGCGGGACGGGACGTACTCCATCACCAGCCAGGGGTCGTCGTCGACCTGGACCACGTCGTAGACGCGGACCACGTTGGGGTGGCTGAGCCGCGCCGCCGTGCGGGCCTCGCGCAGGGTGCGGGCGCGCAGCTCGTCGCGCTCGTGGGCGGCGAGCCAGTTCGGCGGCACCACCTGCTTCACCGCCACCTCGCGGTGCAGCATCTCGTCCCGGGCCCGCCAGACCCGCCCCATGCCGCCGCGGCCGACGAGGTCGAGCAGGCGGTACCGGCCGGCGATCACTACCTGCTGCACCCTTCTCCTCACCGCTGGTGGAGCGTCCACCATAGCCAACGGATCGGATCTCACCTATCGCCCGGGAGGGCGGCGCGGGTCAGCCGGCGGCCCCGGTGAACAGATTTCCGTCCGGCACCCGGACGGCGGATCGGCCACCCGACAGCAGCGCGGCGGCCCGCCGGGCGGTGAACGTGCCGTGCTCCCGGCGGGCGGTGGCGTAGCCGGCGGCGGTCCGGGCGGCGATGGCCGCCCAGCCGTAGCGTCGGGCGACCATGGTGCGGGCCCGGCGGGCCACCCGGCGGGCGAAGACCTCGTCGCCGAGCAGCCGGTCGACCGCGCCGGCCAGGGCGTCCGGGTCGCTGTGCGGGAAGGTCACCCCGGTCACGCCCGGCTCGACGATCTCGGCCAGCCCGCCGGTGTCGGCCACCGCCAGCGGCGCCCCGGCGGCGGCCGCCTCCAGGGCGATCATCCCGAACGGCTCGTACAGGCTGGGCACCACGGTGGTGTCGGTCGCCGCGAGCAGCGCCGGCAGCTGCCCGGCGTCGAGGAAGCCGGCGAACCGGACGGTGTCGTCGAGGTGCAGCCGCCGCGCCTGCTCGACCAGCTCCGACCGGTACGGGCCGTCGCCGGCGATCACCACCCGCAGCCCCGGGTGCCGCCGCCGCAGGTACGGCACGGCGTGCACCAGGTGCTGCACCCCCTTCTCGTAGACCAGCCGGCCGGCGTACCCGACCAGCGGGCCGGCACCGGCGAACCGGGCGCGGGCGGCGGCGACCGCGCGCGGACGGGCCTGCCAGGCCCGGTCGTCGACCCCGTTCGGCACCACGTCGACCCGCCCGGCCGGGACGTCGAACAGCCGGGTCACCTGCTCGCGCATGTACCCCGAGCAGGCGATCACCCGGGTCGAGGCGTTGCTCAGCCAGTGCTCGACGCCGTGGATGGTCCGGTTCAGCTCCGCCGGCAGCCAGCCCTGGTGCCGGCCCGCCTCGGTGGCGTGGATGGTGGTGACCAGCGGCAGGTCGAGGTGCTCGGCGAGGGTGACCGCGGTGTGCGCGACGAGCCAGTCGTGGGCGTGCACCACGTCGTAGCCGGCGGACTCGGTGGCGCGCAGCGCGGCCCGGGTCAGGGTGTGGTTGAACGCCATGGTCCAGGCCAGCAGCGAGTCGGTCGCGAGCGGGAACCGGACCGGGTCCTCGGCGGCGCGCAGCACACGCACGCCGTCGGCGTACTCCTCCAGGGGCGCGCCCTCGGCGTGCCGGGTGACCACGGTGACCTCGTGGCCGGCGGCGGCCAGGGCCACCGAGAGGGCGTGCACGTGGGTGCCGAGGCCGCCGACGAGCACCGGTGGGTACTCCCAGGAGAGCATCAGCACCCGTTGGCGCCGGGCGGGCTGGATGTCGATCACGTCGGCGTCGGCGGACATGCGGCCCCCTTTGAGTTGTGGTCCGCCCCGTACGGCGCGCCGCGGCCGGCGCGTCCCCGGGGTCGCCGCCCATCCTGCCGAGCGGTCGATAACCGGCGGAGACGCGCCGGTTGCCGGCCTGTAACGGCCTACCGGCGCTGCCGGTGCACGCGCAGCAGCTCGGCGACCGACCAGGCCTGGAACGGGCAGCCGGTGGCGGCGTGCGGGGCGAGCCCGTCGGCGGTCTCGCTGACCGAGCCGAGGCCGTACTCGCCCAGGTGCCCGACCAGCCCGACCAGCAGGTCGTCGGTGGGCAGACCGGCGCGGCGGGCGGCGTCGACGAACGGCCCGACCAGCCACGGCCAGACCGTGCCCTGGTGGTAGCCGGAGTCCCGCTCGGCCGGGCCGCCCCGGTGCCGACCGACGAAGCCGGGGGAGTCCGGGGCGAGGCTGCGCGGCCCGAGCGGGGTGAACAGCGCCTCGGTGATCCGGCGCAACGCCGCCTCGTCCGGCTCCAGCGGGGCGTACGGCAGGGACCAGGCGAGCAGCTGGTTGGGGCGCAGCAGGTCGTCGTCGTGGTGCGGCGCGCCGCCCAGCGGGTACGCCGGGGCCGGCGCGTCGACCACGTCGTGCAGCCAGCCGGCCGGCGCGGGGAACCGCGTGCCGAACGCCCCGCTGGCCCGGGCGTGCAGTTCCCGCAGCGCGGTGGCGTCCCGGCCGGCCAGCTCGGTCAGTTCGGCGAGCCCGGCCAGCCCGTTGATCCACAGCGCGTTGACCTCGACCGGCTTGCCGGTACGCGGGGTCACCGGCACCCCGTACACCCGGGCGTCCATCCAGGTCAGCGCGACGTCCGGCGGACCGCCCTGGGTGAGCAGCCCGTCGGTGGGGTCGACCCGGATGCCGTACCGGGTGCCGGCCACGTGCGCCTCGACGACGGCGTGCAGCGCGGGCAGCAGCTCGTCGCCGAGGTCGGTGTCCCCGGTCAGCGTGACGTGCCGGCTCACCGCGTGCAGGAACCACAGCGTGGCGTCGACGGTGTTGTGCTCCACCCGCCCGGTGTCGGCGGTGTTGGCCAGCATCCCCTCCGACAGCGTCGCCGCGTACGCGCGCAGCAGTTCCCGGCCCTCGTCGGCCCGCCCGGTGCAGAGGAACAGCCCCTCGTACGAGGTCATGGTGTCGCGCGACCAGGCGCCGAACCACGGGTAGCCGGCCACCACGTCCGGTGCCGCCCCGGGGCGCACCACGAACGCGTCGGCGGCCAGGGCGAGGGTGGCCTCCACCGCGTCGGCCGGCTTCGCCGCGGCGACCACCGCCCGGTGCCGGCGGCGGGCCGCCTCGACCAGCGCGGTCGCCGGGGGCGGCTCCTCGGCCAGCTCGTCCGCCCAGGCCAGCACGGACAGCTCGGCGCCCGGCTCGTCGAGCGCGCCGGAGAACCGGCCCGCGTACCAGAGGTCCTCGTCCGGGTGCAGGCCGCGGGCGGCCTCCTCGCGGTGGCGCACGCCCAGCCACCACTGGCCCTCGGGGGTCCAGTCCGGCCCGGCCAGCCGGAACGCGCCCTCGACGACCGCCCCGCCGGCGGCCGGCTCCAGCCGGGGTGTCGGCCCGTCGGCCCGGCGCTCGCCGTGCGCGTCACGCCAGGTGCAGGCCGCCGACAGGTCGAGCCGGACCGGGCCGCCGGAGACCAGCCGGTGCACCACCGCCACACAGGACCGGCCGTACGCCATGGCGATCTCCCGCTCGATCACCACGTCGCCGATCCGCCAGCGCCAGCGCGGCACCCCGTCGGTCAGGTCGAAGCGCTCCAGCAGCTCGAACCCGCGCGGGTCGACGGTGCCGGAGGCCCACTCGTGCGCGCCGAGGCGCACCTGCGTGCCCGACGGCAGGGTGACCGCCGGGTCGAGGCTGGCCAGTCCCACCCGTCGGGACGCCGGCGTCGGCCCGGCCACCACCAGCAGGCCGTGGTAGCGGCGGGTGCGCAGCCCGGCGACCGTACCCATGGCGTAGCCGCCGCGCCCGTCGGTGACCAGCCACTCCCGGCTCGCGGAGGCGGTGAGGTCGGCGCAGGCCTGCGGGCCGAAACGGATGTCGATCAACTTTCCTCCACCGGCAGCGGGGTGTAACACGCCACGACGAGAATGGCCGCTGTGGAGAAGTACCCCGGCGGCGTCGAAGATGGGCAGGTGATCACTGACCGTCCGACCTCCGCGACCCCCGACCCCGAGCGGCACCGGCTCGCCCAGGCCGACGCCGGGGAGCAGGACTGGCGCGCATGGGGTCCCTATCTGTCCGAGCGGGCGTGGGGGACGGTACGGGAGGACTACAGCGAACACGGCACGGCGTGGGACTACTTCCCCCACGATCACGCGCGGTCCCGAGCCTACCGGTGGAACGAGGACGGGATGGCCGGCGTCTGCGACGACCGGCAGACCTTCTGCTTCGCGCTCGCGCTGTGGAACGGCCGCGACCCGATCCTCAAGGAGCGGATGTTCGGCCTCGGCGGCGACGGCGGCAACCACGGCGAGGACGCCAAGGAGTACTGGTGGTACCTCGACAGCACCCCGACGCACTCCTGGATGCGCTGGCGCTACCACTACCCGCAGGCCGCCTTCCCCTACGACGAGCTGGTCGCGGTGAACGCCCTGCGCGGCCGCGACGACACCGAGTACGAGCTGGTCGACACGGGGATCTTCGACGACGACCGGTACTGGGCGGTGACCGTCGACTACGCCAAGGCCTCCCCGACGGACCTGTGCATCCTGGTCACGGTCGCCAACCGGGGGGACCGGGACGAGACCCTGCACGTGCTGCCCAGCCTCTGGTTCCGCAACACCTGGGCCTGGGGGCTGCCCGGCGGCGACCGGGTGCCGAAGCTGGTCGGCACGGGCTCCCGGCTGGTCGGTGAGCACTGGGTGCTCGGCCAGCTGCTGCTGGAGGGCGACGGCGAGCCCACCCCGCTGCTCTGCGACAACGACACCAACGCCGAGCGGCTGTGGGGGCTGCCCGGCCGGTCGCCGTACCCGAAGGACGGCATCAACGACCACGTGGTCAACGGCGCGGCCACGGTCAACCCGGACCGGGAGGGCACCAAGGGGGCGCTGCACTACGTGCTCGACGTGCCGGCCGGCGGGCAGCGGCAGATCCGGCTGCGGCTGACCCGTACCGCCCCGCCGCCGGGCGGCGCCCCGCCGGCCCCGGCCGACCTGGGCGACGACTTCGAGACGGTGCTCTGGGCCCGGCGCGCCGAGGCCAACCACTTCTTCGCCGGGGTGATCCCGGCCGGGGCGAGCGCCGACGAGGCGCTGGTGGCCCGGCAGGCGATCGCCGGGCTGATGTGGGGCAAGCAGTTCTACCACTTCGACGTGAAGCGGTGGCTGGAGGGCGACCCGGGCTCCGCGCCGCCGCCGGCCGGGCGCCGGCACGGGCGCAACAGCCACTGGTGGCACATGACCAGCTTCGACGTGATCTCCATGCCGGACCCCTGGGAATATCCCTGGTACGCGGCCTGGGACCTGGCCTTCCACTGCGTCAGCATCGCCCGGGTCGACCCCGGCTTCGCCAAGGCGCAACTGCTGCTCCTGCTGCGCGAGTGGTACCTGCACCCCAACGGGCAGATCCCCGCGTACGAGTGGGCGTTCGGCGACGTCAACCCGCCGGTGCACGCCTGGGCGGCGCTGAAGGTCTTCGAGATCGACGGCTCCCGCGACCACGAGTTCCTGGCCCGGGTACTGCAGAAGCTGCTGCTCAACTTCACCTGGTGGGTCAACCGCAAGGACACCGGCGGCAACAACGTCTTCGAGGGCGGCTTCCTCGGGCTGGACAACGTCGGCCCGTTCGACCGCTCGGCCGCGCTGCCGGTGGCCGGGGTGCTGGAGCAGTCCGACGGCACCGGCTGGATGGCCATGTACGCGCTCAACCTGCTCGACATGGCGATCGTGCTGGCCGAGCACGACCGGGCGTACGTGGACACCGCGACGAAGTTCTTCGAGCACTTCGCCTACATCGCCGCCGCCGCGTACGACCAGGGGCTCTGGGACGACGAGGACGCCTTCTTCTACGACGTGCTGCGGCTGGCCGACGGCAGCCAGGTGCCCCTGAAGGTGCGCTCGGTGGTCGGGCTGCTGCCGCTGGCCGCGGTCACCCGGCTCACCGCCCGGACCCTGCGCCGGCTGCCCGAGCTGGGCGCCCGGCTGCGCTGGTTCCTCACCAACCGGCCGGAGTACGCCGACGTGATCGGCGCGCGCCGGCTGGGCCCGGACGGGCGGCAGCAGCGGCTGCTGTCCATGGTCGGCCCGGAGCAGGTGGTCCGGCTGCTCGCCCGGATGCTGGACACCGACGAGTTCCTCTCCGAGTACGGGCTGCGTACGCTGTCCCGCGCCCACCTGGACAAGCCGTTCACGGTCACCCTCGGCGGGCAGGAGTTCAGCGTCGGCTACGAGCCGGCCGAGTCGACCAGCGGCCTGTTCGGCGGCAACTCCAACTGGCGGGGCCCGATCTGGATGCCGACCAACTTCCTGCTGATCAGCGCGTTGCGCGACCACGCCGCGTTCTTCGGCGACGACCTCCAGGTGGAGTACCCGACCCGGTCGGGGCGCAAGTGCACGCTGGACGAGATCGCCGACGACCTCTCGGCCCGGTTGATCTCCCTGTTCACCCGGGACGACTGGGGGCGGCGACCGATCTACGGGGCGGCGCAGCTCTTCCAGACCCACCCCGACTGGCGGGACCTGATCTCCTTCCCGGAGTACTTCCACGGCGACAACGGGGCCGGGCTGGGCGCCTGGCACCAGACGGGCTGGACGGCGCTGGTCGCCGACCTGATCCTCACCCGCCGGCGCGGGCCGGGGCCGGAAACCCGGATGTCCGGACGCGACCGGGCGCAGTAGCGTGGCCCGGTCCGCCACCGGAAGGAGTACCCGATGACACAGCGCCGGCAGGCCGCGATGCTCGTCTTCGACGCCGACGACACGCTCTGGGAGAACAACGTCCTCTTCGAGCGGGTGATCGACGACTTCCTCGCCTGGCTGGACCATCCGACGCTGGACCGTACCGAGATCCGGGCCGTGCTCGACGACATCGAGCGGGCCAACGCGGTCGCGCACGGCTACGGCAGCAAGGTCTTCCTGCGCAGCCTCGGCGAGTGCCTGGAGAAGCTGCGCGAGCGCCCGGCGACGGACCGGGAACGCGCCGAGATCGACCGGCTGGCCGCGGCGCTGGTCGGCCACCAGGTGGAGCTGATGCCCGGCGTCGCGCAGACCCTCGACGAGCTGGCCACCCGGCACCGGCTGCTGCTGCTCACCAAGGGCGACCGGGAGGAGCAGCAGCGCAAGCTCGACGCCTGCGGGCTGCTGCACCACTTCGACGCCGCGCACATCGTGCGGGAGAAGGACGTCGACACCTACCGCTGGCTGGCCCGCGAGCACGCCTTCGACCCGGCGGACGCCTGGATGATCGGCAACTCGCCGCGCTCGGACATCCTGCCGGCCCGGGCCGCCGGCATGAACGCGGTCTTCATCCCGAACGAGAACACCTGGGTGCTGGAGGACGACGAGCTGGACCCGGGTGATCCGGGGGTGATCCGGCTGGCCGCCTTCGGCGACCTGGCCCGCCACTTCTGACCGGGCCGGTACGTTCGGATCGTGCCGCTCACCTTTCCGTCGCACCTGGCGCCGGTGCTGCCGTTGAAGCGGTGGCGACCGGCCTGGTTCGACGGGGTGGCGCTGGCCACCGGGGCGGTCGCGCCGGACGTCGGCTACCTGCTGACCGGCACCCGGTACGCGCTCGGGCCGCGGACCCACACCCTCGGCGGGCTGCTCTGGTGGTGTCTGCCGGTCGCGCTGGCGTACGCCTGGATCGTCCGTCGGGTGATCGCCGGGATCGCGGTGCACCTGCCCGGCCAGCGGCTCTTCGCCTGGCCCGACCACGCCGCGCTGGGCGGCGTGCGGCACCCGTGGCAGGTGACCGTCTGCTCGGCGCTCATCGGCGCGTTCAGCCACGTCGCCTGGGACCGGCTCACCCACACCGAGCGCTGGCCGCACCTGCTGGGCATCGCCGACTTCCACGCGCTGACCGGGCTCTACTGGTGGCAGTTCTCGGACGTGCTCGCCACGGTGGGCGGCGGCGTCGTGGTGGTGGTCCTGGCGTTGCTCGCCGCCCGCCGGGGTGAGATCTTCGACGGGGTACGCCCGCCGCTGCCGCCTGCCCGGCCCGGCGTCTTCTGGCGGGTGGCGCTGTCGGTCACCGCGCTGGGCGCCCTGGTGCTGCCCGGCCTGCCGGCCGCCACCTCACCGGCGCCGGCGGGGGTACGCCTGCTGCACCTGGCGGCGGGTGCGATGATCGCCGGCGCGGCCGCCGCCGGCAGCCTGCGGCGGAGCCCGCCGGGCACCGGGCGGACCGATCGCCTCGACAACGAACAGCGTCGGATCGGCTGACCCCGTTACGCCGACATGCCGCTTTTTCACCTTGGCATCAATCACACTTGGGCGGCCCGGGAAAAGCTTGTCCGACCTGCGGGAACCTGCCTAACCTGAGCCGGCGTTCACGGCTCTTCGGGGTGAGTCGGGGGCGCGCCGAAGTCCGGTAGTTGGGCACCGTGGAGCTGAGTGCAGGCGGGCCGGCTCGCCGTGTTGAGCCCGGCGTGGCGGCGTGCCACGCCCGCCGCGCTCGCAACGGCGAATTCCGCTACCACGCCGGACGGCTGGGGGTCAGGACCGGGGAGTTGCGGACCCGGTCCTGACCCGTCTCCAGGCCCTTTCCGATGTCGGGTCCGCGCAGATGACGCGCACATTCCCCACTTTCCGGGACAACGCGGAAACGGGGTAAGTGCGAGGATCTTCGGAATGAAGCGGAGATCTCTCATTCTCGGCGCGGCCGCCGGGGTGGCGGCCCCGGTCCTCCTCGCCAGTGCCGAGCCCGCGTCCGCCGCCGTCCGCGACGCCACGACCCGGGCCGGCACCTGGACCGGCCCCACCGTCAAGCGGCACTTTCCGGGCCGGGACAACAAGGCCGCCCGGCTGACCACCCTGCCCCGGGGCACCCTCCAGGTCGTCGTCGTCACCGCCACCAGCGCCACCACCAGCTACGCCACCCTGGAGACGTTCGCCAGGATCCGCGGCTACTGGACGCCGGTCTCCGCCGCGCTGCCCGCCCGCATCGGCGCCAAGGGTTTCAGTGACAACCACGTGGAGGGGGTCGCCACCACCCCCACCGGCGTCTACGCCATCGGTCCCACCATGTACGGCATCGCGTCCGACCCGGGGGTGCGCTACCCGTACCACCGGCTGGTCAGCGGCGACTGGTGGAACGAGAACCCGAACTCGTCCGCCTACAACAGCTTCCAGCACACGGCCACCGACCCGGGTGGCTACAGCGAGGCGCTCTGGCAGGAGACGACCGCCTACACCCACTTCGCCGTCATCACGTACAACATGCCCCCGACCGTGGCCACGCCGGTCCCCGGGGCCGGCAGCGGGATCTTCCTGCACCAGTTCAGCACCAGCGGCGGCAACCCCACCGCCGGCTGCGTCAGCCTCTCCCACGACCACCTGGTCGGCGTGCTCCGCTGGTTGCGGCCCGAGGCGAACCCGCACATCGTGCTCAGCCCCGCGGCCAACCTCAGCCGTTACTGACCCCCCCACCCGGACGGCTAGGCTGACCGTCCACCGCGAAGCCCTCGGTCGTCCCCCCGGCCGGGGGCCTTCCGTCGCCCCCCCGGCCACGAACGACTCGAGGACCCCGTGGACACCATCGGCACCGGCCCGGCCTCCGGCGAGGAGGCCACCACCACCTGCTACCGGCACCCCAAGCGGGCGACGCTGCTGCGGTGCACCCGCTGCGAGCGTCCCATCTGCCCGGACTGCATGCGGGAGGCCCCGGTCGGGCACCGCTGCCCGGACTGCGTCCGCACGGAGAGCCGCACCGTCCGCCAGGGCCGCACCGTCTTCGGTGGCCGGGTCAGCGCGCGCCCGGTGGTCACCTACGCGCTGATCGCGCTCGTGGTGCTGGCGTACCTGGTGGAGTTGGCCCGGCCGTCGATCGTCGACCAGTTCGACAGCCTCGGCACCGGGCTGGTCGACGACGCCGGCCAGTTCTACGTCGACCAGGGCGGCCCGTACCCGGGGCTGCACCACGTCGGCATCGCCCACGGCGAGTGGTACCGCCTGATCACCTCGGCGTTCCTGCACTCCCTGCCGGCCCAGGGCGTCCTCGGCATCCTGCACGTCGTGTTCAACCTCTACTGGATCTGGGTGCTCGGCCGGATCGTCGAGGAACGGCTCGGTGGCGCCCGGTTCCTCGCCGTCTACCTGCTCGCCGCGCTCGGCGGGTCGGTGCTCGGCTTCCTCGTCGACCCGTACGGGGCCGCGATCGGCGCCTCCGGCGCGGTGTACGGCCTGGCCGGCTGCTACGTCGTGCTGACCCGAAAGCTGCACCACCACCCGATCGACCCCAAGCAGGTGATCATCCCGTTCGTGATCTGGATGGTCTTCTCGGCCGGCTGGACCTCCTGGGAGGGGCACCTCGGCGGCCTGCTGGCCGGTGGCGTGGCCGGCCTCGGCGTGGCGTACGCCCCGGCGAGGCGGCGGACCCTGGTGCAGGTGGTGGTGCTGGTCGGCCTGGCCGTGCTGCTGCTCGCCCTGGTGCTGGTCAAGTCCCGCGACGTCGTCGGCTGACAGCGGCGTACCCAGCCAGGTCAGGAGCGTCCGATGGTGGCCAGGTTCCGGATGGGCGAACCGCTCCAGGAACTGAGCGGCGCCACCACGGTGTGGATCGTCGGAGTCGAACTCGACCTGGTCTCCGGGTGGACACTGTGGGGCGGGAACGACCCGGACCGGTTCCTGACCGTGGACGACCGGCTGGTCCTCGCGCCCACGGTGGAGGCACTGCTCGACCGGCTGCCGACCGCCGGTCGGCACTCGTTCCACGGTGACGAGCGGTACCTGGCTTTCCGCCGGGACGTGCGGCGGTGCTACCCACCGCGGGCGACCGGGGGCGACGAGAGCGGCCTGTTCGACTTCGCCGCGACGCGGCGCGCGATCCGCGAGCGGGAGGTGCTGTACGCCCCGCACTCCGGGATGGCGGCCGACTGCCTCGGCGCCGCGCTGGACCTGGGCCGGCAGTACGGCGAGGACTCCGTCGGCTACCGGGTGGCCCGCTTCGGCCCCCTCGACCGGCTGTACCGGGCGCTCTGGGGTGAGCTGGACGAGGCGGACCTCGACCACGTCGAGATCGAGGCCGCGTTCACCTGTCTGGTCGACTGGATCGAGGCGCGGACCCGCCCCGGCAGGGGCCGGCTGTCGGGTCGCTGACCTGGGATGATCGGCTCTGGCGGCGGTCGGCCGGGGGAGTGACACTCCAGGTATGACACTTCGGCGCGTACCACTGCTGTGCATCGGCGTGGTCGCGTTGCTCGCGGCGGCCTGCACCTCGACCGACCACGACGGCGCGGCCCCGCCGCCCTCGACGGCGACCGCGCCCGGCGCGACCGCCGCCGCCACGACGCCCGCCGCCACCCCGGCGACCATCCCGCCCGTCGCCACGCCGCCGGCCCGCACCGGGCAGCCACCGGTGGCCGGCGACTGGCACGTCACCTACGGCTGGGCGGTGCCGTCCACGCCGGCCCGGGTCGAGCACCGGGTGCGCGTGCCGGTCGACCCGCCGCCGGGCGAGCCGCTGCCGACCCTCGTGCAGGTGCAGGTCGGCGACCACCCGGCGGAGGGGTTCAGCCGGATCAGCTTCGCCTTCCGCGGCCCGCTCCCGTCCTATCAGCTGGCCTACGTGGACCGGTTGCAGGCCGAGGGGCAGGACGCGGTGGTCGAGCTGCCCGGCGCGGCGGACCTGGCGGTCCGGTTCAGCCCGGCGCAGGCCCACGACGAGCACGGCCGCGCCACCGCGAGCGTGCCGCCGGCCACCATCGGCTACCCGACGCTGCGCGGCTGGGCGGCAGCCGGTGACTTCGAGGGACAGGTCAGCTTCGGCCTCGGCGTCGCGCGCACCGTGCCGGTGCGGTGCGGCGAGTCCACCCGGCCGGACGGTACGCACGTGATCTCGGTCGACGTGCGGCGCGGCTGATCCCCGACCGCGCCGGCCGGCGCGGTCGGGTCACCGCCGGGTCAGACCTCGCCCCGGACGATCGCCACCGCGACCCGGCAGAACTCGTCCATGTCCGGGTTGAAGCCGGCGGCGATGTCCGGGTGCAGCCCGGAGCGGGTCTCGTCGAGCAGCCGACGGCAGACCTCCTCGACCGGCTCGCCCGCGTAGGAGGCGCGAACCCGGTCGGTGGCCGCCTGCAGGGCCGAGGTCAGCTGATCCTCCAGCGGGCCGCGCAGCTTCTGCTGCACAGGATCGAGCCCGCTCGGGTCGAGCGTGACATGTGGCTCCGGCATTCGGCGCTCCCTTCCTCGGGGGTCGCGGTACCCCACCGCGCCCGTCGGTCAAACCACCACCGGTACGGCGGCGACCCGGACCTGGTACGAGAAGTCCTCCGCCGGCTCCTCGGCGTACGACAGCCGGCGGATCTGCCGGTCGTCGCCGTAGAGCGCGACGTCGACCAGCACCCCGAGGTGGGCCAGGCCGATGTTCGCCACCCGCTTCTTGTCCTGCAGCACCGCACACACCCCGCCCAGCAGGGTGCTGGCGTCGGAGGTGCGGTGCCCGGGCGGGCAGCGCAGGGTCAGGTCCACCTCGATCGGCCCGTCCAGCGGGGTCCAGCCGGTGCGCTGGGCCGCCGTGCAGGCCGCCTGGAGCAGGGCACGGACCCTCGTCGCCTGGCGGTGCCCGGCGGCGAAGATGGACAGGGCCTCGGTCTTGACCGGGGGCAGGCCGCTCACCTCGAACGTCAGGGCGAGAGCGCGGGTGTCCTGCACGACGGCACCTCCTCGGTTGCGCTGATCCTGCCCAACCGGTGGTGCCGCGGAGGCGGGTTCGCGCGAGAACCAACCGATCGGGCGGGCTGGGGGTCGGCCGGAGGCGTATCGACTTCGACGGCGACGCGCTGGCTGCGGAGCTGACCTGACGCTAGTCCACCCGGCGGACGCTGGGTAGCCTCGCCGTCCACCCCGTGGGACGGCCCGTGCCGGTCAGCGCGGCGGGAACGCGCAGAACTCGTTCCCCTCCGGGTCGGCCAGCACCCACCACGGGACCGTCCCGGTCGGCTCGGCCAGCAGGGTGGCCCCGGCGGCGATCAGCGCGGTGGCGTCCGGGCCGGTGAGCTCGACGTCCCAGTGCACCCGGTTCTTGACCCGCTTGCGCTCCGCCACCGGCACGAAGACCCAGTGGTCCCACGGGAAGCCGTCCGCACCCACCACCGACGCGACGCCCGACTCGGCGCGCTCCGCCCGGCCGCCGACCACCTCGGCCCACCAGGTCGCCTGGGCGACCGGGTCGGCGCTGTCGACGACCAGCTCGAACACGCCGGGGCGCCGCCCCTCGCGCTGGGCGAACGCGCAGAACTGGTTCCCCTCCGGGTCGGCGAGCACCCACCAGTCGATCTCCGTGTCGGGCTCGCGGATCAGCCGGGCGCCCGCCGCCAGCAGCCCGTCCGGCTCCCGCCCGGCCAGCCGCAGGTCCAGGTGGACCCGGGTCTTGCCGGTGCGCGGCTCGGGCACCGTGTTGACCCAGACCGACTCGGCCGCCGAGGCGGCCGCGCGGGGGTCGATGCGGGCGTCACCGTCGCCGGTGTCGACCAGCTCGCCGTCCAGGATGCCGGCCCAGAAGCCGCCCAGCCGGCGGGCGTCGGCCGCGTCCATGCAGAGGTCCTTGAAGCGCGCGATCATGCGGCCATCATGCCGGCCGGCACCGACAACCGGCCGGACCCCTCGTCGGGGCACGGCGGCCGGGTCAGCCGCAGGTAGCCGGCGGCCGAGACGAGCAGCCCCACCCCCCAGAGCGTGTACGCCGACAGCGTCACCGCCAGGAACGCGCCGCCGGGGACCAACCCGCTCGCCCAGGCGTACGTGCCGCCGACGCCGAAGTAGCCGACCATGCCCGCGCCGAGGAAGAACGCCGGGCCGAGGACCAGCCAACGGGGTACCGGCCGGCCGGCCAGCGGCACCACCCAGCCCGGCCAGATCCGGCCCCAGCGGTGCACCAGCGCCAGTGGCAGCAGCGTGCCGGCCAGCACCATGCCGACCATGAAGATCGACAGGAAGGTGCCGGAGGTGCCCGGGTCGACGCGGCTCACCGTGCCCTCCGGCACGCCCGCCGCCAGCCGGGCCAGACAGGCGGCGACGGTCGCCAGGCCGGCCGCGTACGCCCAGCGGGGCGTGGGGTCGGTGCGCCGCGCCGGCCGGCGTCCCGGCAGCCGCCCGCAGCGCGGGCAGGCCCCCCGGGCCCGGCGTCCCGCCATGACCGCGACCAGCACGGTCAGCGTGCCGGCCGCCGCGCCACCCGCGCGGGCGGCCAGGACCGCCACGTCGTCCGCCGTCACCGCCTGCCCGAACAGCCCGCCCAGCACGGTCAGCACGCTGATCGGGAACATGAACGCGTAGAGCAGCAGCCAGGTCCCGCCCAGCCAGCCCGCGACCGCCGCCACCGCCGCCCACCGGCGACCGTCCGCCGCGGGCGAGGCCAGCAGCAGCCCCGCCGCGACCGTGCCCAGTACCGCCGGCGCCACCGCCGCCCAGCCCTCCGGGAGGAACGACTCCCCAGGGTTGCCGCCGAAGCGGGGCGCGCCGCGCACCGCCCAGAGCACGTGCAGCGCGGCGTACGCCGCACACCAGGCCGCCGTCACTGCGGGCAGCCGCCATCCGGTTCGTGTCATGTCCGCACGGTCGCAGGCGCGGTGACCCCGGCGACTCCCGCCGCTGGGGGAGCGGGCTCCCCGGGCAGCGGGTCAGCGGCGGGCGCGCTTGACCTCGTGGAAGGTCTCCAGGCGCAGCAGCGGCAGCAGGCAGTCCCAGATGGTCAGGGCGTCCTCGGTGCCCGGGACCTCGGTGATGATCGGACCGTGGACGCCCCGTCGGGCGTCCGGCACCATCAGCACCGGCGAGCCGATGTCCGGGCCCGCCGAGGCGTACGACAGCGCGTGCGACTCGCGTACCGCCCGGTCCCAGCGTTCGTCGTCGAGGGCCGGCGCGGCCTGCGTCAGCCCGGCCGCCTCGGCGGCCGCCGCCACCAGCTCGTCGGAGAGCGGGTTGCCGGCGTCGTGGGTGCGCTCACCCAGCTCGGTGTAGAAGCGCCCGGCGTCGTCGTGGCGGCCCTCGGCGCGCAGCGCCTCGACCAGCCGCAGCGCCCGGCCGGCGGCGGCCAGCGGGACGGCGTACTCGGCGGGCAGCTCCGCGCCCTCGTTGAGGATGGCCAGGCTGAACGCCCGCCACTCGACGCGCAGCCCGCGGGCCTCGGCGACGGCGACCAGCCAGCGCGAGGTACGCCAGGTCCAGGGGCAGGCGGGGTCGAAGAAGAAGGTGGCGTCCATGCGCCGAGCCTAGGCGCGCCGGGGCCCGGCCGCAGCGTGGGCGGTTTCGCCTCCGGTGACCGGTGCGTGACCGCCAGGTTTCGCAATGTCGCAGGTCGGGCACTGTGAGGCCCACGAAACGCCCGGGGCGCGGGCGGTACGGCCGGTGTCCCGACCGTCTCGCCGTGCGCCGGGGCACGGGTGACCTCCCCGGCTCTCGCCGATGGAAGGGGAGGGTGATGACGACAGACCCCGACACGGCCACGCAACGGTGGCGACCCGGCAGACGTGCGGCGGCGGCAGCCGCCGCACTGGCGTTGGTGGCGCCGCTCGCCGCGTGCGGATCCGGTGGTGACTCCGGTACGCCGATCATCAACCTGTACTACCCGCCGGAGCAGAACCTGCAGAAAGTGGTGGACGACTGCAACGCCCAGGCGCAGGGGCGCTACAAGATCGCCTACCGGGTGCTGCCCCGGCAGGCCGACGACCAGCGGGTGCAGTTGGTGCGCCGGCTCGCCGCCCAGGACAGCGGGATGGACGTGCTCGGCCTCGACGTCACCTGGACCCAGGAGTTCGCCAGCGCGAACTGGATCCGGGAGTGGACCGGCCAGGACCGGGCCGAGGCGGAGCAGGGCACCCTCGCCGGCCCGCTGGACACCGCCCGGTACGAGGACAAGCTCTACGCCGCGCCGAAGAACACCAACGTGCAGCTCCTCTGGTACCGCACCGACCTGGTGCAGACGCCGCCGAAGAGCTGGGACGAGATGATCACCGCAGCCCAGGAGCTGAAGCGGCAGGGCAAGCCGTACCAGGTGCTGACCATGGGCGCGCAGTACGAGGGCCTGGTCGTCCTCTACAACACCCTCGCGGAGAGCGCCGGCGGGAAGATCCTCAGCGACGACGGCAAGCAGGCCGTGATGGACGCCGGCACCGTGACGGCGTTGGAGCAGCTCAAGAAGCTGGCCACGTCGGGGGTGACGTCACCGTCGTTCAGCAACGCCATCGAGGACCCGGTGCGGCTGGAGTTCCAGTCCGGCGGCGGCGCGTTCCAGGTGAACTGGCCGTTCGTGTATCCGGCCCTGCAGGAGGCGAACCCGGACCTGGCGAAGAAGGTCAAGTGGGCCCGGGTGCCCGGCGTCGACCCGAACACCCCGAGCAAGGTCACCATCGGCGGGGTCAACCTGGCGGTGAGCACCTACTCGAAGCACCCGGGTGAGTCGTTCGAGGCGGCGAAGTGCCTGCGCAACGCCGAGAACCAGAAGTTCTCCGCGGTCAACGACGGGGTGCCGCCCACCATCGAGCAGGTCTACGCCGACCCGGAGATGGACAAGGCGTACCCGATGAAGGACACCATCCTTCAGGAGCTGAAGGAGCCGGCGGTCCGACCGCTGACCCCGGCGTACCAGAGCATCTCCACGGTGATGTCGGCGTACCTGTCGCCGCCGTCGGGCATCCGGCCCGAGCAGACCGCCAACGAGCTGCGCAAGGCCATCGCCGACGCGCTGGAGTCGAAGGGGGTCCTCCCGTGAGCGAGCGGAGCGAGCGAACCATCTGGCGCAGCGCCGTGGAGGCTCATGGCGTCGCCGACCGCAGGGAGGTGACGTCGTGAGCATCAACGCCACCCCCGCGGGGGCCGAGGTCACCGCGGAGGCCGAGCGCCCGGCGGGCCGGCACGCCGCCGTGCCGGCCCAGCGCGCCAACCGGCGGGTCAAGCCGCCGCTGAGCGAGAACAAGCGGGCCGAGCGGCGGCTGGGGCTGCTGCTCTGCGCGCCCGCCGCGTTGGTCATGGTGCTGGTCACCGCCTACCCGATCATCTACTCGGTCTGGCTGTCGTTGCAGCGCTTCGACCTGCGCTTCCCGGACCAGCGCGAGTTCGTCGGGCTGGAGAACTACGCGACGGTGCTGACCAACCAGTTCTGGTGGACCGCCTTCGGGGTCACCGCGCTGATCACGGTGGTCACCGTCGCGGTCGAGCTGGTGCTCGGCATGGGACTGGCCCTGATCATGCACCGCACCCTGGTCGGCCGGGGCATCGTCCGCACCGCGGCGCTGATCCCGTACGGCATCGTCACGGTCGTCGCGGCCTTCTCCTGGCGGTACGCCTGGACGCCCGGCACCGGCTACCTGGCGAACCTCTTCGACGGAAGCGCCCCACTGACCGAACGGGCCAGCTCGCTGGCGATCATCATGCTCGCCGAGATCTGGAAGACCACGCCGTTCATGGCCCTGCTGCTGATGGCCGGGCTGGCGCTGGTGCCGGAGGACCTGCTCAAGGCGGCCTCCACCGACGGCGCGACGGCCTGGCAGCGGTTCACCAAGGTGATGCTGCCGGTGATGAAGCCGGCGATCCTGGTCGCGCTGCTGTTCCGCACGCTCGACGCGTTCCGGGTCTTCGACAACATCTTCGTGCTCACCGCGGGCGGCAACGAGACCTCGTCGGTGTCGATGCTGGCCTACAACAACCTGATCCGGGGTCTGAACCTCGGCATCGGCTCCACGATGTCGGTGCTGATCTTCCTCACCGTGGCGATCATCGCCTTCGTCTTCGTGAAGCTGTTCGGCACCGCTGCCCCCGGCAGCGACGACGGGGAGAGGCGCTGACATGGCCGTCGAAACCACCACCCGGGCCAAGGCGCGCTGGGGCCTGCTGGACCTCATCGTGGTCGTCTTCGCGCTGGTACCGGTGCTCTGGATCGCCTCGCTGTCCTTCAAGACCCCGGCCACCCTCACCGACGGGAAGTTCTGGCCCCGGGAGTGGACCCTGGACAACTACCGGACGATCTTCGACACCGACCAGTTCGTCCGGGCCCTGGTCAACTCGATCGGCATCGCGCTGATCGCCACCCTGATCGCGGTGGTGCTGGGTGCGATGGCCGCGTACGCGATCAGCCGGCTCGACTTCCCCGGCAAGAAGCTGCTGGTCGGGGTCTCCCTGCTGATCGCGATGTTCCCGCAGGTGTCGCTGGTGTCGCCGCTGTTCGAGATCGAGCGGCAGCTCGGCCTCTTCGACACCTGGCCGGGGCTGATCCTGCCGTACATCACCTTCGCGCTGCCGCTGGCGATCTACACGCTGTCGGCGTTCTTCAAGCAGATCCCGTGGGACCTGGAGAAGGCCGCGAAGATGGACGGCGCCACCCAGGGGCAGGCGTTCCGGCGGGTCATCGCCCCGCTGGCCGCGCCCGGGCTGTTCACCACGGCCATCCTGGTCTTCATCTTCTGCTGGAACGACTTCCTGTTCGCCATCACGCTCACCTCCACCGAGCGGGCCCGCACGGTGCCGGTGGCGCTGTCGTTCTTCACCGGCGAGTCGCAGTTCGAGGACCCCACCGGGGCGATCTGCGCCGCCGCTGTGGTGATCACCGTTCCGATCATCGCGTTCGTGCTCTTCTTCCAGCGCCGCATCGTCTCCGGCCTGACCTCCGGCGCAGTCAAGGGATAGGTGGTAGTCGTGGCTGACATCGTGCTCGACAAGGTGAGCAAGCGGTTCCCGGACGGGACCGTGGCCGTGCAGGACGTCGACCTGGAGATCGCCGACGGCGAGTTCGTGATCCTGGTCGGTCCCTCCGGCTGCGGCAAGTCCACCACCCTCAACATGATCGCCGGGCTGGAGGACATCAGCTCCGGTGAGCTGCGCATCGCCGGTCAGCGGGTCAACGACAAGGCGCCCCGGGACCGGGACATCGCGATGGTGTTCCAGTCGTACGCGCTCTATCCGAACATGACGGTGCGGGAGAACATGGCCTTCCCGCTGCGCCTGGCCAAGCTCGACAGGGCCGAGATCGACCGCAAGGTCGACGAGGCGGCGAAGGTGCTGGAGCTGACCCCGCTGCTGGACCGCAAGCCGGCCAACCTCTCCGGTGGCCAGCGGCAGCGGGTGGCGATGGGGCGGGCCATCGTCCGCCAGCCCAAGGCGTTCCTGATGGACGAGCCGCTGTCCAACCTCGACGCCAAGCTCCGGGTGCAGATGCGCACCGTGGTGTCCCGGTTGCAGAAGCAGCTCGGCACCACCACCGTCTACGTCACCCACGACCAGACCGAGGCGATGACCCTCGGCGACCGGGTGGTGATCATGCGGGGTGGCGCGGTGCAGCAGGTGGGCCCGCCGCAGGAGCTCTACGACCACCCGCGCAACCTCTTCGTGGCCGGCTTCATCGGCTCGCCGTCGATGAACTTCCTGCACGCCGCCGTCGAGGACGGCCGGCTGCGGACCGCGCTCGGCGACCTGCCCGTCGGTGACCGGGTCCGCCGGCAGCTCGACGGGGCCGACGCGCCCCGGGAGCTGATCCTCGGCATCCGGCCCGAGCACTTCGAGGACGCCGAGCTGGTCGACGAGGAGACCCGCCGCAGGGGCCTGGAGTTCGAGGCACCGGTCGACATCGTCGAGTCGATGGGGTCCGACAAGTACGTCTACTTCACCGTGGAGGGGGAGCGGGCCAGCGCCGCCGAGCTGGAGGAGCTGGCCGCCGACGCGGGCGCGGCCGACTTCACCGGCGCCGGGTCCAGCCTGGTCACCCGGCTGTCGGCCGAGTCGAGCGTACGCGAGGGGGAGAACCGGCGGGTCTGGTTCAACCTGGAGAAGATCCACCTGTTCGACCCGTCGAGCGGCCGCAACCTGACCCTGCACGAGGGACGGGCGGCCGGCGCGCTGGCGGACTGACGGTGGGCCGGGCCCGGGGCGTTCGCGGCCCGGGCCCGGTAGGCCCGCTGACCGGGTCGAGGTCTTGCGGACCTCGGGCTCCCGGGTCGGCCCGCGGGTGGGTCGGTGATCCGCGGCGCGACAAACCGTGACCGAAGAGTCCCGTTCAGAAGCCGTCCCGGCCACGGATGATCGGCGAACGTACCGGCGGGAAAGGCTTTTCCGTCGGCTCGCCATCGAAGTCCCGCTCAATAGACTGTGGGGAGTAGACCAAAGCCTATCGATGGGACTAAATCATGTCATCGGCGGGGCAGCGGGACGGCGTCGCACGACGCATCATCATTTCGGCCTTCAAGATCCTGTTTCCTTCGTCGGCCGAGCGCATCCAGGCATTTACCGACATCGTCTCCGCGATCGAGGGCCTGGACGAAGCGAGTTTGGAAGCCCGTGCCCTCCCGCGCCGGCTGGAGGACGCCTCGGACCGGATCGCCGCCCGCCTCGCCCGCATCGAGGAGATCGAGTTTCCCGGGCTGGCCGACACCGAACGCGCTCTGGCGATAGCCGGGGTCGAGCAGGCGTTGGCGGCGTTACGCCCATCGGCCGACGACATCATCCGCGACGCCGTCACCACCGAACAGTTGCACGCCGCGCTGGAGCCCGCCGCCCTGCTGCGATGGCGGTCGGACCAGCTGAGCGATGACGCCCAGGCCTACGGGCGGCTGTTCCTCACCGAGACCGCGGCCTACGTTTCCGCGCTCGTGCATGATCTGCCCGGCTCCAGCAGCAAGGTCGCGTGGGAGACGTACGTCAACACCAAGAAACTCGAAGCGATTCTCGAGCGGGGTATCGCCGGTGTCGTGCTCCCGAAGTTCCGGCCCGGACTGCCGCAGGAGATAAGCCGATTCGAGGCGGGGTATCGCTCCGACATCACCAACACCTACAAGTACACCGATCTGTTCGGCCTCAATCTTCCGGCCGAGTTGAGGCGGCACCTGGTCGACATCACCTACATCCGGCTCCGTGCGCTGCCCGACGACCTGGCTGCCGACACGGGCGGCACCGGGGCGCCACTGGAGGTGGATCCGAAGGTCGACTCGGCCATCGGCGAGGTACTGAACATCCGGAAGAAGCGGGACAGGAGCGCGCGGATACTGCTCACCGGTTCCGCCGGTTCCGGCAAGACGACCATCAGCCAGTGGATCGCCATCGCCATGGCGCAACGAAAGCTGCCCGAGGCCATGGCTGCCTGGACGGAATGCGTACCGCTGGTGACCCAACTCAGATACGCCTTCAAGTCCAACGTCGAGCCCGAGTACCAGGACATGATCCGCGCCGCGATGTACCGCGGGCCGACCGTGCCCGGCTCATGGGTGGCCGACTGCCTCGACGAGGGCAATGCGGTGGCGATCTTCGACGGCTTCGACGAATTGTCCGAGCACGACCGGTTCCGGGCGCTGGCCTGGATCGACAAGTTGATGTCCGCCCATCCGAAGGCGCATGTCGTCGTCACGTCCCGGCCGGACGTCCTGGACAACCGGTGGTTCCGCCGGCGTGAGTTCGTCACCCTGCAACTCCTGCCGATGGACGACGATGAGGCCGAAGAGTGCATCAACCGCTGGTTCGACGCGTTGATCAGCGGGACATCGGATGCCGAGAAGGTCATCGAGTACCGCCAGCAGCACGCCAAGCTCAGCCACGATTTCCAGAACCGTCCCACGGTCCGCGACCTCAGTGAGACGCCTCTGCTCTGCGCGATGCTCTGCGCCTTCTACGCGCACAAACTCTCGGACGCCGCTCCGGAGAGCAGAGCTGAACTCTACGAACGGGTGGTGGAGGCCCTCATCTACCTGCGCGACCAGAGGAAGGAGGTTGGCGAGAACGTCGCCATCGGCCTCACCTACAAACAGAAGCTCCTCCTGCTGCAGGGCATCGCGAAGGAGATGACGGCGAACTCGACGACGACGATACGGATCAGACCCCTCCGGGAACTACGTAAGCACCGCCTCGCCCGACCGGGCAGCGACGCCCGGCGAGACGTACAGGCCGCCACCGCGCAGGAGATCGTGGCCGCTCAGCTGCGCGGCATGGTCAACACGCACGTCCAGCCCCGCGAGGCGTTGGCCCACCTGTTGGACCGCAGCGTCGTCTTCTACAAGGTCGCCGAGAACCAGGCGCAGTTCACCCACCGGTCGATCCAGGAGTTTCTCGCCGGGTGGGCCTACGCGTACGACGAGATCGAGGTACTCGTCGACCGGGTGACGCAACCCGACTGGCGGCGCATCATCGTCTTCGCCGCCGGCGCGCCCGTACAGAAGAGCGCTGCATCCAGGCTCGTCTCCGGGATCCTCGACCGAGCGGGGCCGGCGGGACCGGAGCGGCGCGAAGTGCTCCTGCTCGCCGCGGAGTGCATCACCGCCGCCGGACACGTCGACGCAACGGTTGCCGCCCGGGCCGAGGCGCTCATCGGGGACATTCTTCCGCCCCGGTCCCAGGAGGAGGCGCGTGCACTGTCCGGGATCGGCGAGGAGTTGTTGACCTGGTTGGACGGTCATTCCGAGCGGTCGCCCGACGTGATCAGCGCCTGCATCGCCGCCGCGGCGCACATCGGCGGCCCGGCAGCCGTGCACACCATTGCCCAGTACAGCACGCCGGACGCCGCACCCGCCGTCGTCAGCGCCCTGTTGCGGGCCTGGTACGAGTTCGAGGACGCGGAGTCGTACGCGCGCCAGGTGCTGGCCGGTCTGCCGCTGCGCGACCAACTGCTCGTCGTCCGCACGGTGGACCAGCTCAACGCCATGCGGCACGTCACCGGGGCGCACGCGCTGTGCATCAAGGTGACTGACGATGTGGCCGATCTGTCGGAGGTAGGTGACCTGCCCGACCTCGCGGAGCTCGACTGTGAGGGGCTACCTCAGCTGAGGAGCACCCGGGGCCTGGCCGGCCTGCGACAGTTGCGTCGGCTGAACCTCGGCGACAAGGCCATGTTGCTCGACATCGAAGACCTCACCCAGTTGCCGAACCTGGAGGAACTTCATCTCCGTGGTGCCGTCGCGCTGTCGCCCCAGGACCTTGCGCGCCTCGGAGGTTCCACGTCGCTGCGGATTCTCGTCCTCGACAACTGCCGACAGTTGTACGACTTCGGCTTCCTGTCGACCCTGACGAACCTGCGCACGTTGTCGCTTGACGGCTGCTACGTCTCTGACCTCGACTTCTGCGCCTCCCTGACGGAACTGCGGACCATCCGGGTGCGCTCACTGCCCGGGGTCGACGACGCCCGCCGGCTGCGGGACTGCCCCAACCTGCGCCGCCTGCAGATCACCTTGTCCGACACCCGCCGGCCATCCCTGTCCGAGTTGGGCCCGCAACTGCGTGAGGTGGAACTCACCGGTTCGGTGTCTGTCGCTGACCTGGCGGCACTCACGCCCGCTACCGGGCTCCGCACGCTCAGAGCCGACGCGGTACGGGACCTCGTCGACCTGCGTGCCGTTCCGGTCTTCCGCCACCTGACCCATCTTCTGCTGCCACGCTGCCGACGCCTCAGCTGGTCCACCTCGGCCCTGGAGGGCTTCGACGCGCTCGAGGTCCTGGACCTGAGCGGATCAATGATCACCAACCTCGACTTCCTGGCAGGGTGCGGTCGCCTTCGTCGCCTCTACCTCAACGGCTGCCAGCGGTTGACCGACATCAGCGCGCTGGGGACTCTCCCCCTGGAGCACCTGAGCATGGAGGGCGGCGTCCCGGGCGTCACCGAGGACATGGTGGATGCCCTCAAGGCGCGGTCGGGGGGCCGCCTCACCGTCGTACACGACCCGTTTCCCGACCCCTTCGAGATCACGGATTACATCGGTGCCTGACCCGCCTCGCCGCATCCGTGCTCACCAGGAATGGCGCAGCGACAGGCCCAGGTAGGTCGCGTAGCCGGCGAGGGCGGCCTCGACCCGGGCCCGCAGGGCGTCGTCGAACGGCGTCAGGGGCAGCACCGTCACGGTGACCGCCGACTTCCCGACCGTCCGCGTCCAGGTGCCGACCACCCGGCCGCCCCGGACCACCGTCGACCGGAAGACGCCGTTGTTGCCCGGCACCACGGCGTTCGCGTGCGCCGGGTCGAGCATCGGCGCGCGGTCGCGGTAGCCGAGCAGGTACTCGTCGAAGCCGGGCAGGGTGTGCAGGTCGTCGACCGCCGTCCGGGGCGCGTCCAGCAGCGCGGCGTCGACCACCGCGTCGGCGCCGTCCACCTCGACCGGGGTGAGGGCGTCGCCGGCGAGCGTGATCCCGCGCCGGGCGTCGGTGACCGTCAGCCCGGTCCAGCGCGCCAGGTCGTGCGCGGTGACCGGGCCGTGGCCGCGCACGTACCGCAGGGCCAGCAGGCCGAGCGCCTCGTCCCGGTCGGGCCGGTGCGGGTCGGGCACCCACTCGTCGAGCAGGACGAAGGTCTGCTCGTTGCCGACGTGCGGGGCGATGCAGGTGACGCCGCTCAGGCTGGTGTGCCACAGCAGGTGGTAGCCGCGCTGGCCGGTGACGTCAAGGCCGGCGGCGCTCAGCGCGGCCAGGCACCGCGCCCGGGTGAACCGGCCGCCGCCGGCCAGCGCCGCCCCGAGCACGTCGACCGCCCGGTCGGCGTCGGCCTCGGTGAGGCCGAGCTGCGCCCGGGAGGTGGCGGCCCGGGCCAGGGTGCGGACCCCGGTCAACGCCAGCATCCAGTGGGCGTCGCGGGCCGGCACCAGGTGCACGGTGCCCCGCATCGGCCAGGTGCGCAGCGCCTCCCGCCGCTCCAGCGCCGCGCGCACGGCGGTCACCGTGCGGCCGGGCAGGCGTACGCCGAGCGACCACTCGCCGCTGGCCACGTCCTGGGCCTGCATCGCGCCGAACCACTCCACCACGTCGGCGACCCCCGACGGGCGGGCCACCGGGTGCGGGCGCAGCAGCAGGCTGGTCATCCGCAGCGCCAACGCCTCGGCGCCGGTGAGCCGTACCGGCACGGCGGACCTCCCGTCGATCGTGGACGGCCAGCATAGGCGCCGGGACCGACGTTCCGCGGCGACGGCGGGGTGGGCGGGCGTGCCGCCCACCCACCCCGCCGGCCTGCTCAGCGGTCGCGTCGCGCCCGCTCGGGGACGTCCGCGTCGACCAGCTCCCGGCGTACCTGGGCGTTGACCGGCTGCTCCTCGACGACCTCGTCCCTGGTCAGCCGGACCCGCTCGACCGGGACCCGCTCCTTGCTGACCACCGGGTGCTCGGCGCGCAGCTCCATCTCCCGCTGCTCGTCACCGATGTCGGCCCGGGCGGCGGTCCGGTCGGCCTCGCCGATCGGCTCGTGCACCACCGACACCTCGTCGTGCTCCACGGGCACGGTCGTCTGCACGTTCTCGGTCACCACGCGCTTGCGCAGCCGGGCCTGGCCCGCCGGTTCGCTCTGCGTGCCGACCCGCAGCCGTTCCTCGGAGCGGACCACCTCGGGCGCGCCGGTCATCCGCTGCGGCGGCTGCTCGGGTGTGCGGACCGCGCCCTGCCCCGACAACTGGTAGTGCCGGTAGAGCTGCGCCAGCTGATCGGTGCCGAGGGGCTCTTCGGCACCGGCCTCGACGGCCGGCGCGCTGCGCACCGTGGCCTTGTCGTAGGGCATCCGGAGCCGGCCGTCGTCCTGCATCCGGGCCGCCTCCAGCGGGGCCATCGACTCGTGGTGGCCCATCACGCCGGTCTGCACGCTGACCCAGGTGGGCTCGCCGGCGGCGTCGGCCCACACCTGGCCGACGGTGCCGATCTTCGCACCCGAGCGGTCCTGGACGTCCTGTCCGTACAGCGAACGGATCTGCTGCTCGGTCAGTCGCATGGATCCCGTCCTTCCTCTCGTGGGTCGCCTCCTGGATCCCCGCCGGGGCCGGCGACATTCCGCCGAACCGGCACGAACAGGAGGAGCAGCAGGAGAGGAAGGAGAAGTGGCCCGGGACGGCGGGAAGGGACCCCCTGATCGCGCTACGCCGGCCACGCCGCCGACGGAGCGCGATCCCCCGTTCAGGTTCCCGGTGCGGGGCGGCGGCCCTCCGCCGGCACCGGTGCGAACAGGATCCCTGGTGTCGGGTTTCCGGACCCCGGTCCGTCGTGGAACTTGCGCAAATCTTGAGCCGCCGACACCTGGCGTTTGACGCCGCAACTAACGGGTAGTCGCGGGAGCTTACCCCGGAAACGAGGAGGAACGTCTGATGGATGGCCAGGTCAAGGTCGCGGTGATCTACTACAGCGCGACCGGCATCACCTACCAGATGGCCCAGGCGGCGGCCGAGGCCGCCGGTGAGGCGGGTGCCGAGGTGCGCCTGCGCAAGGTGCGCGAGCTGGCGCCCGACGAGGCGATCCGGTCCAACTCCGGCTGGCAGGCCCACCGCCTGGAGACCCAGGACGTGATGGAGGCCGAGCCGGACGACCTCTCCTGGGCCGACGTGGTGATCATGGGCTCGCCGACCCGGTACGGGATGATCGCGGCGCAGCTCAAGCAGTTCATCGACACCACCGGCCCGCTCTGGGCCCGGGGCGCGCTGGCCAACAAGGTCTACAGCGGCTTCACCTCGACCGCGACCTCGCACGGCGGGCAGGAGGCCACCCTGCTGTCGCTGTACACGATCTTCTACCACTGGGGTGGCGTGGTGGTCACCCCCGGCTACACCGACCCCAGCCAGTTCGTCGCCGGCAACCCCTACGGCGCCTCGCACACCAGCAACAACGGCGAGGTCGCCCCGGACCACGTGGCGCTGGCCGCCTCCGCGCTGACCGCGAAGCGGGCGGTCGAGATGGGCGCCGCCCTGAAGCGGGGCATGGCGGGCTGACCGGCGTGGCGAC
This sequence comes from Micromonospora auratinigra, assembly GCF_900089595.1. GTDB lineage: Bacteria > Actinomycetota > Actinomycetes > Mycobacteriales > Micromonosporaceae > Micromonospora > Micromonospora auratinigra. Next base: position 2,782,872 of record NZ_LT594323.1, on the reverse strand, counting down.
CGGTGGCCGGACGGGGGCTCTCGAACCCGTCCGACCACCGGTCGCCTCTCTCGCTACCCCCGATCGGCCGCACCATGCGCGGTCAGCGCCGGCCGGGCGAGCAGATGCCCGAGCAGGTCCGCCAGCACCACCATGCCGTCGCGGCTGAGCACCGACTCGGGGTGGAACTGCACCCCCGCGAAGCCGCTGCCACGCAACGCGTGCACCGCCCCGTCGGCCGGGTCCCGGGCCAGCTCCACCGGCCCGTACGGGGTGGCGAGCCGGTCCGCCTCGGCCCGTGCGGTGAAGCTGGAGTAGAAGCCGACCCGGCGGGTCGCGCCGAACAGCCGGACGTCGCGCGGCAACCCCTGGTACGGCGCGTCCCGGCGGTGCAGCGGCAGCCCGAGCAGCCCGGAGAGCAGCTGGTGACCGAGGCATACCGCCAGGGTCGGCCGGCCGGTCTCCAGCAGCTCGGCCAGCAGGGCGCGCAGCGCCGCCATCTTCGGGTCGGCCGGATCGGTGGGGTCACCCGGGCCGGGGCCGGCCACCACGAGGTCGTACCCGTCGACCGGGCCGGACCGGTGCCAGTCGCGCCGGTCCACCCGCAGCCCGAGCGCGCCGAGCTGGTGGGCGAGCATCCCGGTGAAGGTGTCCTCGCCGTCGACGATCAACGCCCGCCGGCCGGTCAGGCCGGGCAGCGCGGTCGCCCCGGGGGTGCGCTGCTCCAGCCAGAACCGGGCCAGCGGCTCGTTGCGGGCGGCGAGCGCGGCCCGGACCTCGGGGTCGTCGGCGAGCCGGGGCGCCTCTTCGGCGGTCCGCTCCGGCGCCTGCGGGGCGAGGCCGAACGCGGCCAGCACCCCGGCCGCCTTGGCGTGCGTCTCCGCCACCTCGCCCTCGGCGGTGGAGTGCCGGACCAGGGTCGCCCCGACCGGCACCCGCAGCTCGCCGGCGGGGGAGATCTCGGCGGTCCGGATCAGGATCGGCGCGTCGAGGGTCTGCCGGCCCTCGTCGTCGCGGCCGAGCAGGGCGAGTACGCCGGCGTAGTAGCGACGGCCGGTCCGCTCGTGCCGGGCGATCACCCGGCAGGCGTTCTCCATCGGGCTGCCGGTGACGGTCGGGGCGAACATGGTCTCGCGCAGCACCTCCCGGACGTCCAGCGAGCCCCGGCCGGCGAGCAGGTACTCGGTGTGCGCCAGGTGGGCCATCTCCTTCAGGTACGGCCCGACCACCTGGCCACCGTGATCGGCGACGGTGGCCATCATCTTGAGCTCCTCATCGAGCACCATGTACAGCTCCTCGACCTCCTTCGGGTCGGCGAGGAAGCGCAGCAGGGCGTCCCGGTCGGCGCTGGCGCCGCGGTGCCGGAAGGTGCCGCTGATCGGGTTCATCATGACCAGGCCGTCGTCCACGCTGACGTGCCGTTCCGGGCTGGCCCCCACCAGGATCCGGGTGCCGGTGTGCACCAGGAAGGTCCAGTACGCCCCCCGCTCGCGCAGCAGCAGCCGGCGCAACGCCGCCAGGGCGGCCACCAGCGGCGGACCCGCCACGGTGGCCCGCATGGTGCGGTGGATGACGAAGTTGGCCCCGGCCCCGTGGCCGATCTCCTCGGCGAGCACCCGGCCGACCGTGTCCGCGTAGTCGGCGTCGGAGATGTCGAAGGCCGCGTCGCGGGTGAGCACCGGCGCGTCGGGCAGCGCGGCCAGCAGGTCGTCGAGGGGGATCCGCCGGTGCTCGGCGATCTCCAGGCACTCCAGGGGAGTGCCGTCGTCGACGCAGTCGAAGCCGCGCTCGGCGACCTGCCGGAACGGCACCAGGGCCAGCGTGCGGGGACCCGGGCCGCCCTCGGGCAGCGGTATGTCGGCGAGCCGCTCGGCGGCGCGTACCGTGCCGGTGAACAGCTCGAGGTGGTCGGCGCCGGCGCGGCGCACGAGCGCGAACGGGCCGGGGTCGTGGCCGGCGGCGACGGCGGCGAGCGGGTCGATCGGGCGGGTCATCGGGTCTCCTCGGTGGCCGGTGGCCGCCGGGCGGGGCGACCCGGTGTGCCGGGAGAAACCGGCGGCCGCCTCGTCGGGCGGCCGCGTGGGGAAGCTACGCGCGGGGGTGGGCCGCCGGGTCGGCGGGCCACCAGTGGGACAAGTGCGCGGGCATGACGGTCACTGTACGCGACCGCGCGCCCGGGCGGAACCCGATCGCCGCGCCCCACGGACGGATCTTGGCTTCGGCGCCCCGCCGGCCGGGTAGGTTGACCGACGATGAACATCCTCGCTCTCGACCTGGGCACCTCCTCGGTACGCGGACTGGTGCTGGACGCCGACGCCACCCCGCGCCCCGGCGCGCTGGCCCGCCGCAAGGTGCGCCTGCGCACCGGTGAGGACGGCACCGGCACCCTGGACGGCCGGGCCTACCTGGCCTGCCTCGTCGAGTGCCTGGACGAGCTGGCGGCCGGCGGGCACCTGCGCGACGTCGAGCTGGTCGCGGCCTCCGCGCAGTGGCACTCGGTGCTGCCGCTGGACGCCGCCGGGGAGCCGCTCGGGCCGGTGCTGACCTGGATGGACACCCGCCCGGAGCCGCTGCCCGGCGCCCCCGGCCCGGTCGACCCCGAGGCGTACCACCAGCGGACCGGGACGTGGTGGCACCGCTGCTACTGGTCGGTGCGGCTGCCCTGGCTGCGGGAGCGGGCCGGCGCGCCGATCGGTCGCTTCGTCGGGCTCGTCGAGTACGTCCTGGGCGCGCTGCTCGACGAGGCGCCGATGTCGGTGTCGCTGGCCTCCGGCACCGGGCTGCTCGACCTGCGCCGGCTGGAGTGGGACGTCGAGGCCTGCGAGCTGGCCGGGGTCGGCCCCGAGCAACTGCCGGCGCTGGCGCCCCGGCAGTGGCACGGCCGGCTGCGCCCGGAGCACGCCCGCCGCTGGCCGCAGCTGGCCGGGGCCCGCTGGACCGCGCCGGTCGGCGACGGCGCCGCCTCCAACGTCGGCTCCGGCTGCGTGGACGCGAGCCGGGCCGCGGTGACCGTCGGCACCTCCGCCGCGGTACGCCTGGTCCAGGCGGTGCCCGCCGGCGGGGAGCTGCCACCCCTGCCCGGGCAGCTGTGGCGCTACCGGGTCGACCACGAGCACGTGGTGACCGGCGCGGCGTACTCCAGCGGGGGCAACCTGTACGCCTGGGCCACCCGCAACCTGCGGCTGCCGGAGGGTGCCGAGCTGGACGCCGCGCTGGCCCGGACGGCGCGTGACCTGCGGGTACGGGCCGATCCCCGGTTCGGCGGCGACCGGCCGCCCGGGGTCGCCCCGGCCGGCTCGGGCGAGCTGCGCGGCCTGAGCTTCGGCACCACCGCGGTGGACCTGCTCGCCGGCCTGATGACCGGCCTGTGCCGGCTGGTCGCCGACGACCTGACCCTGCTGGAGTCCGGTGGGGACGGCCCGACCGAGGTGGTGCTGGGCGGCGGCGCGATGGCGGGCTCCGCCTGGTGGCGGGCGGCGTTCGTCGACGCGCTGGCCCCGCGCTCGGTGCGCTACCAACGCAATCCGGAGGTCGGCGCGACCGGCGCCGCGCTGGTGGCGACGGGCCGGGTGGCCGCCGCGGCGGACCTCGCCGGCATCGGCCGGACGGACGAGCCGCACGCGCCGAACACCGTAGCCGGTGCCCCACCGGGCTGACCTTCCTGGTCGTGGGGTCGGGCAGGCCGTTGACACCACCCGTCGGCCTGGTTGGATGGAGCCCGCTCCCCGTCGTGGCGGAGTCGAGGCGGGACCGAGGGAGGCAAGCGTGGGCGCAGGTCCCGACCCGACCGGCGCCGCGGCCGCGCGGCACCGCAGCGCCTCCGACGAGCCGGTCACCGCGCCCCGGCGGCGTCCGGCCCTGCGGTTGCGGGACTGGCGGATCCGCACCAAGCTCGCCACCGTGCTGGTGATCCCGTCGCTGGCCTTCCTCGTGCTGGCCGGCGTGCAGACCCGTGGGCTGGTGGGGCAGACCACCGCGCTGAGCGACTTCGCCGAGCAGGTCGGCGTGGGCCGGCAGATCACCACCGCGGTGGACCGGCTCCAGCAGGAGCGGGACCGGGCCGCGGGGGAGCTGGCGGCGCTGCGCCGGGCCGGCGGCAACGCCGACCGGGACGCCGCCGTCGCCGCCCTCCAGCCGCTCCAGGGCGCCTCCGACCGGGCGATGTCCGAGCTGCGCCAGGCAGCCGAACCGCTCGCCGACGCCAGCGCCGCCTGGCGGGTCGCCTACGCCGAGGCGCTGGAGGCGTACGACCAGGTGGTCTACATCCGCGCCGCGATCCCCCCGGCGGTGCTCAGCAGCGACACCATCCTGAGCAACTACCACCGGGCCATCACCACCCTGCTCGACCTGCTGGCCGAGCCGTCGCCCGGCGACGACCAGCGGGCCCTCACCAACGCGGTGCTGCGCTACGTGCAGCTGTCCCGGGTCAAGGAGCTCTCCTCCCGGATCCGGGCCGAGCTGTACGCGGCCGCCCGCGGCGGCCGGTACGAGGTCGACGACCAGGTCACCCTGACCGACCTGCGGGCCCAGCAGCTCACCGCCCTGGGCGCGTTCCGGGTCGCGGCGACCAGCGCGCAGATCCGCCGCTACGACCAGACCTCACTGGATCCGGCGTTCGTGGCGGCGACGAAGCTGGAGGAGAAGACGCTGACCACCGGCGCCGCCGAGCCCGCCCTGCTGCCCGCCCCGCAGTGGTGGGCCGCCAGCGAGCAGCGGCAGGAGCTGCTGCGCCAGTTGGAGGGCGAGATCGTCGACGACGCCGTCCGCCGCGCCGACGACGCCAGCGCCCGGCAGCTGCGCGACACCCTGCTGGTGGTCGGCGGCATCCTGGCGGTGCTGCTGGTCGCCGTGCTGATCTCGCTGCTGGTGGGGCGCTCGCTGGCCCGGTCGATGCGTCAGCTGCGCGGCCAGGCGATGCGGATCGCGCAGGTGGAACTGCCGCTGACCCTGGACCGGCTGCGCGCGGTCGACCGGCCGGTGGGCGCCATCGAGGTGCCGCCGGCCGTCATCACCTCGCAGGACGAGTTGGGTGAGCTGGCCGAGGCGTTCGTCGCGGTGCACCGCAGCGCGGTCGACGTCGCGGTCGAGCAGGCCGCGATGCGGCGCAACGTCAACGCGATGTTCGTCAACCTGGCCCGACGCAGCCAGGTGCTGGTCGAGCGGCAGCTCGAACTCCTCGACGAGCTGGAACGGGAGGAGGACGACCCGGACCAGTTGGAGAACCTGTTCAAGCTCGACCACCTCGCGGCCCGGATGCGCCGTAACGACGAGAGCCTGCTGGTGCTGGCCGGCACCGAGTCCAGCCGGCGCTGGAACCGACCGGTCGGCCTGGGCGCGGTGCTGCTGGCCGCCAGCGCCGAGATCGAGCAGTACCAGCGGGTCCGGCACGACTCCCGGGCCGACCTGCACGTGGTGGGCCACGCCGTGGGCGACCTGGTGCACCTCTTCGCCGAGCTGCTGGAGAACGCGACCGCGTTCTCCCGTCCGGACACCGTGGTGCAGGTGACCACCCGGACCGAGGGGCCGGCGGCGGTGGTGGAGATCGCCGACCAGGGGCTCGGGATGAGCCCCACCGCGCTGGCCGAGGCGAACGCGGTGCTGGCCGAGCCGCCGGCGGCCGACGTCGCGGCCTCCGAGCGGATGGGCCTGTTCGTGGTCAGCCACCTGGGTGCCCGGCACGGCATCCGGGTGCGGCTGCACGGCGGCACGGACGGGCTGCTCGCCACGGTCCGCCTCCCGGCCGACCTGCTGGCGCTGGCGCCGAGCGAGCTGGACCAGCCGGCCGCGCCGCGGATGCTCACCTCCCAGGTGGCCGCCGCGTCCCGGGCCGCGATGCCGCACTCCGGCGCGCTGACCGCGCCGACCAGTGAGCTGCCGGTGGCCGGTCGACCGCCGGGCGCGCCAGCGTTCGGGCTCCCGGCCCGCCCGGGAGAGCCGGCGGCCGCCCCGGCCGGGTGGCACCGCCCCGCGCCGGCCGCGCTGCCCGCCCCGCCGGCGGGCCCGGCCGGGTCGCCGCCCGCGGGTCCGCCCGCCCCGGTCACCCACGCCGTCCCGCCCGAGGCCTGGGGAGCACCGGCCGGCCAGCCGCCCGCGCCGGCGGGTCCGCCCGTCCCGGTCACCCACGCCGTCCCGCCCGAGGCGTGGGGAGGGCCGGCCGGCCAGCCGCCCGCGCCGGGGCAGCCCGCCGTGCCGGCCGGGCCACCGGCGGTGCCCCGGCAGCACCGCCCGCCGGTGCGCGCCGAGAACGTGCTGAACCCGGCCGCGCCCGCCGGCGGCGGCTGGTTCTCCCGGCAGGGGCCGTCCTCGGCGGTGCTCGGTGTGACACCACCGCCCGCCGCGACGCCGGTCACGGCAGGGACCAACGAACGGGGCCTGCCGGTCCGGGTGCCCATGGCCCAGCTCGCCGCGGTCACCGAGACCAACCGACCGGCGGCGCCGCGCCACGACCCGGACCCGGAGGCGGTCGGCGGCATGCTCTCCCGCTTCTACGGCGGGGTGCGCCGGGCGGAGGCCGAGGAGACCACAGAGATGTTCATGCCGCGCAGTGAAGGGGGACGACAACAGTGACGACGTTGAGCCAGGAGGCCCGTGACCTCAGCTGGCTGGTGAACGCGTTCGCGGAGCGGGTCCCCGGGGTGGCGCACGCCGTGGTGGTCTCCTCCGACGGCCTGCTGGTGGCGATCTCCGCGCACCTGCCCCGTGACCACGCGGACAAGCTGGCGGCGGTGACCTCGGGCCTGATGAGCATCACCGCGGGCGCGGCCCAGATGTTCGACGGGGACGTCGTCAAGCAGACGGTGGTGGAGATGGGCCGGGGCTACTTCCTGGTCATGCAGATCCGCGACGGTTCGATCCTGGCCGTGCTGGCCGCCGCCGAGGCCGACATCGGCGTGGTCGGCTACGAGATGGCGCGGCTGGCGAAGCAGGCCGGCGAGATGCTCACCCCGGCGCTGCGGGCGGAGTTGCAGCAGGCGCTGCCCCGCTGAGTCCGGCAGCGGCCCGGCCCCGGCGGTGCGAGACCGCCGGGGCCGGGCCGTCCGGGTCACAGGCCGTTGTCGCGGATGACCGTGCGGTACCAGTGCGCGCTGCGCTTGAGCACCCGGCGCTGGGTCGGGTAGTCCACGTAGACCAGGCCCCAGCGCTGCTCGTACCCCTCGGCCCACTCGAAGTTGTCCAGCAGCGACCAGACGTGGTAGCTCTCCAGCGGCACGCCGTCGCGGATCGCCCGGTGGGCGGCGGCGAAGTGGTCGCGCAGGAAGTCGATCCGGCCGGCGTCGTCGACGGTGCCGTCGGCGTCGAGCCGGTCCGGGCAGGGCAGCCCGTTCTCGGTGATCGTGATCGGGATGCGGCCGTAGTCGCGGGTGACCCGGGTCAGGATGTCGTACATGCCCTCGGGGTAGATCTGCTGCCACTCCGCCTCGGAGGTGGGCCACCTGGTGACGGTGCCGCCCTGACCGGTGACGTAGAGGGGCGTGTAGTACTGGACCGCGAGCAGGTCGACCGGGCTGGCGATGACGGCCAGGTCACCGTCGCGGACGGCGCGCACCATGCGGCTGTCCGGGCCCAGGTCGGCCAGCACGTCCGCCGGGTACGCGCCCTTGAGGATCGAGTCGAGGTAGAGGCGGTTCTCGTACCCGTCGTGCAGCCGGGTGGCGGTGGCGGCCTCGGCGGTGTCGTCGGCGGGGTAGCAGGGGTGCAGGTTCAGCGCCGGGCCGATCCGGGCGTCGACGCCGCGGGCCCGCAGGGCGCGGACGGCGAGGCCGTGGGCGAGCTGGAGGTGGTGGGCGACCAGGTACGCCGCGTCGGGGTCCTGCCGGCCGGGCGCGTGGTGCCCCCACAGGTAGCCGTTCTGCACCACGGTCTTCGGCTCGTTGATGGTCAGCCAGACCGGCACCCGGTCGCCGAGGGCGTGGAACATCACGTCGGCGTACTCGGCGAAGCGTTCGGCGGTGTCCCGGTTCTCCCAGCCGCCGGCGTCCTGCAGCGCCTGGGGGAGGTCCCAGTGGAACAGGGTCAGCATCGGGGCGATGCCCCGCTCGTGCAGCCCGTCGACCAGGCGCCGGTAGAAGTCGAGGCCCCGCTGGTTGGGCCGGCCGGAGCCGTCGGCCTGGATCCGGGGCCAGGAGACCGAGAACCGGTAGCTGCGCAGACCGAGGTCGCGCATCAGGTCGAGGTCCTCGGCGTACCGGTGGTAGTGGTCGGCGGCGACGTCGCCGGTGTCCCCGTTGCGGGTGCGGCCCGGGGTGTGGCTGAAGGTGTCCCAGATCGACTCGCCCCGGCCGTCCTCCTTGGCCGCGCCCTCGATCTGGTACGCCGAGGTGGCCGCGCCCCAGCCGAAGCCGGACGGGAAGCGCAGCGGACCGCGCGCGGAGCCCGCGGTCGCCGGGGTGGTGTCGGGGCTGTCGTCGCAGCCGCTCAGCGCGGTCGAGCCGGCGGCGGCCCCCGCGGCGACGGCGCCGGTGAGTCCGGCGCGGGCCGCACCGGCGGCGGTCGCGGATGCTGCGGCGCGCCGGAGCAGGCGCCGTCGGGTGAGTAGCGACATGGGTTCTCCTCGCAGTGACTGGCCGCCCGACGGCCGGGAGCGCTCCCAGCTTAGGCCGGACGCGGCCGACCGCGTGGGCGGGGCGGGGCCGCGAGGTGCGCGGCGGCGCCGGGTCCGGCGGTCGGAGAAAGGCGGGCGGGGTGTCGCTCGGGGGGCAGGGGCGAGCGGCGAAGGTGGGGCAGATAGCGAAGGAGGCCGGCCGGGAGGCGCGTCACGCCTGTCCCGTCGGCCTCTTTTCCCGTCGACAACGGGGGTTTAGTGTGGGGACGGGGGAGGGCAACCCCCGTCCCCACCTGTGATGCACACACGCACGTGTGGAATTGGCGTCCTGCCGTGCGTGTCGCGCGGGAGCCGGGCCACGCGAGTGGCTCTGGTTCCACCTCCCTCCGTGTCGGGGGTCATGGCTGACGGCGGCGTCCGGGCTGGCCCGTCGTCAGCCTCTGGGGCTGGGCGCCGGCGACACGGGTGTCCCCGGCGATCTCGTACTGACATCTCCGTCGATGGAAGCGCTCCCATCGGCGATGCTTGTGACTGTAACGCCCGTCACCCGTTTGTCAAAGCCCCTACACGAGATCGAAACATCGAGCTGCGTGTTGCGCCGTCCCGTTGTGGTGGGAGCGCTTCCATGGCACACTCTCGAATCAATCGCGACGCGGAGCCAGCTCGCGCGAGTCGTGGGCCGCCGAGGGCACCCGGTCATCCCGGTGCGGCGCCCCGATCCCCGGCACGGCCGGGTCGACCACCTTTCCGGGCGCCTCCTGTCCCCCCGCGTACGTCCCGGCGACGCGTGGGAGGCGCCCCGCCGGGGCCCGCTCGGTCCCGGCCCGGTCCGAGGAGACACCGCGCTCATGAGACTCATGGCCAGACGTCGCCGTACGGCGATGCTCGCCGCCACCGCCCTCGTCATCGGCGGGGTCGCGCTGCCGGCCGGCGCCGCGCAGGCCGCCCCGGCGTGCGACGTGGCGTACGTGCCGAACGACTGGGGCGGCGGCTTCACCGCCACCGTCAGCATCAAGAACCTGGGCGACGCCATCAACGGCTGGACGCTCAAGTGGAACTTCGCCAACAGCACCCAGAAGGTCACCAACGGCTGGTCGGCCAAGTGGAGCCAGTCCGGCACCGCGGTGACCGCCACCAACGAGTCGTGGAACGGCTCGCTGCCCACCGGGGGCACCACCGACATCGGCTTCCAGGGCACCTACAGCGGGTCCAACCCGAAGCCGACGGCGTTCACCCTCAACGGGGTCGCCTGCAACGGCGCGCCGACCAACCAGCTGCCCACGGTCTCCCTCGGGGTGCCGGCCGGGCCGTTCGAGGCCCCCGCCGACGTGCCGCTGACCGCGACCGCCAGCGACCCGGACGGGACGATCAGCAAGGTCGAGTTCTACCGCAACGGCCTGCTGGTCAACACCGACACCACCGCCCCGTACGGGTACGACCTGCTGGACCTGCCGGCCGGCAGCTACACCGTGCAGGCCAAGGCGTACGACAACGCCGGTGGCTCGGCGGTCGCCGAGAAGTCCTTCACGGTCAACCCGGCCACCGGGCCGAAGCTGATCGCCACCCCGTCGGCGGTCACCGTCGCCGAGGGCGGCACCTCGACGGTGAAGTACACCCTCAGCGCCGCGCCGACCGCCAACGTCCCGGTGACCCTCGCCGTCACCGGGGACAGCGACATCACCGTCTCGCCGGCCACGGTGACGCTCACCCCGAGCAACTGGAGCACCGGCGTCTCGGCCACGGTGGCCGCCGCGGAGGACGCCGACACCGTCGGCGGCACCGCCACGATCACCGCCTCGGCCACCGGCTTCGCACCGCTGGCCGTGGTCGCCACCGAGGCGGACAACGACGTGCCGGGCGGGAACAACGCGTACATCACCAAGTTCCTCGACCAGTACGGCAAGATCAAGAACTCGGGCTACTTCAGCCCCGAGGGCGTGCCGTACCACTCGGTCGAGACGCTGATCGTCGAGGCGCCCGACTACGGCCACGAGACCACCTCGGAGGCGTTCAGCTTCTGGCTCTGGCTGGAGGCGCAGTACGGCCGGGTGACCCAGAACTGGGCGCCGTTCAACAACGCCTGGACGGTGATGGAGAAGTACATCATCCCGTCGCACGCCGACCAGCCCACCGCCGGCGCCCCGGGCACCCCGCAGTACGCCGCCGAGCACAACCTGCCCAGCCAGTACCCGTCGGCCCTGGAGCCGAACGTGCCGGTCGGCCAGGACCCGCTGCGCTCGGAGCTGCAGTCCACCTACGGCACCGGTGACATCTACGGCATGCACTGGCTGCTGGACGTCGACAACACCTACGGCTACGGCCACTGCGGCGACGGCACCACCCGGCCCGCGTACATCAACACCTTCCAGCGGGGCACCCAGGAGTCGGTGTGGGAGACCGTGCCGCAGCCGTCCTGCGACACGTTCAAGCACGGCGGCCAGTACGGCTACCTCGACCTGTTCGTCAAGGAGTCGAACGCCCCGGCGAAGCAGTGGAAGTACACCGACGCCCCGGACGCCGACGCCCGCGCCGTGCAGGCCGCCTACTGGGCGCTGACCTGGGCCAAGGCCCAGGGCAAGGAGGCCGACGTCGCGGCCACCGTGGCCAAGGCCGCCAAGATGGGTGACTACCTGCGCTACGCGCTCTTCGACAAGTACTTCAAGAAGATCGGCAACTGCGTCGGCACGACCACCTGCCCGGCCGGCTCGGGCCGCGACTCGGCGCACTACCTGCTCTCCTGGTACTACGCCTGGGGTGGCGCGTACGACACCTCGCAGAACTGGTCGTGGCGGATCGGCTCCAGCCACAACCACTTCGGCTACCAGAACCCGCTGGCCGCGTGGGCGCTGACCAACGTGCCGGAGCTGAAGCCCAAGTCCGCCACGGCGACCGCCGACTGGCAGAAGAGCTTCGACCGGCAGCTGGAGTTCTACACCTGGCTCCAGTCCGCCGAGGGCGGCATCGCCGGTGGCGCCACCAACAGCTGGGACGGCGCGTACGCCCAGCCGCCGGCCGGCACGGCCACCTTCTACGGCATGTTCTACGACGTCGACCCGGTCTACAACGACCCGCCGTCGAACCAGTGGTTCGGCATGCAGGCCTGGTCAATGCAGCGCATCGCCGAGCTGTACCTGCAGACCGGTAACGCGAAGGCCAAGGCGCTGCTGGACAAGTGGGTGCCGTGGGCCATCGCCAACACCACGCTGGGCACCAACTGGTCGATCCCGTCGGACATGAAGTGGACCGGCCAGCCCAACAACTGGGACCCGGCCAACCCGCAGGCGAACACCAACCTGCACGTCGAGGTGACGGTGAAGGGCCAGGACGTCGGCGTCGCCGCCGCCTACGCCCGGACCCTGATCGCGTACGCCGCGAAGTCCGGCAACGCGGCGGCGAAGACCACCGCCAAGGGCCTGCTGGACGCGCTCTCGGCGGCCGCCGACAGCAAGGGCGTGTCGATGCCGGAGAAGCGCGGCGACTACAAGCGCTTCGACGACGTCTACAACGCCACCGACGGCCAGGGCCTCTACATCCCGCCGGGCTGGACCGGGAAGATGCCGAACGGTGACGCCATCGCCGCCGGCAAGAGCTTCCTGGACATCCGGTCGTTCTACAAGAACGACCCGGACTTCCCGAAGGTGCAGGCGTACCTGAACGGTGGCGCCGAACCGGTCTTCAACTACCACCGGTTCTGGGCGCAGGCGGACGTCGCCATGGCGTACGCCGACTACGGCACCTACTTCCCCCAGGGGTGACCTGATCCCTCCGGCGCGGGCGGGTGGCCCCGCCCGCGCCGGAGGCCGACCGGGCCAGGGGGAACGGAGCGCCCGGTCGGCGCGGCCCGATTCCCACGGTCGGGCCGGGTGGGCCGGCCGTCCGGCCGACGCAGCGGACGGACCGGCCCACCCATCGCGTCCGGAGTGGAACTTGCCGCGAAAACACCCGCGAAATTCGCCGCCTCCCGGGATCACACGACGGCCGGGGACGGAGTAACGTACATCATCAAGAGAGGCCGCTCCCCCCGTGGCGGCCTCTCTTCTTTCCTGTCTGCGGGCGCTCGTCCCCGCCGGACGCCACGACCGGGTGGCGCAGCCCCGGATGCCCGGGCGGCAGCGCCCGCCGGATCACCCACCAACTCGCCGCCAGCGCGGCCGCGACCAGCGGCCAGGTCAGCGCCACCCGGGCCACCACCAGCGCGAGCACCTGGCCGCCGAGCCAGAGCGGCACGAAGACAGCCAGCCGCAGCACGTAGGTCGCCACCCACACCCAGGAACCCCGCGCGTACGCCCGCAGCAGCGCGGAGTCGCGCCGCCAGCGGGTCCGCTGCCCCAGCGCCGCGCCGACCACCACTCCGAGCAGCGGCCAGCGCACCACGATGCTGACCGCCCAGGCCAGCCCGCTCGCCGCGTTGGAGAGCAGTTGCAGCAGGAAGAAGTCGCCGGCCCGGCCGGTGCGCAGGGCGACCAGCGCGGCCAGGCAGACCGCGAGCAGCCCCACCAGCACCGAGCGCGGCCGGTCCCCGCGGCGCAGCCGCCAGCCGGCCACCGCCGCCCCCGCCGCCACCGCCGTGCCGACGCCGCCCCACAGCCCGGCGACCAGCCAGCCGGCCGCGAAGGCCACCGCCGGGACGGTGGCGTCGACCGCGCCCCGCCGACCGCCGAGCAGGTCGGTGAGGGACTCCGTCGCCTGCGGACCGGGCGGGGTCCGCCCGGGTGCGGTGCCGGTCACGCTGGCCTCCCTGCCGATGGGATCGTCACCGGCTGCACGGTACCGGCCCCCACCCGCTGCGGGCCCGATCCCTCGGCGCGCCACCCGCTCCGCAGGCCCGGGGGAGCGGTGGCCGTGCCGGGACGCGGCCGGGGCCGCCCCCGCAGGTGGGGCGGCCCCGGTCGGGGTCGGTCCGGTCAGGAGTGGCTGACCGAGAGGGCGTAGATCAGCGTCTGGCCGTAGTTGGTGTCGCTGCACGGCGCGGAGTTGGTGCAGTTCGCCTGGGTGTACGCGCCGGCCTTGAAGTAGGCGCCGGAGAAGCTGCGGGTGATGGTCGTCTGGAGCACGTCGTTGTAGTAGACCTTGACCTGTCCGCCGCCGACCACGAACTTGCCCCGGTACCGGGTGCCCAGCTGGTAGCCGCTGGTGACCAGCTTGTAGTGGGCGTTGTCGCCGTTGGTGACGTAGAGGTTGGTGCCCTCCAGCCGGAACACCGTGATGTCGTCGGCGGTGTCGTGGATCTGCGCGCCGACCAGCTGCGGCTTGGTCGCCGGCAGGGCCGTGAACGCCTCCTCGAAGCTCATCGTGTGGGTGCCGGAGGTGGAGGACCAGCTCGCGTTGCTCGCCCCGTTGCCGGTCATCTCCCGCAGCTCCGAGCGCGGGTAGCCGGAGCCGCTGGTGGTGGTGCCGTTGACCGCGGCCCGGAACTGCACGGCCGAGCAGGAGGCGGCGGTGACGAACCAGGGGGAGGACCGGAACCCGGCCAGGGTGGGCTGGGTGATCTCGTCCGGGTCCTCGGCCGGTCCGGTGGGCAGGGTGATCTTCCAGTTGGTCAGGTTAAGCACGTCGGCGGGGACCGCGCAGCCGCTGCCGCCGTCCGCGCCGTAGACCCGGGTCTCGGTGATGCTGGTCCAGTCGTTGACGGTGTTGCCGTAGCCGACCACCCGCACGTACCGGGCCGGACGGTCGGTGAAGTCGTACGTCTCCAGCTGGAGCGTGGTGCCACTGCTGTCGCGCCGGCCGATCACGGTGGTCCAGGCGGCGGCGTCGGCCGAGGTCTGCACGGCGAAGCTGCTGGTCCGCTCGTCGCCCCTGTGCCAGGCCAGCGCGATCGAGCCGACCGTGGTGCTGGTGCCGAGGTCGTAGCGGATCCAGGCGCCGGCGCCCTGCGCCGACCACCGGGTCGCGAGGTCGCCGTCGAGGGTGTTGGCCGGCACGTTGCCGTCGTCCGAGCTGGCGACGACGGCACTGACCGGCAGGGTGGTGGCGGCCGTGGCGGGGGTGGCGGTCAGGCCCGCGGCGAGCAGCGCCAGCGGTACGGCGACTGCGAGGGTACGTCGCATGGAGGTGGGGTCCTTCGCGGAGAAGTTCCGATAGGTGAACTAGATCGCACTGGTGCCGGGTGACCATAAGAGTGTGTTTTACGGCCGTCAATACCTGGCGTCCGGGGTCCGTTCGGACCCCGGCCCCGTCCCGAGCGGAACCGTCGACGCCCCGCTACGGTGTGCGGGTGCGTGAGACGGCGAGGGGTTGGACGGCGGTCTGGTTGGTCGTACTGGCCCTGGTCCAGACGGCTGCGTTCCTGCTGGTGTGGCGGTTCGCCGTGCACACCGAACTGGGGCAGTGGCTGGACACGGTGGCGTTGACCGGCAACCGGATCGGCCAGGATCGCATCGACGGTCCGGTCGACCGGATCCTCAACGCGATGTCGGTGGTGTCCCTGCTGGCCACCACCGCGGTGATCGGCTTCATCGCGCTGATCCGGGGCCGCAAGGCGCTCGCCGTCACCGCCACCCTGCTGATCGCCGGGGCCAACGTGACCACCCAGGTGCTCAAGCACTTCCTGGTCCGCCCCGACTTCGGCATCGACCCCGAACGGGCGGCGGCCGGCAACAGCCTGCCCAGCGGCCACACCGCCGTCGCGGCGTCGGTGGCCGTCGCGCTGATCCTGGTGCTGCCCGCGAAGGTCCGGGTGCTCGGCGCGTTCCTCGGCGCCGGTTACGCCGCGGTGGCGGGGGTGGCCACCCTCTCCGCCGGCTGGCACCGGCCCAGCGACGCCGTCGCCGCGTACCTGGTGGTGGGGGCCTGGGCGGCGGCGGGCGGAATGCTGCTGCTCTTCTTCCAGCGGGACACCGCCGAGATCTCCCCGACCGACGCGCACCGGATGGCGGCGGCGGTGCTGGGCGGCCTCGGCGTGCTCGCGCTCGCCGTCTCCGGGCTCGCCCTCACCTGGCTGGCCGCCCGCTCCGGCACCCCCGCCGACGAGCTCACCCGCCGCCCCCTCTTCATCGGGTACGCGGGCAGCGCGGCCGGTATCGCCGGGACCATCGGCGTGGTGGCCGCGCTGGTGCTCGCGGTGGTGCACCGCGTGGTGCCCCGCGTCAAGGGCTGACTCAGCGGTAGTAGGTGCCGACCGTGGTGCCGCTGGCCAGTTCCCGGCCCTTCAGCGCCCGGTGCACCTCGCCGGCCGCCGGCGCGCCCGCCAGGTCCAGCGGCCGGTCCAGCGCGTAGAGGCGGAAGAAGTACCGGTGCGCGTCCTCGCCCTTGGGCGGCATCGGCCCGCTCCACCCGGTCTCGCCGAAACTGTTCGGCCATTCCCGGCCGCCCGGCGGCACGCCGCCCTCGGGCACCTCACCCGCCTCGGGTGAGATCCCGGTGACCAGCCAGTGCAGGAACGGTTCCCGGCCCGCGTCCGGGTCCTCGACGAGCAGCACCAGTTCCTCCGTGGCGTCCGGTACGTCCGCCCACTGCAACGGCGGCGACAGGTTCTCGCCGTCCCGGGCGAATCGTCCGGGCAACAGGTCGTGGTCGGTGAACGCGGTGCTGCGCAGCATGATGCCGGACATTCGGCGCCCCCTTCTCCTCGTCGAGGTGGCGCGTACCCGGCCGGTCCGCCGCGAAACGGCGGTGGCAGGCTGGGGCCCGGACCGGACGGGGGAGCGGGGATGGACACGGTACGCGCGGCGTTCCGGGACGAGTGCGCCCGGCTGGAGCAGGAACTGCGTGACCTCACCGGAGCGGACCTGGACCGGCCCACCCGCTGCCCGCCGTGGACGGTCCGGGACCTGCTGGCGCACGTGGCCACCGGCGTCGGGCGGCTGGCCGACATGCTCGCCGGGCCGGCCCCCGAGCGGGCCGAGGTGGACGCCGCCGGCTACTTCGGCGCGGCCAAGTTCACCCCGCAGGTCGACCGGGACCGGATCGACAGCGCCCGCCGGCAGGCCCCGGCCGGCGTACCCGAGGTGGTGGCGGGGTTCGCCCGGGCCTGGCGGGCCACCGACGCGGCGGTCGCCGCCGCACCGGCCGGGCGGCTGGTCCGCACCCGGCACGGGGACGCGATGACGCTGACCGAGTTCCTGCGTACCCGGGTGGTGGAGGTCGGGGTGCACGGCCTGGACCTGGCCGACGCGCTGGACCGGCGGGCCTGGCTGACCCCGACGGCGGCGGAGGTGGTGGCGGACCTGCTCCGCGCCGGCCGGCGGGTGCCGGGGTGGGACGCGCTGACGCTGGTCCGCAAGGCCACCGGCCGTGCTCCGCTCACCGACGCGGAACGGGCGCTGCTCGACCGGGCGGGCCTGCGCGGGCTCTCCTTCGGAGGCTGACCCCGGCCGGTCCCCGTGCCGCCGTCGGCTAACCCGGTCCGAGCACGGTGACCGGCGCGGCACGGTCGTCTCCGCCGGCGCGGTACCCGGCGCCTGCTCGCGCTCGGCGTCGGTGAGCCGGTGCCGGCGGTGCAGCGCGAGCAGGAACGGCGCGGAATCCCGGCTGCCGGCGGCCGCGCGCTGCCGGTCCACACCCGAGGCGGGGAGCGGACCACGCTGTCGATCATCAGCCCGTCACGGCCGGTCATCGTAGCCGGAACCGGCCATCTCCATGGCCGGCGCGAGCCACCGCGCCCGCCTCGTCCGGGCCGCAAGCCTAGGGGGCGCACTGGGGGCGTTAGGGGGTCCGTGGTGCCGGCACCGCTTCGTAGTGTCAGCGCGGACAACCAACAAATGCCCGACGGAGCGGTTCTGCTCCGACAATTGCCGCCGCGATGACCCGGACGCCGACATTGGCTCCGGTCGTTCGCGGCTGGGGCCAGTGGCGGGAGACGTAGATGGAGAACGAGGAGAAGCTTCTCGGGTACCTGAAGCGGGCCACCATCGATCTGCGTGAGGCCCGCCGGCAGCTGCGTCTCGCCGAACGGCGCGAGTACGACCCGATCGCGATCGTGGGGATGAGCTGCCGGTTCCCGGGCGGGGTGGACTCCCCGGCGGCACTGTGGCGGCTCCTCGCCGACGGCGGGGACGCCATCGCGGACTTTCCCGACGACCGCGGCTGGACCGTCGGTGACGGCGATTCCGGGCCGGCGCCGAACTACGCCCGGGCCGGCGGTTTCCTCGCCGACGCCGCACATTTCGACCCCGAATTCTTCGGCATCTCCCCGCGCGAGGCGATCGCGATGGATCCGCAGCAGCGGCTGTTGCTGGAGGCGTCCTGGGAGGCGTTCGAGTCGGCCGGGATCGACCCGCTGTCGGTACGCGGCAGCCGCACCGGGGTCTTCGCCGGGTTGATGTACCACGACTACGCCAGCCGGCTGGCGCAGCCGCCGCCGGAGCTGGAGGGCTTCCTCGGCAACGGCAACGCCGGCAGCGTCTTCTCCGGCCGGGTGGCGTACGTGCTGGGCCTGGAGGGGCCGGCGATCACCGTCGACACCGCCTGCTCGTCGTCGCTGGTCGCGCTGCACCTGGCGATCCAGGCGCTGCGCCGCGAGGAGTGCACCCTGGCGCTGGCGGGCGGGGTGACCGTGATGGCCACCCCGGAGACGTTCGACGACTTCAGCCGGCAGGGCGGCCTGGCCGGCGACGGCCGGTGCAAGCCGTTCGCGGCCGCCGCCGACGGCACCGGCTGGTCCGAGGGCGTCGGCGTGCTGCTGGTCGAGCGGCTCAGCGACGCCCGGCGGCTCGGGCACCCGGTGCTCGCGGTGGTCCGGGGCACCGCGGTGAACCAGGACGGCGCGAGCAGCGGCCTGACCGCGCCGAACGGCCCGGCGCAGCGCCGGGTGATCGCCGACGCGCTGGCCAACGCCCGGCTCACCGCCGCCGACGTGGACGCCGTCGAGGCGCACGGCACCGGCACGAAGCTCGGCGACCCGATCGAGGCGCAGGCGCTGATCGCCACGTACGGGCGGGACCGCGAGCCGGGCCGGCCGCTCTGGTTGGGCTCGGTGAAGTCGAACCTGGGGCACACCCAGGCCGCGGCGGGCACCGCGGGTGTGATCAAGATGGTGCTGGCGCTGCGGCACGGCGTGCTGCCGCGCACCCTGCACGCCGAGGAGCCGACCCCGCACGTGGACTGGTCGGCCGGGGACGTCCGGCTGCTCACCGCGGCGCAGCCGTGGCCGGCGGGGGAGCGGCCGCGCCGGGCCGGACTGTCGTCGTTCGGCATCAGCGGCACCAACGCCCACGTGATCCTGGAGGAGGCCCCACCGGTCGAG
This sequence comes from Micromonospora auratinigra, assembly GCF_900089595.1. Lineage (GTDB taxonomy): Bacteria > Actinomycetota > Actinomycetes > Mycobacteriales > Micromonosporaceae > Micromonospora > Micromonospora auratinigra. The sequence continues at coordinate 2,764,165 of NZ_LT594323.1, read as the reverse complement.
GACGGCGGCGACGAGTCACCGGAGCCGGCGGTGCTGCTCTGGCCGGTGTCGGCCCGTTCGGCGTCGGCGCTCACCGGCCAGGCGGGCCGGTTGCGGGCGCACCTCACCGACGAGCGCCCGGTGGACGTGGGTTTCTCGCTCGGCGCCGGCCGGGCCGGCCTGGAGTTCCGGGGCGTCGCGGTGGGCCGGGAGCCGGCCGATCTGCTCGCCGGCCTGGACGCCCTCGCCGCCGGCGGTGGCCTGTCGGGTCGGGTGACCACGGGCCGGACGGCGGTGCTGTTCACCGGTCAGGGCGCGCAGCGCGTCGGCATGGGCCGGGATCTGGCGGCGGTGTTCCCGGTGTTCGCGTCCGCGTTGGACGAGGTGTGTGCGGCGTTCGCGCCGCTGCTCGGTGGCGATCTGCGGCAGGTGATCTTCTCGGACCCCGATGGGGTGCTGGATCAGACCGGGTGGACTCAGCCGGCGTTGTTCGCGGTCGAGGTGGCGCTGTTCCGGCTGGCCGAGTCGTGGGGTCTCAGGCCGGACTTCGTGGCGGGTCACTCGATCGGTGAGCTGGCTGCGGCGCACGTGGCCGGGGTGTGGTCCCTTCAGGACGCGTGCCGAGTGGTGGCCGCCCGGGGCACGTTGATGCAGGCCCTGCCGTCGGGTGGCGCGATGCTCGCGATCGGTGCGCCGCTGGACGAGTTGGACCTCGACGGCATCGACGTGGCCGCGGTCAACGGGCCGCGTGCCGTGGTGGTGTCCGGCACCGAGGAGCAGATCGCCGCCCTCGAAGCGCGTCTCGACGTGAAGACCCGGCGGTTGCGGGTGTCGCACGCGTTCCACTCGCACCTGATGGACCCGATGCTCGCCGAGTACGGGCAGGTGCTCAACCGGGTCCGTCCCAGCGCCGCGACCGTGCCGCTGGTCTCCACCGTCACCGGCGACCTCGCCACCGACGACGACCTCGCCCTCGTCGAGTACTGGCAGAGCCAGGTGCGCGGCACCGTCCGCTTCGCCGACGCCGTGCACGCCCTCACCGCACGCGGCGTCACCCGGTTCGTCGAGATCGGACCGGACAGCGTCCTCACCGCCATGGTCGCCGACTGCGCGCCCGACGCCGCCGCCGTCGCCCTGCAACGCCGTGACCGCGACCAGGTGACCGCGTACGGCACCGGCCTCGCGCGGGCCTGGGCCGCCGGCGTCGGCCTCGACTGGTCCGCGATCCACTCCGGCGGACGCCGGGTCGACCTGCCCACGTACGCCTTCCAGCGCCGCCGCTACTGGCTGGACGCGCCCGCCGGCACCGGCGACCCGGGCGGGCTCGGCCAGCACCCGGCCGCCCACCCGCTGCTCGGCGCCGTCGTCGAGCTGCCCGGCACCGGCGGCGTGGTGCTCACCGGCCGGCTCTCCCGCACCACCCAGCCCTGGCTCGCCGACCACGCGGTCCTCGGCACCGTCCTCGTCCCCGGCACCGGCCTGGTCGAACTCGCCCTGCGCGCCGGCGACCAGGTCGGCTGCCCCGTCGTCGACGAACTGACCATCGGCGCGCCCCTGGTGCTGCCCGAGGAGGGTGGCCTCGCCCTGCGGGTCACCGTCGACGCCGCCGACGACACCGGCGCGCGGGCCCTCGGCATCTGGACCCGCCCCGACGACGGCCCCGACGGCACCGGCTGGACCCGGCACGCCGAAGGCGTCCTCACCCCGTCGGCCGACCCCGCCCCCACCGACCTCACCGCCTGGCCGCCCGCCGACGCCGACCCGGTCGACCTCGACGGCCTCTACGACCGGCTGGTCGGGCACGGCTACGACTACGGGCCGGTCTTCCAGGGGCTGCGGGCCGTCTGGCGGCGCGGCCACGGCGACACCGCCGAGGTGTACGCCGAAGCGGCCCTGCCCGACGTGGCCGCCGCCGACGCCGCCCGGTTCCTGCTGCACCCGGCGCTGCTCGACGCGGCCCTGCACGCCAACCTGGTCGACGAGGGGGCGGGTGACACCCCGCTGCCGTTCTCCTGGCGCGGTGTCACGCTGCACGCCGCGCACGCCGCCGCGCTGCGGATCCGGATCACCCCGGCCACCGCCGACCGGTCCGCGGTCACCGTGGCCGACGGTCAGGGCAACCCCGTCGCCACCATCGCGGAACTGGTCGCCCGGCCGGTCGCCGCCGAGGCGCTCGCCGCCGCCCGCGACCAGCGGCGCTCCCTGTACGAGGTGGCCTGGCAGCCCGTACCGGCCGGTGCCGGCGACGCCGCGTGGACCCTGGTCGACGTCGACGCGGAGCTGCCCGACCCGGCCCCGGCCACCGCCGTGGTCCGCCTCGACGTGCCCGGCCCGCTGCCCGCCGCCGCCCACGACGCCAGCGAGCGGCTGCTCGGCCTGCTGCACCGCTGGCTCACCGCCCCCGGGTCCGACGCGTCGACGCTGGTGCTGCTCACCCGGCACGCGGTCGACGCCGGTGGGACCCCGGTCGACCCGGCTGCCGCCGCGCTGTGGGGGCTGGTCCGGGCCGCCGAGGCCGAACACCCCGGCCGGTTCCTGCTGGTCGACACCGACGCCGACGACACCGCGCAGCTCACCGCCGCGCTCGGCAGCGGGGAACCCGAACTGGCCGTCCGGGCCGGGGCGCTGCTCGCGCCCCGGCTGGTCCGGGTGTCCGCCGACGCGCCCCGGGCGGCCAGCCCGTGGCCCGCCGACGGGACGGTCCTGGTCACCGGCGGCCTCGGCGGGCTGGGCAGCCTGGTGGCCCGGCACCTGGTCGCCCGGCACGGCGTACGCTGGCTGCTGTTGACCGGCCGCAGCGGCGCGTCGGCGCCCGGCGCGGCGGAGCTGGTCGCCGACCTCACCGCGGCCGGCGCGGACGTGCGGGTGGCCGCCTGCGACGTCGCGGACCGCGACGCGGTCGCCGCCCTGCTCGCCGACGTGCCCGCCGCGCACCCGCTCACCGCCGTGGTGCACGCCGCCGGCACCGCCGAGAACGCGCTGGTCGACGCCCTCACCCCGGAACAGCTGCACCGGGTGCTGCGGCCCAAGGTGGACGCCGCCTGGCACCTGCACGAGCTGACCCATGACCTGCCGCTCACCGCGTTCCTGCTCTTCTCCTCCTCGGCCGGCTGGGTGGCCGGCGCCGGGCAGGGCAACTATGCCGCCGGCAACCTCTTCCTCGACGCCCTCGCCCAGCGTCGCCGCGCCGAGGGGCTGCCCGCCACCTCGCTGGCCTTCGGGCTCTGGGCCACCGGGACCGGCATGGGCGGCCACCTCGACGAGGCGGACCTGCACCGGATGCGCCGGCTCGGCATGCCGGCGATGGACACCGACGAGGCACTGGCCCTCTTCGACGCCGCCGTCGGCACCGACCGGGCCACCCTGGTCCCGGTCCGGATCGACCTGGACGCGCTGCGCCGCCGCACCGACCCGCTCCCCGCCGTGCTGCGCGGGCTGGTCCGCACGCCGGCCCGCCGGGCGGCGGCCGGCACCGCCGGCGGCGGCGGGACGGCGCTGGTCGACCGGCTCGCCGGGCTCTCCGACGCCGACCGGGACACCCTGCTGCTCGACCTGGTCCGCACGCACGCCGCCGCCGTGCTCGGCTTCCCCGGGCCGGCCTCGATCGAGCCCGGCCGCGCGTTCAAGGACCTCGGCTTCGACTCCCTCGCCGCGGTGGAGTTCCGCAACGTGCTCAGCACCGTCACCGGGCTGCGGCTGCCCGCCACGCTGGTCTTCGACCACCCCGAGCCGGCCACCCTGGCCCGGGCGCTCAAGGCGGAACTGGTGCTGCCCGACGCCGACCCGGCCGACGCCGTCCTGGCCGACCTCGACCGGCTGGAGAAGGCCCTCACCGAGGTGCCCACCGGCGAGCAGGCCCGGCTGGTCGCGCGGCTGGAGGCGGTGCTGCGCGGCTGGCAGGACCGGGTCGGCGACCCCGACGACGAGACCCGGCGCGACTACGACTCCGCCACCGACGAGGAGCTGTTCGAGGTCCTGGAGAACGAGCTCGGCATCTCCTGACGGCAGCCTCCGACGATCCTCCCGCGCGGCACAGATTGGTGTGAACGATGGCGAACGACGACAAGCTCCGGACCTTCCTCAAGCGCGCCACCGCCGAGCTGCAACAGGCCAACCGCCGCCTGCGTGAGGTGGAGGGCCGCGACCAGGAGCCGATCGCGATCGTCGGGATGGGCTGCCGCTACCCGGGCGGCGTCCGCTCGCCGGAGGACCTGTGGCGGCTCGTCGCCGAGGGCACCGACGCCATCTCCGGGTTCCCCACCGACCGGGGTTGGGACGTCGAGGGCGTCTACGACCCCGAGCCCGGCAAGCCCGGCCGCAGCTACACCCGGCACGGCGGCTTCCTGCCCGACGCCGCCGACTTCGACCCCGGCTTCTTCGGCATGAGCCCCCGTGAGGCGCTGGAGACCGACCCGCAGCAGCGGCTGCTGCTGGAGGTGTCCTGGGAGGCGTTCGAGCACGGCGGCCTCGACCCGGTCGCGCTGAAGGGCAGCGCCACCGGCGTCTTCGTCGGCGTCATGCACCACGACTACGTCGACAGCACCACCTCCGGCAGCCTCGTCTCCGGGCGGGTCGCGTACACCCTGGGCCTGGAGGGGCCGGCGATCACCGTCGACACCGCCTGCTCGTCCTCCTCCGTCGCGATGCACCTGGCCTGCCAGTCGCTGCGCAAGGAGGAGTGCGGGCTGGCCCTGGCCGGCGGCGTCGCGGTGATGGCCACCCCGCAGCTCTTCGTCGAGTTCAGCCGCCAGCGGGCGCTCTCCCCGGACGGCCGGTGCCGCTCCTTCGGCGACGGCGCCGACGGCGCTGCCTGGTCCGAGGGGGCCGGCGTGCTGGTCCTGGAGCGCCTCTCCGACGCCCGCCGCCACGGCCACCGGGTGTTCGGCGTGATCCGGGGCTCGGCGGTCAACCAGGACGGCGCGTCCAACGGGCTGACCGCGCCGAACGGGCCGGCGCAGCAGCGGGTGATCCGGGCCGCGCTGGCCAACGCCCGGCTCGGCACCGGGGACGTGGACGCCGTCGAGGCGCACGGCACCGGCACCACGTTGGGTGACCCGATCGAGGCGCAGGCGCTGCTGGCCACCTACGGGCGGGACCGGGAGCAGCCGCTCTGGCTCGGGTCGATCAAGTCGAACATCGGCCACGCGCAGGCCGCCGCGGGCGTGGCCGGCGTGATCAAGATGGTGCAGGCGCTGCGGCACGGGGTGCTGCCCCGCACCCTGCACGCCGAGACGCCGTCCCGGCAGGTCGACTGGGCCGGCGGCGACGTACGGCTGCTGCACGAGCCGGTCGACTGGCCGGCGGGTGAGCGGCCGCGCCGGGCCGGCGTCTCCTCGTTCGGCATCAGTGGCACCAACGTGCACCTCATCGTCGAGGAGGCCCCGGTCGCCGACGAGGTCCCCGCCCCGGCGGCCGCGCCGGTGACCCTCTGGCCCGTCTCCGGGCGCTCCCCGGAGGGTCTCGCCCTCCAGGCCGCCCGGATCGCCGAGTTCTGCCTCGGCACCGACGAGAACCCGGTCGACGTGGGCTTCACGCTCGGCGCCGGCCGGGCCGGCCTGGAGTTCCGGGGCGTCGCGGTGGGCCGGGAGCCGGCCGAGCTGACCGCCGGCCTGGACGCCCTCGCGGCCGGCGCCGGCCTGTCGGGTCGGGTGACCACGGGCCGGACGGCGGTGTTGTTCACGGGTCAGGGCGCGCAGCGCGTCGGGATGGGCCGGGATCTGGCGGCGGTGTTCCCGGTGTTCGCGTCCGCGTTGGACGAGGTGTGTGCGGCGTTCGCGCCGCTGCTGGGTGGGGATCTGCGGCAGGTGATCTTCTCGGACCCCGATGGGGTGCTGGATGAGACGGGGTGGACTCAGCCGGCGTTGTTCGCGGTCGAGGTGGCCCTGTTCCGGCTCGCGGAGTCGTGGGGTCTCAGGCCGGACTTCGTGGCGGGTCACTCGATCGGTGAGCTGGCTGCCGCGCACGTGGCGGGGGTGTGGTCCCTCGACGACGCGTGTCGGGTCGTGGCGGCGCGGGGCACGTTGATGCAGGCGTTGCCGGCCGGTGGGGTGATGCTGGCGATCGGTGCGCCGCTGGGCGAGCTGGACCTGGACGGCATCGACGTGGCGGCGGTCAACGGGCCGCGTGCGGTGGTGGTGTCGGGCACGGAGGAGCAGATCACCGCCCTCGAAGCACGTCTCGATGTGAAGACGCGGCGGTTGCGGGTGTCGCACGCGTTCCACTCGCACCTGATGGACCCGATGCTCGCCGACTACGGCCAGGTCCTGAGCGGTGTCACCGCCAACCCGGTGGGCATTCCGCTGGTGTCCACCGCCACCGGCACGCTGGCCACCGACGAGGAGTTGGGTGACGCCGGCTACTGGCAGGGGCAGGTGCGGGGCACGGTCCGCTTCGCCGACGCGGTGCGTGCCCTGCACGAGCGGGGCGTCACCCGGTTCGTCGAGATCGGACCCGACAGTGTGCTGACCGCGATGGTCACCGACTGCGCCCCGGACGCCGCCGCGATCCCGCTACAACGCCGCGACCGGGAGCAGGTCACCGCGTACGCCACCGGCATGGCGCGGGCCTGGACCAGCGGCATCGACCTCGACTGGGCGGCCATCCACCCGGGCGGGCGGCAGGTCGACCTGCCCACCTACGCCTTCCAGCACCGGCGGTACTGGCTGGAGGCACCCACCGCCGCGCCCGCCACCACCACCGACGGCTGGCGCTACCGGGTGGCGTGGCGCCCCGGCGAACCGCCCACCGGCGGGACGCTCACCGGCGACTGGTGGCTGGTCACGCCCGCCCCGCTCACCGGCGACGAACGGGTCACCGCGCTCGCCGACGCGCTGGGCGCGCGGGGCGCCACCGTCCGGCTGCGTACCCTCGACGACCTCGCCGACGCCGGCGGCCCGGCCGGCGTGGTGTCGCTGCTCGGCCTCGACGACACCCCCGACCCGCTCGGCGCGGGACTGTCCGCTGGCGTCACCGACACCGTCCGCCTGGTGCACGCGCTCGCCGCCGCCGGGTTCGCCGGCCGGCTCTGGTGCCTGACCGCCGGTGGCGTCGCCGTCGACCGGTACGAGGACCTGCCGCACGCCGCGCAGGCGGGCCTCTGGGGCCTCGGCACCGTCCTCTCCCTCGACTACCCCGACTGGTGGGGTGGCCTGGTCGACCTGCCTGCCGACTGGGCCGGCGAGCACGCCGACCGGGTCGTCGACGTGTTGGCCGGTGGGGTCGAGGACCAGGTGGCGGTACGGCCGGCCGGGGTGCTGGCGCGGCGGTTGGTGCGCTGGCCGGTGGCCGGCACGCCGGATCGCCGGTGGCGGCCCACCGGCACGGTGCTGGTCACCGGTGGCACCGGGGGGATCGGGGCGCATCTGACCGAGTGGCTGCTGGATCAGGGCGCGCAGCGGGTGGTGCTGGCCAGCCGGCGTGGCCCGGCCGCGCCGGGTGCCGCCGAGTTGACCGACCGGCTGCCGGGTGCGCGGGTGGTGGCGTGCGACGTCACCGACCGGGAGGCGGTGGCCGCGCTGCTGGCCGAGCTCGGCGACGACCTGACCGCCGTCTTCCACGCCGCCGGGGTCCTCGACGAACCCACACCGCTCGGGCAGACGAGCCTCGACGACTTCGCCGCCGTCTGCCGGGCCAAGGTGCTCGGCGCCACCCACCTCGACGCGCTGCTCGACGGCCGTACCCTCGACGCCTTCGTGCTCTTCGCCTCCGGCGCGGCCGTCTGGGGCAGCGCCGGGCAGGCCGCGTACGGCACCGGCAACGCCTTCCTCGACGCGCTGGCCCACCAGCGCCGCCGCGCCGGCCTGGTCGCCACCTCCGTGGCCTGGGGCACCTGGGGCGGCGGCGGGATGGTCGACGCCGAGGCCACCGCGCAGCTGCTGCGACAGGGCACCCCGCCGATGGAGCCCCGGCTGGCGCTCGGTGCGTTGCAGCAGATCCTCGACCACGACGAGAGCCACCTCGTGGTCACCGACATTGACTGGGCCCGGTTCACCCCGATCTACACGCTGGCCCGGCCCCGGCCGCTGCTCGCCGCGCTGCCCGACAGCCGGCCCGCCCCCGCCGCCGAACCGACCGCGCCCCGGGACACGTCCGGGCTCGCCGACCTGCCCGACGCCGACCGGCTGCCGTACCTGCTGGACACCGTCCGCACCCACGTCGCCGCCGTCCTCGGCCACCCCGCCGGCACCACCGTGGACGCCCAACGCCCCTTCCGCGAACTGGGCTTCGACTCGCTGACCGCGGTGGAACTGCGCAACGCGCTCGGCGCGGCCGTCGGACTGCGGCTGCCCGCCACGATGGTCTACGACTACCCGACCCCCGCCGTGCTGGCCCGCCACCTGTACGACGAACTCGTCGGCACCACCGCCGGCCCCGCCGGCCCCACCGCCGGCACCCCGCTCACCCCCGACGAGCCCGTCGCGATCGTCGGTATGAGCTGCCGCTACCCGGGCGGCGTCCGCTCCCCGGAAGAGCTGTGGCAGCTCGTCGCCACCGGCACCGACGCGATCAGCGCCTTCCCCGTCGACCGGGGCTGGGACGCCGACGCTCTCTTCGACGCCGACCCCGACCGGCCCGGCACCAGCTACGTCCGCTCCGGCGGCTTTGTCTACGACGCGGGCGCCTTCGACGCCGAGTTCTTCGGCATCTCGCCCCGCGAGGCGATCACCATGGACCCGCAGCAGCGGCTGATGCTGGAACTCACCTGGGAGGCCTGCGAGCGGGCCGGGCTGGACCCGGAGACGCTGCGCGGCGAACCGGTCGGCGTCTTCGTCGGCTCCGGTGCGCAGGACTACGGCGACCTGCTCGGCCTCGCCCCCGCCGAGTCCGAGGCGTACCTGAGCACCGGCAGCTCCGCGTCGGTCATCTCCGGTCGGGTGTCCTACGCCTTCGGATTCGAGGGACCGTCGATGACCGTCGACACCGCCTGCTCCTCGTCGCTGGTGGCGCTGCACCTGGCCGCCCAGGCGCTGCGGGCGGGGGAGTGCGCCACCGCGATCGCCGGCGGCGTGCTGGTGATGTCGAACCCGACCCCGTTCGTGGCGTTCAGCCGCCAGCGCGGCCTCGCCCCCGACGGCCGCTGCAAGTCCTTCTCGGACGCCGCCGACGGCACCGGCTGGGCCGAGGGGGCCGGCGTGCTGGTCCTGGAACGCCTCTCCGACGCCCGTCGCCACGGCCACCCGGTGCTCGGCGTGCTCCGTGGCTCAGCGGTCAACCAGGACGGTGCGTCCAACGGCCTCACCGCGCCCAACGGCCCGGCCCAGCAGCGGGTGATCCGCGCCGCGCTGGCCAACGCCCGCCTCGAACCGGCCGACGTGGACGTGGTCGAGGCGCACGGCACCGGCACCACCCTCGGCGACCCGATCGAGGCCCAGGCGCTGTTGACCACGTACGGGCGGGACCGGGACCGGCCGCTGTGGCTCGGGTCGATCAAGTCGAACATCGGCCACGCGCAGGCCGCCGCCGGCATGGCCGGCGTGATCAAGATGGTGCAGGCGCTGCGGCACGGGCTGCTGCCCCGCACCCTGCACGCCGAGGTGCCGTCCGCGCAGGTCGACTGGTCGGCCGGGGACGTCCGGCTGCTCACCGAGCCGGTGCCGTGGCCCGCGACCGGGCAGCCCCGCCGGGCCGGCATCTCGTCGTTCGGCATCAGCGGCACCAACGCGCACGTGATCGTGGAGGAGGCTCCGCCGGTCGAGGCTCCGCCCGCGCCGGCCGCGGTCGAGCCGCCGGTGGTGCTCTGGCCGGTGTCCGGCCGCTCCGCCGGGGCGCTCGCCGCGCAGGCCGGCCGGCTGCGGGCGTACCTGACCGACGAGCGGCCGGTCGACGTCGGCTTCTCGCTGGCCGCCGGGCGGGCCGCCCTCGACCACCGGGGCGTCGTGGTCGGGGGACCCGACACCGACTTCGCCACCGGCCTGGACGCGCTCGCCGCCGGCGGCGGCCCGACCGGCCGGGTCACCACGGGCCGGACGGCGGTGTTGTTCACCGGTCAGGGTGCGCAGCGCGTCGGGATGGGCCGGGATCTGGCGGAGGTGTTCCCGGTGTTCGCGTCCGCCCTCGATGAGGTGTGTGCGGCGTTCGCGCCGCTGCTCGATGGCGATCTGCGGCAGGTGATGTTCACCGACCCCGATGGTGTGCTGGATCAGACGGGGTGGACTCAGCCGGCGTTGTTCGCGGTCGAGGTGGCGCTGTTCCGCCTGGCCGAGTCGTGGGGGCTGAGGCCGGACTTCGTGGCGGGTCACTCGATCGGTGAGCTGGCTGCGGCGCACGTGGCCGGGGTGTGGTCCCTTCAGGACGCGTGCCGAGTGGTGGCCGCCCGGGGCACGCTCATGCAGGCGTTGCCCGCCGGTGGGGTGATGCTGGCGATTGCCGCCCCGCTGGACGAGCTCGACCTCGACGGTATCGACGTGGCGGCGGTCAACGGGCCGCGTGCGGTGGTGGTGTCGGGCACGGAGGAGCAGATCGCGGCTCTCGAAGCGCGTCTCGATGTGAGGACGCGGCGGTTGCGGGTGTCGCACGCGTTCCACTCGCACCTGATGGACCCGATGCTCGTCGACTACGGCCAGGTCCTGAGCGGTGTCACCGCCAACCCGGCGGGCATTCCGCTGGTGTCCACCGCCACCGGCACCCTCGTCACCGACGAGGAGTTGGCCGACGCCGGCTACTGGCAGGGGCAGGTGCGGGGCACGGTCCGCTTCGCCGACGCGGTGCGTGCCCTGCACGAGCGGGGAGTGACCCGGTTCGTCGAGATCGGACCCGACAGTGTGCTGACCGCGATGGTCGCCGACTGCGCCCCGGACGCCGCCGCGATCCCGCTGCAACGCCGCGACCGCGAACAGGTCACTGCGTACGCCACCGGCATGGCCCAGGCCTGGACCACCGGACTCGACCTCGACTGGACGGCCATCCACCCCGGCGGGCGGCAGGTCGACCTGCCCACCTACGCCTTCCAGCACCAGCGGTACTGGATCACCCCGACCGCCGGCACCGACAGCGGCGACACCGGCACCGACGGCGGGTTCTGGGACGCCGTCGACCGCGGCGACGTCGACGGCCTCGCCGACGGCCTCGGCGTCCCCGCCGGCACCATCGGCGAGGTGCTGCCCGGCCTCGCCACCTGGCGGGCCCGGCACCGCGACGCCACCACCGTCGACAGTTGGCGCTACCGGCTGGTGTGGCGCTCCACCGACCTACCCACCGGGGGCGCACCGGCCGGGACCTGGTGGGTGGTCGTACCCGAGGCGCTGGCCGACGACCCCCGGACCCGGGCCGTCGCCGACGCGCTGGCCGCGCGCGGCGCCGAGGTCGTCACCGGCACCGGCGCCGACGTGACCGGACGCGACACCCCCGCCGGGGTGGTGTCCCTGCTCGCCCTCGACGACGCCCCCGACCCGCTCGGGGCCGGGCTCACCGCCGGCGTCACCGCGACCGTCGACCTGGTCCGGAACCTCACCGCCACCGCCTTCGCCGGCCGGCTCTGGTGCCTGACCGCCGGCGGCGTCGCCGTCGACCGGTTCGAGTCGCTGCCGCACCCCGCCCGGGGCGCGCTCTGGGGCCTCGGCACCGTGCTCTCCCTCGACTACCCCGACTGGTGGGGTGGCCTGGTCGACCTGCCTGCCGACTGGGCCGGCGAGCACGCCGACCGGGTCGTCGACGTGTTGGCCGGTGGGGTCGAGGACCAGGTGGCGGTACGGCCGGCCGGGGTGCTGGCGCGGCGGTTGGTGCGCTGGCCGGTGGCCGGCACGCCGGATCGCCGGTGGCGGCCCACCGGCACGGTGCTGGTCACCGGTGGCACCGGGGGGATCGGGGCGCATCTGACCGAGTGGCTGCTGGATCTGGGCGCGCAGCGGGTGGTGCTGGCCAGCCGGCGTGGCCCGGCCGCGCCGGGTGCCGCCGAGTTGACCGGCCGGCTGCCGGGTGCGCGGGTGGTGGCGTGCGACGTCACCGACCGGGAGGCGGTGGCCGCGCTGCTGGCCGAGCTCGGCGACGACCTGACCGCCGTCTTCCACGCCGCCGGGGTGCTGCACCAGGAGAAGTCGCTGCCCGAGACCACCCCGGAGGAGTTCGCCGCGGTGTGCCGGGCCAAGGTGCTCGGCGCCACCCACCTCGACGACCTGCTCACCGACCGGCCGCTGGACGCGTTCGTGCTCTTCTCCTCCGGCGCGGCCGTCTGGGGCAGCGCCGGGCAGGCCGCGTACGGCACCGCCAACGCGTACCTCGACGCGCTCGCCCACGGGCGGCGCGGGCAGGGCCGCACCGCCACCGCCGTCAACTGGGGCAGCTGGGCCGGCGGCGGCATGGCCGACGACGAGGCCACCGTCCACCTGCGCCGGCAGGGCACCCCGCCGATGGACCCCCGGCTCGCCGTCGAGGCGCTGCGGCAGGCCCTCGACCACGACGAGAGCCACCTCGTGGTCGCCGACATCGACTGGACCACCTTCACCCCCGTCTACACCCTGGCCCGGCCCCGCCCGCTGCTCGCCGCGCTGCCCGACGCCAACCCGGCGACCGCGCCCGCCGTGACGGCCGCCGCCACCTCCACCGCCGACCTGGCCGGCCGACTCGCCGCGATGCCCGCCCCGGACCGCCTCGACACCGTGCTGGCGCTGGTCCGCGACCAGGTCGCGGCGGTCCTCGGGTACGCCTCCGGCGGCGACGTCGACCCCGAGCGCGCGTTCAAGGAGGCCGGCTTCGACTCGCTGACCGCCGTCGAACTGCGCAACCGGCTCGCCGCCGAGACCGCGCTCCGGCTGCCCGCCACCCTCGTCTTCGACCACCCGACCCCCACCGAACTGGCCCAGCAGCTGCTCACCGAGCTGGTGCCCGACGACGCCGGCGGGGCGACCCTGCTCGACGACCTCGACCGGATCCAGGCGGCCCTGACCAGCGCCGACGCCGTCGCCGCCCTCGACGAAAGCACCCGGGCCGGCGTGGGGGAGCGGCTCCGTGCCCTGCTCGCGGCGTGGCAGACCGGCCAGCGCCCGGACGACGTCGCCACCGTCACCGCCGAGCTGGACACCGCCTCCGACGACGACCTCTTCGACTTCATCGACAGCAAGTTCGGCACCTCCTGACCTGCCGGCCACGTCCACGAATGGGTTCCTGATGTCCAACGAACAGAAGCTTCGTGACTACCTGCGGCGGGTCACGGCCGACCTGCACGAGACCAGCGAGCGGCTGCGCGACCTGGAGGACAAGGCCGCCGAGCCGATCGCGATCGTCGGCATGGGCTGCCGCTACCCCGGCGGCGTCGGCTCGCCCGAGGCGCTCTGGGACCTCGTCGCGGCCGGCACCGACGCCATCGCCGGCATGCCCACCGACCGCGGCTGGGACCTCGACCGCCTCTACCACCCCGACCCCGAGCACCCCGGCACCAGCTACGTCCGCGAGGGCGGCTTCCTCTACGACGCGCCCGCGTTCGACCCCACCTTCTTCGGCATCTCGCCCCGCGAGGCCGCCGAGATGGACCCGCAGCAGCGGCTGTTCCTGGAGACCTCGTGGGAGGCGCTGGAGCGCGCCGGGATCGACCCGACCTCGCTCAAGGGCAGCCCCACCGCGGTCTTCACCGGCGTCGTCTACCACGACTACCCGAACAGCTGGGGCGCCGGCAGCATCGTCTCCGGCCGGCTCTCGTACACCCTCGGGCTGGAGGGGCCGGCGGTCACCGTCGACACCGGCTGCTCGTCGTCGCTGGTCGCCCTGCACTGGGCCTGCCAGTCGCTGCGCTCCGGCGAGTCGTCGCTCGCCGTCGCCGGTGGCGTCACCGTGATCGGCACCCCGGACGCGTTCGTCGAGTTCTCCCGGCAGCGGGCGCTCTCCTCCGACGGGCGGTGCCGGTCGTTCGCCGCCACCGCCGACGGCACCGGCTGGGCCGAGGGCGCCGGCGCGCTGGTGCTGGAGCGGCTCTCCGACGCCCGCCGGCACGGCCACCCGGTGCTCGCCGTGATCCGGGGCTCCGCGATCAACCAGGACGGCGCGTCCAACGGCCTCACCGCGCCGAACGGCCCCTCGCAGCGCCGGGTCATCCGGGCCGCGCTGGCCAACGCCCGGCTCACCGCGCCGGAGGTCGACGCGGTCGAGGCGCACGGCACCGGCACGAAGCTCGGCGACCCGATCGAGGCGCAGGCGCTGTTCGCCACGTACGGGCGGGACCGGCCCGTGGACCGGCCGCTCTGGCTCGGCTCGCTCAAGTCCAACATCGGCCACTCGCAGGCCGCCGCCGGGGTCGGCGGGGTGATCAAGATGGTGCAGGCGATGCGGCACGGATTGCTGCCGCGCACCCTGCACGTCGACGAGCCCAGCGGCGAGATCGACTGGTCGCCGGGCACGGTACGGCTGCTCACCGAGCCGGTCGACTGGCCGGCGACCGGCCGGGCCCGGCGCTGCGGCGTCTCCTCCTTCGGCATCAGCGGCACCAACGCGCACGTGGTCCTGGAGGAGGCCCCACCGGCCGAGGAGGCCGACGAGCCGGCCACCCCGGCGGTGGTGCCCTGGGTGCTCTCCGGGCACACCGCAGCGGCGCTGCCCGCCCAGGCCGAGCAGCTGCTGGCGCACCTGGACGGGCGGGAGGTGGACCTCGCCGCGGTGGGCCGTACCCTGGCCGGCCGGGCCCGGCTCGACCACCGGGCCGTGCTCGTCGGCGGGACCCTGCCGCAGCTGCGCGCCGCGCTCACCGCGCTCACCGCCGGCCAGCCCTCGCCCGCCGCCGTCACCGGGGTCGCCGACGCGGACGGCCGGGTGGTCTTCGTCTTCCCCGGCCAGGGCGCCCAGTGGGTCGGCATGGCCGCCGCCCTGCTCGACTCCTCGCCGGTCTTCGCGGCGCACCTGACCCGGTGCGCCGCCGAACTGCGCGCGTACGTCGACTGGGACCTGCTCGACGTGGTCCGCGGCGTGCCCGGCGCCCCCTCGCTGGAGTGGGTGGACGTGGTGCAGCCCGCCCTGTGGGCGATGATGGTCTCGCTCGCCGCCACCTGGCGGGCGTACGGCGTCGAACCCGACGCGGTCATCGGCCACTCGCAGGGCGAGATCGCCGCCGCCTGCGTGGCCGGCGGCCTCTCGCTGGCCGACGGGGCCCGGGTGGTCACCCTGCGCAGCCGCGCCATCGGCGAGAAGCTCGCCGGCCGGGGCGGCATGGTCTCCGTCGGGCTGCCCGCCGACCGGGTCGAGGAGCGGATCGCCCGCTGGGCCGGGGACATCTCGCTGGCCGTGGTCAACGGCGCCGGCTCGGCGGTGGTCTCCGGCACCCCGGAGGCGCTGCGCGAGCTGATCGCCGAGCTGAGCGCCGAGGGCATCCGGGTCAAGCAGGTCGCCGTCGACTACGCCTCCCACTCGGCGCAGGTGGAGACGCTGGAGCACCGGCTGCTGGAGGACCTCGCCCCGATCAACCCGCGCACCGGCACCATCCGGATGCTCTCCACGGTCACCGGCGACTGGGTCGACACCGCCGGCCTGGACGCCCGCTACTGGTACGACAACCTGCGCAACACCGTCCGCTTCGACCCGGCGATCCGGGCCCTCGCCGCCCAGGGCTGGACCGGGTACGTGGAGGTCAGCCCGCACCCGGTGCTCGGCATGGGCATGCAGGAGACGCTGGAGTCCGCCGAGCGGCCGGTGGTGGTCACCGGCACCCTGCGCCGCGACGACGGCGGCCTGGACCGGCTGCTCACCTCCCTGGCCGAACTGCAGGTGCGCGGGCACCACGTGGACTGGGCCGCCGCGCTGCCCGGCACCCGCCGCGCCGACCTGCCCACGTACGCCTTCCGGCACGAGCGGTACTGGATCGCGCCGACCGCCGCCGGCCCGGCCCCGGAGTCCACCCCCGACGGCGGCTTCTGGGACGCGGTGGAACGCGGCGACGTGACCGCCCTCGCCGACGGCCTCGGCGTCGATGCCGGGCTGGCCGGCGAGGTGCTGCCCGGCCTGAGCACCTGGCGGTCCCGGCAGCGCGACGCGGCCACCGTGGACGGCTGGCGCTACCGGGTCCGGTGGCAGCCCGCCGAGGTGCCCACCGGCGGGACGCTCGACGGCACCTGGTGGGTCGTCGCCCCGCCGGCGCTGACCGACGACGACCGGCTGCGTACCGTCGTGGACGGGCTGGCGGCGCGCGGCGCGCGGGTGGAGACGATCCTCGGCGGCGACGTCACCGGCCGGCCGGCCCCCGCCGGGGTGCTCTCGCTGCTCGCCCTCGACGACGCCCCCGACCCGCTCGGCGCCGGCCTGACCGCCGGCACCACCGCGACGGTCTCCCTGGTGCACGCGCTGGCCGCCACCGACGCCCCCGCCCGGCTCTGGTGCGTCACCTCCCGCGGCGTCGGCGTCAACCCGGCCGAGGCCGTGCCGCAGCCCGCCCAGGGCGCGCTCTGGGGCCTGGGCACCGTGCTCTCCCTCGACTACCCGGGCTGGTGGGGCGGCCTGGTCGACCTGCCCGCCGAGTGGACGCCGCAGACCACCGACCGCCTCGTCGACGTGCTGACCGGCGGCGGCGAGGACCAGGTCGCGATCCGGCCGGCCGGGACGCTGGCCCGCCGGATGGTCCGCCGGCCGGTCACCGGCCCGCCCGAGCGGCGCTGGCGGCCCACCGGCACCGTGCTGGTCACCGGCGGCACCGGCGGCGTCGGCGGGCACGTCACCGAATGGCTGGTCGGGCAGGGCGCCGAGCGGGTCGTGCTGGCCAGCCGGCGGGGACCGGACGCCCCCGGCGCGGCCGAGCTGACCGCCCGGCTGCCCCAGGTCCAGGTGGTGGCGTGCGACGTCGCCGACCGGGACGCGGTCGGCGCGCTCGTCGCCGAGCTGGGCGACGACCTCACCGCCGTCTTCCACGCCGCCGGGGTGCTGCACCCGGAACGGCCGCTCGGCGAGACCAGCCTCGACGACTTCGCCGACGTGTGCCGGGCCAAGGTGCGCGGCGCGACCCACCTCGACGGGCTGCTCGCCGACCGGCCGCTCGACGCGTTCGTGCTCTTCTCCTCCGGCGCGGCCGTCTGGGGCAGCGCCGGGCAGGCCGGCTACGCCACCGCCAACGCCTACCTCGACGCGCTGGCCCAGCAGCGGCGCAGCCGTGGCGCGGTCGCCACCTCGGTGGCCTGGGGCAGCTGGGGCGGGGGCGGCGGCATGGCCGGCGGCGAGGTGGGTGCCCACCTGGACCGGCTCGGCGTCGGCGTGATGGACCCCCGGCTCGCCGTCGGCGCGCTCCAGCAGGCGCTCGACCACGACGAGAGCCACCTGGTCGTCGCCGACCTCGACTGGCCCAGGTTCGCCCCGATCTACACCCTGGCCCGGCCCCGGCCGCTGCTCGCCGCGCTGCCCGACGCCGCCCCCGAACCCACCGGGGCCGCCGACACCGGATCCGCGTCGGCGCTCGCCGACCGGCTCGCCGCACTGCCCGAGGCCGAGCAGCGCGCGGTGCTGCTCGACACGGTCCGCACCAACGTGGCCGCCGTGCTCGGCTACGCCGACGCCGACGCCGTCGAGGCGCAGCGCGCGTTCAAGGAACTCGGCATGGACTCGGTCACCGCGGTGGAGCTGCGCAACCGGCTCAGCGCCGCCGCCGGGGTCCGGCTCTCCGCCACCCTGGTCTTCGACCACCCGACGCCGGTCGCCCTCGCGGACCAGCTGCGCACCGAACTCGGGTACGCCGGGGACGGCGCCGCCGGCAGCCTGCTGGCCGAACTGGACCGGCTGGAGGTGACCGTGGCGGGCCTGACCGCCGAGGAGATCGAACGCGACCGGGTCACCGTCCGGCTCCAGTCGCTGCTGGCCAAGCTCAACGAGACCCTCGGCGCGTCCGCCGGCGCCACCCTGGTCGACCGGTTGGAGAGCGCCTCCGCCGACGACGTCTTCGACCTGATCGACAAGGAACTCGGGATGACCTGAGCCGTCCTGCCCCCACCCCCGGCACGTGTCCCGACGGCAACGATGTGAGGTCCCCGATGGCGAACGAAGAGAAGCTCCTCGAGTACCTGAAGCGGGTCACCGCCGACCTGCACCGCACCCGCGAACGGCTGCGCGAGGTCGAGTCGCAGGAACAGGAGCCCGTCGCGATCGTCGGGATGGCCTGCCGCTACCCGGGCGGCGTCGGCTCGCCCGAGGAGCTGTGGCGGCTGGTCGCCGACGGGGTCGACGCCATCGGCGACTTCCCCACCGACCGGGGCTGGGACACCACCGCCCTGTACGACGCCGACCCGTCCGCCGCCGGCAGCAGCTACGTGCAGCAGGGCGGCTTCGTGCACGACGCCGACGAGTTCGACGCCGAGTTCTTCGGCATCTCGCCCCGCGAGGCGCTCGCCATGGACCCGCAGCAGCGCCTGGTGCTGGAGGCGAGCTGGGAGGCGTGCGAGCGGGCCGGCATCAACCCGGACGCGCTGCGCGGCAGCCCGACCGGCGTCTTCGTCGGCTGCGGCGGGCAGGACTACTGGGACCGGCTGACCGTGCTGCCCGAGCCGGTCGAGGCGTACCTGAGCACCGGCAGCTCCGGGGCGGTCATCTCCGGGCGGGTGTCGTACAGCCTGGGGTTGGAGGGGCCGGCGGTCACCGTCAACACCGCCTGCTCGTCGTCGCTGGTCGCGCTGCACCTGGCCGCGCACGCGCTGCGCCGCCGGGAGTGCGGGCTGGCGCTGGCCGGCGGCGTGACCGTGATGTCGACCCCCGGGGCGTTCGTGGCGTTCAGCCGGCAGCGCGGCCTGGCCACCGACGGGCGGTGCAAGCCGTTCTCCGAGGACGCCGACGGCACCGGCTGGGGTGAGGGCGTCGGCATGCTGCTGCTGGAGCGGCTCTCCGACGCCCAGCGCCACGGCCACCCCGTCCTCGCCGTGCTCAAGGGCTCCGCGATCAACCAGGACGGCGCGTCGAACGGGCTGACCGCCCCCAACGGCGTCGCCCAGCAGCGGGTCATCCTCCAGGCCCTCGCCAACGCCGGGCTGGCCTCGTCCGAGGTGGACCTCGTCGAGGCGCACGGCACCGGCACCACCCTCGGCGACCCGATCGAGGCCGAGGCGCTGATCGCCACGTACGGGCACGACCGGCCGGCCGACCGGCCGCTCTGGCTGGGCTCGGTCAAGTCGAACATCGGCCACGCGCAGGCCGCCGCCGCGGTCAGCGGCGTGATCAAGATGGTGCTGGCCCTGCAGCACGGCGTGCTGCCGAAGTCCCTGCACGTCGGGGAGCCCTCCCGCCACGTCGACTGGTCCGCCGGCACGGTCCGGCTGCTCAGCGAGGCGCGGGCCTGGCCGGACCACGGCCAGCCGCGCCGGGGCGGGGTGTCGTCGTTCGGGGTCAGCGGCACCAACGGGCACGTGATCCTGGAGCAGGCGCCCCCGGTCGAGACCGCTGAGCCGGTCGAGCCGGCCGCGCCGTCGCCGGTGTCGCTCTGGCCGGTGTCGGGCCGGTCGGCGGGGGCGCTCGCCGCGAACGCGGCCCGGCTGCGGGACTTCCTCACCGACCAGCACCCGGCCGACGTCGGGTACGCCCTCGGCGTGACCCGCGCCGCGTCGGCGTACCGGGGCGTGGTGCTCGGCGACGGCGTCGCCGGCCTGGCCGCCCTCGCGGCCGGTGCCGGCCTGTCCGGCCGGGTGACCACGGGCCGGACGGCGGTGTTGTTCACCGGTCAGGGCGCGCAGCGCGTCGGGATGGGCCGGGATCTGGCGGCGGTGTTCCCGGTGTTCGCGTCCGCGTTGGACGAGGTGTGTGCGGCGTTCGCGCCGCTGCTGGGTGGCGATCTGCGGCAGGTGATGTTCGCCGACCCGGACGGGGTGCTGGATGAGACGGGGTGGACTCAGCCGGCGTTGTTCGCGGTCGAGGTGGCCCTGTTCCGGCTCGCGGAGTCGTGGGGTCTCAGGCCGGACTTCGTGGCGGGTCACTCGATCGGTGAGCTGGCTGCCGCGCACGTGGCGGGGGTGTGGTCCGTTGACGACGCCTGTCGGGTCGTGGCGGCGCGGGGCACGTTGATGCAGGCGCTACCCGCCGGTGGGGTGATGCTGGCGATCGGTGCGCCGCTGGGCGAGTTGGACCTGGACGGTATCGACGTGGCGGCGGTGAACGGGCCGCGTGCGGTGGTGGTGTCGGGCACGGAGGAGCAGATCGCGGCCCTCGAAGCGCGTCTCGATGTGAGGACGCGGCGGTTGCGGGTGTCGCACGCGTTCCACTCGCACCTGATGGACCCGATGCTCGCCGACTACGGCCAGGTCCTGTCGACCGTCACCGCCAACCCGGCGACGGTCCCGCTGGTGTCCACCGCCACCGGCACGTTGGCCACCGACGAGGAGTTGGGTGACGCCGGCTACTGGCAGGGGCAGGTGCGGGGCACGGTCCGCTTCGCCGACGCGGTGCGTGCCCTGCACGAGCGGGGTGTCACCCGGTTCGTCGAGATCGGACCGGACAGCGTGCTGACCGCGATGGTCGCCGACACCCTGGACGACACCGTCACCATCCCGCTGCAACGCCGCGACCGCGAACAGGTCACTGCGTACGCCACCGGCATGGCACAGGCCTGGATCAGCGGCGTCGACCTCGACTGGGCCGCGATCCACCCTGGCGGCCGGCGGATCGACCTGCCCACCTACGCCTTCCAGCGACAGCGCTTCTGGATCGACGCCCCCACCGACCCGGGCGACGCCACCGCCATGGGCCTGGACTCCGCCGACCACCCGCTGCTCGGCGCGGCCGTCACCCTCGCCAACGCCGACGGCGCGGTCCTCACCGGCCGGCTCTCCCTCGACCGGCACCCCTGGCTCGCCGACCACGCCGTCGACGGCGCGGTGGTCTTCCCCGGCACCGGCTACCTCGACCTCGCCCTGCACGCCGGCGCCCAGGTCGGCGCCGACACCGTCGAGGAACTGACCATCGAGACCCCGCTGGTGCTCCCCGAGCGCGGCGCCGTCCAGCTCCAGGTGGTCGTCGGCGCGGCCGACGCCGGCCAGGCCCGCACCCTGCAGGTGTACGCGCGCGGCGCGGACCCCGACGCCCCCTGGACCCGGCACGCCAGCGGCCTGCTCACCCCCGGCCGCCGCGCCACCGCCACCGCGCTGACCGAGTGGCCGCCCCCCGGCGCGGAACCCGTGCCCACCGACGACCTCTACGACCACCTCGCCGCGGGCGGCCTGGTCTACGGGCCGGCCTTTCGCGCGCTGCGCCGGGTGTGGCGGGCCGGCGACGAGTTCTTCGCCGAGGTCCAGCTCCCCGAGGAGGTGACCGTCGACGGGTACGGCCTGCACCCCGCCGTGCTCGACGCCGGCCTGCACGCCCTCGGCCTCGCCGGCGACACCTACCGGGGCCTCCCGTTCGCCTGGACCGGCATCACCCTGCACGCCACCGGCGCGGCCGGCGTCCGGGTCCGGCTCACCCCGGCCGGCACCGGCGTACGCGTCGACGTCGCCGACGCGGTCGGCGCCCCCGTCGCGAGCATCGACCGGCTGGTGCTGCGCCCCGTCCAGGTCGCCCCGTCGGGCGGGGGCGCGGACGGCCTGCTCGACCTCGGCTGGCCCGAGATCACCGTCACCCCGACCGGGGCCGTTCCCGACTGGGCGTACCACCCGGGCAGCGGTGAGCCCGACGGGCTGCGGGTGCTCGCCGCCGGGGGCCCGGTGGACCGGCCCGAGGACGTGCACGCCGAGGTCAACCGGATCCTCGGCGTACTCCAGGAGGCGCTGGCCGGGCCGGACGCGCACCGGCTGGTGGTGCTCACCCGGCATGCCGTCGGCGACGACGCCACCGACCTGGCCGGCGCGGCCGTCTGGGGGCTGGTGCGTTCCGCCCAGGCCGAGAACCCGGACCGACTGCTGCTGGTCGACGCCGACAGCGACGACGTGGACGCGGTGCTGGCGCTGGCGCTGGCCGCCGGTGAGCCACAGGTACGCGTCCGGGGCGGCGTGGTCTCCGTACCGCGCCTGACCCGCCCGGCCACCCCGCCGGCCACCCCCGACGGACCCCTCTTCGGTACGGGCACCGTGCTGGTCACCGGCGCGACCGGCACGCTCGGCGCGGTGGTGGCCCGGCACCTGGTGGCGGCGCACGGGGTGACCCGGCTGCTGCTGGTGTCCCGCCGGGGCGCGGACGCGCCCGGCGCGGCCGAGCTGGTCGCCGAACTGACCGGGGCGGGCGCACGGGTCGAGCTGGTCGCCTCCGACGTGGCCGACCGCGACCAGGCGGCCGCACTGGTCGACGCCCACCCCGACCTGTCGGCGGTGGTGCACGTCGCGGGCGTGCTCGACGACGGGATCGTGTCGGCGTTGACGCCGGACCGGGTGTCGGCGGTGCTGCGGCCCAAGGTGGACGCCGCGTGGCACCTGCACGAGGCGACCCGGGACCGGGAGCTGTCGGCGTTCGTGCTCTTCTCCTCGCTGTCCGGGGTGCTCGGCGCGCCCGGGCAGGGCAACTACGCGGCCGCGAACGCCTTCGTGGACGCCCTGGCCCGGCAGCGCCGCGCGCAGGACCGGCCCGGTACGGCACTGGCCTGGGGCCTGTGGGCGGCCGGCTCGGCGATGACCGACCGGCTGGGCGAGGTGGACCGGGAACGGATGTCGCGGGGCGGCGTGCTGCCGCTGGCCACCGCCGACGGGCTCGCCCTGCTCGACGCCGCCGTCGCCGGTCCGTACCCGACCGCCGTCGCCGCCCGGCTCGACCTGGCCGCGCTGCGCGCCCTCGGCGACGACCTGCCGTTGCCGTTCCGTGGCCTGGTCCGGCCGGCCCGGCGGACCGCCGCCCGGGCCGCCGTCGGCGCCACCGCCGGCTGGGCCGCGGACCTCGCCGCCCTGGGCGCCGAGGAGCGGGAACGGGCCGTGACCGCGCTGGTGCTCGCCCAGGTCGCGGCGGTCCTCGGGCACGCCTCCGCAGAGCGGATCGACCCCGGCCGGGCCTTCCAGGAACTCGGCTTCGACTCGCTCACCGCGATCGAGCTGCGCAACGGCCTCACCGCGGCCACCGGCCTGCGGCTGCCCGCCACCCTGATCTTCGACCATCCGTCCCCGCGCGACCTGGTCCGGCACCTGCTCGCCGAGGTCGGCGGCACCGACGCCGCCGGGACGACCCGTACCGTCGGCACCGCCGGCACCGGCGACGAGCCGCTCGCGATCGTCGGCATGGCCTGCCGCTATCCCGGCGGCATCACCTCGCCGGAGGAACTGTGGCAGGTCCTGGTCGACGGCGCGGACACCGTCGGCGAGTTCCCGACCGACCGGGGGTGGGACACCGCCCGGCTGCACGACCCGACGGGCGCCCGCCCCGACACCACCTACGTCGACCGGGGCGGCTTCCTCGCCGACGCCGCTGAGTTCGACCCCGCCTTCTTCGGCATCTCGCCGCGCGAGGCGGTGGTGATGGACCCGCAGCAGCGCCTGCTGCTGGAGGTCTCCTGGGAGGCGTTCGAACGGGCCGGCATCGACCCGGCCGGGCTGCGCGGCTCGTCCACCGGCGTCTTCGCCGGGGTGATGTACCACGACTACGTCTCCGGGCACAGCGCCGGCAGCGTGGTCTCCGGCCGGATCGCGTACACCTTCGGTCTGGAGGGGCCGGCGGTCTCCGTCGACACGGCCTGTTCGTCGTCGCTGGTGGCGATGCACCTGGCTGGTCAGGCGCTGCGGTCGGGGGAGTGTGACCTGGCGTTGGCCGGTGGGGTGACGGTGATGGCGACGCCGGAGACGTTCGTGGAGTTTTCCCGCCAGCAGGGGCTGGCCCGTGACGGCCGGTGCAAGCCGTTCGCGGCGGCGGCCGACGGGACCGGCTGGTCCGAGGGTGTCGGCATGCTGGTGTTGGAGCGGCTCTCCGACGCCCGCCGCAACGGCCACCGGATCCTGGCCGTGGTGCGGGGTTCGGCGGTGAACCAGGACGGCGCGTCGAACGGGTTGACCGCCCCGAACGGTCCGGCGCAGCAGCGGGTGATCCGGCAGGCTCTGGCGAACGCGCGGGTGCCGGCCGCCGAGGTGGACGTGGTCGAGGCGCACGGCACCGGCACCACCCTCGGTGATCCGATCGAGGCGCAGGCGCTCATCGCCACCTACGGCCGCGACCGGGAGCAGCCGCTCTGGCTGGGTTCGGTCAAGTCGAACCTGGGCCACACCCAGGCGGCGGCGGGTGTGGCCGGGGTGATCAAGATAGTCCTGGCGATGCGGCACGGGATCGTGCCCCGCACCCTGCACGTCGACCAGCCCAGCCCGCACGTGGACTGGACCGCAGGGGACGTCCGCCTGGTGACCGAACCGGTCGAGTGGACCGCGAACGGGCACCCGCGCCGGGCCGGCGTCTCCTCGTTCGGCATCAGCGGCACCAACGCGCACCTGATCCTGGAGCAGGCCCCCACGGTCGAGCCGGAGACCGCGCCGGTGGAGCCCGCCGCCGCGCCGGTGGCGCTCTGGCCGGTCTCCGGCCGCGCCGCCGCCGGCCTCGCCGGGCAGGCCGCCCGCCTCGCCGACTTCCTCGCCGACGCCGACCTGCGCCCCGCCGACGTGGCGGTGACCCTCGGCGCGGGACGGGCCGCCCTGGAACACCGGGGCGTGGTCGTCGGTGACGGCGTCGCCGGCCTCCGCGCGCTCGCCGCCGGCGAGGGCGTGCACGGCCAGGTCACCATCGGCCGCACGGCGGTGCTGTTCACCGGTCAGGGTGCGCAGCGCGTCGGGATGGGCCGGGATCTGGCGGCGGTGTTCCCGGTGTTCGCGTCCGCGTTGGACGAGGTGTGTGCGGCGTTCGCGCCGCTGCTGGGTGGCGATCTGCGGCAGGTGATCTTCTCGGACCCCGATGGTGTGCTGGATCAGACCGGGTGGACGCAGCCGGCGTTGTTCGCGGTCGAGGTGGCCCTGTTCCGGCTCGCGGAGTCGTGGGGTCTCAGGCCGGACTTCGTGGCGGGTCACTCGATCGGTGAGCTGGCCGCCGCGCACGTGGCGGGGGTGTGGTCCCTCGACGACGCGTGTCGGGTCGTCGCCGCGCGCGGCACGCTCATGCAGGCGCTACCCGCCGGTGGGGTGATGCTGGCCATCGGTGCGCCGCTGGGCGAGCTGGACCTCGACGGCATCGACGTGGCGGCGGTGAACGGGCCGCGTGCGGTGGTGGTGTCGGGCACGGAGGAGCAGATCGCCGCCCTCGAAGCGCGTCTCGATGTGAGGACGCGGCGGTTGCGGGTGTCGCACGCGTTCCACTCGCACCTGATGGACCCGATGCTCGTCGACTACGGCCAGGTCCTTGCCGGCGTCACCGCCAACCCGGCGGGCATTCCGCTGGTGTCCACCGCCACCGGCACCCTGGCCACCGACGAGGAGTTGGGTGACGCCGGCTACTGGCAGGGGCAGGTGCGGGGCACGGTCCGCTTCGCCGACGCGGTGCGTGCCCTGCACGAGCGGGGGGTGACGAGGTTCGTCGAGATCGGACCCGACAGTGTGCTGACCGCGATGGTCACCGACTGCGCCCCGGACGCCGCCGCGATCCCGCTGCAACGCCGCGACCGCGAACAGGTCACTGCGTACGCCACCGGCATGGCCCAGGCCTGGACCACCGGACTCGACCTCGACTGGACGGCCATCCACCCCGGCGGGCGGCAGGTCGACCTGCCCACCTACGCCTTCCAACGGCAGCACTACTGGCTCTACGACCCGGCCGTGGTCGGCGCCGGACTGCTCGCCACCACCCACCCGCTGCTCGACGCCGCCGTACCGCTCGCCACCAGCGACGGAGCCCTGCTCACCGGCCGCTGGTCCCTCGCCACCCACCCGTGGCTCGCCGACCACGCCGTCGGCGACACCGTCGTCTTCCCCGGCACCGGCCTCGTCGAACTCGCCGTCCACGCCGGCGACCAGGTCGGCGCCGGCACCCTCGACGAACTAACCCTGCACGCCCCGCTCGTGGTACCCGCCACCGGCGGCGTCGAGGTCCAGGTCGCCGTGGCGGACCCCGACCCCGCCGGACGGCGCGCCGTCCAGGTGCACTCCCGCGCACACCCCGACGCGCCGTGGACCCGGCACGCCGACGGCGTCCTCAGCCCCGCCGGCACCCCCGGCGTACCGCTCACCGAGTGGCCGCCCGCCGACGCCGAACCGCTGCCGCTGGAAGGGTTCTACGCCGACCTCGCCGCCGGTGGCCAGCACTACGGCCCCGCCTTTCAGGGCCTGCGCCGGGCCTGGCGGGCCGGCGACGACCTGCTCGCCGAGGTGAGCCTCCCCGACGGTACGGAGCACGCCGGCTACGCCCTGCACCCGGCGCTCCTCGACGCCGCCCTGCACGCCCTCTCGCTGTCCGGCGACGACCACCACCGGGGCCTGCCCTTCGCCTGGACCGGTGTGGCCCTGCACGCCACCGGGGCGACCGGCCTGCGGGTCCGGCTCACCCCGGCCGGCTCCGGGGTGCGGATCGCCGTCGCCGACGCCGCCGGCGCGCCCGTCGCCACCGTACGGTCGCTGGCGCTGCGCCCGGTGCAGCTCGACCGGGGTGCGGCCGTCGGCGACGCGCTCTTCGGTCTCGACTGGCAGCCGGTCACCACCGGCGCCCCCGCGACCGCCCCCACCTGGGCCCACGACGCCGACGCCGGAGCGGAGCACACCGGCGACGCGGTGGTGCTGACCGCCGGTGGCACCGACGACGTGCACGCCGAGGTCCACCGGGTGCTGGCCGCCGTCCAGCGCCGGCTCGCCGCCCCCGGCACCGCCCCACTGGTGGTGCTCACCCGCCGGGCCGTCGGCGACGACGCCACCGACCTGGCCGGCGCGGCCGTCTGGGGCCTGGTGCGCTCCGCGCAGGCCGAGGAGCCCGACCGGATCCTGCTGGTCGACGCCGACACCGACGACGTCGGCGCGGCGCTGGCGCTCGCGCTGCCCACCGGCGAGCCGCAGGTGCTGATCCGCGCCGGCGTCGCCGCCGCACCGCGCGTCGCCCGCCGGCCGCTGCCCGCCCCCGCCCCCGCCCGGCCCCGCTTCGGTACGGGCACCGTGCTGGTCACCGGCGCGACCGGCGCGCTCGGCTCGGCGGTGGCCCGACACCTGGTGACCGCGCACGGGGTGACCCGGCTGCTGCTGGTGTCCCGCCGGGGCGCGGACGCGCCCGGCGCGGCCGAGTTGGTCGCCGAACTGACCGGGGCGGGCGCACGGGTCGACCTGGTCGCCGCCGACCTGGCCGACCGGCACCAGGTCACCGCCCTGGCCGGCGTGCCCGACCTGTCCGCGGTGGTGCACACCGCCGGGATCCTCGACGACGGGATCGTGTCCGCGTTGACGCCGGACCGGGTGTCGGCGGTGCTGCGGCCCAAGGTGGACGCCGCCTGGCACCTGCACGAGGCCACCCGGGACCGGGAGCTGTCCGCGTTCGTGCTCTTCTCCTCGCTGTCCGGGGTGCTCGGCGCGCCCGGCCAGGGCAACTACGCGGCGGCCAACGCCTACCTGGACGCCCTCGCCACGGTCCGCCGCGCCGCCGGGCTGCCGGCGGTGTCGCTGGCCTGGGGCCTCTGGGCGGCCGGCTCGGCGATGACCGACCGGCTCGGCGAGGTGGACCGGGAACGGATGTCGCGGGGCGGCGTGCTGCCGCTGGCCACCGCCGACGGGCTCGCCCTGCTCGACGCCGCCGTGGCCGGCGACCGGGCCACCCTCATCCCGGCCCGGCTCGACGTGCCCACCCTGCGTACCCTCGGCGACCGGCTGCCCCCGGTGCTGCGCGGCCTGACCGGCCCCACCCGCCGGACCGCCGCCGCCGTCGCCACCACCGGCGGCGCGCCGGGGGAGTGGCTGGCCGCGCTGCCCGAGGCCGAACGCCCGGCCGCCGTCCGGCAGCTCGTGCACACCCACGTCGCCGCCGTGCTCGGCCTGCCCGGGGCGGACGCCGTGGCGGCCGACCGCACCTTCGCCGGCCTCGGCTTCGACTCGCTCACCGCCGTGGAGCTGCGCAACGTGCTCTCCACCGCCGCCGGGCTGCGGTTGCCGGCCACCCTGATCTTCGACTACCCGACCCCGCGCGCCCTCGCCGAGCACCTGTACGCCGAACTGACCGGCGGCCTCGACGCGCCGCAGACCCGGCAGGCCGCCACCACCGGCACCGGCGACGAGCCCCTCGCCATCGTCGGCATGGCCTGCCGCTACCCGGGCGGCATCGACTCGCCGGAAGCCCTGTGGCGCCTCGTCGCCGACGGGGCCGACGCGATCGGCGAGTTCCCCGTCGACCGGGGGTGGGACACGGCCCGGCTCTACGACCCGACGGGCGCCCGCCCCGACACCACGTACGTCGACCGGGGCGGCTTCCTCGCCGACGCCGCCGGCTTCGACCCCGCCTTCTTCGGCATCTCGCCCCGCGAGGCGGTGCTGATGGACCCGCAGCAGCGGCATCTGCTCGAAGTCTCCTGGGAAGCCCTGGAGCGGGCCGGCATCGACCCCGCCTCGGTACGCGGCACCCCCACCGGCGTCTTCGCCGGCCTCATGTACCACGACTACGTGACCGGGCACAGCGCCGGCAGCGTGGTCTCCGGCCGGATCGCGTACACCTTCGGTCTGGAGGGGCCGGCGGTCTCCGTCGACACGGCCTGTTCGTCGTCGCTGGTGGCGATGCACCTGGCTGGTCAGGCGCTGCGGTCGGGGGAGTGTGACCTGGCGTTGGCCGGTGGGGTGACGGTGATGGCGACGCCGGAGACGTTCGTGGAGTTTTCCCGCCAGCAGGGGCTGGCCCGTGACGGCCGGTGCAAGCCGTTCGCGGCGGCGGCCGACGGGACCGGCTGGTCCGAGGGTGTCGGGGTGCTGGTGTTGGAGCGGCTCTCCGACGCCCGCCGCAACGGTCGCCGGATCCTGGCCGTGGTGCGGGGTTCGGCGGTGAACCAGGACGGCGCGTCGAACGGGTTGACCGCCCCGAACGGTCCGGCGCAGCAGCGGGTGATCCGGCAGGCTCTGGCGAACGCGCGGGTGCCGGCCGCCGAGGTGGACGTGGTCGAGGCGCACGGCACCGGCACCACCCTCGGTGATCCGATCGAGGCGCAGGCGCTCATCGCCACCTACGGCCGCGACCGGGAGCAGCCGCTCTGGCTGGGTTCGGTCAAGTCGAACCTGGGCCACACCCAGGCGGCGGCGGGTGTGGCCGGGGTGATCAAGATAGTCCTGGCGATGCGGCACGGGATCGTGCCCCGCACCCTGCACGTCGACCAGCCCAGCCCGCACGTGGACTGGACCGCAGGGGACGTCCGCCTGGTGACCGAACCGGTCGAGTGGACCGCGAACGGGCACCCGCGCCGGGCCGGCGTCTCCTCGTTCGGCATCAGCGGCACCAACGCCCACGTCATCGTCGAGGAGGCTCCCGGCGGCCACCTTGCCCCGACAGCCGCCCCCACCGCGCCCGACCCCGCCCCGGCCGCCACCGAACCGCCGGTGCTGCTCTGGCCGGTGTCGGGTCGTTCCGCCGCCGGCCTCACCCAGCAGGCGGCCCGGCTGCGGGCGTACCTGACCGACGAGCGGCCGGTCGACGTCGGCTTCTCCCTCGGTACCGGTCGGGCCGCCCTCGATCACCGGGGCGTGGTGGTCGGCGGCCCCGACACCGACGTCGCCGCCGGCCTGGACGCCCTCGCGGCCGGCGCCGGCCTGTCGGGTCGGGTGACCACGGGCCGGACGGCGGTGTTGTTCACGGGTCAGGGTGCGCAGCGCGTCGGGATGGGCCGGGATCTGGCGGCGGTGTTCCCGGTGTTCGCGTCCGCGTTGGACGAGGTGTGTGCGGCGTTCGCGCCGCTGCTCGGCGGTGACCTGCGGCAGGTGATGTTCACCGACCCGGACGGGGTGCTGGATGAGACGGGGTGGACTCAGCCGGCGTTGTTCGCGGTCGAGATGGCGCTGTTCCGGCTCGCGGAGTCGTGGGGTCTCAGGCCGGACTTCGTGGCGGGTCACTCGATCGGTGAGCTGGCCGCCGCGCACGTGGCCGGGGTGTGGTCCCTTCAGGACGCGTGCCGAGTGGTGGCCGCCCGGGGCACGTTGATGCAGGCCCTGCCGTCGGGTGGCGCGATGCTGGCCATCGGTGCGCCGCTGGACGAGCTGGACCTCGACGGCATCGACGTCGCGGCCGTGAACGGGCCGCGTGCCGTGGTGGTCTCCGGCACCGAGGAGCAGATCGCCGCTCTCGAAGCGCGTCTCGATGTGAGGACGCGGCGGTTGCGGGTGTCGCACGCGTTCCACTCGCACCTGATGGACCCGATGCTCGCCGACTACGGCCAGGTCCTTGCCGGCGTCACCGCCAACCCGGTGGGCATTCCGCTGGTGTCCACCGCCACCGGCACCCTCGTCACCGACGAGGAGTTGGCCGACGCCGGCTACTGGCAGGGCCAGGTGCGGGGCACGGTCCGCTTCGCCGACGCCGTGCGTGCCCTGCACGAGCGGGGCGTCACCCGGTTCGTCGAGATCGGACCGGACAGCGTGCTGACCGCGATGGTCACCGACTGCGCCCCGGACGCCGCCGCGATCCCGCTACAACGCCGCGACCGGCCGCAGGTCGAGGCGTACGCCACCGGCATGGCCCAGGCCTGGACCACCGGACTCGACCTCGACTGGACGGCCATCCACCCCGGCGGGCGGCAGATCGACCTGCCCACCTACGCCTTCCAGCACCAGCACTACTGGATGCGGGACACCGGTGCCGCCGACCTCGCCGCCGCCGGGCTGCTCGACGCCGGGCACCCGCTGCTGTCGGCGGTCACCCCGCTGCCCGACACCGACGGGATCGTCGCCACCGGCCTGCTCTCCCGGCACACCCACCCGTGGCTGGCCGACCACGCGCTCGGCGACACCGTCGTGCTGCCCGGCACCGGCCTGGTGGAGCTGGCCCTGACCGCGGGCGACCACGTCGGCGCCGGCCGCCTCGACGAACTCACCCTCCAGGCCCCACTGGTCATTCCCGACGGCGGCGGCGTGCAGGTGCAGGTCGCCGTCGGCGGCCCCGACGACACCGGCGCGCGGCCGGTCACCGTCCACTCCCGCCACCAGGACGGGCCGTGGACCCGGCACGCCACCGGCCTGCTCACCCCGCCGCCGCCCACCCCGCCCACCCCGCCGCCCGCAGCCTGGCCGCCGGCCGGCGCCACCCCTGTCGACGTCACCGGCCTCTACGAGCGGATGGCCGACGCCGGGCTGGTCTACGGCCCGGTCTTCCAGGGCCTGCGGGCCGCCTGGCGGCACGGCGACGAGGTGTACGCCGAGATCGCCCTCCCCGCCGAGGTGGACGACGCCGCCCGCTACCGGCTGCACCCGGGACTCTTCGACGCGGCCCTGCACGCCATCGGGCTCAGCCGCGGCGAGGGCGCGCCCGCCGTCCCGTTCTCCTGGACCGGGGTGACCCCGTACGCCATCGGCGCGGACGCGCTGCGGGTCACCGTCACCCCCGCCGGCCCCGACCGGGTCGCGCTCACCCTCGCCGACCCCACCGGCGCACCGGTGGCCCGGGTCGACGCGCTGACGCTGCGCGAGATCGACGCCGGGCAGCTCGCCGCCGCCCGCGGCGGTGGCCGGCAGGAGCACCTCTACCGGCTCGACTGGACCCCGGTGCCGCTGCCCGCCCCGGCCGCCACCGGACGCTGGGCGATCGTCGGCCCGGACGAGTTCAAGGTGGCCGCCGCGCTCGACGCGGTCGGCGTCCGCGCCGAGACCCACCCCGGCCTCGACGCGCTCACCGCCGCCCTCGACGCCGGTGCGGCCGCCCCCGACCTGGTGCTGGTCGCCGGCGTCCAGCCCGACCCGCGACACCTCGCCGCCGGGGCCCGGCGCACCGCCGCCCAGCTCCTCGCCCTGCTCCAGGGCTGGCTGGCCGACGAGCGGCTGGCCGCCACCCGGCTGCTGGTGCTCACCCACGGCGCGCAGGGCGACCCGGTCACCGACCCGGCCGCCGCGGCGGCGTGGGGCCTCGCCCGCTCCGCCCAGTCCGAGAACCCCGGCCGGATCGTCCTGGTCGACCTCGACGACCACGACCGCTCCGCGCAGGCCCTCCCGGCGGCGCTGGCCGGCGGTGAACCGCAGTTGCTGATCCGCGAGGGCACCGCCCACGCCGCCCGGCTGGTGCCGGCCGGGGCCCCCGACGGCACCCCCGGCAGCGCCTTCGGCGGCGACGGCACCGTCCTGGTCACCGGCGCCGCCGGCAGCCTCGGCCGGCTCGTCGCCCGGCACCTGGTGGACGCGTACGGGGTACGCCGGCTGCTGCTCACCAGCCGGCGCGGCGCGGACGCCGAGGGGATGGCCGCGCTGCGCGACCAGCTCACCGCGTCCGGCGCGCAGGTCACCGTCGCCGCCTGCGACCTGTCCGACCGGGACGCCGTCGCCGACCTGCTCGCCGCCGTACCGGCCGGGCACCCGCTCACCGGCGTGGTGCACGCCGCCGGGGTGCTCGACGACGGGGTGATCCCGTCGCTGACCCCGCAGCGCCTCGACACGGTGCTGCGCCCCAAGGTCGACGCGGCCAGCCACCTGCACGAGCTGACCCGGGACGCGCAGCTCACCGCGTTCCTGCTCTTCTCCTCTGCCGCCGGCCTGCTCGGCGGACCCGGCCAGGGCAACTACGCGGCCGGCAACGCCTTCCTCGACGCCCTCGCCGCCGCCCGGCGGGCCGACGGGCTGCCCGCCCAGTCGCTGGCCTGGGGACCCTGGGCCGGCGGCGGCATGGCCGACGAGCTGGACGACGCCGACCGGGCCCGGATGTCGCGCGGCGGGGTGCGGCCGTTCACCCCCGCCGAGGGCCTGGCCCTGCTCGACGCGGCACTGGCCCGCCCCGACGCGGTGCTGGTGCCGGTCAAGGCCGACCTGGGCAGCCCGGCGGGGGAGGTGCCGCCGATCCTGCGCGCCCTGGTCACCCCGGCCCGGCGCGGCACCGCCGCCCGACCCGACCCGGCCGCGCTGCGGCGTACCCTCGGCGGGCTCGACCCGGACGCGCAGGAGGCGCGGCTGCGGGAGCTGGTCCGGGCGCAGGCCGCGGCGGTGCTCGGCCACGCCGGGCCGGACGACGTCGACCCGGCGCTGCGCTTCGTCGAGCTGGGCTTCGACTCGCTGACCGCGATGGAGCTGCGCACCGCGCTCAACGAGGCGACCGGGCTGCGGCTGGCCACCGGCGTGGTCTTCGACCACGGCAGCGTCGCCGAACTCGCCGCGCTGCTGCGCACCGAGCTGGCCGCCCCGCCCGCGCAGGACCGTCCGGACGCCCCGGACGGCGGCGGCGACACGATGAGCGCCCTGTTCCGCGCCGCGGTCAAGGGCGGCAAGGTGCAGCAGGGCCTGTCCCTGCTCTACGCGGTCGCCGACATCCGGCCCGCCTTCGACGGGCCCGCCGACCTGCCGGCGATCCCCGCGCCCCGCCGGCTCGCCCGCGGCGACGGGGCGCCGGCCATCGTCTGCTTCCCCTCACCGATGGCGCTCGGCGGCGACCAGCAGTACGCCCGGTTCACCGCCGAGTTCGGCGGCAGCCGCGACGTGTGGACGCTGCCGGTGCCCGGGTTCGGCCGCGACGAGAGCCTGCCCGCCTCGGCCGACGCCGCGGTCCGGGTCTTCGCCGAGATGGTCCGCCCGATCGCCGAGCAGGGCCCGTACGTCATCGTCGGCTACTCCTCCGGCGGGCTCTTCGCCCACGCCACCGCCGGCGAGCTGGAACGCCACGGGCTCGCCCCGGCCGGGGTGGTGCTGCTCGACACCTACCTCACCACCGGCACGACCACGGCGACCTTCTTCACCCACATGCTCGACTCGCTGCTGGCCCGGGAGAGCACCTTCGGGGAGTTCTCCAGCGCCCGGCTGTCGGCGATGGGCCGCTACGTGCGGCTGCTGGGCACCTGCCCGGTGGAGACGATCGACACGCCGGTGCTCTTCGTCCGGCCGCAGGAGTCCATCGTGCCCGGCGACGAGGGGGCCGACGACGGACGGTGGCGGGCCACCTGGGACACCCCGCACACGCTGCGGGAGGTGCCCGGCGACCACTTCACCATGATGGAGGGGCAGGTCGCCGCCACCGCCGGCGTGGTCCGGGACTGGATCACGCAGTGACGACAGCTGGAGTGGACGAGATGACACCTGCACCGACCGCCAAGGGCACCGTCGAGTTCGGTGAGCACCGCACCTGGTACCGGGTCACCGGCCGGCTCGACGAGGGCACGCCACCGCTGGTGGTGCTGCACGGCGGGCCCGGCAGCACCCACGACTACCTGCTCGGACTGGCCGGGCTGAGCCGTACCGGCCGGCCGGTGGTGCACTACGACCAGCTCGGCAACGGCGGCTCCACCCACCTGCCCGGCCGGGGCGCGGACTTCTGGACCGTCGAGCTGTTCCTCGCCGAGCTGGACAACCTCCTCGACCGGCTCGGCGTCGCCGGGGACTACGTCCTGTTCGGCCAGTCCTGGGGCGGCGTGCTGGCCGCCGCGCACGCCGCCGGCCGCCCCGCCGGGCTGCGCGGCCTGGTGGTCGCCAACGCGCCGGCCTCGTACCCGCTGTGGCTGCCGGAGCTGGACCGGCTGCGCGCCGCCCTGCCGCCCGGCGTCGACGCCACCCTGCGCCGGCACGAGGCGGCCGGCACCACCGACAGCCCCGCCTACACCGCCGCCATGATGGTCTTCTACCAGCGGCACGTGTGCCGGCGCAGGCCACTGCCGCCGGAGCTGATGGCGACCTTCATGGAGATCAACGGCGACCCGACGGTCTACCACTCGATGAACGGCCCCAGCGAGTTCTGCGTCACCGGCACGCTGCGCGACTACTCCCTGCTCGACCGGCTGCCGCTGATCGACGTGCCGACGCTGGTGCTCAGCGGCGAGCACGACGAGGTGACCCCGGCCGCCGTACGGCCGTTCCACGACCTGATCCCGGGCGCCCGCTGGGAGATCGTCGAAGGGGCCAGCCACCTGCCGCACCTGGAGACCCCGGACCGCTTCGACGCGCTGCTCACCGAGTTCCTCGACAAGCTCTGAGCCCGGTCAGGACAGCAGCTCGACGTACCCGTCGGTGCCGTGCACCCGGATCCGCTGCCCGTCGCGGATCGACCGGGTCGCGTGCGGCACCCCGACCACGGCCGGCAGGCCGTACTCGCGGGCGATCACCGCGCCGTGCGTCATCAGGCCACCCACCTCCGTGACCAGGCCGGCGACCGTCACGAACAGCGGCGACCAGCTCGGGTCGGTGTGCGCGGTGACCAGGATGTCGCCCGGTTCCAGGCCGGCCCCGGCCAGGTCGGTGACGACCCGGGCCCGACCCTCGACCGTCCCGCCGGAGACCGCCAGGCCGACCAGCGCGCCGGCCGGCACGTCGTCACGCCGGTACGCCCCGTCGACCGCCTCGCCGTCGGAGGTGAGCACCCGCGGCGGGGTCAGCGCCTGGTACGACCGGAACTCGTCGCGGCGTCGCCGGATCAGCCCGTGGTCGACCCGCCGGCTGCGCACCACCTCGTGCAGCTCGGGGAAGGTGAGGTAGAAGACGTCCTCCTCCTCGACCAGCACCCCGGCCCGTACCAGCCGCCCGGCCTCGGCCAGCAGGGCCTGCTTGTAGACGAGACAGCGGCTGATGATGGCGTACTTCGGGTACTCCCGGTAGCCGATGAAGGTGCGGACCCGGTCGATCATCCGCTTCGTCTCGGCGGCCCTGCTCTCGCCGTCCGGCAGGGCCCGCAGCCGCGCCAGGACCTCCCGTTCCTTCCGCTCGGCCGCCCGCCGGCCCCGCGTGACGCGCCGCTCGCGCTCACCCGGCCCGAAATGGCGCACGTTGTCGAGCAGCAGCGGCAGCAGCGTGCCCGGCCGCTCGCTCCAGCGCGGCCGGGTGATGTCGATCTCGCCGACGCAGCGCATGCCGTACCGGTCGAGGTAGGCCCGGATCGCGTCGCGCGCCGCCGCCCCGCCGGGCAGCCCGGCCAGGTCGTCCAGGAAGTCCCGGTCGCCGACCTGTTCGAGGAAGGCCACCACCTGCGGGTACGGGCGGATCACGTCGGCGACGTCCAGCAGCGCCAGCCCCATCTCCGAGGTGATGTTGTGCGGCGCGGAGAGGGTGAGCGTGTCGGCGGCGTTCTTCTCACCCAGCCACGCCAGCAGCCGCTCCTTGAGCCACCAGGTGGCCTCCATCCCGGCCATGATCACCTGGATGCTCAGCGGGTCGCCCAGCAGCCGCTTGTGCTCCTCGAACGCGGCCAGCAGGAAGTCGAAGAGCGCCGGCCCGGTACGCGTCGCGATGTCGCGCCGCAGGACGGCCAGCGCCGCCTCGCTGCGCCCGATCAGCTCGGTGACGACGCCCGGATCGGTCTCGACCGGCGTGGCCCGGGCTGCTCCGGCGTCCGGTCGGGCTGCTCCCGGGTCCGGTCGGGCTGCTCCCGGGGTGGTCTCCGCCGGGGCGAGGAAGCCGCCGGCGACGACGGTCTCCAGCGCGTCGCGGACCAGCGGGTCGCCCTTGCCGACGAGCTCCAGCAGGGCGGCGCGGCGGGCGGGCACGGCCAGGGTCCGGGCCACGTCGACGAAGAGCCGGCCGCCGGCGTGCCGCATCGGCGCCATCGCGGTCAGCTGCCAGACGGACAGCCCCAGCGGCCGCATGGCGTCGGTCATCATCTGCTGGTGCCCGACGGAGACGTAGACGTGCTTCTCCCCGTCGTCGGTCTCCGGCACCGGGAACAGCGTGGTGACCGGCCGGCTCTGCACGATCCGGAACTCGTCGTCGACCAGGCACCACTCGATGTCCTGCGGCGAGCCGAAGTGCGCCTCGATCCGCCGGCCCAGCCGGGCCAGCCGCAGCACCTGCTCGTCGGTCAGGGCCGGCTGGTCCCGCCGCGGCGGGTCGACCGGCACGGTGGTGGACCCGCCGGCCGGCGCGGCGCGCACCGCGAGTGGCTTGCCGGCGATGCTCCGCTCGACGATCCGGTCGTCGCGCACCCGGTAGGCGTCGGCGTTCACCAGCCCGGCGACCAGCCCCTCGCCGAGCCCGAAACCGGCCTCCACGCAGCTGACCCGCCGGTGTCCGGTGACCGGGTCGGCGGTGAACAGCACGCCGGCCGCGTCCGGGAACACCATCCGCTGCACCACCACGGCCATTCGCACCGCGCGGTGGTCGATGCCGTGGCGCTGCCGGTAGGTCACCGCGCGGTCGGTGAACAGCGACGCCCAGCACCGGCTGACGTGCCGGAGCACCTCGGCCGGCCCCACGACGTTCAGGTAGGTGTCCTGCTGGCCGGCGAAGGAGGCCGTCGGCAGGTCCTCCGCCGTGGCGCTGGAGCGGACCGCGCAGCCGACCCGCTCGCCCAGCCCGGCCAGCGCCCCGGTGATCGCCGCCGACACCTCGTCGGGTAGGACGGCCCCTTCGACGTCGCGGCGGATCTCCGCGCTGAGCGCGCGGATCCCGTCCCGGTCCTCCGGGCCCAGGCGGGACAGCCGGTCGAGCCGGTCGTCGAGCGCCGGCACCCCGGCCGCGACGCGGCGGAAGGCCGCCGTGGTCACGCAGAACCCGACCGGTACGCGGACCCCGTCGATCCGGGACAGCGCGCCCAGGTGCGCGCCCTTGCCGCCGGCGAGCGGAACCTGCGTCTCGTCGAGTTCGTGAAGACCCACCACGTACCGCACGTCGTGCCCCATTTCCTCGTCCGCCCCCGGTCCGGCCGATGATTCTGCGGCACCGCCCCGGCCTTGCCGCAAGCCCCGGGGTGCGATATACGTTTAAGTGGGACGAGAAACCGGCAGCACGAAAAAAGCCCGTGACCGAAAAGGTCACGGGCATTCTTCTTCCGGGGGTCTCCCGGCACGCTCACACGGGCGCGCCGAGCATGTCGCTCATGACGCTCCACAGCGTCTGCGGGGTGGCGAACGTCTCCATCGACATCGCCTCGTCCAGGAAGCGGACGTTGTACTCGCTCTCCAGCGTCGCCAGCAGCTCCACCATGGCCAGGGAGTCCAGGCCCGAGTCGCGCAGGCTGGTGCCGCCGAGCAGCGGCTCGTCCGGGCCGAGGAACGGCAGGTGCTGGCGCAGGATGGTCTCGAACCGTTGATCCCACATGTCGGTGAATTCCTTCCGGTGCCGGGTACGGAAACGCTAACAACGGCCGCCGGGCGCTGACGACCCGACAATTTCTCGCGCTTCCCGCGGCGCGGGTTAGGGGTCGTTAGGGGTGCCGATGCGGGTGGGTCCCACTCAGGGCCGCCGATACGCTCCGGCCATGAGTCGAGAGGTTTTCGCGCGTACGCACGCCTCCGTGGAGACGCTGCACGAGTTCCTGCTGGCGGGCGCGCGGTTGACGCCCGACAGGCCGGCCGTGATCCAGGTCGTCGGTGGCGAGGTCGGCGCCATCTCGTACCGGCAGCTCGCCCAGCGGGTGGACGGTTGGGCCGCCGCCCTCGACACGCTGGGCCTGGACATCGGCGACCGGGTGCTGCTGGAGTCGGACACCTCCCCGGACGCCATCGCCGCCTTGCTGGCCTGCTCCACGCTCGGCCTGATCTTCGTACCGGTCAGCCCGGAGACGCCGGCGCAGCGACTCGCCCTGATCGCCGAGAGCACCGAGGCGGCGCTGCACCTGCAACCCGAGGACGGGCGGCGCGAGGGCGTGCCCGCGACGCTCGGCACCGCGCGGTTCGGCCCGGACGGCATCCGGGTCGAACGGGCGCCCGCGCCCAGGACCCGGCACCGGCGGGAACTGACCCCCGCCGACCCGGCGTACATGATCTTCACGTCGGGCACCACCGGCCGGCCCAAGGGCGTGGTGATGAGCCACCGGGGCGTGCTAGCCTTCTACCGGGGCATGCTGCGGCACGGCATCGTGTCGGCCGAGGACCGGGTCGCCACCACCTCACCGCTGCAGTTCGACTTCTCGCTGCTGGACATCGGCCTGGCGCTGGGCAGCGGCGCGGCCGTGGTGCCGGTGCCCCGGTCGCTGCTGCGCTGGCCCCGGCGCTTCGTGCAGTTCCTCGCCGACTCCGGCGCCACCCAGGTCAACGGCGTGCCGTCGATCTGGCGGGGCGTGCTGCGCCACGAGTTCGCCGGCCTGGCCGCGCTCGGCGGGCAGCTGCGCGGGGTGCTCTACTCCGGGGAGAACTTCCCGCTGCCGGAGCTGCGGGAGCTGCAACGCGCCCTGCCGTACGCCCGGGTGGTGAACTGCTTCGGCAGCAGCGAGTCCATCGCGGCCTCCTTCACCGACGTCCCGAACCCGCTCCCGGCGGACCTCGACCGCATCTCCATCGGCCACGCCCACCCCGGCGCGGAGATGCTGCTGATCGACGAGGACGGCCGCTGCGTCGACGAGCCCGGCGTGCTCGGCCAGATCCACCTGCGCAGCGCTGCCCTGTTCAACGGCTACTGGAACGACCCGGAGGCCACCGCCGCCGCGCTGGTGCCCGACCCGCTGCTGCCGGCGGCCGGGCAGCTCGTCTTCCGCACCGGTGACCTGGCGTACCGGGGTGCGGGCGGCGAGCTGTACTTCACCGGCCGGGCCGACTCGCTGGTGAAGGTGCGCGGCAACCGGGTCGAGCTGGGCGAGGTGGAACGACGGGTGCGCGAGTTCCCGGGCATCGCCGGGGCGGCCGCGCTGATGCTGCCCCAGGAGGACAAGGATCCGGTCCTCGCCGTGTACGTCACCCTGGCCGACGGCGTCGACGCGGTGGAGGAGATGGAGCTGGGCGCGTTCTGCCTGGAGGCGCTGCCCGACTACATGGTGCCCCAGCAGGTGCGGGTCATCGACGAGTTGCCGGTCAACGGCAACGGCAAGGTCGACCGCCGGGCCCTCGCCGCCCTGGCGGCCCAGCCCACCCAGGGCTGATCCGACTGTGCGTTGACGGCCCCTGGTCGGTCCCGGCGGGGGAGGGGGACCGCCCAGGGGCGCCGCCGTGCCCACGGCCCGATCGCGGCCGGCCGTGGCGAGTGGTGGGCGGGCCGCAGCCCGGTCGTGGGGCGGGTCTCCGACGTCCGAAGCGCCCGCCGGACCGGCACGAAGACCGACCTGTCGTGTCGCTGCAAACTTGATGACGTGAACGCATCACCGCCACCGCCGATGCCGCTGTCGATGCCGTCGTCGCCGCCGACGCTGAATCATCCACGTCATCAAGTTTGCAGGCGCTGACCAGCCGACTCCTGCGCCCGTGATCCCTGCACCCGGAGTCGGCTGTGTCCGTCACCCCCGCATCCGGGGCCGGGCCGGGCCGGATCGCGTACGCCGGAACGGGGCCGGACCGCCGACGGCGGCCCGGCCCCGGCGGCGTCGCTCAGCCGGCGGCGGCCTCGCGGGTCAGCCGGGCCCGGTCGACCTTGCGGTTGGAGTTGAGCGGGAACTCCGGCACGTGCCGGTACGAACGCGGCAGCATGCCCTTCGGCAGCACCTGACGCAGTCCGCGGGACAGCTCCGCCGGCGCGGTCGGCGTCCCGGTGTAGAAGACCACCAGTTCGGTGCCGGCGTCCCCGGCGCGGGCCACCGCGACCGCGTCCTCGACGCCCGGGCAGCCGCGCAGCGCGTGCTCGATCTCGGCCAGCTCGACCCGCCAGCCGTGCACCTGCACCTGCGCGTCCAACCGGCCCAGGTAGATCAGTTCCTTGTTCTCCAGCCGGCGCACCCGGTCGCCGGTGCGGTACCAGCGCCGGCCGTCCCGGTCCAGGAAGCGGCCCCGGTCGTCGGCCGGGTCGAGGTAGCCGGGGGTCAGCTGCGGGCCGGTGATGCACAGCTCGCCCTCCACCTCGGAGGCCGTGCCGTCCTCGGTGAGCAGGACGCCGTCGTGCCCGTCGTGCAGGTGCCCGATCGGCACCAGCCCGTTGACGCAGAGGTCGGGGGAGGTACGCGGCGACCAGCGGTGGCCGGTGATGGTGACGGTCAGCTCGGTCGGGCCGTAGATGTTCTCCAGCGTGGACGCGGGGGCCGCGGCCTGCCAGTCGACCGCGTCGGCGGCGTGCAGCGCCTCCCCGGCGAAGAAGCTCCAGCGCAGGCCGGGCATCGCCGCCGGGGCGAGCCGGCCGGTCCGGCGGGCCAGGGTGATCGCGCTCGGGGTGGAGAACCAGACGGTCAGCTCCCGCTCGGCGACCCAACCGGGCAGGTCCCGGTACGCGGCCGGCGGCACCGGGTGCACGCTGCCACCCGCCCCCCAGGCGCAGAACAGGTCGAACATCGCGCAGTCGAAGTTCAGGTCGAACGACTGCGAGAAGCGGTCCCCGGGCCCGAAGTCGTACCGGTCGTCCAGCACCGAGAAGTAGTGCCGCAGGTTCCCGTGCGTGATCGGCACCCCCTTGGGACGGCCGGTCGACCCGGAGGTGAACAGCACGTACGCCAGGTCGTCCGGGCCGGCAGGACGGGGCGCGTCCAGCGGGGCGGCCCCGGTCAGCGGGATCCGCCGGCCGTCGCCGACACCGTCCGGGTCGGCCAGCGGCGCCAGCACCGGCACCCCGGCGCCCGCCTCGCCCAGCTCCGCCCGCACCGCCAGCCCGGACGCGTCGAGCAGCAGGGTGCAGACCCCGCAGGCGGTGAGCATGCCGGCGGTCCGGGCGGCCGGGAACTCCGGGTGCAGCGGCACTGCGGTCGCGCCGACGTACAGGGTGGCCAGCAGGCCCGCGTACGACTCCAGGGTCTTGCCGGCCAGGATGCCGACCACCCGCGGCGGCCCGTCCGGGCCGGCGGCCAGCGCCCCCGCCCAGCGCAACGCCGTCTCGTGCAGCTCCGCGTAGCTCACCTCGCGGTCGGGCAGGTGCAGGGCGGTCCGCCCGGGGGCGGCGGCGAGCCCCTGGAGGAACCGCCCGTGCAGGGCGTAGTCGGTGTGTCGGGTCATCTCGTGCCTCCGTGCTCGGCGGTCGCGG
The DNA here is from genome assembly GCF_900089595.1 of Micromonospora auratinigra. Classification (GTDB taxonomy): domain Bacteria; phylum Actinomycetota; class Actinomycetes; order Mycobacteriales; family Micromonosporaceae; genus Micromonospora; species Micromonospora auratinigra. The sequence continues at coordinate 2,722,511 of NZ_LT594323.1, read as the reverse complement.
TCATGCCGCGACGGCCGCGCGGCGCACCGGCCGCAGCGCCCGCCGGGGGTCCACGATGGTGGTCTCGAAGTTGCGGGTGGTGGCGCCGACCCGGCCCCACAGCCGGTCCGGACCGCAGACGTGCACCGTGCGGACGCCGAACCGCTGGAACGTCTCGACCACGCTCGGCCAGCGCACCGGGCGGTGGATGCCGTCCAGCAGCATGGCCCGCACCCCGGCGGCGGTGTCGCGGACCGTGCCGTCCTGGTCGGCGATCACCGGGACGTCCGGGTCGGTGAGGTCCAACGAGCCGAACAGCTCCGCCTCGACCCGTTCGCGCAGCGGCCGGAAGGTGCTGGCGTGCAGCGGCGGGTCCATCACGTACAGGGGGAGCGCGCCGACCGCGCGCAACCGCTGGGCCAGCCAGTCGGTGCGCCCCTCGTGCAGCGACAGCATCCAGAAGTCGGTGTCCACGTAGCAGGAGATCTCGTACCACTCGCCGGCCTCGTCCAGCTCGGCGAGCAGTTCCGCGAGCCGCTCCTCGGGGGTGCGGACGAAGGACATGGTGACCACGCCCCGCTGCTCCCGGGCGAAGTACTCGGTCTCGATCCGGGACAGCTGCGCGGTCAGCCGCACCGCGGCGGCGAAGTCCAGCGCGCCGCTGTGCACCGCCGCGGCCTTGCCGCCGAAGCTGGGCCCGGCGATCAGATCGGGGCGCAGGTCCAGCGCCCGCTCCGCCCACCGGGCCAGGGCCAGGCAGTTGACCAGGAAGGCGACCTGGGCGTACTCGGAGTAGTCGCTGGCGCTGTCCCGGTAGTGGTCGAACAGGTCGTAGTCGAGGGCGTCGCTCGCCGCGCCCAGCAGCTCGCGGGCGTACGGGTTGACGAGCATGAACTTCGCGACGTCGCGGAAGTCGCACGGTCCCATGCCGGGGAAGACGATGGCGCTGGTCATCTCGGTGTCCTTGTCAGCGGGGGAGCTTGGCGAGGGCCTGCTCGAGGCGGGTCAGCGCGTCGGCGACGTGCGGCACGGCGAGCGGGTCGGCGGCCTGCTGCGTCGCGCGCTGCTCGGCCGGGGTGGCGCCGTAGAGCATGCTGGTCGCGGCGCGGAACCGCAGCGCCTCCGGCCGGTCGCCGAAGTGGTGCCCGGAGAGCACCGCGACGCCCAGCTCCTCCAGCAGGTGGCGTTGCAGCGACGCGCCGTCGGTGACGCCCTGCTCCGCGAGGGGCCCGCGCAGCGGGGCGAAGTCCGGGTAGACGTAGAACGCGCCGGTCGGCGGCCGGCAGGTCGCGCCCGCGTCCACCATGATCCGGTGCACCGCCGCGGCGACCGCGCCGTGCAGGGCGGCGTCGGCGGCGAGCCGCTCGCGCACCTCCGGCGGCTCGGCGAAGGCGTACCCGGCGACGGCCTGCATCGGTCCGGCCAGGGTGGACCAGATCTCGCTGGCCACCGAGGCGACGTCGGCGCGCAGCCGCTCACCGGCCGGCCCGGCCGGGAACCGGGCCGCGCCGATCCGCCAGCCGCCCAGCGCCAGGCTCTTGCTCAGCCCGGTGATCACCACGGTCCGGCGCGGGGCCACCTCGGCCGGGCTGAGCAGGTCCGTGCCGGGGGTGTGCAGGATGTCCCGGTAGATCTCGTCCGAGACGATCAGCAGGTCCTCCTCCTCGGCGATCGCGCACAGCTCGCGGACCAGGTCGTCCGGGGCGTACGTGCCGGTCGGGTTGTCCGGCGAGGTGAGGACCAGGATCTTCGGGTCGTGGCCGAGCACCCGGGCGGCGCGGATCGTCTCGCGCAGCGCCGCCGGGTCGGGCACCCCGCCGCACGAGGCGGGGATCGGCACCCCGAGCACGGTCTTGCCGGCCAGCCGGGCCTGCGGGGCGTAGGTGACCCAGCTCGGCAGGGCGACCAGGGTGTCACCGCCGGCGACCAGTTGCAGCGCCATCAGCAGCGGCTTGCTACCGGGCGCCACGATCACCTGTTCCGCGTCGGTGGGCAGCCGGCGCCGGGCGAAGTAGCCGGCCACCGCCGCCCGGGTCGCCGGGTCCCCGACCACCGGTCCGTACGCGTTGCGGTCCGCGCCCTCGGCGAGCCGCTCCTTCAGCGGCCCGAAGACCGGCAGGCGCGACTCCCCGAAACCCAGGTGCACGATGGACTCGCCGGCGGCGATCCGTTCCTGGACCAGCTGGTCGAGCGCGAGGTTGGGGGATATTGTCCGGCCGGCCATCGCCAGCTCCCTTCGGGTCGGTGCCGCCTCAGGCGGTGACGGTGGCCTCGGTGCGGGCGGCGCTCGGTCCCACCGCGGCGAGGATGTCGGCCGGCGCGGCCGGGTCCAGCTCCAGGTCGCTCAGCCAGGCGGCCGCCGGCGACCAGCGGGCCCGGAACGGGCGGCCGACGAGCCGGGGGTCGCGGGCCTGGATCAGCCGCAGCTGGAAGAAGTCGCCGTGCGGGGTGCGCTCGACGCCGTCGACCAGCACCTTGCCGGGGGTGGCCGACATGACCGGCCCGCGCACCGTCCGGGCCAGGCCGGGCAGCTGCTGGTACGCGGTGCGGAAGATGTCCGCGGCCCGGGTCAGCGGCACCTGGAAGTAGTCCCGGGGACCGGTGTCGCGCTCCACGAACAGGTAGTAGGGGACCGCGCCGACGGCCAGCTCGGCCCGCCACATCTCGGTCCAGACGCGCGGGTCGTCGTTGACGTAGCGGATCAGCGGGGCCTGGCAGTAGACCACCGCGCCGGTGGCCCGGATCCGGGCGATGGCCCGGCCGGCGACCTCGGTGGCCAGCTCGCGCGGGTGGCTGAAGTGCGCCATCACCGCCACCGTGCGGCCGGTGGCGACGATCTGCTCGAACAGGCGCAGCAGGTCGTCGGCGTCGCTGTCGGAGACGAACCGGTACGGCCAGTACGCCACCGACTTCGTGCCGATCCGGATGGTGCGTACGGTGTCCACCCGCAGCAGCGGCTCCAGGTGGCTGCGCAGCCGCTCGGTCGACATGATCATCGGGTCGCCGCCGGTGACCAGCACGTCGGTCACCGCCGGGTGCCGGTGCAGGTAGCTGACGAGCTGCTCCGGGCCGGGCGCGGCGAAGCGCAGGTCGGCGTCGCCGACGAACTGGGCCCAGCGGAAGCAGTAGGTGCAGTACGCGTGGCAGGTCTGCCCCTGCTGCGGGAAGTACAGCACCGTCTCCCGGTACTTGTGCTGCATGCCGGGCAGCTCCACGCCGTCCAGCGTGGGCACGTTGTGCTGCTGCTGCCCGGACGGGTGCGGGTTGAGTCCGGCCCGGATCCGGGCCACCTGCGCGCGCAGCTCCTTGCGGTCGCCGGCGCGCAGCAGCTCGCCGAGGCGGCGTTCGTCGTCGGCGGCGAGCATGCCGCGCTGCGGGAACACCAGCCGGAAGATCGGGTCGTCCGGGATCCGGTCCCAGTCGACGAGGTGCGACAGCACGTACTCGTTGACCCGGAACGGCAGCACCTGGGAAATGGTGCGGATCGCCTGCACATTGTCGGCCGACAATCCGTACCGGCTGCCCAGTTCGTCGATGTGGTGCGGCCCGAACGAATGGAACCGTCCCGGGTCGACGGTCGTGGAAACGAGCAGGGACATCAACCATCCTCCATGGGGGTTGCGCCCACCGACGTGGCGTGACTCAATCACCGGTGCGCGCCCGCGAGATTCGCTCGGCGTTCGACAGCGCGTTTGCCTCGACCCGAGGCTAGTGGCGGCGCGTACGAGCGGACCCCTAACCGCACCCCAGTGCCGCCCTTACCGATTCCGGTAGGGGGCGGCTAGGGGCGGCACGGGGGTGTAGGTGGATTTCCTTTCCTGATTACGTATCTGACGCCTGGTCCGGGCGGTGCCCCGGCGCGGCGTCCGGGCCGCTGCGTACCGCACGAAGTGGCCGGAAGACATCGACAGCGCCGTTGCCTGTGCCCGGTGCGACCCGAGGAGTGTCCCGTGACGATCGATCAGGAGATCCGCCGCTACCCGTTCGCCGAGAAACCGGGGATCGACATCGACCCGGCGTACGCCGAGCTGCGCGCCACCGAGCCGCTGGCCCGGGTGAAGCTGCCCTACGGCGAGGTGTCCTGGCTGGCGACCCGGTACGAGGACGTCAAGACCGTGCTCACCGACCCGCGCTTCAGCCGGGCCGCGGCGCAGGGCAAGGACCAGCCGCGTACCCGCGAGGAGATGACCTACGAGGGCATCATCGGCCTCGACCCGCCGGACCACACCCGGCTGCGCAAGCTCGCCGGCAAGGCGCTGACCGCGCGCCGGGTCAACGAGATGCGCGAGGGCGCCCAGCGCATCGCGGGCGAGTACGTCGACGCGATGCTCGCCGCGGGCTCCCCGGGTGACCTGGTCGAGCAGTTCGCCCTGCCATACCCGATCACGGTGATCTGCGAGCTGTTGGGCGTGCCGTTCGAGGACCGGGCCCAGTTCCGGATCTGGACCGAAGGGCTGACCAACACCACCGCCGACCCGATGGTCTTCGCCGAGCAGCTCTTCGGCTACATGGGCAAGCTGGTCGCCCAGCGCCGCGCGGAGCCCACCGACGACCTGCTCGGCGCGCTGGTCAAGGCGCGTGACGAGGGTGACCGGCTGACCGAGCAGGAGCTGCTCTCCATCGCCGGCGTCGGCCTGCTGCTGACCGGCGTGGAGACCGTCTCCACGCACATCCCGAACTTCGTCTACGCGCTGCTCACCCGACCCGAGCTGCTGGCCCAGCTGCGCGCCGACCGCACCCTGGTGCCGGCGGCCGTGGAGGAGCTGCTGCGGATGATCCCGCTCAACCCGGGCGCGATGTTCCCCCGGTACGCGGTGGAGGACGTCGAGCTCAGCGGCGTCACCGTCCGGGCCGGCGAGCCGGTGCTGGTCTCGCTGCCGGGCGCGAACCGGGACCCGGAGATCTTCGACAACCCGGAGAGCTTCGACTTCCGCCGGGAGCAGAACCCGCACGTCGCCTTCGGCCACGGCCCGCACCACTGCCTGGGTGCGCAGCTGGCCCGGATGGAGCTCCAGGTGGCGCTGTACACCGTGCTGGACCGGTTCCCCGAGCTGCGGCTGGCCGACGGGGACGCCGGGGTGGCGTGGAAGTCCGGCCTGCTGGTGCGCGGCCCGAACAAGCTGATGGTGGCCTGGTGACCGCCGTGGCCACCCGCTGGACGGTCGACGTGGACCGCGAGGCCTGCATCGGCACCGGGGTCTGCGCCGGCGCGGCGCCCCGCCAGATCGAGATCCGCGACGGCAAGGCCGCGGCGCTGGCCCCGCAGACCGATCCGGACGACGCGGTCATCGACGCCGCCGACATGTGTCCGATGTCCGCGATCACGGTGCGCGACGCCGCCTCCGGCGTGCTGCTCGCGCCCGAGGAGTGACCGTTCTGAGTTCCGACCGGTGACCCGACCGGTCGCCGAGGCCGTCGCGTCCGGTGATCCCCCCTCACCGGCCGCGGCGGCCTCGCCCCTGTCCCGCGCCGAAGCCGACACACCGACCCGGGCGCCGAACCCGGAGATTTAGTGGAGCGTGCCATGAGCGAGTCCGTGAACCCCGCCGCCGCCACCGACGCGCTGTCGGCCCTGCGGCGGCGGCTGGAGGGCCGCACGGCCGACGAGCAGGACCGGGCGCTCACCGCGCTGGTCCGCGAGCAGGCCCGCGAGGTGCTGCGGGCGGTGCTGCCGGACGCCCCGGACGCCGTGGAGCCGGGCCGGCCCTTCCGCGACCTCGGTTTCGACTCGCTCGCCGCGGTCGAGCTGCACCGCCGGCTCGCCGCCGTGACCGGCCTCGACCTGCCGGTGACCCTGGTCTTCGACCACCCCACCCCGGTGGCCGTCGGGCGGCTGCTGCGGTCGGTGCTCGGTGGCGGGTCGGCGCCCGCGCCGGCCGCCGTCGCGCTGCGCCGTCCCGCCGAGGAGGAGGAGCCGATCGCGGTGGTCGGCATCGGCTGCCGCTACCCCGGCCACAGCACCTCCGCCGACGCGCTGTGGCGGCTGGTGGCCGAGGAGCGGCACGTCATCTCCGATTTCCCGACCGATCGCGGCTGGGACGTCGACGGCCTCTACGACCCCGACCCGGGCACGCCGGGCAAGACGTACGTGCGCCAGGGCGGGTTCCTGGAGGGCGCGGCCGAGTTCGACGCGGACTTCTTCGGCATCAGCCCGCGCGAGGCGCTGACCATGGACCCGCAGCAGCGGCTGGTGCTGGAGACCGCCTGGGAGGCGCTGGAGGACGCCGGCATCGACCCGGCGACGCTGCGCGGCAGCCAGACCGGCGTCTTCATCGGCGCCGAGCCGCAGGAGTACGGGCCCCGGCTGCACGAGGCCCCGGAGGGCCTGGACGGCTACCTGCTCACCGGCAACGCGCCGAGCGTCGTGTCCGGCCGGCTGGCGTACAGCTTCGGGTTCGAGGGGCCGACGCTGACCGTGGACACCGCCTGCTCCGGCTCGCTGGTCGCCCTGCACCTGGCCTGCCAGGCGGTGCAGCGGGGGGAGTGCAGCACCGCGCTGGCCGGCGGCGTGACGGTGATGGTGCACCCGGGCGCGTTCACCGCGTTCAGCCGCCAGCGCGGGCTGGCCCCGGACGGGCGGTGCAAGCCGTTCGCGGCCGCCGCCGACGGCACCGGCTGGGCCGAGGGCGTCGGCATCCTGGTGCTGGAGCGGCTCAGCGACGCCCGTCGCAACGGCCACCCGGTGCTCGGCCTGATCCGCGGTTCGGCGATCAACCAGGACGGCGCGTCGAACGGGCTGACCGCCCCGAACGGGCCGTCCCAGCAGCGGGTCATCCTGCAGGCGCTGGCCGCCGCCGGGGTCGAGCCCGGCGACGTCGACCTGGTCGAGGCGCACGGCACCGGCACCCGGCTCGGCGACCCGATCGAGGCGCAGGCGATCATCGCCACGTACGGCCGGGAGCGTCCCGCCGAGCGGCCGCTCTGGCTCGGCTCGCTCAAGTCGAACATCGGGCATGCGCAGGCCGCCGCCGGGGTGGCCGGGGTGATCAAGGTGCTGATGGCGATGCGGCACCGGATGCTGCCGCGCACCCTGCACGTCGACGCGCCCACCCCCGACGTGGACTGGTCCGCCGGCACGGTCGCGCTGCTCACCGAGGCCCGCGACTGGGCGGCCGGCGCCGACCGGCCGCGCCGGGCCGGCGTGTCCTCGTTCGGGGTCAGCGGCACCAACGCGCACGTCATCGTGGAGGAACCCCCGGCGGCCGGCGGGGAACCCGTACCCGACGTGCCGCAGCTGTCCAGCGAGGTGCTGCCGGTGGTGCTCTCCGGCCGCACCGGGGACGCGCTGCGCGGCCAGGCCGCCGCGCTGCACGCCGCCGTGGCCACCGCCGAACCGGAACTGCTGGACGTCGCGTACGCGTTGGCCACCACCCGGGGCGCGCTGGAGCACCGGGCGGTGCTGGTCACCGGCGACCGGGCGACGGCGCTGGACGACCTCGCGGCTCTCGCCGAGGGCGACAGCCGGCCCGGCACGCACGTCGGGCAGGTCACCGGCGGCGGGCTCGGTCTCCTCTTCACCGGCCAGGGCAGCCAGCGTCTCGGCGCCGGCCGGCAGCTGTACCGCACGTACCCGGTCTACGCCGCCGCGTTCGACGACGCCTGCGGTTGGCTGGACCTGCAACTGGACGTGCCGCTGGCGGACGTGCTCTTCGCCGAGCCGGACTCCGCCGAGGCGGCGCTGCTCGACCGGACGGCCTACACCCAGTGCGCCCTGTTCGCCGTCGAGGTGGCGCTGTTCCGGCTGCTGGCCTCCTGGGGCGTCCGCCCCGACCTGCTCGCCGGCCACTCGATCGGCGAGCTGGCCGCCGCGCACGTGGCCGGGGTGCTCTCGCTGGAGGACGCCGCGCTCCTGGTCGCCGCGCGGGGCCGGCTCATGCAGCAGCTCCCGCCCGCCGGCGCGATGATCTCGGTGCGGGCCACCGAGGAGCAGGTCCGGCCGCTGCTCGCCGGTCGGGAGGCCGAGGTGGGCCTGGCGGCGGTGAACGGGCCGGCGTCGGTGGTCGTCTCCGGCGACGAGGACGCGGTGCTGGAGGTCGTCGCCGCGCTCGCCGCCGAGGGACACAAGACCAAGCGGCTGCGGGTCAGCCACGCCTTCCACTCGCCGCTGATGGAGCCGATGCTCGCCGAGTTCCGGCGGCTCGCGCAGGTGCTCACGTACCACCCGCCGGCGATCCCGATCGTCTCCACGGTGACCGGCGCGCCGGTGCTCGCCGGTGAGCTCGGCGACCCCGAGTACTGGGTGCGGCACGTGCGCGACAGCGTCCGCTTCGCCGACGCGGTGACCGCCATGGCCGACGAGGGGATCGGCACCTTCCTCGAACTCGGCCCCGACGCGGTGCTCTCCGCGATGGGCCCCGGCTGCCTGCCCGAGGACGCCGACGCGGTCTTCGCCCCGGTGCTGCGCGCCGGGCAGGACGAGGAGACCGCCGTGCTCACCGCCGTGGCCCGCGCCCACGTGCGCGGGGTGCCGGTCGACTGGGCGGCGTTCTTCGCCGGCCGCGGCGCCCGCCGTACCGCCCTGCCCACGTACGCCTTCCAGCGCCGCCGGTTCTGGCTGCCGTCCGGCGGCGGCACCGCCGACGCGACCGGCTTCGGCCAGCTCGCCGCCGGTCACCCCCTGGTGAGCGCGGTGGTCGGCCTGGCCGGCGGCGACGGGGTGGTGCTCACCGGCCGGGTGTCGCTGCGCAGCCACCCGTGGCTGGCCGACCACACCATCTCCGGCGTCGCGCTGCTGCCCGGCACCGCCTTCGTCGAACTCGCCGTGCGCGCCGGTGACCAGGTCGGCTGCGCCACCGTGGAGGAGCTCACCCTGGAGGCCCCGCTGGCGCTGGACGAGCGCGGCGTCGCCCTCCAGGTGGTCGTCGGCGCGCCCGACCCGGCCGGCCGCTGCCCGGTCGCCGTGTACTCCCGCCCGGACGGACCGGACGAGCAGCTCTGGACCCGGCACGTCAGCGGCTTCCTCGCCCGCGCGGCCGCCGACGCCGGACAGCCGCTCACCGAGTGGCCGCCGCCCGGCGCGCAGCCGGTCGACCTGGCCGGTATCTACCCCGAGCTGGCCGGGCAGGGCTACGGCTACGGCCCGGTCTTCCAGGGCCTGCGCGCCGTCTGGAAGCGCGGCCCCGAGGTGTACGCCGAGGTCGCGCTGCCCGCCGGGAGCCGCGCCGACGCGGCCGCGTTCGGCCTGCACCCGGCGGTGCTGGACGCCGCGCTGCACGCCATCGACGCGGCCCGCCGCGACCAGCCGGCCGACGACGAGGTCCGCATCCCGTTCGCCTGGAACGACGTGACCCTGCACGCCACCGGCGCGGCCGAGGTGCGGGTCCGGATCGCCCCCGCCGCCGGGGACAGCGTGTCGGTGACCCTGGCCGACGGCACCGGCGCGCCGGTCGCCTCGGTGCGCTCGTTCGTCTCCCGCCCGGTCTCCACCGCCCAGCTCAGCGCGGCCCGGGGCGGCTACCACGAGCGGCTGTTCCGGCCGGAGTGGACGACGCTCGGCCACCGGGCCGCCCCCACCGGCACGCCGCGCTGGGCGGTCCTCGGCGACGAGCGGATCGGCGGGGCGGTGCCGTACGCCGACCCGGCCGCCCTGGGCGCCGCGATCGACGCCGGTGCCACCGCCCCCGAGTGGGCGTTCGTCGGCGTGCCCGCCGGGGAGGTGCGCGCCGTCACCGCCGCCGCGCTGGCCGTGCTCCAGACCTGGCTGGCCGACGCCCGACTCGCCGGCACCCGGCTGGCCTTCGTCAGCCGCGTCGACGACCTCGCCACCGAGGCGGTGTGGGGCCTGGTCCGGGCCGCGCAGACGGAGAACCCGGACCGGTTCGTCACGGTCCGGCTCGGCGACGCCCCGACCCCGCTGCTGGCCGCCGCGCTGGCCACCGACGAGCCGGAGCTGCGACTGCGCGACGGGGAGATCGGTGTGCCCCGGCTGGTCCGGGTGGCCACCGGCGAGGACACCGGTGGTGGCTGGCCGACCGACGGCACCGTCCTGGTCACCGGTGGTACCGGCGGCCTCGGCGCGCACGTCGCCCGGCACCTGGCCAGCACCCACGGCGTACGCCACCTGCTGTTGACCAGCCGGCGCGGGCCGGACGCGCCCGGCGCGGCCGAGCTGCGCGCGGAGCTGGCGGCGGCCGGCGCGACCGTCGAGCTGGCCGCCTGCGACGCCGCCGACCGGGACGCGCTGGCCGCGCTGCTCGCCACCGTCCCCGCCGACCGGCCGCTGCGCGCGGTCGTGCACGCGGCCGGCATCGTCGACGACGGCGTGATCGGCTCGCTGACCCCGGACCGGCTGGACACGGTGCTGCGGGCCAAGCTGGACGGCGCGGTGCACCTCGACGAGCTGACCCGCGACGCCGACCTGACCGCGTTCGTGCTCTTCTCCTCGCTGGCCAGCCTGCTGGACTGCGCCGGGCAGGGCAACTACGCCGCCGCCAACGCCACCCTCAACGCCCTGGCCACCGCCCGGCGCGCCGCCGGCCGCCCCGCCGTGGCGCTGACCTGGGGTCTCTGGACCGGCGACGCGGGCATGGGTGCGGCCCTGGACACCGCCGCGCGGCAGCGGATCGACCGCTCCGGCATGCCCGGCCTCACCCCGGCGGAGAACCTGGCCCTGCTGGACGCCGCGCTCGGCGTCGACGAGCCGGTCCTCGCGCCGATCCGGGTCGACCTGGCCGCGCTGCGCAACCGGCCGGAGGGGGTGCCGGCGCTGCTGCGCGCCCTGGTGCCGCTGCCGGCCCGGCGCGCCGCGCAGGCGGCCGGCCCGGCCGAGGCGGGCCTGGCCCGGCAGTTCGCCGGGCTCACCCCGGCCGAACGGGACCGGCTCACCGTCGACCTGGTCCGGGCGCACGTCGCCGCGGTGCTCGGCCACGACAGCGCCGACGCGATCGAGCCGCGCCGGGCGTTCACCGAGTTCGGCTTCGACTCGCTGGCCGCGGTGGAGCTGCGCAACCGGCTCAACGCGGCGACCGGGCTGCGGCTGCCGGCCACCCTGGTCTTCGACTACCCGACCCCGGCGGCGCTGGCCGAGTACCTGGTCGGCACCGTCCTCGGCACCGACGCGCAGCCGGCCGGGCCGGAGCCGGTGCTCACCGGGTTCACCCGGGAGCCGATCGCGATCGTGGCGATGAGCTGCCGCTTCCCGGGCGGGGTGGCCACCCCCGAGCAGCTCTGGGAGCTGCTGGAGAACGGCACCGACGCGGTGTCGCCGTTCCCCACCGACCGGGGCTGGGACCTGGCCGGCATGTACGACCCGGAGCCCGGCAAGGCCGGGAAGACGTACTCCATGGAGGGCGGCTTCCTCTACGACGCGGCCGACTTCGACGCCGACTTCTTCGGGATCAGCCCGCGCGAGGCGGTGGCGATGGACCCGCAGCAGCGGCTGCTGCTGGAGACCTCGTGGGAGGTGCTGGAGCGGGCCGGGATCGACCCCACCTCGCTCAAGGGCAGCCCGACCGGCGTCTTCGCCGGCGTGATGTACCACGACTACGCGCTGCGGCTGCACCAGGTGCCCGACGAGCTGGCCGGCTACCTGGGCAACGGCAGCCTGGCCAGCATCGTCTCCGGCCGGGTGGCGTACACGCTGGGCCTGGAGGGCCCGGCGGTCTCCATCGACACGGCGTGCTCGTCGTCGCTGGTGGCGATCCACCTGGCGGTGCAGGCGCTGCGGGCGGGGGAGTGCAGCCTGGCCCTCGCGGGTGGCGTGACGGTGATGTCCACCCCGGACACCTTTATCGACTTCAGCCGCCAGCGGGGCCTGGCGAAGGACGGCCGGTCGAAGTCGTTCTCCGCCGACGCCGACGGCACCGGCTGGGGTGAGGGCGCGGGCCTGCTGCTGCTGGAGCGGCTCTCCGACGCCCGCGCCAACGGCCACCAGGTGCTCGCGGTGATCCGCGGCTCGGCCACCAACCAGGACGGCGCGTCGAACGGGCTGACCGCGCCGAACGGGCCGTCGCAGCAGCGGGTGATCCGGCAGGCCCTCGCCTCGGCCGGCGGGATCCCGGCGACCGAGGTCGACGCGGTGGAGGCGCACGGCACCGGCACCACGCTCGGCGACCCGATCGAGGCGCAGGCGCTGATCGCCACGTACGGGCAGGGCCGGCCGGAGGACCGGCCGCTCTGGCTGGGCTCGATCAAGTCGAACATCGGGCACACCCAGGGTGCGGCCGGTGTGGCCGGCGTGATCAAGATGGTGCTCGCGATGCGCCACGGGCTGCTGCCGCAGACCCTGCACGCCGACGAGCCGTCGCCGCAGGTCGACTGGTCGGCCGGCGCGGTCCGGCTGTTGCAGGAGCCGCAGCCGTGGCCCGAGCGGGACCGGCCGCGCCGGGCGGGCGTCTCGTCGTTCGGCATCAGCGGCACCAACGCGCACGTCATCGTGGAGCAGGCCCCGCCGGTCGAGCCGGTGGCCGAGGAGACGCCCACCCCGGCGGTCCTGCCTTGGGTGCTGTCCGCGAAGACCGAGGAGGCGCTGCGCGCCCAGGCCGCCCAGCTCGGCGCGGCCGCCCGGACCGGGGTGGCCGCGCCCGGCGCGCTCGCGTACGCGCTGGCGAAGGGACGGGCCGCGCTGGAGCGCCGGGCCGTCGTCGTCGGTGACGTCGCCGACCTGCTGACCGGCACGGACGCGCTGGCCGCCGGTGCCCCGGTGCCGGCCCTGCTCCAGGGTGGCGCCGGCACCGTCTTCGTCTTCCCGGGTCAGGGGTCGCAGTGGGTCGGGATGGCGGTGGAGTTGCTCGGCTCGTCGCCGGTCTTCGCGGAGCGGATCGGTGAGTCTGGTGCGGCGTTGTCGGAGTTCGTGGACTGGCGGTTGTCCGACGTGCTGCGCGGGGTCGAGGGCGCGCCGTCGCTGGACCGGGTGGACGTGGTGCAGCCGGTGTTGTGGGCGGTGATGGTCTCGCTGGCCGGCCTGTGGCGGGCGTACGGTGTGGAGCCGGATGCGGTGATCGGTCATTCGCAGGGTGAGATCGCCGCCGCTGTGGTGGCGGGTGGGTTGTCGTTGCGCGACGGTGCGGCGGTGGTGGCGTTGCGGAGCCTGGCGATCGCCGAGGACCTGGCCGGCAGGGGCGCGATGGCGTCGGTCGGCCTGCCCGAGGCCCAGGCCGCTCAGCGGCTCGCCGGCTACGCCGGCCGCGTCTCGCTGGCCACCGTCAACGGCACCTCCTCGGTGGTGGTCTCCGGCGACCCGGACGCGGTCGACGACCTGGTCGCCACGCTGGCCGCCGAGGGCGTCCGTGCCAAGCGGGTCAACGTGGACTACGCCTCGCACTCCGCGCAGGTGGAGCTGATCGAACAGCGGCTGGCCCAGGTGCTGGCCGACCTGACCCCGCGCGCCTCGACCGTGCCGTTCTGGTCCACCGTCACCGGCCAGGTGCTGGACACCACCGGCCTCGACGCCGCCTACTGGTACGCCAACCTGCGGCAGACCGTCCGATTCGAGCAGACCACCCGTCACCTGCTCGACGCCGGGATGCGGGTGTTCCTGGAGTGCAGCGCCCATCCGGTGCTCACCATGGGTGTCGAGGAGACCGCCGCCGACGCCGGCGTCGAGATCGCCGCGATCGGCTCGCTGCGCCGCGACGAGGGCGGACTGCGCCGCTGGCTCACCTCGCTGGGCGAGGCGTTCACCCGTGGGGTGCCGGTCGACTGGGCCCCGGCCCTGCCGGCCCGCCCGCGCGGCGAGGTGCCGCTGCCCACGTACCCGTTCCAGCGCCGCCGCTACTGGCTCGACGCCACCGGCGGCGCCGCCGACCTGGCCTCCGCCGGCCTCGGCTCGGCCGGTCACCCGCTCTGGGGCGCGGCGGTGTCGATGGCCGAGTCCGGTGAGGTGCTCTACACCGGCCGGCTCTGCCTCGACGCCCACCCGTGGCTGGCCGACCACGCGGTCAACGGCACGGTGCTGCTGCCCGGCACCGGCTTCGTCGAACTCGTGCTGCACGCCGGTGACCACGTCGGCCTCGGGCATCTGGAGGAGCTGACCCTGCACGCCCCGCTGCTCCTGCCCGGTCAGGGCGCGGTGCAGGTCCAGCTGCTGCTCGGCGCGGACGACGCCGGCCGGCGCGCGGTCACCGTGCACTCCCGACCCGAGCACACCGAGGGCTGGACCCGGCACGCCACCGGCACCCTCACCGCCGCCACCGGCGCCGCCGGCTTCGACCTGGTGGCGTGGCCGCCGTCGGGGGCGGTGCCGGTGCCGACCGCCGGGCTCTACGACGAGTTGATCTCCCAGGGTTACGAGTACGGTCCGGTGTTCCAGGGTGTGCAGGCCGCCTGGCGTCTCGGTGACGAGGTGTACGCCGAGGTGGCCCTGCCGGAGGAGGCGCAGGGCGACGCGGCCCGTTTCGGGTTGCACCCGGCGTTGCTGGACGCGGCGTTGCAGGCGGTCGGGATCGGTGAGCCGGTGGCGGCGGGCCGGCCGCCGTACCTGCCGTTCGCGTGGACCGACGTGACCCTGCACGCCACCGGCGCCACCGCGCTGCGGGTGAAGGTCACCGCCGCCGGGCCGGAGGCCGCCACCCTGCACCTCGCCGACCCCACCGGTACGCCGGTCGCCGTCGTCGGCTCGCTGATCTCCCGCCCGGTGCAGCTCACCGCGGCCACCGCCACCGACGGCGACCTGTACCGGGTCGACTGGACCGCCGTGCCGACCGGCACCGCCACCGAGTCGTGGGGCTACCTGGAGGGGCTGGGTCTCGGCGTACCCGACGTGGTGCTCGCGCCGGTCACCCCGGCCGGCGACGCCGACCCGGCCACCGCCGCCCGCGCCACGGCGGGGGAGACCCTGGCCATGCTCCAGTCCTGGCTGGCCGACCCGGATCAGGCCGCCGCCCGGCTGGTCGTGGTCACCCACGGCGCGGTCGACGGCGGCACCGACCTGACCCAGGCCCCGGTCTGGGGTCTGGTCCGCGCCGCCCAGGCCGAGCACCCGGGCCAGTTCGTCCTCGTCGACGCGGCCCCGGAGACCCCGGTCGAGGAGATCCTCGCCGCGGTCGGCACCGGCGAGCCGGAACTGTCCCTGCGCGACGGCCAGGTCCGCGTACCCCGGCTGGCCCGGGCGACCGGCGCCCCGGCGGCCTGGCCGGGGGCCGGCACCGTGCTGGTCACCGGCGGCACCGGCGTGCTCGGTGCGCTGGTGGCCCGGCACCTGGTCGGCACGCACGGTGTCCGCGACCTGGTGCTCACCTCCCGGCGCGGCCTCGACGCGCCCGGCGCGGCCGAGCTGCGCGACGAGCTGACCGGGCTCGGCGCGACCGTCACCGTGGCCGCCTGCGACATGGCCGACCGGGACGCGGTCGCCGCCCTGCTCGACGGGCTCCCGGACCTGGCGGCCGTGGTGCACACCACCGGTGTCCTCGACGACGGGCTGCTCGCCGGCCTCACCCCCGCCCAGCTCGACACGGTGTGGCGGGCCAAGGCCGACCCGGCCTGGCACCTGCACGAGCTGACCCGCGACCGGGACCTCGCCGCGTTCGTGCTCTTCTCCTCCGCCGCCGGCACGGTCGACGGGGCCGGGCAGGGCAACTACGCCGCCGCCAACGTCTTCCTCGACGCGCTCGCCGCGCACCGCCGCAGCCTCGGCCTGCCGGCGGTCGCCCTGGCCTGGGGCTTCTGGGAGCAGCGCAGCGGAATGACCGCGCACCTCGACGAGACCGACGTGGCCCGGATGGCCCGTTCCGGCGTGCTGCCGCTCAGCTCCGCGCAGGGCCTCGCCCTGCTCGACGCCGCCGTCGGCGCGGACGAGGCGCTGCTGGTGCCGATCCGGCTCGACACCGCCGCGCTGCGCGCCCAGGGGCAGGCGCTGCCCGCCCTGTTCCGGGGCCTGATCCGGCTCCCGGCCCGTCGCGCGGCCGGCGGCGGCGCCCCGGCCACCGGCTCCGGCCTGCACCGGCAACTCGCCGCGCTGGCCGCCGACGACCAGCACCGGGTGCTGCTCGACCTGGTCCGGGCCAACGTCGCGGCGGTGCTCGGCCACGACAGCCCGACCGCCGTCGAACCGGCCCGGGCGTTCAAGGAACTGGGTTTCGACTCGCTGGCCGCGGTGGAGCTGCGCAACCGGCTCAACACGGCGACCGGGCTGCGGCTGCCGGCCACCCTGGTCTTCGACTACCCGAACCCCACCGCGCTCGCCGGTCACCTGCACGAAGCGATCCTCGGCGCTCCGGTCGAGGTACGGCCGGCCGGCGCACCCCGCCCGGTCGCCGACGAGCCGGTCGCCATCGTGGCGATGAGCTGCCGCTTCCCCGGCGGCGTACGCAGTCCCGAGGAGCTGTGGCAACTGCTGGCCGACGAGCGGGACGCGATCGGCGGCTTCCCCACCGACCGGGGTTGGGACCTCGACCACCTCTACGACCCGGAGCCCGGCAGGCCCGGCCGCACCTACTCGCTCGAGGGCGGCTTCCTCTACGACGCGGCCGACTTCGACCCGGACTTCTTCGGCATCGGCCCGCGCGAGGCGGTGGCGATGGATCCGCAGCAGCGGCTGCTGCTGGAGACCTCGTGGGAGGTGCTGGAGCGGGCCGGGATCGACCCCATCGCGCTCAAGGGCAGCCCCACCGGCGTCTTCACCGGCGTGATGTACCACGACTACGGCAGCCGGCTGGCCAGCGTCCCCGACGAACTCGCCGGCTACGTCGGCAACGGCAGCATGGCCAGCGTCGCCTCCGGGCGCATCTCGTACACCCTCGGGCTGGAGGGGCCGGCGGTCAGCGTCGACACCGCCTGCTCGTCGTCGCTGGTCGCGATCCACCTGGCCGTGCAGGCGCTGCGCTCCGGCGAGTGCGAGCTGGCGCTGGCCGGCGGCGTGACGGTGATGGCCAAGCCGGACACCTTCGTCGACTTCAGCCTCCAGCGGGGCCTGGCCCAGGACGGCCGCTGCAAGTCGTTCTCGGCGCGGGCCGACGGCACCGGCATGTCCGAGGGCGCCGGCATGCTGCTGCTGGAGCGGCTCTCCGACGCGCAGCGCCTCGGCCACCAGGTGCTCGCGGTGGTCCGCGGCTCGGCGATCAACCAGGACGGCGCGTCCAACGGGCTGACCGCGCCCAACGGCCCCGCCCAGCAGCGGGTGATCCGGGCGGCGCTGGCCGCCGCGGCCGTCACCCCGGACGAGGTGGACCTGGTCGAGGCGCACGGCACCGGCACCACGCTGGGTGATCCGATCGAGGCCCAGGCCCTGCTGGCCACGTACGGCCAGGACCGGCCCGAGGACCGGCCACTGTGGCTGGGCTCGATCAAGTCGAACATCGGGCATACCCAGGGCGCGGCCGGCGTGGCTGGCGTGATCAAGATGGTGCTCGCGATGCGCCACGGGACGTTGCCGCGCACCCTGCACGCCGACGAGCCGTCGCCGCAGGTGGACTGGTCGGCCGGCGCGGTCCGGCTGCTCACCGAGGCGCAGCCCTGGCCGGACCTGCAGCGGCCCTGCCGGGCGGGCGTCTCGTCGTTCGGCATCAGCGGCACCAACGCCCACGTCATCGTCGAGGCGGCCCCGGCCACCCAGCCGGCCGCCGCCCCGGCGGGCGACGTGCTCACCCCGCCGGTGCTGCCCTGGCTGCTCTCCGCCCGCTCCGAGGAGGCGCTGTGCGCGCAGGCCGCCCGGATCGCCGACACCGGCGCCGGCCTGGACGTGGCGTACTCGCTGGCCACCACCCGGGCCGCGCTGGAGCGCCGGGCCGTCGTGGTCGCCCCCGCCGGGGACGACGCCGCCCGACTGCTGCGCGCCCTGGCCGAGGGCGCCGACACCCCGGAGCTGCTCCGGGGTACGCCCGGCGCCGGCAAGCTGGCCCTGCTCTTCACCGGCCAGGGCGCCCAGCGTCTCGGCATGGGCCGCGAGCTGGCGGCGGCGTACCCGGTCTTCGCCGACGCGTTCGCCGACGTCTGCGCGCACCTCGACGCGAAGCTGGACCGGCCGCTGCGCGAGGTGCTCTACACCGAGCCGGACGTCGCCGACGCGGCGCTGCTCGACCAGACCGTCTACAGCCAGAGCGCGCTCTTCGCCATCGAGGTGGCGCTGTTCCGGCTGCTCGCCTCCTGGGGCGTCCGCCCCGACCTGGTCGCCGGGCACTCCATCGGCGAGATCGCCGCGGCCCACGTGGCCGGGGTGCTCACGCTGCCGGACGCCGCCACGCTGGTCACCGCCCGGGGCCGGCTGATGCAGGGCATGCGCGAGGACGGCGCGATGGTGGCCGTCGAGGCGTCCGAGGCGGAGCTGCGCCGCGAACTGGCCGGCCGGGACGCCGAACTGGGCATCGCCGCGGTCAACGGACCGACCTCGGTGGTCGTCTCCGGCGACCACGACGCGGTCAACGCGCTCGCCGCGAGTTGGCGGGCCCGGGGCCGGCGGACCAAGCGACTGCGGGTCAGCCACGCGTTCCACTCGCCGCACATGGAGCCGATGCTGGCCGAGTTCCACCGGATCGCCGCCGGTCTCTCCTTCGCGCCGCCGTCGATCCCGGTGGTGTCCAACCTGACCGGCCGGCTCGCCGACCCCGACGAGATCCGCACCCCCGCCTACTGGGTGCGGCACGTCCGGGAGGCGGTCCGGTTCGCCGACGGCATCGCCACGCTGGCCGCCGCGGGCGTCACCACGTACCTGGAGGTGGGGCCGGACGCGGTGCTCACCGCGATGGGCCGGGACTGCCTCGCCGGCGCCGACGGGGTCGCGCTGCTGCCCGTGCTGCGGGCCGGCCGCGACGAGCCGACCACCCTGCTGACCGCCCTGGCCACCCTGCACGCCCGGGGGGTGCCGGTGGACTGGCGGGCCTGGTTCGCGCCCACCGGGGCCCGGGTCACCGACCTGCCCACGTACCCGTTCCAGCGCCGCCGGCTCTGGCTGGACGCGCCGGCCGGCGCGGGCGACGTGCCGGGTCTCGGGCAGCGTCCCGCCGCGCACCCGCTGCTCGGCGCGGTGGTCGGCCTGGCCGGTGTCGACGGCACCGTGCTGACCGGCCGGCTGTCGCTGCGGACCCACCCGTGGCTGGCCGACCACGCGCTGGCCGGCACGGTGCTGCTGCCCGGCACGGCGTTCGTGGAGCTCGCCGTCCGCGCCGGTGACCAGGTCGGCCGCGGCCTGGTGGAGGAGTTGACCCTGGAGGCCCCGCTGACCGTGCCGGAGCGCGGCGGCGTCGATCTCCAGGTGGTCGTC